>NZ_JBSIPG010000003.1:0-353504 GCF_054075145.1 Flavobacterium xizangense | reverse complement strand
TTTGGTCATTGGATAATATTCATCCAAATTAAAAGTGATTACATTGCTAAAGCTTAATCCTTCTTCTTTGTGCATTCGAACTAATTCTTCATATACTTTAATTGGTGAAGAACCTGTTGCCAGCCCAAGCACGCAAGATTCGTTTGCAGCTTGTTTCAAACGTATTAATTCAGCTATTTCTTGAGCGACAGTTTTTGAAGCTTCCGCAGAATTTTCAAAGATTACATTATGATTTTTTTCAAATCGGGTTTCTTCAAATTTTCCAGGTATGTCGTAAGCCAAAGAAGTAGTTGTTTTCATAATATATCTATTGTAGTTAAAATTTAGTTTTAACAAATATAGATACAAAAAACAAAACAGTTACATTATTTTGCGTTATTTAACAAAATAAAATTAAAATAACGCAAAAAAACGCATTTAACGCTAATTAGATTTCTAATTATAATATAAAAACACCTGATTTTCGGTATTCTTCCAGCCTCGCATCTTCAGGATCCAAATTAGTCACAATTGTATCCAACTGATTCAAATCGCAGACAACATGAGGCATTTTTGTATTTAACTTTTCTGAAGAAAACATCGAAACAACTCTATCAGATGCTTCTATCATTGCTTTTTTAACCATAGAGACTTCATAACCAACTTCGGTAAGTCCTTGTTTTATATTAATGCTACTCGCGCCAATAAAACAGATATCGGCCTTAATTTTAGACACAACTTGCATCACATCTATACCAATCGTTACCATTGCGTTTTTTTGCATTTTTCCCCCAATAAATATTAAATCAATATTAGGATGTTGAGACAACTGCATTGCAATTGGGAGACTATAGGTATATATTGTAGCTTTTAAATCGGAAGGAATAAGTTTTGCAAACACTAAATTTGTACTTCCTCCACTCATTATAATAACTTGATCGTCATGCAATAATGACAATGCTTTTGTTACGATCTGCTTTTTTTCTTCTTCATCAGAAATATGTATATCGAAAACATTAGCCGATTTTTCTTTAACCTGTACTGCACCGCCATATACCTTTTCCAACAGTTTCTTGCTGTCAAGCTCGTTTAAATCTCGTCTAATTGTATCTTCTGACAAATCCAGAGCCAAAGCCAAATCAGTTGTTACAACCTTCTGTTCTTCAACAAGCTTACTCATTATATATTTGTGTCTTTCGGCTTTCAGCATTTTTTAAAAAGTTAAAATTCAGGACAAATATATCAAATAATTCTATTGGAAGTGTAGGATTAACCATAAACTGCAATAGTTTGCATTTTTTGCCGTAAAAAACCAAAACTAAAAAAATAGGGAACTACAAAATGCGTTATTTTGCGTTATTTTAGTTAATTTTTGAAAAAAAACACAAAATAATGCATTTGTATGCAATAAATAAATATATTTGCTCAACAACCATAAAAAAAACCAGATAATTATGAAAAAACTATTTCTTATTTCATTGTTGGTTTTGTTCATTCAAGCAACATTTGGGCAAACAAAAACAATCACTGGAACTGTAAAAAACAAAGCAGATGGATTTCCGATACCCGGAGTCAGCGTAATGATCCAAGGAACCTCTAATGGAACAACTACTGATTTTGATGGAAAATTCAGCATTAGCGTAGCGCCTGGCCGAGCTCTGGCTTTTAGCTACATGGGATTTGAAACTCAGGTCGTAAAAATCGAAGGGCAACAAACAGTAAATATTGAACTATCTTCAAGCACTGCAAAATTAGATGAAGTAGTTGTAGTGGGATTCTCTTCTCAGAAAAAAGCAAACCTTACAGGTGCAGTTGCTAAGGTAGATGTTAAAAAAGCTTTAGGAAGTATTCCGATTACAGATATTACAAAAGGTTTACAAGGAACTACTCCTGGACTTAATATTACTTATAATTCAGGTAATATAAGCAAACAATCAAATGTTAATATTCGTGGTGCTGGAACTATTGTAAATGGGGTAGCTACAGGATCACCACTTATTTTAGTTGATGGCGTTCCAGGCGATCTGTCATTATTAAATGCAGAAGACGTAGAATCGATGTCTGTCCTTAAAGATGCTGCTTCTGCTTCAATTTATGGTGCACGTGCTGCATTTGGAGTTATATTAATTACTACTAAAAGTGGTAAAAATGCTAAAGGAAAAGTACGATTCGCCTATAGCAACAATATAGGAATAAGCAACCCAATTTCTTTGGTTAACTTTAATGACCCTACTGTAGAGCTTCCGGCAATGATCGAGGCACAAGCCAGAGCTGGTAATGCGAATCCAGAATCTTTTGGTATGAACTACAAAACATTATTACCAGGTATCATTAACTGGAAACAAAAATATGCTGCAACAAGAAACCCTAATGACAAAAATATGATTTTGGGTGAGGATTTTGACGTTATCGGCGGAAAAGAATATTTTTACAGAATTTGGAATCCGCATGATGAAATGTTAAAAAAGAATGCAATACAAACGCTTCATAATTTATCAGCTCAAGGTTCTTTGGGTGAAAAAAGTTCGTTTATTGTTTCGTTAGGTCTTGCTAATCAAGAAGGTGTAATGAAAATCAATAACGAAACCAACCAAAGATTCAATCTTAACCTTGGTATGACTACGCAGTTAGCAAGCTGGCTTACTGGAGATTTTAAAGTATTGGGAACTTTCCAAGAATACGATTCTCCTTTTAACTACTATAACAGTGGTCTTGACACAGAGGGTAACGGATATTTTGGTTACTATATGCGTTGGGGTTCTTATTTCCCTTATGGTACTTATAATGGTACTTATTTCAGACATGCGCCAGGTTATATGGCAAACGCATCTCAAAATGAAAGCAAATCGAATGATATGAGGATCAGTGGAAGACTTACTGCTCAAATTACGAAAGATTTTAATATCGTTGGAGAATACAGTATAAACAACAATTTCTCAAGCCTTAAAATGAATGGTGGCCAGGTGCCTCTTTGGGACTGGTGGACTAGTGCTGCTGATTTAGTTTCAGGAAAACCTACAATGATGGAAACTGCAAATGATTTTGTTGCACAAGCTAAATCATCTTATACAAGAAATGTAGCAAATGTCTTTGGAAACTATACTAAAACAGTAGGTGACAACCATAACTTCAAAGTATTGGGCGGTTTGAATACAGAATGGTATGATTTTGAAAGAACCTATGCTCGTAGAAACACACTTTTGGATAAAACCAAACCAGAGTTTAATTTAGCTATCGGTGATCAATTTACTTCACCTCTTGTTTCTACAGCTATTTTAAATCCAGGTTTATCGAGATATGCTATCGCCGGATTTTTTGCACGTGTGAATTACGATTACAAAGGAAAATATTTAGTGGAAATAAACGGACGTTATGACGGTTCGTCAAAATTCCCAACTGATGAACAATGGGGATTCTTCCCTTCTGCTTCTGTTGGATATAGAATTTCTGAAGAAGGTTTTATGGAAGGCACAAAAAGCTGGTTGAATGATTTGAAAATTCGTGGATCTGTTGGTTCAATCGGAAATCAAAATATTGCAGCTAATGCATTTTTACCAACTATGACTAACTCTAACCCTTTTTGGTTAGGAAGTGGCGCAACAGTACCCCCTTCTGTTAATCAGCCATCAAATGTTGATCCTGATTTAACTTGGGAAAAAGTAACTACGCAAGATGTAGGTATTGATATTAGAATATTTAACATGTTAGGTTTGACTTTTGATTATTACCAACGTGATACTAAAGGAATGCTAGCTCCAGGTAAAACACTTCCAGGTTCATTTGGTCAGGCTGCTGCCAATACAAACTCAGGAAATTTAAGAACAACTGGTTGGGAACTAGCGCTTAACTTTAACAAAAGCATAAACCAAAACATAAGTGTTTATGCAGATCTTACCCTTTCAGACAATACTACAGAAGTAACAGAATGGAACAACACTTCTAAGCTTTTGGGATCTTTTTATGCAGGTCAAAAAATTGGAGAAATCTGGGGATTAGAAACAGACCGATTAATTCAATCTACAGATCAAATTGACGCAACAGGATTAATTGTAAATGGTGTTGATTATAAAAATGTAAGAACTGGTACTTTTAGATATGGTGCTGGTGATGTAATGTATAAAGACATAAACGGAGACGGAATAATCTCAAGAGGAGATGGAACAGCTTTAAATCCAGGAGATTTAAAAGTGATTGGTAATACAACGCCTCGTTACCAATATGGAGTTCGTCTTGGTGGCGCTTTATATGGATTTGATATTGATGCTTTCTTTCAAGGAGTTGGTAAACGTCAATACTGGGCAACTTCTGATTTAATATTACCTTTCTACAACAGAACAGATGCTATGTATGAGAACCAAAATGATTACTGGACACCGCAAAATACAGATGCGTATTTCCCTAATCCTTACCCTGGACATGCTGGTAATGCTTTTGGAACTTATGCACCGGGATCAAACAATTTTGTTGCACAATCTCGTTATTTATTAGACATGTCTTACTTACGTCTAAAATCGATGACTATTGGATATACTCTTCCTAAAAGTATTACCCAAAAAGTAGGAATTGACAAAGTTAGACCGTACATTTCAGGTTTAAACCTTGCTACTTGGAAAAGCAGTAAATTGCCAGTAGATCCTGAAATTAATGAAACTGAAGCGGCATGGGGAAGAACTTTTCCTTATTCTAAAACAATATCATTTGGTATACAACTTGCGTTTTAAAAAAGGTATTTAAAATTTAAAAATTAATTAAAATGAGAAAATTAATAATAAACTCTAGGATAAAACTGTCTGTTGCCTTGCTTACTTTTGCAAGCCTAGCGGTTAGCTGTTCTGATTTTTTGGATACACCTCCTGAAGATGTATTTTCAGACGACAATTTTTGGACTTCAGAGAATAACGTAAAAACATATTCTTGGTTAAACTATAATACCTTTAATGGGTACGGAAATAATACTGGTACTACGGCTGACTTTTACTTTCATGCAGGTACAGGATTAATAGATGACAACCTTGCAATGAACGTTTTTACTAACTTTCCAACGGCTCCAAATGCAACTAATGCAAACTGGAACGAGTATTATACTTTGATTCGTCGTTGTAATCTTATGTTGACAAGAGTCCCTAATGTACCTATGGATCAAGTGAAGAAAAATCACTATATAGGTGTTGCAAAGTTTTTTAGAGCGCATACTTATTTCCGTTTAGCACAACAGTTTGGTGATGTGCCGTATACAGATCAGTATTTAGCTCAAGGTGATGCTAATGTTTATAAGCCAGCTTTAAGCAGAGCTGAAGTTATAGACAATGTAATTAAAGATTTAGAAGAAGCTATTCCAATGTTGTTAAACGTTGATGACAGCAATGTTACTGTAAATAAATATACCGCCTATGCATTATTAAGCCGAGTATGTTTGAGTGAAGGTACTTACAGAAAATACAATTTGGGTCAGAATGGAAATGCATATCTTCAAAAAGCAAAAGATGCCTCTTTAGCCGTAATGAACAATAATTCCTATAAATTAAACACAGATTGGAAAGCACTTTACAACTCTGTTGAGCTATTAGGAAATACTGAGGTAATTTTGACAAAAAGATACATCAAAGGTGTTTTAGGAAATTCAGTGCAGTCGTACACAAATACATCTACGGTTCAAAACGGATTAACAAAATTTGCTGCAGAAAGTTATGTTACTACTAACGGGCTCCCTATCAAACAAGCTGGAAATGCTCAATATTTGGGTGATAACACTATCGCTAATACTTTTGCTAACAGAGATCCAAGATTTGCTAAAGCTTTCAGCGCAGCAGATTATGCTTATTCTGATAAGCCTTTTAATGGTTTGACATCTATAACGGGTTACGTATTTCAATTATATAACAATCCTGCTACAACTGGTACTGAGGTTACGACTGGTGGGCAAAACCAAATTGATGCTCCAGTTTTTACATTAAGTGAAGTTTATTTGAATTATGCCGAAGCTTGTGCAGAATTAGGTACAATTACTAATGCTGATCTTAATTTATCAATCAACAAAGTTCGTACACGTGCAGGAATCGCTATTTTAACTACAGATGGTACGAATGCTGCCGCTAATGGAGTACAAATAGATGATCCACAAAGAACAACTGCATTAGAACAAATTTCAGGAATCGTTAATCCAATTACATGGGAGATTCGTCGTGAACGCAGAATTGAGTTTATGAGCTGGACTACTATGAGAAAAGAAGATCTTATGCGTTGGAAAAAAGGAGATTACCTAGATACTAATGCTAATCCTGATGTTGTTTTAGGAGCTAGAATCATCGCTTTGATAGGAACTAATTCTAAAACAAAAGTAAATGCGCAAGGATATGTAATTCCTTACGCAGCAGGTGTAACAAGATTATTTGTATCGCCAAAAAATTACTTAAGTGCAATTCCAACAAATGATATCAGCTTATATGCCGCAGAAGGTGTAACTTTAAAGCAAAACCCAGGTTGGTAATTCTACATTCGTAATAAACTATTTGCCCTTTATAATAAAACTGCCTCTGGAACCTATTTAAACAGAGGCAGTCTTTAAAAATTTTTTCTCATTGCAAAAGTCAATGGGCAAAAAACTGATAAAATAAAAGCCTAAATCTGAAGTTTCAGATTCTCATTCTCATCATCAATCAAAAACATCACAGGAATCGAATAATATCTTAATTTTATTAGTTCTTTTTTGCCTTAACTATTAACTGTAATTACAATGATAAAATTCATAGCAAAAAGTATTCTTATTGTAACTTCTTTAATCTGTACTTCTTCATATTCTCATTCGCTTTTGACGGTAGCAAAAAGCAATACCGCTACAATTAATCCTCCTGCATTTAAAACTGGAGCCGATAATTATGAGAAATACTTGCCGCTTCTAAAAGATAAAAAAGTAGGAATCGTAACCAATCAAACCGGAATTTTGTCTGACAAAACTCATGTTGTAGATTTTTTACTAGAAAAGAAAGTTGCTATACAAACCATTTTTGCTCCCGAACATGGATTTAGAGGAACAGCAGATGCAGGCGAACATGTTGTTGACGGAAAAGATCCTAAAACCGGTTTGTCAATAATCTCGCTTTATGGAGACAATAAAAAACCAAAACCTGAGCAATTAAACGGAATCGACATTATGATTTTCGATTTGCAAGATGTCGGCGCTCGTTTTTATACTTATATTTCTTCTTTACATTATGTAATGGAAGCTTGTGCAGAAAACAATGTCCCGCTTATAATTTTAGACAGACCAAATCCTAATGGAAGTATAGTCGATGGTCCGCTTTTAGAAAAAGAATTTACAAGTTTTGTAGGTATGCACCCTATTCCGCTTCTTCACGGAATGACAATTGGGGAATATGCACAAATGATAAATGGTGAAAAATGGCTAAAAAATGCCGCAAAATGCAAATTGACCGTTATTCCATGTGTTAATTACAATCGAAAAATGCAATACAGTTTATTGGTAAAACCATCCCCTAATTTACCAAACGATCAATCTATAAATCTATACGCCAGTTTATGTCTTTTTGAAGGAACGAATGTAAGTGTGGGACGAGGAACCGAAAAACAATTTCAAATTTATGGTTCTCCATACTTGACAAAAACAAATTTCAGTTTTACTCCAAAGCCAAATTTTGGGGCCAAAGATCCTCTTTATAACGGAAAAGAATGCTTTGGCGAAGATTTAACTTCATATCCTAAACTGACCAAATTAGAATTAAAATGGCTCATAAAAGCCTACCAAAATACCAACGACAAAACGAAATTTTTTAATGCTTTTTTTACCAAACTTGCCGGAACAAAAAAACTACAACAGCAAATAGAATCTGGAGTTTCAGAAAAAGACATTCGCGAAAGCTGGAAAAAAGATCTGAAAGCTTTTCACATCATGAGAAAAGCCTATTTGCTCTATTAAACAAAACTGTTTCTTAACCCCAAATTGACTATTTTTTATCAAAATAGAGACCCCTTATACAAAATATCGAAAGCATAAATATCATAAAATCTGCTGTTTCAAAAACCAAAAAAGAAAAGAAAAATGAAAAATAAAAATCCTGAAACTGAGCAAGAATCTTTATACAAAGATTTGGATCAAATGAGCGTGAAAGAACTTCTTATCAACATCAATACAGAAGATAAAAAGGTACCACATATTATAGAAGAACAGATTCCTAAAATTGAAAAACTGGTTAAAGCAATTGTAAAAAAAATGCAATTGGGTGGCCGATTATTTTATATTGGAGCAGGAACTTCTGGCCGAATCGGAATTTTAGACGCATCAGAATGCCCGCCTACTTTTGGTGTTCCGCATGACATGATTATCGGAATTATTGCTGGTGGTGATACAGCTATCAGAAAAGCGGTTGAAAATGCTGAGGATGATACGGAACAAGCATGGAAAGATTTAGCCAAATTTGAAATCTCAAGCTTAGATTTTATTATCGGGATTGCGGCTTCTGGAAATACTCCTTATGTTCTAGGAGCTTTGAAAAAAGCAAAAGAGCACAATATCAAAACAGGAAGTATTTCGTGCATCAGCAATGGACTTATTGCACAGGAAGCAGATTATCCTATTGAATTGATTGTCGGACCAGAATTTTTAACTGGAAGTACCAGAATGAAATCGGGAACAGCACAAAAACTAACCTTAAATATGATCTCGACTTCAGTTATGATCAAATTAGGAAAAGTCAAAGGCAACAAAATGGTTGATATGCAACTTTCTAATGAAAAACTGGTAAAACGTGGTATTAAAATGATTATGGAAGAACTTGATATTGAGTACGATTTAGCCGAAGAATTACTGCAGAAACACAAAAGTGTGAGAGCAGTTTTACAAGCTCACAACAAAAATCAGTAAAAAGCCACACTATTAAAATCTTTTTATAGATTTATACAAATCAAAAACTACATTTTTTCAATTTTTGAGTTTAACGGCGGCCTAGCAGAATTCAAAACCTGTTAGGTCTTATTAAAAAAAGGCCGTTTTAAATAATTTATAAAAGAAACACCAAAAAATAAAATGACACCAAGTACCATTCTTCTCCTTATTATCGTTTATTTCGGAACATTATTTTATATCTCACACAGAGTCAGCAAGAAAGATAGCGGAAACGATGCTTTTTTTACCGCCAATAAAAATTCAAAATGGTATTTAGTAGCCTTCGGAATGATTGGAACTGCGCTTTCCGGAGTGACTTTTATATCGGTTCCGGGTGAAGTTGGTGCCGTAAGTGGTGAACAATTCAAATATTTTCAGTTTGTTTTAGGTAATGCACTGGGTTTCATTGTTATTACAAAATTATTATTGCCTTTGTATTACAGAATGAATCTGACTTCGATTTACGGTTATATTGAGCACCGAATGGGCGTTTTTAGTTATAAAACAGCTGCTTCTATTTTCTTAATTAGCAGAACCATTAGCTCGGCGTTCCGACTTTATTTGGTGGTGATTGTTTTGCAGCGTTTTGTTTTTGATTTCTATCATATTCCGTTTGCTTTCACGGTTTTGATTTCACTATTGCTTATTTTCTCTTATACTTATAGAGGCGGCTTAAAAACCATTATTATTACAGATACTTTGCAGACTTTCTTCTTAGTAACTTCAGTTTTCCTTACTATTTATTTTATCTGCGACCGAATGGATTTGAGTGCCATCAGTGCTTTTGAAGAAGTGAAAAACAGTAATTATTCGAAAATCTTTTTCTTTGATGATTTTATGGGAAGTAAATTCCACTTTATAAAACAAATTTTAGGCGGAATGTTTGTTACAATTGCAATGACAGGTCTGGATCAGGATTTAATGCAAAAAAACCTGAGCTGTAAAAACATTGGCGAAGCACAAAAAAACATGTTCACTTTTACAGGAATATTTGTTGTCATCAATATTTTCTTTTTGAGTGTTGGCGCATTGTTATACATTTATGCTAATAAAAACGGAATCGCAATTCCAACTGATTTAGTGACAGGAAAACCAAGAACCGATTTATTATTTCCTGAAATTGCTTTAAATCATTTAGCACTAATTCCTGCCATCGTATTTTTATTAGGAATTATTGCTGCGACATTTGCCACTACAGATTCGGCCTTGACAGCCTTGACGACTTCTTTTTGTGTGGACTTTTTAGGAATGAACAAAGCAGAAAACAATCATAAGAAAAACACAGTACGAGTGAGGCATTTGGTTCATATCAGTTTTTCAGTTTTAATCTTTTTTATCATTTTGATTTTTAATTCGATAAATGACAGTTCTGTTGTCGGAATGATCTTTAAAGTGGCTTCTTATACTTATGGTCCATTATTAGGATTATATGCTTTTGGTTTATTCCAAAAAACAAGAAATGTCAACGATAAACTGGTTCCATTTATTTGTTTGCTTTCTCCATTTTTTACGTATTTAATCAATGAAAATTCGAAAGCATTATTTGGAGGATATGTTTTTGATAATGAATTAATCGTTTTAAACGGACTAATTACCTATTTAGGATTATATTTTACAAGTTCACGAAGTACTACCAGAATAAGTTTCTAAACAGCATAAGAATTACCCGAATAATCAATTGAAAGCTAAATTTTAGATTCAATTGTTTCAAAAAAAATTACATGAAAAATTCAATCTTAAAAATAAGTCTATACGCCGCTTTTATCTTTTTAATCACCAATTGTGCTTCCAAAAAAAATACAAATACAATTGATACCAAAAAAGGCATTTCTTTAAAAGATACCGTTGTGTATGATCAAAAAAAAGAAAGCGAAAAAAAGACTTTTTTCAAAGATTCCGACAAAGAAACGGCTTGGGTTGACAGCATTTATAATAAAATGTCGGTTCAGGAAAAAATCGGGCAATTGTTTATGGTTTCGGCTTATTCTAACAAAGATTCAGTTCACGTTAATCAAATAAATAAATTAGTTACCGATTATAAAGTTGGAGGTGTTATCTTTTTTCAAGGCGGGCCAGTTCGTCAGGCAAAATTGACCAATTTATATCAGTCAAAAGCAAAAGTTCCTTTGTTTGTTGGAATTGATGCCGAATGGGGATTAGCCATGCGTTTAGACTCTACATATCGTTATCCTTGGAACATGACTTTAGGCGCGATTAAGGATTTGAGTTTAATTGAAAAAGTGGGAAGAAATATGGCTGCCGAAAATAAGCGAATTGGCGTTCATTTTAATTTTGCCCCGGTTTTAGATATTAATACAAATCCTAAAAATCCAATTATCGGAAATCGTTCTTTTGGAGAAGATAAAGTAAACGTAAGTGAAAAAGCAATTGCTTTAATGAAAGGAATTCAGGGCAACGGCGTTTTCTGTACCGGAAAACATTTTCCAGGTCACGGCGACACTTCAACCGATTCGCATCACGCCTTACCTACTGTTAATTTTTCTAAAGAACGTCTTGATTTAGTTGAGTTATATCCATACAAAAGAATGTTTAACGAAGGTTTGGTTTCTGTCATGGTCGCACATCTTAATATTCCAAGTTTAGAATCACAGCCAAATTGTCCTTCTTCAGCTTCCTATAATGTAGTTACAAATCTGCTTCAAAAAGAATTAGGTTTCGATGGATTAATTTTTACTGATGGTTTAGGGATGAAAGGCGCTGCCAATTTTAAAGGTCCGGGAGATTTGGAAGTAGCCGTGATTTTAGCTGGAAATGATATTTTGCTTTGTCCTGATAATGTCCCAGTTGCTTTTCAAAAACTGGAAACCGCTTACAATGAAAAAGTAATTACAGAAGAACGATTGGCGCATTCTGTAAAAAAGATTTTGCATTACAAATACAAAGCAGGATTAAACAAATACAAGCCAATCGATATGGCGAATATTTATAACGATCTAAATCCTTCTAGTAATGATGCTTTACATTATAAATTGTATGAAAATGCAATTACAGTTTTAAAGAATGATAAAGAAATACTTCCTATTAAAGATTTAAGCGAAAAAATTGCTTACATAAAACTTGGTGAGGACACGAATAGTACTTTTGTTTCCACCTTAAAAAAATACACCGAAATCACAGAAGTTAAAGACACCAATCTTGACAGTCTGAACAAGGAATTGAAAAAATTTGACAAGGTTATTATTAGCTATCACAAAGTGAATAAACCTTGGGAAAAACAAGAATTTACTTTAACCGAATTGCTTTGGCTGAAAGAAGTCGCAAAACACAACAAAGTAATTCTGGATATTTTCGCAAAACCATATTCCCTTTTATCAATTGATAATTTTGAGGATATTGAGGGATTGGTGGTTTCCTATCAAAACTCAGATATCAGTCAGGTAGTTTCTGCAGAATTGCTTTTTGGAGCGATTGATGCGAAAGGTAAACTTCCTGTTTCGATTAATGATGCTTTCCATGTCAACGATGGTTTAACTACCGAAAAACTAAATCGGCTTGCTTTTACAGCTCCGGAAAATGTCGATATGAATCCTGCGATTTTATCTAAAATAGATGCTGTGGCACAAAAAGCAATTGATGGTAAAATGGCGCCAGGAATGCAGGTTTTGGTGGCAAGAAAAGGAAATGTAATTTTTCAGAAATCATACGGAGCGCAGACTTACGATAACGGAAAAAAAGTAACCAATTCTGATTTGTATGATGTCGCTTCGATTTCAAAAATGATTTCGACACTGCCAAATGTGATGCAATTGTATGATAAAAGCAAAGTAACGCTAGACACCAAACTGAAAGATATGTTGCCGTTTTTTGCCAAAACAAACAAAGAAAATATCATTTTCAAAGATTTGCTAAATCATTACGCAGGACTTCAGGCATGGATTCCGTTTTACAAAGCGACTTTAGACAATAACAATCAACCTTCTGATAAATACTATCGTAAAATAGCCGAAACTGGTTTTACAACAAAAGTTGCCGACAATCTTTATATTCGAAATGATTATCACGATACGATCATGAAAATCATTGCTCAAAGTCCTGTTTCACAAAAAAAAGAATACAAATACAGCGACTTTACTTTTATCATTTTAAAAGAATATCTAGAAAGAAAAACACATAAAAAACTGGAAGATTTAAGCAAAGAAAATTTCTACAGCACATTAGGAATGACGAACACGTTTTACAATCCGCTGGATAAATTTGATAAAAGCAATATTGCTCCAACTGAAATTGATAATTATTTCAGGCATCAGGCAATTCAAGGTTATGTACACGATATGGCGGCCGCGATGGAAGGTGGAATAGCGGGTCACGCCGGAATTTTTTCAAACAGTATGGATGTTGCCAAAATGATGCAGCTGTTTCTACAAAAAGGAAATTACGGTGGTATTCAATATTTTTCTCCACAAACTTTTGATGCTTTCAATACTTGTTATTACAAAAATCAAGGCGTTCTTCGAGGTTTAGGATTTGACAAAAGAGTACACAAAGGGGGACCAACTTGCAACTGCGTTTCTGAATCAAGTTTTGGACACACAGGTTTTACAGGAAACATGGCTTGGGCTGATCCTGAAACCGAAATTGTCTATATATTTCTTTCTAACAGAACATATCCAGAAATAGTTAATGATGAAAATAAATTAGCCAAAGGAAATATCAGAGAAGACATTCAAAAAATAATCCAAGAAGCAATCATAAAGTAAAGCAAGAATCTTGCATCTTGCCTCTTTCCTCTAAAAAAATATCTAACCACAAAAAAAACAAAACCCAATGACTAAAGAACGTTTAACTTCACTTGATGTATTTAGAGGATTTACCATCTTCTTGATGACAATTGTCAATAATCCAGGAAGCTGGTCTTCTATTTATCCCCCTTTAGAACACGCAGAATGGCACGGCTGCACGCCTACCGATTTAGTTTTTCCGTTTTTTGTTTTCATAATGGGAACTGCAATTCCTTTTGCAATGCCTGTAAAACATTTTGATGGAAGTGTCTTTAATAAGATCTTAGTTCGTTCACTTCGAATTTTTTGTTTGGGATTATTTTTAAGCGTCTTCAGCAGAATTCATTTATTTGGTTTAGAAGGAATTCCGTTATTGGGAGTACGATTGGTAATCGCTTTTGCAGTTGCTTATGCCCTTTTAGGAAATTTTTCAATGAAAGTCAAAACCTATCTTGCCGTAGGAATCTTTTTAATCTTGATTGCACTATCATTCAGCGGTCTTGAACATTTTGAAGATACAAGAATTCCAGGCGTTTTACAGCGAATTGCAATTGTATATTTCTTTACTTCTATTTTGTATTTAAAGACCAATTTAAAAACACAGCTTTTAGTTTTAGCGACGCTTTTAATTGGATACTGGTTATTGATGGCCTTTGTACCCGTTCCCGGATTTGGTCCTGCCAATTTTGAAAAAGGAACTAATCTAGCGGCCTGGATTGACGATACACTTTTAAACGGACATTTATGGGCATCTTCTAAAACTTGGGATCCAGAAGGAATCTTAAGCACATTACCAGCAATTGGAACCGGAATTTTAGGAATGTACATTGGTCAATTATTAAACTTATCAATCGATAAAATTGAAATTGTCAAAAAAACAGCCATCACAGGAATTGTTTTATTAATTGGAGGTTTACTTTGGAACATCATTTTCCCGATTAACAAATCACTTTGGACAAGTTCTTACGTTTTATATACTGCCGGAATTGCTACTATTTTGTTGACGCTTTTATATTTTATAATTGATGTAAAAGGTTATAATAAATGGACCAAACTATTTTTAATTTGGGGTGTAAATCCTATGATCGTATTTTTCTTTTCTGGAATAATTCCGAGAGTTTTAAGCGCTATAAAAGTTGCTGATCCAGAAATAGCCGGAGAAGAAATCAGCTTTCAAACTTCAATATACAAACACGGAATTGCTACTTGGTTTGAAAATCCATTAAACGCTTCATTAGCTTACGCTTTATTATACGCGACTTTCTGGTGTGTTATTTTGTGGGTTTTCTATAAAAAGAAATTGATTTTTAAAGTATAATTTCTTTTTTAATTAGAATAAAATCTTATTCGCATCATTGCTATTTTTAAATCAATGATGCGAATATTTTTTTATAGTTTTTAGAATCTAAGATTCAAGATTAAGAACTTCAATTTCACTCAAATCTGCAGAAAATTGCACGAAACTCGCAGGAAATCCAGCCTTTATTTTTCCGATTTTATCTTCCATTCCAATTGCTGAAGCCACTCTTGTATTTGCCATTTTTATTGCTTCATCTGCTGAAACATTCAAATGATTATAAGCATTTTGCACTGCTTCTTTCATAGAAATTGTAGCACCTGCCAAATTCCCATCTTCATTTCTGTAAAAACCATTTTCTAAATGCGCATCAAAATTATCCCATTTAAAATTGGCTACTTTTCGCCCTAAAAATGTCGCGTCGCTTATTAAAAAGAATTTTTCCTGCTTTAATTTATATGCCACTTTTGCTGCTGCATAATCACAATGTGCTCCATCCAAAATAATAGGCGCAAACACTTTTTCATTTTCAAAAACTGCCCCAACCAAACCCGGTTCACGATGCCCAAATTGTGTCATTGCGTTAAATAAATGTGTTACCAGATTTATTCCTTTCGAAAAATAAAATTGCGCTTCTTTGTGGGTTATTGTAGAATGTCCAACTGAAATGATAATGCCACTATCTAACAACATTTTCAGTTGTTCTTGTGTAAAACATTCAGGCGCAATTGTAATTACTTTTATAATATCTTTTCCATGTTTGATAATTTCTTCAAGTTCTTCATTCGTTGGTTTTCGAACCTGATCAATACTGTGCGCGCCACGTTTTAACGGATTTAAAAATGGGCCTTCCAAATGCATTCCCAAAACTCCGTTATTGTATTTTGCTTTATAATCACGTACCGCATCAATTCCTTTTAGGATTGTTTCTTTTGAAGACGAAATTAAACAAGGCAAAACATGCGTAGTTCCAAATTTCAAACTTGAATCATAAATATCCTGAATGGTTTCTTCATTGGGCGTTTGGCTAAAATAATATTGCTCTCCGCCGTTAATCTGAATGTCAATAAAACCTGCTGCAATATGATTTCCTTTAAGATCAATTTGTTTTATATCGTTTGGAATTTCCTTTTGTACTGAAATGATTTTTCCGTTTTCAATAACAATAACACCATTTTCAATTATTTCTTCACCTGTATGTACTACAGCATTTACAATCGCCTGTTTCATGATTTTTGTTCGCTCTTTTTCTTTCAAATTTAAAGAGTAAGATCGGATAAATTATCCACATTCACGTTATATTTTAGTGGATTTTTTAAGAATTTGAAACAATTTATTGCCTGCCAAAAAACGATATAAAATCTCGAATTTACACAAAAAAACGGAATAGCAGTTTCGCTATTCCGTTTTTACAATTTAACCTTGGGTAACAATAAATAAAAATTAATTAAAACTATTTTTAAAATTACAAATGCCACTTTGGAGCCAATTCAGATAATCATCGATATCTGGATTATATGCTGAAGTTTCATTTAGCGCTTCGCCTTCATTATTTACCAATACGTAAAAAGGCTGAGCATTTGTTTTGTATTTAATGGTTTGGAATTCACTCCATTTTTGTCCAATATATTTAATTTTTCTGCCTGTCAATTTTGATGCAACCTGTTCGTTTTGAGGTAATTCTCTTTTATCATCAACATATAGAGAAATCAAAACAAGATCATCTTTCAAAACCTTAAGGACTTTTTTGTCAGACCAGACATTATCTTCCATTTTTCGGCAATTCACACAGGCGTGTCCCGTAAAATCAATCATTACTGGTTTTCGCATTTTTTTGGCGTATGCCATTCCCGAATCATAATCGGTAAAAGCGATAATATTGTGGGGTCCAAATTCTGCTCCGGATGGCAATTTTGATGGTAATTCATCGGAATTTGTTCCTAAGCCGTTCGGAATTTCGCTGTAATTCAACGGTGGCGGAAAACCACTGATTAATTTCAAAGGCGCACCCCAAATACCTGGAATCAAATAAATTGTAAAAGATAAAACGACGATTCCAAGACTTAATCTCCCAACGCTGATATGCGATAACGGACTGTCATGTGGCAATTGTATTTTTCCCAATAAATACAAACTCAGCACTGCAAAAATCGCAATCCAAATCGCTAAAAAAGTTTCCCTTTCTAACCAATGTAATTGCAGCACCAAATCGGCATTGGATAAAAATTTAAAGGCTAAAGCCAATTCTAAAAATCCTAAAAATACTTTTACCGAATTTAGCCATCCACCCGATTTTGGCAATGAATTTAACCAACCAGGAAAAGCCGCAAATAAGGTAAACGGCAAAGCCAAAGCCAGAGAAAAACCCAACATTCCCATGAAAGGTGCAATTCCGCCTCTTGAAGCAGCTTCGACCAATAATGTTCCAACAATTGGGCCGGTGCATGAAAACGAAACAATCGCTAATGCCAAAGCCATAAACAATATTCCGATAATTCCGCCTCTGTCTGCCTGACTGTCTACTTTATTGGCTAATGAATTGGGCAGCATAATTTCAAAAGCGCCCAAAAATGACATTGCAAAAACAATTAAAAGCACAAAGAAAATCAGGTTAAACCAAACATTTGTGGAAAGCGCATTCAGTGAATCGGCACCAAAAGCCCAGGTTACAACGGCTCCTAGAAAAATATAAATCGTAATGATAAAAATACCGTAAAAAATAGCTTTTCTAATTCCCTGCGATTTACTTTTGCTTTGTTTGGTAAAAAAACTTACCGTCATAGGAATCATCGGGAAAACACATGGCGTGAGCAAAGCGGCAAAACCAGAGAAAAACGACAATATAAAAATCGTCCATAAACTATCTAATTCGGCTTTATTCAGCTTTTTGTGAACAACTGATTTTGTTGGTAAAACTGTTTTTTTCTGAACCGGAATTTCGGGTTTAACTTCTGCCAATAATGAATCTGTTTTTATTTCTTCAACAACTTCAACAGGAGCAATTTCTTTTACAATTGCGGCATTGGCATTAATCGTGGCGTTTACATCAAACTCAAGTTCATCATAACTCGGCGGAAGGCAATTTTCATCATTGCAAACCATATATTCCACCTCTGTTTTGATTTTAAAAGACTTTTTTCCAATGTTTTTTATACGTTGTCTAAATGTAGTTTCTTTTTCAAAAAACTTAATTGACATTTTGAAAACAGGATCATTTATGGTTTTTCCTTTCTCTTCTCTTACATTTCCAATCAATTGAAAATCTTGGCTTTTAGTAAAAACAAAATGAGTCGGAATTGGGCCGCCGTCAGAAACTTCCTGGCTGTATAAATGCCAGCCTGTGTCTAAAGTTGCTTTTGCCTGCAATTCATATTCAGTATCTGAAATCTTTTCGACACTGGTTTTCCACTTAATGGGAGTATAAATTTGAGCCTTTACCATTATTGTAAACAACAACAGCAAACTCACTAAAAATATGTTCTTGTTCATGGGTAAAATTTTAGAAAAGAGGGCTGAATAGCAAAAAACAACCCTCTCGTAAAATCCGATATTACAACTAATAATGCTTACTAATTCAAAATATCAATTGATTACGGAAGTACAAATTAAATTCTAGTAGATTATTTTGAGGGTTTGAAGACAATTTGATACGAATCGGCTTTGTTTAAAAACGAATTCGCAAAATTCTGAATATCTTTTGCAGTAATGGATTTTACAATATCTTCATAATTTTTAGGATCATTCATATTGAAGTTTTCCCTAAAGTAATTGTAAAGCAGATCGCTGGTATATTTATTGAAATTTTTACTGTCCTCTCTTGACTTCAAATAATTCGTTCTCGTTTTCTCTAAATCTTCAGAAGCGATTTCTCCTTTTTTAATTTTATCAATTTCCTGATAAACAATAGGCACTAAATGATCTGCTCTATTTGCATCACAATCAAATGAAATTTCAAGTTTAGTCGTTGGTACAGGATACTTTGTAGAAACGCACTGCACATAAGCGCCATAAGTACCACCTTCTTTTTCACGAAGACTTTCTGTATACCTTAAAGTCAAAATATCTCCAAAAAATGATGCCAACATTTTATTCTTTTCAGAGTAAGAATAGGCTTTTGTATAGTTGATTTTTACAGCACTTTTTGGCGTTTCCATTTTAATAAAAACTTCTTTATTTATTTTTTCCGAAATCCATTTTGCTCTATTATCCTTATATCCTTCTTTACGCTTAACTCCTTGAATGCTGGCAATATATTTTTCTAATAAAGGTTTTAAAACTTCAGGCGTTACATCACCTACTATATTGAATTCAAAATTTGACACATCAGAAAAGCGATCTTCATAAATTACTTTCATTTTATCAAAAGACAAATCATCAATGTACTTTTGGTCTATTGAATATACTCGCGGATTATTTTTTCCGTACACAGCAACTGACACACTATCTGACATTTTAGAATTAATATCTTTTTCTTTATTTTTTAGAAAATTTTGAAATCTTTGTTTCATCAATAAAAATTTCTCCTGATCAAATCTTGGTCCCTCAAAACGCAAATAAACCAACTGCATCATTGTTTCAATGTCTTTCACATTAGCTGACGCTGATACAAATTCAGACGAAGGACTAATTCCAACACCAGAACTAACTATTTTTCCTTTCAATATTTTCTCTAAATCAGTATCTGAAAATGAACCTAATCCCGACATCATAGCAAAATCTGCGCAACGTTGAGCTGATGGCATATCATCACCGTCATACAAAGAAGTTCCTCCATAACTATCTGCTTGCAGACTAACCGTCTTTTTATTTTTATCAGCAAATTTATAATGCACTTTTACGCCATTGCTTAAAATATAAGTAGTCGCACCAATTTCTTTAGTTTCTTTTTCTGATACTATTTTACCTGGCTTTAAATCTGTTCCATCCATAAGTGATTTAGCCACAAAAGTATCAACATATGGCTGTAACGATGAGTCGTTTTCCGCTTTCTGAATAATATCAAAAGCTTTTTCCTGAGTTAGATTTTCTTCGCCTTCTACTCCAGTTACCGTAATAACACGATTTTGTTTTGTGTATAATTTGGCAATTTGTTCTTGAAGAATTTTACTATCTAGACTTTTCAAAATGCTTTTCGTCATTTCAAATTCTACTTTCGGATCTGCAATTACTTCGTGATTCAAATAATTGTCTTTTACCATTCCGATTACTTGTTTATGCGAAATCTCATTTAGTTTTTCTAAATAATTTTCGTAACCCGAAATAGTTTCAGTAACGGATCTTTCAATTTCTCCTTTTGAAAAACCAAATTTGTACGCTCTAACCCATTCGTTCATAACAGTTGTAAAAGCTTCCGCTTGTTTCCCCGGTTTCGGACTTAGGCTTAAAGCAAAAACATCATTCAAACGAGAATATTTTTGATATCCAATTTGTGCTCCTTTAAAAGGACATTCCTGTTTCTGAGCCATTTCAGATAAACGATTGCTAATGATCCCAAAAGCAATGCTTCTCTGTGTTGATTTTTCTAAATCGGAAAAAGTCCCCGTTGGTTTTTCGGCGGAATGGCGAACCATGAAAGTGATATTTGAAGCCGAAATTTCTTTATCCAAAGCCAATTTAAAAGTTGGTTCTTCTTTCTCAGGAATTGCAATTTCAAAACGTTGTTTAGGATTTTGAGGCGTCGGAATATCCGCAAAAAGTTTTTTGATTTTTGCTTCAACTTCATCTGAATTAATATCTCCAACAATAGCAATCGCTTGTAAATCGGGACGATACCAATCTTTATAAAAATCTTTTAAAACCTGATATTTAAAGTTTTTGATGATTTCCATATCGCCAATCGGCATGCGATCTGCATAAAGCGAATTGTTGTAATAATAAGGCGCCAACTGATTGTAAATTCTTGCTCGGGCATTTTGTCTTGTACGCCATTCTTCTGTAATTACGCCACGTTCGGCATCGATTTCTTCATTTGTAAGCGACAAAAAATTTGACCAATCGTGCAAAACCAGCAAACATGTATCAACAACGCTTCCATCTTTTGACGGAATATTATCTAAATTGTAAACTGTTTCGTCTGTACTTGTGTATGCATTGATATTTTTCCCGAAAACGGCTCCTTGTTTCTGAAGCGTATTCAAGATTCCTTTTCCTTCAAAATGTTTGGTTCCGTTGAAAGCCATATGTTCCAGAAAATGCGCCAAACCTTTCTGCTGGTCGTTTTCTAATATCGAACCTACATTTTGAATAATGTAATAACTCGCCGTATTTTTATTTACATCTGTTGGATAAATATAATACGTCATTCCGTTTGGAAGAACACCTTTTTTGATTTTTTGATTGACCGCAATTGGGTCTGTTGATTTAAAATTCTGCGCTTTCGCGGATGAAAAACACCCAACGATGAATAATAAAATTGATATTTTTTTGCTGTACTTCATAAAGCTAATAATTAACCTTTCAATAATTTATCCAACTGCACTCTCAATTCCGGATTTGAAGGACGAAGTGCATCGGCATTGATGATATTTCCTTTTGTGTCAAACAATAAGAATCTCGGAATAGCATTCACATCATAGTTTTTAGCCACATCGGAACCAAAATCTTTATCTGCCATCAACTGAATTCCTTTCAATTGTTCTTTGGTAACGAAATCTTTCCATTTTTGAGCGTCTTTTGGTTTGTCTAACGAAAGACTTACAAAGACGATATTTTTTCCGTGATAATCCTCTTCAATTTTTTTCATGTGCGGAATCTCCGCTTTACAAGGTCCGCACCACGTTGCCCATAAATCGATGTAAACAAATTTACCTTTAAAATCTGAAAACGAAACTGGTTTATCGTTTATGTCGTTATACGTAAATTCAAGTCCTTTTTGACCCACATTTTTATGAAGCACTTTTTCGTATTCGATTAAAAACGTTTTACTTGCATCAGAAATCATATACGGTTTGATGCTTGGAGCTATTTTTTCATATTCTTCAATTTTCATTCTTGAAGTTGCTACCGCGTCACGAAGATAAACATCTTTTAGAGCCGGTTCTGTAATATGTGTAATTGCTTCTGCCAAATCCAAACGTTTTGGCGCATCACCACTATTCATTGTTACATAAAAGAAATAATTTGACATTAATGAAAGACCATTTTGCAATTTTAGCAAATCAGCATCTGTAAATTTTTTATCTGTCTGCCAAGTTTTAATAACCGCCGGGCGATCGTCTTTATCAGGAAAAGCACTTCTTGGCATTCTGAAAAAAGTATATGTCAATTCTTCGACATCAGTTGCTACGGCTAATTTTAATAATTTATCAAAAGCTGCATCTTTGGTTTTAATGCTTTTTGAAAATTCATTTGCTTTTGCAACGCCTTTATCAATCCATGGATAAAAATCTACATAAGTAATATTAGTTCCTAGTCTTGAAAACGGTGCAAATTCGTTGTAGATTTCATTTGCTTTTTGAACCAAAGCATTCTGTCCAACATTTTTGCCGTTCAAAACATAATTCTCTTTATTGATTAAAAGGCTAATGTCTAATTTTGGTTCCAAATACAAGCGAATCAATTGATTTCTGCTTTTCATCTGACCGTAATCAACGTAATAAAAACCAGCTGCTGAAACCGGTATCATAAAGCCAAATTCCCCAAGTGTGTTGACTTTTGCAGTTGCAGCGACCGCTGGTTTTCCTTCTTCGACATTATAAAGCGTAACTTCTTTTGCTTTAAAATCGGGAATTGAAACCGTTCCTTTAATAACTGCATATTCCGAAAAATTTGCAGCAAAACTCACCTGAACCGCAAAGCAGATCAAAATGAAATTTAAAATGTGTTTTTTCATGATATTCTATTGTTTTTTGTTGATAATTTTAAATTGAAATTCGCATCGATTGATCGCCTTGTTCTATGATGAAATCTTTGCTTTCTTTGGTTTCTTTAAGCTTTTTGAGATTTTCTGGATTCAGTAAGTCTTTGGCTTCAAAATCATTTATTTGAGTTACTTTGGCACCTTCTTTTACTTTTTTCAAATCTTCATTTTGCTGATCTATGATTCTTTTTACAATCAGGTTTTGGTTTTCATCAAAATCTAAATTCATTCCGCCTAGATAGAAAGAAGATATTTTTTTGAAATTTTTATTGGGTTCCAAATAAACCGTTTTATGCAAAAGATCAATTGTGAAATTGAAACGCTTTATTAAATCAATTCCGAGTGATCCATCGGCGAAAGCCCAGCTTTTATTGGCTTCGTCATATTCCTGCAACGCGATGGTTACGTTTTGAAAATTATTTCCGTTAATCGCTACATTTGGAATTGCCCCGCCGACAATTTTCGTTTGTTTTCCTAAACTGTAATTCACCGAAGTATATTCTGTTTTCAAACTTGCTTCGAGATTATTTTTATGATTGAAAGGTCCATATGCAATTAAATCATAACTTGCTCCAGTATCAAAAGTGAAACTGCCTTCGATTGTTTTTTTATCTTCAAAAGTCAGCTTCATTTTTACTACCGGAAGTCCTGATTTATAGTCAAAAACAAATGGTTTTACTTTTCCCCAGTAATTGAAATTTCCAAAATTGTACAAATCAATCGTCATCGTATCAAAATTGACAGAAGTAATAAAATTGCGAAGCAAATTTGCGCCAAATAATCCGTCGTAAACGCCGTGTTTTGGAAAAATAACCAAGCCTTGATTCTTCAAAACCTGATCGCCAATATAAATGGTATTGTCTGCCGAATACTGCACTTGCTGACTTCCGCCAACCACAGAAGCCGATTTGTTTTTGGTAACCACAACTCCAGCTTTGTATGCGCTGTCAGGATTCAAAGCCATTCCGTCTGCACCAGTATCAAAAAGCATTAAAAACTCGCGATCGGCTTTGTTTAGTTTTATTTTGATGGCGATTCCGTTTTCGACAATTTGAAACGGAATACTTGCTACTTCTTTGACGGTGGCATGTCGGTCAACTTTATACAAACCATCGAAAAAAGTTACATACAAAATTTTATTATCTGAATTGAAAACAATTTGAGACGGCTTTTTTTCTTTTCCTTTGAAACAAAAATCGGCCAAAACAAAAGTTTCATTTTTCATTGCTACCGATTTCCCAATCTGAATAGAATCCAAAACAGGAAATGCGTTGAAAATTCCGTTTAAATAAAATTCATTTGAAGAAGCATCTCCAACACCAACCGTAAACTCTGGAGCCAAAAGACTTTTAATCTCACTATAACTTTTATTTTGAAATGCTTTTTCGAAAGATTCAATAGATTTTTGAATGCTGTTTTGAGCATAAATAGTACATCCAAAAATCAATATTGAAAACAAGAATAACTTTTTCATTTTGGCTTACTTTTGTAAAGTATAGGGATTATTGGCTGCAGGTTTCTGTACCCCAAAATCTTTCAATAAAATGCCTTCAAATTTTGTCCAATCATCTGCAGAATAAATTGGTTTTACCTCATCAAGTAATTTTTTGAATGAAGCTAAATCGTTTGTTTTCTCCAATTCTTTTCTCTTGCGCTGCAAAATGGTAAATACATGATTCTCAACACTTGCTTTTCCGTAATCTTTTTCAAGTTGACTGACATTTTTCAGGAAAAAATCATCGTACTGTCTGCCAATTCTTAAACCTGTAATAATTACAAAAGGAACTTCGGCCAATAAAGAAGGTTGTGCTTTTAAATACGCATCGGCTGTTTCAAAAGAAACGTTTCGTTTATTTGCCAAATAAGCCTGTGCATAAAATTCCGGATATTCTTTTTCCTGAATTTGCGGACTGTATTTTTTAAATATTCCTTTTTTTGATGCTGTTTTTGCATTTTCAAGCAAAGCTGTAAATTGCTCAACACTTTGAAAACCACTTTCAACATCAATCACTTTTCCATCAGCATTCATAAATAAAAATGTTGGAAATCCTGTAACACCATATTTCATGCATAACTTTTTACCAATTTCTTCTTTCAAAATATCCGATTTGAAAGTGACAAAATCTTTGCTTAAAACAGCCGCTACTTTAGGATCTGGAAATACCTCTTTGTCCATTTGTGCACACGGCGCGCAACCTGTGAAATACAAATCGACAAAGATTAATTTTTTTTCCGTTTGAGCTTGTTTTTTAGCCAATTCCCAACTTTCATCAGCTGGATTTGTCTGTGCATTTAAGGCAATAGAAGAGCTGGCAAGCAGCAAAACTGCACTTGCGATTTTAAAAAAACGTTTCATAAGATGTGGTTTTTAGAAACCGAATGAAGAATGAATTTCGCGCTTCATCCGGTTTCGTTTTAGAGTATTTAGATTATCTGGCTCTGAATGCAACATCAACGATTTTGCAAAGACCTTCATATTTGTTTGTTAATATTAAATCGCCGTTTACTGGAGGAACTGTATAAAGTTCCATTGTGCCCGAAGTTCCATAGCTTCCAACAATCAGTTTTTTGTTGGCACCATCTTTTGCATTGCTGATAAAACCAATATAAGTTACTTCTTCTGAGCCTTTGTTGATCATTAATTTAGCCGATTGAGTCCCGTTGTCGTATTCATATACTTTGCTTCCAACCACATAAAATAAATATCCCGAATCTGGACTTACCGCAAATTTTGTTGCTTTATCAAATTCTGGAGCATTCAAAATTTCTTTATAATAACTCTGAATTAAACCTTTAGTGAAACGCAACAAATTGTATTTTCCTGTAGTACGGTTTTTTAATACAGCAACGTTTTCTAAATCATTATAATTTGATGTTGTCATGAAAACCAAATCAGAATTAGTATTATTCCAGTCTAAAACTGATTCAGATGGAACTACTGGAGGCATTGTAGAACAGTTTCCTTTTGAGTAACTGTAACGTACAAAACGACGCGCATTCTGATCAAAGAAAACTGGTGCTCCCGATGATCCACGATTTTCAGCAATAAATGGCGCCGCATAAAATGTTTTTGTTTCCGTTTCCATTATGTTTTGTGGCAAACCATATTTTATATTAAATGCGCGATAGAAATAGTAAATATCTCCTCTTGCATAAAGAAAGTTTTCGGATCCCGTTGGTGATTTCATAAAATCGACTCCAAAATTTGTTGGCAATGCACCTCCTACGGTCTCATAAGCAATATTTTGCTGTTGTGTCCATCCAAAAGAATCTGGATCAATTCTCGCCGTACCATTTTCTGTTGTTGTTACATAAATCCCGTAAGCTGCAGAAGTAGACAAAGCTTGAGAAAAACAAGAAACATCAACTGCTTTTCCTGTCAGTTTTAATGCCGAACCACTCGAATCTAAAACATCTTTCAGAATACGTGGTTGCGCGACACCTGGTATGATTGAAATCATATCTAAACGTGCTTTATTGTTAACATCCCCAATTAAAAGCCAGCCCTCATAAATAGCTGAAACCACGTTTAAAACAAACGGTTTTTGCTGCCAAGTAACGCCAGTTACTTTATCTTTAACAAAATAAAAAACATTATAAGTACCCGGAGCTAGCTTTACAATTCCATCAAAATTTTTAGTTGTCGCGATAAGCGTTTTTGACTCCAAAAGTAGTTTAGCAGGATTAAGTGCTACCCATTCATAGCTGTAACGATCTGTATTGGCAACGTCAACTAAAGTTTCATTCAAATCAGGCGCAATTTTAAAGTAATCACCAGTATAAACTGTATATGATTCTGCGATGCCGGTCGCGTGTATTTCATTTATAGCATTGTAATCGTAATTTCCTTCGTCTTGTGCGCAGCTATACATTAAAACCAACATCAGTGACAGAATAAATTGAATCTTTATATTTTTTAACATAATGTTCTATTTTTAAAATTTACTAAATGATTTTTAAGGAAAGATCATTTCTTTTCCGTCCTCTTCATAAATAGTGTTGCCCGATGCTTTTTGGTCAGCTAGATAACGTTTCATAAAAGCCTGGTAATACAAGAAATCGGCAATTGCAAGTCCAGTCCCTCCCAATTTTTGATTGAAAATCGCTGGATCCAAATGAATCAAGTCGCACATTAAGAAAAATTTCTTTGCCGAAAAAACGCCTAAATACGGTGCATACCAGCCAATAGGCTGCGTCAATTTATCATCAAAAGAGAGTTTGAAAGTAATAAAGCTGATTCTTTTATGGGTCAGTATATTAGTTTCTCTGCTCTTCATTTCAGTCTTAAATGATTCGTTTTCCTCTAAATTCAAAATCAGTAAAAAGCTATTTTTCTTCATATCTTCAGTTCTGAAAATCTTGATAGGAAGATCATTTACCACTTTTCCTGCAGGTATCACAAAATCTGCCGGAATTTCAAAATGAGTTCCAGCTATAGCAGTACTTTTTGGATCGACAACTACTTTTACTTTTCTGTCAACATCGCTTATATTTCCTTGTACTTGAATTGGAAGATTATAAGTTTTACCAACAATTACAGGTTTCTCTAAAGCAAAAGTAAATCCGACGCTATCCGTTACGGTTGTAGTTGCTCCATTATTAATTCCGAAAATGGATGGTGCAAAATATACGCTGTCCTTCCCTGAATATGTTGCAATTTCCTCTTGATCACATGAAGCAAGACCTAAAATTGACAAAAACAATATGCTTAAAATGAATATTTTTTTCATGTTACTTTGTTTTAAATTATTGGAAATTAACTTCAATATCTGGTAATGGCACAACATATTGAAGCGCTCCCATAGTCAGATTCCCAGAAGCTGCTGAGCCGTTAGGGATAGTAGTACTGTTTATTCTTTTGTAATAAAAGAATAACTGTCCCTCTCCTATAAATTCTTTTCTATACTCTTTTGTAACTTCTGTAGCAACATTTGCTGTAGCGGCTAAATTTGTTAAACCACGGTTAAAACGAAGCGTATTCAAAAAAGCAATTCCGTCTGCCGGTACTGGTGCTGTTTCTGCTGCGATCAGGTACATCTCTGAAAGTCTAAACATAGGAATCTGTAGACGGAAAAGCTTTTCTTTGTTTGTTACATCTTCATATTTATAAAATGTCTTTTGCGTTTTACCTCCAACCACAGGAACTTTCCAGCTCGGCAGGCTTCGGTAATCATTATCATTTGATTCAAAAACGGCCGTTAATCTGCTCAATAAAGGAGCATATATCATCCCATCCGATAAAATATAATCGAACAATAATTTTTGTTTTGTATATAATCTGTAATCACTTAAAGCGAAAAAGTTTTCAGATGAAAAAATTCGGTCCGGATTTGCCGCATTTGTAGCTTCTAAAAATGGAGTCCATGGGAAAAATGTCGTCGTTTTAGTAAAATTAATGACTTCGTTTGCAACGGCAAATGCGCCAGTTTTATCTCCAGAATATAATAATACACGCGCTTTAAGGCATTTTACTGCCAAATAATTCATACGCAGACCTCTGTTTGCTGAATAATAAGGATTAGCATCAAAGTCTGTTGTAGCATTATATTTTCCTGCAGTAAGAATTGGATCTTTTTGAAGCAACTCTAAAGCTCGATCTAAATCAGCCAAAATTTTAACCACAACATCTTTTGCCGAAAGCAAAGGCTGATTTGCTGTAACAGCAGTGCTATAATAAGGAATTGCTTGTAGCGAAGGATCGACTTTGTAAATTGGTCCATACAAACGCAACATATCAAAATGCAACATTGCTCTAATCCCGATAGCTTCACCTTTTAAAAGATCGGCTTTTTCTTTTGACACAATTCCGGCATGCTCGTCCATGCTTTCTAAAAACTTGTTGGCATACAAAATAGCTTTATATCCTGCTTCCCAAATATTAGAAAACACAGCTTTAGGATGGCTTTCTGTATAGGCGTAAGATGCTATTTTACTTTTAGAAACATTGCTTGTCATATTGTACTGCTGTCCTAAAATTTCGACTGCATCCATGGTAAGCTGTTGACCATAAAGATCTTCAGATACCAGGCTTAAATAAAGTCCATTGTGCACATTTTGCATTCCGGCTTCATTTTCAAATATTTGACTTTCTAAAATTTTATCCTGAGGCGTTACATCCAAGAAATCACTGCAGCTTGTCGCCGTCAATGAAATCAAAATAATGCATGCTATTTTATTTAAATACTGTTTCATAATTGCTGTATTAAAATGATACGTTTAGACTTAAAGAATAAATTCTTGAAAAAGGATACTCGATACCTCGCTCTGCTTTTATCGTAGAAACTCTAAAAAACTCATTTGCGTAAGCATTGAACCCTAAACCAGCCAAACCTGATTTATTAAGCCAAGCTCTATTGGTTACACGATATCCTAATCGAAGTGATTCTCCTGAGATATAATCTGCTTTTTGAATGAATCGAGAAGAAATTGGCGTTTCATTCGTCAAACTGATTGCTTTAAATTGGGCGATTTGGCCTGGAGTTGTC
Source organism: Flavobacterium xizangense (assembly GCF_054075145.1). Classification (NCBI taxonomy): domain Bacteria; kingdom Pseudomonadati; phylum Bacteroidota; class Flavobacteriia; order Flavobacteriales; family Flavobacteriaceae; genus Flavobacterium; species Flavobacterium xizangense. Next base: position 324,247 of record NZ_JBSIPG010000003.1, on the reverse strand, counting down.
CATCGATCTGTAAAAGCCCTTGCATCTTGATTATCAAAAATATTGCTTGAGCTGATATTTTCAACTTTATCATATAAAGCGGTATTAAATTGATCTGCCCCAAAACTATATCTGATGAACACTCCTAAACTGAAATTGCCATAATTAACACTTGTAGAAAAAACACCAGTTGCGATTTCTCTTGAGTTCCCCATGATTCGCTCATCGTTTTTATCTAAAATAAATGTAGTTTGTCCATTTTTCTTCAAGAAAACTTCTTTTCCTGTAGCAGGATCAATTCCTAATGATGGTACTGCCCAAAGATCATTTGTGCTTGCTCCATCATAAAATCTTGTCAAACTTGTCGTTTTTTTAGCAGCATCATTTAAAGAAGCCAAAGCATTATTGAAACCACCTAATTCGTTTTCATTTGTAGTCGCTGTCACGCCAACTGCCCAATAAAAATCGGCTTTCGGATTGCTTATAATGGTATAATTTGCTTTAAGCTCCAGACCTTGAGTCGTAATATAACCAATGTTTAACGGGTACGCAGTAACTCCGGTTGAAGCAGCAAGATCGATTGCTACAATTTGTGGAGAAGTTCTACGTCTGTATGCTCCAAAAGTAGCAGTAAGCTTGTTTCTAAACATTGCCAAATCTAATCCTAAAGACAAATCTTTTGTTTTTTGAGGCTCTAAATCGACATTGGCCAATTGCGAAACATTTAATCCAGCACCAAAAATATTTGTATTTGCATCATAAGTATAAATATCATGAGAAGCAAATCCCACAAGGTTCTGATTTCCGGTTTGACCATAATTTGCACGAAGCTTCAAGATATTTACAATATCTTCATTCATGTTAAATTCGTAGTTCATATTCCAGCCAATACCAATGCCGTAATATGGAGAATATTTTTTGTTTGTTCCAAAATTCGTTGCTCCAGAAATAGTGTGAGTTAAATCAAGCAAATATTTTCTGTTGTAAGCATAGTTAAGCTGATTGGTTAAATCGACACTTCGCACCATTTCGCTGTAAGTTTCAGGTTTTGAATTGACTTCAAATCCAAAAGCAAAATTAGGATTACCCGGAACTCCTAAAGGAAAACCTCTTAAAGTAGAACCATAATAACCATATCTTGTTTCTAATGCAGAAGCTCTCAAAGTATAATTAAGCGAGTGAACATTATTGAAAACATTTGAATATGTTCCGCCAATATTTCCGTTCCATTTATTGGTCAGATAATCTGTCCTTTTATAACTTCCTTTTTCTGTTGGAATATCTGAAATGAATTGTGTGTCATCTGGCGAAATAAATTTAGTTGATGTAGTCTGTAATCTTGAAACTGAAATTGCTGCAGTTGTTTTGATATGAGGGTTAACATCATAATTTACAGCAAAGTTGTTTGTAAAATTAAAATCTACACCTTTGTCGTAGCTATTTAAACGAACATTATACAAAGGATTTTCTTCCTGATTTACGTAATCATTCACAATAGGATTTCCGACTGGAATATTTGTTCCGTCCATGTAACGTGTTGGAACTCCATTTTCATTATATTTTTCATAATACGGGCTTGCTTTTGCCCAAGTAGAAAAAGAGCCATATGGCGATTCCTGATTATTTCCACCCGAAACAAAGAAGTTATTGTTAAAGCTTACTTTTTTCTTTCTATAAATCAAATTCGCATTATACCCCCAAGTATTATGTTCAGAACCTTTCATTGTTCCTGACAAAGATTTGTAATTTCCGGCAAGATTGAATCTAAACTCGTCAGATCCTCCGCCAATTGCCAAACTGTGTCCAGAAGTAATTCCCATTTGGATCGGTTCATTCAGCCAATACGTATCAACGCCACGGCGCACATCAGCCAGACGTTTGTTGTAAATTTCATCCCATTTAAATTGTTGCGCATAGTCGCCAAGACGCGGCACAACATAAGCTTTCGAAAGTCTTTCGAATTCTAATTTCTGCTCGGCATTCATTAAATTATAAACACTTAAATCTGCCAATTCATAAGATGAATTATAGACATAAGAAATTTGTAATTTCCCTGGAATTGGTTTATTTGTTTCAATAACCACAACTCCATTTGCAGAACGTGAACCATATAATGCTGTAGAAGCAGCATCTTTAAGAAGCGTAATATTGGCAATTCTGTTGATATCTAAATCGACAATCTGCTGTAATGTTGTGGGGAATCCGTCCAAGATAAACAAAGGTTGGTTTGGATCTTCTTTAAAACGATCATTAACTTGGTTAACAGATAAACTGGTCTGTCCTCTCACTTCGATTACTGGCAAGACATTTGGGTTTGAGCCTGCAATGTTATTGTTCAAAACCATAAAAGAAGGATCTAACGTTTTTAAAGCCTGAACAACATTTTGCGTCGAAACTTGTCTTAACTCCTCACCTTTATAAGTAGAGACCGCTCCTGTAATTAATTCTTTTTTACGAACTGTAACTCCAGTGTTTATGACTACTCCGCCAAGTTCTTTGGTTTGTTGTTCTAAAACAACATTAATAACGTTTCTTTTATTAACAGGAATTATTTGTGCTAAATGCCCAATGTAGGTAAACAAAATTTGTCCATCTTCTGGGGCTTTGATCACATATTTTCCGTCAAAATCAGTTTGAGCAGCTACAGTACTGCCCTTCACTTTTATGTTTACGCCTGGTAAAGGTTCTTTTTTTTCATTGGTAACAATACCTTTAATTTCAATCCATTTTGACTGAAAAACGACTACGTTTTCTTTTGGTAATTTTCTAACTAAAATGGTGTTTCCGTTTGATAAACTAAAATCGAAATCTTTATTGGGAAAACTGGCTTCCAATAAATCATTTACTCTGATTTTACCTTTCTTCAAATGTACTTTCGGTAGTTTCTTAAATAAATCTTCCTGATAAATAAAAGTGTAGTCTGTTTGTTGTTTTATAAGATCAAAAACTTCGTCAACAGTTACCGTTTTATCGGCTGCAATTACAACTTTTGTGTTTTGTGAAAATAAATTTGCGGGTGAAAAACCAAAAATTGCAGTACAAAACAAGAATATAAAAGTTCTCATAATGTTAATAATTAGTCTTTTTCTAAAATAGAAAAAGACGTCGGTTAATTTAAATTTCATAAATTTACATGTTAATTGGTTGGTCGGTTGTTAAATGATTAATTGATTAATACACAGAAAGGGATGAAGTGCGGTACGGTGAGAGGTCTGAACTTTAATCCCTTTTCTTTTTTATTTGATTATAATCTTATTGTCTTTTTTCTCATAGGCATTAATAAAATTAATATTCTTGATCGTGGTTAATATGTCTTCTAATTTTTGATTTTTGTTCAAAACACCATTAAATCTAACATTGCCAAGTGCCGGATCTGCAAACTCAATATCAACATCATACCATCTTGACAATACTCTTGCAATATCTTTCAGAGGCATTCCTTTAAAAACAAACAATCCTTTACGCCATGAAATTTCGTTGTAAACATCAACTTCTGAAATTGCAATTCGATCATCACTTTTGCTGATTCTGGATTGCTCGTTTGGCGCTAAAATTTCTTTATTACTTGCATTGCTAACAGCAACTTTTCCTTGTACCAATGTGGTATAAATTGCCGTTTCATCTCTGTAGGCTTTGATATTGAATTCGGTACCAATAACCTCTACATTCTGCATTGCTGTTTTTACCTTAAACTTAGAGCCTTTATGTTTTGTGCTTGGAGAAACTTCAAAATAAGCCTCGCCATAAACCAACTCTACTTGTCTGATTTCGCCATCAACAAAAGCAACAGGATATTTTAGTTGCGATTCTGAGTTCAGCCAAACTTTTGTACTGTCTGCCAATTGAACAAAAAACTGTCCTCCTCTCGGAATCGTTAGAAAGTTATTAGCAATTGCCGCTTGCTTATTGTTTTTAGAATTATAAATCAATTTCTCGCCATTACTGATCGCATTTCCTTGATTGTAAGATTCTCCTTTTTTCAATTCAATTACAGAACCGTCTTCTAAGGTCAGCGTTGCTTTGTCGCTTCCAATCAAAATATTTTTATTAGCAACAACTGGAATATTTTGTTTTGAATTTTTCTCTGTATTGAACAACAACGAAATTGAAATCAGCATGGCAACTGAGGCCGCAACTGCAACTTTAAAGCTTGTTCTCGAATAGAATGGCCTTAACGGAATAACTTTTGTTTCCTCCGATTTTATGGCTGCCTGAATCCGATGCAGCATTTTATTTTTAATTTCTTCTTTTGATCCTAAACTTTCATCCCATTCTTCTGAAGTTTGGAAACTTTCATAAAAATGCAACATTTGCTTATTCTCCTCCCGATTCGTATCGCCAGAAAGATATCTGTTTAATAACGTTAAGAATTCTTCTTTTTTCATTTTTTTTATTATTAATGCAGGAGTATATTAGGTAAGTATCTAAAAAGATATTTACCCCCTAGTCCAAATTGTATTTTTTTTGATTTTTTTTTAATCTTTTAAGAAAAGCCTCGCCGGAAACTAGAGAAATCAACGTTTTAGGCTTAAAATCGGCAATCATTTTTATTTTCCTTTAAAGATTTTTAGACAGCCATAAAACCATTGCTACGCCCAGCGTACTGCCCATAGAGAGACGAATTGTCTGAAGCGCTTTGGTAATATGATTTTCAACAGTTTTGGTTGAAATATTAAGACGTTCAGCGATTTCTTTGTGGCTCAATTGTTCTTCTCTGCTTAATTTATAAACTGCCTGACATTTTTCAGGAAGCGTTTCAACAATTAAATGAAGTTGCTGCACTAATTCTTCGTGCATCAATTGTGTTTCGGGTGTAGTATATTGAAATCGTTTTTCTAAATCATCAAAAAGTTCGACGTGAATTTTGTCTTTGTTTTTTCGTAAATGATTAAAAACCTGATATCGCGTACAAGCATACATATATCCTTTTAATGAAATATGAATTTCTAACTTTTCACGATTTGTCCAAATATTCAGGAAAATATCCTGAATAATATCCTCGCACAATTCTTTGTCTTTAATGACATTGTAAGCCGATAAAAAGAGCGCCTGCCAAAAGGTATTGTACAATTCCGTCAAAGCCGATTCATCTCCGGAACGAAGACGATCGATTAAAGTTTTATCTTGATTTGATAACAGTGACGGCAAGTTTTTTGGCTTTTGGTAAATTGAATAATTCGCAACAAACTTAATAATATTATCCAATAATCCTAATTTGTTGTTCTGCCGATCATCTATTCTTTGTTGTTGATTTTATTTCACAAAAAACCAAAATCGTTATAAATTCGGCAATCAAAAACCTTGAATAATCTAAAAAATTATAATTTGCATAATTTTTAACCTTTTAAAAACGGATTTTACAAACCTGTTCATGTTAAGATAAAATCATGTTTTTATTAATTATTACAAAAATAGCGTAGCCAATTTCTTAGTTCATAAATACAGCAGAAAATAGCTTTTATAAATTAGTAAAAAAAGTTTTACTATAATTTTAGGTGTGCTTTATCAAACCTAAGAGAAAAAAAAATCGGAAGAAAACTTCCGATTTTAAATTTATGATTCACAACTACTGCAGGTAACCAAACTTGTGACCAATTCTTTTGAAACGCTTTGACTTCGTTGATAATACAAACTTTTGATTCCGAGTTGCCAGGATTCAATCATTAAGCGATTTACCTCTTTAATAGGCAATTCAGCAGGAATATTCAGATTTAAACTTTGTCCCTGATCTACAAATTTTTGGCGAATTGCCGCTTGCTGTACAATTTCCAATTGACTGATTTCTTTGAAAGTTTTAAACACATCTTTCTCTGTTTGAGTAAGTTGTTCTATATGTTGTACACTTCCGCCATTCAACATGATTCCTCGCCATACTTCTTCATTATCAAGGTCTTTTTCCTCTAATAATTTTTTCAAATATTTATTCTTACGCATGAAATTTCCTTTGCTCAAACCAGCTTTGTAATAATTACTACTAAAAGGCTCAATTCCAGGAGAAGTCTGCCCTAAAATCGCCGATGAAGAAGTAGTTGGAGCAATTGCCATTGTGGTTGTATTTCTTCTTCCATAACCTTTCAGCAATTCTGGTTCACCGTAAATTCGAGCTAAATCCTGAGTCGCTTTATCGGCTTTATCACTAATATGTTTGAAAATTTCTGTCGTTTTCATTTTGGCTTCTAAACCTTCAAACGGAATCATATTTTTTTGCAAATACGAATGCCATCCTAAAACGCCTAAGCCTAATGCGCGATGTCTTTTTGCAAATTTATTCGCTGCTGAAAGATAATAATTGCCTTCGGTTTTTTCGATGAATTCCTGCAATACAGCGTCCAGGAAAAATATCGCTAATTTTACTGCCTCAGTATCTTTCCATTCCTCATAAAGTTCCAGATTCATTGACGAAAGACAACAAATAAACGATTCATCAAAATCTGACGGAAGCATAATTTCACTGCACAAATTGCTGGCATTGATTCGGAGATTTTTATCTTTATAAACCTGAGGTTTGTTTTTGTTTACATTGTCACTGAAAAAAATATAAGGCAATCCTTTTTGTTGACGGCTTTCCAGAACTTTCGCCCAAATTTGGCGTTTTTCAATATCGCCGTCAATCATTTCCTGCATCCAATAATCGGGTACCGAAATTCCGGTAAACAAATTCTGAATGGGGTTACCAATACTTTTAATCTTCAAAAACTCTTCAATATCCGGATGATCAACGTCTAAATAGGCTGCAAATGCGCCACGACGCACGCCTCCTTGTGAAATTGTATCCATCGCAGTATCAAAAAGTTTCATGAAACTTACTGCACCGCTGCTTTTTCCGTTATCAGTTACGGCGCTTCCTCTTTCGCGTAATTCTCCAAAATATCCAGATGTACCTCCACCAATTTTGGTCTGCATGATTACTTCGCCTAGTTTGTGTGTAATTTTTTCGATTTCGTCTGGAACGTGAACATTGAAACACGAAATTGGCAAACCACGTTCGGTTCCCATATTTGCCCAAATCGGCGAACTGATACTCATCCAGCCGCGCTCAATCATTTCGACAAAAGATTCTTTTAATTCTGGTTTATAAAGTCGGCGGGCTGCCGCTGTGCAAATTCGGTCAATTGCACCTTCAACAGTTTCGCCTTTTAAAAGATAACCACGATTTAGGATTTGCTCACTTTCAGAATTTTTCCACCACATTTTATTTCCAGCTTCACTCATCGGGATGCTGTTTTCTCCATTTATATCTAATGCATTCATCGTTTTATTCTTTTAAAAAAGGTCGTTTGCCGTTATACTTTTATCGTGTTTGGTATATTCTACTGGTCTTTTTGCGAAGAAATCGTCAAGACTGTTGGCAAAAACTTCTTCCTCAAACCATAGCATCGCTTTATATTCTTCTGCCGAAACATCAAATACGGTTGGAATTCCAATTTGTTTCAGACTTTCATCCAATCTGAATTTCATAAAATTAACCAGATCTGTTTTGTTGATCGATTCGATTTCACCATCTTCAAAAATCCAATCTAAAATATCCGATTCAACATCGATAGAATACTTAACCGTATCTCTGATGGTCAGCAAAGTTGCATCATCAAAATAATCCGGAAATTCTTCACGTATTTTATTGATAATGAAAATTCCTCCATTTGCATGAATTTGCTCATCGATTGAAGTCCACGCAATAATGTTGCTTACATTTTTCATATAACCTTTGAATCTTGTGAACGAAAGCAAAATTGCAAACTGACTGAAAAGCGATACATTTTCAATCAAAATGCTGAACAAAATCAGCGAAACCATATATTTTTTGTTGTCCTGCGAACGCGTATCTTTTAAAACATTTGAAAGATAATCGACACGCTTGCGGATTACAGGAACATCAAGTAATTTTTCGAATTCATCATTATATCCTAAAACTTCCAGCAAACGTGAATACGCTTCAGAATGCCTGAATTCACATTCGGCAAAAGTAGTTCCAAGGCCATTAAATTCAGGCTTTGGAAAATGCTCGTAAATATTGCCCCAAAAACTTTTTACGGCAACTTCAATCTGAGCAATTGCCAGCAGACTATTTTTGATTGCCGTTTTTTCAGCTGGTGACAAATGCGAATGAAAATCCTGTGTATCAGCTGTAAAATCAACCTCTGTATGAACCCAGTACGCTTTGTTTATGGCTTCAGTAAATTGTAGTACCTCCGGGTATTCAAAAGGCTTATAATTAATTCTTTTATCGAAAATAGACATAATAAATTGTATTTAATGGTGAATATGTGAGTAAACGAAATGCAGATTTGGGAGGTATTTTTACATATCGTTACTTACAAATTTAAGCCACGAATTTTTGTTTTGTTTTCGTTTTGATGTTAAAAATAGAAGCAATTATCAACAGGAAAAATTGTGGTTTTTTATTCGTTAAAAAAGTTTTTATCAACATCACTTTTTAAAGTCATAATGCTCAAAAAATCAGTTATTTAAAAAGAATCTAAATAAAGTTGTCAACAGGAAAAAACGCTTTTATTCTTCGATTAAAAAAACAGTTATCAACAGCAAACTCAAAAAAACGCAAAATTTTGTCCAAAAAACTGTTACAAAAAAATGACTTTAAAGTCTCATCTGTACACTAAAAAAGTTTGAAGTTTAAAAAAAATCAAATTGCCTAAATTAAACTAAACATTTAATTTTAAACATTTTACATAATTTAAGAATTGTTTAAACTCTACTTTCTAAATCTGAGGAAAGAAATAAAAATGAGCTTTTTTTTCTTAAACAGTTTCAAAATACACGACAAACAATATGACGACAGATATTATAGAATTGAATGACTTTATTGTTTTAATCGAACAATCGGATACGAAAAAAACTATAATTCAGAAATGCGAAATCGACGGTGACGCAGTTGGTTTTGCTTTTTATGGATCTGGCAATGTCGAACTGGAAATCAAACATAATAATCAGACAAAATATTTGACAAATACGACTGGTTTAGCGATTTGTTTTTTCGGAAATCAAAAAGTGGAATTCTCACATAAAATCGAACCCGACAAACCCTTGCAATCGATCAGTATTTTTACAAAACCGAAACATTTAAATTCGCTTCCTGAAGCCGAAAAAGAGATTTTTGAAAAACACCTTCCCGAATTATTAAATCCGAAGGAACATTTTGTAAAGGGTCCATCGTATTATATGACGCTCGATATGCAATTGGCCGTTCAAAAAATCTTCAACACCGCTTACGTTGGCAATACGCGATTACTGTTTTTAAGAAGTCAGATCAACGACTTTTGGCACATTTTTTTGCTCTTTTGAGTACCGATACTAAAATTGACTTTTCGGAAATTGACAAAAACAAATTATACAAAGCGAAAGAAATTGTAACAAACAGTTATTCCAAACCGCCTTCAATTACTCAATTATCGCAAATGGTTGGATTGAACAGCAATAAACTAAAAAAGAATTTTAAAGAACTTTTTGGCATTCCGGTTTTCAAATATGTTCAGGAAGAACGGCTTCATAAAGCGTATGAATTACTACGCGAATGCGAAAAAACGGTTCAGGAGGCGGCTTGGGAAGTTGGCTATGAAAGTTTGAGCTCTTTCTCGAATGCTTTCTATAAAAAATTCGGAATGCGTCCGAATGAAGTTCGGCTTCAATTCCTTTCAAACAAATCATAATTCTTTTGCGACAAATGTTTCTTTTTTAATCTAATCAACTTTGTATCAGTAATCATTTAAAGAATATTGATATGAGCAAAAAGAAAATTTTAGTTTTAGGTTCCAATGGGAAAACAGGACGCAGAGTAACTGAAAGATTGAAAAACAATTCAGATGTTGAAGTTCGTTTGGGTTCCCGATCTGAAAAAGTTCCTTTTGATTGGGAAAATCCAGAAACCTGGAAAAACGTGTTGAAGGATATTGAAGTTGTTTACATTACATTTCAGCCCGATTTGGCCATTCCTTCGGCAGTTGAGACAATTCAGAAATTTACCGTTTTGGCAACAGAATTGGGCGTTCAAAAAATGGTTTTATTATCTGGAAGAGGTGAAAAAGAAGCACAACTTTGCGAAGAAATCGTAAAAGAAAATGCCAAAAAATGGACGATTCTACGGGCAAGTTGGTTCAATCAAAACTTTAGCGAAAGCATTTTTTTAGAACCTATTTTAGCAGGAATTGTTGCTTTGCCCAGAGCCGAAGCACTTGAACCTTTCACAGATGCCGACGATATTGCCGATGTAGTTGTTGAATCACTTTTGAATGATAAACACAATGCAAAAACATACGAATTAACCGGCCCAAGATTATTGACTTTTAAAGAAGCCGTAAATACAATTGCTGAAGCAAGCGACAGAAATATTACTTTTCAGAGTTTATCATTGGATGAATATTCGCAAATGCTGAAAGAATATCAGGTTCCGGAAGATCATATCTGGCTTGCAAATTATCTTTTTGAGCAGGTTTTGGATGGAAGAAATTCGCACATAACTTCGGATATTGAAAAAGTTTTGGGCCGAAAAGCAAAAGATTTTACCGCTTACGCAAAAGAAACAGCCAAAACCGGAATTTGGAATTCTTAAAACTAAAAAGATGAATTATTTCAGAGCAATCTTTTCCGGATTTATAGTTTGGATTTTGGTCAGTATTTCATTTTATATTTTGGATCAAATTCGGTTTATACAGAATTTTTTTTGGATTCAGTCCATAATCGTAATGTTTGGGATTATCTTTTTTGGGATTCTTGGAGCAAAATTATATTATAAAAAAGTTCTCGAAACCCACGGCCTATTCCTTGGAATTGCAATGTCGACAACGGCTTTGGTTTTGGATATTCTGATAACCGTTCCTTTTGTAGAAATACCTAACGGACGAAGTTATTACAGCTTCTTCAGCAATCCGGTTTTATGGCTTTTGGCTACTATAAATGCGCTTACCGTTTATTTTTATTGGAAGAAAAACATAAATGTTTGAAGTTATAAAAAACAAAAAGCTTGTCCCGCAGAACAAGCTTTTGTTTTTCCTAAAATGGGATTTAAACACATCGAAACATAGATTTTAGATGTTTAAAAGGATATGAAAAGAAACTAAGTTTCTAACACATAGCTATGTTTATTAATGCAAGTGATACGCCTTTATTAAGCCAACAACCCTATGTTTCTATATGTTAAATCAACTAGCAAATTAAATATTTGAGTTTTTAACTTTAGCCTTTGCCAATTGATCTACACGCCATATTAAAAACACTGTACTTAAAGTAACGACCGCAATTACGTATCCTAGCATATCATAATTTTCTAGTGGAGAAGTTTTTGTTTTTTGATGTACGATAAAGCCCGCGCAAACTGCCGCAATTCCGCCTGCAATCTGTTGTAATGAAGAGGTGATCGACATATAAGCGCCACGATCTTTCATATCTGGAATTGCAGTATTCAAAGTGGTTGCCGGAATCATACGACTCATGATTCCCATAAATAAAATCATATTGATAATCACAATTTCCCAAAGTGGAATTGGATTAAGATTCGTATAAATCAAAATCATGATTATCGAAATTGAAGATCCAGCAGCAAACAATTTAAATTTACTCACCTTATCACTTAATTTACCAATAAGAGGCATGATGAAAAGCACTGAAAGTCCAGTAAAGAAAAATACCATTGGTAGTTCAAGCTGACTGATATGAATATTGTTTACTAAAAATGCACTTCCAAAAGGCTGCAGCATAAATCCTCCAACTGAAAGAAATGCAATTGCTGTAAAGCCAACCTGATATTGCTTATTACTTATAGTATGCCAAAGATGCAAAAAAGGGCTTTTATCTGACTGTAGCTCCAAATGTTGTGTAATAGGCTTCATTTGAGTAAAAATGGCGATAAGAATCAGCACGGCCAGAACCGCAATCATAATAAAAGCAGAATGCCATCCCCAATTATTGGCAAAATACAAACCTACCGGAATTCCTAAAATCTGGCTTGTTGCAAAAGCCATTTGTATAACACCCATCACGCGTCCGCGTTGTTGAATCACAAATAAATCGGTTACGATGGCTAATGAAACCGAACCAATTACACCGCCAAAAAGTCCCGTTACAATTCGTGCCATAAGCAACATTGTATAACTTGTCGAAAGGGCACAAAAAACAGTTCCTATAATGAAACCTGTATAAAAGAAAATTAATAATTTTTTACGGTCAAATTTATCGGCAAAACCTGCTGCCAATAATCCTGAAATTCCGGCACTAAAAGCATAGGCTGATACAGCAAAACCAAAATTTGAGGTTGTCATATCTAATGTTTTCATTAAGATATCTCCAAGTGGGGAAATAACCATAAAATCAAGTATGACCGTAAATTGCAAAAGCGCCAGTATGGCAATAATAATTTTTTGATGTGAGGTGAAAGCTGGGCTTTCAATGGTAGTTTTTTCCATTAATTTATAAATATGTTTTAAGACAATTCCTGGCATTCAAAGCCCAAATTGGTGATTATTGTAATAATTTCATGAGGTTTCAAAGTCTCTGAAACCACGCGTAAAACGCAGTCAACATCTTCACAGTCTATACTCCACTGTTCAATCTTTTGATGATTATTCAGTACATAATGCGCAGGGCATTCTGCGTTAATTGCACTGATATTGGTTTTAAAAATATGTATGCTATTTAAATCTGTTTCCATAATTTTTCAAGGTTTTAAGCCTTTAACAGCTGCTTGAAAGGCTTCTTTCATAATTTCTTTTGTAAGCACAAATGGTTTTCCTCCCATACTTTTGCGTTCGGCATGCATGTTTAATAATGTATAAAGAGGTCCGTACGCCACACACCAAAACGCTTCAAAACTCATTGGGAGAAGTTCTTTGTTCCGAAGTGCGTTGTCTGTAAATTGAGTCATAATGGCTCTGAAATCAGCAAATTCTTTAATAGAATCCAAAATGATTTCTCCGTGAGGCGAATGTTTGATAATTTCAAAAAATGCAACTTCTTTAGGATATTTCATTGCAAAGTTGGCGCGGTTTTCCCATTGTCTCCACAAACCTTCTTCAAATGACATGTCGGGCGAAAAGTCTTTTATGGTGCTTTTAAAAAACTTCAGCGCCATGCTGGCTCCTATTTTTTGAATTAAATCATCTTTGTCAGCATAATAAATATAGAGCGTACCAACAGAAATTGAACAGGCTTTCGCCAATTTATTCATACTGAAACCTTGAAATCCTTCCTGCACAATCTGGTCAATCGCCATTTCAATAACCAGTTTTTCTTTGTCAATGTCTCTAACTCTCATAGCTGTATTTTTTGACAAAGATAAAATAATAAATGAATGAACGCTTTTTTATTAATTATTTTTTTTCTGTTTTTAGAAAAAAGAGATAAGAAGCAAGATGAAAGAAGCAAGATTTAGAAAATGTAGAATACTTATTTCTTCGAAATAAAATCCATAAAAAAAGTCTGTAAACAAAACGCTTACAGACTTTAAAAAACACTAAACAAATAAAATTAAATTACTTTCTTCTCTTTTTTTTCTTCTAATATCTAAACTCCAGTTTCTTTCATCTTGCCTCTTTCATCTTGCTTCTTTCATCTTGCCTCTTTCATCTTGCCTCTTTTTTCTAAATTTTACTTCCCACTTCTAACTAAAGAAACATCATCTACTAAACAAAAAGATTTTGCTTTTCCATTCGCAAGAAATCCTACTTCGGCCTTCCCTCCTTTTATAGCTATATTATTGATGACAATTGTTTTCCATTCTGGATTTTCCTCTTTTACAACAAATTGAAATCTTTTTTCATTACTTAAAACATAGACCTCAAGATTATCAAATCCACTGCTGTTTTTAATTTTGGCAGTTAAAGTATATGATCCATCTTCCAGTTTTACGTATGGTGAAGATGTTATAACCTGAAATACTTTTCTCTTAAAATCAATTTTATCACTGATATTCAGACTCTTTTCTCCAATGACGATTTTTCTTTCGGCTTGTGTATTAAAATGATTTAAAACTGGCGAGGTAAGGGTGTCTAAACTTATTTTATTTCCTTCAACAACCTCGCTTGCCCAACCGGTTAACTGAATCTGTACGGGTTTTACAGGACTCGGAATATGTCGGCGATCTGCTTCAAAACTACCGTTTTTTACGTAATTATTTTCTTTGTTGACTTTCCAATTTCCTGTTTTTGCATCCAAATCCCAAGCGCTGAGCGAATTGAAATAAGGTTCACTTCCATCAAATGACATTGGGCACCATTGATTGTATCCTAAACCATTTCCTGCAAAATCAGCCCAACGATCTCCACAATACACAATGGTTTCTTGTTTAGTTCCTTTTACAGAAAAGAAAAATCCGGTTTGCGAAACGTGCGCAAAATCATCTTCAGCCCCTTTTGTAATCAACATTTCATTCGTTGGAAGATAAGGTCCACGAATATCATCGGCAACTAAATAATAGGCAAATGAACCGTCCCATCCATATATATTTGAAGCGTACATATAATAGCGGTTTTTGTATTTGAACATACAATTTCCTTCTCTGCTTTCGCCTTTGAAAATTTCGGTACAATCCAGCAAATTCACTTTTCCGTCTTTGATTCCAATTTCAGAAACATAAATTTTGTTTCGCCCTCTACCATACGAATAAATCAAATACGATTTTCCGGTGTCTTCATCTGTAAAAACGGTTTGGTCCCCAGTATTGCTGGTTCCAATCATTTTTTCCATATTTATCTTTTTATCCCACAAAAATTCACCTGTCGGAGAATCAGAAAGCGTAATTAGAACCTCACTTCCATGCTGTACAAACATGGCATATTTATTTATTTCTTTAATGTAACAAACACCTAAACGCCCAACCCAGGTTTTTCCAGTTTTGTTCGCTTCTTCTTTTGATAAAACATTTTTTTCAAAAGTCCAATTCACGAAGTCAGTAGAACTATAGCAGGTTACAGCTTCAAAATTATTTTTTTCATGCGTCACCGAAGGATCTGCTCGATATTGATCAGCTTCGGCATAATGCACGCCATACCAATAATATTTTTGTTTTCCAGTTTTAGGATCCGGAAATTTAAAGATACCACCGCCTTGACTGTTTAAAGGTTTTCCGTCTTTTGTATTCCAAAAAACATCATTTTTAATCGTACGATTTTGAGCTATTGTTTTATTTGATATTCCGAAGAAAAACATTGTAAAAACAATACTTAGGGAATACCACTTTTGAAATTTCATATTTATTACGGTTAGTTAGTTCGTAATAAAATTATTGAATAGCTATAAAGTTTGCGTCATGTACTATCCTGTTTAGTAATAGATATGTAAAAGAATTGTAGATTTTGAATGATCAATAATTTTTTCAAGTCTTCTAAAAAAAACTTCGCTTATCATTGGACATCCGTGGCTTCGTGGAATATAATAATCTTGCTCTACTTCGGGAACTGCAGAATATGAATGTAAAACAATGGCTCTTTTCTGGGCATTGTTATTCGTTTGAGATAAACCATGTAATTTGTATGATTTTCCGAACATACCTATATATGATTTTTTAATTTCATATAAACCTAAAGATGTAGCATTTGAATTTGGCTCATTACTGAATTTCAAATTACCGGCAATTCCGGTTTCAGAACCGCAACCATGTGCAACAAGTCCTTCGTCGATAATTTTATTGTTTTCCAAATCATATACAAAGAATCGGTTTTTGCCTGATTTGATTTTCATATCAACAAAAAAAGCAATTTTTGTATTATATAAATTGCAGGTTTTTATTTTCTCTTTTACTTCAGCCAGTTGATTGTTTAATCTTTCGGCTTCCGTTTCAGTCCAATTTTCTTTGCTTGAAATTGGTTTTGCATTTCCAAAAATAGATAATGAAACAAATAAGATTAGATTGAAAATTTTCACAAGAGTGGTATTTAAAAATTTACGTTGAACAACTTCTTAAAAAACTGTTTTATTTTGATGCAAATTTATCTTGTCTCCGCATGAAAGACCACACCTTAAAAGTCTTAAAAACAATATAATAAGATATTATTTCAGTCAATTATTTCTAAGTTTTCTAAAAAATTCCTTTAAAATAAAAGGTTTCGAATCATTTTTCTATTTCAGCTTATTTACATTCTTATCTCCCTTTCAACATAAAACTAACACATTGATTAAAAGAATCTTACAATAAGAATTTTAAGACGAATGCTTTTTTATATGCGTAATATTATCTAACTTGCATGTAGCAAATTAAAAACCAACACATTATGAAAAAATTTCTATTCTTTTTTTTAGCAGTTGTGATTAGTTTATCAAGCCAACCTATTTTTTCTCAATCTGGTGAAGATGCGCCGGCTTTGAATCTTCCGGGAGATAATCTGGATCTTTATGCCGTATTGACGTTATTTCAAAAATCAAAAACTATAGAAGAATTTGAAACAGCATTAAATAAAAAAGAAACTGGAATTAATAATCTTGATCTTAATCTGGATAAAAAAGTAGATTTTATAAAAGTCACTACAACAAAAAAAGATAATGCTTTCACGTTTGTACTTCAGGATGCAGTCAGCAAAACTGAAACTCAGGATGTCGCTGTCATTTTAGTAAATAAAGATAAAAACGGAAAAGTTTCTATTCAATGTGTTGGAGATGAAGATCTTTATGGTAAAAATTATGTTATTGAGCCAAAAAGTACGCCTGCAGTTACTGCAAATCCGGCTTATCAGGGTTCCAACCCTGTTACTGTAAGTACCCCTGCAACAACGGTAGTGGTCGAATCAGCTCCAATAGTTCAATATGTTTATTCGCCTGCTTACGTACCTTATTATCCTCCTTATTATTATGGTTATTACCCTCCTTATTTTGCAGCATTTACAGTTCTTGCAGTTGGTATTTACCGCCATAACAACTGGTATCATGGCGGTTATTATGGAGGCCATTACAGCCGTAATACAGTAATTATCAACAACAACAATAGAAATAGCATCAATCATTACAATAACAATCGAAACAGATCCAATACGGTCGCTAACAATAATAGAAATGGAAACTATGGCAATCGTGCCGGCAATACAGGCGTTTCTAACCGAATGTCAAATGGATCTGGAAACAGAGCCGGAGTATCGGACAGAGCATCAAACGGAGCCGGAAATCGTGGAGCAGGAGTGTCTGACAGATCTTCTGTAAACCGCCCTTCTGCTGGAACATCAGATAGATCATTTGATCGTCCATCAACATCAAATCGCAGTTCCTCTAACTTTAATTCTGGTGGTCGTACAAGATCAGGCGGAAGCGGGTTTAGCGGTGGAGGCGGTGGCTTTCATGGCGGTGGAGGCGGCTTTGGCGGTGGCGGACGCAGACGATAAAAAAACGTTTTAAAATAAAAAAGGTGATTGAAAAAAATTATTCAATCACCTTTTTATTTATATAGTATCTTGTTTTAGTTCGGAGGAGTGTCAGAAGCACTCATATCTCTAACACATACATATTTGCCCTCTTTCTTTTCAAACAAACTCATGTAATTTCCAGTTGAAATTGTTGCATTTGTCGAATCAACTACCGTATAAGCACCAGTTTCAACAACCTGATTTCCGTCAGTCGAAACAAAAACTTCATTTGTTTTAAATGAAATTTTATTCGAATTTGCTACTGCATCAGCTTTTAAGAATTCAACAATCGCTGCTTTTCCAACTAATGGTGGACGATTCTGAAAAAAAGTTGTAGCATTGTCATCGTAGTAACCAATGCTTTTTATTTCGCCAGAATTATAAACATCAGCAAATTCATTTTCTTTAGCCTGAATTTCTTTTTTTATCGCTTCTTTATCAACCACGACAGGTTCTTCTTTTTTTGTATTGCAGGCAAAGACAAAAGTTAAAATACCCAACAATAAAATTTCTTTTAAGAGATTGTTTTTCATATATTTAAGGATTTAAAACTATACCTTAAAAGTACTTATAAAAATTAAAATATCAAGTTATTTCGCATAAAAATATCATTTAAGCAAATTGGAAATTTTAAAAACATTTTACTATATTCAAATGAACTACAACAACTTAAACAAAAACATATTGCATTGCCAATATTTTTGAGTGATACCAAGAAGTTATTAGCGCAATATTTATTCGTTGTCGAAAAAATAGCTCTATATTAGCAGTACAAAAAGCGTATTATTGACAATAAATTAACCTAAGGCCTGTTTAAATGATAAAAAATCAGCAATACATTATCAAAAATAACTGAAGCACATTGGCTTATATTTAATGGTAGATTTTTTCGGCAAACACGTTTTCAAATTAATTTTACTTCCATCTATAAAAATGAATAAAAAACATTACAATATTTTACTAGCAGATGATGATGATGATGACTGCTCTTTTTTTAGAGAAGCAATAGATGAATTGAAGCTTCCTGTAACACTTGTAACAGTGCATGATGGTGTACAATTAATGGATTATTTAAAAGCCAATTCTCCGGACGCTTTGCCAGACATTCTTTTTTTGGATCTTAATATGCCACGTAAAAATGGTCATGAATGCCTTAAAGAAATCAAGGAGCTTAGTGAGTTTGATATACTTCCTGTGATTATTTTTTCAACTTCTTTAGATATTGAAATTGTTGATTTGATGTACCAAAAAGGAGCTACACATTATATTCGAAAACCTGGCGAATTTGCTAAACTAAAAACGGTAATCAACAATGCTTTGACTACAACTGTCGAAAACAATCAAAAACAGCCTGCACGAGAACAATTTGTTCTTCAGCCGTAATTTTTTTCTGGAATGAGCCATAAAAACAGGGAACATTATTTTATAGCCGATGGCGGTGAAATGGGTGAATTAATGCGATCCAAAGACTGGAGTAAAACCTCATTAGGCGATCCTGATTTATGGCCGCAAAGTCTGCAAACAATGGTTTCGGTAATACTCAGCAATCCATTCGGAATGTACATTGCGTGGGGAAATGATTTTACCCAAATTTATAATGATGCCTTTCGCCCTATTTTAGGCGCAACAAAACATCCTGAAGCTTTAGGAATCAGTTCAAAAGAAACATTTTCGGAAATTTGGGACACAATTGGCCCCATGTTTAAAGATGTAATGAAAGGAAACGCAGTCAGTTCTCCCGATTTAATGGTTGTTTTAAACCGAAATGGTTATGACGAAGAATGTTATTTTGACTTTTCATACAGCCCAATAAAAAAAGAAGATGGCGAAGTTGGCGGAATTCTGGTAACTGTAATTGAAACGACCGAAAAAAATGAAAAACTTTTAGCGCAGTCGAAAGTTAAGGAAAGTGAACAGAAAATAAGACAATTAGTCGAAAATGCACCATTCCCAATTGGTGTTTATACAGGCAAAGAAAAACGCATTGAACTTGCCAATCAAGCCATTATGGATGTTTGGGGAAAAGGCAATGATGTTGTTGGGAAATTATATACAGAAATTCTACCTGAGCTTGACAATCAATCAGTTTTTGAGCAAGTAAACCACGTTTTTGAAACCGGAGAGTCTTTTCATACTAAAAATGCCCGTATTGACCTTACAATGAATGGCATTCTGGAAAGCTTTTATTTTAACTACAGTTTTACACCGCTTTATGACACAAATGGTAATATTTATGGCGTAATGAATACGGCTGCAGATATTACGGATCTGCATCTTGCCACTAAAAAAATAGAAGAAGCAGACAAACGTTTTCGTAATACTGTAAAACAAACTCCTGTGGGGATTACCATTTTAAGAGGACCAGAATATATGGTCGAAATGGCTAACGACGCTTATTTAAAAATTATTGACAGAGAAGAAAACGATTTTGTAGGTAAGCCCCTTTTTGAGTCACTGCCAGAGGTCAAAGAAAGTGTGAATAAACTTTTAAATGATGTAATGACAACCGGAATTTCGTTTCATGGAAATGAAGTTCCAATTCCCCTCATACGTTTCGGAAAACTCGATATTTCGTATTTTGATTTTCTTTATTATCCGCTGAAAGAGGAAAATGGCGAAATCTCAGGAATTATTGTTACAGTAACCGAAGTAAGCGAAAAAGTTGAGGCAAGAAAAAAAATCGAACTCAATGAAGAAAGGCTAAAAATTATTGTAGAAGCCAGCGAACTAGGTACTTGGGAATTAAATGTCAAAGAAAAACAAGTGCATTATTCCCAACGTTATTTGGAAATTGTAACCGGAAATAAAAAGAACATCAATTTAACACATGAACAAATTCTTACCTACATTCATCCAGACGATTTAGAAATACGAAATCTGGCTTATAATGAAGCACTTGTTAACGGAGTTATAAATTATGAATTAAGAGTAATCTGGAAGGACAATTCGATTCATTGGATTGAAGCCAAAGGAAAAGTCTTTTTTGATGACCATAAAAAACCCGAAAAACTTCTGGGTACTGTAAGAGATATTACAGAAGAAAAAAATCATCAACAGGAGCTAGAAAAAAGTGAGAAACGTTTCCGTTCTTTAGCAGAGAGTATTCCACAATTAATTTGGGAAACAGACGAAAAAGGGAATTCTTTATTTACTTCTGGAAAATGGTTTGAATACACCGGAATTTTTCCTGAGGGAAAAAAATCCTGGCAAGACATGATTCATCCCGATGACTATGACGAAAATTATAAAATTTGGAGCCACAGCCTTGCAACAGGAGAAATATACCGATGCGACGTACGCATCAAAAGACATGATGGCATTTATAGATGGCATACTGTAATTGGCGAGCCTATTTTTAATGAAGAAAACAAAATCATAAAATGGGTTGGTGCTTTTACAGATATTCATACTGAAAAAGCATTTACAAACGAGCTGGAACAACAAGTAACGGCAAGAACCAAAGAACTGATTTTGATGAACGAATCACTTCAAAAAAGTGAAGAACGTTATCATTTAATGGTTGAAGAAGTTCAGGATTACGCCATTTTATACCTCAATCATGAAGGAATTATTGAAAACTGGAATCTTGGGGCGCAAAAAATAAAAGGCTACAAAGCAGAAGAAATTATCGGAAAAAGCTTTTCAGAATTTTATACCGAATCAGACCGAAAAAACAATCTTCCTCAAACTTTATTGAACCTGGCCATTGAAAAAGGAAAAGCAAGCCACGAAGGATGGCGCGTTCGCAAAGACAAAACCCTTTTTTGGGCAAATGTAACAATTACAGCTGTTCATAATAAAAAAAATCAGGTTATTGGTTTTTCAAAAATGACACATGACTTGACGGATAAAAAAACTGCCGATGACAAGCTGAAATTAAATGCCTTAGAACTTGAACAGAAAAACAAAGAACTTGAAAAAATGAATCAGGAACTTCAGTCTTTCGCTTATATTTCAAGTCATGATTTGCAGGAACCGTTGCGCAAAATCCAGACTTTTGCGACACAGATTATGGAGAAAGAATCGGAAAATTTATCTGATTATGGAAAAGATAAATTTAAACGAATGCAAAATGCAGCACAACGCATGCAAACGCTTATCAACGATTTACTTTCTTATTCCAAAACAAATGTTCAGGAAAGAATTTTCGAAAAAACGAATATTGGCAAAATTATAAACGAAGTAAAAGAGGATTTAAAAGAAGAAATTGAACAAAAAAATGCCAAAATTGAAAGTTTGAAAAATTGTGAAGCAAAGATTATTCCGTTTCAATTTAGACAACTTTTGTACAATTTAGTAAGCAATTCTCTTAAATTTTCAAATCCTGAAAATCCGATTGTCATTAAAATTAATAGTGAAATCGCTAAAGGTTCGACTTTAAATAATGAAAGTTTAGAAGCAGAAATTAACTACTGTCACATCAGGATTGAAGATAACGGAATTGGTTTTGAACAACAATACAGCTCAAAAATTTTCGAAGTTTTTCAGCGTTTACACGGAAAACTGGAATATACCGGAACCGGAATTGGGCTTGCTATCGTAAAGAAAATCGTAGACAATCATAACGGAATCATCACGGCCAAAGGCGAATTGAATAAAGGAGCTGTTTTTGACATTTATATTCCGGCGAACTAGTTAAAGTTTATCAAAAGCAAATCTTATTTATAATTTAAAAACTATGAAAAAGCTATTTTTTATTCTGCCATTGCTGTTTTTTGCATCAGCAATTTTTGCACAAAGCCAAGATCCTTCGTCAAAACGCATTTTAGGAAATTGGTATTCGAACACTAACCGAACTACAAAATGGGTATTTACACAGGATGGTAAACTTTACAATTATGACAAAGACATAATGAAAGTAATGTATAAATATTCTATATCAAACAGCTGTCAGAACAATTCAAGTGATACTTCTGAATTCATAACCTTAAGAGACAGAGACGGTGATGAGTATTGCTTTAAAATAAATGGAGTAAATGAAAACAAAAATGGCGTTTTATCACTTACCAATTTGAGCAATATGCAACCGCTAATTTTTGTAAATGATGTAAATTTGAAGATTGCGCAGTAGTTGAAGAACAAAGATCAAAGAAAAAAGAAAAAAGAAAAAAGATCAAAGAAAAAAGATCAAAGATGAAAGAACAAAGATGAAAGAAAAAAGATCAAAGAAAAAAGATCAAAGATGAAAGATGAAAGAAGTTTTCGTCAATTCATTTTTCTTAATCGGATAATTTTAAAATAAAAAAGCAGGATTTCGTTATTTGAAATCCTGCTTTCTTTTTCATCTTTATTTATCTAAACTTCCCTCAAAAGGCGAAGCTGGTAAATTTTCTTGATTATATAGATTTGCCTCAATTGGATTATCCGCCCAAGCGTATCGAACTTTTACTGGTTTTGAAATATTCTCATTCCAAATTTTGATTTTGTTTCCTTCGATCGTGGCATTTGCCCAAATAAATTTTCCGTCGCTTCCTGCGATTTCAAAACCTTTCAAACTGGAGTTATTTTTAGCTATTAACCCGCTTCCTGTATCTGTAAAAGACAAAATAAGTTGATTTCCTTTTTGTTCCATTGATTTAAAAAGCGGTCCTGAAGAAACTATATTTTTTTCTTCATAAGCCAATTTTCTAGCTTGCAAAGCTAATCTTTTCCCAACGTCGTATTTATTTAGTGGATGAATATCATTCCATTCCCCTAAATCAATAATTACTGCCATTCCTGTATTTGGAACTGCTAAAATATTTTTTTGCTGTTGTCTTAAAGCTGCCCAATTGCTTTCAGTTGGTTCTGTTTTTGGTTCCATAAAATTTGCCAGCTGAACATATAAAAACGGAAAATCACCCTGCTTCCACTCTGTTCTCCAACTTGTGATTAAGGTTTCCATAAGTGCTGCATATTCCTGAGGCTTTTTAGTACTTGCTTCCCCCTGATACCAAAGCACGCCTTTTATTGCGTAATTTTTCAAAGGGGCGATCATAGCATTATAAAGTCCGACAGGTTTCCATCTAATGAAAGTCGATGGTGGCAAAGGAGGCATTTTTACTCCTAATTTGTATTTCCATTCTCCTTTCAAATCAAGGGAATCTTTATCTAAAATCAATTGATAAGGTTTGTCTTCAACAAAACCACCTTTTCCAGAATTATTAATAACTCTGATTGCAATTTCATTTTTTCCTTCTTTTAAAAACTTTGGATCAAATGAATATTTTCTCGGCGGATATAAATATGAAGTTGTTCCAACGAAATTTCCGTTAACATAAACTGAATCAGCATCTACAATTCTTCCTAAAATCAATTTTGCCGAAGAAGCTTTTAAATTTGATAAATTAACTTCTTTCCTAAACCAGACTGCTCCATTCGTTTTTTCTAAAGTATAGTCGCCCCAATATCCTGGAATATTCATAACCGGCCAATCAATATCATCTAAATCTGCTTTTGCCCATTGTTTTTTCAACCCCTCATCCTGACGATTTACTTCAGAATACCAGTCGGTGCTGATTTTTCTGTCGTTTGCTTCGATTTGTGCACCTAAAGTTCCGTCTTTGAATTTCTGGTATTCAGCATCATAATCAGGGAATTTTTTAATGGCATCGGCGCTAAGCCAAGATTCAGCCGGAGAACCTCCTAAAGCACTGTTGATTAATCCAATCGGAACTTTATATTTTGCATAAATTTCGCTGGCAAAAAAATAGGCAACAGCTGAAAAACTCAAAATATTTGATGCGTTTGCTTCTTTCCATTCACCACTTGACAAATCAGTATTTTCTTTTGCAAACTCATATTGATCTGGCACTAAAAACTGTCTGATTTCTGAGTTATTTGCTTTTGCAATTACATCCCTGTATTTGTCTTTTACACGTTCCATAGGAAGTTCCATGTTCGACTGTCCGGAACAAAGCCAAACATCACCGAACAAAATATTCTTTAAAACAATTGTATTGCTTGCCGTTAAAGTCATTTCATAAGGTCCGCCTGCTTTTTGAGAGGACAGTGTGATTAGCCAATTTCCCTCTTGGGAAGTTATGGTCTGAAACTTTTTTTTGTTGAAGGTAATTTCGATTTTCTCATTAGGCGCTGCCCATCCCCAAATTTTTATGGGTATATCGCGCTGCAAAACCATTCCGTCACTAATCAACCTCGGGAGTTTTATTTGTGCATGAATGATGCTGCAAAAAAGCACACTGATAAAAAATAGTATTTTTCTCATTTTTATGATTTATGTTTCTGCTTTAATTCTGAAATCTTTTTTAAAGATAATTATTCTCCCTTAGATCTTTAAGGCAAAAAGCCGAGAGGGCTCAACTCTCGGCTTTTTTATAAAACAAATTTGTTAGCAGTTCTAACCAATTCGGTAAAACAAACACTTATTTACAACTTCATCCAACTTAATTGCTGCTTTAATTTGTTTTATTATTTTGATTGGAGATAAATCAACATTCATTTTCTAGTATCCAGGATTTTGATATATCGCTTTCTCTTCATTAGTCATAATCATTGCATCAAACTGACCTTGAGGAATTGGACGTAAATAATGGTAGGGCTTAATATCTCTTGCTACAGTAAGTGGTGTATGGTTTCCGTATGCTGGACCACAAATTTGGTAAGAACTTGAAAGTTCTGTCCATTTTTGAGTACGAAGCAAATCATACCAACGGTATCCTTCACCAAAATATTCACGAGAACGCTCTGCCAAAATATAATTAATATCAATAACTGCTGGAGTTGCTGCGACCATTGCCGCACTGTTATCAACTGATTTTACTACATTTCCATTGTTATCAAATCTCCATTTTCCAGCACGAGCGCGTAAAACATTTACTAATTCTCTCGCACTTTTTCCGCCTTGAGGTGTAGCTCCCATAACAGCAGCTTCAGCAGCAATTAAATAAAGCTCTGATAATTTTGCAATATTATAAGGACGGGTGCTTGCTCCATTTGGAGAGCCAAGTCCAGTTCCGTTGTCTGTTCTGTAAGTTCCTAATTTCCATAAACCTGGATATATAATTCTACTAATACCACTTGGAGCAATAACAAAATCAGATCTTCCTGGTAATACTCCTGCTCCAACAGCTCCACCTTCAGGACCGTTTCCTGCTGCATAAACAATAGCTGGATTTTCAGTATTTAAGAAGGAAAGAATTGCACCTCCTGGAGCAACTGGCAAACCGTTTGCATTATTTAAAGTTGGCGTTGTTATACCCGCTTTATTCCAATTTCCTCGATATACGGTTGTAAATGTTCCATCGTAACGAGAATCGTTTGTTTTATCAGCAAAAGTATTCGTAATGGCACCGATAGTTGGACACATACGAGTAAATGGGCGCCCTAAATGCTGTTCTGCCTCACGCTGTACTGAACTTACACCTGAACTTCTGATAACAGTATAATTAGGAGTCATCATCCAAACTGCGAAATTTTCTGGAGCATTACCGCCTGAAAATGTAAGACTGCTGGCATTAAAAAATTCGCTTTTTTCAGTGTGATCAGCGTACAATAAAATTTCGCTATTGCGGTCATTGCTTCCTAAGTTTACATCATAATAAGTTGGTTGCAATGCAAATGCACCGTGGCTGTCAATTCCTGCCGCCGCTACATCATAAGCTTTCTGGAAATACCAAGCTGCATCATGTCCGTCTGGATCAATACGAGTAGTTTCAGGATAAGTTGGAATATTATTTGGATTTTTCAACCACCAAGCATACGTCAAATACGCTTTAGCCAAATAAAGTCTGGCTGCCGTTTTAGTCACACCTCCTTTTACTCTACCTGCATCTGGCAAATCATTAACTGCTGTTACTAAATCAGGAAAAATAGCTTTTGTATAAACTTGTGGTACCGTATTTCTAACAGAGAATCTTGACGGACTTGTATTGAACTTAAGTTCGCCCGCACCCAAATCTAATGGCACTCCTCCAAAAGTCTGAACTAACAAGAAATAATCAAATGCGCGGAAGAATCTGGCTTCAGCAATCATTGCATTTGAAACCGTTCCAATTGCTGTAGCATTTTCTATAACTCCGCTCGCTGTATTAATGTTGATGAATGCAGGTTGCCACAAAGCATCAGCACGGCTTGAAGAAGGTGTAATTGATCCTACACCAGAAAGATCCATATCCTTAAAGTTGGCATCAGCACTTTGTGCATAAGTCGCTTCATCAGTTCCGGTTTCGGTCGTATTGTAATAATAGCCTTGGCCATAGATATAGCGCAAGTGGGCATACATAGATGTTAATCCTGCAACAACACCTTTTTCAGTTTTAAAATATTCGGGAGTGTAAATACTGCGAGGTTCTTCTTCTAAAACATTAGAACATGCTCCCAGGAACAGCGTTATCATTGCTGTTGCCATAAAAGTTTTTATTTGTATAGGTTTCATTGTTATCTTTTTTAAAATGTTAAATTAAGGCCAAGCAAAAAGGTACGAGTTGAAGGAGTGTTTGTTCCTAATGTCAGTAAACGTCTTTTGTAGAAATCAGTTACTGCAGCATTTTCGTTACCGTATGAGTTGGTTTCAGGATCCATACCCGTTTCTTTGTGGTAAGGTGAATAAATTACGAATGGATTCTGCACAGTGCAGTAAAGACGAAATCTATCAACTCCTAAATCCTTAATGAATTTTTCAGTAATGTTATAACCAAGGGTGATTGTACGGATTTTAGCATAAGAAGCGTCAAAGTATCCTAAAGTAGATCCGTATTTTGGATTGTCATTACTTGAAATTCCTCCTGGTCTTGGATATTTTGCATCTGTATTTTCTGGTGTCCAATAGTCCACTTTTACGTTTCCTCTACGACCACTTAACATATTTAAGTAACCTGTTGAAGAGTAAAGTGTACTGATCAAAACTCCTCCGCTCTGGAAAGCTCCTACTACACTAAGATCAAGATTTTTATAAGCGACACGAGTATTGAAACCTCCAAGGAAATCAGGATTTACATCTATGATTTGTCTATCCGCAGGTCCAATTTGTCTTGTTGGTGAACCATCTGCGTTAAAATCTCCTGTATATTTTACTTTAATCATACCAACATTTCCTCCTGGCTCATATTTAGTAAGATTTGCATCTCCTTGTTGCCAAAGTCCTGTTTTCTCATAATCAAAAATCACATCAATTGGATGGCCAACAAACCACCAGTTATTCTCGTCACGAGTCTGTCCCGAAGACAAGGCTACTAACTTGTTTTTGTTCGAATAAAAGTTAACTCCAACATCCCAAGACCAGCCATTTGGATTGTCAAATATTGCTCCGTTAAGCGTAAATTCATAACCTTTATTTTGAGTTTGTCCAATATTTGCTGTGTAACTTCCTACACCTGCTGTTGGAGGCAAACCTACACTTAAAAGAATATCTTTTGTATCTGTAACATAATATTCCGCCGTACCAGTTAATCTGTTTTTAAAGAAACCAAAATCGATACCGTAATTCATTGTAGTCGAATATTCCCAGCCTAAATCAGGATTAGGAAGCGTTGATACATAATATCCAGTTGTATTTGTCTCTCCAAAATTGTAAGGTCTTGAAGCTAAACTTCCAAGTGTAGAATAAGGTGCAACCGCCTGGTTAGAAGTTTCCCCATAACCTGCGCGTAATTTTAACTGCTCCAGCCAATTCACATTTTGCATAAAT
Source organism: Flavobacterium xizangense (assembly GCF_054075145.1). Taxonomy (NCBI): domain Bacteria; kingdom Pseudomonadati; phylum Bacteroidota; class Flavobacteriia; order Flavobacteriales; family Flavobacteriaceae; genus Flavobacterium; species Flavobacterium xizangense. The sequence continues at coordinate 296,308 of NZ_JBSIPG010000003.1, read as the reverse complement.
GCTTCATTTTTAACATTCCAGCCAGCAGAAACCGCAGGATAAGTATGCCATTGATGTCCTTTAGCAAGTCTTGAAGAAGCGTCAGAACGAACAGTCGCTGTTAGCATATAGCGATTGTCATAAGAATACATAGCACGCGCCATGTAAGAAACCAATCCGCTTTGTTGATAGTCCTGATTATCTGGGTTAACCGAAATTTCACCTGCCGCTCTTCCTAAATTGTAAAATTGGAAATCGTCTGAAGGAATATCTTTTGCAGAAATCTGCGATCTGTTATATGTAGTTTGCTCTGAAGAATACATAGCAACTGCATTTACCTGGTGTTTTCCAAAAGTACGATCGTACGTAAGCAAGTTCTGAATCGTCCAGTTCGTATTTAGCGTATTTGTAACAGAAGCCGTAGAAACTGTTGTTGGATTAATACTAAATACTCCTTCACCTGTATATTGACCTCCATTAGTAGTACGGAAATTACCTCCCAAATCTATATGGAATTTTAAACCTTCAACACCTGGTATTTTTACCTCGGCATATAATGTGTTATAAGAACTATATGCTTTTGTCTGGTCGATCCATTTATCTCCCAAATTTTCTATAGTTTCTCTTGTATATACCCAGTTTTCATCTAATGGCATCTTAACTGTTCTTTTTAAAGAGCCATCCGCATTATATGGATTAGATATTGAAGTCGTACTTAAAGTATTATAAAGACTTAAATTACCACCGTTTGAAATAGAATAATTATTATTAGTCGTGAAACCAACTTTAAAGTACTGTCCTATTGCCTGATCTACAGCTGCTCTTAATGTTATACGGCTGTAGTCCTGTCCTGGCACTACTGCTTCTTCTTTGTAATAACTAGTTCCAAAATTATAGTTCCCCGTTTCAGTACCACCCGAAACACCAACATCATGATTAGTTACCAAACCTGCACCATACATTAAATCCTGCCAATCTGTATTTATATTGTCAGCTTCATCTGTCCCATTTGTGTAAAGCGGAGTAGTTGTTCCCGGAAGTGTAGCAGCTTTACGCAAAGCAACAAATTCAGGTCCGTTCATCATTGGGAATTTAGCAAAAATGGTTTTCAAACCACTGTATGTATTGTATGAAAACTTTGCTCTTTGTCCTTTTTGTCCTTTATTTGTTGATATTAAAATAACTCCATTTGCACCACGAGATCCGTAAATGGCTGTTGCCGAAGCATCTTTTAAGATATCAATACTTTTAATATTGTCTGGACTAATATCTCCAATTGATCCTGCAAATGGGACTCCGTCTAAAACTACCAGCGGATTGTTGTCAGCCGTTAGCGAACGTGTACCTCTAATACGAATTTGCATTTCGGCACCAGGTTTAGAAGATGTTTGATTCAATTGCACTCCCGCCAAACGCCCTTGCAAAGCCTGAGTAATATTAGCCGATGGTACTTCACGAATTGCCTCTCCTTTAATTGAAGAAACAGATCCAGTTACGGCCTCTTTTCGTTGCGTACCATAACCGATAACTACAACTTCCTGCAGGTTATTCTGGTTTTCCTCTAAAACTGCATTTATTTTATTCTTTCCTCCAACAGGAATTTCTTTATCCTTTAAACCTAAAAATGTAAATACTAAAACACCATTTGAAGGCACGTTAGTAATAGAATAATTTCCGTCAAAACCTGTAGCGACACTGTTTTTAGTGCCTTTAACAGTCACATTTGCCCCTGGAATTGGCCCACTTGCGTCAGATACAACTCCAGTTACTGTACTCTGAGCCGTCGCACTCACAGAAAACAGAAACATCAGAGATAAAAACCCCAAACATTTCAGGAGCTTTAATTTGCTTTTCATTTTAAAAAAGTTAGTCATAAAAATTGAGTTAGATAGTTAATATATAGTTTGAGTTAGTTGAATATCCAGAGGCAAAATCATATACTTTCATATAGGTCAAAAAATATGTTTTTGCATTACTTTAACAAATATATATAAAATTTCAAATCACACAACCGGTTGTGTATTATTTTTTTATTTATACCAAAAAAAATTACCATATAAATTAAACACTGAATAATTTTAAAGCTAAATAATTAAAAGATTGATAACAAAGCTTCTTTTTCAGCAAAACAATTAAAGCTATTTTTACTGATTTAGATCAATCGCTAATAATTTACTAAAACTCTCTAAAATTGGACTTATAAAGCATTTTAAAAGCAATTTAGCAAGCAAAAAAACAAGTGTACTTTAAAAATTTGAAGAAGTATTTCAAAAGACTTGGAAACAATTATTTAGATTATTTAAAGAAGTCAATAATGAAACTTTTATTTATCCGAAAAAGAGCTGATTTAAACACAATCGCTTGCACAAAAACTAAAAAAAAAGCTTCTTTTTTCAAAAAGAAGCTTTAGAATTTAATTCGCAAATATTTATCAAAAAGTAAATGCAAAAATCATTTCATTTAGATAAGTTTCGCCTGCCCTTAAAATTGAATTCGGGAAATGTTTTTTATTCGGTGCATCAGGAAAATTTTGAGGTTCAAAACAAATTGCCGGAAACTCTTTATATTGGTCATTATTTGAAAATGGCAAAACCGGAAATTTTTCTGGCGTATAAACAACCATTGCCGGCTGATTCGAAAAAATATACATATTAATGCCGCTTTCTGCAGAAGATAAAGAGGCTTTTAACTGCTTTTCATTAAATACAAAGGTATCATCAAAACCTTTAAAATCTTCTCTTTTGATTTTAGCTTTTTGATTTCTATCAAAAGCAGTTCCTTCAGATTTATTTAATTTTCCCGTAGGAAGTAATTGTGGGTCAACATCTAAATAAAAATCGCTGTTAATTTGCAATTCATGATCTAAAACAGACCCTTTTCCGTTTAAATTAAAGTAAACATGACTTGTCAAATTTACAGGAGTTGCCTGATCAGTAACAGCTTTGTAAGTAATTTTCACTTGATTTTCTGGTGTCAATTCAAATATAGCTTCAATATTCAAATTTCCAGGATAACCTTCTTCAAGATGTTTGCTTTCATATGACAACACTAAACGGTCTTCTGTCACTTCTTTTGCGGACCAAAACTTTTTGAAAAATCCGTTTTCGCCTCCATGAAGATGAACGCCATTCTGATTTTCAACCTTATAAAAGCTATCTTCAATTTCAAATCCACCACCAGAAATTCTTCCAGCATATCTTCCAATACTTGACCCTAAAAAGAGTTTTACATTTGAATAAGGCGCTTCTAGATAATCGGAAGCTTTTTTCAAACCTGCCGCAACATCAAAAATTTCGCCTTTTGCATTTTGAACTTTTAGCCCAATTACAGTAGCACCGAAATTGGAAATGGTCATTTCCAAAGCAACTTTATTTTTAATTGTAAATACTTCTAAATTTTCCATATCCTGATGCGATTCTGAATTAAAATCTTATAAATTCATTTTTTTAGCATCTTCTACAAATTGGTTCAAACCAATATCAGTAAGAGGATGTTTCAACAAACCTTTAATTGCTGATAATGGCCCAGTCATAACATCAGAACCTACTTTGGCACAATTGATTATGTGCATTGTGTGTCGCACAGAAGCCGAAAGAATTTGTGTATTGAAAGCGTAATTATCATAAATTTCTCTGATTTCAGCAATAAGATGCATTCCGTCCGTTGATACATCATCTAATCTTCCTAAAAAAGGAGACACGTAAGTCGCGCCAGCTTTGGCTGCAAGAAGCGCTTGTCCAGCCGAAAAAACTAATGTTACATTTGTTCTGATTTCTTTATCTGAAAAATATTTGCAAGCTTTAATTCCGTCAGCAATCATCGGTAATTTTACCACAATTTGCGGATGCAAGGCAGCAAGTTCCTCACCTTCTCTGATCATCCCATCAAAATCTGTCGAAATAACTTCTGCCGAAACATCACCGTCTACAATATTGCAGATATCCAGATAATGCTTCAAAATATTGGCTTTTCCCGTAATTCCTTCTTTCGCCATTAGCGACGGATTTGTTGTTACGCCATCTAAAACGCCTAATGCCTGCGCTTCTTTTATATCATTTAAATTTGCTGTGTCAATAAAAAATTTCATTGGTTTTTGGTTTTTATATTAATAGAGATTTCATATTTCCAATTCATTACAAAATGAATATCAAATAAAGATGAAAGTTTTTTTTATGTTTTAATTTGAAATAAAAAGCAAAAGAAATTGCTTTGAAAAGACAGCAGAAAACTATCTTTTTGAGTACAGAATTAATATACGGCCGTCAGCGCTTCAATCATCCAACGGCCATAATTACTAATTAATAAAGTTTTCCCTGGCGCATCAACTAACCTTCAAATATGCACCAGAGAAGAAAAACTACAAAAAACAATCTTCATTCCGATTTTATAACCTCACACAAAACCGAAAATTATTTTATGCAAAGCTGTATTCACAGCTTGTTAAATTAAATATATTGATTGATAATATTTTCAAACAATTCTTGTTTACCGCTTTGAAGATTTAATTCTCCATTTTCGTGAGCGATAGTATAAAGATCTTTAAGGTTTAATCTTCCATCAGCAAAATCTTTACCTTTTCCAGAATCGAAAGAACTGTATCTTTCTTTTCTTAATTTTTCATAAGGAGAAGAAGTGATGATTTTATCTGCAGTCAGTAACGCTCTTGCAAAAGTATCAGCTCCACCAATGTGCGCTAAGAAAACATCTTCTAGATCTGTAGAATTTCTTCTGATTTTAGCATCGAAGTTAACTCCACCACCTTGTAATCCACCAGCTTTTAAGAAAACCAACATTGCTTCAGTTGTTTCTTGGATGTTATTTGGGAACTGGTCTGTGTCCCATCCATTTTGGTAATCACCTCTGTTGGCATCAATACTTCCTAACATTCCTGCTTTTGCAGCTACTTCTAATTCGTGTTGGAAAGTATGTTGTGCCAATGTAGCATGGTTTACCTCAATGTTGATTTTGAAATCTTTGTCTAAACCATATTCTTTTAAGAATCCGATTGCTGTAGCCGAGTCAAAATCGTATTGGTGTTTTGATGGCTCCATTGGTTTTGGCTCAATAAAGAAAGTTCCTTTAAATCCTTGAGATCTTGCATAATCTCTTGACATTGTTAAGAATTGTGCCATGTGGTCTAATTCTCTTCCCATATCGGTGTTTAATAAAGACATGTAACCTTCTCTACCTCCCCAGAATACGTAGTTTTCTCCTCCTAAAGCAATTGTCGCATCCAAAGCTAATTTCACTTGTCCTCCGGCTCTTGCTACTACATTAAAATCAGGATTTGTAGCTGCTCCGTTCATAAATCTTGGATTTGAGAAACAGTTTGAAGTTCCCCAAAGTAATTTAATCCCAGATTCTGCTTTTTTCTGTTTTAAGTATTCTGTAATGAATGCCAAACGTTTTTCTGATTCGGCAAAAGTTGGTCCTTCAGCAATCAAATCATAATCGTGGAAACAGAAATAATCAAATCCCATTTTGCTGATAAATTCAAAAGCTGCATCAGCCTTATCTTTTGCTGCCTGATAAGGATCTGAAGATTGATCCCAAGCAAAATGTTGTGTTCCTGGTCCGAATGGATCACTTCCTTGTCCACAGAATGTATGCCAGTAAGCAATAGCAAATCTAAAGTGCTCACGCATTGTTTTTCCAGCTACAACTTGTTCTGGATTGTAATATTTAAATGCCAATGGATTATCAGATTCTTTTCCTTCAAATTTAATTTGGCCAATACCTTTGTAGTATTCTTTATCTCCTAAAACTATCATTTGTTCTTTTATTTAGTTGTTAATATTAATTCTAATTCTTGTTTCCATTTTTTATAAGCCATTTCGTAAGGTGCTGCGTTGTGCAACGGTAAAAACGTCATTACGTGATCGTTGTCACTAACATTAGCGCCAAATTTGCTGTAATCACCATCTTTTAGACCAACTGCTCTTGCTGCACCAACCGCTCCGGTTGTATTATAAATTTCAATTTCATGACCGATTAAAGTCGCTACAGTATTGGAGAAAATCTCCGAGCGAAAAAGGTTATCATTTCCTGCTCTAATGACATTAATCGTCGCATTATCATCTTTTAAACATTCCATTCCGTAAACAAACGAAAAAGCAATTCCTTCTAAAGAAGCTCTAAACAAATGCGCACTGTTATGAATATTCAAATTCAGATTTAAGAAATGCGTTCCAATGTTTTTATTGTTGAACATACGCTCAGCGCCATTTCCAAACGGAATCACCACAACGCCTTCTGATCCAACCTCAACATTCGAAGCTTTTTCGTTCATTGCTTCATAACTTTCGTTGCCCATATTATTACGAAGCCATCTGTACTGAATTCCCGCTCCGTTAATATTCAATAATTTCCCAACTCTAGGTGTTTCCAACTCGTAGTTCACATGAACGAAGTTGTTTACACGAGTGCTTTTTCCAGAAGACATTTCGCTTACCGCATAAAAAACGCCCGAAGTTCCCCCCGTTGCCGCTACTTCTCCCGGATTTAACACATTTAACGACAAAGCATTATTAGGCTGATCTCCAGCTCTGTAAACAATCGGAATTCCTACTGGTAATCCAGATTCTTTTGATGCTTTTTCAGTAACAACTCCTTGATTCGTAAAATTCTCTACAATTTTTGGCGTCAACGATTTATCGATTCCGTAGTAATCTAGAAGCCAATCGGCTACTTTATTTTCTTTATAATCCCAAAGCATTCCTTCAGACAAACCGTTTTTAGTTGTCGTTACTTCGCCCGTTAATTTCAAAGCGATGTAATCTCCCGGAAGCATGTATTTAGAGATTTTATTGTAAACTTCAGGCTCGTTTTCTTTTACCCATTTTAATTTTGAAGCGGTAAAATTCCCTGGAGAATTCAATAAATGCGACATGCATTTTTCTTCTCCAATATCGGCGAAAGCCTTATTCCCGATTTCAACCGCACGGCTGTCACACCAAATAATTGAATTTCGAAGCGCGTTTCCAGCTGCATCCACAATCACCAATCCGTGCATTTGATACGAAATACCAATTCCCTGAATTTTTGATGCATCAATATTAGCTTCTTTAATCGCTCTTTTTGTTGCCGTACAAATGTGCTGCCACCAAATCTCCGGATCTTGCTCCGCCCAATCTGGGTGAATAGATAAAATTTCCATTTCGTTCTGCGGTTCATTCAGAACGATTACTTTTTTACCTGTTTCTGCTTCTACCAAGGCTGTCTTGACAGAAGAACTTCCAATATCATAACCTATATAATACATACTTACAATGATTCTCTTATTATTAATTTTGTCGGCACATAACACTGCGTTTCTTCGTCATGCGTAATAAATGCCGCTGCTTTGGTTCCTAATTCTTTGAAATCAGTTGACACAACCGAAATTCCTTTGTAAATAAATTTTTTCATTGGTGTTTCGTTATACGACAAAAAGCCAACGTCTTTTCCGGGTTCATAATCTTTCTCTTTACACTGTTCTAAAAAGTGTCCCAAAATCCTATCACTCACACTGATATAAGCAATTCCTTTTTCGATATTGAACTTTTTCGGATCTGTAATCATTTCAAATTCAAAATTGAAATCAGCACAAAATTTCTTGAAATATTCTACTGTTTCCCAAGGATGATTGGTAAAATCCGGATATACAAAATGTATCTTTTTATACTTTTTGAACAAATCTACAGCCTCTGTCAGAGACTCATAAAACGCTTTCCCAAAATCCTGAAAAACATAATTATTTGTTTTCTTAGCTTGAATATTCCAATCAATCAAAAGCAATTTATCTTTCGAAATTGCCGATAATGCCGGGGCAATCTCTTTGTGATCAAAATTCATCACCACATATTTGTAATATTTCCCAATTCCGTTATTGATGATTGTTTTAAAAACATCAATATTATAATGATGAAACTGCACATCAGTAATCACATTATCCGGCACATTATTCACAAATGAATGATACAAAACCTCTTTATAAGCCTTAAAAGTGTCTAAAACCAAAAGCACTTTTCTCGTTTCGCCCGCTACATAATAGCCTTTATTTGGTACAGAGTCAATTGTATTTTGATCTTTTAAAATCGAATACGCTTTAAAAACTGTGTCTCTCGAAAGCTGATACGTTTTGCAGATTACATTCACTGACGGAAGCAAATCTCCCTTTTGTAAAATATTCTCCGCAATGGCATTCGTAATTCCGTCAACCAACTGCTGATACTTCGGAATATCACTTTCGTGATTAATTATAAACTCAAATTTTTCTTCTTCTTTTAGCATACCGTTCTGTTCCGTTCTGTTATGCTAAAGTAATTAAAAATCTTTTATAAAAAATTAATTTTTACATGAATTATGTTATTTTTTTTAAGCTCTTTTATTCTAATAATTTGGGCGTGTTTCGCCACGGCGAACCGGGCTATACGTTTCAAGTCCTCGCCTCGTCAAAAGACGAGATGGGCTTTCCACTTCTATCCCTCACGCAAACTGTTTTCAAAAGAAATTACAGTATTATTTACCGCACCTTTGTCATTTCGTTTTAGAAATTTGAAATGACAAATTGTACGGAAAAACGTTGTCTACAAATAATCCTTCTTTTGATTTAAAAATATTCGCAGACGCATGATCTCTTCTTTGATAATTAAACCTATTAAAAACAATAACATCTTTTTGAACAACCGGTTGTGATTTCACGAAAATTTTTTTACATGCCATTATACGAACCATAGAAAAGGTTAATACTATAATTTTTAAACCAGCTGTTCTTAAGTCAATCATCTTCAGAATTAATTTTGAAAATAGTCTTGTTTAATCTTCTTTATTGTAAGGATCAATTGTTACAATTGAACCATCTTCATTATATTCAATTTTAGTCACTTTTATAGACCTCAAGTGCGTCACTCCTTTTGACAAACTCGAATCATGATAAAATAAATACCATTCTTTATTTATTTCACAGATCGAATGATGCGAAGTCCAGCCCACAACAGGATTCAAAATTCTTCCCTGATACGTAAAAGGCCCATAAGGATTATCACCAATTGCGTAACAAATAAAATGCGTATCGCCCGTTGAATAAGAGAAATAATATTTTCCGTTGTATTTATGAACCCATGACGCTTCAAAAAAACGACGATCGTTATCACCGGCTAATAAGGCATTTCCATTTTCGTCTAAGATTTTGATTTCTTTCGGTTCTTCAGCAAACTCTTTCATATCATCTGAAAGCAAAGCTACGATTGGCCCTAAAGCTACTTCATTTGCCTTTGGCTCTTCATATGACTTATCATAAGTGTTATTTCTATATTTTTGAAGCTGACCTCCCCAAATTCCGCCAAAATAAATATAGTACTTACCGTCGCTATCCTCAAAAACAGCCGGATCAATACTGTAGCTCCCTTTTATAGCATTTGGTTCTGACTTAAATGGTCCAGTTGGAGAATCGCTTATTGCCACGCCAATCTGGAAAATTCCGTCTGCGCGTTTTGCCGGAAAATACAAATAATGCTTACCGTTTTTACAAGCCGCATCAGGCGCCCACATTTGTCGAACAGCCCAGGGAACATCATTAACATGCAAAGCTACGCCATGATCTACTGCTTCTGCATCAACATTTTCCATGGAAATAACATGGTAATCTTCCATTCCGAAATGATCTCCATTGTCATTGAACGGAATTCCTGCATCAATATCATGCGATGGATATATGTATATTTTTCCGTTAAAAACGTGTGCCGACGGATCAGCGGTATAAATATGATTCACTAATGGATTTGAAATTGCGCGTTTAGCTAATGCTACAAAGTCAATGTTTTCAATATTATCTTCAGGCATGTTCTCTTTTTTTATTTTTTAATACATTAAACTCTTCTCTCTTTTAAATCTGATTCAATCTGCACTTCCATTTTCTTGTCGATTTTGTAAAAAAACAATAATCCAACGCCAATAAGGAAAGGGATAGCTGGAAAAACACTAACCAACAGTTTTATTCCATTTATAGCTATATCAGTCTGCTGTGCAGCATTTGGGACGTAATTAAAATGTCCTAATAATGAAGTTGTCAAAGCGCCTCCAATGCTTAAACCTGCTTTTAACCCGACCATCATGGCAGAAAAGATAATTGCAGTTGCTCGGCGGTTATTCATCCATTCAGAATAATCGGCAACATCGGCAATCATTGCCCAAAGAATCGGAATTGTGATTCCGTAGAAAAATCCATGCAGAATTTGGGAGAAAAATATGAAGCCAATTGATGATGAAGGAAAGAAGTAAAAAGCAATAACAAAAAGCGTTGAAATGAATAAAAACAAACCAAACACATTTCGTTTTCCGTATTTATCCGCAAGATTTTTAGACAAGGTAATTCCGACTATCATAAAGATAATACCGCCGGCATTAAACAATCCAAATCCCGCTGAAACAGGATCATTTCCAAAATGATTCAAACCAATTTTTGACAAAGTATCTAAAATAGGCTGAATAAAAATCGCCAATTGCTCCTTATCTACATAATTTTCAAAATAATAGACATATGATCCACCTTTCATTGCAAGTGTTATAAAAACCAAAGTTGTAAGTGAAAGCATGATTACCCATGGTCTGTTTTTGACCAAATCACTTAAATCTTCTTTTACACTTGATTTTTGTTCCGGCTTAGGAATAATTCTTTCTTTTGTTGTCAAAAAGGTGATTAAAAGCATGATGGTCCCGATAATCGCCAAAACTGTCATCACTTTTTCTATCCCAACAGCCTTATCACCATTTCCGGCACTTTTTATAATCCCGAGCATAAATACCTGAACAAAAAACTGCGCAAACATAACCGCCACAAAACGATAGGATGACATACTGTTTCGTTCGCCCATATCGCCTGTAATTACACCACTTAAGGCTGAATATGGCAAATTATTTCCCGCATAAAAAAGCAATAATAAACTATAAGTCGCAACTGCATAAATCACTTTTCCCTGATAAGAGAAATTTGGCGTTGTAAAAGCCAGTAATGCAATTACGCCCAATGGTACAGCTGTCCATAAAATCCAAGGTCTGAATTTTCCCCATTTCGTACTCGTTCTATCTGCGAGTACACCAATAATTGGATTAAAAATAAAAGCGGCAATCAAACCGACAACCAACATAATTATAGAAGAATGCGCAGGCGATAATCCGTAAATATCGGTATAAAAATACGCCAGATAAGTCATCAAGGTCTGAAAAACTAAATTTGCAGCAAGATCACCTAAGCTATATCCAATTTTTTCTTTTATGGATAGTTTTTGGGAATTAAAATTCATTATTGGTTCGTGGTTATTGTGGTTAATTTTTACAATCAATTCTTATAAAAAATCGATCATTTCAGTTAGCTCTTATACTGATTTCAAAAGCTTTTTACTTAAGCAATCGGTTGTGTAAATTTAGTAAAAAAAATACACCATCCAAATTTACTTTATTTAATTGCATTATTTTCAGAAAAACAGTCAGTTCGCATTCTCAATAAATAGAATTCGCACTCTTTTTTATTCTTTTTTTGCTTTAAGCTGAAGAATGCTATCGTATGCTTTTTTATGTTTCAACTGAGTATCAAATGGAAGCGGATAATTTGTTCTTCCTTTTATAGGCCAGTCATTTAGCCATGATTGTCCGTCATGAACGCCCCAAAAAGTAACTCTGCTTATTTTGTCTTTATGCTTTAAAAATAACTTGAAAATAGAAACATAACGTTCAGCTAATTTATTCTGAATAGAATCTGGCAATGCTTTTGGATATGGATTCATTTTTTCATTTCCTTCGAATTTCTGATTTACATCAGCACCTTTTAAATCCCATGGATTTGGCAAGACCGTAATATCCAATTCCGTAAATGCAACTTTAATTCCTAAAGCCGAATATTCCAAAATACTTTTTTCGATTTCTTCAATTGATGGACTTGCTAATCGCCAATGTCCCTGAATTCCAACTCCATCCACTTTTCCACCTGCCGCTTTTATTTTTTTGATTAAAGCGATAGCTCCAGCTCTTTTTGCAGGTTCTTCAATATTATAATCGTTGTAATACAAATCTACTTTTGAATCTGCTTTTGCAGCAAGTTTGAATGCATCAACTAAATATTGCTCTCCAAGTGTATTCAAAAATACTGACTTTCTTAAAGTTCCATCTTCGTTTAAAGCTTCATTTACAACATCCCATGAACCAATTCTTCCTTTGTATTTAGAAACAATTGTCGTGATATGATCTTGCATAAACGCTTTCATTTCGGTACTGTCTTTTATTTTTTCCATCCAGGGCGCTAATTGACTGTGCCAAATCAAAGTATGTCCGTGAACAAACATTTTATTTTTTTCGCCATACGCCACAAATTTGTCAGCTAATGTAAAATCATATTTATCCTTTTGCGGATGCACAAACATTGATTTCATAATATTTTCCGCTGTAATTGCATTAAACTCTTTTTTAATCAACGAATCTTCTTTAGTATTTTTTTCCTGAATTTGGTCAGCGCTTAAAGCCGTACCGATATAGAAATCGTCTTTATAAGCATCTTTTAACGACAGCGTTTCTTTTTTCGAAGAACAACTTACCATCAGCAACGTTGCGACGGCAAACACATAAGGGTTAATAAATTTCATATTTTGTGGTTTTAATAGTTAATAGTTTTTTTCGCTCAGTTTGTCATTTCTTCCTAAAACTTTCCGGTGGCCCTAAATACGACTCCAAAACTTTTCCTTCTTCTGTTTCAATTACAATTTTCTGGAGCACCACAGCCGGATCGATCGCATAAATTTTCAAAACATGATTTCCTGATTTTTCAATTTGATGTTCCGATGTAATTATTTTAATATTATTTGCAACCGATGACGCCCAAGCTTTTTCTGACGAATCTGCATTGAGGTTCATAATTTGCGGTTTTTCCGAATCAAAAGCAATTCCGTATTTTAATCCATCACCCATTTTAAAATTGATTGTTGGCGAAAAATAGGCGTTTACTTTTATCTTTCCCTTGCTGAAAAAATGAACATCATATTCTAATCTTGGTGACTGTTGTGAAATTTCAATCGGCTGAACATTCGAAGGTTTTATTGTTATTCCAGAATCTGTTTTACCAAGATTTGGGATTATAGTCCATTTTACAGCATCTGAATTTATTGCTTTAGAATAGTTTTTGCTTTCTATCGAAATATAACCGTTGTTCTCAACAAAACCTCGAACATGACCTAAATTTCTATTTTTATTAGTTGATACCTCAGCCTTCATAGAAATTTTCGCTTCGTCTTTATTTGAAACCTCAATTGTTTTCGTTTTTGGAATCACATTTTTATCGGGCTGTTGCCAATTTGTATATCCAATATGCGTCTGTGACATCATATGATTCCATTTACCGCTTGCAACTTTGGTATGATAATAATTTGTCAGCAGACTATCTTTTTCGAATAACATTTTTACTTTTTCAGCATAATCATTTGCCGAAGCTCTTCCCTGCTCTGCATATAAATGATTTTTGGCCGTCGCGACATACAATTCGTTTAAATTGGCACTTGCCAAAACCGGAAATAAAACCAGCTGATAAAAGGCATCTTTATATTCAGGTTTCAATTTCTCGTTTATTGCATTGGCTTTTTTAACCAATATTTGATAATCCGTAACAACTTGATCTGCTTCGTTATAATTTGTGATGCTATACGTTTTCTCATCTAATAATTCAGGTTTTCTACGAGAATTATACTTGGTGTATAATTTTAAAATCTCAGCAATTTCCACTGCAAGCTGACCTCCAAAATTCTCTTTTGCCCAATTCACATAATAATCTTGTAAATTTCCGGCATTGAACTTTTCTGGGTTCCAAGCCATATCAAGGAAAAACTCAATTGGAAATTCCATCGGTTTTATATCACCAACATTAACAATCCAAATTTTATCAACTCCGTGTTGATACGCCAGATCCATTTGTTCCCAAGTACGCTCGATTTGGTTGGTATTGATCCATTTATAATTTCGAGGTCCGCCAACATAATCATAATGATAATAAATTCCGTAACCGCCTTTTCTTGCTTTGGCATTCAGTTCCGGCAGTTTTCTAATATTTCCCCAATTATCATCGCACAATAAAAGTGTTACATCATCGGGCACCGTCATTCCTTTGTCGTAATAATCCTGAACTTCTTTATAAAGCGCCCACATTTGAGGCGTTTCTTCAATTGGCTTTTTAGTAACTTCTTGAATGATATTACGCTGTGTTTTTACAATATTTTCCAAAAGTCCAATGGCAGTTCCTTTAGTCATTGGTTCATCGCCGTCGCCTCGCATTCCAATTGTCACAATGGTTTCTTTATTTCCCATTCGTTTAATTCCGTCTTTCCAGAAATTAATCAAGGTTTCTGAATTGGTATTAAAATCCCATTTTCCTTTTTCTTTTCCCCATTCAGCATGCGCTCTCGTTAACGGTTCGTGATGCGAAGTTCCCATCACAATTCCATATTCATCGGCCAAAACAGCATTCTGAGGATCATCCATATAAAACATTCTGCCCCACATCGCTGGCCATAAATAATTGCCTTTCATTCGCAAAATCAATTCAAAAACGTTGTCGTAAAATTTCGAATTGAATCCGCCAAATTTTTCAAAAGCCCAGCCTGTTAATGCAGGCGCTTCATCATTTATAAAAATACCACGATACTTTACTTTTGGTTCTCCCTGCGAGTGTATTCCTGGCAAAACATGCAATTCCGATTGTTTTTTAACCGGAACATCTGCCCAAAAATACCATGGAGAAATACCAATCTGGCAAGACAAATCGTAAATTCCGTAAATTGTTCCTCTTTTATCTGAACCTGCAATTACCAAGGCTTTTTTTATTCCTTTAAACGGATTTTCAACAATTTGCGTGGTAAATTTTTCCCATTTTCCCTGAAGCTGATTCGCGTCAATTTTTCCTTCTTTGGCTAATTGATCAATGATTTCACTTTTCCCTAATGTTCCAATTATGACAACAAAACCTTCGGCTTCAGAAATATTTTTTATTCTCTTCGAATGCAAATCAGAAACTTTAAAAAGATCGTTTTCTAAATGTCCTGTTACTTTTAAAACTCCTGCATAATCTTTATCGTCAACCAAAATTGAAGCTATTTTTCCTTTCGAAACTAAAGGGAAATTTTTAGCAGAAGACTGATTTACTATATATTTCTCTGGATTTATGGCATATGTATTTGTGCTTAATCCTATAAGGAAAAGCAGAGAAATTATATTTAGCATCTTAAATTTTAAACACATAGAATCATAGTTTTTCTTTGTCTGCAAAAAGGCGTTTCACTTGTTTTAATAAACATAGTTTTTCGTTCTTTCAATTTTTCCGTTCTATTTTGTCATTCAGAGGAACGAGGAATCTCCGTAAGTAACGCCGCAACGTGAATCCAATCTTTGTAGAGCTTCTCGCGGAGATTCCTCGTTCCTCGGAATGACAAACAGGGCGTGTGATATCAATAATATTACAAATTCAATTTATAAGCAATTCCCATTTCCAATCCTCTCAATTCTGCCAAACCTTTTAATCTTCCTGTTAAGGAATACCCAGGATAAGTTTCTGTTTTTTCATCAACTGCATGCAAAAAACCATGATCTGGGCGAACTGGAAGGCTTGTTTTAGTTCTGTTCATTAGAAGTAATAATTTCTCTACAATCACTTCCATTTTCACATCGCCAATTAAATGTTCTGATTCACGGAAAATAGTTTCGCTTTCGCGGACGGTATTTCGAAGATGCAAAAAGTGAATTCGGTCACCATAATCATCAATTATTTTTTCCAGATTATTTTTTGGATCAGCGCTCAATGAACCCGTACAATAACACAATCCGTTTGCTTTAGAAGGAACCTCATCAAAAATCGCTTTCAAATCTTCTTCTGTTGAAACAATTCTTGGAAGACCTAAAACCGAAAAAGGCGGATCATCTGGGTGAATCGCTAATTTTTGCCCATTTAGCTCAGCAATCGGAGTTACTTCAGATAAAAAGTAAATTAGATTTTCCCTTAATTTTTGATTGTCGATGTCAGCATAATTTTCTAAAAGCGCCAAAATTTGTTCGGCCGTAAAATTGATTTTACTTCCTGGCAATCCTAATAAAACATTTTTAAATAATAATGTTTTTTCATCTTCAGACAATTGATTTCCAAATTGCAACGCTTTTTCTTTTTCAGTATCTGAATAATCATTTTCTGAATTCGGCCTTTTTAAAAGAAATACATCAAAATAGGTAAATGCATCCTGATTGTAGAGTAAAGCTTTACTTTCATCAATGTTTATAAAATTATGATGCGTTCTTACCCAATCCAGAATTGGCATAAAATTATAAGTAATGATTTTGATTCCACAATCTGCCAGATTCTTTAAACTGATTTTATAATTTTCAATGTATTGAACATAATTCCCAGAAGCACGTTTTATTTCTTCGTGAACAGGGAGACTTTCCACAACCGACCATTCCAAACCTGCATTTTTAATAATTTGCTGTCTTTCTTTAATCTCGTCAATTGTCCAAATTTCTCCAACTGGAATATGATGCAAAGCCGTTACAATTCCAGTTGCTCCAGCTTGTTTGATATCTAATAAAGTAACGTTGTCCTGAGGTCCGAACCAACGCATTGTTTGTTGCATTTTTGTCATACTTATTTTTTTAATCTCGCAAAGGCGCAGAGTCGCAAAGTTTTGTTTCCCGCTCCCGATAGTTATCGGGATAGCAGATTGAGCTGATTTAATCTTTATAATCCTCTAATCTGTGGCTTTAAAAAACCTTTGAACCTTTGAACCTCTGCTCCTTAGTAACTTTAAATTAAAACCCAATACTATTCCCGCCATCAACAGGCAAAATAGTTCCGGTTGTGTATTTTGATTCGCTTAAAGCAAAATAATAAACTGCATCAGCAATATCCGAAGGTTCTCCCAAAAAGCCCATTGGCGTTCTTCCCAGCACTTTATTTTTTCTTTCTGGATCGCTGTCCAAAGCTTTAGCCGACATTTTCGTTTTAATAAAGCCAGGAGCAACGCAATTGACACGAATCCCGAATGGAGCCAATTCTACCGCCATAGCACGCGTCATCGATTCGATTGCACCTTTGCTGGCTGAATAAGCGATAACTTTCGGAATTCCGTATTGTGATGCCATCGAGCTGATGTTTACAATACTTCCTGCGCCGTTTTCTTTCATGTTTTTTACAACCGATTTACTGACTGCAAAAACACTTAAAAGATTAGTGTGAATTATGGATAAGAAATCTTCATCGGTTACGTCTAAAAATTCCTTTTTCAGATTGATTCCGGCATTGTTTACCAAAATATCGATCGGGTTATCTTTTGATATACCTTCAATCATGGCAGGAATTCCGGCCAGATCATTCAAATCGAAGATTACCGGAATAGCATTTTCGCCAATTTCCTTGCAAGCTTCTTCTGTTTTTTCTTTTGATCTTCCTATTATGTACGTTGTGATTCCGTTATCACAAAGTTTTTTTGCTGTTGCAAATCCTAAACCCGAATTTCCTCCGGTTACAATTGCCGATTTTTTGCTCATAATTTTTAATGTCTATTTTTTTAGTACGCGGATGAAACGGATTCGCTATCGCGAAAGCGCTGATTTACACAGATTTTTTATTATTATTTTAAAAGGAAAAAATCCGTTTTTTTCCGTGTCTTCGTGATAGCGAATCCGTTTAATCCGCTTTACAATTACTCAATTTATTATCCATTTCCCGGTGCAAAAGGAAATTTTAATGATTTAAAATAATCCAATGTTTGTGTTGGTCTTTCTACCCCCGCCGGAAGTTCTTTTCCTGAAAACTGCTGAAAATACAACAAACAGGCATCTCGCCACCATTTTGCTTCTTTGTGCTGAATTTCCAATAACATTTGAACTTCATTAAAGCGTTCGTTGTCGATATATTTTTCCGTTTTCTTCCAGACATTCTGCATAGCTGCAACCTGATTTACGCCTTCCTGATATTTGAGTGCCAAACCATTCCAAAGCGTCTGACCGTTTTTCAGTTTATAATCCCATGAAACATGATGAAACCATAAAAGATCCTTTTCTGGACAAGTTTCTAAATTATCAAAAAGATTGGTAACTTCTGGTGCGTATTGTAAAACTGCATTTGTACCCGATTTTGATCGGTCAAAACCAATTCCGTTTTTGTCTGCTTTATGATAATACGTCGGATTCCATTCTGGTCTTGACAAATTCGAAACCCAAGGTCCTGGTCCATAGTGATGACCAGTATCCATAATGTGATGCAATCCAAGAGGTGTCATATAATTGACAACCGTTTCGCGTGATTCCATCATTATATTTTTAACCGGTTTAACGAAATCTTCATCATTTGAAAAAGTACACCTCAACCATTCATCAGCTATCGTTTCAGAATCCAAATATGGATTCCATGCCAATCTACCGAAACCATACCAATTTGCCTGCGCAAAAGGATGTCCGGTCCAGTTTAAATCGTTCCCAATATTGGCAACGCCAGCAATTCCGGTTAATTTGTTTTGATATAAAGTACCATCAATAACTTTTGCAACTGTTGAACCTTTTCCTTTTTGATAAGTGTCAGATTCTAAAACTTCCTGAAATAATTTAGGCAGAAAAACCAAATGCGTACTGAAGCCTAAATATTCCTGCGTGATTTGAAATTCCATCATTAATGGCGTTTTCGGCATCGCTCCAAATAACGGATGAAAAGGTTCTCTCGGCTGAAAATCAATAGCTCCGTTTTTTACCTGAACAATTACATTTTCTTTGAATTTTCCATCATAAGGCTGAAATTCGGCGTAAGCTTGTTTGGCGCGGTCATTTGCATCATGTTCTGAATATACAAACGCTCGCCACATAATTACACCTCCAAAAGGCGCAACGGCATCAGCCAGCATATTGGCTCCGTCAACATGATTTCTTCCGTAATTTTGTGGGCCCGGTTGACCTTCTGAATTGGCTTTTACCAAAAATCCACCAAAATCCGGAATTCGTTTATAGATTTCAGCCGACTTGTTTTTCCACCAATTAATCACTTCAGGATCTTTTGGATCAGCAGTTTTTAGATTTCCAATTTCAATTGGTGCCGAAAATCTCGAGGTTAAATACACTTTCATACCGTAAGGTCTGAAAATATTGGCCAAAGCCTCAACTTTCTCCAAATATTGTGGCGTCAGAATTAAGGCGTTTGCATTGACATTGGTCAAAACCGTTCCGTTGATTCCAACTGAAGCGTTTGCTCTGGCATAATCAATATAACGCTGATCAATAAAATCAGGCAGTTTCTGCCAGTTCCAAAGCGAAAATCCGGCATAGCCTCTTTCGACCGTTCTGTCCAAATTATCCCAATGATTCAGAATTCTGATATTTGTTTTTGGAGAATCGGCAATGTTTAAATTTTTAATCGATTTATTCGTCTGCAATATTCTCAGGAAATTAAATACGCCGTATAAAACAGCAACGTCATTTTTTCCCGTAATAATGATTTGTTTTTTATTTTGAATCGAAATCGATTTGATGATAAAACCTTCATTGTTTATTTTATCAAAATCAGAATGAATTGCCTTTTTTATTTCAGGATTTAATGAAGATTCGGCGCCTACAATAAGATTATTTTCTTCTTTTACTTCCGATTTAATTTCGAGAACATTTCCTAACATGCCTAAAAATCCAGTTTTAAGTTCTTTCTTGGCAACTTTAATCGTTTCGGAGTTTCCTAAAACAACAATTCCTTTAAGATTACTTTTATATTCTGAAGCCATTGAAGTATTATTCACGGCATTATATTGAAGCCACAATTTATAATCCTTTTGTGCCGAAGTGGAAAAGGAAATCAGAAGAAAAAGGAAAACAAATCGTAATGAATTCATTTTGGTTTTTTAATTTATTCTTGAAAATTTCAAATTTGAATGAATCAGTGTTTTTCGTCTGTATAAAAATATTTGATAAAATTTTAATTCAAAAAATACATTATTCGAAATAAAACAACAATTGCAATCGGTTGCGTAAAAATATAAGTTTGCATTTGAAGAAAAAAACTTTTGCTTCATTTTTTTTCAAAAAATAATTTCTTTAACAAATAAAAGCAGGATAATTTGAAAAACTATCCTGCACTTTCGTTCATCGTAATAATGTAATTTTCACTTTTAACCGTTATTATTTTTTTTAAACATTTTCTTAAAATATAAACATCAAAATATTAAGATATTTTTTATAAATTTGAGTAAGAATATCGATTTCCCCAAATCATTTTTTTTTACAACTTACTGCTTGTTTCCATTGTTTTCAAAAAGGATCTATAACGTAAAATCGAAAAAAATGAAAAACTTTACTTTTGCCGTAATTCTTTTACTGGGGATTTTTTTCAATTCCTCAACTGTTTTTTCAAAAAATGATCTGCATATTTCTGAAGCACCTAAAATAATTGCTTTTTCTACCAGCTCTCCAGAAATTACTACTGCCTCAATCGCTGCATTTTTCAAAAAATATTCTGATTTAAAATCCTATCAAACTGATGTTGCGGCTTTGTATAAGGATAAAGCCTATAAACCCATTTGGTATGAAGGAAATGATATAAACGAATTTGGATATCTTTTATATCACAAATTAAATTCAACTTACGAAGAAGGTGTCCAAATTGATATTCCGTATAAAAAGAAAATTGACGAAGTTTTTAACGAAGAATCACCATCGAAATCAAAAATTTCAGAATCTGATACAGAACTTTTACTGAGTTCCATGTACATTTTATACGCCAAACATGTTTATCAGGGAATTGATGCCGATGAACAAAATAAAATTCAGTGGTATTTGCCAAAGAAAAAATTGTCTTATGAGACTTTATTAGATTCAATCGTCAGCAATCCCGATTTATTAAAGGAAAATAAACATGTTCTTTTCAGCCAATATTACAAGCTTCAGGAAGTTTTAAAAAAATACCGCGAAATCGAAAAAAGTAATCAATGGACTCCCATCTATATGGACAAGCCTTATCAAGATTTGCGTCCTGATGCTACTTCACAAACCATTGCCGATGTTAGACATCGTTTATTCATAATTGGCGATTTAGCCAATGATTCTAAAAGCAATTTTTATGATCAGGAATTGATGGATGGTGTAATGAAATATAAACTAAGACATGCATTGTCGCCAAATTATATACTTTCAAAAGAACATATTGACCAAATGAATGAACCTATCAGCGATCGTATTAAAACCATAATGCTGAATATGGAACGCTGTAGATGGATTCCGCCATCCTTGGAAGATCAAAGCGAATATGTAATGGTTAATATTCCATCGTTTATGCTGTATTTTGTTAGAGATAAAAATTTTGATATTGTATCGAAGGTTTTCATTGGAACTCCATTAACCAAAACGGTTATTTTTAGTGGCCAGATTGATAGAATTGTTTTTAGTCCGTATTGGTATGTTCCAACAAGTATTATCCAAAACGAATTAAAACTAAAAATGGCCGAAGACAAAAATTACCTAGCCGATCATGGAATGGAATGGAATGGTGGGAAAGTAAGGCAAAAACCGGGTCCGGAAAATGCTTTAGGGCTTGTGAAATTTATGTTTCCAAATCCCAACGACATTTACATGCATGATTCGCCATCTAAAAGTTTATTTGGTTTTGAAAAACGGATTTTCAGCCACGGTTGCATCAACGTAGAAAAAGCGAAAGAACTTGCCGTTTCAATGATGAAAGATTATCCAGAATGGACAATTGATAAAATAAATGAAGCCATGAGCGGCGAAAAAGAAACACCTTTTTTCTTAAAGAAAAAAATCCCTATTTATATAGGTTATTTTACCGCGTGGGTTACGAAAGACGGAAATATGAATTTTTATCCTGATGTTTATCAAAGAGATACTCGCCTAAACGGAATGTTGTTTCCAAATGATACTGCTTATAAATCTGATCAGGAATAGACGTGATAAACCTCATCAATAAACCTCCCAAAGTAATTTTTATTTTGGGAGGTTTTTTCTATTTCTTATTGACGTACTTGTCTAAAATATATTTTGTAACTGGTCTTAACGGGCTATTATTTTCTGGATGCCTTCCGTGATTGTTAAAAAAATCAATACTATCTCCTCTTTTTGCATACCAGATAATTGCATTATGATTCTTATCAAAATAAACTGTTGTATCACAAACCTTTATTTTCTTAAGACCAACTAAATTCTCATCTAATAATTCAACAGGATTACTCAATTCTTCCGATTTTAAATTACAATCTACAATATCATAATGATCACCTGACCATTGCATACATTCTTTTCGTGGCAAGGCTAAAAAAATGATTAAACCCAATCCAGCTAGAACAGCTACAATTGCTAAATATTTTAATTTATTAGATTTTGGTTTCTCATCCATATTAACAAAAGTCGATATTGATGTTTCTTCAGATTTAACTTCCTTACTTTGAACTGGTAGAGGTTCTTCCATAACATCATCTGTTTTTGAATCATTTGAGTTTTCAACTTTTACTTTATCACTCAAATTATCTGAAGAAACTTCTTTAACTGAATCAGATGTACCTCTAAGGATATCTATCAATTGTACATCTTCTTCATCCATTTGTTTCTTATACTTATTAAAAGGTCTTGGCCGAAGGTCTACAAGTATTGCGGCCAATTGAATAGTATCTTCAGATGGTTTCTCCGTTTTACCTTGAAAAAATCTCTTAACCGCTTCTAATTTGTTCATCTCATCATCTCCAAACAAATTCTTTTTATCCTTATCAAATGGAAAATCAAAAAAAGATTCAAAAGCATTTAAGTCTTCTTTATCAGGATTTGACTTAAATCTTTTGACACATAATTTTCTAAGATTTGCGGTTGTTGGCGAACTTAAATTATTTGAATAATCCCCTTCTTCTTTTTCCTTTTCATATTTCGCTTTAATAGCATTTTTATAATCTTCAAAAGTAATGTTTGACATAGGTATTTGAACTTTTTACAACTTTTCTAAAGTACTTTATTCTACTTTTTGTGACTTTTTAGAACTTCTCCCGACTTTAAAAAAACTAATTAGACTTTCCTGACTTTCTGATCAATACAGCTCTAAACCCCACATAACTTTGCTTCAACAAAATTAGTTAACGTTATGACCTGCAGGTTAAAAACAAAAATACAAAACTAGTTTTATTAAAAATGCGGAAAACCGTAAGACGGAATTTATCCGGGAAGTATAGATGAAAATCTTACTGTTCTACGCATTTCACTTCCCAAACAAAAAATGGTATCGACTAGATCTGGAATAGTTCCGGACAGCAATACCCATGTCTAAAATTTAATCGTAAAAAACATGAAAAAGATATTTTTATTGGGAGCGTTTGCGCTATTGTCAGCTACATTATTCTCTTGCACAGCCGACGAATATGATGATGTTAAAAAAGAAATTAATCCTATAAAACCAACTTATGCTGATGGCCCTGGAGATACAGTTCCTCCTCCTCCACCTCCAAAAGATGAATAAAAAAGTCCATTAAAAACAATAAATTTGTATTTTCGGGGAAAGTAAATTTTATGTTACGATCCCCGTTTTTTTATTTTCTTTTTTTACTGTTTTGCTTTTCATGCAAAAACAAAGCTACTATTCCTGTAAAAAATGAGATCATAAAAAAAGAAGCTTTAGAGATTAGAAATAAAGGCATTGAAAAATTTGAACAAGCAAATTATGATAGTTCCTTTTACTATTATAATAAGTCTAAAACAATGTATGAAAAAGTCAAAGACAGTACAAATATTGTTTTTATCCTTGCTCAAGTCGCCCAAATCCAACAAGTCAATGGTGATTATTACGGAAGCAGAGAAACTCTTACTGAAGCCCTGCCTTATATCAAGAAAAAAGATATTTACACCGCCACAATCAATACTTTATACGGAATAGCCGAAAAAGAATTATCTAATTTTGATGATGCAATCTATTATTATAATCAAGGTTTGAAAGATTGCCCAGATCCTTCATGTAAAGAAAACACTTTAAACAACATTGCAGTAGTTTATACTCATCAAAAAAAATACAATCAGGCCATAAAAATTCTTGATTCTATTTCGAATATAAAAACATCAGCAGATCAATCAGAAAATTTCAAAGCGAGATATATAGATAATTGGGGTTACGCTTTATCTAAAAATGGACAGACTGATAAAGGACTTAAGCTTATAAAATATAGTTTAGAGTTAAGAAAAAATGTTCCTTATGATTATGGAAGCATTGAAAGCAATTTGCATCTCGCTGAACTTTATACTGAAAATGATCCTTTACAATCAAAAGATTACGCTTTAAAGGCTTACAAAACTGCAACAAAACTTCATAGTATTGATGAACGTTTAGAAGCGCTTTCTTATTTAATGATTAATAAGTCATTGACAAATAATACCGACTATGCTAAGCAATTTTCTTTTTTGAACGACAGTATCATAAAAGTTCGCAATAATTTTAAAAACAAATTTGCCAAAATCAAATATGACTCTCAAAAGGAAAAAGATGAAAATCAGAAACTTCGTTTAGAAAAAGCTGAAAATCAATTATTCTTAGAAAGAGCACAATTTAAACAATATTTATTCATTGTCATTTTTTGCTTTTTGTCCATATTGATCTTTTATCTCAGAAAATATTATCGAAAAATAAATCGAATCGAAAAAATAAAAACGGCCTACGACACTGAAACAAGAATTGCAAAAGATATACATGATGAATTGGCAAATGATGTTTTCGACACCATAACCTTTACACAAACTCAATCTTTAACAGCCGAAAATAATACAGGAATCTTATTGCAAAAACTAAATCATATTTATACTCGCGTTCGAGGTATTTCAAGAGAGAATAATGATATCGATACTGGAAAAAATTATTCTAGAAATTTAAAAGAAATGCTTTCTACTTACAGCGACAAAAATATAAATGTCTCCATTAATGGTGTCGAAAAAATAAATTGGGATGTAATTGAAGAGCTTAAAAAGATAACAATTCATCGCGTTTTACAAGAACTAATGGTTAACATGAAAAAGCATAGTGAAGCTTCGGTAGTTGTTTTAAAATTTGAAACCGACAGTAATAAAATCTTTATAAATTATTCAGACAACGGAAAAGGCTCTGAAAAATCAAAAATTATAAAAAATGGTTTACAAAATATGGAAAACCGTATTTTATCTGTAAAAGGAGCGATTACTTTTGAAACCGAACCTCAAAAAGGTTTTAAAGCAAAAATAACGATGCCTAAATAAAAGCCTATGTTTAAAAAAGTAATAATAGCTGAAGATATCGATGCAATGAATTTAGGAATTCAACAAGTTTTGAAAGATTTAAATATTGCCGATTACCAACATTCTAAATTTTGTGATGATGCATTTCTAAAAATACGCGCCGCAAATCACAAAAATGAACCGTTTGATTTATTAATTAGCGATCTTTCTTTTAAAAAAGATCATCGTGAACCCAATATTATAAATGGAGATGAACTGGTTCAAAAAGTACGCGAATTACAACCTGATATTAAAATAATTGTCTATTCTGTTGAAGACAAAAGCTTTCGTATTAAATCGCTTTTTGAAAATGCTGAAATAGATGGTTTTGTTTTAAAAAGTTTGAACAGTATTGAAGAATTAAAAAAAGCAATCAATCTGATTTCAACTTCGGATAAAAAATTTATTTCTCCAGAAATATCTTCCGCTTTACAGGAAAAAAACAATTTTGAAATAGAAGAGTTAGATATTAAGATTTTAAAATATTTAGCCGATGGCATTTCTCAAGATGAAATAATAGAAATTCTAAAAACTTTAGGAACTAAACCAAACAGTAAAAGCGCTATGGAAAAAAGACTTTCGAGATTAAAAGACTTTTTTAAAGCCAATAATACGCTTCATTTGATTTCAATTGTAAAAGATATGGGAATAATTTAAATTCCTGCTATTCCTATTTTAAAGCTCCTTCGGGGGCTTTTTTTATTGCCCAAATTTAAAATTTTATGGATTATGGATTTCCGTAAAATACTGGTTTTATTGATTTTACTTTTGGGTTATTAATCAACTAATTAAAACTTAAAAAATTATGGAACACAAAGTAATACCATTTGCCGCTTCAATCGATTTAAAGAAAAACACATCTTCACAAATCGCAGAACAATTAGAAAGTGCAATAAAATATCATACTGATAAAGGATGGAAATATGTTCGAGTAGAAAACATTACAACTTTTGTTCATGCAGAATTAGGATGTTTTGGAATTGGAGCAAGACCTGCTCAAACACTTTTCACACACTTAATCGTTTTTGAAAAATAAAATGAAATATTTCATTTTATTAAGTATTCGATTGTATTGGATATTAATTCCTCAGTCTAACAGAAGAAAATGCATTTTTAAAAAATCCTGCTCTAATTATGTTTTTGAAATAACTCAAAAAGAAGGTTTTATAAAAGGTTTAAAAGCATTTCAATTTCGATATAAAAACTGCAGAGGAAATTTTTCAATTTTTCAGAATCCAATTAATGATAAAATACAAATGATTCTTCCTTCGCAAATAATAATTGAGAGGGAAGAAATTGCTGACAGATTAATTAATTAAATCAAAAACTATCCAAACTATGATAACACTAGAACTTAAAAGTCATTTCTTGAGATTGTATCAAATGGCAATGGCAGACGATCAATTTAATGTATTAGAACTACAAATGTTATATCATTTTGCTGACGAAAGAGGAATTCCAAAAGAAGAATTGGACAAACTTTTTCTGAATCCTATTAATGTAGAATTTATAATTCCAGAAGCTTTAACTACAAAAATTGAGTACTTGTATGATCTGACAAAAATAATTTGGGCAGATGAAAAAGTAACTGACGACGAATTAAATATGCTCAAAAAATATTGCAGAAAATTTGATTTCGTCGAAGAAAACATTAATGATCTATCTGATTATTTAATTGATTGTGTTCAAAAAAATATCAGCAAAGAAGAAATTATTAGTCAACTAAACACTTAAACTATGAAACCACTTTCACAATTATTTAGTTTAAAAAAATCTGAAGATTCTGCTATAAAATCTTTTGATGAAAACGAAGACGACAGAGAGCAAATTAGAATCACTTATTATCAAAGCGGTTTTGCCGCTTCTATAAAAGCCACCGGAAAGCCAATTGTTCTAAAAGCTTGTCTCCAAAATTTATACATGAGTTTTGAAGACCAATGCCGAAAACAAAAACTTGAACAAGACAGATTGAAACAGCCTTATCGAGAAGAGCAGGAAAAAAATAGAACTGAGCTTAAAAAATCTGAAGCTGCAATTGGCATTTATGAAAAAAAAGAACAGGATATCAATGCCAATATTGACCAAATTAAAAACGAAATTATCGAAGTAAAACGTAATCCCGACAAATATGGAATAGACGAAGGAAAAGGTTTAAAAGCGCAGTTCTATATTGGTTTGATTCTTTTATTACCAATCACACTTTATGTTTTAGTATTCTATATTTCAGCATCTTATTCTGCTTTTTTTAAAGAATTTTCAAATGACAGTTTAACCGCAGCAATTTTCGATGCCGATGCTTTTACAAATGCATTTAAAGCGAGCTGGCTCGAAGGAGTTTTAGTCGTGACAATTCCGTTTGTTTTTATGGGATTAGGCTATGTTATTCACATGGTACAAAAAGGTAAAGGACTTAAAAATGTTTTTAGACTTATTTCTCTTTTTGCTATTACATTTTTATTCGATTCTCTTTTGGCTTATATTATTGAGAAAAAAATATACGAGTTTAACAAAACAACAGAATCTTCTCCTTACAATTTAAATATCGCTTTAGGCGAACCAGAATTCTGGATGATCATATTTGCCGGTTTTGTAGTGTATATTATCTGGGGACTTGTATTTGATTTTGTTATGAAAGAATTTGAAAATATTGATAAAATACGAGCGTTCATCAGAGGAAAAAAAGAAAATTTAATCAATCTTGAAAAATTGAAGACAGATTATATCAATAAAACAAATGATTTCAAACAGCAGATTGTCACCATAAATGGAAAAATCTCTGAACTACAATCGAAAATAGATGGTTTTGTTTTTCCTGTAAAAGAATATCTGCATTATCATCATCAATATAAAGAAGGCTGGTTTCAGGCAATTGGTACTGAATTGGCGTTACCTTATAAAGAGAAAGAAGAACTTTTACAAAGCTGTGAACTTTATTCTGAAGAACATTTAAGCAAATTAAACTTAGTCGATCCAGATTTTCAACATTTAGTATATTCTAAAAACTGATACTATGAAAAAAACTATACTAAAAATTGTAATGTCTTTACTATTGATTTTATTTTTTTCTTGCAAAGAAGATTCTAAGACTGAAGAAAAAGAAACAGCACATAAAAGTTCCATTTCAGAAAACTATAATATCAGTATTCTAATTGATTTATCGGATAGAATAAGTCTCAAAAAAAATCCAAATTCAACTATGGAAATCTATCAACGAGATTTAGGATATATCAAATCGGTTTCTGAAGCTTTTACTCAGCATTTGAAATCAAAAAGAATGAGGCAGATTGATGACAAAATGCAATTATTCTTTAATCCTGAACCTGAAAATTCTGAAATTAATTCTATTTCCAAAGAGTTAAGAATTACTGTTGACAAAGACAATGCTTCAAAAAAATTATTGAATTCTATCAACGAAACCTATTCTTCAAAAACATCAAAAATATACGAGTCAGCAATTAAAGATGATAAATATATTGGCTCTGACATTTGGAATTTTTTTGATAGCAAAATTCAAGATCAATGTATTGATAAGAATTACAGAAACATCTTGATTATTTTGACAGATGGATATATGTTTTATGAAGGTACGCAAATCAAAGATGGAAATTTATCCAGCTATTTAACACCTCAGCTAATTAAACAGAATGGATTAAATAACAACGATTGGCAGAAAAAATTCGAGAAAGAAAATTTTGGATTCATTAAAATTGATAAAGATTTATCGAATCTCGAAGTTTTAGTTTTAGGAATAAATCCAAGTAAAAATAATCCGTTTGAGGAAAAAGTTATAAAAGCGTATTGGAGCAAATGGTTCTCAGAAATGAAAATAAAACATTTCGAAATTAAAAATGCTGATCTACCTTCAAATACTGATAAAATTATAAAGGATTTTATTCTAGAAAAAGAGTAAAAAATTCAAAACCTAAATGCTTTAAAGAGGAACTTTATTGTCCTCTTTTTTCTGTTTAAATCCTTTTCTAAAAAATTTTCTTTTCTAATTTTTATCAGATTACGGATTTCCATAAAATATTGATTATACCAGTTTTACCTTTGAATAATAATCAAAAATAAAATCAAATGGAAATCAACATTCAACTAAAATCATTAGCCGATAAAATTACTCAGCTGAAAAGTAAAATTGAAACTGAAGAATCTACAAAACATGCTTTCGTATTGCCTTTTATACATATTTTGGGTTATGATGCTTTTAATCCGTTAGAGGTAGTTCCTGAATTTACAGCAGATCTTGGGCTTAAAAAAGGAGAAAAAGTAGATTATGCTATTTTTCAAAATGGAGAACCCATTATAATTGTAGAATGCAAAAGCTGGAAAGAAAATCTTACGGTACATAATTCTCAATTATTTCGCTATTTCCATGTTACAAAAACTAGATTTGCGCTTTTGACAAATGGCATTAAATATCAATTCTTTACCGATTTAGATGATCAAAATAAAATGGATGAAAAACCATTTTTGGAATTTGACATCAGCAATTTAAAGGAAAATACAATAAATGAAATTGCAAAGTTTCATAAAGCCAATTTTGATGTAAATAATATTGTAAGCAATGCCAGTTCTCTAAAATACATTAAAGAAATCAAAAAACAGATAAGTGTAGAATTAGAAAACCCTTCAAATGATTTTACAAAACTTTTTGCCAATAAGGTATACGCAGGCAGACTAACTGAAAAAGTTGTTGATGAATTTAAAGACTTAGTTCAAAAATCAGTAAATCAATTTATCAATGATAAAATTAATGATCGTTTAAATGCCGCTTTAACAAAAGAAACAATTAAACAGCAAGTCGAAGAAATTTCAGTAATTGAAGATGACAATAAAATTAATACAACTGAAGAAGAACTAGACGGTTATCGAATAGTGGTTGCCATTTTACGCCGAAAACTTCCAACCAACAGAATTGTTTATCGCGATACGCAATCCTATTTTGGAATCTTACTAGATGATAACAACCGTAAGCCTTTATGCCGACTGCATCTTAATGGCGGTAAAAAATACATAAGCCTGTTTAATGACAATAAAACAGAGTCAAAAATTTCGATTTCAACAATCGACGATATTTATCAGTTTGAGAAAGAATTATTAGATACTGTGGCGCTCTATGAAACAGAATAAAATCACGTATAAGTACTCATTATAAAGAATTTAATTCTAATTAGATTTAGAAATTAAAAGCTTTTAGCTCTAAATCAAATACCACAAAGCCTATGCTAAAAAATTACCTCATCTTACTTTTATTATTTACGTTTTATTCTTGTAAAAAAATTGCTGCTCCGCCTCCGCCACAAATAAATTCATTTTATAAAGATACAGTTACCGCAGACGACCGAAAAACCATTACACCAGAAGAAGCTAAAACTTATCACGTAAATAAAACCTATCAATATGAATACCGCACAGGAAATCCAGGTCATTACGAATACAATTATGTTGTAAAAGGAATAAATTACAAAGGTGATTCGGTTTTTGGAAATATAAATGTTCAAGGAAAATATGGTGCAGGAATTTTAATGCTAGATAGCAATCCTGAGCTAGAAATTTGTACAGAATGGATTTCATACGGAAAATTAAAAGCATTTGATAATAAAGGAAATGAATATCACTTAGCAGTAAAATAAATTAGGCCAAAAATGAAATATGCTTTATTACTTCTCTTTACTTTTTTAACTTCATTTTGTCCGCTCGAAACGACAGTATATTTATGTGGTCCAACAGGCGCCAAAAGATATCACTATAACGCAAACTGTCGCGGACTAAGTTCGTGTAATCATGAAATTACAAAAGTTAGCCTTAAAAAAGCTCAAGGATACGGTTTGACGCTTTGTGGTTGGGAAGATTAATTTCTTCTTTGTATTATTCAACGAATGGCAATTGTACAAAGAAAGAATAACCGAATCAATAAAAACGAATTATAAAATCTCCCAAAATAAACTTTATTTTGGGAGGTTTTTTATTTTTCCGCACTAGCCTTATGTGCATATTTTCTAAAAATATCTTTTGTGACTGGTTTCAGTGCAATATTATTTTCAGGATGCCTTCCGTGACCGTTAAAAAAGTCAATTCCATCAGCAGTTTGGGCATACCAAATTATAGCGCGTCCGTATTTATCAAAACAAATAGTATGATCATCAATATCTACTTTCTTCAAATGAACCAAGCTTTCATCTAATAATTCAACTGGATTTCGTGTAAGCGAACTTTGTGATTTCAAATCGCACCTAACAAGCTCATAATGATCACCAGACCATTGCATACATTCTTTATGCGGAAGCGCCAGATAAACAATAACGCCAATCAAACAAACAACAGACGTTATTGTTGCAATTCGAAACATTTTAAATTTTGACTTATAAATTCTAATTTTTCTTTTCTTATTTGGTGTTTTCGCAAAAACTGCTTTTTCAGGGTGTTTTAAATTTTCGTCAGTTTTCTCAATTTCATTTTTGTATAAAACGTCGGGACTAGAAACAGTAATTTGCTCTTCCTGAGACATTGCTTTAGCCTTAAATTTTCTGAAAGGCCTTGGCTGAAAATCAATCAAAATTGCAGCCATATCAACGGTATCTATTTTTAGAGGTTCTTTCTCTCCCTTCAAAAATGCGCCTACTTTTTTATACTTATCCGTATAGGTTGTGCAAGTATCTTCCCTATTTTTATCGAAAGGAACACCTTTAAAATCCCAATACACTTTTAAATCGTCTGGAGCAGGATTTTCACGTAATATTTTCCAACATAAATCTCTCAAATGGGCTTGAGAAGGTGTCTCCAGATAATTGGAATTTTCTCCTAATTCTTTTTCAATATTATATTTTGTTCGTATAGCTTCTTTATAAGCTTTTTCATAATTGCATCGTGTAATGTGGTCCATATACATTCAGGATTTTCAGGATTTTTAGGATTAATTCTCGGATTTTTCAAGAAAATCTGGAACATTTGGAATTTCCGGATTTCCTTCTCAATTCAAAGGAAAATAAATGATTACTTTACCTTAGAATTAGTGCTCGTTCTGACTCGCGATCATAACAAATTTACAAAACTAGTTCACCTAGAAATTGCGGGAAACCGTAAATTTTAGTTTAGAAGGAAAACCTAAATCAAGACTTACTACTTTACGCTCTTTTCTTCACAAACAGAAAGTTTCATTACCCAAAAAACGATTCAGAACAATTCTGAATAGCAATGCTTATGCCAAATTTTTAAACCATAATAAAAAAGAAAAAATATTTTTTAGTTCTATTTGAACACAATATTATTTTCTTGTTATGATGATAAATATGATCGTATTAAAAAAGAAATAGAACGTGCAAAATCAAATTATACCGACGATTTTCCAGAAGAGTTTCTACCCCAAAAAGGAACTATTACTTTTGACAATGAACCTAATAGAGGTTTTTAAAGTAAAGATATCCATGCCTAAATAATTTTTATATGTTTAAAAAAGTAATTATAGCCGAAGACCTTGATAGCATCAATTTTGGAATCGAACAAGTCCTGAAAGATTTAGGAATTGAAAATTTTCATTATTCCAAATATTGTGACGATGCCTTTTTAAAAATACGAAAAGCTATTCAGGACAATGATCCTTATGATTTATTGATAAGTGACCTTTCTTTCAAGGCAGATCATCGTGATATAAAGCTGGCAAGTGGCGACGAATTAGTTCAGAAAACACGCGAAATACAGCCAGACATTAAAATCATTACTTATTCTGTAGAAGATAAAAGTTATCGTATAAAATCGCTTTTTGAAAATGCAGCAATAAATGCCTTCGTTCTAAAAGGCAGAAACAGCATCGAAGAGCTTAAAAAGGCAATAGGTATTATATCTGATTCTGATGAAAAATTTATTTCACCGGAAATTGCTTCATTATTGCAGGAAAAAAATAATTTCGAAATTGATGATATTGATATTAAAATCCTAAAATATTTATCTGAAGGACAATCGCAGGATGATGTTATCGAAATTTTCAAAAATGCCGATATCAAACCTAACAGTAAAAGCGCCATCGAAAAAAGATTATCAAAACTAAAAGATTTTTTTAAAGCTAATAATACTGTTCAGTTAGTTTTTATCGCAAAGGATATGGGGATTATCTAAATCTCTGAAAATACTTTGATTTCTAAAGCTCCTTCGGGGGCTTTTTATCGTTTTTTTCGTTACTTTCATCTTATTTAATTATTTGATAATAATGACTTTACAATTTATTCACATTAGTTTTCTTAATTTGAGTAAAAGTAAAAGTTATGAAATTCTTTAATCTAAATTTTCTGGTATCTTTCAAAGAGTGGCTTTTTTTAAGAGCTATGCAATCTTCTTTCCTTCATTAAAAATCATTTAAAAATCAAGGAACATATAGTTGAATGAATAAAGTTGAAAACTCATTTCTAAACAAAAATCAATTTGGAGAGGATTTCTTGTGGGGTGTTTCTACCGCCGCATTTCAAATTGAAGGTGCTCATGATGCAGACGGAAAAGGTTCTTCGATCTGGGATGTTTTTACTTCTCAAAAAGGGAAAATTAAAAACGGACATCATGCTGTAACCGCTTGTGATTTCTATAATTCGTATGAAAACGATATTAATTTAATCAAAGAATTAAATATCCCGAATTTTAGATTTTCTATCAGCTGGCCACGAATTATGCCTACAGGAACTCATCCTGTAAATCAGGCCGGAATTGATTACTATAATAAAATCATTGATTCATTGCTTGCTCAGGAAATTGAACCTTGGGTTACGCTTTATCATTGGGATTTGCCACATGCGCTTGAAGTAAAAGGCGGATGGACGAATCGCGAATCTATTTCCTGGTTTTCAGAATATGTCGAAATTTGTGCAAAGCATTTTGGCGATCGCGTTAAAAACTGGATGGTGATCAACGAACCTTCTGTTTTTACCGGAGCTGGTTATTTTTTGGGCATTCACGCACCTGGAAAAAAAGGAATTACAAACTACTTAAAAGCCATGCATCACGTTACAATGGCAACTGCTGCCGGAGGAAAAATACTTAGAAACAGAATTCCTGATGCCAATATTGGAACTACTTTTTCTTCAACTCATATTGAACCCGCTACAACAAGTCAAAAAGATGTTGAAGCCGCAAAACGTGTTGACACTCTGCTTAACAGAACTTTTATCGAACCGCTTTTAGGCCTTGGATATCCACAAGGCGACTTACCTGTTTTAAAAAAACTAAACAATTATATTGCGCCCGATGATTTGAAAAACATAGATTTTGAATTCGATTTTATTGGTCTACAATGTTATACCAGAGAAGTTGTAAAATCGTCGTTAATAATTCCCTATATCGGTGCCGAATTAATTAGTGCCGAGAAAAGGAATGTCATTGCAACTGATATGGGCTGGGAAGTTTACCCTCCTGCTCTCTACCATGTTTTAAAAAGATTTAACGAATACGACGGCATCAAAAAAATTATAATTACCGAAAATGGTGCCGCTTTCCCGGACACGGTTACAAACGGAAAAGTGTACGATATTAAACGTACACATTATATTCAGGATCATTTAGAACAAATTTTGAAAGCCAAAGAAGACGGCTTAAATGTCGATGGCTATTTCGTATGGACGCTTACCGATAACTTTGAATGGGCCGAAGGTTACAACGCCAGATTTGGACTAATTCATGTTGATTTTGAGACTCAAAAAAGAACCATTAAAAATTCTGGATTCTGGCTCAAAGATTTTTTATCCTAAGACTTTATTCCTAAAAATAGCAAAAGCCTTTCCCATTGAATGTGAAAGGCTTTTATTTTGAAATAAATTTTTTAATCAATTAAATCTAAATTTATAATTCTGTTTTCTAATCCCAATATAAAGCTTCCCGTTATTTATTAAATGGGCAGTCACCACAATATATTTTTCTTCGGGATAATTTATATTGTAACTAAAGGTTGTATCTTTTGTTTTAACCTGAAGCAGGTGTTTTCCTTCATCAGATATTGAAAGTTCTGCTGTTTGGTAAGTTGGCATTTCATTTGTTGCTTTCAAGTTAATATCCTGAACTTTCTTCTTATCGAGAAATACCTCTAGTTTTAGATTGTCCAGTTTCATTTCCGTCGGCTGTTCAAACGACACGACATACTTTTTACAACCAAAAGTGCATAAAACAATTAATAGTATTAATACCTTTTTCATGAATGAATTTTTAAATAGATTGTTGACAGAATCAAATTCTTTTTACTGCTTTATAAATATAAATAATTTTATCGAAATCCAGCTAAAAAGCAAATTTTACAGCCTCACTTGTTAAGCAAACAAATACAAAAAAAACTTCCAAAAAAAAGCAAAAAAAATCATTATTTCGTTGATTTTATTAGGTTTAACGGTATTTTTTTCTTATCTTTATAGTGTAAATAACAGTAAATATATGCCGAAAAACAAACTTTTTAAATGCCTAAATTACACCGTAAAAAATTATTCTTTTTCCAACTTTTTGCATTTTATTTCTCAAAATGCTTTTGATTTTCTTTTGGAAATTACTCTACCTAATCTTTTTTCTGCACAAAATATAAACATGCAGAAGACACTAATGCGACCGCTCCAATTGCAATCGTAATTACTTTTCTGGGATATATCTTCTGAACTATTTTTTTAGAAAATATGTCTTTTAAATTCAAAAAAAGATTTCCTTTTTTAGGAACTTCTTTAGATCCTTCATTTTCATTTTTCACAAAACTCTTTAATTCTATGTCTTCATTTTCTATTTCAGCAGTTGCTTTAATTTTTTCTGCATTTTCAGCCACTTTAACTTCTGCATTTCTACACTTTTCATTAAACCTTTTAAAAGGACGCGGTTGAAAATCGACCAAAATTGCCGCGAGATTTATTGCGTCAATATTTGACGGATCTGTTTCTCCTTTAAAAAAGGTTTCAATGGGTCTAAACTTATCTTTTTGTTCCTTAAACTTATTCTTTTTAGTATGATCAAAATCTAAACACAACAAATTCCTAAAAACATTTAAATCATCTTGGGTTGGATTATTTTCGAAAATAAGCCAGCACAAATCACGAAGTTTTCCTCGTGACGGATTATACAAATAATCGAAGTGTTCTCCCTCTTTTTCAAGTTCGTATTTAATTTTAATTGCTTTTTTATACTCTTCTAATGTATTATTCATCTTGACGTTTTTAGGAACTTTTTTGATACGTTATTTTCATTTTTCATCAAAAACATTTTTTATATGCCTTTATTTTTGACTTCTAAAATTCAAATATTTATCAGCACTTTCAATTTTTATTACAATCTAATATTATTTCTACATTTTTTTTTACAGTTCAAGCCAACTTTTGTCAAATTTAATGCATCTGTTATAATAGAGATTAGCCTAAAACCAAATAACATTTAATAAAAAATAGGCATTGCATTTTTATTTTATTGGGAAATCATAGGAATCTCAGGAAAACGCAGGAATTCCGGGAATTCCTTATCTACAGTGCTCTAAAAGTGCCTTTCCTTTGCATCAGAAATTAGTTCAAGTTTTGTCTGCAGACTAAAACAAAAATATAAAACTAGTTCTAATTAACATTGTGGAAAACCGTAAGACCGAGTTTATTCGGGAAGTTTAAATTACGTCTTACCGTTCTACACGATCAACTTCCCAAAACCAATTTGGTATTGTCATAAATAAACTCTGGATAACTCCGGACAGCAATACCTATGTCTAATTTCTAAATTAAATCAAAATGAAAAAACTATTATTTTTTAGCACATTTGTGTTATTGTTCACTATATTTTCTTGTACTCCGGACGAAATTGAAACAAAGCCAAAACAAGAAACCAAAAAAACTGTTAATCCAGTAAAAGATACTTTCGCTGATGATGGACCTGGTGAGGGGCCTAAAATTCCACCGCCACCACCGCCAACAGATGAATAAAAATATTTTCGTATCTAATTAATTACTATTTTCGGGGAAAGTAAACTTATATGTTACGGTCCCCGTTTTTTTATTTTATAATTCTTCTTTTTCTTTTTTCCTGCAAAGAAAAAAAGACCATTAAGCCCAATATAGAATCATTAAAAAAAGAAGCGCTTAGTTTGCGAAATAAAGGAATTGAAAATTATCAAAAACAAAATTTTAATACTGCACTTTACGAATTTAACAAATCCAAAATACTTTTTGAAAGCTTAAAAGATAGTGCTAATATAGGATACACAATTATTTTAACAGCAACCATTCAACAAGTTAATGGTGACTATTATGGAAGTAAAGAGACTGCTACAGAAGCATTAGCATATTATAAAAAAAAGAATACCTATACTTCTACAATAAATAATTTATTAGGTGTTGCCGATAAAGAACTTTCTCTTTATGATGATGCTATTTTTTACTATAAGGAATCTATAAAAGATGAGCCAGATCGTGTCGCTAAATACGAGCCTATGAACAATATTGCTGTTGTCTATATTTTTCAAAAAAAATATCAAAAAGCTATTAACATTTTGGAATCTATACTAAACACAAAATTTTTTGATGATAAATCTCACGCTTTAACTAAAGCCAGAATTCAAGACAATTTGGGTTATGCCTATTTTAAAAATGGATCAGATGAAAAAGGGTTTCATTTAATGAATGAGGCGCTCCAGAAAAGAAATGAAATTAACGATACCTACGGAAGTATTCAAAGCTATTTAAACTTAGCAGATTATTATTCAAAAAAAGACATTCAAAAATCAAATGAAAATGCCGTCGCTGCATATAATATTTCTACAAAACTAAATAGTGTTGATGAAAGATTAGAAGCGTTGCAAATTTTAATTTCAAATGATCACAGTGCTCAAAACGGCAAATATGTTCAAAAGTATTTTACATTAAACGACAGTATCATAAGGGTTCGAAATAACTTTAAAAATAAATTTGCCAAAATTAAATACGATGCTAAAAAAGAAAAAGACGAAAACGAAAAACTTCGTTTAGAAAAAGCTGAAAACCTCTTAGCACTTCAAAAAGAAAAATATATACGAGTTGTATTAGTTATCATATTTATTTTTCTAGTTATTTTAATAGCCATTCTGATACGTTATTATAAAAATAAAAACAAGGCAATCGAATTTAAAGCTTCGTATGAAACTGAAACCAGAATAGCTAAAAAAATCCATGATGAGCTGGCAAACGATGTTTTTAACGTGATTGCTTTTACCGAATCACAGCCTTTGTCTGTAGAAAACACAAAAGAGAATCTTCTTCAAAAATTAGATGATATTTACGGCCGTGTTAGAGGAATTTCAAAAGAAAACAATAAAATTGATACGGGCGCTAATTTTACTACCAGCATCAAAGAAATGCTTTCGACTTATAATTCTGCTGAAAGAAATATCATGGTTACTAATTTAGAAAGTGTAAATTGGGAAATTATTGACGATATAAAAAAGATTACCATAAGCCGAATTTTACAAGAGCTACTAGTAAATATGAAAAAACACAGCCGAGCAAATCTTGTTGTCGTAAAATTTGAAAATGATCAAAACTCTATCTTGATAAACTATACTGATAATGGCATAGGCTGCGAAAAAAATAAAATTGCAAAAAATGGTCTCCACAATATGGAAAGCCGTATTCAAGCCGTTAAAGGAACTGTAGATTTTGAAACAGAACCTGGCAAAGGTTTTAAAGCGAAAATAGCGATTCCTAAATAAGTGAAAATAAAAAACCTCTCAGAATTAATTTCTGAGAGGCCTCTACTAATAACTAATTAAAATGGGCATTCTACTTCCAACCTCCGCCTAGGTCTCTGTAAACATGAACGGCAGCGTTAAGTTGTTCTTTTTTAGTATCAATCAATTCTAAATTTGCTTCTAATGCGTCGCGTTGCGTCATTAAAACTTCAAAATAATCTACTCTTGCCGATTTGAATAAATCATTCGAAACATCAATCGATTTGTTCAATGCGTCAACCTGTTGTGATTTCAAATCATACCCTTTTTGCAGATTATCAATTTTAGAAAGCTGATTAGATACTTCTAAATAAGCGTTTAAAATCGTTTTATCATAATTGTATAATGCCTGAAGTTGTCTTGCATTTGCGCTCGAAAACTCCGCTTTAATTGCATTTCTGTTAATAAGCGGCGCTGCAAGATCTCCTGCTAATGAATATAAAAGTGACTCTGGAAATGTAAACAAATAAGATGGTTTAAATGCCTGAACTCCAAAAGCTGCAGAAATATCCAATGAAGGATAAAACTCAGCACGAGCTACTTTTACATCTAACTTCGCCGCAACCAATTCTAATTCTGCCTGTTTAACATCAGGACGATTCATTAATAATTGAGACGGAATTCCGGCGCTTACTGAGGCTGGCAATAAAGTCAGGAATTTTGTATTACTTCTTTTAATTTCCTGCGGATAACGTCCTAACAAGAAATTAATTTTATTCTCCGTTTCTTTGATTTGCTGTAAAATATCAAACTCCATACTTTTTGAAGTCAATACTTCAGCCTCAAACTTTTTAACTCCAAGTTCTGTTGCTCTTGCCGCCTGTTTTTGGATTTTTACAATTTCCAAAGCATTACTTTGCAAAGTAATTGTTTGTTTTACAATATCAAGCTGACTATCTAAAGCTAATAACTCATAATAAGAATCAGCTATTTCAGCAATAAGGTTTGTCACTACAAAGTTTTTTCCTTCAACTGTAGCCAAATATCTGTTTACGGCTGCTTTTTTAGAATTACGCAGTTTTTTCCAGATATCCACTTCCCAATTTGCATAAGCTGCAATTGTAAAATCCCCAAGTGGATCTGGAGTTTCTACACCAGGTTTGA
Organism: Flavobacterium xizangense; assembly: GCF_054075145.1. Classification (NCBI taxonomy): domain Bacteria; kingdom Pseudomonadati; phylum Bacteroidota; class Flavobacteriia; order Flavobacteriales; family Flavobacteriaceae; genus Flavobacterium; species Flavobacterium xizangense. The sequence continues at coordinate 256,278 of NZ_JBSIPG010000003.1, read as the reverse complement.
TTTCAGTAGTGGCATCACCAGCCCCTTGGCTGGTATACCTTCCTACTTTTTCTACTCCAGCTCCGGCGCGAACACCAACTTGTGGCAATAAAAGTCCTTTACGAACTCTAACATCATTCTTAGCAATTTCGATTTCCTGCAGCGTCATGTTTAATTCCTGATTGTTTTTCAGGGCCACATCAATCAAATCAATAAGATTTTGATCCTTAAAGAATTCATTCCATTTTATAGCTGCAGTATTGGTTGTATCCTGAGTGACAGCAGCACTAAATGATTCTGGAACCGGCGCACTAGCAGTTGCTGTATCTGGTGCAGGAGCTTTACAGCCCACTACAGCGAGACATAATCCCAATGCAACGCTATATTTATATAGTTTCAATTTATTATACATGATTGTTGTCAATTTCTTCTGTTAATGGATTTTCTTCTTCATGTTTTACTAATTTGTGCTTCTCAGCGATCTTAGCGAATATGAAATACAATCCCGGAATTACAAACACTCCGCAGATCGTTCCTATAAGCATACCTCCGGCCGCCGCAGTACCAATAGTTCTGTTACCAATTTTACCCGGTCCAGTTGCAAAAGCAAGCGGCAATAAACCTGCAATAAAAGCAAACGAAGTCATCAAAATTGGACGGAACCTTGCTTTTGCTCCTTCCATTGCTGCCTGTAAAACTGTTAATCCCGCAGCGTGCCTTTGAATAGCAAACTCTACAATTAATACGGCATTTTTACCCAATAAACCGATAAGCATTACCATGGCAACCTGCGCATAAATATTGTTTTCTAATCCTGCAATTTTCAATAAAAGGAAAGCTCCAAAAATACCCGCAGGCAAAGAAAGGATTACCGATAATGGCAAAATAAAACTCTCATATTGAGCCGCTAAAACCAAATAAACAAATCCTAAACAGATTAAGAATACCCAAATAGCCTGATTACCTTGAGCAACCTCATCGGCAGAGATACCTGCCCAGTCGATATCGTATCCTCTTGGTAATTTTTCAGCGGCAACTCTTTGAATGACTTTAATTGCTGTACCAGAACTGTAACCTGCAGCTGCAGAACCACTAATTTGAGTAGAAGTGTACATATTATGTCTCGTAATTTCTGAAAGACCATATACTTTTTCTAATTTCATAAAGGCAGAAAATGGCACCATTTCGTCACGATCATTTTTCACATACAGTTTTAAAATATCATCTGGCTGTGCACGATATTCTGGCGAAGCCTGAACAATAACTTTATAATTGATACCGAATTTGATAAAGCTGATTTCATAGTTACTTCCTACAAGAGTTGACAAAGTATTCATAGCGTTTTCAATAGAAACACCTTTTTGCTGTGCCAAGTCGTTATCAACCTTCATCATGTATTGAGGGAAACTTGAACTATAAAAACTAAATACGTTTGATAATTCCGGTTGTTTGTTCAATTCGGCAACAAAGTCGTTGTTGACTTGTTCCATTCTCTTATAATCTACAGAACCCGTTTTATCTAACAAACGAAGCTCAAATCCTCCGGCAGCACCATATCCTGGTACAGCAGGTGGTTGAAAAAATTCGATATTAGCACCCGTAATATCTTTACATTTTTCTTCCATTTGATGCATAATCTCAAGAACAGACTCTTTTCTGTCACTCCAATCTTTCAGGTTAACTAAACAAGTTCCCGAGTTGGCTCCTGTACCTTCTGACAAAATCTCATAACCTGCTAATGAAGAAACTGATTTCACTCCATCAATCTCTTCTGCGATTTTTTGAACTTTCTCAGCAATATTATTAGTTCTCTCCAAAGATGACCCCGGAGGCGTCTGAATTACAGCATAAAACATTCCCTGATCCTCATTTGGAATAAATCCTGAAGGAACGGTGCTGCTAATGATCCATGTTCCAGCACAGAAACATAGGAGTGCAACAATCGTAACGACTCTTCTGTTAACAATTTTACCTAATAGATTTTGATATTTACCTTGTGCTAAATTGAATTTTTCGTTGAAAGCATCAATAAATCTATTTGCTGGAGTTTTCTTTTTAGGTTTACCGTGGTTATTTTTTAGCATCATCGCACAAAGTGCTGGTGTCAATGTCAAAGCCACAATACCTGAAAGTATAATTGCTGTCGCCATTGTTACAGAAAATTGTCTGTAAAACACCCCCACAGGACCTGACATAAATGCAACAGGAATAAATACCGCAGCCATCAAGAATGTAATAGCAATAATTGCTCCCGCAATTTCGTGCATCGCTTGTTTAGTAGCTTTAAATGGTGAAAGATGTTCCTCTTCCATTTTGGCATGAACAGCTTCAATAACCACAATCGCGTCATCGACGACGACTCCAATTGCTAATACTAAAGCAAATAATGTGATTAAGTTCAATGAAATATCAAAGAATGTCATAAATACAAATGTTCCAATCAACGATACAGGTACCGCAATTGCCGGAATAACCGTAGAACGCCAGTCTCCTAAGAAAAGGAATACTACTAAACCAACCAAAATAAATGCTTCAACCAAAGTATGGATTACTTTTTCAATAGAAGCGTCAAGGAATTTAGAAACGTCATATGAAATTTCATAATCCATACCTTTTGGAAATCTTTGTTTTATTTTTTCCAATTTAGCTTTTACCTCTTCAATAACCTGATTCGCGTTACTTCCAAAAGATTGCTTTAATACAATCGCTGCTGATGGTCTTCCATTTAAATTGGAATAGATATCATACATCGAGCTTCCGAATTCAACTTTAGCAACATCTTTCAAACGTAAAAGCTCTCCGTTTGGATTTGCTTTTACTACAATGTTCTCGTATTGTTCTTTTGTTGTAAAACGTCCAGAATATTTCAATACGTACTCAAACGCCTGAGAACGTTTACCAGAACTTTCTCCCGTTTTACCCGGAGAAGCCTCCAAACTCTGGCTTGACAATGCTTCCATTATCTCATCAGCAGAAATTTTATAAGCTAACATACGATCTGGTTTCAACCAAATACGCATTGCATATTCACGTGTTCCTAAAATATCTCCAGCACCAATACCATTTACCCTTTTCAATTCTGAAAGAACGTTGATGTCTGCATAATTATACAAGAACTTCATATCGGTATTTTTATCTGTACTGTAAAGGTTTACGTACATCAACATACTCGGTACTTCACGAGTAATTTTAATACCCTCTCTAATTACCAATGGAGGTAATTTATTGGTTACCGAAGCCACACGGTTTTGAACGTTAATCGCGGCCTGATTTGGATCTGTTCCTAAATTAAATACCACTTTAATTGTTGCTTCACCGTCGTTTCCAGCATCTGAAGCTATGTATTTCATCCCCGGAACTCCATTTAGTGCTCTTTCTAAAGGAATAACAACCGCTTTGATCATTAATTCACCATTAGATCCAGGATAATCTGCGGTCACATTCACCATTGGCGGTGAAATGGTAGGGAACTGAGTAATTGGTAAATTCAATACCGACAATACCCCTAAAAAGACAATTATCAGCGATATTACTATCGACAGAACAGGTCTCTGAATAAATTTATTAAACATTTTATATTTTTTTAATGATTAAGACAATCTGAAATTCAAAAGTGTCTCAAGTTTCAGACTTCATGTTAAGTGCGCAACTTGAAACTTGAAACCACTTAAAAATCTACTCCGCTTTTAGACGCAAATGATTGATTACCGTTTGTGGAGCTTGGTATTCATATTTAATTTTGTCGTTCTCTTTTACTTTTTGAACTCCTTCAAGTAAGATTTTATCATTCTCCGTAAGTCCACTTTTGATCACAAACAAATCAGGAATTTCACCTGTTATCGTGATTTCTCTAGAGCTTACTTTATTGTTTTTATCAACAACGAAAACATATTTTTTATCCTGAATTTCGTAAGTAGCTTTCTGTGGAATTACGATCGCATTTTTCAACGGAACAAGCATCTGCACTTGTCCAGTCTCACCATTTCTAAGAAGTCTTCCTGAATTTGGGAATCTCGCTCTAAAAGCAATGTTCCCTGTTTCATTATTGAATTCGCTTTCTATAACCTCAACATTTCCTTTTTCTTTGAAAATATCTCCGTTAGCTAAAACTAAATTCACTTTATTATCAGCGCGGTCTTTTACATTAGTCTCATACTGAAGATATTCTGGCTCTGAAACGTTGAAATAAGCAAACATTTGGCTATTATCTGAAAGACTTGTCAGTAATTCGCCCTCGTCAATAAGACTTCCTAATTTTAATGGAATTCTATCGATTGTTCCGTCAAACGGAGCTCTGATTTCTGTGAATGATAAATGAAGTTTTGCTAATGCAACTTCAGCTTTTGCCGATTGCAGTTTAGCCTGAGCAACACTCAATTCGTTTTTAGAAACGATATTTTTATCTGCTAAAAGTTTAGCATTTTGCAATTCAATTTCGGTTGATTTTTGTTCCGCTTGCGCTTTCAATAATTCTGCCTGATACATATTTGGCATAATTCTGAACAGTAACTGGCCAGCTTTTACAAACTGTCCTTCATCAACATAAATGTTTTGTAAAAACCCTTTTTCTTGGGCACGGATTTCAATATTTCGAACAGATTTAATCTGCGAAACATATTCTTTAGTAAATGAAGTGTCAATTTTTACCGGATTTGTTACCGTAAATACTTCCACTTCTTCTTTCTCTTCTTTTTTAGTTGTACAACTAGTCAGGCACACAAAGGCAATTAAGCCTGTGAACAAAATAATTCTTTTCATGATTTAGTTTGGAAATTAAGCGATTGAATGCTTGGAATACAGTGATTCCTTTAGATGAAAAAATGCATCGGACACCAGTAGCTCATAATCTCACTTTCAACAAGAAGAAGTAGAAAAAAATATACATCAACAAGATAGTAGGATTACAGCTGAGGTAACCGATGTATATTGGTAAATCAAATTCTTAGTACTCTCTGAGTAATATAAATAGGATTTGAATGCGCAAGAAAGGGCGCATAAATTTTAAAACGATTTGATTCATTTGTTGCAGATTGATCTGAAAAAGATAAATACCATTTATCAAGTAAACTGTAATTAACTGCAAAAAATTTCGTTGTAAGTCCATCCTTAACATCATCACTTCCAAGTAAATCCTCTTCCAAATCAACATCTGCTGCATCTTCAATAACTGAAGTGCCTTTTTCCTGATTAGTGAATTTTACACGGTGCTTTTTTTCAAAAGAATGATGATGAGAAAATCCAAAAGTACTTGCATTAAGATTTTGGCCTCCGCCTAACAGAAGCAAATTCATGAATACTAAAAATACTATTAACTTTCTCATTTGGGTGCGAAAGTAATAAAAGATTGCAATAAAAAAAATAAAATAAGAAAGTCTTAACATGTCGATAATAAACGAAAACGTTTTCATTTTTTTTCGTTATTTATTCCATAATTAAACTGATGATTTTATATCAAAATAACAGTCAGCCAGAATTTGAAACTGATGATTTGTTATCCACTAAAAAAGGAACCATAAAAAAATAGTAAAATTATAAATATTTGACATTCTATATTTTATTCCTCAATTTAAGTCGAATTTTTTATAGAAAAATTTCCATTATGGTAAATTCCTGGCCTTCTTTAGTAAAAATTTTATGCGTATCGGTCATTCCAAATTTTTCGTAAAATGCCTTTTTGTTAGTACGTGCGTTACACCAAATTTTAGCCATATTCTTCTGTTTGGCCAGCTTAAATATATGATTTAGCAATTCTGAAGCGATTCCTTTTCCTTGAAATTCTTCGAGGGTCGCAAGTTTTCTGAACTGCATTTCATCATCAGAAAAAAAACAAGAAACAATAGAAACCAATTTCTCATCTTCAAAAGCACCAAAATGAAATCCAAGTTCATCTTCTTTTAATTGAACAAATTCAAAAGGCTGATCTGGCCACATTACTTGATGGCGAATTTGCCAAGTTTGCGAAGGCTCAATTACTGCAATTTTCATTTTAAAAAATATTTAGTCTTTTGTCAAATTTACAGCATTTATTATTTTTTACTCTTCCAAACAACACAAAACAACATCACACTCATTATCAAAAAGATAACTTAAAATAAATCAGAAAAATCATTCTATTTAAATTAAATATAAGTAAATTTATGGGATCAAAATAAATAAAACCGGTTATGAAAAAATTCTTTCTTGCTACATTATTATGTATTTGTGCGAATGGATTTGCACAGTTTATACAATTTGGTCCCCAATTTTCAACCAATATTACTTCTGTCATTACTGATGATTTCAGTTCAAAAAGTGCAGGAACTGATTATGGATTCGCTGGTTTTGCACGAGTGAATCTGGCTCTTTTTTATGCTCAGGGCGAATTTGGCTATTCGCAATCAAAGTTTACTGTTTCACAAACAGGAATTGGGGAAACGGAGTATGAGTTGGGCGGAACTGATGCCACCTTAATTGCTGGTTTAAAAATTGTGCCCTTAGGGAAATTAGGAAACGTTAGACTTTTTATTGGTTACAACTGGAAAAACTTTTCTGACATCAAGGCTAACAACAATCTGAATTATATTGCTTTTGAACGAAATAATAGCAGTTTTTTAGGTGGCGTTGGAGTTGATTTGTGGCGATTCACAGTAGATTACAGATATCTTGCCGGATTAACCGATCTTGATCCTTCGGGAAGAAGCATTAAAACGGGAATTTCGAATTTTTCGGTCGGATTTAAATTCTTATAAAAACTTTAGTTGGCAAACATAAAAAAGGGAATCAAATTAGATTCCCTTTTATTATTTTATCTTGACAAAAAAAGCTTCTTCATTATCACTGGTTATTTTTTCAATACCCGTTTCGTTCTTTTTCGCAATGTTGATAACATGCAGCACATTTGTCTCTTCATTTAGAAGACAGCTCCAAATTGTACCATCAGAAAGAATTATATCTGAAAATGCGCCATCAGATGCATCTTTATTATAATACTTTAATTCTTCCGATTTTATCAGTCTTTTTGTTTGCGTTTTTTTGTCTAATTCAAAAAAGAGGATCTTATCCTGAGTTATTTCAATTATTTCTTCAGTTTCTTTTTGTGTTCCCACCACAGTTTGGGCCCAGGTAGGTCTGTCTCCAATCATTTTCCAAGTACCTATAACCCGATTTAAAACTTCATTTCGAAGCATTGTTTTCAAAGTATCAACCTTTTTGATGGATTCCTTTCCCAGATCATTTTCAGGTTTAAGTTTTGAAGCAATAGAAAATAAATCAAGTGCTTTTTTAAAATCTGCTTTTTTATAGTAGGAAACCGCTAACTCGTATCTGCTCTTTTGAAATACGCTTTTCGAATCATTTTGCGCAAAACATTTAAAAGAAAGCAATAAAACAAAAAGAATGTGGTGCTTTTTCATTAATTATTCAATTTTTTTATTTTTTGCAAACGTAACTTTTTAAAATGAAACTTCATTACGGTTTTCCATATTTCTATTATTTTTCTTTAAAAACAAAAAAACCGTCATTTTTATTACAAAAGACGGTTTTCTAACTCATTACTATTTGGATTTATTTACCTGTCCATATATTATTCGCAGGAGTTGCATCCATAAAAATACCGCCATCAAGGGTAATTAGTTTAATTTGTTTCTTCGATTTTAAATCGATCAATGCTACTTTTTGATTGGTTTCCCAAACTGCAGGTGTTTGATGAAGTATTTCATTTGAATCATCAGCATAAACCACTTTTATATCAAACGGAATAGCAAAACCACCTGTGTTTTCTATCGTGATTTTATTTTTCTCTACATTTTTAATAGAAAGATCAATATAATTATTCGTGAAAAACCAATTGTTAAAGAACCAATTCAGGTTTTTTCCTGTAGCCGAATTAAATGAGTTAAAATAATCCCATGGAATTGGGTGTTTTCCGTTCCAATTATCCATATAGGCGTGCAATGCTTTTTTGAATAAATCATCGCCAAGCATATCTTTTAAAGCAATATAAGAAAGAGAAGCTTTGCCATAAGAATTGTTTCCATAACCTGCATCAGATACCTGAGATGACATTGAAATAATCGGCTGATCTTCTTCTGTTGATGCATCATTAATATAGTTTTTTACTCTAAATTCTTGGTAAAATTTATCAGCTGCTTCTTTTCCGTGTTCCGCAATTCCAATTAAATACTCAAAAGTTGTTGCCCAGCCTTCATCCATAAAAGCATAACGCGTTTCGTTGATTCCCATATAAAAAGGAAAATAAGTGTGTGCTACTTCGTGATCCTGAACCAATTGTGCAAATTTAGGATCACCCATTTGTGAATCGTTACACATCATTGGGTATTCCATATCAGCAAATCCTTGAAAAGCTGTCATTTTAGAAAACGGATACGGAACTCCCGGCCAATTGTTCGAAAACCAATCTAAAGCGTATTGGTTATTTTTTACCGAAGCCACAAAATCAGTTCCTTTTACATCATACGCAGCCTGAACACTTGCGCGTCTGTTTGTTTTTTTGTCAACTACAACACTGCTCGCATCCCATAAATAATGATCGCTTAAACCAAAACAAACATCTGAAATATGTTTAGCCTCAAATTTCCAGACATTCCAATCGTTTTGTTTTGTTACCACTCCATTTTTCATTTCTTGTTCGTTTGCGATATGCAGAACTTCATCTGTAACATAAGATTTTTTCAAACGAGCAGCAAATTCTGGTTGCAAAACCTCATCTGGATTCAGCAAATCTCCAGTCGCATACACCACATAATTTTTTGGTGCTTTTACAGAATAAGTATAATCATTAAAATCATTATAAAATTCTTGACGGTCTGTATGCGGTAATCGGTCCCATTTGTTGTAATCATCAAAAACCGAAACGCGCGGATAACTGTAGGCTACAAAAAATGTAGTTTCATCAATTTGTCCTTCTCTCCCGCTTTCTTTTGACAAAGGATAATTCCAGTCAATATTAATGGTTGCTGTAGAATGAGGCGGAATAGGTTTTTTCATTCGAATCATTCCAACTGTTCCCCATTTTCTGCCATCTTCTTTATAAACTTCACCGGCAATTTTTAATGAAGTAATTGTTAATCCGTCACTTAAAAAATCTTGGCTAACGACACCACTTCTTGGTGAAGATGGTTTATGAAGATTATTCACAAATCGAATTGGCAAGTTTTTTAATGTATCGTTGCTGTTGTTTGTGTATTCAATCGTTTCTGTTCCGCTTACTATTTTTGTTTTGGCATCAACCGTAATTTCCATGGTATATTTTCCATGATTCTGCCAATAATTTTTCCCCGGTTTTCCGTCCATTGAACGGGTACCTTTTGCGTAAGCTTCTTTTATATTTCTAGGCATGTAAAGTTCCTGTGCAAAACTGTTTTGCACAAAAAATGCCAAAGCAATCAATAATAATTGCAATGATTTTTTTCTCATAAATGTTTTAAGATTTTGATGATTTTAATTCGCTATAATATTAGTGGATATTTTTAACTTATTGTTACAATAGAGTTATAAAATTTTAAAGTTTCAGGTTTCAAGTTTGCCATGCTTGGCGAAGGCGAAGAATTAAAACTTTTGTCCGTTTACACCTTTGTCCCTTTGTCTCTTTGTCCCTTTGTCTCTTTGTCCCTTTGTCTCTTTGTCTCTTTGTCTCTTTGTCTCTTTGTCTCTTTGTCTCTTTGTCTCTTTCAAAAAAAAACCGTCTTTTTCAAAAGAAAAAGACGGAATCCCTACAATTAATATATAACTCTGATGACTACAAAATATAATCGGTATTAATGAAGTTTGATTCTTTGCTGTTCAGCAATTCCTGCAAAATTTCATTGTTGTAATCGATATCTTTTGAAGCTACAAACGTACGTATTGAAAAAGAACGCAAAGCATCTGGAATACTTAATGTTCCTACAGCAGAATCTTTTCGTCCTGTAAATGGGAAGGCATCTGGCCCTCTTTGACATGAACTGTTTAAGTTAACTCTGCAAACTAAATTTACCAAAGCATCAATAAGTGGTGCCAAAGTTTTAATATCTTTTCCGAACAAACTTACTTGCTGTCCATAATTTGATTCGGCCATATCTTCTAGAGGTTCGCTGATATCTTTAAAAGAAATAATTGGAACCACTGGGCCAAATTGTTCTTCATGATACACCCTCATTTCTTTATTTACCGGATATAAAACGGCTGGAAAAATAAAGTTTTCTGTATGTTTTCCTCCTTTTTCATTGATAATGCTTGCGCCTTTATGTTTTGCATCATCAATCAATCCCTGAATGTAAGCTGGTTTGTCTGTTTCTGGAAGCGGCGTTAATGAAGCTCCTTTTTCCCAAGGATTTCCGAATCCTAAACTGTCTACTTTTTCAGCGAAACGTTTGTTGAATTCTTCTCTGATTGATTCGTGAACATACAATACTTTTAGTGCCGTGCAACGCTGTCCGTTAAAAGATAAAGTTCCCGCGATACATTCCTGAATAGCCAAATCTAAATCGGCATCCGGAAGAATAATCGCTGGATTTTTGGCTTCCAAACCTAAAATCAAACGAAGTCTGTTTTTATTTGGATGCTGATCCTGTAAAGCAATCGCCGATTTACTGTTTCCAATTAATGCCAAAACATCAATTTTTCCCGATTTCATAATTGGTGAAGCGACTTCTCTTCCGCGACCGTAAACGATATTGATAACACCTTTTGGAAAACTGGTTTTAAAAGCTTCTAATAAAGGCGAAATACATAAAACACCATGTTTTGCCGGTTTGAAGATTACAGCATTACCCATAATCAACGCCGGAATCAATAATGAAAAAGTTTCGTTTAGCGGATAGTTGTAAGGTCCAAGGCACAAAACAACTCCAAGAGGTCCGCGGCGAATCATTGCATTTACACCTTGTACTTTTTCAAAATGCGAACTACGTCCGTTTAATTCTTTATAACTGGCGATGGTATCATAAATATATTCAACCGTTCTGTCGAATTCTTTTTGCGAATCGCCAAGGTTTTTTCCAATTTCCCACATTAAAAGTTTTACCACTTCTTCACGTGTTTCTTTCATTTGCTTGACAAAATTCTCCATGCATTTAATACGGTCAGCTACTTTCATAGTTGGCCATAGACCTTGTCCTTTATCATAAGCAGCATTTGCAGCTTCTACTACTTCGGCAGCTTCTTTTTCAGCCATGAAAGGAATCGATCCTAATAATGTTGGAGTATATTTTTCAGTTGATGAAATCGTTGAAAATACTGGTGTTGTTTGCCCTGTCCATTTTTTCAATTCTCCATTTACAAGATAGGTATCTTGATTTATCAGGTTTTTAATCTGATATTCTTCGGGTATTAAACTCATAATCTGGTAATTTATAGTTTGGTTATTAATAGCATTTTAAAATGAAAAAAGAGGCTTTTATGCGCCTCTTCTTCCTTTTATGGTTGTACGGTGTCGCCTTCCCAGTCCAGTATGCCACCAAGTAAATTATAGGCATTATTGATACCTAATTCATTCATGATTTGGCATGCTTTTGCACTTCTGGCCCCAGAACGGCAATACACATAATAATTTTTGTTTTTATCTAATTCTTCAATTTCATAAATAAAAGCCTGACCTTTATTGATGTCAATGTTTAAAGCATTTTCAATATAGCCATCATTAAATTCGTCCTCAGTTCTTACATCAAGTATAACTGCATTTTCGTCAGCGTTTAACTGAGCAACCCAATCTTCTTGTGATAAATTCATAGTAAAATGTGTTTTTGTAAAATTACGACGTTTCTATTAATTAAAAACGTACCAAATGCGATTTCGATTATTATTCTCAGAAAACGTTTTAGAGAAAGGATTATAATCAGTGATTTACAAATTTACTTACTATTTTTAAAAATTCACTCTACAAAATCGATAGAAAATAGGATTTATTCATTTACACAAAATGCATCTTATTTATAATTTTCCGACAAACAATGCCAGCCGAATCTATTATCTTTGTAAAGAATTACAATTTTTAATCCGATTTTGATAAAATTATTCGTCATGGATTTCACAAATTCTCACATAGTAATTGATATAAATCTGTAAAATTGGTGTAAAAAACGTTACAATGCAGCACTCCATAAAAAACAACTTTCCAAATTTTTCCAGCGAACTTGTCGCTACCATTGAAGAAAACGGAACGCAGCAAAATTTTGAAGCCGGAACCATTTTAATGCGCACCGGACAATACATTAAAAACACGGTTTTGATCCTGAAAGGAAAAATCAAAATTTACCGCGAAGGTGAAGATGGAGGCGAATTTTTAATGTATTATTTACAGCCCGGACAAGCCTGTGCCATTTCGATGATTTGCACGGCCAAAAGCGAAAAAAGCCAAATTATGGCCAAAGTTGTTGAAGACGTAACTGTCATGATGATTCCGCTACAATTGATGGACAAATGGATGATGGAACACCGCTCTTGGTATGAATTTGTAATTGAAACCTACAGAAGTCGTTTTGAAGAAGTCTTAGAAGTAGTTGACAATATTGCTTTTCGATCTATGGACGAACGTTTGGAATTCTATCTAAAAAGACATTCTGATGCTTGTGGTTGTGCTGAGGTTAAACTTTCGCACCAGGAAATCGCAACTGAATTAAATACTTCCCGAGAAGTCGTTTCGAGATTATTAAAGAAAATGGAACAAAGAGGTTTGGTCAAACTCAACCGAAACCAGATTGAATTATTGAAGTGATATTGGCCACGGATTATACTGATTAAACAGATTTTTGCTGGTTGATTTGTCACATTTAGCGAAGTCGAAATGCTGTGTGGGTTTCGACTTCGCTCAGCCTGACACACTTTTAATAATTAATCTGTGGTAATCCGTAAAATCCGTGGACAACAATTTGGAAGCAAAAAAATTCGTTCTGTGATAAATGTTACTGTAGGATTCTAATTTCCGAAGCAACTTTGCATCAAAACAAATGCAATGGAATATTTAGGCTATTTTGCTTCAATCATAATCGGGATTTCGCTGGGACTAATTGGGGGCGGCGGTTCAATTCTGACTATTCCAATATTAGTGTATTTATTTAAAGTAAATCCAGAAGAAGCCACTTCATATTCTTTATTTATTGTTGGAATGACGGCACTTTCCGGAAGTTACAGCCATTATAAAATGGGAAATTTGAAACTAAAATCGGCATTGTATTTTGCGATTCCTTCTGTGATTTCCATTTTAATTATTCGTGAAGTTATTTTTCCGCAAATTGCTTCTACTCTATTTTCTATTGCTTCTTATTCGGTTTCAAAAGATTTTCTAATTATGATTGTCTTTTCGGTTTTGATGATTACAGCAGCAATTTCGATGATTCGAAAACCTCAACCAGAAATCAAAAATACCGAAACTAATTATTTTCAATTAAGCATAATTGGTTTTATTGTCGGAATTGTAACAGGATTTCTTGGTGCCGGCGGTGGATTCTTAATTATTCCGGCCTTATTGTTTTTTGCAAAATTACCAATGAAACAAGCCGTTGGAACTTCTCTCTTAATCATTACAATAAATTCCTCAATAGGTTTTGCAGGCGATTTATACATTGGAACACCTATTAATTATACTTTCTTATTAAGCGTTTCTGCTATGGCGTTAATCGGAATGTTAGTTGGAAGCCAGCTTTCTAAAAAAATCGACGGAGCAAAATTAAAACCACTTTTTGGCTGGTTTGTGCTCGTAATGGGATTTTATATTATTACAAAAGAGGTTTTATTTTAGAATTTACAGCATTACACAGACTAAACAAATTTGTGTAGATTTTTAAATATTTTCAATTTAGTTCACTTGTAGAGTAATCTTTGTCAAAGTTTTAGGCTTTGACAAAGGTGAAAACTAAAAAGATTTTTTCCAGATATAAAGGGATTTGTATTTTTTGGGCGTTTCCTTCGGCCGGGCTATCCGCTATATTCCCGATTAACAAAAACTACGGCTAAAAAGCCTTGTTTTTCTAAATCGGGAGATACCGCTTCTATCCCTAACGCACAACTGGAAAACGAAAAATTTTCAATTATATTTTTTTTCCAATAGCCCAAGGAATATAAGCTTCAAATTCTACCTGAATTAATCCGTCCTTATTTTTAAAAAATGTCAAACTGTTTTGTTCACAAAAACCTATTGAAAAATTATCATCGATAACTGTTAATTCTATTTGAAAACTTTCATTTTCAATATCTCTTTTACAATTCTTACCATCAATCATTTTGCCTTTAAAATGAAACCATCCTGCTACATGTTGCAATCCATTTGGTAAAATTTGATACGATAAAATTTCAACTTCTTTTTTATAATCAATGCCTAAATTTAAAAACATCGTTTTAATTTCTTCAGGAAAAATATTTTCTCGATTCTGAATATAATTTTCACAATCACTACAAAGACATGATTCAGTGCCGCTTGCAATTACATTAGAATAAGTTTCAATCGTCAACTCCCTATCAACTTCAAACTTCCAATTTTTAAATTGTACTATTTCCATATCGTTTCACAATTGCCTCCAGCTTTAGCTGGAGATAAACAAATCTATATAAATAAAAGGCTTTAGCCAAACTTTACGATTTTGGCTAAAGCCTATTCAAATTCAAACAAAAAACCTCCAGTTAAAACTGGAGGCAATTAGTATAATTCGTGAATTCGTGGCAAACAAAAATCAATGCTCCCCATACCCAATATCATCCATCTTCCCGCTAAAAACGCGATACTGAATAATAAAGTAAATAATCACTAAAAACAAAGCGATAAAAAACCAACTCAATCCAGCATTTAATCCATATTCGTGCGCGGCGGTGTTATAAATAGTTAACGACGGATTTACATTATTAGTTGAAGGCAAAACATTCGGGAAAATTGAAACCGCTGTTGAAGCAAATCCGCCAAGTAGAAATAAGGTTGAGAAAATAAATCCGTGACCGTCTTTTTTAAACGAACGCACTTTGAATAATCCAGCAATTCCAGTAAAAGTCATTAAAGGAAAAAACCATAAGATTGGATTTTCAATAAAATTATGAAACGGTTGAGGTTCGATAAAATGCCAGATTCCTAGTGAAATAAAAACCAAAACAAGCAAAACAAAGTTCAGTTTAAAAACCACATTTTTAAGTTTTGGATTCAACGATGAATTTGTTTTATAAATAATCCAGTTCGCACCGTGAATCGTTAAAGCGACTGTACTCACAATTCCGAGGAAAAGCGTAAACCAATCTATAATTCCCAATTCGTTCGCCTGCGGACTAAAAGTTGGATTCCACAAAGGCAAAAAGAAGAAATGCGGTTCTTGAGTCGAAACGCCATTTTGGACCATCCCGAGATTGACACCACGAACGATATTTCCTAAAGCTATTCCGAAGAAAAGTGCCAAAAGCAAACTCGCAATTCCGAATGCTTTATCCCAGATCGCTTCCCACATATGATTGTGAACTTGTCCGCGCATTTCCAATCCGATCGCACGGAAAATCAGAAGCCATAAAATCATAATCAAAGGCAGATAAAATCCGCTGAAAGAAGATGCGTATAATGTCGGAAAAGCAAAGAATAAAACTCCTCCGGCTGCAATCAGCCAAACTTCATTAGCATCCCAAAATGGACCAATCGAATTGGTGATTACTTTTTTATCTCTTTCAGTGTCGGCAAAAAATAAATGAATAATTCCTGCCCCAAAATCATAGCCATCTAAAACCAGATAAACAGCCAAAATTCCCATTAAAACTATGTACCAAAAAAATTCCATAATTATATTTTTTCTGTTGAAAGTTCCACATGATGAGGTCCTTTATTGATAATTTTTCCAATCAAAAGCAAAAATAACATTCCGAGTAAAAGGTATAAACCAATGAAACCGAGCAATGTAAATAAGGTATTTCCGGAAGACACCGTTGGCGACGCGCCCGATGCTGTTCGTAATAAATTGTAAACCAACCATGGCTGTCTTCCTAATTCGGCCGTGTACCAGCCTGTTGTATTGGCAATGTACGGAAACGGCATCATAAACATTAATGACCATAAAATCCATTTGGTTTCAAATAATTTTCCTCTTATTAATTGAAAAAGCGCCAGCAACATCAAACCAATGAAAACGGTACCTAATCCTACCATAATATGATAAGCGTAATATAATCCTGAAATATTCGTTGGATGCAAATCTTCTTCAAACTGATCTAAACCTTTGATTTCCTGATTCCAATTTCCGTAAGTCAGGAAACTTAAAATATTTGGAACCGCAATTTTATTATCCAATTTTTTGTCTTTTACGTCGGGCTGACCAATTAAGACAATTTCAGAACCTTTTTTCTCGGTATGAAAAATCCCTTCCATTCCGGCAAAAGTTACAGGCTGATATTTCACTACATTTTTTGCCAATAAATCTCCCGTTGGAACTGCAACTACGATACTGGAAATCAATCCGAAGATTACTCCCGTTTTGAGGAACAATTTCCCAAAAGAAACATTCTTCTTACTCAAAATATAAAAAGCCCCAATTCCGGCAACGACAAAAGAACTGGTTACCAAAGAAGCGGCCTGATTGTGCAAATAAGAAGGCCAAAGCCAAGGATTTAAAAATAGAGCCTGAAAATTATTGAGGACAAATTTTCCGTTTTCCAAAATTTCATAGCCAACTGGATTTTGCATCCACGAATGTGTTGCGATGATTAAAAATCCGCTGGCCCAGGAACCGATACATATTAACAGCCCGGTTACAAAATGCCATTTATGTCCGAGAAGTTTTTCTCCAAATAAAAATATTCCCAAGAATGAAGATTCGAGGAAGAAAGAAAACATTCCTTCCATGGCGAGAGTTTGTCCGATGATTCCGCCGGTTAACTCTGAGAATTTCGCCCAATTGGTTCCGAACTGAAACTCCATCGGGATTCCGGTAACTACGCCCATTGCAAAATTGAGGGCAAAAATCTTCATCCAGAAATGGGTGGCGTGATTGTATTGTTCGTCTTTAGTTTTGAGATATTTCCACTTGAAGTAAACGATAATGAGCGAAAGCCCCATTGTAAGTTGTGGAAAAAGATAATGAAAAGTAATGGTGAAGGCAAATTGCATTCGATCATAAAAGAGCATTTCTTCCATAGAGTGGTATTTGTTTTATGAAGTTCAACAAATTTAACCATTACAACCCGAATTTCCTGCCTTTAAAAAAAGTTTATCGCTTGCTATTTGTGAAACTTTTCAACAATTTTAAAAGTAGAAAGTACACTTAATGATTCCGCTATTATTGTCATTTCGACGAAGGAGAAATCCTCGCCAGAAGCTCGACAAAGATTGTGTTTGCATTGCGGAGTTACTTGCGAGGATTTCTCCTTCGTCGAAATGACAAGATTGTGTATAGATTTACGTGATAAAACATAGCCCGCGGTTGAAACCGCGGGAACACAATGCGCATCACTATACGTTTCCTGCGGTGGAAACCGAAGGCTATATTTAATTATGTGGCTACGTTTGATTATTTTTTTAAAATCCCTTTTTCAACGCTTTCGTTTATCAAATCTTCCGCGAAATTCCATAATGTTGCCGAACCATTTTTTATGACGCTCTTTTTCTCGTGAACCTTATCATATCTTACACCAAACTCTTTCCAAGTTCCTCCATTATTAGAAGTATTTTGCAACAAAGGTTCTAATCTGTCCATCGATCTTGCAAATTTGGCTTCGTTGGTTTCTCCGGCTTCAAATTCTTCCCAAATAGCGATAAAGTCTTCGGCTTGTTTTTTCGGAAGCAAACCAAAAATTCGATTTGCGGCTAATCGTTCTTCATCTGTATTATCATGATTTTTGACTGTGTCATACATAAAAACATCTCCAGCATCAATTTCTACAATATCATGAATCAAAACCATTTTTACGACTTTCAAAACATCAATCTGTTCATTTGAATGTTCAGCCAAAACAATTGCCATTAAAGCCAAATGCCAACTGTGTTCAGCATCATTTTCGCAACGATCACTATTAAAAAGCTTTGTTTTTCGCTGAATGTATTTTACTTTATCAATTTCTTTTATAAAAGCGATTTGATCTAATAAGTCTTTCGTGTTCATATAACTGATTATTTTTTTTCTTAAAAATGACATTCATCATATGCAAAATTAAAGCTTAAGGCGTAATTGCTCAAGTTTAAATTACTTAAATAACTCATATGATGAAAATTCACTTCTTTTTAAGCAGAATTCAAATTTCTGTAACATTAGTCACTTATTTTACGAAAAAACAAACTTACCTTTGTGAACCAAATTTTAGATTTCTTAATCATGAAAATTGAACAAATTTACACCGGATGCCTTGCGCAAGGTGCGTACTATATTACTTCAAATGGCGAAGCGGCCATTATTGATCCGCTTAGAGAAACACAGCCTTACTTAGATCGTTTAGAACGTGACGAAGTAAAGCTGAAATATATTTTTGAAACGCATTTTCACGCCGATTTCGTTTCTGGACATGTTGATTTGAGCAAAGAAACCGGAGCGCCAATTGTTTACGGACCAAACGCTGCCTGCGAATTCGACTGCATTTCTGCAAAAGACGGACAAGAATTTAAACTTGGAAAAGTTACCATAAAAGTTTTGCACACACCTGGACACACTATGGAAAGCACGACTTTTTTGTTAATTGACGAAAACGGAAAAGATCATGCGATTTTCTCTGGCGATACTTTATTCATCGGTGATGTTGGCCGTCCTGATTTAGCTCAGAAAGCTGCGGGAATGACTCAAGACCAGTTAGCTGGAATTTTATTTCATTCGTTGAGAGATAAAATCATGACTTTGGCTGATGATGTAATCGTTTATCCTGCGCACGGTGCCGGAAGCGCTTGCGGAAAAAACATGAGCAAAGAAACGGTTTCGACTATTGGCAACCAAAAAGCGACGAATTATGCTTTGCGCGCTAATATGACCGAAGAAGAATTCATCAAAGAAGTAACTGACGGTTTATTGCCTCCTCCAGCCTATTTCAGCATGAATGTGGCCATGAACAAACAAGGGTATGAGAGCTTTGAAACGGTTTTGCACAATGGAATGAAAGCCATAAAAGCAGAAGACTTTGAAGTTATTACAGAAGAAACCGGAGCACTGATTTTAGATACAAGAAACGCAGCCGATTTTAGTAAAGGTTTTATCCCTCAGTCTATTAATATTGGAATCAATGGTGATTTTGCACCGTGGGTTGGAACTCTTATTGCTGATGTAAAACAGCCTATTGTACTGGTTACTGCCGTTGGTATGGAAGAAGAAACCGTAACGCGTTTAAGTCGTGTTGGTTTTGATACCATTATCGGACATTTAGAAGGCGGTTTTGAAGCATGGCAAAAAGCGGGTTTCGAAACAGATTCTGTAAACCGAATTACTGCCGAACAATTTGCAAACGAAGTAGACATTCAAAAAGACAAAATAATCGACATTCGTAAAGAAACCGAATACGAAGCAGAACACATCGAAGATGCGTACAGCAAACCTTTGGCCTATATTAATGACTGGGTAAAAGATATCAACCCAAATGAACATTTTTATTTACATTGCGCGGGTGGTTACAGAAGTATGATTGCCGCTTCAATTTTACAAGCGAGAGGTTTCAGAAATTTCTCTGAAGTGGAAGGTGGTTTTGGAGCGATTTCAAAAACGAATATTCCAAAATCAGATTTTCTTTGTCAAAGTAAAGTATTAAAATAATTAAAGTAGCTAAGCTATTAAGATGCTAAGTCTTTTTGCCTTTGAACTTAATAGCTTAGCAACTTAGAATCTTAAAAAATATGCTAGAAATCATTAAAGAACCTTGGCCTTGGTACGTTGCAGGTCCGTTGATTGGATTAACTGTTCCAATTTTATTAATTATCGGAAATAAATCTTTCGGGATTAGTTCGTCATTGCGTCATATTTGTGCGATGTGTATTCCTTCTAATATTCCGTTTTTTAAATACGACTGGAAAAAAGAAAGCTGGAATTTATTTTTCGTTCTCGGAATATTTCTTGGCGGTGCTATTGCAGCCTATTTTCTGTCTAATCCAGATGCAGTTGTAATTACGCCAGAACTTTCAGAACAATTATCAAGTTACGGAATCACAGACCATACAGGTCTGGTTCCAGCACAATTATTTTCGTGGGAAAGCTTATTAACGCTTCGCGGATTCATTATGATTGTAGTTGGTGGATTTTTAGTTGGCTTCGGAACGCGTTATGCCGGCGGATGCACAAGCGGACATGCGATTATGGGATTATCAAATTTACAATGGCCTTCATTAGTAGCTACAATCTGTTTTATGATTGGCGGTTTTGTAATGGCACTTTTGATTTTACCTTATATTCTTTCACTTTAAAATTTCAAAAATGAATAATTTAGAAAATAAAAATACAGACGGCGAAGGAATCAACGCAAGCCAGAAAAAAGAAAACACATTAGGAAACCTTAAATATTTAATCGTTGGGATCTTTTTCGGAATTGTATTCGTGAAAGCTGAAATCATTAGCTGGTTTCGTATTCAGGAAATGTTTCATTTACAATCTTTCTTTATGTATGGCGTAATCGGAAGTGCGGTTGCTGTTGGTTTAATTTCGGTATTTCTGATTAAAAAGTTCAACATCAAAACGCTTCAAGGCGAAAAAATCGAAATCCAACCAAAAACTTTCAGCAAAGGACAAATCTATGGCGGATTATTATTCGGTTTTGGATGGGCGATTACTGGAGCTTGTCCGGGTCCGCTTTTTGCTCAAATTGGAACTGGAGCAACTGTAATAGTTGTTACTTTAGTAAGTGCAATTGCAGGAACGTGGGTTTATGGTTTGATTAAAGACAAACTTCCTCATTAGTATTATACCTTATTATATAGAGTATATCAAACCCGACAGTTTTTAAAAAAAATGTCGGGTTTTCTCTTTCTTGCGCTCGCGTGAGGGATAGAGCTAAGCTACCGAAGTAGCAGCGAAAGCCCGACAGTATTTAAGAAAAGGCCTCATGAACGCAAAGTATAGTAGGCCTTTTTTTTTAAATACTGGCACGCCCTGATGATCAAAATTTACATTTTGTTAAAGCCAATTATTTTAAAGAACTAAAACTTAAACATATCTTTATCAAAGCTTTAAAACATTTGAAGAAGATTTATTTGGTAATTTCAAAAAATAAATAGTATTTTTATACTAATTATATAGGCTTTATCAAGTTATAATTTTTAGCGTTATTTCAATTAACAAAAAATTAACACAACATTTGTATATACAACTATTAAAAGTTATACATTTGTATATACAAATTATACACTTACGACTATGACAATTGAAGAGGTTATTAAGAGTACAGTTAAGATGGATAATGCGAAAAAAGTTATTCTGAATATCATGTACACACAGAATGTGATTCAGGATCATTTCAACGAGTTGATAAAACCGTATGACTTGTCTGGAGAACAATATAATGTACTTCGTATATTAAGAGGACAAAAAGGAAATCCTGCTAATATGTGTGTGATACAAGAACGTATGTTGGCTAAAACAAGTAACACAACGCGATTAGTTGATAAATTATTGCTGAAAGAATTCGTAACAAGAAATGTTTGTCCGGATAATCGACGCAAAATTGAGGTTTTGATTACTCAGAAAGGACTAGATGTTTTAAAAGAATTAGACCCAAAGGTAGATGAGCACGAGCGCGTATTTGCCCAGAATATAAGCCCAGAAGAATTAGAATTATTAAATCAGTTATTAGAAAAATACCGAACCCAACAAAATTAATATTATGAGCACATTAGTAAACAATTTAAACTGGAGATACGCAACTAAGAAATATGATGCGACTAAAAAAGTATCTGCAGAAGATTTGAATACATTAAAAGAAGCGGTTAGATTAGCAGCTTCTTCATACGGATTACAACCTTACAAAGTAATTATTGTTGAAAATCCAGAAATTAGAGAAAAATTAAAAGCTGCAGCTTGGGGGCAAACTCAGCTTACAGATGCTTCTCAAATATTTGTATTTGCAAATGACTTAAACGCTGGACCAGAATCTGTGGCAGCTTACATTAAAAACATTAGCGAAACAAGAGGCGTTCCAACTGAAGCTTTAGGCGGATTTGCAGATATGATGAATGGTGTAATTTCGAACCTTTCACAAGAAGCTAAAAATATCTGGACAGCAAAACAAACTTATATTGCTTTAGGAACTTTACTTGCTGCTGCAGCCGAATTAAAAATCGATGCAACTCCAATGGAAGGTTTCAATGCAGCACAATTCAATGAAATCTTAGGTTTCGATAAATTAGGCTTAAATGCTGCTGTTATCGCTGCTGTAGGTTACAGACATGATGAGGACGACGCTCAGCATTACAAAAAAGTTAGAAAATCTCACGAAGAATTATTTATCACTCTATAATTATTATTAATCAAATTCAATTTTAACAACATGAAAAATTTAAAAACAATTGCAATAGCATTATTCGTAGCAGCGGCTAGTATTTCAGTAAATGCTCAAACTAAAAAAATCGATGTAAAAGCATCTTCTATCAAATGGGTAGGTAAAAAAGTAACTGGAGAGCACTCTGGAACTGTAAACTTCAAAGAAGGAGCTGTAGTTTTCAAAGGAAAAAAATTAGTTGGTGGAAGCTTCACTGTTGACATGACTTCTTTAACTTCTACCGATTTAACTGGAGAATACCAAGGAAAATTAAACGGGCACTTAAAAGCTGACGATTTCTTCGGAACTGATAAATTCCCAACTTCAAAATTAGTTTTCAAAACTATTGGTGCTAAAGCAACTGACGTTTATACTGTAACTGCTGATTTAACTATCAAAGGAATCACTAAACCAGTAACTTTTGACATCACAGTAAAAGGAAACACTGCTACAACTGCTTTCAAAGTTGACAGAACGAAATATGACATTAAATACGGATCAGGAAGTTTCTTCGAAGGTTTAGGAGACAAAACTATCAATGACGAATTTGAATTAACTGTAGCTTTAAAATTCTAATTTAAAGACTTACTTATTCATACATAAAAAGAAACCCCAATAGTTTATTCTATTGGGGTTTTCTTTTATAATCAGTTTTCAAAAAGATAACGTTCTTAATATTAAAATAACGCTTTCATAATAACTATAGCCGAATTGATTAACATTCGGGCTCTAATTTTGAACAAATTAAAAAATCAAAAACTAGAAATTAAAATTATAGTTATGAAAACAAAATTACAAATTGCTGCTTTTGCCCTTTTGAGCGCTTTTTTTCTTCAAGCACAACAACAAACAAAAGGAATTATTGGAACAACAAACTGGATGAACAACTGGACCAATTTTAAACCTGCTGCCAACGAATATAACGAAGCTACAAATATAATTGCCGGAACAATAGACAAAGATTTAAAGTTATTGAAACGCAACACTTATCAATTAGTGGGTGTCGTTTATGTTACTAACAATGCAACATTAAGCATCGAACCTGGAACAGTAATTCGTGGAGATGATAAAACTTGTGGAACATTGGTCATTACAAACGGAGCAAAAATTATTGCAGATGGTTTAGAAACTGATCCGATTGTTTTTACATCAAACAAAGAAAAAACCGAAAGAAAACCAGGAGACTGGGGCGGTATTATAATTTTAGGAAAAGCACCGATTAATACTTTAGGAGGTCTTCATACTTTACCTTTTGATCTTGAACCACTATTAAATCACTACGGAGGACAAGATGCTGAAGATAATTCGGGAATTTTAAAATATGTACGAATTGAATATGCCGGAAGAAAATTAAGTTCATTGAAAGAGTTAAACGGACTTTCATTAGCTGGTGTTGGAAGAAAAACGGTTTTAAACAATATCCAGATAAGTTTTTCAAATGATGATTCTTTTGAATGCTACGGTGGCGACTTAAATATGAGTAATTTAATTTCATACCGAACTACAGATGATGATTTTGATTTTACTCAAGGCGCACAAATCAACATAAGTAATAGTATTGCTATTCGTCATCCGTTTTCATCCGATATTTCAGGGTCAAGATGCTTCGAAGTAGATTCATACGATAAAATTGGAAATACTGATATGAGCAAAAAATTGACTAAAATAAATGCTTCAAACATCACTTTGGTCAATCTTGAAGAAAACAATCAAGGATTGGTTCGCGAATCTGTTTATGTTAGAGAAAATACTTTTTTTAATCTGTCAAATAGTATTGTTTCAGGCTTTTCTCCATTTGTTTTGTTGGAAGGAAATATTGGAAATGGTGATGAAAATTTATTAAAAATCAGCTTCAAAAACATAATTGCAAATAATTGTAATGGTGGTATTACAAGTGAATCTTCAGCGAGTAATCCTGTTATTCAAAACTTTTATAATAAGCCAGGCGCTGGATTAGAATATACTAATGTTAAAAATACAGAATTATTTACAACGCCAAATATCAAAGGAATTCCAGATTTTAGAGCAAACGTAAATAACACGTTGGCTATTGGAAACTAAGGCTTTGAAACAATAATAAATTTTAAAATTTAACAAAATTCCAAAATTAGAAAAGATTTTTTTGAGATTTTATGTGTTTTAATTCAAATTACCTTTATATCTTTGTGACATCAAAATAAGGAAATGAAAACATTAATGAACAATACTTGGTGGTGGAAGAATTTACGTCAAACGTCGTGAACGAAGCTTCCTATGGTATTTTCAAAACTATAAATCTAAAAGGCTTGTCATCACGACAAGCCTTTTTTTTTGGTCACAACATTAGCAGAAAAAAATAGTAAAAACTAAAAAACAACATACTTTGAAACCTTTTATACTTAATACACATTACAAGCAAATTCTGGCAGACACGATTACGCCGGTAAGCATCTATTTTAAAATAAGAGATAAATTTCCAAATAGTTTATTATTGGAAAGTAGTGATTATCACGGAAATGACAACAGTTTCTCATACATTTGCTGCAACCCGATTGCAACGATTAAAATCGAAAACGAAGTTATTTCAAAAACTTTTCCTGATGGAACTTCGGAACAAATTAAAATTGATTCCAAGACAAATATTCCAGAAGTTATTCAGGATTTTTCGAATCAGTTTAAATCGGAGAAAAACGATTTTAAATTCATTAACAACGGATTATTCGGATACATTTCTTATGATGCTGTTCGTTATTTTGAGAAAGTTTCGATTGCAAAAAAAGATGACGCAACTTCAATTCCGGATGTATTTTATGCAGTTTATCAAAATATCATTGCCATAAATCACTTTAAAAATGAAGCCTATATTTTCTGCCACAGCGTTGACGGAAGAAATAACATTTCTGAAATCGAACAATTGTTACAATCCAGAAATATTGCTTTATACAAATTCACAAAAGAAGGCGAAGGTTTCTCTAACCTAACCGATGAAGAATTCAAGCACAATGTGGCTTTGGCAAAAAAACATTGTTTTAGAGGAGATGTTTTCCAATTGGTTCTTTCACGTCGTTTTACACAAGGATTCAAAGGTGACGAATTCAATGTTTACAGAGCTTTAAGAAGCATTAATCCATCTCCATATTTATTCTTTTTTGATTATGGAGATTTCAAAATATTCGGTTCTTCACCTGAAGCACAAATTATTGTAAAAAACAGAAAAGCCGAAATTCACCCAATCGCAGGAACTTTCAAAAGAACTGGAAACGACGAACGTGATGCACTTTTAGCCAAAGAACTTTCTGAAGATAAAAAAGAAAATAGTGAACACGTAATGCTGGTTGATTTAGCACGAAATGATTTAAGCCGAAACGGACACAACGTGAATGTTGAAAAATACAGAGAAGTTCAATTTTTCTCTCACGTAATTCACTTAGTTTCAAAAGTGACGGGATATTTGCACGATAAAGCAACAACAATGCAGGTAGTTGCCGATACTTTTCCTGCTGGAACTTTGAGCGGTGCGCCAAAACACAGAGCGATGCAATTGATTGAAGACTACGAAAAAACAAATCGTAATTTCTACGGAGGAGCCATAGGCGTTATGGATTTCGACGGAAATTTTAACCACGCTATTATGATCCGAACTTTCCTTTCTAAAAATCATCAATTACATTGTCAAGCCGGTGCCGGAATCGTAGCAAGTTCTGATGAAGAAAGCGAAATGCAGGAAGTTTATAACAAATTAAGAGCATTGAATACAGCACTTGAAATGGCAGAAAAAATATAAGTTTTCTTTGTTTCAGGTTTCATGTTTCAAGTTGTTGGAACGTACAGCAAACCTGAAACCTGAAACTAAAAACTAAAAACAAAAAACCACAAACTATGAAAAAAGCAGCATCAATTTTAATTTTAATCATTTGCATGACATCTTGTAATTCTGAAAAAACACACAATCCAATTGAAGGAACCTGGCGTTTAATATCAGCTGAAACAACAGAGAAAGATTCGACTTTTTCGACTTTCAATCCAAAAACAAAAATGATAAAAATTATAAATGAAACACATTTCGCTTTTTTCAATCATGATTTAAACAATGGCAAAGATTCGATAAATGCGGTATTTCATGGCGGAGGCGGAAAATACACTTTAAAAGACAGTGTTTACACAGAAAACTTAGAGTACTTCAACAACCGTCAATGGGAAAATGGAAAATTTGAGTTTGTGGTAAAAATTAAAAACGACACCTTAACTCAAAAAGGAGTAGAAAAAGTAGAAAAATTAGGAATCGACCGTATTATTACAGAAAAGTACGTTCGAGAAAAATAGAAAATTTAGTTTCAGGTTTCAAGTTGGTTGAAACGGGAAACTTGAAACTTGAAACAAAAACAACACAATGAAAAAAATATTAGTTATAGACAATTACGATAGTTTCACTTACAATTTAGTACACTATTTAGAAGATTTGAATTGCGAAGTAACCGTTTACAGAAACGATGAATTCGAAATTGATGAAATCGCATCTTTCGAAAAAATATTGCTTTCGCCAGGACCTGGAATTCCAGATGAAGCAGGTTTATTAAAAGCAGTAATCGAAAAATACAGTCCAACGAAAAGTATTCTTGGCGTTTGTTT
The DNA here is from genome assembly GCF_054075145.1 of Flavobacterium xizangense. Taxonomy (NCBI): domain Bacteria; kingdom Pseudomonadati; phylum Bacteroidota; class Flavobacteriia; order Flavobacteriales; family Flavobacteriaceae; genus Flavobacterium; species Flavobacterium xizangense. The sequence continues at coordinate 229,323 of NZ_JBSIPG010000003.1, read as the reverse complement.
AGGACAACAAGCCATTGGAGAAGTTTTTGGCGGAACGCTTTCTAACCTTGACAAAGTGTATCACGGAGTTGCAACGAATGTAAAAACGGTTGTTTCAGATGAAATTTTATTTGAAGGTTTAGGAAACGAATTTGAAGTTGGAAGATATCATTCATGGGTTGTTGACGCCAATTTGCCTGATACTTTAGAAGCAACTTCGGTTGATGAAAATGGACAAATTATGTCATTAAGACACAAAAAATTTGATGTAAGAGGTGTTCAGTTTCATCCTGAAAGTGTTTTGACACCAAACGGAAAAAGGATTTTAGAAAATTGGATTAAGAGCTAGTTTTTTTGTTTCAGGTTTCACGTTTCAAGTTGTTGGAACGCGAAACCTAAAACCTGAAACAAACCTTAGCATCTCATAATTTTAGCAACTTAGAACCTTAAAAAATGGAAATAACAATTTCAGAATCCAGAGAAATCAGCATCGAAGACATTTTAGTTTTATATAAAGCAAATGAATGGAGTTCTGCCAGTAAACCGAATGAACTTTACAACGGATTATTAAATTCGGAAACTCTTGTGACGGCTTGGGAAGGAAAAAAGTTAATCGGACTCGGAAATGCGATTTCTGATGGATTTTTAACCGTTTATTATCCACATTTATTGGTACTTCCGGATTATCAGGGAAAAGGAATTGGAAAAATGATTTTGGACAAAATGCAGGAGAAATACAAACACTTTCACATGCAAATGCTGACTGCAGACGGAAGATCAGTTGACTTTTACAAAAAAAATGGTTTTGAACGCGCCGGAAAAACAGAACCAATGTGGATTTATCAAGGCAATGAACATTAAAATTTAGTTTCAAGTTTTATTTGTTTCAAGTTTCAAGTTGTTGGAACGTGAAACTTGAAACCTGAAACAAAACCTTAGCATCTTAGAACCTTAGCAACTTAGAATCTTAAACAAAATGAAAACTATATTAAATAAATTAATCAACCACGAAGTCCTTTCAAAAGAAGAGGCAAAGAACGTTTTGATTAATATTTCAAGCGGTCAATACAATCCAAGCCAGATTTCGGCATTTTTGACTGTGTTTATGATGCGAAGCATTACAATTGATGAACTTTCTGGCTTTCGCGAAGCTTTATTAGAATTGTGTATTAGAGTTGATTTATCAGCTTATAACACGATCGATTTATGTGGAACGGGCGGTGACGGAAAAGACACTTTCAATATTTCGACTTTAGCATCATTCATTTCTGCCGGAGCGGGAATAAAAGTGGCAAAACACGGAAATTACGGTGTTTCATCGATTTCAGGATCAAGCAACGTGATGGAAAAAATGGGAATCAAATTCAGCAACGAACCCGATTTCTTAGAAAAATGTATCGATCAGGCTGGAATTTGCGTTTTACACGCTCCCCTATTTCACCCTGCAATGAAAAATGTTGGACCAATCAGAAAAGAACTAGCAGTAAAAACGTTCTTCAATATGTTGGGACCAATGGTAAACCCATCATTTCCACAAAATCAATTAGTTGGCGTTTTCAATTTAGAATTAGCGAGAATGTATGCCTATTTATATCAAAATACAGATGTAAATTTCACAATCCTGCATTCGCTTGACGGTTACGACGAAATTTCTTTGACCGGACCAACAAAAATCATTACCAGCCATATGGAAGGCATGATCAAACCCGAAGATTTTGGCGTTCGTCTTTTATCTCAAACTGAAATCGAAGGTGGTACAACAATAGAAGAATCGGCTGAAATTTTCATGAATATCATTTCTGGAAAAGGAGACGAAGCGCAGAACAATGTTGTTTGTGCCAATGCCGCAATGGCAATCGCAACGGTTAACAAATGTTCTCCGCAAGAAGGATTTGAATTGGCAAAAGAAAGTCTATTCTCTGGAAAAGGGCTTCAAGCTTTAAAAAAATTACAGGAATTAAGTAAAATTTAGTTTCAAGTTTCAAGTTATTTTGAACGTTCTACAACTTGAAACCTGAAACCTGAAACGTGAAACAAAACAACATGAATATCTTAGATAAAATAATATTAGACAAAAAGCGAGAAGTAATTCTGAAGAAATCAATCATTCCGATTTCTCAATTGGAAGCTTCGGTATTTTTTGGAAAACAAACTATTTCTCTTAGCCAGAAATTAAGAGAAAGTAATTCCGGAATTATCGCAGAACACAAACGCCGATCTCCTTCAAAATCAATTATCAACAATAATTTTACAGTTGAAGAAGTTGTAAAAGGATACGAAAATGCCGGTGCTTGCGGAATTTCTGTTTTAACAGATGGAAAATATTTTGGTGGATCTTTGGACGATTTACTTTTAGCAAGAGCTTCAGTAAATATTCCGCTTTTGCGAAAAGAATTTATAGTTGATGAATATCAGATTTTAGAGGCAAAAGCGCATGGAGCCGATTTGATTTTATTAATTGCTGCTGTTTTAACACGCGACGAAATCAAATCACTATCAGAGTTTGCAAAAAGTTTAGGTTTAGAAGTTCTTTTAGAAGTTCACAATCAGGAAGAATTAGAAAAATCAATTATGCCGACTTTAGATATGATTGGCGTAAACAACAGAAATTTAAAAACGTTTGAAGTAAGTCTGGATTTCAGCAAAGAACTAGCATCGCAAATCCCAAATGATTTTGTAAAAGTTTCAGAAAGCGGTATTTCATCCATCGAAGCCATTCAGGAATTAAAACCTTACGGATACAAAGGTTTCTTAATTGGAGAAAACTTCATGAAAACCGATAACGCCGGCCAAGCAGCTACTGATTTTATTAGTCAGCTGTAGACTTAAAAGTTTGCCACGAATTTCACTAATTTCTACTAATCCAATTTGTACTAATTTGTGTAATTCGTGGCAACAAAAGAAAAAACTTAGTGTCTTAGCGCCTTCGTGGCAAAACAAATAAAAAAAATGAAACTCAAAATATGCGGTATGAAATATCCCGAAAATATCCTCGAAGTAGGCGCACTCCTACCCGATTATATGGGATTTATTTTCTGGGAAAAATCCGCTAGATATTGCAACGGGAATGTTCCCGAATTGATAAAAACAATCAAAAAAGTGGGTGTTTTTGTCAACCAAAGTCAGGAAGAAATTCTGGAAAAAGTAGAAAAATTCAATTTACAAGCCGCTCAGTTACACGGAGAAGAATCAGTTGAATTTTGTGCTGCATTAAAAGAAAAACTTCCAAAGAAAATCGAAATTATTAAAGTATTTTCGGCTGATGAAAATTTTGATTTTGAAACCATTAAACCTTTTGAAAATGTCTGCGACTATTTTCTGTTTGATACAAAAGGAAAACTTCCGGGCGGAAACGGAACAACTTTCGACTGGAGCATATTAAAAAAATACAATTCGAAAAAACCGTTTTTTTTAAGTGGCGGAATCGGGATGAACGAATTAAAAGCCATTGAAGAAATTTCGAAAACCAAACTACCTATTTATGCTGTTGATGTAAATAGCAAATTTGAAATCGAACCCGGGCTAAAAAATAAAAATCTATTAAGCAATTTCAAACGAAAATTTGATGTTGCCAACTTTTAAAATTTAAATAAAATGAGTTTTAACGTCAACGAAAAAGGATATTACGGAGAATTTGGAGGAGCCTACATTCCTGAAATGCTGTATCCAAATGTAGAAGAATTACGTCAAAAGTATTTAAGCATAATGGATGAGCCCGATTTTAAGGCAGAGTTCAATCAATTATTAAAAGATTATGTAGGACGGCCTAGTCCGCTGTATTTTGCAAAACGTTTGTCTGAAAAATACAATACCAAAGTTTATCTAAAAAGAGAAGACTTAAACCATACCGGAGCGCACAAAGTAAACAACACAATCGGACAGATTTTGTTGGCAAAACGTTTAGGCAAAAAAAGAATCATTGCCGAAACTGGCGCTGGTCAGCATGGTGTTGCAACGGCAACGGTTTGCGCTTTAATGGGAATTGAGTGTATCGTTTATATGGGTGAAATCGACATTGCGCGTCAGGCACCAAACGTGGCTCGTATGAAAATGTTGGGCGCAGAAGTTCGTCCGGCACTTTCGGGTTCTCGTACTTTAAAAGATGCAACAAACGAAGCTATTCGTGACTGGATCAATAATCCTGTTGATACACATTATATTATCGGATCGGCAATTGGACCGCATCCTTATCCAGATATGGTAACGCGTTTTCAAAGTATTATTTCTCAAGAAATCAAATGGCAGTTAAAAGAAAAAGAAGGACGTGAAAATCCGGATTATGTTGTAGCCTGCATTGGAGGAGGAAGTAATGCTGCCGGAACGTATTATCACTTTTTACACGAGCCGGAAGTTGGAATTATTGCCGTTGAAGCAGCCGGAAAAGGTGTTGACAGTGGTCATAGCGCAGCAACAAGTAAACTAGGAAAAGTAGGTGTTATTCACGGTTGTAAAACGCTTTTAATGCAAACTCCAGACGGACAAATTACAGAACCGTATTCTATTTCTGCAGGATTAGATTATCCGGGAGTTGGGCCTTTGCACGCGCATTTGGCACAAACAGGAAGAGGTGAATTTTTCTCTGTGACCGATGATGATGCGATGAATGCTGGTTTGCAATTAACTAAATTAGAAGGAATCATTCCGGCTATTGAAAGTGCACACGCTTTTGCAGTTTTGGATCAAAAGAAATTCAAACCAACAGATGTTGTGGTAATAAGCCTTTCAGGGCGCGGCGATAAAGATTTAGATAATTATATCGACTATTTTAAATTGTAATAAAAATCGTAATTTGGGCGTTCCCTACGGTCGGGCTGTCCGCTATATTCCCGATTAACAAAAACTACGGCTAAAAAGCCTTGTTTTTCTAAATCGGGAGATGCCGCTCCCATCCCTAACGCATACAAATAACGAGAAAAATAATAATTATGGAACAGTTATTCTCTTACGGAACCTTACGTTCAAAACAGATTCAAATGCAGGTTTTCAATAAAGTATTAACGGGCACTGCAGATCAATTACTGGGTTACAAATTAAAAAGCCTTCAAATTGAGGAAGAATTTGGAATGGCCGATTATGTTGTGGCGGTAGCAAGTGAAAATCCTTCTGAAATTATACATGGTATGGTTTTCAATGTTACTCTAGCAGATTTAGCCAAAGTTGATTTATTTGAATCTAACGCCTACAAAAGAGTTCAGGTAACGCTAAAATCTGGAACTGTGGCTTGGATTTACATGGAAAATTAATTTTATAGAAATGATTTTAGCTGCGGCACAAACCAAACCAAAACGCGGAGATATATCTGCCAATTTATTGAATCATTATCAGCTTATTGAATTGGCTGCTCAAAATGGCGCCAATTTGATTGCTTTTCCGGAATTGTCAATTACGGGTTATGAAAGAGAAAATGCGGCACCGCTAGCTTTTACAAAAGACGATTACAGAATTGATCATTTAAAAGAATTGGCTGTCAAAAACAATATTATCATTATTGCCGGAGCACCTATTCAAGTTGAAAATGAAATGTTTATTGGGGAATTTATAATTTCTCCGGACAATTCGGTTTCTATTTATACGAAGCAGTTTTTACATGAAGGCGAAGATGAATTTTTCCAATCGTCTTTCCATTATAATCCAATGATTACGATTGAAAATCAGAAAATCTCATTTGCAATTTGCGCAGATATTGATAATCCGAAACATCCGGAAAATGCTAAGAACAGAGATACAGATATTTACATTGCCAGCATTTTCTTTTCGCCAAACGGGATTCCGAATGCGTATAGAGACTTGCAAAATTATGCTCAAAAACATAAAATGAATGTTTTGATGTCGAATTTCAGTGGAGAATCCTGGGGATCGCCATCGGCAGGACAAAGCGCATTTTGGAACAATAAAGGAGAATTAATTGGCCAAATGAATTATTCAGATTCCGGATTATTATTGGTTGAAAACAAAAATGATACTTGGACAAGTAAGGTTTTAAAATTTTAAAAAAATAGGCCACAGATTTTACAGATTTTCACAGATTAAATTATTCAAAAATCATTGAAATCTTTTAATCTGTGGCACAAAAAAAAATATAATGATGAATAGAATAACTCAAAAATTACAAGAAGATAAAAAGATATTATCAATTTATTTTTCTGCAGGATATCCTAGTTTGAATGATACAGTTCAAATTATACAGGATTTAGAAAAAAACGGAGTGGATTTAATTGAAATCGGACTTCCGTTTAGTGATCCTTTGGCAGACGGGCCAACAATTCAGGCGAGCTCGACGCAGGCGCTTCATAACGGAATGACAACTCAAATTCTTTTCGATCAACTAAAGAATATCCGCGAAAGCGTAAAAATTCCGTTGATTATTATGGGGTATTTTAATCCGATGTTGCAATACGGCGTTGAAACTTTCTGCCAAAAATGTGCTGAAATTGGGATTGACGGTTTAATTATTCCAGATCTTCCGGTTGATGTTTATGCTGATGAATACAAAGCGATTTTCGAAAAATATGGTTTAATAAACGTGTTTTTGATTACGCCTCAAACTTCTGACGAACGTATTCGTTTTATCGACAGCGTTTCAAACGGATTTATTTACATGGTTAGTTCTGCAAGTGTTACGGGTTCGCAATCTGGTTTTGGAAACACTCAGGAAACTTATTTTGAAAGAATTGGAAACATGAATTTGAAAAACCCACAAATCGTAGGTTTTGGAATTTCGAATAAAGAAACTTTTAATCAAGCAACAAAATATGCAAAAGGTGCTATTATTGGAAGTGCTTTTATCAAACATTTAAGTGAAAAAGGAAGCGGAAAAATTGAAGAATTTGTTGGTGAGATAAGATAATTGTTTCTTTCAAAATATTCAATAAACGTCTGTTTAGTAATTCCTAAAATGACAAAACATACTAAAAAAGCTGAAATACTAATGTATTTCAGCTTTTTTTTGCTCAAAATCATCGAAACCGTTTTACGTTAATATTATGTTAAAATAAAATTAAACAAGCGTTTAAATTAAACAACTGTTTAATTTTGTACTCGATTAGAAACAATACCATGTCAAACATCGAATTAAACGATAAAAAAATTCAGATTCTTGAAGTAGCAGAAAGTCTTTTTTCTGAGAAGGGATTTGAGGGGACGTCCATTCGGGACATCTCAAAAGAGGCAAAAATCAACATTGCCATGGTGTCCTATTATTTTGGGTCAAAAGAACGGCTTCTGGAAGCTTTAATTCTTCATAAAACCACCGATTTAAAATTACAACTCGAAAATTTATTGCAGGAAAACATTGAACCGCTTGACAAAGTCAATAAATTAATCGAAATTTACATTAACAGAATTTGCCTTAACAAAGGCATTTACAGGGTTTTACATTTTGAATTAAACAATAAAAAAAGAGAAAAAAGCCTGAATGCTTTTACAGAACTTAAAAAAGGAAATTTAAAATCTGTTGAAAGTATTATTAAACAGGGACAAGACCAGGGCGTTTTTAGAAAAGATGTAAATATTCCGCTCATTACGCCAACGATTATTGGAACCTTTTTCCACTTTCATATGAATCGTTCTTTCTTCGAAGAATTATTGGATTTAAAAACCGAGGAAATGTTTAACAATTACATTAAAAACAATCTTACAAAGCACATTCAACAAACTATAAAAGCGCTACTTGTTTATGAAAATTAGTCAATTAATGCTCTTTGGAGTTTTCTTCATCGGAATATCTTCAATTGAAGCACAAGAAAAAACAAGTTTAACCTTGGACGAAGCCGTTAAAATGGCTTGGGAAAAAAGTAACGAAGTTACGCTTGCCAACACTAAGGTAAACACAAAAAAATACGAACTAAAAACCGTAAAAAATAATCAATATCCGGACATTAAGGTTTCTGGTCAATATCAGCGACTTACAAAAGCTTCGATTGATATGCCAAATCAGGGCGAAAGTGCTTCTTTAGCATCTCCTGACAGAGCTATGTTGGGTATGGCAAATTTAAGTCTTCCAATTTTTGCCGGATTTAAAATCCAAAACAGCATCGACGCCTATGATAACATGTACGAAGCTGAAAGTGCAAATGCGGAAAAAACTAAAGAAGACGTTGCTTTAAAAGTAATTACTTATTATACTGCATTATACAAAGCTCAAAAAACTTTAGATGTTTTAAATGAGAATCAAAAAAGTGCCAAACAACGTGTTACTGATTTTATAGAATTAGAGAAAAACGGAATTATTCCGAGAAACGATTTATTGAAAGCTCAGTTATTGGTTTCAAAAACGCAATTATCTATTGATGAAGCAAATAACAACATCAATAATATCAACTTTTATCTTACTACTTTACTAAAATTAGATCCTTCTGTAAAAATTGAGGTAAATGAGCAGGATTTCTTTAATCTAAAAACAACCAACTCAATAACATCTGACGCTGTTGCATTGGAAAGCAGAAAAGATTTGGAAGCAATTAGATTACAAGGAAAAGCTTCAGAAGCTAATGTTAAAATAGCAAAAGCTGGATATTATCCTTCACTCTCATTACTTGGAGGCTATACAGCATTTGATCTTAAAGACATTATTACGGTAAAATATGCTATGAACTTCGGGATTGGTTTATCGTATGACTTATCTGGAATTTTGAAAAATAACGTTCATGTAAAAGAGGCAGAAAGCAGAGCTTTGGAAGTAAAAAATACTGAAGCTATTATGACGGACCGCATTAAAGTTGAAGTTCAAAAATCTATTGAAGATTATGATTTGGCAATCAACCAAAGTGTAGTTTATGAAGAAGCGCTTCAGCAGGCAGCGGAAAACTACAGATTGGTAAAAGATAAGTTTGACAACGGACTTTCAGACACTAATGACTTGGTTGAAGCTGACGTAGAACATTTAAATGCCAAAATTCAAACTGCTTTATCTAAAGCAACTATTATTCAAAAATATTACGAATTACTTTCAGTATCAGGACAATTATCACAATCATTCAATCTTTCTAAAATATAATCGATAGCTCTCATGGAAAAGAAAAAGACAAATACAAAATTCATCATCATACTTGCAGTTCTGATTTTAGGAGGCGGTAGTTACGGAATATCAAAATACTTACACTCTCAGGCACACGAAGAAACGGATGATGCTCAAATCGAGAAAAAAATGAATCCGATTATTCCTAGAGTATCAGGATATATCAGTAAAGTTTATGTAAAAGACAATGATTATGTAAAAAAAGGAGATACTTTATTTACTATAGACAAGAGAGATTATCAATTAAAAATCGATGAAGCAAACGCTGCATTACTAGGTGCCGAAGGTCAATATGAGGCAGCTAAAGCAGATATTGGAAGCGCTTACGCAAGCATCAATGTTTCTGATGCTCAAATGAAATCTGCAAGCGGTTCTATCGAAAGTGCTAAAATCAGATTGAGACAGCTTACGAACGATTATAACCGTTACAATAACTTGTACAAAACGCACACCATTACAAAACAACAATATGAGCAGGCTTTAACAGCAAAAGAAGAAGCTGAAAACCAAGTACGTGTTTTAGAACAACAACAAAAAGCTACTTCTTACCAAAAATCGGTTATTCAGTCAAAATCTAAAGTTTCTGATAAACAAACAGAAGTTGCAGCTGCAAACATTAAAAAAGCACAAACAATGCTTGATGTTGCTAAATTGAATCTTACTTATACTGTGGTAACTGCAGCAATTGATGGTCAGGTTTCTAAAGTTGATATCCAGCCAGGACAGTTGGTTCAGCCAGGACAATCTTTATTTTATATCATCAATAATAACGAAGCTTGGGTTGTAGCTAACTTTAAAGAAACGCAATTAAACAAAATGGTTGTGGGACAAAAAGTAAGCTTAAAAGTTGATGCTTATCCTAATTATGAGTTTAAAGGAATTGTAACTTCTTTTTCTCCAGCTACTGGATCTCGTTTCTCTTTATTGCCTCCTGATAACGCAACAGGAAACTTCGTAAAAACAATCCAGAGATTACCAGTAAAAATTAGTTTAGATCCTTCAAACGATCCTGAAAAAGTAAAATTATTACGCCCGGGAATGAATGTTGATGTAGACGTACATTTGAAATAAAATAAATGGCAACAGCAGTACAAGCAGAAGACGATTTAGTAGAATACGGCTACAGACGTGTGATCATTACGATTACGGCAGTACTTTGTGCACTGTTGGAAATTGTAGATACAACGATTGTAAACGTAGCGCTGACAGATATGCGAGGAAGCCTTGGCGCTACCCTGACTGATGTCGCGTGGGTAATTACAGCATACGCAATTGCGAATGTTATTGTAATTCCGATGACGAGCTGGTTATCACAGCAATTTGGAAGACGTAATTATTTTGTGGCTTCTATCATATTATTTACGGTTTGTTCCTTTTTATGCGGAAACGCCAGTAATATTTGGGAACTTGTAGCCTTTAGATTCTTTCAGGGAATGGGTGGAGGTGCGTTACTTGTAACCGCACAAACAATTATTACCGAAAGTTATCCGGTTGCAAAACGTGGTATGGCACAGGCAATCTATGGAATGGGTGTAATTGTAGGTCCAACTTTAGGTCCGCCATTAGGAGGATATTTAGTAGATAATTACTCTTGGCCTTACATTTTTTACATCAACATTCCATTAGGAATTATTGCCACAATTTTAGCGCTTACTTTTGTAAGAAGTCCGAAATATGGTGAAAAACTAAAAGCAAACCAGGTTGACTGGTGGGGCATTATCTTATTGAGTGCCTTCATTGGTTCATTACAATTTGTTTTAGAACACGGACAACAAGACGACTGGTTTAATGATTCACTAATTGTAACATTAAGTGTTGTAACCGTTCTTGGATTGGTATTGTTTATTTGGAGAGAGCTTACCTACAAACATCCAATTGTAAATTTAAGTGTTTTAAAAGATGGAAATTTAAGAATTGGGACAGTTTTATGTTTCATTCTAGGTTTCGGTTTATATGGATCAACTTTAATTATCCCAATTTACACGCAATCTATTTTAGGATGGACCGCAACTGATGCAGGTTTATTATTAATCCCAGGGTCGATTACGACCGCGATTATGATGCCATTTGTGGGTAATATGATTCAGAAAGGTGTTCCGCAAGGTTATATGGTTGGAGTAGGATTTTTAATTTTCTTCTTCTTCACTTTTATGATGCAGACACGAATGACGCCCGATACAGGTGTAGAACATATGTACTGGCCGTTGATTTTAAGAGGAATTGGTTTAGGATTGCTTTTTGTTCCTATTACCACACTTTCACTTTCAACTTTAAAAGGAAAACATATTGGTGAAGGAGCAGCTTTCACCGGAATGATGAGACAATTAGGAGGTTCTTTTGGTATTGCAATTATTACCACTTTTATAACACGTTTTAGTCAGGAACACAGAGTAAATCTGATTAATAATTTGGATCCTGCAAAATTCGATGTTCAACAACGCATTTCAGGAATGCAGCATGCTTTTATGGCGAAAGGCTATAGCGCCGATGTGGCACTCAAAAAAGCTTATCAGGCAATAGATTACTCTATCATGAAGCAAAGCACCGTAATGTCTTACATGGATATTTTCATGTATTTAGGAATTATGTTCTTATGCTGTATCCCAATCATCCTTTTTATTAAAAAAGGAAAGAACAAAATTAGTGCAGCCGACGCAATGCATTAATAATAATAATTTTATAATACGCAGAAACGCCGAATTCATCTTTAGAATTCGGCGTTTATTTTTTAGTTTAACCGCAAAGCACGCAAAGAATTTATTCTAAAAGGTTAAAAAAAACGCAAGGTTCGCAAAGCTTTATGTAAAAACTTTGCGAGCCTTGCCTAAATCATTGCGCCTTTGCGGTTAAAAACCTTAGTCCCGATAGCTATCGGGATAGCCACTTAGAACCTTAGTATCTTCAAATTACCTTGTAAAAACCAAATGATTCCCTTTAGAAAGATTAGCATCAAACTGATATCCTTCGTAATTAAAACCTTTTAAGTCATCAATTGTTTCAGCATTTGTATCGATTATATAACGAACCATCATACCTCTCGCCTTTTTCGCAAAAAAACTGATCATTTTTAATTTTCCGTCTTTATAATCTTTAAAATCTGGAGTAATTACCGGAACTTTCAAGGCTTTTACATCGACAGCAGAAAAATATTCGGTGCTTGCTAAATTCACGAATAATTCACCTTTTTTCAATTCCTTATTCAACGCTTTAGTAACCGTTGGTTTCCAAAAATCGTGTAGGTTTTTAAACTCGGCAACTGGCATTTTAGTTCCCATTTCTAGACGATATGCCTGCATCAAATCAAGCGGTTTTAAAAGTCCGTAAAGTCCTGACAAGATTCTTAATTTATCCTGCAAAACATCTAATTTTTCTAACGGAATTGTATAAGCATCTAGTCCTGTATAAACATCGCCGTCAAAAGTATAAACCGCCGGGCGCGCATTTTCAGGTGTGAAAGGTGTTTTCCATTCCTGATTTCTTTTCCAGTTTAAATCGGCTAGTTTGTCTGAAATTGACATTAATTCTGATAATTCAGCTGGCTTTTTTTGTTTAACCACTTTGTGAACTATTCTCGCTTCTTTTAAAAAAGAAGGCTCAGTATATTGAGATGTTGGTAATTCTTTTTCGAAATTCAATGATTTCGCTGGCGATATAACAATTTTCATTTGTACGTTTTTCTATGTTTCAAAAATACAAATTGAATTTCTAAAAACAGATTACCTCAATTGATTTGTTCTATTGTTGCATTTTTTTTCGCCACTCCCGATAGCTATCGGGATCACGAATTTTCAATAATTATTGTTTGACTCAGATTGCGAGGATTTTTTGCCACAGATTACAAAATTAACGCAGATTTTTTAATCCTTTCAATCTTGTAATCTGTGGCAGAAAAAAAATAAATTCGGGTAATTAGTATAATTCGTGGCAAACCTTTTGTCTTTTCACAAAAATCAACATCAAAAACTATTAATTTCTTCAAAAAAGTGTGCTTCAGATTATAATAGGCATTTTCTATGTTGTAAATTTGCATGCATTTTATTTCATCTGAAATTCAAATTGCATTTTTACTCAAAAATTAGTGAATTCGTGGCTATACAAACAAATTATAAATCTGCTTTACAAAACAAAATCTTCGATATCATTTCGAAAGCTTCTCAGGAATTAAACGTTGACTCTTATGTTATAGGAGGATTTGTTCGTGATTTGCTTTTAAACCGAGGTTCTAAAAAAGACATCGATGTTGTTGCTGTTGGAAGCGGAATCGAATTAGCTTTAAAGGTTTCTGATTTACTTCCGAACAAACCAAAAGTTCAGGTTTTTAAAACTTACGGAACGGCAATGCTTCGTTTTGAAGATACTGATATTGAATTCGTAGGCGCCCGAAAAGAATCCTATAACCGCGACAGCCGAAATCCAATTGTAGAAAACGGAACACTTCAGGATGATCAAAACCGTCGTGATTTTACAATAAATGCGTTGGCTTTATCTTTAAATGAAAATAATTTCGGAGATCTTTTAGATCCTTTTGACGGTTTAGCCGATTTAGAAACCAAAACAATCAAAACGCCTTTGGATCCGGATATTACCTATTCTGATGATCCTTTACGAATGCTTCGCGCGATTCGTTTTGCAAATCAATTGAATTTTAAAATTGAGGAGAATTCCTTAAATGCAATCACAAAAAATGCAGAGCGCATCAAAATTATTACAGGCGAAAGAATTGTAGACGAATTGAATAAAATTCTTTCTACAGATAAACCTTCAACAGGATTTTTACTTTTATACAAAACCGGACTTTTAGATTTAATTTTACCTGAATTAACTGCGTTGAATCAGGTGGAAGAAATAGAAGGCCATACGCATAAAAACAACTTTTATCACACTTTAGAAGTTGTAGATAATATTTGTCCAAATACTGATGATGTCTGGTTACGCTGGTCGGCTTTATTGCATGATATTGGAAAAGCGCCAACAAAACGTTTCAATAAAAAACAAGGTTGGACTTTTCACGGACATGAATTTCTTGGTGGAAAAATGGCAAAAAAAATCTTCGAACGTTTGCATATGCCTTTGAACCAAAAAATGAAATTTGTGCAAAAAATGGTCATTATGAGTTCGCGTCCAATTGTTTTGGCGCAAGATATCGTCACAGACAGCGCCGTTCGCCGTTTAGTTTTTGACGCCGGCGAAGATGTAGAAAATTTAATGATTTTATGCGAAGCCGATATCACGACCAAAAATCCTGCGAAATTCAAAAAATACCATAAAAACTTCGAGCTTGTCCGCAAGAAAATTGTTGAAGTTGAAGAACGCGATCATGTCCGTAATTTTCAGCCACCAATTTCCGGTGAAGAAATTATGGAAATGTTTAATTTGAAACCCTCGCGCGAAATCGGAATTTTGAAAGAGGCCGTAAAAGAAGCAATTTTAGAAGGTGATATTCCGAATGAGTATCAGGCGGCTTATGATTTTGTGATTAAGAGAGCTGAAAAGTTAGGCTTAAAAAAAATAGAGAAATAAGTATTTTAATAAAATGAAAAAAGAGAATAAATCAGTAATCATTTGGTTACTATCAGGTTGTGTTTTATTATTTTTAATGGTTGTCGTGGGCGGAATCACGCGTTTAACCAATTCAGGTTTATCAATGACCGATTGGCATTTGGTAACCGACACTTTCCCGCCTTTAACAGAGGCAAAATGGCAAGCCGCTTTTGATGAATACAAGAAGTTTCCTGAATATCAAAAAATTAATATTCACAACGATTTTCAATTAGCCGATTATAAATTTATTTACTTCTGGGAATGGTTTCACCGTTTCATTGGCCGTATTATTGGTTTGGTTTTCTTTGTGCCTTTTGTTTACTTTTTATTCAAAAAGAAATTAGATACAGATACAATCAAAAAATGTGTTGTGCTTTTAGGAATGGGCGCTTTTCAAGGTTTTCTTGGTTGGTTCATGGTTCGAAGCGGATTAATTGACAATCCAGATGTGAGCCATTTTAGACTTTCATTACACCTTACTTTTGCCTTTATCACTTTCGCGTACACACTTTGGGTAGCGCTGGATTTGATTTATCCTGAAAGAAACATCAATAAAATATTACCGCTTCGAAATATTGCTCGTTATGCTTTAGCTGCTTTATTAATCCAAATTATTTATGGCGGATTTGTAGCGGGACTAAATGCCGGATTAATTCACAATCACTGGCCTTTAATGAGTGATGGCGAATTTATTCACGAATCGGTTTTTATTGAGCAATCATCTTTGATTAAGAATTTAATTGAAGGAAAAAGCGGCGTTCAGTTTGTGCACCGAACTTTTGCTTATGTAGTTGTGGCAATTATTCTTTTTCTTTTCTTCAAAAGCAAAAAATACACGCTTACCGCTACTCAGACAAACGGAATCAAAACACTTGTAGCATTTGTTTTCATTCAGTTTTTGCTTGGTGTTTTCACTTTATTATACAGCGTTCCGTTGGCTTTAGGATTAATTCACCAAATTATGGCATTTTTCCTTTTGAGTGCAATGACGTATACTTTGCATAGATTAAGTAAATAATTTAAAATTCAAGACATAAAAAAATCCTTCAAAATGAAGGATTTTTTTATGTTTTTAAAATAAATTATCTTGGTCCGACCGGATTAAAATCCTACCCTACAAAATGAATCGAGCCACTGGCTCTTTATTTGGATGGTTTTAAAAAAGATTAGATCTTAAAATGAGGAAAATAATTTACCCCAACCAAGCCTTAAAATCCTGTACTTTTTCACGACTCACAATCACCTCATCTTC
This sequence comes from Flavobacterium xizangense, assembly GCF_054075145.1. NCBI lineage: Bacteria > Pseudomonadati > Bacteroidota > Flavobacteriia > Flavobacteriales > Flavobacteriaceae > Flavobacterium > Flavobacterium xizangense. Next base: position 213,535 of record NZ_JBSIPG010000003.1, on the reverse strand, counting down.
TTTATAAGATGGCAAAATAACTTTAAGTCGGGAATTAGTATATACCTGAATTTCTTTTATTGCCTGAAGCGGAACAATAAATTTTCTGCTTACGCGAAAGAAATCCTTCATATCTAATTCCTGTTCCAGAATTTCCAGAGTTGAATCAATCAAATAATTTCGATTGTCGAAAGTATGAATATAAGTTCCTTTGTTTTCACTGAAAAAACATTCGATTTCATCTGTAGTAATTACTTTTAAATGCTGTCCTATTTTAACTGTAAAACGTTTTTTGAACGTTTTCTCAAAAGGATTTGACAGCATTTTTCGTATTTGTTCAAAATCAAGTTGCAAATTACTGCTTTCTGATTCCGGTTTAGGAAGTCGGGTTTTGAATTTCGTCACTGCAACTTCAAGATCATCTTCATCAATTGGTTTTAAAAGATAATCGATGCTATTCAATTTAAAGGCTTTTAATGCATATTCATCATAAGCAGTTGTAAAAATTATAGCGCTTTTGATATCTATTTTTTCAAAAATTTCAAACGACAAACCATCAGAAAGCTGAATATCCAAAAATATTAAATCGGGATGCTGATTATTGGCAAACCAATCAACAGATTCTTCAACAGAATGCAGCATGGTTTCTACAGCAATATTTAATTTTTCTAATTTTCGTTGTAATAATCTTGCAGCTGGTTTTTCGTCTTCTATAATTAATGTGGTCATTTATTGAATGAAAAAATTAAAAATTTGGTTTTGGTTATAGTATTGGTAAAATTACTCCCATTTATTGGTATTTTGAGCTTCTTTGTTCATATACTTCTGAATTTTTTTCTTTTCCCATTCACTGCCAAAAAAGACATCTGGTCCAAAAACAGAAAAAGCATGGATTAACAATGCTATTCCCCAATAAAAAGCAGTAGAATAAGTATGCCAGTCTGATAAACCGTTATAAATTATATCTTTTCCAAAGACATCACGGTTCAAATTTGTTATTATAATTATGGCATTTACAATAATGTAAACTCTTAAATGCGAATAAAAGTCTTTTATTCTTTTGACTTTTCTGTAAGCGATATTAAAGTTTTCGTCTTTACTATATTCTTCGCCATATTCTTCAAAAATGTTTCTTCCAAAACGTCTCATTTTATATGTCTTTTAAATTATTGCCATTTATTTGCTTTCGTAGACTCCTGATTCATATATTCCTGAATCTTTCTTTCCTCCCAGTCATCGCTGAAAAATACATCGCGCCCGAAAACTGACACAGCGTGCATTACTAATGCAATTCCCCAATAAAAAGCTGTTGAATAGGTATGCCATTCAAATAAGCCACTATCATTAAAATGGCTTCCGATAAACTCTCTGTTCAAACTCGAAATGATAATAATTGCGTTCACAATTAGATATACTTTTAAGTGCGAATAAAAACCTTTTATTCTTCTCACTTTTCTGTATGCAATATTAAAGCGTTCATCGCTCGAAAATTCGTTTCTGTATTCTTCATACATACGTGTTCTTAAACGTCCCATTTTTTTTATCTTTTAATGATTATTGCCATTTCTTTTTGTTCTCTTTTTCCTTTTCCATAAGTTCTTTTATCTTTTTTTCTTCCCAGTCTTTTCCAAGAACCGGAAATACTTCAAAAACCTTTAACCCGTGAAAAAGAACTCCAACGCCCCACCACATTAATGGCCAATAAAACCAAAGATGATTTGGTGAAGTCATTAAATTTATAACAATCAAAACTATGTTTACTGAAATATAGGCCGTTAAGTTTCCATAAAAACCTTTAATATTCTCGACTTTCTTTTTAGCCAAGTAATATTTATCCTCGTCATTAAAATTTACTTCCATGATTACTCCCATTTTTGTTTTTTTACTTTTTTATCTAAAAGGCTTTTCATTTTTCGCTCTTCCCATTCTTCATCAAAAATCTTATATGAAGCAAATAAATCGATCAGCGATACTAAAAATACACTTGTCCAAATTACCATTACAACACTATTTAAATATCGTACCGGAAAGAAATTCAGTGAAACTCCATAAAATTCTTTTAAAATATAGATCATCAATCCAATCGTGTAAATAAATGCATGTACATATAAAGATCTGAATTGAACAGATTTTTTGCTGAAAATTTTTTGAAACTCAAATTTCCCCCGGTCATTATTACAATTTGTTTCCATAATTATTTCCAAGTTTGTTTATTTTTTTCTTTTTCTAAAATTTCTTTTATTTTTCGCTCCTCCCATTCTTTACTAAAAGCAGGTGAAATTTCAAAAGTTTTTAGACCATGTATTACTACTCCTATTCCCCAGCCGAACACACACCATATAAACCATAAATATTCGGGCGAAGTCATCAGGTTTATAACAATCAGGATTACAGTTACCAGAATAAAAACGGTTAAATGCTCGTAAAACCCTCTAATCTCTTTAACTCTTTTTTGAGCTTTCTGATAACGTTTTGCTTCAGTATAATCTGGTTCCATAGTTATTCCCATTTCTGTTTTTCGTTTTCTTTTTCCAAGATACTTTTTACTTTACGCTCTTCCCATTCGGTTCCAAAAATTTTAAAAGAAGCAAATAAATCTATTGCGTTAATTAAAAATGCTGTTGTCCAGATCGCCATTACAAATCCGTTGATATATTTTATGGGCAAAAAATTAAATGGTACTCCAAAATATTCTTTCAATACATAAATTACCCATCCAATAAAAAAGACAAATGCGTGTGAATAAAATGATTTAAGTTTCTCTATTTTTCTTTTAGCAAACTGTTGTAAATCATAATCCTCCCGATTATTATTGAAATTCGTTTCCATTATTTCCAGGTTTGTTTGTTGTTTTCTTTTTCTAAAATCTCTCTGATTTTACGTTCTTCCCAATCTGAGCTGTAACCAAAAACTTTAAAAGCATGCATTACAACTCCAAACCCCCAGCCCAAAGCCGAAAACCAAAACCACTGAAATCCAGGAGAATACCTCAAATTTATAAAAATTAAAAACGGAATTACACAACAATACGAAATTACATTTCCATAAAATCCTTTTAATTCCTCTACTCTTTTTTTAGCTCTGAAATAAGCTCTGTTTTCATCGCTATAGTCTGCACTTGTTTCCATAACTGTTATTTGTTTTGTTAAAATCGGAATCTTAACTGTGAATGTTTCTTCATTTTGTTCTACTAAAACTTTTCTGTTGGTTACGATTCCGTATCGGTTTACGATATTTTGTAATCCAACTCCTTGTCTGTCCTGCAAAACTTCTTTCTTTTGAAAATCATTTTGAATCGCGAGATAATCTCCGTCAATAAAAATTCTGATATGCAAGGGTTTTTGTTCGCTTACAACATTGTGTTTTACGGTGTTTTCTAATAAAAGCTGTAACGATAACGGAACCACTTTTGCATCAGGATTAATGGCTGTTGAAGGCAATTCATAAAACAAACTATTTTCGAAACGCATTTTCAGCAAATTCATGTACGTTTTTGCAAATGATAATTCGTCTTCTACAGAAACCAATTCTTTATCTTTTTGCTCCAAAACATAGCGGTAGATTTTAGATAAGGAAGTGGTAAATCGTTGTGCATTATCTGGATTTTCTTCAATCAAAGAACTTAATACATTGAGACTATTAAAAAGAAAATGCGGGTCAATTTGGTTTTTTAAGCTTTCGAATTTTGCATTTGCTGTTCCGGCGATAATCTTTTGTTGCGTGATTTCAAATTTTGATGCCTGTTTCCATTTCACCATAAAACTTCTGGCTTGCATGAAAGTTGAAACTCCTAATGATAAAATGATGTAAAAAAGATGAACCCAAATCATTCTTTCACTAAAGAAATTTCTAATTGGTACATCTTGAATCACTACGAAAATGATATAATTGATGGCTAAAACAGCTGGAACAGTGTATAAAACAGTAACTAATATTCCGTAATATACTCTCAGATTTGTATGTTCCAACCAATCCCATTTTCGATCTAAAAGAACACTTAAAAAACCGTTCCCAAAACCGAGTCCGAATGAATACAGACAACTCAAACCAAAGGTTATCAAAACATTTTCTATTGTTAAATCGGCTCCCAAAAAGGCTGAGAATATTATCGTGAAAACCATAGAGATCTTAAAACATACGATAGTGCCGCTTTTTAAATCTGAAAATGTATTTCTGTAATCCTTCATTCTAAATCAGCTTAAATTAGTTTTATTTTTTGCAATTCTTTTGTGCTTCTACTGCTCTTTCCAATCCCCATTTTGGTGAAAAAGGTGTTGCAGGTTTAAATGTAGCAAAAAGTTCAATAGCTTTATCAACTTGCGCACAAAGTGGTTTTGTATCAACTCCTGTCCATTTTGCGCCACCTAATTGGTAGTCAGCTTCTCCAAAAACTGCTCTTGGATTATTTGGATCGATTGCTTTTGCTTTTGCGTAAGCTTCCATTACTTTTCCAGAATATTTCATTCCGTTTGTCATTGGATCAGCTACTACATATCCTGTGTAAATTAAAGCTTGCATAACATATAACTCGGCATTGTTTTGATCTTTAATCATTTCCTGGTCTAAAGCATCTTGTGCTTTTGTCAACAGTAAATCAATTTTTGTTTTGTCTTTTTCAGAAAAAACTGCTGTCGCATTAATCAAGGCTACATAATAATTAGGCAGATAACTTGTTTTTTCTGCCGCAGCGATTCTTTCAAACAGTGCAGAAGCTTCTGCATTTTTTCCTTCTTTCCAAAGCCCGAAAGCTTTTCCCATTCCTTGTTCAAATTGTGTTTGTGCTGAACTTATTACTACTACAAATAATGCGATTAAAGTGATGATTTTTTTCATTTTATAATTTATTTAATGGTTTGTTATATGGATTAGTTATTTGCTTATTAAAATTTAATTTCGACTTTTGAATCTTTACTGACATTAAACTTAGCGTCCGCATACGCCGGAGGTCCCATGAATCCTTTTGCATTGTTTGAAGCGGCATATTCTTCTGATGGAATTCCCATTGCATTTCTGTCAAGCTTTCCGTTAATGTTTTCATCATGATAGGTTGAGATCGCATATTCTCCCGCAGGAAGATTTTCAAAAGTTACAACCGCCTGATTGTTTTTAATTTCAGAAGCAAGACTTTTGTAAGTTGTTTTAAGAAAAGTTCCGTCTGAATTATATAATCCTACTTTAACAACTCCTGTATCATTTTTTAAGCCTGAAACAGCAACAGTTAATTTTACATTTTGTGCAGACATTAAGCTGCAGATAAATAAAATAGTTATGGTAATAATTTTGGTCATGATTTCTTTTTTTTTAAGGTTCTAAATTACTAAGGTTCTGAGGTTCTAAGTTTTTTATTGATGATTAAAACTCTGTTGTTAATTTATACTTCAAAAGTATGTTGGTTTTTACTCTTTAAAAATTAAATGATACCGAGTTGTCGAATTTGATGACTGAATTGTTTTTTTAAGCTACTAAGGTTCTAAGCTATTATCCCGATAGTTATCGGGACTAAGTTTTTTTCTTAGCACCTTAGAACCTTAGCATCTTAGCATCTATAAATTTTTCAACTGATTCTCATTTTTATTCTGGCTGATAGTCCAGAAGAAACCTACGAAGAAGAATCTATCAGCTGTAGGCACAATAGCTTGTCTTTGATATACTCCGTTTGGATCTGGCAGTTTTGCATAATCATATCCAAATATATTTTGTGTCCCTAAAATGTTTGAAACAGAGAAATAAAGGATTTTTTGCGTTGTCAGCAAATACGCCCAGTTGAAACTCAAACTATTGTATGATTTTGTTTTTCCGTTCATAAATTGCGTTTGGTTTGGATCATTGTACGGACGTCCTGAACTGAAACTGTTTGTAAAGCCAATTTGCGATTTCCAGTCGGTAATAAAATATTTAGTTACGACAGACAAACTGTGATTAGCAACAAAACTTGGCGTCGCCATATTTGGAAAGTTTTTATATTGTCTTTCTGAATCGATATAAGAATAAGAAATCCAGTACTCTAAGTTTTTATACAAATTACTGTCTCTCCAAAACAAATCGATACCTTTTGCATATCCTGAACCGTTGTTATTGAATACTGAATTGTATTGAATATCTCTCGTATCATATTGCACTAAATTGTCATACTCTTTATAATAAGCCTCTGCTCTAAAAGTCTGTCCTGGTTTTGTGAATTGATAATTCAGGATATAATGTCTTGCTTTTTCACTTTCAAATTGATGGTATTTTGAATATTTAATATAATCAACAACAGGCGTTTGCGAAAAATCTCCGTAAGCAAAAGAAAACTGGCTGCTTTTTGAAACTTTGTATGCCAATGAAGCTCTCGGCGCAATATTATTTTCGTTTAGCAAACTATTATTTGAATATCTCAATCCGACTTTCATCGCCAGTTTTTTAGAAAATAGAATATCTCCTTCGGTATATGCTGCAAAAATGTTCGAATCGTATCCGTTTGCCACATCAATAGAAACATTATCATTTACATTTTCATTGAACTTTGTTATGAAATAATCTGTACCAAAAGACAATTTAAAATAGTTTGAAACTTTTTTCTGCAATTTTAATTTCAGCTGAGCAGCATTTTCGTTGTTGTCAACATCAGTGATATTGTATGTGATTTTATTTTTGCTGTAACCATAGCTAATTCCAGAAGTCAATTGCCAGCCAGTTCCAAAAGTTCCTTTATAAGAAGAATTCAAATAAAAGTTATTGTTGTTCATATCTGTTCTAATTGGATTTTCAAAATTGATATTCTTCTGATTTAAATCGAATTTTTCTGAATCGAAAGAAGCATATAATTTGAAAATTCCATTTGTAAAATTATACCTGTAAACCGTTTCTCCTCCAAGCGACTGATACGGATTATTCCAATCTACATTTTGAGGAATTACAGCCTGATAAGGCGCCAAGTTCACATACATCATATTTACACTCAAAGAACTTTTCTTGAATTTTTGTGTATTTCCTAAGCCCAAACCAACAGTCATAAATGAAATATCTGTTTTTTCATGATCTTCTTCATCATTAGTATTCAAAAGCAAAACACTTGATAAAGCTTCACCATATTCTGCAGAGTAACCTCCGGTAGAAAAAGCAATTCCGCTGAACAAGAAAGGAGAAAATCGGCTTCTTGTAGGCAAATTATTTGTTGTTGCTCCGTAGGGTTGCGCAACGCGAATGCCGTCAACAAAAGTCTGCGTTTCGCTGGCTTCTCCACCACGCACAAACAAACGTCCGTCCTCACCTACATTCTGTGTTCCAGGCAAAGTCTGCAAAGCTGCTATAATATTTCCAGCAGAACCTGCTGTAGTTACAATATCTAAAGGTTTCAAAACCGAAACTCTCGCTTTATCACCAGATTCTAATGTTCCGGCAGTAATAACAACAGCATCGAGCGTGTTAACATTTTCTCTTAATTTGATTGTTTGGTCTTTGTAATTCGCAACATCAATTTCTTGTTTGAAAGTTTCAAAAAGTAAAAAACTTACCACAATAAACTTATTTCCTGTTTCACTGGTTTGAAAAGAAAAGTCTCCCGTTTCAGAACTTGTTGCTCCGTCATAAGTTCCGTCAATATAGATATTTGCGCCAGCAACCGGTTTTCCTTTTTGGTCTACCACTTTTCCTGAAATAGTACTTTGGGCAAAAGAAAAAATGCTTGTTAATAATAAAATAAAAGTAATTCTAGTTTTCATGATATTGGTTTTTGATGGAGCAAATGTATTTTAACATTTCTTGTTAAAAAATATTAAATAACCCAATTGTAGAATTTCGGGGATGAGTTGTAAAATACTTATTTGTATCTTAGCTGTAGTGTTTCTAAAACTATTAACTATGTCAGAAAGTAAAAGAGTTTCGAATTTATATCAATCCATTTATAATGGAAATCCGTGGCTTGAAGTTACCTTAGCAGATACTTTAAAAGATATAACTGCAGCTCAGGCTTATAAAAAAATCAACCCTAATTTAAACACAATTTGGGAAATTGTCAATCATTTAATACAATGGAGAAGAAACATTTTAAAACGTGTTCAAGGAGAAATAATTACAACTCCCGATCATAATTATTTTGTGCCAATTTTAGATTCATCTGAGCCAGCTTGGGAACAATCACTACAAAGTTTGGCAAAATCTCAGGAATTATGGAATGATTGTCTGAGTAATTTTAATGATGCCGATTTTGATAAAATAGATCAAAATAATAATCATAACTTTTATGAAGATATTCACGGAATTATTCAGCACGATGTTTATCATTTAGGGCAAATTGTTATTTTGAAGAAACTGCTTTAATTTAACTCTAACACATAGAAACATAAATTTTTATAAACTATAAAGAGAATTTTTAAAAATCTAGATTTTACACATTGCTATGTGCATTTATGAAAATAAAATTCCTTTACTACGTTCGAAAGCTATGTTTCTATGTGTTAAACAATAAAAATATCATGAAAAAATCAATACTATTATTTGCATTTTTACTTTTAAATGCAATCGGATTTTCTCAAGAAACTGAAGTAAAATATGATGAAGCTTTAGCCAAATCTCTTCATGCCGACGAATACGGAATGAAAAAATATGTTTTCTGCTTATTAAAATCAGGAACCAATACAACAGCTTCAAAAGAAGAAACTAAAAAATTATTTGAAGGTCATATGGCAAACATCGGCAAACTTGCCAAAGAAGGAAAACTAGTTGTTGCCGGACCTTTCATGAAAAACGACCGAAATTATCGTGGTATTTACGTTTTTAATGTAGAAACTATTGAGGAAGCAAAAGCACTTGTTGCCACCGATCCGGCAATAAAAGCAAATTTACTCGAAGCCGAATTAACGCCTTGGTACTGCACCGCAGCTTTGCAGGAAACTGTGAAAATTCATGAAAAGATTGCCAAGACGAAAATGTAAATAATGAAAACAGAAAAAGAAAAAATGATCTCTGGCGAATATTACAATGCCTTTGATCCAGAATTACTTAAAGGTCGAAGAGCTGCAAAAAACCTTTTGCATAGCCTAAATGTAAAAGAATATCGGGTTACTAAAAAAGCAAAAGAAATTTTAAAAGAACTGATTCCGAATGCGGGAGCTGGTCTATATATTGAACCTCCTTTTCATTGTGATTACGGTTATAATATTTTCTGTGGAGAAAACGTTTATTTCAATGTAAATTGTGTTGTTCTGGACTGTGCGCCGGTAAATATTGGCTCAAATGTATTTATTGCGCCAAATGTTCAAATTTATACTGCCTCACATCCGCTTGACGCTGAATTAAGGAAAACGCTTGAAAATGCTTATCCTGTTACTATTGGAGACGATTGTTGGGTTGGCGGAAATTCAGTTATTTGTCCTGGCGTAACAATCGGAAAAGGTTGCGTTATTGGCGCTGGATCTGTCGTAACAAAAGATATTCCAGACAATTCACTTGCTGTTGGAAATCCGGCAAAAGTTATTCGAAAATTAAATCAAGAACCTGAATCTACTAAATAATGCTTACCCTTAATAAAGTTCATCATATTGCCATTTTATGCTCTGATTACGAAAAATCGAAATATTTCTACACTCAGATTCTGGGTTTAACCATTATTCGCGAAATTTATCGTGAAGAACGCCAGTCTTATAAATTAGATTTAGCTTTAAATGGTTCTTATGTTGTTGAATTATTTTCCTTTCCAAATCCGCCACAAAGACCTTCAAGACCTGAAGCTGTTGGTTTGCGACATTTGGCTTTTGAGGTTATTAATCTAGAAGAAACTATTGCTTTTTTAAACTCGAAAAATATTGAATCTGAACCGATTAGAATCGACGAAACAACTGAAAAGCGTTTTACTTTTATTGCAGATCCTGATTTGTTACCGATTGAGTTTTATGAGCGCTAAATTTTTATAGGAACAAAGCGACAAAGAGACAAAGTTGCAAAGGTTCCTCTTTCATTTAATGATTAGTTAAGCGCAATTGTCATTTCTCGTTCCTCGAAATGACAAGTTTGGGTTTAATTCCTAGTTTTAAGAGAAAAAACCTTTGCAACTTTGTCACTTTGCAACTTTGTCCCCAAAAATAAGCGATATTCAACAAAAAAACAAAGAAAGAATTTTCTTGCTTTAATAATTTTAACATATATTAAAGACCGATTATTATTAAAAAACAGATTTGATTGTCTAATTTTGTGAAATCGCAAATAATATCTTGCGACTACAAAATTACTTCTGATGAACAAAACGGCGCAAATCAAAAAAAATCATCAATTAATCAAACTCAGAAAATTAGTTATTGTTTCTATTTTAATTGGCTTTCTTTCTGCTTTCCTCGGAATTTCATTAAAAAAAATAACAGAGTATTACGAAGAAATTTTCTTTCATGAAGTAACTATTCATCCGATATTTTATATCGTATTTCCCGTTTTTGGTTTATCGGTAATTTATTTTTTAAGACAATATCTTTTCAAGAAAAAAGAAAATAAAGGAATTAAAGAGGTTTTTGAAAGTACAAATTCAAAATCTAAAAACCTTCCTTCGTATAAAATTCCATCACACTTTATCAATGGATTATTAACAGTTATTTTCGGAGGCTCTACAGGAATCGAAGTTTCTACTGTTGTTGCTACAGCGACGATAGGCTCAGTTGCTCACGAAAAAGAAAATGTTTTTCGTCAATACAAAACCGAATTAATCTGCGCCGGAGTTGCAGCCGGTGTTACAGCACTTTTTAGTAGTCCAATTGCGGGAGTTTTATTTGCACTTGAAGTAATTTCCAGAAAAGTGACACGAGCTTTTATAATTTCAAATGTAATTGCAGTTTCAATTGCTTTTGGTTTATTAACCATTTTAAAAGAAGAACCATTATTTGCCGTTTCAATCGAAACATGGAATTTAAAAGCAATTCCATACTTCATTCTTTTAGGAATCTTGGCCGGAATTAATTCTGTTTATTTAACACGTTGCGTATTATTCTTCAAATCACAATTTGGAAAAATTGATACACATTACTATAAAATTCTAATTGGTTCAGTTGTTTTGAGCGTTTCCTTGTTTATTTTTCCTCAATTATATGGTGAAGGTTATCATGCAATAAAAGGAATTTTTGGTAATTCAAACCAGCTTCCGTTGACTATAACTTTAGCCTTAACATTTATCGGAATACTAATTCTAAAACCAATTGTTACCTCAATTACATTAGCTTCTGGTGGAGATGGTGGCGTTTTTGCGCCAAGTTTATTTATAGGCGCTTTTTTGGGATTATTATTAGCATCCACCTTAAACAGCTTTTTCCATGTAAATGTAATTCCGATTAATTTTATGATTATTGGAATGGCAGCAGTTTTGAGTGCGAGCATTCATGCACCTTTTACTGCAATTTTCTTAGTTTGCGGATTAACAAATGATTATACTTTATTTTTCCCAATTCTTGCAGTTTGTCTGATTTCAAAATACACTGCAAAAATGATTTATCCTTATACCGTATATAGTTATTCGCCAAGTTTAGTTAAATAATTTCCAAACTAAATCTAGAGATTAAAAACATCTACCAAAATATATTTAAAAGCATAACGAGCAAAATAATACCACATTATGCCAACTGAAAAAATTAAAAGAAGCTACCGCAAAACACGCTACATTCTATACAAAGAAACATTAATCGATTATAAAGAACATTTCTGGTCCTTTTTAGGATCATTTGTTGGAATTGGAATTTTAGCATACGTTCAATCGATGCATTTTTCGGGAAGTGATGCTGTTTATTTGATTGGTTCTTTTGGAGCTTCGAGCGTTTTAGTTTACGGAATTATTCAGAGTCCGTTTTCTCAACCCCGAAATTTGATTGGCGGTCATTTAATCTCCGCACTTGTTGGTGTCACGGTTCATAAATTGGTTCCCGATATTATGTATATCGCCGCTCCACTTGCCGTTTCGATTGCCATAATTTTAATGCAGATTACCAAAACACTTCACCCACCTGGAGGAGCAACAGCTTTGATTGCTGTTATTGGAACCGAAAAAGTAAAATCTTTAGGTTATATGTATGTCATTTCTCCGGTTCTAGTTGGTGTTTTGATTTTGTTTTTAACGGCTTTGGTATTTAATAATATGACTTCCAGCAGAAGTTATCCGAGTCACAGTACTTATCACAAACATTATCATAAAATTCGAAAAAGGTTAGCGAGAAAGTAATTTTATTTTTATAGTTTTTCACCCTGAGCGATCTCGAGACTTTGGGAGAAAGGTTTTCCTATTGGATTTAGGCTTCGAGTTCGCTAAGCCTGACAAACTAATTGAAAATCAATTTTTTAAAATCTTTTCAACAAATCTTAATTCATAATTCGTATTTCGTTTTTTATATTTTACCTTTGACCTCTCAATAAAAACAAAGATTATGGTTTATAAATTTAGAGTTATTCTAGACGCCGAAGAAGATATTTTCAGAGACATTGCTATTCTTGAGGACGATACACTTGAGGATTTACACAATGCAATCTTCAACGCTTTTGGTTTTGACGGATCAGAAGTGGCTTCATTTTATACTTGTGATGATACTTGGAATCAAGAAGATGAAATTCCTCTTTTTGATACAGGAGATGTTCCTGGAGAAATGAGAACCATGAGCGATTATCCATTGTCTAGTATTTTAGATAAAGAAAACACAAAAATTATTTACGTTTACGATTTCATCAGTATGTGGACTTTCTTAGTAGAATTGGCTGCGGTTGAAGATGAGACGGTTGGCGCAACTTATCCTGAAACTTTATTCTCTCACGGAGAAATGCCAGACGAAGCTCTTGAAAAAAACTTCGAAGCCGATGACATGCACAATGATATCTACGGAGAATTTGAAGACGATTTAGACGAAGACGATCTTGATATGTTTAAAGGCGATGACAGCTTCGAAGATTATGGATTTGAGGAGAATTGGAACTAATTTAAGGTTCTAAGGTTCTAAGATGCTAAGTTACTGAGGTTTTATTTTGAAAGTTTTTTCTTATTTTTAATTCTTCGAATTAAAAATATTAAATATGAGTAATTTTAGAAATCTTCTTATTTGGCAGAAATCAATTGCCTTAACAACCAAAATTTATTTTTCAACAAACAATTTTCCTAAAGAAGAAATCTTTGGATTAACTTCACAAATTAGACGCAGTTCAATTTCTATTCCCAGTAATATTGCAGAAGGATTTGGTAGAGAAAGCGATAAAGATCTTTTACGTTTTTTAAACATTTCTGTTGGATCACTATTCGAAATGCAGACGCAATTAGAGATTGCAAAAAATATATCTTATATAAAAGAAGACGATTTTAACAAATTATATGAGGATAGTCGAGAGGTCGAAAGAATGTTAGTTTCTTTTATAAAAAAAGTAAAAGATAGAAACTAAACCTTAGTACCTTAGCAACTTAGAACCTCAGCACCTATACACACATGATAAATCTTTTCAACACCCACATCGACACGCTTTCGATACACCGCGTAGGAAACAAAAGCCGTAATGAAGCTATTTTTTTATCAGAGCAACCATTTAATTTAAATGATGAGATTGTTCCTTTGATAAAAGAATTCTTTTTTAAGCCTTTTAGAGAGAAAGAAGAAAACTACTATCAGTTTGCACACGAAGTGGACTTGGACTACAACGACATGTTTAAATATGCAACTGAGATTTTTGATAATCCGTCAAATGTTCATGAGGTTTCTAAAAACATCACAAAACATTTATTTGAACAGTCAAATCATCCGCATATTAAAAACGGAGAAGTTTATGTAACGTATTTGACAAACCTAAGTATCGATAATAATGTTGTCGATGCAATCGGAATTTTCAAAAGCGAATTACAAGCCGACTTTTTACAGTTTGAAGAAAACGGAAGCAACCTTGAAATGATTTTACAACAAGGAATCAACTTGAGTAAATTAGATAAAGGATGTTTGATTTTTAACTACAAAAAAGAAGAAGGATACAAAATCCTAACTGTAGACAGCAACCGTTATGATGCGCGTTACTGGTTAGAGCACTTTTTATCTGTTGATGCTTTTGAAGATGAAAATTTCATCACTAAAAAATATTTAAAATTCTGTCAAAACTTCGCAAAAGACGTTGTTTTGCCTGCAGAAGACAAGAAAGAGGAAGTAATGTTTATGAACCGATCTGTGAATTATTTTGCTAAAAATGATCAGTTTGAAGAGCAGAATTTCTTGAATGAAGTATTAGACAATCCTGATTTGATTCCAGAATTTAAAAACTATAAAGTTGATAAAGGAGAAAAATACAGCATCGAAGATGTAACCTCATTCCCAATTGCTAACGCAGCTGTTTCTGACGCTAGAAAATCGATTAAAAATGTGATTAATTTAGATACTCACATTCAGATCAAAATGGATTTCATCAATCCTGAAAGTGCAGAAAAATTTGTTGAAAAAGGCTGGGATGAAGAAAAACAAATGTATTACTACTTAGTTTACTTCAACAAAGAAGAAAAAAGCTAAGAAGTTTTCATTTTCTATTACTTACTTACTAAAACAGAAAACGGCAGTTATAATTATAACTGCCGTTTTTTTATTGAAATTGATTTTCTAAAATAAAGCGAAAATCGATTTTAAAATATCATCATAGACTTGTTTGTCTCTCTCGCCTGCTCTTGCCAAAACCCGGATTCCAGAATAATTGTTAAAAATAAAACGAGCTAAAGATCGAGCTTCTTGCTTATCGGAAATCTGTCCAGACTCCTGCCCTTTTTTTATGGCCTGATAAAAAACTTCTTCAACCGCTTTCTGATTGTCATGAACAATTTTTCCAATTTCAGGATCATGCATCGCCAATTCAACCGCTGAGTTTACCATAAAACAACCTTTTGTTATTCGATCCTGAAGGCTTTCTATAACGGCTTGTTTAAAAATTTCAGTTAAAGCAGTTTTAATATTTTCAGCATTTTCAAAAAGCAATTTAAGACTCTCCTCATTTTGCTGCTGATATCGTTGCAATGACTTCACAAAAAGCTTTTGCTTATCGCCAAAAGTGTCATACAAACTAGAACGGCTTAAACCTAAATGCGTTACCAAATCCTGAGCAGAAGTTCCGTTGTAACCTTTGTGCCAAAAAATCTCAATTGCTTTATCTAAAGCCTGATCTTCGTTAAATTCTTTCGTTCTAGCCATCGCTTCAAAGTTAAATTCTCTTCCAAAGATACAAAAAATACGGAACAATCGTTCCTGAATTGGTCAAAAAAATTATAATACTGTATTTACAGTAAGTCCACCGTCAACAACAATTTCAGTTCCTGTTATGAATGAAGCATCATCAGAAGCTAAGAAACTGATTGTTTTTGCAACTTCAGTAGCTTGTCCAAAACGTTTCAATAAAATCTTTTGTCCTAAAGCTGCTCCTAAACCTTCAACTTCTTCTTTTTCTAAACCAACTTTACCGTATAAAGGAGTTTCGATTGGACCAGGAGAAACTGCATTTACTCTGATTTTTCTTGGTGCTAATTCTGCCGCAAAAATTCTGTTTAATGATAAAACTGCTGCTTTACTTGCTCCATAAACACTTGAACCTGGCATTCCTAATTGCGCATTTACTGAAGTATTAAAAATAATAGAACCACCATCGTTTAAAATTGGCAACACTTTTTGAACAGTAAAATAAACTCCTTTTACATTCACATTCATAATACTGTCGTAATGATCTTCTGAAGCAGAATCAACTGGAGCAAAAGCTGCAATTCCGGCATTTAAAAACAGAATATCTACTTTTCCGAATTTTGATTTTACTTCTTCAACTAAATTATCAATTGATTTTAGATCGGACTGATCTGCAACGATTCCGGTAACGTTCAATTCTGTTTCAGCTTTTGCTAAAGCTTCTTTATTTCTTCCTGTTACAATTACCTTTGCACCTTTTACTACTAAATCAGCTGCTGCTGCATATCCAATTCCACTGTTTCCTCCTGTCACGATTGCCACTTTGTTTTCTAAATTTTTCATTTTTATTTGTTTTTAAGTTATTGATTATTCAATTATTATGGTACAAAGATACAATAACGGAACGATCGTTCCGTTATTGTTTTTGTTAACATTTAGTTAAAGTTTTAAAGATTCGTTTTCAACCCCTTATTAATAAAGGAAATACCTATCACACCATAAGCGAAAGAAATTATAAAATGTCGGCGATTCTTAATATTTGCTTAATTTTGTAATTCCTAAAAACAAAAACACATGGAACGTCTTTTACCACATGAAAGCCCTTTCGAAACCATAATCTCATTCCATAAATTAATTGAGTCCTTTGAGGAGATTGCTTTATCAGATGTCGATTATCGATCTAACTACGCCAAAGCGATTTTAAAAGAAGTTGAGCCATTTCCGGAATTCAGAACTGGAATTCATGATTATAATATCATTAAAAACAACGAAGGATTAATCAAAAATATAGTAGCCGATTTATTTCCAACTGCATTAACGCATAACGAAATAAAAGCAATTACAATTCCGTTTCAAAACGTGTCTTTCAATTACACAGAACGTTTCAAAAAAATTCTGCGTAATGCCGGAGATGAATTCTATATGGAAATTCGTGATTTTGATGATCATCAATTTTACATCAACAACTGCTGTTTAATATTGGCCTATTATTACAATCAGAAAATTGATTTCAACAAGCCTTTCTTTTATGATATTCCAGATGAACAAGGAATTGAAAAGCACTATAGAATTCTCTACAATGCTGATTTCATGGAAATCACTCCAACAGAAAGAGCCGTAGAATTAACGCAGGACGATATTGATCAATTAATTGATAATTACAATGATATCGATTTATGGAAATCTAAATTTCCAAAACGAAGCTGGATTCTAAAAGGTTTTGGAATGGTTTCTTTATTTGATGCAACAACCGAAAGTGCTATTTCAAATCTGAAAAGTAATTTATTAAAACCTGATTCTGAAGCCGCTTCTTCAAATGAAATCAT
This sequence comes from Flavobacterium xizangense, assembly GCF_054075145.1. Taxonomy (NCBI): domain Bacteria; kingdom Pseudomonadati; phylum Bacteroidota; class Flavobacteriia; order Flavobacteriales; family Flavobacteriaceae; genus Flavobacterium; species Flavobacterium xizangense. The sequence continues at coordinate 196,605 of NZ_JBSIPG010000003.1, read as the reverse complement.
ACTTGCTATTTTTAAATCTATTTTTAAAATTCCAAGTCTAAAAGTAGGTTTCATTATTTATAATCCTGAAGAAGAAAAATTCATTAAGCCTGTAAAGTTTGATAATCAGATGCAAAGTTTTCTTTTGAACACAGATGAAGAAGTCGATTGTAAAAATGCTTTTTTTGGCTGCTCATTTGAAAATCTTTTGCACAATAAAGAACCTTTTGTGATTTCGAATGTTGAAAAATTCATTGAGGAATCTCCAAATAAAAGACTTGGCGAGCATTTACTAAAACAAGGCATCAAAAGCTGTGTTTTTGCGCCAGTCATGAAAGACGAACAATTGTTGGGTGTTGTAGAATTAGTTTCTGAGCATCCAAGAGATTTAAATAGTGTCAATGCGACAAAACTAGAATTAATTCTTCCGTATTTAACCGATACTATTGATCGTTATAATACCGATATGCAGCATCAGATTGAGGCTATTATCCAGCGTGAATATACCACGATTCACCCTAGTGTTTATTGGAAATTCCGAAAAGAATCACAGAATTATTTTCAAAATATCAATCACACAAAAGATTATATTTTTAAAGAAATTGTTTTTAAAAACGTGTATCCGTTATACGGACAAATCGACATTAAAGGCTCATCTGAACATCGAAATGAAACCGTAAAAATTGATTTAAAAAATCAACTTACGGCTCTTTTGGAAATTTTCGACAATCAAAAACCAAATACGAATCTGGTACTTTTGGAACAAAGAAAATTTGAGTTGGAATCACTCCGAAGCGAATTAGATTTTCCTTTAAAAGCAGATACTGAACAACATATTCAACGTTATATCGAAGAAGAAATTCATCCGATACTAAAAAACACAAATAGCAATGCCAAAAACGAAAAATTAGAAGCTTTGTACTTTGAAAGTCTTGACGAAAAAACGGGTCTGTTTTATCAGGAAAGAAAAAAGTTTGATAACGCAATGTCGATCATCAACAAAAAATTAGCTTCAGTTTTAGATAAAAAACAATTAGATGCACAACAAATTTATCCGCACTACTACGAACGTTTTAAAACGGATGGCGTTGAGCATAATTTATACATTGGAGCTTCAATTTCGCCTACAAAACCTTTCGATATTATGTATTTGCACAATCTGAGATTATGGCAATTACAAACGTTATGCGAAATGGAATTGGAACATCATCAACTTAAAGAATCGCTTCCATACGAATTGGATGTGACTTCTTTGATTTTGGTTTTTAGTTCTCCGCTTTCAATTCGTTTCAGAATGGATGAAAAACGCTTTGATGTTGACGGAACTTATAATGCAAGATATGAAGTCGTGAAAAAACGAATCGACAAATCAAACATTAAAGGAACTAAAGAACGAATTACCGAGAAAGAAAAAATTACGATTGTGTATTCTCAAAACAACGAAGAAACCGAATATTTGAAGTATATCAAATACCTACAGCACAAAAAAATACTTGAACCTGCCATCGAGCAGTTTGAAGTAGAAGATTTGCAAGGTGTTTCAGGCTTGAGAGCCATTCGTGTAAAAGTGATCAATAATACTGCAAATCCAACAGCAAAAAAAATCACTTATCAGGATTTATTAGATGAGCTCAACTAAATTAGTTGAGCTTTTTTTTATATGCTAACCTCTTTAAAAGCAATTACAAAAGCGATTACAGTAATAATTATTCCTATCATAAAAAGATTGTAGGCAATACGCAATAAATTATATTTTCGCTGCAAAACCAATCCCAGATAATACAAATCTTTGATCATTGTTGAATATAAATAATCTCTGTCCTTCATCATTTCATTCATTGCCCAGTCATATTCTTCAAAAGGCATTTTGTAGAAATTCCCAAAAAACATCAAATTCACTTTTTTAGCTTCGACATCGTCGCGCGTAAAAAAACCTGAAGTTACTTTCGGTCTTGTAGAAAGAATGGCAAAAATAATTGTGATTACGCTTGATATAAGCATTATAAATGTCGGAATTACCAAATGTGCATTTTTAGGGCTATCTAATTTTGGAATAATTGACGAAAGTGCAATCGAAATAATAATGGCATTTACAGATAACAAAATATTTGCTTTACTGTCGGCAATGCCACTTAAACGTGTATGATTTCCAAGCGTAACGCGAAACAAAGTGTCAATTCCACGTTCTGGTTTTTCGGATTTTTCAGCCTTTTCTTTCTTTTTATTTTCTTCATCAATTGCCGAAGCGGCTTTCAATTCCTGTTTGTTGATTTTTTTCTGAATTAAAATCAGGTTTTTTTCTTTTAAAGGCTGCCATTTCCTTAAGGCATAATCAGTATAAAAACGGTGTTTATTCAAAAGAAAATTAAAATTCTCTTTTGTCCATTCCGAATTTGAAAAACTTGCAATACCTGTATTTTTTAGTTCTAAACGAAGCAATTCGCAAGTAGTAACATATTCTGCTCCCATTAAATGGGCGTAATCAGCATCTTTAATAATTTTTTCCAAATGCGTTGTAGGCACATATTCTTTGGTCGTCGCCAAAATTAAGCTGGAAACTTTCGCAATAAATTCTTCTGATTGTCCTTTTTCTTTTAAAAAAGCTTCAGCAATTTTCACACTTTCTTTTTCGTGATGCTCATAACCTTCAATATATCCCGTATCATGAAACCATGCAGCTGCTAAAAGCGCTTTTTTATCATCGTCATTAACATCTTCTTTTTTACACAACTCTTTTACCGCAGTAACTACAGTTAAAGTATGGTTAAAATTATGATAAGAATATAAATTAGAAAGTTTATCTTTGAGTAAATTACTGACGAAGTCTTCGCATTGTTCTATTAGATTCATAAAGAATATTTTTAATACCACTAAATTATGAAATTGTTTTTGGATAATCATTTTATTGCCAAGATTAAAAACTTTTCTTTGGCAATAATCGCCATAACCCTCCTATATTCTTGTGCAACACGCAAGGCACAATACGGAAAAAATGTAAGCGCCAACGAAACAGAAAACGCTACTGATACTATAAAAATTGCCCATACCTTCTATTTAGTTGGAGATGCAGGAAACGCCGATGAAGAACAAGCCCAGCAAACGCTAGAGCTTTTGCATCAGAAGCTAAAAAAATCGGGTAAAAAATCAACGCTCTTATTTTTGGGAGACAATATTTATTCGAAAGGTTTTCCGAGTGAAAAAAATGCAGATGAAGAAGATTTAGCCAAAACGAAATTAACCAATCAGCTAAAATTAACTGAAGGTTTTAAAGGAAAAACCATTTTTATTCCCGGAAATCATGATTGGTATAGCGGCATCAAAGGCCTGGAACGTCAAGCTGATTTTGTAACTAAATATCTAAATGACAAAAAAGCATTTCTGCCAAGAAAATCCTGTCCTATTGAAGATGTGAAAATTGACAGTACTGCAACGTTGGTTACTATTGATAGTGAATGGTTTTTAGAAGACTGGAACAATCATCCAACCATAAATGACAATTGCGACATTAAAACCAGAGAAGCTTTTTTTGATGAACTCGAAAACATTTTAAATAAAAATCAGGAGAAAACTGTAATTCTGGCGATCCATCATCCGTTATTGAGCAACGGAACGCACGGCGGACAGTTTTCAATGGAAAAACAATTATTTCCGCTAGAGAAAAAAATTCCACTTCCTATTATTGGTTCTTTCATTAATTTATTGCGAAAAACATCTGGCGCAAGTCCGCAGGATCTTCAAAATAAGCAATATACAATTTACGCAAAAAGAATAAAAACACTTTTGCAAAAACAGAAAAATGTTATTGTCGTTTCTGGACACGATCATAATCTGCAATACATTAGCAAAGAAAATATTCAGCAAATTATAAGTGGTGCAGGATCAAAATCAGAGGCAGCGCGAGCTATTAGTGAAAATGATTTTTCATATGGCGGAAATGGGTACGCAACGTTGACTTTATTTAAAAGTGGCGACGCTAAAGTTTCTTATTTTGGAAATGAAAACAACAAAGAAAAATTGCTTTTTGAACACGAAATCATAAAAGCGAAAGAGATTAACTGGGCAGCCGATATTCCGAATACTTTCCCGCCAAAAATTACGACTTCGATTTACACAAGAGATATGACGGATAAAAGTATGTTTCACAGATTTTTATTCGGACAACATTATAGAAAATATTACAGCACACCTATAGAAGCCAGAGTTGCTACTGTAGATACATTGATGGGCGGTTTGAAACCGATTCGCGAAGGGGGCGGACACCAATCTATTTCGTTAAGAATGTCAGATCCTAAAGGACGTGAATATGTAATGCGAGCCATGAAAAAAAGCGCAACAGTATTTTTACAATCCGTTGCCTTTAAAGATCAATATATTGTAAACGATTTTGAAAAAACCTATACCGAAAACTTTTTATATGATTTCTATACGACTTCACATCCTTATGCTCCCTATGTAACAGGAAGTATGTCGGATCAAATTGGACTTGCTCACACGAATCCGATTTTATATTATATTCCGAAACAAAAAGGACTGAAAGAGTTTAATGCCAGTTTTGGAGATCAGCTGTATATGGTTGAAGAACGTCCGGCAGATAATCATTTGGATGCGAAGAATTTTGGAAATCCATCCAATATTATCAGTACAGATGATATGATGATGAATCTTCACAAAGATGAAAAATACTCCGTCGATCAAAAAGAATATATAAAAGCCCGTTTGTTTGATATATTGATTGGTGACTGGGACCGACATAGTGATCAATGGCGCTGGGGCGAATATAAAGTAGGTGACAAAGTTATTTACAAGCCAATTCCGCGTGACCGTGACCAGGCTTTTGTGAAATACGACGGCGCTTTACTTTCGCTTATTATGAATATGCCACCACTTCGTCATATGCGAACTTTTAAAGGCGACAGAATCAATGTAAAATGGCTTGGAAGAGAACCTTATCCAATGGATTTGGCTTTTTTAAGAACGGCTGAAGAAAAAGACTGGATCGAACAAGCAAAATATATTCAGGAAAATTTATCAGATGCTGATATTGATGCTGCATTTAATAACATGCCAAAGGAAGTTCAGGACGAGACAGTTGATGAAATTAAACAGAAATTAAAAAGCAGAAAGAATGACCTTCAAAAATACGCTTCTGAATATTTTGATGTTTTGAGCCGCACGGTAATGATTGCAGGAACAGATAAAAAAGACAAATTTGTAATCAATCACAATGCTAAAAAAAGCATCGAAATTCAGGTCTTCAGAATTAAGAAAGAAGGTGACGATTTGGTTTACACCAAAACAGTAACTGATGATAAAACCGTAAACTTATGGGTTTATGGTTTGGACGATAATGATATTTTTGAAGTAAAAGGAAATCATAAATCGAATATTAAAATTCGTTTGATTGGTGGACAAAACAATGACACTTACAATATCGAAAACGGCAGAAAGGTTATTGTTTATGATTTTAAATCAAAAGAAAACACATACAATTTTTCCCGAGGCCTCGGAACTAAAGCTCAAACACAGCTTACAGATGATTATGATGTGAACTTATATAATTATGAAAAACCAAAATATAATGTCATTTCCGGTTTGCCAAATATTGGATATAATCCAGATGATGGCGTAAAAGTGGGTATTAACTTAAATTATACTGTAAATAATTTCAAACAGAATCCTTATACGCAAAAACATACTGTTAACGCCTTTTATTACTTCGCTACCGGAGGTTTAGAATTTAACTATGCAGCGCATTTTCCAGGATTGCTAGGGAAATGGGTTATTGATGTTGATGCACAATATACAACGCCAAACTTTGCGATGAATTATTTTGGTTACGGAAACGAAACTGTAAATAATGACGAGGAATTTGGAATGGATTATAATAGAGTGCGAATTCGAAAATTTAATGTTGCAGGTGCTGCAAGGCACGTGGGGCGTTTTGGAAGTGAATTCAGCATACAGCCAATTCTTCAAAAAATGACTGTCGAGGAAACTCAAGACCGATTTATTGATATTCCGGGAATTGTAAATCCGAATGTATTTGACAGTCAAACTTACGGTGCCTTGAGAGTAAAATATGTTTTCAAAAATTCTGATTTTGTGGCAAAACCTACTTTGGGAATGTATTTTATGCTTTCAGGAATGTGGACTACAAACTTAAGCGACACCAAGCAGAATTTTCCAACTCTTGAAAGTATCTTAGGCTTTACCCATAGAATTGATCATAACGGAAAATTGGTTTTAGCAACATTTCTTAAAGGAAAAGCAATTTTAAACAACAATTTCGACTTTTATCATGGTGCAGCTTTAGGAGGTGACACTGATTTACGTGGATACAGAAACGAACGCTTTTTAGGAAGTTCTTACTTCTCTCAAAGCAGTGACTTGCGTTTCACTCTTGGAAAAATCCACAAAACTGTTGCTCCATTAACATACGGAATTCTAGGTGGTTTTGACTACGGAAGAATTTGGCTTGACGGTGAAAATTCAAGAAAATGGCATCAGGATTACGGCGGAGGATTATGGTTGAATGCTATTAACCTAATAACGGCAAGAATTTCTTATTTCCAGTCTCCTGATGAACCGGGGAGAATTATTTTTGGAGCGGCGTACAGCTTTTAAAAAAAGAGGCTAAGGTTCGAAGTTTTTTCTTAGAGCGCATTAAAAAACAGCCAGGAATTTATGAATTCCTGGCTGTTTTTTTCAAATAAAAACTTAATCCTTAGCACCTTAGAACCATAGAAACTCAATTCCTTAGAGCTTAAATTCATACACGTTTCCTCCTATTTTATCGGCTTTTTCATCGGCGATTAGAAGCGTATTGTTGTCTCTAAAAACTGCAGCTTCTTTTTGTGAAAAGTGATTTAGGCTCACTTCTGTCTGTTTTCCTTTGTGGAATAAATCGCCTTTGAAATCTTTAAATAAAACAATTTTATCATGGCTCAACAAGGCTACTTTTTTGCCGTCGGGGCTAATTGTTGCACTGGTGAGTACACAATGATTGTAATTGCTGCAGGTTTTGAATTCGCCAATTTTAACTGCTTTTTGAGTTCCTTTTGCATTTTTTATTTTGTAAATAAAAGCAGTTCCGTCAAAACCTTTGCTTCGGTTTTTTGTAAAAAGATAAAAATAGCCTCCTTTTTCAAAAAAGCCTTCAACATCATAAAACATTTCTTTTTTCTTTGGTGGAAATTCCGTTTGTTCGGGATACGAAAAAGAAATTTTATATTCGGCGGAAGCCAGATCTTTATTCAGCTGATTTTTTGCGATTTTATAAATACACAAATCTTTTCGTTTGTTATCATTATTTCCAAAATCTCCAATGTAGATATTTCCAGATTTATCTTTTGTAATATCTTCCCAATCAACATTTGTGGCATTTGAAATCGTAATGGTTTTGGCTAATTTCCCTTTAGAATCGATTGCATAAATGGCATTTTTATTTCCACTATCTTCTAAAGTATAAATCATATCTGTTTCTGGAAAATAGGTTATTCCCGAAACTTCTTTTAATTTTTTTGGAAGTGAATAAAGCGTTTTCAAATCACTGTTTGTCTGTTGCTGACAAGCTAATAAAATAATGGAAACGGCTACTAAAAAGGATTTTTTCATAAGATTGCATTTTTATTTTTTGCCACAGATTTCGCAGATTAAATGGATTTTTTTTTCAATTCTTTAATCGGTGTAATTCGTGTAATCTGTGGCAAAAACTTTTAAACTAAATTAGTATTTTTAAAATTGCGAGTAATAAACTCAAAGGCAGCTTGCATGATATGTCCCATTGATTTGGCGTTTTTGAATTTCATATCATTAGTATATCGGTACAATTCCATTTTAAGCTGATTCAAATGTTCTTGTGTTGAAATCGTATCGTGACACATTATATTCAATAATTTTTTAATTCTAGTTTCGGCAGAATGGATACGTTTTGCCAAAATTGCTCTTTCTTCATCTTTGTATTGAATTATCGAACGTTCTTCTAATTTTTCTTTAATCAGCTGAATCATTGGATAATTTTCCTTGAAAAACTGCGGACGATATACTTTGAAATTGCCTTCATAACATTGCTGATCAAAATCAATCGGGCGAATTTTGTAAACTACCTGATCAAAATCGTGAATTGGTACAATGACATAATTATAAGCCCGCATATCGCCTAACAAACGAATCATACAACGCTCATTAAACTTTACAAACTCCTTTGCTATTTGCGCTTTTTCCATTTCGGTACATTTATCCAGCAAAGTATCCATAAAAACATCACCAGGAATTCCGATAATATGCTCTTCAATCAAAGTATCATTATAAACCAAAAAATTGATTTTATCAGGCGAAAGAATATCTTCCAGTTCCAAACCATAAATTCTGGAAGCATCGGCTTTTTTGATATAAAAATGAACGTAATTGTCATTCAGAATATTTCGAACCTTAATTCTAAAAGGCTTCGAATTTCCGAAAGTACAGTAATCAATAGCGTCAATATTTAAAAACTGAATAATTTCAATATTTCCATCCGAATGTAAAAGCGAATAAATTTTCTTCAGATTCAGATCAATTTCATTTCTTTCAAATTCGTTGTAATACACGCGAATCCACAACGTATCCGTTTCATTCTTATCATAAACATTGATTGAGCCAGAAAATCGCAACAAGTCATCGTAAAAAACAGAAACTTTCGAAATACGTTCGTATCTGTCCAAATAACTTAAAAGCGTTTGTGTTAAAGGGTATGTCGGTTTTTTTAAAACCATCAAAGGCTCGCTCATTTTGAATATCTTTAGTACAAATTTACATTAAATAAAATTTAGCGTAACAATATTAAACTTGATTCGTCATACTAAAAACTAAAACCGAAAAAATTTGGAAACCATCCTTACCATCGAAAATCTCAGCAAACAATACGGGCGCATTCATGCACTCAAAAATGTTTCTTTCAGCATTCAAAAAGGTCATGTTTACGGAATTCTTGGCCCTAACGGAAGCGGAAAATCAACTACTTTAGGAATTGTACTGAATGTTGTAAATGAAACAACAGGCAGTTATAAGTGGTTTGACGGAAAAATGCAAACACATGAAGCCTTAAAAAAAGTAGGCGCCATTATCGAGCGTCCAAACTTTTACCCTTACATGACAGCTGAAGAAAACCTGAAATTAGTCTGCAAAATTAAAAACATCAATTATTCTAAAATTGAGGAAAAACTGAATCTTGTTGGTTTAACCGAAAGAAAAGACAGCAAATTCAGCACATTTTCATTAGGAATGAAACAGCGTTTAGCAATTGCTTCGGCATTGTTGAATGATCCTGAAATCCTAATTTTAGATGAACCAACAAATGGTTTAGATCCGCAGGGAATTCATCAGATTCGTGATATTATCAAAGAAATTGCATCGCAGGGAACAACCATTTTATTGGCTTCGCATTTATTAGACGAGGTCGAAAAAGTATGCTCACATGTTGTTGTTTTAAGAAAAGGCGAAATTTTATATTCAGGTTCTGTTGATGCAATGTCGGCAAATGAAGGCTTTTTTGAAATTTCTTCGAATGACAATCTGGTTCTAAAATCAATTTTGAATGATCATCCGGCTGTTGGACAAATTAAGGACGAAGACGGAAAAGTTTTGGTTTACCTAAAATCAGATTTATCCGCTTCCGATTTAAATCAGTTTTTATTCTCAAAAAATATCGTTTTAAATCATTTGGTAAAACGCAAAAACAGCCTGGAAGCACAATTTTTAGAATTAACCAAAAACGCCACCATCCAAAAAAACTAAACCATGAACAGACTTATCTCTATAGAACTTCAAAAAATCTGGAAAAACAAAGCCAGCAAAATTCTCACTTTGGCTTATTTTATTTTACTCTCTTTTATAGCCTTGATTGCTTCAATAAAATTTGACATTGGTCCTTTCAAATTTCATTTAGCCGAAATGGGAATTTTCAATTTTCCTTTCATCTGGCATTTTAATACCTATGTTGCAGCCTGGTTAAAGTTTTTTCTTGCCATTGTAATTGTTTCAATGATGGCGAACGAATATAGCTATGGAACTTTGAAACAAAATCTAATTGATGGTTTAAGTAAAAAGGAATTTATATTATCGAAATTCCTGACCGTTGTTCTTTTTGCTTTTATTTCGACCGTTTTTGTTTTTGTAATGAGCTTGATTCTCGGATTAAGTTTTTCATCTTACAATGAATTTGGAATCATTTTTTCTGATTTAGATTATCTTTTAGCCTTTTTTGTAAAACTTACAGGATTCTTTTCATTCTGTTTGTTTTTAGGAATTTTAGTAAAACGTTCGGCTTTTGCTTTAGGATTTCTTTTAGTTTGGAATATAATAGAAGGAATAATACGAGGTACATTGGCATTTAAAGTTTTCCCAGACAGTAATACCGATGAGAAAATTACACAATTTCTACCATTAGAATCAATGTCTAATTTAATTGTTAACCCAGCCCCAAGATTATCTGTAGTTAAAAGTATTGGCACACAAATGGGAATTGAAACAGATATTGATTATAGTGTAAGTTATTCTGCAATTCTGATCGTTTTAATCTGGACATTTTTATTTATATATTTTTCTTACAACTTATTAAAAAAACGAGATTTGTAGTATATTTGCTGGGCTATGAATCATATAAAAGTTTTTTTATCTATTTTCATTTTATGTTGTTTATCTCTCAAGATGAACGCTCAATATATTAACATAGATGACCAAAGAACGCCTCAGCAACTTATTGAAAATGTATTAGTCAACAGCTCTTGTGCTACGACATCAAATTCTTCAGGAAAAGGAGACACTTTCACAGCGGGACAGCAGAGTTTTGCTTATTTCAATGCTGGGTCAAGCAGTTTTCCTTTTGCTGAAGGTATTATTTTAACAACTTCACCAAGTAGACAAGCAGTAGGACCTTACGTTAGTAATAATGGCGGAGGAAATGTTAACTGGACAGGCGATGCTGATTTGAATAACATTCTCGGAATCAATTCAATAAACGCAACTGTTTTAGAGTTTGATTTTGTTCCTTTAACGGATGTCCTAAGTTTTAATTACATTTTTGCTTCTAATGAATATCAGTCTTTTTTCCCTTGTGAATACTCCGATGGGTTTGCATTTTTAATTAAAGAAGTCGGAACTTCCGATCCGTATAAAAATTTAGCTGTATTGCCGAATAGTACAATTCCGGTTTCTTCAACAAACGTTCGACCAAAAATTGAACCCGGAGTTGCATCAAACGGAGACCCTTATCCGGGATGTCCTGCTGTTAATCAAAATTATTTTAACGGTTTAAACAACAATACAAGTCCAGTAAATTATGCCGGACAAACTATTGTAATGAATGCCCGAACTAATGTAGTTGCCGGAAAAAAATATCACATAAAACTTGTTATTGCAGATGATAAAAACCAATATTATGATTCGGCAGTTTTTTTACAAGCCGGCAGTTTTTCATCAAAAATTGATTTTGGCGCTGATCAAACGGCATTATCCGGCAATCCTTTATGTTTTGGAGAAGAAGCAATATTAGACACAAAATTATCCGCTTCATATGATTTTAAATGGTATAAAGACGGCGTGCTTTTACCAGGTGAAAAAAGTCCAGTTTTACATGCCACAACATCTGGAGTTTATAAAGCAGATGTTACACTAACTCCTTCTACTTGTACTTTGACGGGAGAAGTCAAAATTGAAGTTGCTCCTGAAATTCTTTCAACAAATACAACATTGGTTCAATGCGATGATAATAATGACGGTATAAGTGTATTTGATTTAAAAAAAGTTGATAATCTGATTAAAAATAATGCATCAGATATTACAAATAGCGGTTATTATGAAACTCTAACCAATGCGCAATCCAAATCAAATCCGATTGCGAATCCAGAAAAGTACACAAATAAGAGCGTAAATCAAACTGTTTATGGAAGAATTGAAAACAAATTTGGCTGTTTCAAAATTGCCGAAGTAAAACTTCAAATTTCAAATAATACACTTTCAGCTCAAAATCCAGTCAAAACTTGTGACAGTGACGACAAACAAGATGGTCTTTACCAATTTGATCTTCAAGCACAAGTAACTCCACAATTAACAACTGGTATTCCAGCTGGTTTAGAAGTGCATTATTTTTTAAGTTCAAATGATGCTTTTACAGAAACAAATGTTTTACCTAATATTTTTAAAAACACTACTGCTTTTACGCAAACCATTTATGCACGAATTATAAATGGAGCTGATTGTTACAGCATTTCACCAGTTACACTTGTTGTAAACACTTTTGATCCGCCAAATTTTGAAGATGAATCAAAATACATCTGTAAAGGCAGTGATATTGTATTGACTGTTGCTCCAGGTTTCAATAGTTATTTATGGAGTCCCGGAAGTGAAACTTCAAATTCAAAAACAATAACGGCACCTGGCGATTATAGTGTGACAGTGACGGATGCAAACGGCTGTCAGAAAACAAAAAAATTCAAAGTGATTTTATCAGAACCTGCTATTATTACAGAAGCAGTAGTAAAAGATTTTTCCGGTACTGACAATTCGGTTTTAATAAAATATACAGGCTCTGGGGATTATGAATTTTCATTAGATGGAAATGTTTTTCAGAATGATCCACAGTTTAATGAAATAGAACCTGGCATTTATTATGCTGTCGCCCGAGATAAAAATGGTTGCGGCCTTTCTAACCGTTTTTTAGTTTATGTTTTGGATTACCCAAGATTCTTCACTCCAAATAATGACGGCTATAACGACTTATGGGCAATTAAAGACATTAATCAGATGCCCGGTTATACAATTCGGATTTTTGATCGTTACGGAAAATTTATAAAGGAAATGAACCAAAACAGCACTGGCTGGAACGGATTATATAATGGTGAGCAATTACCTGCCGATGATTATTGGTTTACGCTTCTTTTTGTCGATGGAAAAAGCGTTAAAGGCCATTTTAGTTTGAAAAGATAAAAACGCCTTATTACTTCCGTCTTTTTTTCTTCAAAAAATAGAATTCGGAAACAAGTAATCTTCAAAAAATACTAAATTTCAAATAATTAGGGATAAAAACCACTCAATTTCTCGAAGAAATTAAAATAAAACTTATTTTTGATTGGGGCGATTCAATTCTGTATACAGCCATTAACCAAGCCAATGAAAAAAACTTTACATTTCCTATTGTTTATTTTTTGTACGATAAATTGTTTCTCGCAATTTAGCAAAACACATTATATACCACCATTGATTTGTAATCCTGCATTATTAGTCAGCGATCAATATTTATACATTTCAACTCCAAGCGTTGCCAATGTAAATTTTAAAATTATTGCCAATGGAGGAAGTGTCATAAACGGCACCGTAAACAGCAATAATCCCTATCGATATTATATTGGAACAGGCCCTGGCACACAATTATTTGCACCTTTATTAAGTACTGGAGTTGTATCAAACCGAGGTTATGTAATTGAAGCCGAAGATCTAATTTATGTAAGTGCAAGAGCGAATGCTGTACCTGCTCAAAACGGAACATTTAATCACGCTGGAGGATTAGTCTCTAAAGGAAATAGTGCACTAGGTACCACTTTTAGATTAGGTGCAATGTTAAATCCGCTTTCTGATCCAACTTTAGCCAATTTTACATCTATAATGGCAACAGAAAACGGCACAAAAATTACCATTTCAAATATCCAGAACGGAACCAAACTTTCTGACGGGACAACTGTTAACGGACCAATAACTGCTACATTGAACAAAAATGAAAGTTACATACTCTCTTTATTCAATAACAATACAAGCGAAACTCCATCAAATAGCTCTAAGCTAATTGGAGCATTGGTTATGTCTGATAAACCAATTGTAGTCAATACAGGTTCTTTTGGAGGAAGCAATAGTACAGAAATTGGCATGACTCAAAATGGTGGCACAGCTCCTTTGGGAAGAGATGTGGGTTTTGACCAAATTGTTTCGTTAGAAAAAACAGGAAAAGAATACATTTTTATAAAAGGTCTTGGAACAGACGAATTGGAGCGTATTTTACTCGTAGCACATTACGACAATACTGAAATATTTATTAATGGTTCTACTTTTCCATATAAAACGCTAAAGAATGGCGAATATGCCGTTATCGACGGAAACCAATTCAACAATGGAAGTTTGTATGTAAAGACATCTGCCAATGTTTTTGCCTATCAAAGCATTGGAGGAACAAATCATCCGGCAAATCAAAATTTATTTTTTGTTCCGCCAATAAATTGCGCAACGCCAAATACAGTCGATAACATTCCACAGATTCAATCTATTGGCAATAATACTTTTAACGGATTTCTGAATATTGTAACCGAAACCGGAGCTATCGTGTCATTAAATAATAGTCCAATCACATCTGCTCCAATAGCAATTGAAGGAACAACAGATTTTGTTCGCTACAGTGTATCGGATTTATCTGGAAATATAGCTGTAAAATCAACAAAACAAGTATATGTTTCTTATTTTGGAACCAATGGAGCAGCAACTTATGGAGGCTATTATTCAGGTTTTGATTTAAAGCCTGAAATTGTCAGCGGTAAAATAACATTAAATAATTCCTCTTGCATTCCAAATGTATCTTTAAAAATAAATACGCTTTCTTCTTATGATACCTTTCAATGGTACAAAAACGACGTTTTAATTCCCGGCGAAACTAAAAATAATTTCACTCCATCAGAACCTGGTTTTTATCAGGTAAGAGGAAGTATCTCTGGCTGTGTAAGTGATGTTTTCTCAGATAAAATTCCGGTAAGCGAATGTCCTATAAATATTGATAATGACTTAGCCAATGACAATATTGATGTTGATTATGATAATGACGGAATAACAAATTGTACTGAATCATACGGAGATATGCCAATTAATATCTCAAATCCAAGTTCAGGTTTGGTAAAAACAGGAACTTATTCTAATTCTTTTATGGGTACCGTTACAACCAACTCAACGGCCGCTCCTGTTCCTTTTACAGGAAATGCAGATGGAAGTTTTATTACCGATGTCATGCCGGGAAAAGGTTTTTCTGTAGACTATAAACTGATTTTCTCAAAACCAATAAATATTCGTTTAGAATATAGCAACAATGCCAATGTAACTGATTTATTAAACTCAGATTCAGAATACATTATCAATTCAGATATTGATAAAACAGTTACCATTTTAAATCCTGATAATCAATTATTAATTGATACAAATTATGATGGAATTTATGAAAGCGGCGTTACTCAATTTTCTTCTTTTGAAATTCGATTCCGTTTAAATGGAAGTGTTCCATTGCCAGCAGGAACGGGAACATTCAAATTTCGGTCTTATCAAACACAATCATTTAAAATCACACATAAAAACCTATTAGACACTGCTGGAAATAAAGCAACATTTAAACTTACCGCGACTTGCGTTCCAAAAGATACGGACGGCGATGGGATTCCGGATCAATTAGATTTAGATTCTGATAATGACGGAATCACTGACATAATTGAATCACAACTTAAACCGATTCCTTTATCAAATACCGATTCTAATTTAGATGGTCTCGATGAAATTTTTAATGTTACAGCAACAACAATTGATATTGATAATGACGGAATTCCGAATTATCTAGATTTAGACAGCGACAATGACGGAATATATGATTTGACCGAATCAGGAAGCAATGCTCCAGATGCAAATCGAGATGGAATAATTGATACGATGACTTTTGGATTTAACGGCTTATCAGATGCTTTAGAAACCAATCCAGACAATGGAATTTTAAAATATACCGTTTTAGATTCGGATAATGATGGAATAAAAAACCACACCGAAATTGACAGTGACAATGACGGCTGTAATGATGTTATAGAAGCTGGATTTTCTGATCCAAATTTTGATGGGCAATTAGGAAATCTACCGGTTAATGCAAACTCTTTCGGAATTGTAACTAGCAGAACCGATGGTTATACTGTTCCAAATGGCAATTATATTATTGCAACTCCAATTATAATTACTAAACAGCCCGAAAATCAAACCGTTTGTGAATTAGAAAAAGCTATTTTCAATATCGAATCGAATGCTGATACTTTTCAATGGCAATCTTCTAGCGATGGCGGAAATACTTGGAATGCCTTAACCGAAAACGCAACTTACACAGGAACTAAAACTTCTTCCTTAACCATTCAAAAAACAAATAAAACAATGAATGGTTATCAATATCGCGTGCTTTTAAACAGAAACAACAATGCCTGTGGATTAACTTCTGCAAATTCGGTAAAACTTACACTTTATACTTTACCAGTTTTAAATTCCCCAATTACATTAATTCAATGTGATGACAATACTGATGGAATTTCTAATTTTAATCTAACCGAGAAAAACAGTTTTATTTCAGCCAATTCAGCCAATGAAACATTTTCTTATTATACTACTTTGGCAGGTGCAAATACCAAAGATCCTAATGTTTTAATTTCAAATCCTCTTGCATTTACGAGCAGTAACAAAAATATCTGGACTAGAGTTGAAAATTCAAATGGATGTTTTTCAGTTGCTCAATTGAATTTAATAGTTTCAACAACACAAATAGATCCTAAATTTAAAAGATCTTTTACGATTTGTGATGATTTTGTCGACGCTGTTAATGATGACAAAGACGGAATTGCTAGCTTTGATTTTAGCAGTGTAACCGCTGACATTCAGGCGATGCTTCCTTCAGCTAGCACAAATTATTCTATAAAATATTTCGCAAATGAGGCTGATGCTTTGGCAGAAACTAACGCAATTGCAGATCCTTCAAATTACCGAAATACAACACCAAAACAACAAGAAATCTGGGTTCGCGTTGACAGTAATCTGGACAATGCCTGTTTTGGATTAGGAGCTTACATCACACTTAAAGTAAATCCGAAACCGAATATTGATATCAACATTGATAGAAATGCTGATCAATTAGTATGCTCTAATTTGCCTACGTTTTTTGTCAAACTTGACGCAGGAATTATTGGAAACATTGACCCTAGCACTTATTCTTATATTTGGTCGAAAGATGGAAGTGTTATTCCTGGAGAAACTAATGCAACTTTAGATGTCAACGAAGAAGGAAACTATACCGTAGAAGTTTTTACTAAAGATGCAATCAGCTGTAGCAGAATCCGAAGTATTAACGTAACAGCTTCAGATATTGCACATCTTGATTCCGTTTTCATCTCCGATTTATCAGATTACAATACTGTTGAAGCAAATGTTTCAGGAGCTGGAAATTATGAATACAGTTTAGACGATCCTAACGGTTCATATCAGGAATCCAGCTTATTTGAAAATGTCCGACCAGGCATACATGATCTTTATATAAATGACAAAAATGGATGCGGGAAAGTTTCAAAAACTGTAGCAGTACTTGGAATTCCGAAGTTTTTCACACCAAATAATGATGGATATAATGATTACTGGAACCTTCAGGGAGCAGATGACACTTTTAATTCGGGTGCCAAAATCCTTATTTTTGATCGATATGGTAAACTAATCAAGCAACTTACAACTTCAGGTGATGGTTGGGATGGCACTTTCACAGGTAATCCGATGCCAGCAGATGATTATTGGTACACTTTAAAACTAGAAGATGGACGAGAAGCAAAAGGTCATTTTAGTTTAAAAAGATAAAAATTAAAATTTCAAATTTTGGAAATTCCAAATTTCAATGTTTTAAACAAGATAAACTGAACAAAAAAAAATCCCAAACTCCGATTGGAATTTGGGATTTTTTATATTGAGAATTAAAATCAATTAGATTTTATATCTTTTTCTATCAGTTTCACTCAAATAAATCTTTCTCAAACGAAGAGATTTTGGAGTAACTTCAACGTACTCATCTTTTTGAATGTACTCTAAAGCTTCTTCTAAAGAGAATTTGATAGCTGGAATAATTCTAGCTTTATCATCAGCTCCAGAAGAACGTACGTTAGAAAGTTTTTTCGTTTTAGTAACGTTAACCGTCATATCGTCGCTACGAGTATTTTCTCCAATTACCTGACCTTCGTAGATATCCTCGTTAGGATCAACGAAGAATTTTCCACGATCTTGTAATTTATCGATAGAGTAAGGAATTGCTTTTCCGTTTTCCATAGAGATTAATGAACCGTTGTTACGTCCAGGAATTTCTCCTTTGTATGGTTCGTATCCGATGAAACGGTGTGCCATAATAGCCTCACCAGCTGTAGCAGTAAGCAATTGATTTCTTAAACCGATAATTCCACGAGATGGAATATTAAATTTAATAATCATACGCTCTCCTTTACCTTCCATAGAAAGCATTTCACCTTTACGGATTGTAACGAATTCAACAGCTCTACCTGAAAGGTTTTCTGGTAAATCGATTGTTAATTCCTCAATTGGCTCACATTTAACACCATCAACTTCTTTGATGATAACTTGTGGCTGACCAATTTGAAGCTCATATCCTTCTCTTCTCATTGTTTCAATAAGAACAGACAAGTGAAGTACACCACGACCAAAAACCATGAATTTATCAGCAGAATCAGTTTCACCAACTTTCATTGCTAAGTTTTTCTCAAGCTCTTTTGTTAATCTTTCACGGATATGACGAGAAGTAACAAATTTACCTTCTTTACCAAAGAAAGGTGAATCGTTAATTGTGAACAACATAGACATTGTTGGCTCATCGATAGCAATAGTTTGTAAAGCTTCAGGATTCTCAAAATCAGCAATTGTATCACCAATTTCAAATCCTTCAATACCCACTACAGCACAAATATCTCCAGCAACAACTTCTTCAACTTTTCTACGGCCTAAACCTTCAAAAGTGTGTAATTCTTTAATTCTTGATTTGATAACTTTTCCATCTCTTTTTACTAAAGAAATTGGAGATCCTTCTTTTAAAACACCTCTTTCAAGACGTCCAATAGCGATACGGCCTGTAAAAGAAGAGAAATCTAAAGATGTGATCAACATTTGTGGAGTTCCTTCTGAAACTTTCGGAGCTGGAACATTAGCAATAACCATGTCTAATAATGGCTCAATGTTTTCTGTTTGATTTTTCCAATCATCAGACATCCAGTTGTTCTTAGCCGAACCGTAAACAGTTGGGAAATCCAATTGTTCTTCAGTAGCACCTAATTCAAACATTAAGTCAAAAACTTTCTCATGAACTTCTTCAGGAGTACAGTTTTCTTTATCAACTTTGTTAATAACTACGCAAGGTTTAAGACCTAAGTCAATCGCTTTTTGTAATACGAAACGCGTTTGTGGCATTGGACCTTCAAAAGCATCCACTAGCAAACATACACCATCGGCCATGTTCAATACACGTTCAACTTCACCTCCAAAATCCGCGTGGCCTGGAGTATCAATAATATTGATTTTCGTTCCTTTATATTGAACTGATACGTTTTTAGAAGTAATAGTAATACCTCTCTCACGCTCTAAATCATTATTATCTAGAATTAAATCACCTGTGTTTTCGTTTTCACGAAATAATTGACAGTGATACATAATTTTATCAACCAAAGTTGTTTTACCGTGATCGACGTGGGCAATAATTGCAATGTTTCTAATAGATTCCATCTGTGATTTTTAATGGGCGCAAAGGTACACTTTATTTTTTAATAAAAAACGTTTCTAACATAGTTTGCGTATATACAATCAATTAGTTAATACAAAACATCAAAATAGAGACCTCAAAATGAACTTTACTTATTACTGAGTTATAGTTAATTTAACTATATTTGAGGTAATGAAAAGTAAAACTCTCCAAATTACTCTAGTTTATATTCTAGTATCATTATTTATGGCAATAGTCTGTCATAAAATACTTACCACTTATTTTTCGGACATAAAATATTTTAACCTTTTTTTTCTTAAAGATATTTTTTTCATCTTAACCACCGCATTGTTTTTCAAATACATAGTTTCAAAAAACGAAAAAAAGAATGTCACTGTCTTTAAAAAATTAAAAGAGACAAACGAAGAAATTAAAGAATCAAATGAAAAGTATGACATCGTAGCAAAAGCAACGAGCGACACCATTTGGGACTGGAAAATTCAAGAAGACAGCATAAATTGGAATAAAGGAATCGAAGTGATTTTTGGATACAATCCTAACGAGGTTGGAAAAACATCAAAATGGTGGTTTGACAAAATTCATCCTGAAGACAGCATCAGAATGTCTATAAAACTATACTCTTTTATTGAGCAAAAAACCGAAAAATGGCAAGATCAATATCGCTTTAGATGCGCAGATGGAAGCTATAAATATGTCTTAGATCGTGGTTTTTTGTTAAAAGACGAAAACGGAAGAGCCATTAGAATGATTGGAGCCATTCAGGATATCACCAAGCAAAAAGAAGAAGAACAGCGATTAAAATTATTAGAAACAGTAATCACTCAATCAAAAGATTCTATTTTAATTACCGAAGCCAATTCACAGGCGCGAAAAATTCCAAAAATTGTTTACGTAAATCCAGCTTTTTCACAAATGTCGGGATACCTATCAAACGAAATTGTTGGTAAATCTCCGAATATTTTCAAAGGACCTAAATCAGATTCAGAGGAATTAAAAAAACTATTAAGAGCTATCAAAAATGAAGAAGAATGTCTGATAGAAACTATTAGTTACACCAAACAAAAAGAAGAATATTGGGTCAGATTCTCTATGATTCCAATTTTTAACAATGAAGGATCAATCTCACATTGGATTTCAATTCAAAGAGACATTACTGAAGAAAAAAAGCTCGAAACCGAAAAAGAGCATCTTATTCGAGAACTAACTCAAAACAATAAGGACTTAAAACAATTTTCATACATCACTTCCCATAACTTAAGAGCTCCATTATCTAATTTAATTGGACTTCTGAATCTTATCGAAGATATCCCGATCGAAAATCCTGAACTCGAAGAGATATTAGCCGGGTTTACTAAATCGACCCATTTATTAAATGAAACAATTAATGACTTAGTAAAAGTTATAATCATCAAAGACAATCCTTCAATGCAAAAAGAAGAAGTATCTTTGAAAGAAGTCTTCGAAAATGTTTTTAGCCAATTATCTTTTCAGATAGAATTACACAAGCCTATTATCAAACTAAAATTTGAACGTGTACCACTACTTAACACCAACAAAGCATATATTGAAAGTATTTTACTTAATTTGCTCACCAATTCTATCAAATACAAATCGGAAAACAGGAAATTAAAAATATCCATTATTGCAGAACAATTAGACAATAAAGCGATATTAACATTTAAGGACAATGGAATTGGAATTGATTTAGAAAGAAACCGCGACAAAGTTTTTGGACTATATCAAAGATTTCATAATTACCCCGACAGCAAAGGACTTGGCCTATATCTTGTAAAATCTCAGGTTGAAACCATGGGAGGAACAATCAGCATAGAAAGCGAGGTCAATAAAGGGACTACCTTTACAATAACATTTAAAAATTAAATATCATGCTCGAGCAGATCTTATGCATTGACGACGACCCAATCACGTTGATGCTATGCAAAAAAGTAATTTCGAAGTCACAAATTTGCCATGAAATTATTACAGCTCAAAATGGTGAAGAAGCCCTTCATCATTTCAATACCTTAAAATATACCAACAACAAGAACAAAGACAGCAAAAAACCCGAACTAATCTTTTTAGATTTAAACATGCCTGTTATGGGAGGCTGGGAGTTTTTAGACCATTTTACCTCTTCAGATTATACTGAATTCAACACCGCAAATGTTATTGTACTCTCTTCCACAATTGATCCTGAAGACTTAGCCAAAGCAAAAAAATATCCTATAATAATCGATTTCCTTTCAAAACCAATTACACAGCCTATGCTGGAATATCTTAAAAAGAAAATAGATCTCTAAATAAAAAATTCCAATCCGGAAACCTCAGAATAAAATCCAAATTCATTTTTTATTTAAAATTGAAATTTGGATTTTTTTTGTGCTCTTAAATTTCCCATAAGAATAATAGATACAAAAAAAGTCCTCATAAAGAGGACTTTTATATATTCTATAAATTGTCTTTAATTACAATTTAGCAACATGTTTTGTTAATTTAGACTTCAAGTTAGAAGCTTTATTATCATGAATGATGTTCTTTTTAGCTAATTTATCAATCATAGAGATTACAGTTGATAATTTTGCAGCAGCATCAGATTTATCTGTAGCTAATCTTAACGCTTTGATAGCATTACGAGTAGTTTTATGTTGGTATCTGTTAAGAACTCTTCTTTTTTCGTTACTTCTGATTCTTTTTAATGCTGACTTATGATTTGCCATTTTCTTTAATTTTAGATGTAATAATAATTATAAATACTAGTTAAAAAAGAAAAACCTCCCACAATTGCTAAACAACCACTTTGGTTTTAACTAATAAAATAAAAACCGAGACACCAATTTTTATTTTACAAAACTTATTTACAACTAATTTGTAGTCCGTAGGGGAATCGAACCCCTGTTACCAGGATGAAAACCTGGCGTCCTAACCCCTAGACGAACGGACCATAATTCTCCTAAGTTTGGAAACTTTTCAATATGTAATATAACTTGTAGTCCGTGGGGGAATCGAACCCCCCTTACCAGGATGAAAACCTGGCGTCCTAACCGATAGACGAACGGACCGTGCTTCTGTATTGCGGATGCAAAGATACATCTATTTTTTAGTTGCACAATAGTTGAAGCAAAAAAAAATATTTTTTTTTAATATGCCTTCGCAAACAGCACTCTTTTAGAAGAAGGATTCCCAGTAAACACACAGGTTCCTGCCTCTTCAACAGCATCCAAAGGGATACAACGAATTGTCGCTTTTGTTAGATCTTTTATCTTCTCTTCTGTTGCAGCAGTACCATCCCAGTGAGCAGATATAAAACCACCCTTACCTTCTAAAACTTCTTTAAATTCCTCAAAATTATTTACTTCCGTAATGTGAGTATTACGATAATCCAATGCTCTTGTAAATAAATCATTTTGAATTTGCTCTAATAAATCGTTTACATATTCAACGATTTTTTCACTAGCAACAACTTCTTTTGACAAATTATCACGTCTTGCAACTTCAAAAGTTCCATTTTCTAAATCTTTTGGCCCAACAGCAATTCTAACCGGAACACCTTTCAATTCCCATTCAGCAAATTTGAATCCTGGTTTTTGAGTTGTTCTATCATCATATTTCACTGATATCTTCAGCTTTCTTAATTTCGCAGTTAATTCATTAACCGCTGCAGTAATTTGTGCTAATTGCTCATCAGTTTTATGAATTGGAACAATCACAACCTGAATTGGTGCTAAATTTGGAGGCAATACCAATCCCTGATCATCAGAATGTGTCATAATTAAAGCCCCCATTAAACGAGTAGAAACTCCCCATGAAGTCCCCCAAACATGTTCTTGTTTCCCTTCTGCATTAGCAAACTTAACATCAAAAGCTTTTGCAAAGTTCTGACCTAAAAAGTGTGAAGTTCCAGCTTGTAAAGCTTTTCCATCCTGCATCAACGCTTCAATACAATAGGTCTCATCTGCACCTGCAAAACGCTCTGTTTCAGTTTTAAAACCTTTTACAACAGGAATTGCCATAAAGTTCTCTGCAAATTCAGCATATACATTCATCATTTTTTCAGACTCTTCAATAGCTTCCGCTTTTGTAGCATGAGCTGTATGTCCTTCTTGCCACAAAAACTCAGCAGTTCTTAAAAACAAACGAGTACGCATTTCCCATCTTACAACATTTGCCCATTGATTAATCAATAATGGTAAATCTCTATATGACTGAACCCATCCTTTATATGTAGACCAAATAATCGCTTCACTAGTTGGACGAACAATAAGCTCCTCTTCTAACTTTGCATTTGGATCAACCATTAATTTTCCCGGTCTTTCCTCATCATTTTTTAATCTATAATGCGTTACAACAGCACATTCTTTTGCAAATCCTTCCGCATTTTTTTCCTCAGCCTCAAACATGCTCTTAGGTACAAATAAAGGGAAGTAAGCATTCTGATGCCCAGTTTCTTTAAACATTCTATCCAACTCCGCCTGCATTTTTTCCCAGATAGCGTATCCGTATGGCTTAATAACCATACATCCTCTAACTCCTGAATTTTCGGCTAGATCTGCTTTAACAACCAGTTCATTATACCACTTTGAATAATCTTCTGATCTCGTAGTAAGGTTCTTACTCATATAATATAGTTTGGCACAAATTTTGTTTTAATAATTTTAACTAAATAGTTTGACAAAACTAACTATTTTTGTAATGTGCAACAATAAAAAACACCACAGATATGAAAACTTCTACTTCTCTCCGCCAAAACTCAAGTTACTTTTACTTAATTGGATTACTGAGTTTTCTACTTGCATCGTGTGGCTCTTACCAAAATTCCTCTTATTACGATAATGATGGGGTTTACGGTAAATCTACTAACACGTATACACAAACAAGCACCACAAGCACTAATAATCAATATAAAGATTACTTTAAATCACTCCAAGATGACAACCAGCCTACCGAAATTTTTACTGATGTAGACAATTACAGTAATTATGCAGTAAACGACAGCACTCAAACAGCATCAGTTGCTTATCCTGCTTGGGGAAGCGGAACCACAGAAACGTCGGTAACCTATTATTCTGATCCTTCATGGTCTTGGGGAATTGGATTTGGATGGGGATATCCTTATTATGGATACGGATATGGATGGGGATATCCTTACTACGGATGGGGATATTATCCAGGATGGGGTTACCCAGGTTGGGGATATCCAGGTTGGGGCTACCCAGGTTACGGATACTACAATAATTACTCTTACAGCTATGGAAGAAGAGGCTCTGCCGCTTATTACGGATCTAGAGGATATGCATCAAGAAATTCATATGCAGGAAGAGGCTCATATGCAGGAAGGAATTATGCTGGCAGAAGTTATGCTGGAAATAATTTCTCATCAAGAAATTACGCAGGAAGAAGCAGTAATTATAGTACAAATGGCAGAAGTTATTCCGATTTTAGAAGAAGCTCTTCTGTAAATGGCAGAACATATTCAAGTCCAACTTTTACAGACAGAAGAGGGACAGCTCAAGGCCAAAGTAGTGGTTACGATTATTCAAACAGAAGATCAAGCGCAGGGGCAACAAACAGAAGTTACAACCCTTCAAATAGCAGTTCATCAAGAACTTACTCTCCTAGCCCATCTCGTTCTATGAACAGTAGCGGCGGAAGCATGAGAAGCAGTGGTGGCAGCTACAGCGGCGGCGGTGGTGGCGGCGGAAGATCTTACGGTGGCGGTGGCGGCGGAAGAAGATAAAATTTCTTTCGTAAATCATTCAATCACTCTAAAATACTTAACCAGATGAAAAAAATATTCTTCCTTTTAATAACAGGACTATCTTTTAGCGCTTTACATTCACAAGAAGTATCTGATGCTGTGCGATATGCTCAAGATAACTTAACCGGAACTGCGCGTTATAGAGCCATGAGCGGTGCTTTTGGAGCTGTTGGTGGTGATCTATCATCCTTAGCTGTCAATCCCGCAGGTTCTGCTGTATTTAACAACAACCAAGTTGGAGTTACTTTCAGTAATCAAACCAAGAAAAACAACTCTAATTATTTTGGAACTGAAACCAGCGACAAAGACAATTCTTTTATCCTAAACCAAGCAGGTGGCGTTTTTGTTTTTCATGATCATAATCCAAATAACAATTGGAAAAAAATTGCGATCGGGGCAACTTATGAAAATACCAACAATTTCAATAATGAAATATTTTCTGCCGGTACAAATCCAAGAAATTCTATTGATCAGTATTTTCTGACTTATGCTAATGGAATACCTTTAAGCGTAATAACAGGAGTACCATATCGTGATATGTATTATGACGAACAACAAGCCTATTTTGGATATAAAGGATATGTAATTAATCCTGTTAACCCAAATGATGGCAATAACACACAATATGTTTCTGCAGTTCCTGGCGGCGGTAATTATTATCAGGAAAACGAAATTTACACAAGCGGCTATAACAGCAAATTAAGTTTTAATATTGCTACTTCATTCCAAGATATACTTTATTTGGGAGCCAATTTAAATGTACATATTACAGACTATAGAAGATCAAGCAGTTTTTACGAAGACAACAATAATCCGCTTGAAGCAGGCGAAACAATATCGAACTTGCGTTTTAACAATGACTTATATACTTACGGAAACGGTTTTTCTTTTCAATTAGGAGCAATTGTTAAAGTAACTGATGGCTTAAGATTTGGTGCGGCATACGAATCAAACACATGGTACGACCTATATGACGAAGTTGCACAAAGTTTATCAACAACAAGACAAGCAGCAGGTGGCCAGGAAATATATGAAAATATCAACCCAAACCTCATCAATGTTTATGACCGATATACTTTGCAGACACCAGGAAAATTTACTTTTAGTGGCGCTTATGTATTTGGAAAATCTGGACTGATAAGCGTGGACTACTCTATTAAGGATTATTCCAAT
The DNA here is from genome assembly GCF_054075145.1 of Flavobacterium xizangense. Classification (NCBI taxonomy): domain Bacteria; kingdom Pseudomonadati; phylum Bacteroidota; class Flavobacteriia; order Flavobacteriales; family Flavobacteriaceae; genus Flavobacterium; species Flavobacterium xizangense. The sequence goes on along the minus strand of NZ_JBSIPG010000003.1, from coordinate 170,134 downwards.
ACAAAATACAAACCAACGAGTGATCCAGGTTTTAGAGGATTAAATACGGATATGAGTAATCAATTGACATCTAACGGTGAATTACGAATTGGTGGAGAATTCAAAATCCAAAGATTAAGCCTACGTGGTGGATATCGTTTTGAAGGAAGCCCTTATAAAGACGGAACAACAATTGGTGATCTAAACAGCTATTCAGGAGGTTTAGGCTATAGTTTTGGAGCAACTAAATTAGATTTAGCTTATTCATATTCAGAAAGAAAATCAAATCAAGGATTTTTTGCAACTGGATTCACTGATGGAGCTAACATCACCTCAAAACTTAACAATGTTACTTTGAGTTTATTATTTGAATTGTAATTAGAAATTAAAATAGATTAATCAGGATTTCCGTCAAGTTCTTCTTGGCGGATTTTTTTTAGCCGCGATTGAAGCAGTAGCCTCTTATGATCCCGATGGTTATCAGAATCAGAAAATACAGCAAACAGCGGGATCAGCTTTATAAAAAACACCTAAAAGAAACCGAAACAGGCGGTGTTTGAATAAAAAAGTGTAATTTTGCACTCCAATTTATAAAAGTATGAGAACCAAGTCTTTAAAAAAGAACAAAATTAACGTAATCACTCTTGGGTGTTCAAAAAATGTTTATGACAGTGAAGTCCTTATGGGACAACTGCGTGCTAATGGAAAAGAAGTAGAACACGAAGCTCCTGCAGAGAAAGAAGGAAACATTATTGTAATAAACACTTGTGGTTTTATTGATAACGCTAAAGCGGAATCAGTAAATATGATTTTGGAATATGCAGACAAAAAAGACAAAGGCTTAGTAGACAAAGTTTTTGTAACTGGATGCTTGTCTGAACGTTACAGACCAGATTTAGAAAAAGAAATTCCGAATGTAGATCAATATTTTGGTACAACTGAATTACCACAACTACTAAAGGCTTTAGGTGCCGATTATAAACACGAATTATTAGGAGAACGTTTAACTACAACTCCAAAAAATTATGCCTACTTAAAGATTGCTGAAGGATGCGACAGACCTTGCAGTTTTTGTGCGATTCCTTTAATGAGAGGTTCACACGTTTCTCAGCCAATTGAGAAACTAGTTAAGGAAGCTCAAGGTTTAGCTAAAAATGGCGTTAAAGAATTAATTTTAATCGCTCAAGACTTAACTTATTACGGTCTTGATCTTTATAAAAAACGAAATCTTGGAGAACTTTTAGAGGCATTGGTTAAAGTTGAAGGAATTGAATGGATTCGTTTACACTACGCTTTTCCAACAGGTTTCCCGATGGATGTTTTGGAAATCATGAAACGCGAACCGAAAATCTGTAATTATATAGATATTCCATTACAGCATATTTCTGATTCTATCCTAAAATCAATGCGTCGTGGTACAACTCAAGCCAAAACGACTCAGCTATTAAAAGATTTCCGCGCATCAGTTCCAGGAATGGCAATCAGAACTACTTTAATTGTTGGATATCCAGGCGAAACTCAGGAAGACTTTGAAATTTTGAAAGACTTTGTTCAGGAAATGAAGTTTGACAGAATGGGATGTTTTGCTTATTCACATGAAGAAAACACGCATGCTTATTTATTGGAAGATGATGTTCCAGACGATGTTAAGCAAGCAAGAGCAAATGAAATCATGGAACTTCAGTCGCAAATTTCGTGGGACTTGAACCAAGAGAAAGTTGGACAAGTTTTCAGATGTATTATTGACAGAAAAGAAGGAGCTCATTTTGTGGGAAGAACCGAGTTCGATAGCCCTGATGTTGATAATGAAGTTTTGATTGACGCCTCTAAATATTACGTAAAAACAGGTGAATTTGTTAATATCAAGATAATTGAAGCAACAGAATTTGATTTATACGGAGAACCTGCTTAAATTTACGCTAAACTATTATCAATTTAGATAACTTATTATGAAACCAACTAACCTATTTTTATTTTTGATTTTCACTTTATGCTGTTTTAATGTAGCATCAGCTCAATATGGCGGCTATAATAGTTATAATAACGGTTACGGCGGAGGCTATGGACGTGGAGGCGGAATGGGAATGGACAGAAGTATGATGGCTGGTCCTCAAAGCTCTCCAAGCAAACCAAAAGAAATTCCTGCTGAAGAAACTGCTGCTAAAATTGTAGAACAAATGAAACCTGAACTGAAGCTTGACGATCTTCAAGCTATTGCAATTACAAATGTTTTGGCCGACAGCATGAAAGAGCAAGGAGTTCTTTTGAAAAACGAAAGCAGCAGTCAAGACCAAAAAATAGAGCAAATTAAGGCTTTACGAGAAAGTACAAACAAAAAAATCAATGCTTTCCTGAATCCTGATCAAGTTGAAAAATATACTGCGTTCATGGCTAATTTTAAAGAAATCAAAAAAGATAAATCAAAAAAGAAAAAAGATTCTAAAGACAAGAAAGAAGTAACAGAAGAAGAAAAAACAATAAAAGCTGAAGAAAAATAATTTCCAAACCTTCATCTTAAAATGTAAATGATCATGGTAAAAAAACATTTTTGTTATTTGATTTTAGCAATTATCATAGCTTCTTGCTCTACAAATCCATATAAAAATACTGAAAAAGTATACGATCAGCAGCTTAAAAATTTGGAAAACCAAATTACAAGCAAAGATCCACAACCAATTCCAGCAATTAGTCCGGTTGTAATTGACACCACCTATGCAGCTCAATTAGGTATTATAAAGGACACTTTGTCAAAAACAGGATCTACTCATTTAGTGAATGGGATAACAACAGAATGGATTGGAACTGTAAATTTCAATTTAAGAAAGCCAAGTTTTATCATAATTCATCATACAGCTCAAGACTCTCTTAAACAGACTATAAATACGTTTACAAAAACAAAAACGCAGGTCAGCGCTCATTATATTATTTCTGAAAATGGAAAAGTAGTGCAAATGCTGAACGACTATTTAAGAGCCTGGCATGCAGGCGCATCTACTTGGGGTAAAAATACCGACATCAACTCAAGCTCGATTGGAATTGAATTAGACAACAACGGTTTCAAGCCTTTTACAGAAAGCCAAATCAGCAGTCTTGTTGCTCTTTTGACAAAATTGAAAAAAGATTATAATATTCCGACGCAAAATATTCTAGGACACTCTGATATTGCACCAGGAAGAAAACAAGATCCGAGTGCTTTGTTTCCGTGGAAAACATTAGCCGAAAAAGGTTTTGGAATCTGGCCGGATGAAATTTTAGAAGAAGCTCCTTTTGATTTTAAAATTGAGAATGCATTGCGAATAATTGGATACAACACAAAAAATCTTTCGGCAGCAATTATGGCATTCAAACTACATTATATTCAAACTGATGTAACGCCTACTTTAGACCGAAAAACAATAGACACTATTTACTCTATCTATAAAAAGCAAGTGCAGTAATAAGTTTCAAAAAAAATACAAAAGCGCATTTCTTAAACATTTAGAAATGCGCTTTTTTTATGACCTAATAAGTGTATTAGGGCTAAAAATACTTTAGGGTGACTAAGCCAATAATTCTTCTTTTAATATTACCATTTGTAAAATTAAAGCTAGAGACACAGCATTTCCAATATCATTGCATCGACTAAAAGTTCTTATACAAAAATCATCTAGTTAGTATTATATTTAATAACTTACTTTTTACTGCTCACATTTCACGATTCACATTTCACGATTCACATTTTACAATTCACACTTTGGGTCAAAAATAAAAAAGCTGCCAAAACATTAATATGTTTCGACAGCTCCAAAAAAAAAAAAAAAATATCAATCTTTATCTCTAGAAAGAGTATGTTGTAGCTATAAGACCATAGAACGATCCACCTGTTGGCAATGCATCACTATCTAAAAAGATGTCTTCAGATGCAGCATCGTATCTTAACTCAGGAATTATAGTCAGTTTTCCAACTTTGTAATTTAAAGAAACTGTGTTTGCAAAAACACTTGAACCTGTTAAAGTCCCTAAACTTGGTGCAGCATCTTTAGCATCAAAATATTCCATTCTGTAAGCCAGTAATAATGATGGAGAGAATGTGTAATTTGCGTATCCTACTAATGAGAACCATTCTCCATCTAAATCGCCGTCAAAATCATTTTTTGTTTTAGCATAAGTAGCATTAAATCCAAGTCCGAAACTATCACTAATTGTTTTTGATGCAACTAAATCAAATTGTGTTTTATTCTCGTCAGATGCTGGATTACTACTTCCAGACGTAAAGTTCAAATAAGCGCTTCCTGTTTCACCAATATATCCAACTTGTCCGATATATGTTTTTTGTGTTGAACCAGCATCCATAGCTGATTTAAAATCCGTTGGATTAGTGATACCAAACATAGCCGTAAACTTTCCTGAAGTATATTGCGCTTTTACACCCGTATTAAAGAAAGGTCCGTAAGAGAAAGCATATGACATACTGTAGTTTTTATTATCAACAGCATCTAGTACCTCATACCCAATATGGGTACCAAAACTACCTGCAACAAATTTAAATTTATCAGTAACATTATAAGTAAAGAACAATTGTTTAATTAAAAATTTTGCGTTTATATCTTTATCTGTTGTTTCATTGTATGAAAATTCGCCTGCTCTTTTTCCGAATCCTAAGTCTACAAATACAGAAGCTTTCCCGAAAGTGTGTCCAGCTTCGATAGATGCCATCCCTAATTCAAATGAATCCTGAGAGTTGGTAAAGCTCGTTAATCCGTTCATTTGTTTAGAAAAATCGTATTTATAGTAAGCATCCGCTGATCCGCCCCATGTAGTTGCTGGTGAAACTGGAGTTTCTGTATCATCTTGGGCAAAAGCAAAAGAACTCGTTAACATCGCGGCAAAAATGTGTAATACTTTTTTCATGTTTTAATTGGTTTTTGGTTATTAATTGATTCTGGTTAGTTAATCTTTTATATAGCTGTAATTAATAGTATATGTCAATTCTAAAATCCCTCATCATCCTCAAAAAACCCCTTCATTTTCATTAGCGAATTTATTAACTTTTGTATGAGTAGAACAATCGAAAAGTAATTTTTTGATGTTTTACAAGCAGAATTACGGATTACAAAAATTAAAGAAGCAATAATCGTTATTTGACATTTATACGGATTCATTTTTGAAAATTTAATAACGTCATTTTGGTTATTTTTCAATTTTTAAAAGGGTTTTAAGCAAAAAACAAATCAAAAATTAAGAGAAATCAATATAAAAAACAACAAAAACAAAACACTACCCTAAAAAATTAGGGGGTAACAATAATACATTAAAAAACAAACCAAAACACAAAATAAAATCATCTCATTAAAAAAAGCTATTTTACGAAAACAAAATTCCTACAAAAATTAACCTACAAAATAACTAAGAACAATCTTCAACAAAAGATTCAATTTCTCATTTTGAGAACAAAAAAAGCCTGTTCAAAACGGAACAGGCTTCATAAAAAACAGCAAGAATTTTTCTATTCCTGCATATTATATTTCCTTAAAAACTCTCGAACCTTAATTCCAGATTCTTTCAAATCTCCATCCTTCCATTTACCTTCAGATTTGGCTGATTTCATAAGAATAGAACAAGTTTCATCTTTATCAGAAACCGACCACGTAATCCAGCTCAATTTTCGGGATTCCATCCAATCGATGTATTCCTGCCAAGCTTTCATGTTTAAAGGTCCGTCACCAGAAGCTTCCATTCCGGCAGATTCAGAAATAAAAATTGGTAATCCGCTTTTTATAGCAGCGTCCGTTCGATCTCTTAATTCTTTGCCATGAGTTGCTGCATAAAAATGCATCGTGTACATTATATTATTGTAACCTACAATTGGATCTTCGGCAGGAAGATTAATATCCTGATCCCAATGTGGGCATCCAACCAAAATAACATTATTAGGATCATTTTCTCTAATTACACGAATAATCTCTTCGGAATACGTTTTAACTTCCCACCAACTTTCATAATCGGGTTCATTAAACACCTCATATATTATATTAGGATATTTAGCATACTTTTTTGACATCTCGGCAAAAAAAGCCGATGCTTCTTTCAAATTAACATTATGACTATGCCAATCAATTATCACATAAATATCCGATTTGATAGCGCCATTTATAACCGCCTCAATTTTTTCTTTTGATTGTTGAGGCTCTTTCATATAAGACATCTCCCCTAACTCAATTCCATTTGCGGCTCTGACAACATTGCAATTAAAATCTTTCTTTAGCCAACTTACTGCTTTTTCATTATAAAACCTCGGCCACATGCTATGCCAGCCAAAACTCAAACCACGTAAAACAATTGGGTCGTTATTTTTATCTACTAATTGAGTTCCGTTAACACTCAACTGTCCATGTTTTTTGACAAACTGAGCTTGTAAAGCAAAAGAAAACAGCAACAAGACAATAGTGTAAAAATGGCTTTTTGATTTCATAATTTAAGATTTAAGGCGTTAATCTCAGTGTAATAACATCGTGTGACGCAAGGTCAGAAACAAAATTCTTTTTAGTTGTTCCGATTTCTTTGTTTTTCCAAAGATCCTTTATTTTATAGGTTACTTTATTAAAATCGGCTTCATAACCAAAATCAGCATCTTTGATACTATTCCCTTTAAAATCGAAATTAACTTTTTTAGCAACATCACTTCTGTTTAAAAAAGTAATTGCCCAATTTCCATCTGACAAAGGTTTAACCCAAACTTCTAAGCCGTCTTCTGCTGCATATTTAAATCCCTGAATTCCTAATTTATCCTGATTTACCGCAATCAAATCTTTGTTAGTTAAAATTGCTAATGTTTCTTTCGACATTTTTCGGTAATCATTTCCTGTAAATAAAGGTGACGAAAGCATGCACCACATTGCAAAATGCGATTTATCTTCAGTATCGTTCATTTCATTTCCAACTTCCATCATATCAAAATCATTCCAATGATCTGGGCCAGAATATTTGCGGATATCTTTTCGCATTTCTGCAATTTTCATAAATCCCCAAGACGACCAATTTTCCGGATGTTTAAATTCGCAGTCAAAACAAGGATAAATATCTCCTGAAATTCTCCAAAGATTCCCAACAGGTTTTCCCCATTCCCACGGCTGATTATCACCCCATTCACAAAGACTAAAAACAATTGGCCTTCCAGCCACTTTTAAGGCGTTACTCATTGTAGTATAAGCTTCAGGAGCCGTAATTCCTTTTGTATTGCACCAATCGTACTTTAAAAAATCAATTCCTAATTTAGCATAAAAACGGGCATCTTGATATTCATAACCACGCGTTCCGGGATATCCGGCACAAGTTTGAGTTCCGGCGCAATTGTACAAACCAAATTTTAAACCTTTGCTATGTACATAATCAATCAACGCTTTCATTCCGTTTGGAAATTTAACTGGGTCAGGGACAAGTTCACCATTTGCATCACGTTCTCTTGTCATCCAACCGTCATCTAAAACAATATAATTATAACCAGCCGCCGCCAAGCCTGACAAAACCATAATATCAGCGGTTTCTTTTACTAATTTTTCATTAATATCGGTTCCAAAAGTATTCCATGAATTCCATCCCATTGGCGGCGTCATGGCTAAACCTTCGAATTTTCCTCCTGACTGATTATGCGTATTTCCTTGCCCGAAACTCAGACAGGAAATAAAGAAAACGAATGTTGATATAATCTTTTTCATTATTAAAATTTCAAATTAATTATAATTAAAAAAAGTATTCCCTAATTGAGTAGATTAGGGAATACTTAAACAAAACTCAAAACAAATAAATGCTTTTTATTTTAATACAAATCCCATGTCATCCATAAGGATTGTATTTCCTCCAAAATTACCCGATTCCTGAAGTGTCAACTGATCGAAAGTCGTTGGATTTCCAATATCTGAAAACGGAATTTCAATTGTAGTCCAATTTGGAGTTATTGTCTTTTTAATTTGATAAGCCCATCCGCCAAAAACAAATATTACACTTGCACCAGTATTTGTCGATGTCGATTTCACTTTCACTCTAAATGCTTTATATTTTGAAATATTTCTAGAATTAAATTTCATATCAGCGCCATTCCATCCTCCAAATACAAATTTAATTGAAGATTTACCTTGAACTTTATCATCTTTAAAATCCGTATCAAAAGTATCGCCACCGCTCCACATCCAATGTCCGGCGTCACCTTGTAAAGCATCATCATATAATGCAGAACCAATCGCTTCCTCAGAAACAGTCGAACCAGAAATATTTGTTACCGTAACATATTTATCTGTTGCATTGGCTGGCATTTTAAATTTAATTTCAGTCAATGTAGAAGAAATTACAGGCACATCTGCTGTTCCTACTTTTAATGTTGGATTCAAGAAATAATCACCATAAACTGTTACAATTTCGCCTTCAGCAGCATTAATAGAATTATAGCTCTCTAATTTTGGTGTTGGCGGCGCAATCACAAAGTCATATAAAACAGTTCCCGTTTTTGTAACCAATTTTAATTTATTACTTGAATTTGCATATGGCGTTTTTTCATCAATTAAAACAAAAATTGCAGAATCCGTAACTAATGTCGGGTTGAAATAAGTATCAAAATCATTAAAATAGATTTTTGTCACATTAGCAAGGCCTGATCCCTGAATGATATAGTAATTTTTAGGATCTCCAACCTTAACCGGCACCAAATCACCTTCAACAGATTTTGCAACACTTGTGATTACAGGAGTTCCTCCAGAACCGCCTACAGCTTCATCATTATCGCATGAAGATAACACTCCGAGAACCATGAACACCATCGTGAAAAACGGCAAAAGGTATTTTATTTTTATATTTTTCATAATTGTCAAATTTTAGTAATTATTTAAAAGTATACGGAACTGGCGCTTGCAACAACTTAGGGTTTTTAGCCACCTCATTATCCGGATAATCCATATAGAAATCATTTGTTGCGTGATCTTGACTGTACACCGGCGTGTAATGACGTTCAGCATATCTGTCACCTCTGTTTTGAGCCGTCATAATTGCGATTGCTTTATTTTTGTCAATACGTCCTAAATCAAACCAATAATCTCCTTCAAAGCACAATTCTTTTCTTCTTTCTAAAAAGATATCATCAAAAGTAATTGAAGTTAAATTAGCCAAACCAGCTCTTCTTCTAACCTGATTGATTGAGTTTAAAGCACTCGCATCAGTTGTACTTGCATTTGCTCCTAAAACCGCTTCAGCATGAATCAACAACAACTCTGCATAACGCATAACATAAGTATTATTATCCATCATTGCCCATGCATCGGCTTGACCTGTAGCACTTCCGTTTACAACACCAATACAATATTTTTTAATTGCACCTCCAGAAGCCTGAGCCAAATCTTTACCAGTTGGAACAGTAAAACCAATTCCTTGTGTTGTTTTGATAGTTGGATAACTATCTCCTGCAACCATTACAGTTTCATGTTTTCTTAAATCACCGGCTCCATACAAAGAAAGAATCACCTCTTGACTTGGCCCAAAAACCCCTGCGTAAGATGCATTTGAAGTTGATAATGTACCATCCTGGAATCCAAATTGCGTGTTACAGTTATTTGCTGAACCGTAAGCTCCGTCACCTTTCCATTGAATCGCAAAAATAGATTCTTCATTATTATTGTTTGGATAAGTAAACAAATCTGCAAAACTTTTTCCTGGCAATTGATCACCTCCTAAAAGTTTAAATTCACCACTGCTGATAACCGCTTCTGCCATTGCTTTTGCATTTGCATAGTCCTTTTGATATAAATACACTTTTGCCAACATAGCTCTTGCAGAACCTTTAGAAACGTGTCCATTACTTGCGTAATTTGTCCCTCTTGTTTTAGTAGCCAATAATTCAATTGCTTTTAAATAATCCATTGTGATTAATTTATAAATATCTGCAACTGTATTTGTGTTTACATAAGGATTGCTTGTGTAATCAAGCGGGTTTTCGATAATTGGAACTGGTCCCCAAAGTCTTACCAAGTCAAAATAAGCAGTTGCTCTCATAAAATAAGCCTCCCCTATTGTATTGTCCAAAACAGCTTTATCAACGTCTGGACCTACTCGTGCCGCCAAAAAGTTAATAATCATATTAGACTGTTGTACATTTGCCCATAATGACGACCAACCATTTACTAATTCCGGATCACTTCCGTTTAATGAAAATGTTCTTAACCCGCTTACGTCTGGAGAACCCGAATACATGTTTCCGGAACCTACTTCAAGCGCCCACCAAAATTTATTATACATTTGGAACCAAGTTCTGCTATACATACCATTTGTAGCCGATGAAACCTGGTCGTTTGTACTGTAATAAGAATCTAAACTTATTCCATCTTCAGAAGGTCTGTCCGTAAAATCATCTGAACATGATGCAAAAGTCAGAAATGCTGCTGCTATAAAAAGCAAACTATATCTATTTAAAAAAGATTTCTTTTTCATTTTTTTTTTTTTTTAAAATTCTAAGTTAAGACCAACTAAAAATGTTCTTGCTACCGGATATCTTCCGTTGTCAATTCCTGATAAAAGCACATTTTGATTAAATGAGCCAATCTCTGGATCGTAACCTGAATAATTAGTAAACGTGTATAAATTTTGAGCAGATCCGTACAATCTTAATCTTGAAATTTTATATTTTGAAAGAACATCTTGTGGTAATGAATATCCTAATGTTACGTTTTGAATTCTCAAATAAGAACCATCCTCAACATAACGATCAGAAATAAGCAAGTTGTTATTTGCTGAATCCGCAATTGGCCTTGGATTATTGCTAGCTGTATTTGTAGAAGAATAATAATCCATCGCATCTACTAATTGATTGTCATATAACGAAGCATTCGTTGTACCAGCTCTTTTCGTCAAGTTCATAACATCATTTCCGTAAGATCCCTGAAGAAAAATTGAAAGATCTACGTTTTTGTATCTGAAATTATTTGTAAAACCGTAAGTGAATTTTGGATGCGGATTTCCGATGAATGTTTTATCAGCAGCATCAATTTTTCCATCATCATTTACGTCAACATATTTAACATCACCAAGTGCCGTTTCTCCGGCTCCAGTTCCAACAGGCTGACCAAATTGAATCGGCGCGCTATTCAAAACTGCCTGATCTTTAAAAAGTCCGTCTGTTTTATATCCGTAGAACAAACCAATTGGATTTCCAATAGTAGTATTAGTAACTACAACTGGTTGATATCCATTAGTATTTACTTCCTGAGTCAAAACGATTCCGTTTGCAATTTCATCCAAATTATTTTTGTAATGAGAAACAACTGCTGAAGCATTCCAATTGAAATTTCCTGCAGATCTCATATCATACCCAAGAGTCAAGTCGAAACCTTTATTGCTCATGGTACCTAAATTAGAATAAGGTGCAGATACTCCTCCGTATTGACCTCCGCCACCTGTTAAATAAAGAGGCAATGGAACCTGGAATAAGAAACCTTCTGATTTTTTGTCGTAAACATCAAAACTTGCAGAAAGCTTACTATCAAGCATTGTAAAATCAATACCAAGATTCGTCTGATTCAATGATTCCCAAACTAAATCTGGATTTGGATAATTTGACGGAAGGAATCCGCTTCCTAAACCAGAATTTTGTGTTCCTAGCATTGCAGAATAGCTGTTGTTTGGAATTTGCTGATTTCCAGTTTCTCCGTAACCCACTCTAATTTTAATATTATCTACATATTTGCGTGTTCCTTCCATGAAAGATTCATTAGATAATCTCCAAGAACCAGAAATCGCGTTGAAAACACCTTTTTGATTGTTTGTAGTTGGATCAAATTTAGAAGAAACGTCTTGTCTGATCGAAGCTGTAATACTGTATTTATCATTGAAATCATAAATAATACGAGCAAAAAGAGACGATAATGATGCGCTTCCTTTATATTGTGTTACTGTATTATTATCAACATCAGCTAAATTAATAGTGTGAATTGAATTTGTTTTAAAACCTTGTGCAGAAGCAATTACACCCTCCCAGTGAGAATCATTAGCTTCCTGACCTGCCAAAACTGTAAATTTATGTTTCCCGATAGTTTTATCATAAGTTAATAAATTTTTGATGTTTGTAGAATACCAATTTTGTCTTCTTACATCAAGATCGGCAAGCAAGTTTGTCTGGCTTCCCCATTTATACGATGGTCTAAAATCATCATTTTCAGAAAATTCAGTGTTTGCTGCAATTTCTAAACGGTATTTTAAACCTTTCACAATTTCAGCTTCAGCGTAAACATTTCCTAAGAAATTCTTTCTAACCAATTTATTATCTCTGGTTAAAGCCTCAGCAACTGGATTATAATAGGTTACACTTTGTTCAGATGATGGTGGTCCTGCAAAAGTTCCATCTGTATTTCTAACAGGAATATCTGGAGACTGCAATAAAGTATTAGAAATCAATCCAGAGAAACTTTGATTCACTGTAATTCTTTCATTTGTAATACCTCCCGTAAGATTACCTCCCACTCTTAACCAAGATTTAATTTTAGAATCTAAGTTCAATCTAACTGTATATCTTTTTAATCCAGAGTTAATGATTGTTCCTTCATTATCTAAATAACTTCCCGACAAATAGTAGCTTGTTCCGTCTTTTGCTCCCGAAAATGACAACTGATGACTATTAGAAATAGCCGTTCTGTATACCTCATCTTGCCAGTTAGTTCCTGGTCCTAATAATTCTGGATGTGCAAATTCCTGACGTGTTTGAAAACCCCATAATTTGGCCAAATTAGTTTTTAACGTTGCGTATTCTGGCAAAGTCAAAACATCTAATTTATTAGTTACAGAAGCAAACGAAGTATAGTTTTCATAAGATACTTTTCCAGTTCCTTTTTTACCTTGTTTCGTTGTAATTATGATTACACCATTTGCACCTCTAGAACCATAAATTGCTGTTGCAGAAGCATCTTTTAAGATATCCATAGATTCAATATCATTTGGATTGATCATAGAAAGTGGACTCATAGCGTTATTTCCGCTTCCTCCTGAAGAAGAAAAACCATCTTTTCCAGCCAAAGTTTGCCCACTTGTAGATTTTCCAGTTGCATCTCCGGAAATTGGCACGCCGTCAATTACATACAAAGGCTCGTTAGTTCCTGTGATCGAAGTTGTACCGCGAACTCTTACAGAAGCCGCACCTCCCGGCTGTCCCGAGTTGTTTGTTACTGAAACCCCCGCTGCTTTACCCTGAAGCATTTGATCAATAGAAACTTGCTTTAAATTTTCAATATCTGTTGATTTTACTGAAGATATTGCACCGTTTACGTCTTTCTTTTTCTGAGTTCCGTAACCAATTACAACTACCTCTTTTAAGTCTTCAGAGCTTGATTGCAATGAAACATTAATCTTTGTTCTACCTCCAATGGCTATTTTTTGAGAATCAAATCCAATAAATGAAACTAATAAAGTCCCGTTTGAAGGAGCGTCGATCGTATATTTACCGTCAAAATCAGTCGAAGCCGTAGTTTTTGTACCAACAACAGAAATGTTGGCTCCAGGAATTGTCATTCCTTTATCATCAGAAACTACTCCTGATATTTTAACCTGAGCAGTAATAAAATTACTCAGCAACAAGAATAAAATCAAAGGAACTGCTCTGTGGTTAGCATTCCAATGAATAAAGTTAGTCATTAGTTTTTTCATAATAAGTGTTTGGTTAGTTTAAATTTGTTTTACTCATAATTAAGTAATAAAAAAGGGTGTGATTTATTTTCTAAATTATGTAACAAATCTATAACAGAACAAAACATCAAATCGATAGTATTATATCATTTAATGATAATATTTTTACTATATCAGTTTAAAAAAACACATATGAAAATAAAACCAGATATTAATTGCGTTTTTCGCAATAGCACCTCTTAAATCACTACTTCTTATAAATAAAAATGAACGAATCTGCAAAAAGCAAACGATTTCGTTAAAAATAATATTTGTTTGTGAAAAAAAAGTATCACTATAAAATGCGTTTTAATCCAGAAAAATCTTCTCTATATTGGCTAGGCGTGCAGTTTTTAGTAGCTTTAAAACTACGGTTAAAATTGGCAATATTATTAAAACCCGATTTAAAAGCCACTTCTGAAACACTCATATCTTTTTCAACAAGCCATCGAGCGGCGTATCCAATTCGGATATCATTAATATAATTTACAAAAGTTTTTCCGGTGCGTTTTTTAATAAATCGGTTGAATGAAATGATTGACATGCTTGCCACATTTGCAGCATCTTCTAAAGTAATTTTATCAGCAAAATTTTTCTGAACATATTCATAAACCAGCTTCATTTTATCATAATCATCAAACGTATCATAATCTACAGTATAAGTAGAAAGCAAACGCTGATTTCTGGAATTGGCAAGATCATATAATAAGGAAGTGATTTCTAAAAAATAGTCCATGCCGTCTAATTTAGAAAGCCTTACAAGTCTTGGCGTTAATTCTTCGGCTACTTTTTTAGAAAACAAAATTCCATGAATCGAACGATTAAACATATCCCGAATCGGATTCATAATTCGTCTTGACAACAAAGATTCATGAAATAAATCATTATGAAACTGAATTGTAATTTCATGTATTTTTTTGCTGGTACATTTATTCAATTCCCAGCCATGATATAAATTAGGCCCAATCAAAACCAATTCAACATTGTCGATTTCTTCAATATTATCACCAACAACGCGCTTCACTCCTTTTCCGTTTAAAATAAAATTAATCTCAAATTCCGGATGATAATGAACTGGGAAATCAAAACTATCTTTAACTCGGTCAAAAACCAAAAAACTGTCTCCAGCAGACAGCGGCGCTATTTCTCTATAAAAATTTTTAGTACTGCTCATATCTATATAAAGCTATTTTATGAAGTAATTAGATCTTTTCGATTGCAATAATATGATATATAATTGATAAAATAATATTAATTATACGATAAACATCCAATTATCTTTGAAAAATAGAATTATCAATTTTATAAAAAGGTTATTAATAATAAACATTAATCGTTTTTAATAGAATATCTTTTTAAAGTTTTAATAATTTTATCTGAAAAAATATACTGAATCGTCGATTGAAAATTGAAGCACAAAAATTACATTCTCAATCTCTGAATTTGTGGATATTATATCCAAAAACATTATTAAACCAGAATGAAAAAAAACATACTAACCTTAATTATTACAGTATTTATTGGAACTTCATGTTCTTCAAAAGCTATTGTCAGTAATACTAATTTGTCACTTTCAGATAAAAAAGCGACACCTGAAACTGTTTCGCTGTATAAAAAACTAAATCAATTAGCGCAAAAAGGATATTTGTTTGGGCATCAGGATGACCTTGCATATGGCGTAAAATGGAAGTACGAAAACGGCCGAAGCGATGTAAAAGAAACCGCAGGAGATTATCCCGCAGTTTACGGCTGGGATATTGCAGGTTTAGAAAAAGACGATTCCAAAAATATTGACGGAGTTCCTTTTGACAAAATGAAACAATATATCAAAGAGGCCAATGAAAGAGGCGGAATTTCAACTATCAGCTGGCACTTTGACAATCCCGCAACTGGAAAAAATGCTTGGGACAATACGCCAAACTCTCTAAAAACAGTTTTGCCTGGCGGCGAAAATCATAAAAAATTTACTTCTTGGCTGGATAAAGCTTCTGTTTTCTTTTTGTCTTTAAAAGACAAAAAAGGAAAAAATATTCCGATTCTTTTTAGGCCTTATCACGAACTTACTGGAGGTTGGTTTTGGTGGGGGAAAGGAAATTGTACGCCCGAAGAATTTAAAACTTTATGGAAATTCACCTTTGAATATCTTCAAAAAAAAGGTGTTCATAATTTAATTTACATCTACAACACAAGCAGTTTTGGCACTAAAGAAGATTTTTTAGCCAATTATCCTAGCGATAATTTTGCTGATATTTTAAGCTTCGACAGTTATCAGAATAATGATGATAAAGACGGCAAAAAATTCATTGACGAGGTTCAGAAACAACTTAAAATTATAAATGAAATTGGAGTTGAAAAACACAAATTAATTGCCATTGCCGAAGCGGGTTATGAAGCAATTCCGGATCCTCAATGGTGGACAGGAACTCTAAACAAAGCAATTGGCGATTACAAAATATCATATGTTTTATTGTGGAGAAACCACGGCTGGCAGGAAAAAGAGCAAAAAATGCATTATTACGCGCCATTTCCTGGACAAGTCAGCGAAAAAGATTTTGTAGATTTTTACAACCTAGGCAAAACGCTTTTTGAAAAAGATATTCAGAAAGCCTTAAAATAGCAACCAAATCTAACTTACAACCTTTAAAAAGTATTCAATGCACGACAAAATTAATTTAAAAGAAAAAATCGGTTACGGTCTCGGAGACGCTGCATCATCCATGTTCTGGAAAATCTTCAGCATGTATCTTCTCTTTTTCTATACTGATGTTTTCGGAATAGCCCCTGCTGTCGTAGGAACCATGTTTCTAATTACCAGAATCTGGGATTCTTGTTTTGATCCAATTGTGGGAATCATTGCCGATAGAACAAAAACAAAATGGGGAAAATTCAGACCTTATTTATTATGGGTTGCCGTGCCTTTTGCCGTAATTGGAGTTCTAACTTTTTATACACCCGATTTTGACGAAAAAGGAAAAATAATATATGCTTATGTGACCTATTCGTTAATGATGATGATTTATTCGTTAATCAACGTTCCATATGCTTCGCTTTTGGGCGTTATGTCATCTGACCGAAAAGAAAGAACAACTTTGTCTTCATACCGAATGGTTTTTGCTTTCGGAGGAAGTCTTTTAGCGCTTTGGTTAATTGAACCTTTAGTAAATTACTTTGGCGGAAGCCTTAATTCTAAAACAGGCTGGCTAGCAACAATCGCTGTTTTTGGTGTTATTACAACTGCATTTTTCTGGGCTTGTTTTCTTTTTACCAAAGAAAGGGTTAAACCTATAGAAAATGAGCAATCTAACTTAAAAGAAGATTTAAAAGATTTGCTTAAAAACAAACCGTGGTGGATTTTATTAGGAGCCGGAATTGGCACTTTGGTTTTTAACTCCATTAGAGATGGTGCTGCTGTTTATTACTTTAAATATTATGTAAGCAGTTCTGTTAACTTCGATTTTTCACTTTTTGGAACTCATTTTCATATGGCGCCAACTTCAATTTATCTAGTGCTGGGTCAGGCCGCAAATATTATTGGAGTTATACTGGCTACACCAATTGCGAATAAAATTGGCAAGAAAAAAACCTTTTTTGGTGCCATGGCAATCGCCTCAGTATTGAGCTTAATTTTCTATTTCTTCGGAAAAGAAGACATTTTCCTAATCATGACTTTCCAAATTTTAATCAGCATTTGTGCAGGCTGTATTTTCCCGTTAATCTGGTCAATGTATGCTGACAGCGCCGATTACTCGGAATGGAAACAAGGACGCCGTGCAACCGGTTTGGTTTTCTCCGCTTCATCAATGTCACAAAAATTTGGATGGACAATTGGTGGCGCGGGCGCTGGATGGCTTTTGGGTTATTATGGTTTTAAAGCCAATGTTGAACAAACAGCCACCGCACAACACGGAATTCAATTAATGTTAAGCATACTTCCTGCAATCGCAGCCGCAATATCAGTCGCTTTTATTTTATTCTATCCTTTATCTGAAGAAAAACTGCAAACGATAGAACAAGATTTAAACGAAAAAAGAGACCAAAAACTATAAAAATAAATCCAGATACAGAAATAAAAATATATGACAACAATAAAATCTTCAGCTATTTTTCAGGACCGAAAAACAGCATTAGAAAAAGAACATAAAGCACTTGTGGAGCAAAAAAACGCTCCTGAAGAAAATGCTGGAAACGGAATTTATCAGCGTTATAAAAATCCTGTTGTTACCGCAGCTCACGTGCCTTTAAACTGGCGTTTTGACTTAAACGAAAAAACAAATCCGTTTTTGCAGGAAAGAATCGGAATGAATGCTGCGTTCAACGCCGGCGCAATGAAATGGAATGGAAAATATTTACTTGCCGTTCGTGTAGAAGGAATCGACAGGAAATCATTTTTTGCTATTGCTGAAAGTCCAAATGGTGTTGATAATTTTAAGTTTTGGGAAAAACCATGCGTAATTCCGCAAACCGAAGAACCTGACACAAACGTTTATGACATGCGTTTGATCAACCACGAAGACGGCTGGGTTTACGGTATTTTTTGTACCGAAAGAAAAGATCCAAAAGCACCTAAAGGCGATACAAGTTCGGCTGTAGCCAATGCAGGAATCGTGCGTTCTAAGGATTTAATAAATTGGGAAAGACTTCCGGATTTAATTTCGAACACAGGACAACAACGAAATGTAGTTTTACATCCGGAATTCGTTAACGGAAAGTATGCTTTATACACACGTCCACAAGATGGATTTATAGATGTTGGCGCAGGAGGCGGAATTGGTTTAGGTTATGTTCAAGACATGAAGAATCCGATTGTAAAAGATGAAAAAATCATCTTCGGAAAACAATATCATACCATTTACGAATTAAAAAATGGTCTTGGCCCTGCTCCAATTAAAACAGAAAAAGGCTGGTTACATTTGGCACACGGCGTTCGTAACACCGCTGCAGGTTTGCGCTACACCTTATATATGTTCATGACTGATTTGAATGACATTTCAAAAGTTACTCACGTTCCTGCCGGACATTTCATGGGACCTGAAGGAATTGAAAGAGTCGGCGATGTTTCAAACGTACTATTTTCGAACGGATGGATCGAAGACGCTGACGGAACAGTCTATATCTACTATGCATCATCAGATACGAGAATGCATGTTGCTGTTTCATCTGTCGCAAAACTTGTTGATTATGTTACCAATACTCCCGCTGACACTTTTATTTCTGCAGGTTCTGTCGAAACAATAATCAGCCAAATTGAAAAAAATAACGCAATATAATTCATCGTGTCAGCAAAACTAAAACAGTTTAAATCTGAATTAACTGCAGAACTGGATTCCATTTTACAATATTGGTCAAAAAATACTATTGACAATCAAAATGGCGGTTTTATTGGTCAGATTGATTTTGAAGAACACATTATCGCCAATACCGAAAAAGGTGCCGTTTTAAATGCCCGGATATTATGGTCGTTTTCGGCAAGTTATCAAGTTACCCAAAAAGAAGAGCATAAACAATTGGCCAAAAGAGCATTTGAGTTTCTTTCAAAATATTTTTATGACTCCGAATTTGGCGGATTATTTTGGAGTATAAATGCGGACAAAACTCCAAAAGATACTAAAAATCAGATTTATGCTCTGGCTTTTGCGATTTATGGATTATCTGAATATTATGCTATTTCTAAAGAGGAAAAAGCTTTAGAAATAGCCATCAATTTATATTTAAAAATTCAGGAACATAGTTTTGATCCTGAAAACAAAGGCTATTTTGAAGCATTAACACGCGATTGGCAACCTATTGACGATTTGCGTTTGAGCGACAAAGATGCCAACGAGAAAAAGACCATGAATACACACTTGCATATTGTCGAGGCTTATGCAAATTTATTTAAGGTCTGGAAAGACAAAGCACTTCAAGACGCTATTATTGGATTGCTTGAAACCATTCACAGGCATTTTATAAATACCGAAAGCGGACATCTACGTTTATTTTTTGATGAAAAATGGGTCGAAAAACCAGATGTGATTTCATATGGACATGATATCGAAGCAGCTTGGCTTTTATTGCAATGCGCTGAAATTTCTGAAGATAGAAGTTTGATTTCGCGCTATAAAAAACACGCTGTTTTAATGGCCGAAGTTACCAAAGAAGGTCTTGATACTGATGGTGGCTTATGGTACGAACTCGATCCAAAAAACAATGAATTGATTGCCGAAAAACATTGGTGGGTTCAAGCCGAAGCTTTAATTGGTTTTTACAACGCCTATCAATTAACAGATGACGAAAACTATTTAGAAATTGCTTTAAAGAACTGGGATTTCATTAAAAAACACATTCTCGACACACAAAACGGCGAATGGTTCTGGGGCGTTTACCGCGATTATACTTTGATCGAAAAAGACAAAGCCGGTTTCTGGAAATGCCCGTACCACAACAGCCGAGCCTGTTTAGAACTTATTCAGAGAATAAAAGACTAATATTTTACTTTCAAATTTCAAATTAAGCTTTTTAAATAAATTCAAAATGAAAAATACTTTTCTGCACATTCTTTATATAAGCTTATCTTTTTTAGCTCTTTGTGGATGTTCATCAAATGATGAAAGTGACCCGCCAGTTGTAATTGATCCGCCAGTTGTGGTCGATACTGATCCGCTAACGACTGCAAATGCATCAACATATTTAGTTGATGCCAATGCGACAAAAGAAACGGTTGCTTTGTTTTATAATTTGAAAAAATTATCCAAAACTAAAACAGCAATTGGTCAGCAAGATGCTTTTAATAGTTTTTATCAAGATGTGGGAGGCGATTCTGATATCAAAAAAAATACGGGATTTGATCCAGCAATTTTAGGTTCAGATTTTATGTTTATTACCGATAAAAGTAATGACGGCACAGCAAGTAATTGGTTTTATCAGCAAGAACAAAAAATTGTTTCTGATGCAAAAGCCGCTTACGCGAAAGGTGCAATAAATACTTTTTGCTGGCATTTGAGAGAACCAAATAGAGAGGAATCTTTTTATGCTGCCGATATGACATCGGAACAAAAAACTACGGCTTTTAGAAGCATTTTACCGGGCGGAGCAAATAATGAATGGTACAAGAAAAAACTGGATAAAGTGGCCAGCGTAGTTTTGAATTTAAAAGGCACAAACGGCGAATTGATTCCGATAATCTTCAGACCTTTTCATGAATTTGATGGAAGCTGGTTTTGGTGGGGTGCGAGTTTTTCTACTGCCGATGAATATAAAAAAGCGTATCAATTTACCGTTGATTATTTAAAGAATACTAAAGGCGTACACAACATTTTATATGCTTTTTCTCCTGACAATTCATACACCACTCAAGCCGATTATTTGAGTCGTTATCCTGGTGATAATTATGTAGACATTATTGGAATGGATAATTATGGTGATTTTAATAATCAAGGACAAACTGGAGCCGACAGAGCGAACAGTAAACTAAAAATCCTTTCTGATTATGCTAAAACCAAAGTGAAAATTGCTGCTTTAACAGAAACTGGTTTTCGCGTAACAAGCACAACACCTGCGATTTCCGATTGGTTTTCGACTTTACTTTATAGCTCTCTAACTAAAAATGACATCCAAATAAGTTATGTAATGTTTTGGAACAACAATAAAGACGGATATTACGTGCCGAATGGTTCTGTTTCAAATACAAACGACTTTAAAAATTATAGCACAAAAACAAAATCGGCGTTAGTGAATTCTTTGCCGAAAATGTATGAATTGCCGAAATAGTTTTTTTGTTTCTGGTTTCAAGTATCAAGTTGTAACAACAAAATGTCTAGAATAACGGATTGCCCTAGCCCTGATAGAAGTGGAAATCCTTTTGTGCCGGGGTTCGGCACAAAAGATTGAAACGGATAGCAGGATTAGCTCCTAAAAAATACAAATAATGAAAAACAGATTTCTAAAAACCTTTTTTTTCGTACTAATTTTTTCTGCAATTGCTTGTCAGGCGCAGGAAAGAATTACGGTAAAAGGAACGCAATTTTATAAAGGCGATAAACCGTACGCGTATATTGGAACCAATTATTGGTATGGAAGTTTACTGGCTTCTAAAAAAGTTGGCGATAGAAAAAGATTGCTTCGTGAACTCGACTTAATGCAGAAAAACGGCATTGACAATCTTAGAATTTTAGTTGGCGGAGACGGCGGAAAATACGATTTTACGGTTCGCCCCGCTTTGCAATACGAGCAAGGAAAATATGATGAAGATTTACTTGACGGATTAGATTTTCTTATAAATGAAATGGGCAAACGCAAAATGTATGCGGTTTTGTACCTAACAAACAACTGGGAATGGTCTGGCGGAATGTCGCAATATTTAGAATGGAACGGCAAAGGCCCAGTTCCAGTTCCGGGCATTGCACCAAATACATGGCCACAATTTATGTCTTATACAGAACAATTTCATAATTGTGAACCTTGTATGCAAGCTTTAGAAAATCATGTAAAATTTATAATGGGAAGAAAAAATGCTTATTCTCATAAAAAATATACCGATGATAACACAATTATGGCCTGGCAAGTTGGGAATGAACCTCGAACTTTTACACCAGAAAACGAGGCAAAATTCACCGTTTGGCTAAACAACATTGTGAATTTAATGGACAGTTTAGATAAAAATCATTTGATTTCTACGGGTTCTGAAGGATTGAACAGCTCGAATGATGATATCAAAATTTTTGAAAGAACGCATCAAAATCCAAATATTGATTATTTGACCATGCATATTTGGCCTAAAAACTGGGGTTGGTTTAAAGCTGATAATGCTGAAAAAACTTTACCGCCAACTTTAGAAAATGCGGGAAAATATATTGATAAACATTTGGCTGTTGCAAACCATTTAAAACGCCCTATTATCATTGAAGAATTTGGTTTAGGAAGAGAAAACGAAAGTTTATTACCAACTTCATCAGTAGCAAATAGAGATGTTTTTTATAATTATATTTTTGGCCGTGTTGCTGAAAGTGTTAAAAATAACGGACCATTGCAAGGAGCCAATTTCTGGGGTTTTGGCGGTGAAGGAAAAGCCATTAACGAATCTGGAAAATGGAATCCCGGAGATCCTTTGACAACAGATCCTCCTCAAGAACCGCAAGGTTTGAATTCGGTTTTTTCTTCGGATAAATCGACATTGGATATTGTAAAAAAATACAATTTAGAATTCAAGAAAATAAGATTATAATTCATCCCTATTTTCGTAGAGACGCAGAGCGGTGCGCCTCTACGAAATAATTGGTGTTTTATGTTTTTCAAAAAACATTTTACGCTAATATCTTCTCAATCGCATTCAGTTCGTCCTGAGTAAATTCAGTATTTTGCAGACAATCAATATTATTACATAATTGCTTTACCGAACTCGCGCCAATTAAAACCGATGTAATTCGTTTGTCTTTTTGAAGCCAGGCCAAAGCCATTTGAGCCAAAGATTGATTTCTATTTTGTGCAATTTCATTCAACTGAATTAATTTCTGAATTCTTTCCTGCGTTACCTCATCTTCTTTTAAATGTCCGTTCGGATTGTGCGCTCTTGAGTTTTCCGGAATTCCGTTTAGATATTTATCTGTTAAAAGTCCTTGTGCCAAAGGTGAAAACGCAATACAGCCTACTCCTTTTTCTTCTAAAACATCCAATAAACCATCTTCAACCCAGCGTTGTAACATTGAATATTTAGCTTGGTGAATCAAACAGGGCGTTCCTAATTGTTTTAAAACATCAACCGCAACACGAGTCTGTTCCGCCGAGTAATTACTGATTCCCACATAAAGAGCTTTTCCGCTTCTAACGGCGTAATCCAAAGCCATCATCGTCTCTTCAATTGGCGTTTCAGGATCTGGGCGATGCGAATAAAAAATATCAACATAATCGACTTTCATTCGTTTCAAACTCTGATCGAGACTTGACAGTAAATATTTTCTAGAACCCCAGTCGCCATAAGGCCCATTCCACATTGTGTAACCCGCTTTAGTCGAAATTATAATTTCATCACGCAAATTGCCCTGAAAATTATGCCAAAGAATTTTACCAAAATTAGTTTCCGCAGAACCCGGAACTGGCCCGTAATTATTCGCTAAATCATAATGAGTAATTCCTTTATCAAAAGCTTCTACAGCAATACTTTCAGCATTATCAAAATTATCTACTGATCCGAAATTGTGCCATAATCCTAAGGAAATTTCAGGTAATAATAACCCGCTTTTTCCACATCTGTTATATTTCATTATTTTAGTTTAAGGTTGGAAGTTTAATAGGTTTTAAAGGTAAAAAAAACAAACCTGATTATTTTAAAATCAAATAGTGTTTTATTTTTGTAAATTTGTTTAAATAATAAAATTATGGAAAATAGCTGGCAAAATTTAATTTCAATAAATGCTGACATCAGATTTGGAAAACCTGTTATTACGGGAACAAGAATTTGTGTTTCAGATATTCTTTCATGGCTTTCAACAGGAATGTCTTTTGAAGAAATTATTGAAGATTTTCCCGAATTAAAAAAAGAACATATTCTTGCAGCTTTAGCTTTTGCTGCAAATAGAGAAAATATTACCAAAATAATTGCAGCGTAATGAAGTTACTTTTGGATGCCAATATTTCATGGAGAATAATTAAACTTATTGAAAATAATTTTCCAGATTGTTCACATGCTAATGAAATCAAAGTAAATCAACCAGCAAAAGACATTGAAATTTGGGAATTCGCCAAACAAAATAATTTTACAATTCTAACTCATGATGATGATTTTGAAAAATTGTTACTTTTAAAAGGTGCTCCACCAAAAGTTATTATTTTAAAAACTTTCAATAAAAACACTAAGCAAATTGCTGAAATTCTGATTTCAAAGAAAGAGATTATTGAATCATTTATTTTGAATAATGACTTAATGATTTTAGAAATTTATTAAATATAAAAAGTGAAAATCGTCACGAATTCACAAATTATTTGTTTTAAAAATTCGTGAATTCGTGGCGAAAAAAAATTTTTGCGCCTTTGTAACTTTGAACCTTTGCGCCTCTAAATAATTACTCTTTTATTTCAAAACCGTCTTGCAAACCTTTATCAGAACTTCCTCCGACCATTATTTTAAAAGTTCCTGGTTCAACTAAATACTTTCCTTCATTATTATAAAAACCAAGTTCCTTATCCGTTAAAGTAAAAGAAACTGTTTTCGTTTCCCCTTTTTTCAGATTAACCAATTCAAAACCTTTCAATTCTTTAATGGGACGAACGATACTCGCATATTCATCATGAATATACAATTGCACGACTTCTTTTCCATCATAATTTCCTGAGTTTGTAACCTCAACGCTAATTTGAACTTTTTCACCTTTTGCAAAAGCAGTTTTGTTCAATTTCAGGTTTTTATATTCGAAAGTTGTATAACTTAATCCAAAACCAAACGGAAACTGAGGCGTTTTTTCCACATCCATATAATGCGACCAGAAAACATTTTTATCACTGTCAATTGGTCTTCCTGTACTGTATTTGTTATAATAAATTGGCACCTGACCTACATTTCTTGGGAACGACATTGGCAATTTTCCACTCGGATTATAATCTCCGTATAAAACCTGCGCTACTGCATTTCCTGTCTGAGTTCCTAATTGCCAAGCTTCTACTATTGCCGGAACATTTTCTGCAGCCCAAGGAATACTCAACGGACGACCATTATTTAAAACCAAAACCACATTTGGGTTTACTTTATAAATTTCTTCCAATAATTCTTGCTGTAGACCAGGCAAATTTAAATCCGTTCTGCTTCTTCCTTCGCCACTCTGGAAACCGTATTCACCTAAAACCATTACTACAACATCAGCATTTTTTGCAGCTGTTTTTGCCGCTTCAAATCCGCTTTTATCTGTGGTGTTGAAAACTGTTTCTGTTAAAAAAGTTGCTTTTTGTTTCAACAAATCAACTCCTTTTTCAAAAGTCAATTGATTGTTTTTGTATTGCTGCATACCTTCTAAAACTGAAACCGCTGTATTATCATCAGCCGCAATTCTCCAACTTCCCAGTGGACTGTTTTTATCATTTGCCAAAGCGCCAATCAAAGCGATTTTTTGTCCTGATTTTTTCAGCGGAAGCAAGTTTTTCTCATTCTTCAATAAAACGATTGATTTCTTCGCCATGTCCAACACGCCATCGTTATTGGCTTTGCTTCCAACAACTTCTTTTTCCCGTTTTTCATCGCAATATCTGTAAGGATCATCAAACAATCCTAACTCAAATTTCACGCGTAAAATTCTTCTAACAGCATCATCAACCAAAGCTTCTTTTACTTTTCCTGATTTCACCAAATCAACTAGTTTTGCGACATACAAATACGATTCCATATCCATATCAGAACCTGCAATTACAGCTTTTGCCGTTGCATCAGCTTCGTCTTTTGCATATCCATGTGCAATCATTTCGCGAATCGAAGCATAATCTGAAATTACAAATCCGTCAAACTTCCATTTCCCTTTTAAAATATCCCTTTGTAAAAAGGCATTTCCAGTCGCAGGAACTCCATTCAGCGTATTAAACGAATTCATAAAAGTGCGAACTCCAGCTTCTACAGTGGCTTCAAAAGGAGGCAAAACCGAATTATACAATTTAGAATTACTAATATCCACAATATTATATTCCAATCCCGCTTCAACATAACCATACGCCGCAAAATGTTTCGCACAGGCTGCAATCGTATTTATTTTTGCCAAATCAGCAACCGTTTCGCCCTGAAAACCTTTTACTCTGGCATAACCCACTTTACTTCCCAAATACGGATCTTCTCCTGCACCTTCCATCACACGTCCCCAGCGCGCATCATTGGCAACATCCACGTTTGGCCCAAAAGTCCAGTTAATTCCAGATGCCGAAGCTTCATCAGCCGCAATCGCCGCCGATTTTTTAATCGCTTCCAAATCCCAACTCGCCGCTTCTGCCAACGGAATCGGACTTAACGTTTTATAACCATGAATTACATCAAAACCAATAATTAACGGAATTCCCAATCGGGTTTCTTCAACAGCAATTTTCTGTACCGCACGAACCTCTTTAACGCCTCGAACGGTCAACATCGAGCCCACTAATCCTTTTCGTAAATGTTCATATTTTAATTCCGCCGTTCCGCCTTTTGGTGCCGGTCCCGTCACATCCCAAAAACCGTTGTATTGATTCATTTGCCCCACTTTTTCCTCCAAAGTCATCAATGGCAAAAGCAAATCGATTCTTTGCTCAACAGTTTTATTTTTATCCAGATACGGCTTTTTTTGTGCATTCATATTTCCAACAGTAAACAGGGACAAAACCCCGATAATTATTATTTTTTTATTTTTCATGGTTAGTTTTTTTTAGATACTAAGGTACTGAGATACTAAGATTCTAAGCTTTCTCTTTTGGGCGTGTCCCTCCGGGTCGGGCTATCCGTTTCAAGTCCTCGCCTGTTCGTTCCTCACGGCTGTGGGCTTTCCACTTCTATCCCTCACGCAAACGGTTTCATGAGAACTTTTTCGGTTTAATTTTTCAATACAGAATCTTGTCATCCTGAGGAACGAAGACACAAAACATCTAAAGTCTAAAATCTTTCTTCTTTCTTCTATAAAAATCTAAAATCAAATCACTCCGTAATAAAACAAGAAGCCGGCAAATTGGCCTTATTAAACAAATCTGACTGAATAGTATTTCCCCAAGCAAATCTCACTTTTACAGGTTGAGATACTTTTTTACTTGACAAAATCACCTGATTATTTTTTATAGAAGCCTCCGCAGGAAAGAAATTCCCATCGGCTCCGGCCAATTCAAATTGATTCGAAATTTTATTTTTGAAATACAAACCTTCAGCATAATCAAACAAAACGGTGACTTTGTTTTTCTCGATTTTAATGTCTTTATAAAGCGGTCCGTTTACCAAATTTGAATTGACTTTATACGTTTCGGCAAGCGCCAAATTAGCTAAACGAATTCCAACTGACTTTTTATTCTTCGGATGAATATCAATCGTATCAGAAATATCAGAAGTCAAAACCATTCCGGTTCTCGAAACTTCTTTCAAAACTTTTCTTTGAGAATTTCGAACTGTTACGTTCGAAAAATTATTGCTACCGGTTTTATAAGGCGCAATTTGAACGTAGTAAAAAGGAAATTCATCATTCCAGGCTTTTCTCCAAGAAGTAATTAAAGCCAACAACGTTTTATCATAAACCAAAGAACCAACATTAGATTCGCCCTGATACCAAAGCGTTCCAGCAATTTTAAACCCAACAAAAGGATAAATCATAGCATTATAAGCGCGCCCAGGCTGACGTGGTCCGTATTCCTGCTCGTTAAGTTTTTTGGCATTTTCTAGTAGAATTGGATCATTCTGAACAACTCCTTCCGGCATCCAGATTTCTGCTGGAGTTCCGCCCCAATTGGACGAGATTAATCCGATTGGAACATTTTTTAAATCTTCGCGTAAGCGTTTGGCAAAGAAGTAGCCAATTGCGCTAAAGTATTTCATCGTTTCCGGCGTCGACTCAACCCAGTTTCCAAGTAAATTATTTTGTGGTGAAGTTGATGTTAACTTTGGAACAGTAAAAAAACGAATATTCGGATTTTTTGCGTTTTTCATTTCCTCTTCTCCATTATCAATTCCCCAACTTACAGCCATTTCCATATTCGATTGCCCGGAACAAACCCACACTTCGCCAATTAAAATATTTTTTAAGACAACTTCATTATATCCTTTTATGTAAATCGTAAAAGGTCCGCCTGCTTCTGGAGTTTTAATCAATAATTCCCATTGCGCCTGATTGTTGGCAACAGTTTTATATTCCTGATTATTCCAGCTTGAAAACAATTTGATTTCTTCTTTTGGATTTGCCCAACCCCAAATCTTAATTTCAGAGTTACGCTGTAAAACCATATTATCGCCAAAAATATTCGGAAGTGTAACGTTTGCCATCATAGTACTGGAAATCAACAGAAAGAAAACAAACTTAAATATATTATTTTTCATTTAATAGCTTTTTTAAAAACGGAGCATATTGATCGGCCATCATTTTTTGATCAGCAACATCCGGATGTCCTAAACAGCCTTTCGGTTTCATTGGTTTGAATTTGAAAATCAAAATTGATTTGTGCGCTTTATCATTCGCGAAAGCATTTTTAACTTTATTCAGACAAGCTTCAAAAACAACTGCCTTTTCGCCATTAACCATTGGACTGTTTGTAATAACAATTTGCGCTTTAGGATTGTGTTCAAAAAGCATTTTGATGAAATTAATGTAATTCGAAACGTATTTTTCAGGATTAAAAGGCAAACGTTCTTTTTTTCCGTCTCCGCCAGAAAAATCATTTGTTCCCAAAGCAATACTGATAATATTTGGCTGAAAAGCAAAATCATATTTAGGTTTAGAATTATCTTTTGTCAAATACAAATTTTGATACACCTCAGGCATTATAGGCTCATTTATATTTTCGTCGTTCCAGTTTCGGTACATCCCAATTCCGGAAACAGAACTAGTCAAATAATCAACGTCAATTGCTCTTGAAAGTGTTGGTCCATAAGCATAGTATCCATTATGATGATCCATATATTCTCCTTTGTCGCAATCAACAGCATCACTGGCTGCGGCACAAGTAATAGAATCGCCAATAAATTCGATTTTCTTTTTCTTTTTAAATGAAATTGAAGTCAGTTTTGCAGTCGTTCCTGCAAATAAAATACCGCCAGTACGTGCTTCGGTATTTTTATAAATTTCGAGAAGATGTACTTTAGATTTGCTCGTTGCTTTTATTGGAAAAGACTGTGCTGCACCTTTTTCTATTCTAATTTTTCCAAGGTATTTTCCGTCCAAAACTAAAGCAACATAATTATGATGCTCATAAGAATCAATGCTCTGAAGTGAAATTGAACATTCGTTTCCTGTAAAATTAAATGAAACCGAAGAAGCCGTTCCAATCAAAACAACATTATCATTCTGAAGTTTTTCGATTCGACCTTCGTATAAAAAAGTTTTATTTTGATTTTGGATTTGTGAAACGCAATCAGTCTCAGCCAATAAAAACAAAATCAAAAGAGGTATTTTTTTCAAAAACATAAGTTATTTGTTAAATATAAATAGGATTCACAAATATATTTGAAATCAAGTAGACAGAAAGATACTAAAACATCAAAATGCAATAAAAAAATACCACATACATGTATACGTTTTAGTTTTTCTGTTGTTTATTCTTACAAATTCATCTTAAAGCGCTTCTTTACTATTCAAAAACAAATTATCTTTATAAAAACAACATTAGCAAAAATGAAATCATTCTTTTATATATCTATCTTTTCAACTGTTATTTTATGCTCTTGCTTTACGTCAAAAGAAGAACATAAAACAAAAACAATTCAAAAAACGCAGGCTGCTATTGAACGAGATTCAATTATAAATTATGCAAAAAAATATTTAGGAACTCCTTATTTATATGCAGGCAATAATCCAAAAAAAGGTTTTGACTGTTCGGGTTTTGTCAGTTATGTTTTCAAAAACTATGGTGTGACTTTACCAAGAAGTTCTGGCGAATACAAAAACATTGGAACAAAATTAAATCCTGAAGATTTTAAAATTGGTGATATTTTGGTTTTTTACGGGTACAAAGACAAAACAATTATAGGGCATCTGGGCATTATTTGTGAAGCCAATGGAATGAAATCGAAATTTATTCATGCATCGTCAGGCAAAGCGCAATGCGTAACCATCACCTCATTAGATACCGAGCATTATACCAATCGTTTTTACAAATGCATTGACGTTTTGACGAAATAGTTTTGCCACAAATTACACGAATTCGTGGCAAACTTTCTTACTCTTCTGTCAAAAGCTTAATCAGGCTTTCATCTCTTTGATAAATGTCTTTATAAAAATTTAGATTTCCTTTTCGGTCCACCCAAGCAGTAAAATAACCAATATAAACGGGAACTTTCTTTTTTAATGTGTACCAGCTTTCTTTTCCGGCATGCATTGCTTTGTCAATTCTGGCGGGTGTCCATTGCGGATCATTTTTCAATAATTCTATAGCCAGTTCACGAGGTTTTGCAACACGAACACAACCATGGCTGAAGGCTCTGCTTTCTCTTTCAAACAAACTTTTTGCTGGTGTATCATGCAGGTAAATATTGCTTGAATTTGGAAATAAAAACTTCACTAAACCAAGTGAATTATTTTTTCCGGGAAGTTGGCGAACGGCGCCGTTATTCCATTCTAGATTCTTCTTTTGCAAATAATTTTTATCCTTTGCCATTCCGGGTTTAATCTCCGAATTGATAATACTTGTTGGAACATTCCAATAAGGGCTAAAAACAATATTATTCATCATTCCGCTGAAAATAACGGTTTTTGTCATCGCTTTTCCTACTACAACTGGCGAAATAAAAGCAATTTTTCCGTCCTCAATTATATACAATCTAAATTCAGGAATATTGACTTCGATGTATTTTTTTCCTTTTTCCAATTCAGGATCAATCCATCGGCAACGCTCCATATTAACGATAATCGTTTTGATTCGGTCTGAAACCGGAATATTCAAATCGTCAATATGTTCTTTCAGAATACTGTTTTTTGGTGTATAGCCATGACGCAGCTCATATGTTTTCATTGCATTAATCAAAACCGTATCGCAAACCGCACTTTTACTATCTTCTTTAATATCTTTTGTAGCAAAGAGCCTTTCTCTAATTTGAGTCACAATTGCAGACGAATCACCTAATTTCAAGTTTTTAAACTCTTCGCCAGTTTCAATTGTTTTCCACCCGCCTTTTTTTTCAATATCACGATATTGTTTTAAAACATCGCGCAGTTTATAATACTGGCTGAACATTTTGCTTTTATGATCATCATTGATGGTTGATTTTTGAAAAATGGAATCGGTCAGCGCGCGGTAATTCAGTTTTTTTCTCGGCAAAAGCCATTCAAGCGAAATACTAGTTTTTTCGTCAACACCAGAATATACTTTTTCGGCATAATAGAAATACAGATTTGAAATCATTAAATCTGTACTTTCTTTTGAAAGTTTATTATCGTTGTTGCTTTCAAAAACAGCATTGATTTCTTTATAAGGAAAATTGGCTTTTAGTCCTTCTTCATCAAGACCTTTATATTTATTAAATAAAGTATGTGCAAATTCATCAATTCCTTTATTATCCTGCCACAATTGAGTCGATTTATTCTTTTTGTATAAAGCCTGAACCTCATCCTGAAATTTATCAAGTTTTGGGTATGTAGTATAAAATGCAGCAATTTTTGTACTATCAATTGACAGTCGGAGTTCAGGTAGCTCGGCTTTGACTTTTATTTGATTTTCTTCTTTTTTATCTCCTTTTGAATTACATGAAACAACAACAAAAAGGCTTATAACGGCAATAAACGGACACCAGATTTTCATAATACAATTTTTAATAAAAATAGGAAAGTTTTAATAAATACAAACTTTTCCAAAATGAAATTTTCAATAAATCCTTAGAATACAAACAAATAAAAAAAAGCCCCAAATACGCAACATATTTGAGGCTTACGATATAACCAACCTATTAAAATTCTATTAGATAACGGTTCCTTTTAAAGTAAGTACTTTAGGAGTCGTTTCGGCACTAGTTGTAACGGTTACCGTTTTTGTAAAACCGCCTTTGTTTGCTGCATTGTAAGTCGCAGTAACTTTAGCTGTTTTTCCTGGCTGAATTGGCTCTTTTGTATAATCTGTTGCTGTACAACCGCAAGAACCCTGAACATTTGTAATTACGACAGCTGTTTTTCCTGTGTTTTTGAATTCGTAAACAATAGCTTTTGGAGTTCCCTGCGGAATTTGTCCAACATCGATTGTTTCAGCTTTCCAAACAATTGTTGAAGCTGTTTCAATTTTTTCTGTTTTAGTTGCTAACGATTTTACCGGTGCAACTGCAGAGAAAGACATTAAGCCTAATGCCAAAACTAACATGGAGATTTTAATCATTTTCATAGTTAAATATATTTAATGGTTTATTGTTCTAAATTTCTATTTCAAAAGTATTTCAGATAAATTCAAATCGCTGTTAACCGGTCTCAAATCTTTGTTAACGACTTGTTAAGGGGTGTTTTTAAGCATAAATTTGATTAATATTACACTTTTAAAAAGCCATTTTTTCTTGAAAGTAAACAAACTCAACAGTATTATCCTCCTCGGATTAATTGCCATTATTAGCATATTGGTAGCGCAATTGCTTTGGACAAAAGAGGCATTTACATTAGAACAAAAAAAACTGAGCCAAAAAGCTCATATTGCCTTGCTTGAAGTTTCCCGAAAATTATATGAAGGAACTGATCACGAACATTCTTGCCAAAATCCTGTTCAAAAAATTTCGAACGATTATTATATTGTCAACATTGAGAATGATTTTGAACCCGATATTTTGGAATTTTATTTGAAATCGGAATTCAAAAAAATGAATATTACGACCGATTTTGAGTATGCTATGTACAATTGCCAAAGTGACGAAATGGTTTACGGCGATTATGTTTCTTTGTCTAAAAAAGGAAAACAAAACAAGACCGTATATTTTCCTAAACATAAAAATCTGGTTTATTATTTTGCCGTTCGTTTCCCGAATGAAACTACATATTTGTTTAGTTCCATGCGTTTTTGGTTTGTGCTTTCGACCGCGCTTATTCTGATTTTACTCATTTATGTGTATTCTATTTTTAAGCTTTTACAGCAAAAAAAATACTCAGAACTGCAAAGGGATTTCATCAATAATATGACGCATGAATTTAAAACACCTTTATCTTCTATTTTGATTGCTTCGAAATATCTAATCGAACAAAATCCGATTAAGGAAGACAAAAAGCTGCATACTTATACCGATATCATTATCAAACAGAGTCATAAACTGAATAATCATATTGAAAAGATTCTGAACATTGCAAAGTCGGATTATGTGCCTTTGGAAATAAAAAAAGAAACCGTTTTAATTGTTCCTATTATTGAAGAAACGATTGAAAACATTCGATTAAAATATCCCGAAGCCAATGTTAGAATTGAATCGGCATCGGCAGAATATAAAATTGAAACTGATGTTTTTCATTTCCATAATTTGGTTTACAATTTATTAGACAATGCCATAAAATACTGCACTGACAAACCCGATATTCTGGTTCAGATTAGTTCACATAATCAAACTTTAAAATTGGCTTTTGTTGACAATGGAATCGGAATTCCGGTTAAAAACATTTCTTTTATATTTGATAAATTTTATCGCGTAAAAAACGAAAAAAGCAATGAAGTAAACGGTTTTGGTCTTGGCTTGTATTATGTAAAAGAAATATGCAACCTTCAAAACTGGAAAATAAAAGCCGAAAATAATTCAGAAAAAGGCGTTACAATAACTTTGTCCATTCCTTATAAAAAATGAAACAGTTCAAAATACTTTATACCGAAGATGATGAAACTTTAGCTTTTTTAACCAAAGATAATTTGGAACAAAGCAATTACGAAGTTGTGCATTGCTGCGATGGAGAATCGGGGCTTCAGACTTTTAAAAAAGAAAAATTTGACATTTGCATTTTTGATATTATGATGCCAAAAATGGATGGTTTTGATTTGGCGACCGAAATCAGGAAATTAAATACTGACATTCCGATTATTTTTCTTTCGGCCAAAACTTTAAAAGAAGATCGAATTAAAGGACTTCGTTTAGGTGCCGATGATTATTTGGTAAAGCCTTTTAGTATTGAAGAATTGATTTTGAAAATTGAGATTTTTTTAAAGCGTTCACAGAAAAATGTTCCGTTAGAAAAATCAGTTTATGAAATTGGAAAATATCAATTTGACATCAATAATTTTATTCTTTTTAATGAAAGTGAAAAAATCAGCCTGACGCAACGCGAAGCCGAATTGCTGAAACTTTTTCTAGACAACAAAAATCTAGTTTTAAAAAGAGAACAAATTTTGACCGCTCTCTGGGGAACCGACGATTATTTCATGGGGCGAAGCCTTGATGTTTTTATTTCCAGACTTCGCAAGATTTTAACCGGTGAGAAAGGAATCTCAATTGAAAACCTGCACGGAATTGGTTTTAGATTTTCTGTTGAATAATTTTTATTCTTCGTATAAATCTTAACAATTCTGCTAAAAATAAAGAAAAATCTGTAAATGGATTTTAAAAAATCTTTGTATTTTTAAGTTCTAATTTTGTCAGATATGAAAATACATCATTTGCGAAATGCGACTTTAGTAATTGAAACCGAAAAGCATGTAATTCTGGTTGACCCAATGTTGGGGAAAAGAAAAACAATTGCTCCGTTTACTATTTTTCGTTACAAACCAAAAAGAAATCCGCTTGTTGCTTTGCCAAAAAACAGCCGGGAAATTTTGAGCAGAGTAACGCATTGCTTAATTACGCATTTACATCCTGATCATATTGACAAAGCCGGAGAAGTTTTTTTAAGACGAAAAAGCATTGCTGTTATTTGTAGTACAAAAGATGAAAAAGAACTCTCGAAAAGAGGTTTGAATATTGTTCACACACTTAATTACTGGGAACCTCAACCTTTTCTTGATGGTAAAATTATTGGGATTCCGGCGCTTCACGGCTACGGATTCATTGCTAAACTTATGGGTAATGTAATGGGATTTTATATTGAACTTGCCGATGAAAAATCTATTTACATAAGTTCAGATACCATTTTTACTGACGATGTTCAAAAAGCATTAATTGAACTTAAACCTGATATTGCAACCGTTGCCTGCGGAACTGCGCGATTGGATATTGGCCAGCCTTTATTAATGCGAATGAACGATATTTTGAAATTTACAGCACTTGCACCCGGAAAAGTTTTTGCCAATCATCTTGAAGCCTTAAATCATTGTCCTACAACCCGTGAAGAATTAAAAAAAGCGCTTTTAGAAAATGATCTTTTGTCTAAAACTGCTATTCCTAGTGATGGGACTTTTGTGGAATATTGATTTATAATTTATAAAACCAACAATCCAAATTCCCGCAACGTACTTACAGGCTTTGAATACCAAAACAATTCAAAATCTTCCAATTGCGTTTCGAAATCATTTTTCACTTCCTGAAAAGTATAATTTTTAGTCGCTGAAACTGAAATATTTCTCAAAATAGAAAGTAGCCATTCGCCTTCATCTTTGCTGGTTTGAATGGCAAAACTTTCTTTTTTATCATGAAAAGTCAATGACATCATTTCCCAGCTTTTGCCTTTTTTGGATTTTGTAAAAATTTCAGCTGATGGTTTTCCTCCAAGCCAAACTACTTTTGCATTTGGTTTTATACTGAAATCATTTTGCTCCTCTAAAGCATTAAAAATAAAATCGGGATGGATTTTTGTTTTCGGAATTTTAAAATCGAACCAATCCTGCAGTTCGTAATCAAAGCAGATTCCGTGCATGAAATTAAAAAGTGATTTCTTTAATCCGAAACTAAATTTATCGTGATTGATTCCTGTTGAATCTGTGTAATCAATATCATTATTAGCAAAAGTTCCAATTAATTCTGTCTTTTTAGTTACGCCGAATTTCTCCGGATATAATCCCACCGGACTATGTGCCGTAAGCGCAAACTGATGCCAAAATCCAGATTGTAAAACGCCAGCTTCAAACAATTGACGCACCATTTCAAGACTGTCAACTGTTTCCTGAATCGTTTGTGTAGGATATCCGTACATCAAATAAGCATGCACCATAATTCCGGCTTCAGTAAAATTTCGGGTAACTTTAGCAACTTGTTCGACTGTAACGCCTTTATCTATTAATTTCAATAATCGGTCTGATGCAACTTCTAAACCTCCAGAAACTGCGATACAACCGGAAGCTTTCAGTAATAAACATAAATCTTTTGAAAAGCTTTTTTCAAAACGAATATTCGTCCACCAGGTTACAGCTAATTTTCTTTTTAGTATTTCAAGCGCCACAGCACGCATTAATGCCGGCGGAGCAGCTTCATCAACAAAATGGAATCCGTTTTGTCCTGTTTGCTGTATTAATTCCTCCATTCGGTCACAAAGCAAGCTTGCGGCAACTGGTTCGTAAACTTTTATATAATCTAAAGAAATATCACAAAAAG
Organism: Flavobacterium xizangense; assembly: GCF_054075145.1. Lineage (NCBI taxonomy): Bacteria > Pseudomonadati > Bacteroidota > Flavobacteriia > Flavobacteriales > Flavobacteriaceae > Flavobacterium > Flavobacterium xizangense. Next base: position 133,416 of record NZ_JBSIPG010000003.1, on the reverse strand, counting down.
TACATTTTCCCCAATAACAGCCATGCGCCATGGTGAGTTTATTCCAGCGTCCGTCACTCCACATTCTATGCATTGGATTTACGATTTCTATAACTGAAATGTATTTATCCAAAGGCAAATCTGAATAATCAGGCGTTCCAACTTGTGACTGTTTATAATCGTGTTTTAAAGAATTGTTTTTGTAAACTACTTCTCCATTTTCTAATAAAAATGTTCTTTTAAAACGCTTCTCATCCCTCGACTCCGCTCGGGATGACAAATTATCAACAAGTTCTTCAATCGGAACTTCGCCATCGTCTAAAGTGATGAAATCAAAAAACTCAAAAACACGTTTATCTGAAAGCGAACGTAATTCGGTATTCGGGAAACCGCCACCCATTGAAATCTTAATTTCCGGATGATTTTGTTTGACCCATTGTGCACATCGAAAAGCACTATATAAATTTCCAGGAAATGGAACAGAAATTAAAAATAATGTAGGTTTTACAGCTTCGATTTTAGTTTTTAAAAGTGAAATTAAAATCGAATCAATATAAGTTGGTGCTTGTTGAAGCGCTTCGTATAATTCATCAAAAGAATTGGCGCTTCGGCCTAAACGTTCGGCATATCGGCTGAAGCCAAAATTTTCATCGACGCATTCAACAATAAAATCGGAGATATCTTCGAGATATAAAGTCGCCAAATGTTTTGCTTTATCTTGCGTTCCCATTGTACCAAAAGCCCAATCGAGTTCTTCTAAATGTGCAAAACGTGAGGCTTCTGGAAGAAAATCTTCCTGACAAATTTGTAAAGCCAATGTTGGATTTTTCCCTTGCAGAAATTGAATTACAGAATCAATTGTTTTGATGTATTCATCCTGTAGTGCAAAAATTCGCTTTGAATTATCTGAAATTTCATTTCCAATAATTTCAAACTTAAAACTTGAAGCTTGAAACAAATCCAAAAGTCCTTTTTTCGAAAACAATTCCAAAATCACATCAATACCTAAATCTGCCTGAACGGATTCGATATTTTTAGTGTTTAAAAAACCTTTTATATACGCCGTCGCCGGATACGGAGTATTCAGTTGTGTAAATGGAGGCGTAATTACAAAAAGTTTCGTTTTCAAAAGGGAATTATTTTTTTTTGCAAAAATACGGGTTATTAAGGACTTTTTCAGGAAAAGATTTTAGTTGATGGTGTTTTGATTTTTTGATTTTATCTTGTAGGATAATTAATTACATTTGCTTCAATCCAAATTTATCAAATGAAACAAAAATTACTATTAATATTTTTCTTTTTTTCAATATTTTGTTATTCTCAAGAAAACTGTAATAATGGAATTGACGATGATGGTGATGGAAAGATAGACTTAAACGATGAAGACTGTATTTGCAATAAGACTGCTTCAATTTTAGCGAATTCTTCTTTTGAAGATAAAACTAGTTGTCCTTATAATGCAAATGATTTGACTCCGGTTCTCTCTTGGACAAGAGGAACACAACCTTCTCCTGATTATATAAATTGTCAAAAATCTAGTATTATTTATGATAAAAAACTTGATAATTTTCCTGATGGCGACGGAATAATTAGAGCTGAATATAAAAACAGCAGTAAAGAATATTTGGCAACTAAACTACAAACTCCATTAATTGCAGGTAAAAAATATCAATTAAAATTAAATATTGCTACCTTAATTAGTAATGATATTTCTGATCATGGAAACAAAGAGTACGATTTCGATTACTTAGAGCCTATCAATATTACCTTATTTGGATGTAATAATCGTGATAATTTACCTTTGTATACAAATGATAGTCCAAATACATTTGACCCAACTTGGATTGAAATTGGTCATGTTACATATCAGCCGCAATCAAAATGGGGCGAAATAACTATTAGTTTCACTCCTACTATAGATGTAAACTCAATAATGCTTGGCGCTCCATCTGGAAAATTACCTGCTTCATTTGACACTCTAGAATCTCCTGCACTACTTTATGATAATTTAGTTTTGAATACAGCTGAGAGTTTTGGAGTGACCATTTCTCAAACCGGATTTTTTTGTAATGGCAATTTACAGTTGACCGCTAATTTAACCAAGAATCTAAACTTAGGCACTGCTTACCAATGGTATAAAGAAGGAATTGCAATTAATGGGGCAACAAATAAAACTTATAACATATCATCAATACCATCTAATGTAGGAACTTATTCAGTTAAAATAACTAATGGTAGCGATTGTTTTATCAGTACGAATTTAACAATTAACAATTCGCTTTCAAGTCCAGAAACAACTGTCATTCAGCCCAACTGTAATACTATAAATGGAACAATAACTGTTAAAGAATCTGGATTGATTTATAGTTTCGACAATGGCAAATCTTGGCAGAATTCTCCAAGTTTTACAACCAATGGCCCCGGAAAATATTACGTTAAGACAAAATCTGCTTCTGGATGCATTTCTACACCTGCAATTGTAACAATCATTGATCCTGTATTATTAGACAGGCCATCATTTTCGATAATTCAGCCAACATGTTCTACAAATGGAAGTATTACGATTACAACACCAGCATCTGAATATAGTTTTGATGATGGTGTGACTTGGAGTGCTAACGCTACTAAAACCAATTTACCTGCGGGAAACTATAACATTAAAATTAAAAATAATTCTGGCTGCCAATCTTATTCACGTAGCATATTTCTTTTCATTCCTCATTTAGATTACCCTAAATATACCTTTACAATTCCTACTTGTAATTCAGGAGGAACTATCACTATTACAACACCTGCATCTGAATATAGTTTTGATGATGGGGCAACATGGACCACAAATCCTACTGCAACGAATTTAGATCCTGGCTACTACTTAATAAAAATTAAAGATCAATATGGCTGTGAATCTAATTCCCCTTTAGAATACATTTATTTGAAAAAATTTTATGTGCCGTTTCCTAAAATAAAAAAAGTAGATCCTACTTGTGGGAAACCAGGTTCAATAAGTATTTTGACAGTTGCCGATCAGTATAGTTTTGATAATGGTCAAACGTGGACTACTAATCCTAATGCTACTAATCTGACTTCAGAATATTATTCTGTAAAAACAAAAAATGAAATAGGGTGTGAATCTGAGGCATATCTTGTTCACCTAAATCCTTATTATCTTCCACCTGCTAATTTTACAATTAAATATGCTACTTGCAGAGATACTGGAAGCATTACAATTACAACCCCAGCATTTGAATATAGTTTTGATCGTGGTGTAACTTGGACCAAAAATCCAACAAAGGTAATCCCTACAGTTTTTTCAGATTTTTTAATTGTTATTAAAAATGAATTTGGCTGTACAACAGAACCTCAATACGCATATGCATATCCAGAGCCATATACGGGCGATACTCAGTACAGAATAAATAAAAACGTAACCTGCGATTCAGGAGCCAGCATTACCATTACCTCAGCAGGATCTGAATTTAGTTTTGATAATGGGACTACGTGGTCTTCAAATCCTACTGCAGACAACCTAAAACCTTCTGACTATTATTTAATAGCGAGAACCAGTGATGGTTGCTCAACTTATCAAGCCAGAGTTTCGGTTTATGATGTTAATTTAGATTTTCCAACTTATTCTGTTATCCAGCCCACATGTAATAACAAAGGGACTATTACAATTACTACTCCTGCGGATTTTTACAGTTTTGACAATGGAGAAACCTGGGGAACAAACCCAACAAAATCTAACTTGGAAGAAGGCAATTATCAAATTATGATAAAGAATGCATCTGGATGCAAGAGTTTGCCATTTAACATCCATATTTTCTCCACTTTCTTTGAAGCGCCATACTGCAATATTACCCAGCCAACAGAATGTGGACCTAATGCAACTGGAGGTATTACAATAATTACTCCTGCTGCCTTTTACAGTTTTAATGATGGTGCGACATGGAGTACAAATCCTACTGCTACAAATTTACCGATAGGTTCTCAGTATCGTGTACGAATAAAAAACAGTAGTGGCTGTATTTCAGAAAGCGTCTACATAGAATTTACGCCTTTTGAATTAAAAAGTGCCCAATATACCTATACTGACCCAACTTGTGATAAAGGAGGCAGTATTACTATTACAACTCCTGCGCCTTACTATAGTTTTGATGGTGGTGAAACTTGGGGTACTAACCCAACTGCTACAAATTTGCCCAAAGGTTATTATCATCCAAGAATCAAAAATGAAGCAGGCTGTCTTTCACCTTTATATTATAGCGTAAATTTTAATGAACCAAAATTAAGTTATCCAACCTTTCGCGTTACACAACCAAAATGTGGAATTCCCGGAAGCATTATAGTTGATACTCCTGCTTCACAATACAGCTTTGACGGTGGAAGAACATGGAGTAACTCAAATAAAGTTTTAGACATACCAGCTTCAGTTAATTCGGACAATTACGAGATAATGATTAAAGACGAAACAGGTTGTGAATCTTATCAAATAATTGCACCTATTTATCCTGTTTATTTAGATCCTCCTGATTACTCAACTATTAAACCAACTTGTCAAGTTGGAGGAGGCATTTCTATTGACCCAATTGGAGCCGAATATAGTTTCGATAACGGATTAACATGGAGCAAAAGTCCAATTGCTACAGATTTAGAAGAAGGAAATCATTTTATAATTATGAAAAATGAGTTAGGCTGTCAATCATATCCTTTAGCTGTTTACATACCTAAATTTTATCTTAACGAACCTTCGTTTACAGTCATACAAGCTAATTGTGACATTTTAGGAAGTATAAAATTTACCACTTCAGCCTCTGAATATAGTATTGATAATGGAGGTACCTGGACTTCAAATCAAATATTTTCTGATTTAAAACCCGGGAATTATTATTTAAAAATTAAGGATTCATTTGGATGTGAGTCGAATTCTAAATCCATTACACTTTCTGATTTGAACCCTGCCCCTGTCCAGCCACGTATTACAGTTGAACAACCTAGCAGTTGTACCTCTGCAGTAGGATTCATTATAGTTAACACAAATGCTTATCAATATAGCTTTGATGATGGACTTACCTGGGGTATAAATCCTCAAGTTGGACTAGATCCTGGTGATTATTTTGTTAAAATTAGAAATAGCGCAACAGGCTGTCCATCACCTTCTACTAAAGCAACAATTAATCGTCCTTTAGACGCTGTAAAAGTACCAACTTACACAATTTCGCAGCCTATCAGCTGTACAAATCCTTTTGGAATAATAACAATAACAACTTTAGCTTCAAAATATAGTTTTGACAATGGGACAACATGGAAAACAAATCCAGATTCTGGAAATTTAGCTGTTGGAAATTATAAAATTAAAATTCAAAACGCTGCAGGATGTGAATCTGAAGCCGTCTCCATTCAAATAAATAAACCAGCAGATTCTCCAGCGATTCCGACATACAATATAACTGAACCAAACTGTAATAATAACCAAGGAAAAATAACATTTTCTTCTATTGCAACAGAATACAGCTTTGATAATGGTGCAACTTGGGGTGTTAATTCGGCTTCTTCATTTTTAAATCCTGGGGATTACTATATAAAAATAAAAAACTCCAATGGATGCATTTCTGAATCTATAAAAGCGACTATAGTACCTTTTGTCAATTCTATCCCAAAACCTGAAAATTTAAATTCAAAAATCTTCTGTATTCAGCAAAATGCAACATTAGCTAATATTCAAGTTACCGGACAAAATATAAAATGGTATGATGCCCAAACTGCTGGAACACTTTTATCCAATACAGCTTTACTTCAAAATGGCTTGACTTATTATGCATCACAAACCATCAATGGCTGTGAAAGTGACAGAACTCCTGTTATTGTTACAATTCAAAATACTTTGGCACCAACAGGAAATGCAAATCAGCCTTTTTGTACTGGACAAAATTCAACTATTTCCGACATTCAAATTACAGGAACTTCAATAAAATGGTATGACGCTTTAACAAATGGCTCTTTATTAGCAGAAACTACAAATCTTGTAAACGGTAAAACGTATTATGCTTCTCAAACTGTAAATAATTGCGAAGGCCCACGATTTGGGATTACGATTTCTATTGTGAATACACCTGCAGTTCCAATCGCAAATTTGAATCAATCATTCTGCAAAAATGAAAATGCAACGTTGAACAACATTCAAATCTCTGGACAAAATATAAAATGGTTTGATACAGCAATGTCTGCCTCAACTTTGCCAAACACAACTTTGTTAGAAAACAATAGAACTTATTACGCATCGCAGACTGTTGGATGCGAAAGTGACAGAACTCCTGTTTTAGTTCATGTTTATGATACGACATTGCCTACTGGAAATAATAGCCAACTTTTTTGCATTGATGAAAACGCAACAATTGCAAATCTGGCTGTTACTGGAACAAATATAAAATGGTACGATTCAGCAACAAACGGAGCTGTTTTACCAAAAGCAACTTTACTGCAAAATAAAATCTACTACGCAACCCAAACATTGAATAATTGCGAAAGTGAACGATTTGCCGTAACTGTAAAAATTCAGGATACACAAAATCCAATTGTAGACTCACCGCAAACATTCTGTATTCAGCAGAAAGCAAAAATTAGTGACATCAATATTTCCGGCGAAAACATAAAATGGTTCGAAAACACAACTTCGTCAATAAGTCTGCCGGAATCAATTTTGCTTGAAAACGGAATTACATATTATGCTTCAGAAACTATAAATGATTGTGAAAGCGAGAGAATTCCGGTCATCATCAATATTCTTGAAGCAACGGCGGGCAATTGCATCAATTTTGTTGAAGAAATCCCTTTTCCAAAATTCTTCACTCCAAATGGCGACGGCTATAATGATAAGTGGACGATGGATTTTGCTTATTTAGCACCAAATACTGAAATCAGAATATTTGACCGTTACGGAAAATTAATTAAAGAACTAAATAACAATACTGCTTGGGATGGGAATTATCTTGGACAAGAACAGCCGGCATCAGATTATTGGTTTATTGTTACACGAGCAAATGGTAAAGAATTTAGAGGGCATTTTAGCTTAAAAAGATAAAAAAAAGTCCGCAAGTTAATTTACTTGCGGACTTTAATATTTTATTCTTGTTTCTTTTTTAAAACTTATGTTCGTCTTTACTTATCACCAAAAACGAAAACAAAGAAATACAAGCAGCCGCAGTTAAATACAATCCTACATAACTCACGCTATAAGTTGAGGCCAGCCAAATTGCTATCATAGGCGCAAATGCCGCTCCAAGAATTCCTGCCAAATTAAAAGTTAAAGATGCACCAGAATAACGAACGTTTGTTGGAAATAACTCCGATAAAAAAGTTCCCAGCGGGCCATAGGTGAATCCCATTAAAGCCATTCCGATACAAGCAAAAATAGTAACCAGCGTAATATTTCCTGAACTTAAAAAATAAGAAAAGAAAAATCCGAAAATTGCAATCGCTATTGTGGCAAAAATAAGCATTTTACGGCGACCAATTTTATCTGCTACAACAGCCGAAACTGGAATAAAAACTGCAAAAAACAATACCGAAAATAATTGAATTAACAATCCGTCTCTTTTTACAATTCCTAAGTCAGAAGTTGCCCAACTCAAGGTAAAAACTGTCATCAGATAAAAAACCAGAAAAGTCGTAATAGCGCAAAATGTCCCAAAAATCAATTGATTTTTATACGATTTAACTAAAGCCAAAAAAGGAACTTTTACTTCCTCATGTTCTTTTTTAGAATTTTCAAACGAAGGAGTTTCACTAATTTTTGTTCTGATATAAAACCCAACAACAACTAAAAGCGAACTCGCAATAAACGGAATTCTCCAACCGTAATCCATAAAATCTTCATTGCTCATAGCATCTGTCAGCAATAAAAAAGTACCGCCCGAAAGCAACAATCCTATTGGAGCTCCTAATTGCGGAAACATTCCGTACCACGCACGTTTATTAGGAGGCGCATTTTCAATTGCCAATAAAACGGCACCGCCCCACTCTCCTCCTAAACCAACTCCTTGTCCAAATCGGCATAACATCAACAATAAAGGAGCCGCAACGCCAATACTAGCATAACTTGGCAAAAATCCAATTGCAACCGTCGAAATTCCCATAGTTAACAAAGCTGCAACTAAGGTAAATTTTCGCCCAATTTTATCTCCATAATGTCCAAAAAAAGCAGAACCTAAAGGACGAGATAAAAAAGCGATTGAAAAAGTAGCTAAGGATTCCAGAGTAGCAATAGTCGAATTAGCGCCGGGAAAAAATAATTGTGGAAAAACCAATACTGCAGCATTGGCATAAATATAAAAATCAAAAAATTCAATTGTGGTACCTATAAGGCTTCCAAAAAGAACATGTTTTAAAGAGTTTTTCTGATCGGGGCTAGTTTTCATGTAAATTAGATATAACTTTTTTTTGATTACAAAAATATAGTTTCATTATTAATAATTTACATTTAACCAAAATAGTTTCAAAACATCAATTGCTTTTTAACAAATTCACTATGTTTTTACTTTTTACAAACTGCCATTTTATCCAAATTTAAAAACCTCATTTCATGAAGTTTAAAAATCATTAACAAAAAAACAAATCATAAGCAATCGTTAAAAACGTTTTTAACTCTATATTTTCATTAAATTTACAGCTATCAAAAATAAATCTAAAATTATGCCTACCGACTGTATCAGCTATCAAAACTCAGGATATTTCTCTACATTGATACAAGATTATTTAGATCAAAAACCAGCGCTCCAATCTTTATATAATAATTTTCCAACATTGGAGAATTTCGAAAAACAAATTCAGGAAAAACAATCGAATTTTGACAACAACAACCGAATTCCTTTGGTTGAAACGCTAAAAAAGCAATATCAAAATATTGAGATTTCGGATTTAACCAAACAAAATATTGAGCTTTTAGCATTAGAAAACACTTTTACGATTACAACTGGCCATCAATTAAACTTGTTTAGCGGTCCTTTGTATTTTTTATATAAAATCATTTCGACAATTAATTTAACAAAAGAATTAAAGTCAAAATATCCCTCAAATAATTTTGTTCCAATTTATTGGATGGCAACTGAAGATCATGATTTTGAAGAAATTAATTACTTTAATTTTAAAGGAAAAAAATTCAGATGGAACAAAGAAAGCACCGGTCCTGTCGGCCGACTTTCAACTGAAGGTTTAGCAGAGTTTTTCGAAATTTATTCATTAGAACTAGGATCAAATACAAACGCAAATACTTTAAAAAAACTTTTTGAAGATGCTTATTTAAAACATGAGAATCTAGCCGATGCAACGCGTTTTTTAGCCAACAGTCTGTTCGCAAATTACGGATTAGTGATTTTAGATGCTGATGATGCCAATTTAAAACGTGCTTTTATTCCATTTGCAAAAGAAGAGTTGGAGAAAAACACTTCTTATAAAGCTGTTCAAAAAACAACTGAAACTTTAAAAGATTATACGGTTCAGGTAAATCCGCGAGAAATTAATTTATTTTATATAGAAGATAATTTACGTGAAAGAATCATTTTTGAAAACGATAAATATCACGTTAACAATACCAAAATATCATTTTCTAAAGATGAAATCTTTCAAGTTTTAGAAAACAATCCAGAGAAATTCAGCCCAAATGTAATTATGCGTCCGTTATATCAGGAAATTATTCTTCCTAATTTATGTTACATTGGCGGAGGTGGAGAAATTGCTTATTGGCTGGAATTAAAATCTTTTTTTGATGTTGTAAATATTACTTTTCCAATGATTTTAGTTCGTAATTCTGTTCTTCTCACAACAGAAAAACAAGCTAAAAAAGCCGATAACTTAAGTTTGACCTGGAAAGATTTATTCACAAAACAGGAAAATCTAGTAAATGCGATTACACACAAAATTTCATCTTTCCCAATTGATTTAACGCCACAAAAAGAATTGCTGAAAACACAATTTGAATATCTTTACAATCTAGCCAATCAAACTGATAAATCTTTTTCTGGTGCCGTTAAAGCTCAGGAAGCAAAACAGACAAAAGGTCTTGAGAATTTAGAAAAACGTTTATTAAAAGCACAAAAAAGAAAATTAAGCGATCAATTAGAACGCGTAATCGACTTGCAATGTGAATTGTTCCCAAATAACAGTTTACAAGAACGTCAAAGCAATTTTTCTGAATTTTATCTGGAAAAAGGCGAACAATTAGTTCCACTTTTAATCCAAAAACTAAAACCATTAGAAATGAATTTTAATATTATAACAATTTAAAAAACAATAAAATAATAATTCTGAGAACCAAATAACCACCTATCTTCTCAAAATTATTATCGAATAAACCAAATAGCGATTTTTAAAATTATTAACTAACCTATTTACCCTAAACCAATGGTAAAAGAACGCTTAATTTCGCTAGATGTCTTTCGCGGACTCACTATTTTATTAATGACAATTGTCAACAATCCCGGAGACTGGGGCAATGTTTATCCGCCATTACTACACGCCGAATGGAACGGTTGCACGCCAACCGACTTAGTTTTTCCATTTTTTGTATTTATTATGGGAGTTGCCGTACCACTTGCAATGCCTGATAAATTCTACGACAGCACCACTTTCAACAAAATCCTGATTCGTTCGTTAAGAATGTTCTGTCTTGGAATCTTCTTTAATTTTTTTGGAAAAATTCAGTTATTTGGACTTGAAGGAATTCCGCTTTTAATTGGCCGTTTAGCCATAACTATTGCTGTTGGCTATGCTTTAATGGGAAGTTTCAGTTCAAAAATCAAAAACATTTTAGCATTTTCAATTCTGATAATTTACTTATTTCTGGTTTATAGTGGTATTGAAGCTTATCACGATGTCAGGCTTCCGGGGGTTTTACAACGAATCGCGATTGTTTATTTTGTAGTTTCGCTTTTATATTTAAAAACTTCTCAAAAAACACAAATTATTACCGGAATAGTTTTGTTACTCGGATATTGGGCAATAATGACACTAATCCCAGTTCCCGGAATTGGGGAAGCAAATCTTGATAAAGGAACAAATCTCTCTGCCTGGCTAGATGGCGTTTTATTAAAAGGACACATGTACCGAGGCACCGTAACTTGGGATCCTGAAGGGATTTTAAGTACCCTTCCGTCAATTGTAAATGGAATTATTGGTCTATTGATTGGGAAAATTCTGCAATTAGATATAACCAAAATTCAAAAAGCCCAAAAAATGGGTATTGCAGGAACCGTACTTATATTTTTTGGTTTGCTTTGGGATGTTGCTTTCCCAATAAACAAATCAATCTGGACTAGCAGTTATGTTTTATATACAACAGGACTGGCGACAGTATTTTTAACCGTTTTGTATTTAATAATCGATATCAAAGATTATAAAAAAGGATTTAAACTGTTTTTAATCTGGGGAGTGAATCCAATGATTGTATTTTTTACATCACAGATTATTCCGCAGGCTTTAGTAATGATTGAATTCCAAAATCCGCATGCTCCTTCAGAAAAGATCAACTTATTAAATTACCTGTATAGTTTTTGGATTGCACCATTTTTTAATAATCCAATGACAGCTTCATTAGCTGGAGCATTAGTTTATGTAGGTATTTGGACATTTATCTTATGGATATTCTACAAAAATAAATTAATATTTAAAGTATAATTTTCCTTATCAAATTATCAAGAGGCGAACAGTTGTCCGCCTCTTTTTTTATGGCAATATTCATAATTGACACTTTTCTTAATCAAAACATCATTCTAACCTATTTAAATTATGAATTTATTAAAATCAATTCACAAAAAAAGTCTACTTTTGCACAAAATTAAAAATAAGCAATAAAATGGCAACAAATAGAACTTTTACAATGATTAAACCAGATGCTGTTGCAAACGGACACATCGGGAATATCTTAGCAATGATTACTAATGGAGGTTTCAAAATCGTTTCATTAAAATTAACTCAATTAACTGTAGCTGATGCTAAAGCATTTTACGCAGTTCACGCAGAAAGACCTTTCTACGGAGAATTAGTTGAATTTATGTCACGCGGACCAATTGTTGCTGCAATTTTAGAAAAAGACAACGCAGTAGAAGATTTCAGAACTTTAATTGGAGCTACAAACCCAGCTGAAGCTGCTGAAGGAACTATTCGTAAAGCATATGCTACATCTATCGGAGAAAATGCAGTTCACGGTTCTGACAGCGATGAAAATGCTGCTATCGAAAGTGCATTCCACTTTGCTGGAAGAGAGCAATTCTAATTTTAGACTTCTTAGACAGTTAGAATTTTAGACTGGCTTGGATTTACTTAGATCTTAGAATAAAAAATAAAACCCACTTCAATGAAGTGGGTTTTATTTTTTTGACAATTTATTTTAAAACAATCTAAAATCTAAGTAAGTCTAAAATTCTAAGAAGTCTAAGCGAGTCTAACGCAAAACAACATCCTTCACCACCTCACGTCCCAATTCTTCATTAATCATCTTTACGATTTTTGATTTTCCGTGGCTTAATTCTTCTCTTAAAACAGCCGAACCTAATTCAACATAAAGCGTACTTCCTTTCAAAACAACATTTCTCGTGTATGTTTTAACTCCATTTCCCATTAAGTTTGCCCACGCCTCTTTTACATCAATTTGATCCATTCCAGGCTGTAGTTTATTCACCTGAATGATCTGCTGCAAAACAGCCCCAATCGTACTTTCGTTATTTAGTCTTTTTGCCATCATTCAAAATATTAATTGGTTCCGCTTTTTTATAATGATATTCTTTGTTCTGATCATTTTTCACCACAAATTCCTTATCCGAAATTGAAACTAATTCCTCACTCCATTTGGCATAACTCGTTTTATAATCCAAAAAAGTCCCTTTGTCTGTAAATCTAACAGATACATTTTCAAAAGTATTTGTTGTCAAAAAAGTTCCATCCAGTTGCGCCATCACTTTTGTCCTTGTTCCTTTTCCTTCTTTAATTTTAAAAAAATCAAAGTTTTCGTTCATTCCGTACGCCTTCTCTTCACCTTTATCAAAAACTACTTTTTCAATTTCCCAATATCCATTCAGTTTTGCAATGTCTGCGGGTTTTATTTCCTGTTTGCAACTCACAAACAAAAGTGATAAAACCAAAATCATAAAAGCGTTTTTCATAATAATTTATAATATTAATAAGGAGCTATTTCCTGCTGTCCGCTGTATCTTTTGCGCCGAACCCCGGCACAAAAGGATGCCGCTCCCATCAGGGCTAGGGCTCCCGTTTTCAAAAGAAAATTTAGTGAATTACAAAGGTAACTTTATATCATATAAAAGAAATAAAAATTTACAAAACCCATTAAACTATTTTACATATTTTTGGTCAAACCCCCAACCTAAACAAAAAAACCATGACCAAAACTATTTGTACCATCCTGACAATCTTATTGTTTGCAAGTTGCAGCAAAGATTCTAGTGAACCAGAAACAACTCCTTCAGAAAGCATATATTTTCCGCCCTTAACAGGAAATACTTGGGAAACGAAATCAATAGCTGATTTAAAATGGAATCAAAATGCCGTTCAGCCTCTTTTGGATTATTTGCAGCTCAAAAACTCCAAATCGTTCATAATCTTAGTTAACGGCCGAATTGTGTTAGAAAATTACTTCAACGGACATTCAGCAACAACACCATGGTATTGGGCCAGTGCCGGAAAAACATTGACTTCAACCGTTACCGGAATTGCACAGCAAGAAAATTTATTAAATATAAACGATAAAGTTTCAAAATATCTGGGTACAGGCTGGACAAGCGAGACATTAACACAGGAAAACCTAATTACCTGCAAACATTTATTAACGATGACATCAGGATTAGACGACAGCACAGACGATGTCGAACCTGCCAATTTAAAATACAAGACCGATGCCGGTTCTCGATGGGCATATCACAATGTATACGTAAAGTTACAAGATGTTGTCGAAAAAGCAAGCGGACAAAAATGGGAAACCTATTTCAACAGTAAATTAAGAGACAAAATCGGAATGAACGGTAATTGGGTTCAAATCGATGTCAACAGCGTCTATATGAGCAACACAAGAAGTATGGCGCGTTTTGGGCTTTTAATGTTAAACAAAGGAAAATGGGAAAACAACACCATTTTGAACGAAGCTTATTTTAACGAAGCCACAACAACTTCTCAAAACATCAATTTAAGCTATGGCTACTTATGGTGGCTAAACGGAAAAGCTTCCTACCATTTACCACAATCGCAACTTACTTTTCAGGGAAGCGTAATTCCGACTGGCCCAAGCGATATGTTTATGGCTTTAGGGAAAAATGATCAAAAGATTTACGTAATTCCGAGCAAAAAAATGGTTGTAATCAGAATGGGCGATGCGGCAGATAATGTCAATCTTGCTTTATCCGATTTTGACAAAACACTTTGGGAAAAAATTAATGCCTTGTACCAATAAAAAGAGCTTTTAAATGGGAAAGAAGATTTAAAAACCTTTCCCATTTAAAAACTCATGCTATTTCAAAAATAATAACTGAATAAAATTATCGTTTGGTTTTCATTCTTTTTAAAACTCCCATAAAAAAGAATCCTATCCCAAGAACCAATAAAATATAGTAAAAAGAAAGACTGTTATCTCTTAACACATTTGCCAAAACAAAACAGATAACGCTCGCGAAATAAAATACTACAGGCGATGCATTTTTTATAGATTCAAAACTCATTTTTAATTATTTAAAGAAACTGTCAACGAATTCATATTTATTAAAAACCTGTAAGTCTTCAATTCCTTCGCCAACACCAATATATTTTACCGGAATTTTAAACTGGTCCGAAATACCAATTACAACCCCTCCTTTTGCTGTTCCGTCTAATTTAGTTACTGCAAGTGAAGTCACTTCAGTCGCTGCAGTAAATTGTTTTGCCTGTTCAAAAGCATTTTGACCTGTTGAACCATCTAAAACCAAAAGTACGTCATGCGGAGCATCAGCAACTACTTTCTGCATTACACGTTTTACTTTTGTCAACTCGTTCATTAAGTTGATTTTATTGTGCAAACGTCCAGCCGTATCAATAATAACAACATCGGCATTTTGAGCCACAGCAGATTGCAAAGTATCAAACGCTACAGAAGCAGGATCACTTCCCATATTTTGTCTTACAATTGGCACATCCACTCTATCGGCCCAAACTTGCAATTGATCAATTGCAGCAGCACGGAAAGTGTCAGCGGCACCTAAAACAACTTTATGTCCCGCTTTCTTAAACTGATACGCTAACTTACCAATCGTTGTTGTTTTTCCAACACCGTTAACGCCAACAACCATTAAAACATAAGGTTTTTTAGCTGCAGGAACTTCAAATTCTGTTGCTTCTCCAGTATTAGTTTCAGACAACAATGCTCCAATTTCATCTCGAAGAATCTGATTCAATTCGTCAGTTCCTAAATATTTATCTTCAGCAACACGTTTTTCGATTCTCTCGATAATTTTCAAAGTAGTATTGACACCCACATCCGAAGCCACAAGAACTTCTTCCAAATTATCTAAAACATCATCATCAACTTTAGATTTTCCGGCAACGGCTTTACTTAACTTTGAGAAAAAAGTAGTTTTTGTTTTTTCAAGACCTTTGTCTAAAGTCTCTTTTTTTTCGGTAGAGAATAATTTTTTAAAAAAACTCATTTTTTTGTAGATTTTTTTGATTATCAGATTTCTTGATTTTCAAATCAGAAATCAAAATCTTTAAAGAAAGTGCAATTGTTTTTCAAAAAAGAGTCAATTGTTACGATTCTCTAAATTTTTAGACAAATATAGGTAATAAAAAAGCTACTTCCGAATGAAAGTAGCTTTTCTATATAATGTAATTGTAATTATTTCTTTTTCAAGAATTCATCAACTTCTTCAGGAGCCATAATAGATTCTACGAATGTATATGCACCAGTTTTAGGAGATTTTACCATTTTGATGGCTTTTGATAATCTCTTAGAAGATGTTTGTAACGATGCTACGGTTTTCTTTGCCATGATTCAAATGTTATTTGAAGCTTTTATAAAACTCTCATGGCTAAACCATTCGAGATTTACAAAAATCTCTAATTATTACTTAATTTCTTTATGAACAGTTACTCTTTTCAAGATTGGATTAAATTTTTTAATCTCTAATCTGTCTGGAGTATTTTTTTTGTTCTTAGTTGTAATATATCTAGAAGTTCCTGGAACACCAGAAGTCTTGTGCTCAGTACATTCTAAAATTACTTGGATTCTATTACCTTTCTTTGCCATCTTGCTATATATTTATTTAGGAAAAGATTATTTGATAAATCCTTCTGACTGCGCTTTTTTCAAAACAGCAGTGATTCCATTTTTATTAATTGTTTTTATCGTAGATGCTGCTACTCTAAGAGTAATCCATCTATCTTCTTCTGGAAGATAAAAACGCTTTTTAACTAAGTTTACAGAAAACTTTCTCTTAGTTTTGTTCATAGCGTGAGAAACGTTATTTCCTACCATCGCTCTTTTACCTGTAAGGTCACAAACTCTTGACATTATACTTATCTTTTATCGTTATTCAAAATCAGGGTGCAAAGAAAAGAAAAATAAACCATTGTAGCAAAAAATTATTGCACAATTTTTAAAATTTCTTTCTGCAATATTTCCAAACTCTTAATTGTTGCTCTATCTATCACTTTTTCACGTGGTTGCCCAAAGTTAAATTCTTCAACAATTATATCATCCGGAGTTGCTAAAGCTATGAAAACGGTACCAATTTCAGCATCTGAGTCGCCTTTTGACGGACCGGCGTTCCCGGTTGTCGCAATTGCATAGTCAGTTTTAAGCATCTCTTTAACGCTCAAAGCCATAGCCTTTGCAACTTGCCCACTTACCACCGAATATTCATCAATTAAATCCTGCGAAATCCCCAAAACATTAGCTTTAACCTCAGTCGCGTACGAAACAACACTTCCTTTGAAATATTTTGACGAACCTTGTACTGAAGACAAAAGCGAAGCAATTCTTCCTCCGGTACAGCTTTCTGCCGTTGAAATTGTTTTATTTTGTTTCGAAAGCAATTTGCCAATTACGGTTTCAATTGTTTCATTTTCTTCGTAACCTACTATTATATCATGGATTATCGCATCCAACGAATGAACGTTGTCTTCAATTGCTTTTTCTAATTCTTCTTTATTAGTTCCTCTTGCAGTTAAACGCAAACGCACTCTTCCCGGATTTGGCAAATAGGCTAATTTGATAAAATCGGGCAAATTATTTTCCCATTCTTCTATACGCTCTGCCACTAAACTTTCACCCTGACCATAGGTCAAAATGGTTTTATGAATGATATAGGGACGTTTGTATTCGCGTACAATTTTCGGAATTATTTCTTCTTCAACCAAATATTTCATTTCATATGGAACTCCCGGAAGCGAAACAAATACGGTATTTTCCTTTTTCATCCACATTCCTGGCGCAGTCCCAACCTGATTATGAAGAACCGTACAAGTTGATGGAACCAAAGCCTGATCTTTATTCAATTGTGAAATTGGTCTTTTATAGAAACCTTCAATCAATTGTGTTACGTGCGCTAAAACTTCTGAATTCACAACTAACTCATCATCAAAATATTCGCAGAAAGTTTTTTTAGTGACATCATCTTTTGTCGGACCTAAACCACCGGTTACAATAACAATATCAACTTTATTTTGAAGTTGGGAAAAAGTATCTAAAATTTGTTTTTTATCGTCACTTATTGAGATCATTTCCGTTACTTCAACTCCAATTCGGTCTAATGATTTCGCAATAAAACCTGAATTCGTATCAATAATCTGACCTATTAATATTTCGTCCCCTATAGTTATAATAGTTGCTTTCATAACATTAAAATGCTTTATTATTTCTTACTTAAGTAAGTCAAAAATTTACAATGGAATATTTTAAACTTTGTCTTTTGGGGAGGTATTAAAACGTCTTTTACAAGTTAAAATCCGCTTTCACAAAATTTAAGAATAACAATCTTAACTTATTCCTGTTTTTTTTCGCAGAACAGGAATAAATCAGATTTTAAATTTAAAGATCAAAGTCTTTTTTTATTTCTTTTATTGCTTCTTTTACTTGTACCTTAATACTTTTAAAAGTTTCAACAATATCTTTTTTCTTGCCTTCTGCTTTTGTCCAGGCTTCTACTTGAAGAATTTCTTCGAAAGCCACATTCAAACCCATCAAATCCAGTGTAGGTTTTATTTTGTGCGCATACGAATAGGCATATTTATGATCCTTTTTCTTAATTCCTTCTTTGATTTGCTTTAAATCTTCAGGAACTTCAGTAACAAATAATTTAAGAATTTCATTTACAAATTCCGGATCATTATCTGAAAGCGCATATACTTTCGAAAGGTTATACTTTAAAGCCATTATTTTACTTGTATTCTGAATAATTTTTTATCTTCTAAAAATCCTTCTAAAACATCATTTGGTTTTACAGCAGCAACACCTTCAGGAGTTCCTGTAAAAATAATATCTCCAATTTTTAATGTGAAAAACTGCGAAACATACGACACAAGCTCATCAATTTTCCACAACATCAAACTTGTATTTCCTTTTTGAACGGTTTTAGAATTGTTTGTCAACTCAAAAGTAAGATTTTCCACAGAAACGAAATCACTTTTTGGTAAAAAATCTCCAATGACCGCAGAACCGTCAAATGCTTTTGCTTTTTCCCAAGGCAATCCTTTTGCTTTCAATTTATCTTGTAAATCTCTGGCAGTAAAATCGATACCAACACTAATCTCATCATAATACTTATGAGCAAACTTAGGTTCGATATACTTTCCTACTTTGTTAATTTTAACAATTATCTCTATTTCGTGATGAATCTCCTCAGAAAATTCTGGAATTACAAACGGATGTTGTTTCAACAAAACTGCCGAATCCGGTTTCATAAAAACCACCGGTTCATCTGGACGTTCGTTTTTTAATTCCGCAATATGATTAGTATAATTTCTACCGATGCAAATAATCTTCATTTCTTTTTAAGTTGCTAAGATTCTAAGGCGCTAAGATACTAAGAACTTAGCGCCTTAGAACCTTAGCATCTCAGAACCTTATTTCGTATTTAATTTTCTTAATTTAATTCCTGTCAAAACTTTTTTGGTATACAAAGGAAAATCGGCATTTTGGATCCAGCTGAAATATCCAGGTTCTGTTTCCAAAACTTTTTCAACTTTGACACCTTTGTGTTTTCCGAAGGTAAAAATCTCTTCATCATCTTGATCAAAAGCAATCATTCCGGCAAAATCAGCAATTTTTTTACGCGTTGTAAATTCAGACAATGCTTTCATATCATTTTCCAGTTCCGGATAACGATCTAATTGTGCTTTTAAAATTTCGTAAGTCGCCATTGTATCAGCTTCTGCTGAGTGTGCATTTTCAAGACTTTTTCCGCAATAGAATTTCAAAGCCGCACTCAAGGTACGCTCTTCCATTTTATGAAAAATAGTCTGCACATCTACCGAAACCTTATTTTTCATATCAAAATCAACTCCCGCGCGAAGCAATTCTTCGGCCAAAAGCGGAATATCAAAACGATCTGAATTAAAACCTCCCAAATCACTATCTTTTATCATATTATGAATATGTGGAGCCAGTTCCAAAAAAGTCGGCTCGTTTGCCACTTTTTCATCGGTGATGCCATGAACAGCTGTAGTTTGCGGAGGAATTGGAATAGTCGGATTTACTAACCACGTTTTACTTTCCTTATTTCCGTTTGGAAAAACTTTGAATATTGAAATTTCTACGATACGATCTTTACCGATATCAATTCCAGTTGTTTCAAGATCAAAAAAGCAAATTGGTTTGTTAAGTTTTAATTCCATTTTAATTTTTATAAGATTACAAATGTAAATTTTAAAGCCGACTTTTCCGACCCTATTTTTATTTTTTTGCCCACAATTAGACTATTTTTTAAATTTTAACTTCGAAAAAGAATCTAAAATAGCGTTGTCTAAAATTTATTTTTCTATTTTTTCACTAATAAAAAACCCGGAAAACGAAATCATTTTCCGGGTTCAAAATTTATTTATAAGTAGATTAGAAATCTCTATCTACATCAAAAGCTTCTAAATATTCTGCTACTCTTTTTACAAAACTTCCTCCTAATGCACCATCAACAACTCTATGATCATAAGAGTGCGACAAGAACATTTTTTGGCGAATTCCGATGAAATCACCTTCTGGAGTTTCAATAACAGCCGGAACTTTACGAATTGCTCCAAGTGCTAGAATTCCAACTTGCGGTTGATTGATAATTGGCGTTCCAAAAACACTTCCAAAAGTTCCTACATTCGTAACTGTGTATGTTCCTCCCTGAGTATCGTCTGGTTTTAGTTTTCCAGCTTTTGCACGGTTTCCTAAATCGTTAACCGCTTTTGCCATTCCAACAAGATTTAACTGATCTGCATTTTTAATTACAGGAACAATTAAATTTCCATTAGGTAAAGCTGCCGCCATTCCTAAGTTTATATTTTTCTTTTTAATGATATAATCACCATCAACAGAAATGTTCATTCCAGGGAAATCTTTAAGCGCTTTTGCAACCGCTTCCATCATAATTGGTGTAAAAGTCAATTTTTCGCCTTCTCTTTTTTCGAAAGCTGTTTTAACTTTATCTCTCCATTTTACAATGTTTGTTACGTCAACCTCAATAAACGATTGTACGTGTGCTGAAGTCTGAACCGAAGCCACCATGTAACCTGAAATCAGTTTACGCATTCTGTCCATTTCAATAATTTCGTCACCTCCATTTACTGAAACCGGAACAGTCTGCTGACTTTTTTGAACTATTGGTTCTGGTGCTTGAACTGCCTTTGGAGTTTCAGCAACAACTTTTGGCGCTTCTTCAACCGCTTTTGGTGCCTGAACAACTCCTGATTTACGGTCTTCAACATATTTTAAAATATCTTCTTTGGTAACTCGCCCATCTTTTCCTGAACCTTGAATACTATTAAGTTCAGCAACAGAAACTCCTTCTTCTTTAGCAATATTTTTTACTAATGGAGAAAAGAATTTATCCGATGAAGCAAAATCCTGAGGAGCACTTACAGTTTCTTTTACCGCTTCAATTGTTTTTTCAATTTCTGCCGCCGCTGCCGGAACTGCTGCTGCTTCAACTTTTGTTTCAGCTGGAACATCACCTTCTGTTTCAATAATTGCAATAGTTTGTCCTACCTGAACTAAATCATCTTTACCAAATAACTGTTCAACTAAAACTCCTGATACCTCGCTCGGCACTTCGCTGTCAACTTTATCAGTTGCTATTTCCAGTACAGCTTCATCAGCTTCAATTCTGTCTCCAACTTCTTTCAACCAGTTTGTAATAGTTGCTTCAGCGACACTTTCTCCCATTTTAGGAAGTTTTAATTCAAATCTTGCCATATTGTTAACCTCAAGGGTGATTTTGATTTTCAGATTGCGAAATTACCGAATTTTTTAAATATAAATTACATTTAATATAATTTTTTACTCAATTTTTACAATTTGCCCCCTGTCATTTCGCGAATTGCTTCCAATAATAAAATTTGTTTTTTTGGGGAAAATCTTAAAAGTAACGTTCTTATCTTTAAGAGTTTCTATGATTTTGATACATTTTTTGAATGAAATGTACTGATTATCTAAAATAATCTCAACCTTTTTACCCTTAAAAATGTGGCACGAATTTACCATTTTTTCTTTTTTGAAATCTAAAAACTCCATTTTATTTTTTAGAATTGCAGGCAATTTTTCAGACAAAATACTATTTGAAGAATAAAAAATATACTTTTCTGGCAAAAGTTTTCGTTTTGGTTTTCCTTGAAACATTTTAACAAAAGCAAAAAACCAAATCCCGATTTGAATAAAAGCACTAAAAAACAATGACTTCTTGAAATGCTTTTTATAAAAGAAATTCATTGCTTCCTGAAAACGTTTCATATATTTTTCATCTTTTATTGTGCTTTCACCTTTATAATGCAAAACCGTTGTTTCATGAAAATAGTAATTTGACTTTTGTTTGAGCAACGCACGATACGACAAATCGATATCATCGGCATACATAAAACAGTTTTCGTCAAAACCTTTTAGATCCAGATAAAGTTCACGTTTCATAAACATAAACGCACCAACAAGAATTTCAACTTTTCCGTTTTCATTTTCGTCAATATGCTGTGCATAATATTGATTGAAAATTTTCCATTTTGGAAAGATTTTATAAAAACCTAAAACTTTCGTAAAAGCAACCCAAGGCGTTGGAATACCACGTTTGCTTTCGGGCAGAAAATTTCCCGTTCCGTCGATTAGTTTGCACCCAATTATTCCTAAGTCTTTTTTTTCCTCGGCGAAAGCCATAACTTTAGTAAAAGTATCTTCAGCAACGACGGTATCGGGATTCAAAATACATATATATTCTCCTTTTGCTGCCCCAACTCCAATATTATTACCTTTTGGAAATCCGAAATTTTCTTTGTTTTGAATGAGTTTAACCGAAGGAAACTTTTCCTGAATCATCAAACAGGAATTATCTGCCGAATTATTATCAACCACAATAATTTCAGCATCAAGCGTTGCAATTGCTTCCTGAACGCTTAAAACGCATTGTTCAAGAAAGTATCTTACATTATAATTAAGGATTATTACCGATAATTGCATGAAAATTTTGGGCTGATGATTTTTGGGGAAGTTAAAAATTTTCTGTCAATCCCAATCGTAAAGACCAATCGTTTTTACTTATTCCGTAATCCAAAGCTAAATTGCTGTTGTTTTTTTTATTCCATTTAATTCGGACCCCCGTTCCAACCGCTGGATGCCATTTGTCAAATTGATAGGTATCCAGTTTTGAAACCGATGAAATATTGGCAAAAAAAACGGCTCCAAAAAAACCATTTCTGGTTATATCAGTTCTATATTCGGTTTCAAAATAAATCAATGCATTGCTTCGGTATCTGTTTTTTGTAAAACCGCGTCCCGTTTTTCCATCGCGATCCCAACCAATACTCGGCAAATCAAGATAATGAGGTTTTCCACCAAAAGTAGACCAATAAAATGCTCTCGATGCCCAAACACGATGTTTTGTTTTACTGAAAGAATGGTATTTCCTTGCATCAAAATACAAGGACTGCCATTTGTCGCCATTTACGCCACTTGTATTTATTCTCAAATCGGCTTCTATATACATTCCTCCTTCGGGATTAACGATGTTTTTTCGGGAATCGTACAAACCTTGAATCGCAAATCCAAAAGAAGTTTCATCTGAAAAATCGCCATTCATATATTTTACATAGTCTGTTTCTTCATCTATATAAGAGTCCTCAGAAATATTAGTGTAATTATCATAAAGAAACCCCATTCCTAATCGATAATTACCAGCAACTTTTCGCGTAATAAATTGATAAAATCGCCATTGCTTATAATCTAAAGTTGACATTTCTTCTTTTGAATTATTATCGCCCAAGCCGTAAGTAAGCTGCGGATAAATTAAATAACGATAATCGCCAATGAAATTCCACTTATTTTCTTTTGTATAAATATAAGATTGAATTGGAAACACATATTGATTGCTAAAACTAAAATAAGGCGAAAACGAAACCTGTGACATGTTTGTTGTTTCATGGTCCTCACCCAAATAAAAAGTAGTCAAAAAAGAGATTACGAGTCCGTTTGAATTATTTGCACCAATTGGAACTGGCAATAGAGAAAAAGCCAATTTTCTATCTCTGCGTTCGTTGATTGTATCGTTTTTTTTAAAGATTTTTTGAATGACGTCTAAAATATCTTGACTTTGCACAGAAATACTATCATTTTGCGAATAACAAAATGGCGAAACAAAAATTAAAAACAAGATAAATTTTATTTTTAAACCACTCATTAAAAAGAAGTTAAGAATGTATCCTAACAAATTTAAAACTTTATTAAGACAATAACATCTTTTCAAAAAGAATTACAGAAAGAAAATTAAGTCGGTAGAAAAAGTATCTTTGAGAGAACGAATATTGATTTCAAAAACAAATTTAATTATGCTTCGATTGTTTTATCTGCATGTCGCATTTATCTTTTTAATTTCCAGTTTTAACAACAAATCCAGTTTAGAATCAATAAATCTTGTAAAATCAAATACTTGGTTTATTGCTGGTCCAGCCAAAGAAAATCAGGAAACGATAAACACTATTCGCCAAAAAGAAGGCATTATAAGAGTTACTGCCAAAGAATTTCCGAGAGGAGAAATTGAATTAAATGTGACTATTATTCCATCCGATACAAATGACGGAAAACCGAAAAATTTAGCCAACGACTCTGGTTTTGTTACTATTATTTACAAATCGACTCAGCTGATAAAATTGCAGGCTCGAGAAGGAAATCCGGAGGGAACAGGTTGTGTACATGGAGGTTCACATCCTATGGCAGATTTGCCAGCATCTCCTAATGAGTTTACAACTTTAAAAATTCCCTGGAAAAACTTCAGACAAGATGGATTAGCTGATGGGCGACTTTTGAATATTCATAATCTGTGTAAATTCAATTTTGTGAATTACAAACCTATTCCTGGAGCGTCATTAGAAATAAAATCTGTTATAATTCAAAATTAAAGAACATGAAAACAAGACTTTTTCTTTTACTTTTTATTTCATTTTTAAATTTCGGCTACGGCCAAAAAAAAGCTTCAGCTCCAAAAATAGACATTAATGGTGTTTGGGAAGATATCAATCCTGGCGTTCAAAATACTGTTGCGATTATCTCAGACCAAAACGGAAAAATTATTTTTTCGCATTATTTAGAATGGAAAGGTCAAAAATTTGTAGAAAGCGGTACAGGAAAAAGAACAGGAAATACAATTACCTATACCGTAAATGTGACTTTACCAATTGAAGGCTGGGCAACCGCCGGAACTCATACTTTGGTTTTATCCGAAGATGGAAACACACTTGAAGGAACTTTTAAAGACAACAAAGATCGAAATGGTCCAATCGCATTTAAGCGAGTTAGATGATTTCTGTTTCAGGTTTCAAGTTTCAAGTTTCAGGTTTCAGGTTTTGTTTGTGAAACCTGAAACTTGAAACTATTTTTTCTATAAATGCAATTGGATTTTATATTTATTACAAATTTTCATTACAAAAAGCATAATCGTTGAAAATAGCAGCGACCAGATAATTCCCGGAACTCCTACCCTAAAATATCCTGGAATAATATGAAAATTAAGTGCTTTACAAAAGTAATAAATAACACCCGGCAAAATATAAATCAACAATGAATTTGCTGCGGCTGGCATAAAAAATTTGCTCCATTTTGTTTGTTTTTTAATTTCCATAATCCAATACAGAAAATAGAACAATGCCGTACAAATTGCTGCTGAAAACATGGTCCAGGAAGGTGTTCCTTTAATTTTTGAAATTCCAAAATAAGGGCGAAGCAAATATCCTGTAACTAAAAACAAAAGCGTAAGGCCAATTACTGGCCAATTAATTTTTACTTCTGTTTTGCGATCAAAAAATAATAACGAAATTATAACTCCGCTAGTTACTAAAGTAGCATGAGTAAGATGCCCGGCAATAAAATTAAACCAAGGCAATTGAGATAAAGCCGTGTCTTCGGTAAGATTGATTGAATTACAAACAACGCATAAAACTAAAAATGCGGTCATGGCCCATAATCGTCCGCAAACCAACCAATAATAAACAACGGTAAACAAATAAGCCCATCCTATAAGCCCCAGAATTCCCCACCATTTTGGCGTCATTCCTCTTTCACCATTGTCCTGAATATACAGAAAATACAGAATTACCAAAACAAGCATACCGCCATATTGAAGTGTGTATTTTAACCAAATCGGGAAATCTTTTGTGTATTTATTCCAGATTGGAATTGGCATCGCATAGGCTAAAAGTCCCCAAATAACAGGAGTAATCAACATTTTTGAGGCGTCATAGCCATATTCTGCATTGACCATAAAAACACCAATAATAATTAAAGCCAAAGCTCTTTTGAGTGTATGAATCCATATTGTCTTAGGACTATCTCCTTTAATTAATCGGGCATTAAACGCAAACGGAATCGACATTCCTACAATAAACAAGAAAGCAGGAAAAACTACATCAACAAAAGTCATTGCATCAGCATCGGCCGGCATGTGTCTCATCCATTGCGGCACATTCTTTATGCTTGCAAGCTCATTTACAAAAATCATTACAAAAATGGTAATTCCACGCAAAGCGTCTATAGAAAAAACCCTTTTACTAGATAAATTTTCTTTTATTTTCATAAATTATTAAATTATTACCAGAAACAAATATAAAATAATCCTTGACATAGAAAAATTTGATGAACAATATAAAGGTATCTGTAATAAAAAGTTTACTCTTTATGATATAAAATACAATGTACTTTACTTACTTTTGCAGCATGTTATCATTCTTAAAGTCAAAACCGTATTTAAAGGACCTATTAACTGGAAATTATGTTGATATTCATTCACATTTATTACCAGGAATCGATGATGGTGCCAAAACCATAGCAGATACAAGCAAACTTACTAAGTCCTTTCAGGAAATGGGTGTAGTTCAATTTATTACAACACCTCATATTAGCCATTATATTTGGAATAATTCACCTGAAACTATCATTACAAAACATAAGGAAACCCAAATTTTGTTGGAAGCTGAAAATATTAAAATCCCTTTTCAGGCTGCTGCAGAATATTTCATGGATGATTGGTTTGAAACCCATTTTCAAAATGAAAAATTGCTCACACTAAAAGATAATTATGTGTTGGTTGAAATGTCATACATGAATGCGCCGGTTCAATTATACAAGATTCTTTTTGATCTTCAGGTTGCAGGATACATTCCGGTTTTAGCACACCCAGAGCGCTATTTATTTTATCATAAAAAGTTTGATGAATATGATAAATTAAAAAAAGCCGGCTGTTTATTTCAGCTTAACTTGCTTGCAACAGTAGGTTATTATGGTGGTGAAATCACGAAAGTTGCAGATGAACTTCTTAAAAAAGGAATGTATGATTTTGTTGGAACAGATGTACATCACAATAATCACATCGCATCATTCAATCAGAAAGTAAAGATTGACAACAATAATATTAAAACCTTAAAAGAAATTATTGCGAATAATCAATTCTTTAAATTTTAATTTCATCTTCTCTTTTGAAAATATTTCATAAAAAAAAACGGCTCAATTACTTGAGCCGTTTTTTTTTATGAAATCCCTTTTATTATTTCGAGATTAATCTTTTGTACCAAGGTTTCTTCTCTACCCTAACACCATAGCCGTATCCATAACCATAGCCTTTTGTAGAATCGGTATCATTAAGTACGATACACATGTTTGGCAATTTTTTCTCTTTGTAGAAAGTATTTGCAATATTCAGCATGCGTTTTTCAAGAACATTTGCACGCATTACATATACAAACGTATCAGCATTTTTGGCAATTAATAATGTATCTGTAACCAAACTAACTGGTGCAGTATCCACAATAATATAATCGTATTCTTTTTTAAGTTCTGTAAAAAGCTGATCCACTTTACTACTCATCAATAATTCAGCCGGATTTGGCGGAATCACACCTGATGGCAGAATAAAGAAATTCTTGTATCCTTCATGTTTGATGATATAATCTCTAACGTCTTTATCAGTTGATGACAAATAATTTGTCAAACCAACACTTGGGACATTAATATATTCCCCAAATTTAGGGTTTCTAATATCCGAACCAATCAATAAAACTCGTCGCCCAGACAAAGCAAAAGTCGCAGCAAGATTTACCGATATAAAAGTTTTTCCTTCAGAAGGGAAAGTTGACGTAACAAAAACCGTTTTTGCAATTCCTTCAGGTACTTTAGTAAGCATGAACTCCAAATTGGTTCTTACAATACGAATTGCCTCCGCCGAACTCGTTCTGCTTTCCGATTTTATCAATTCAGCAATATCATCTGAAGTTGGTACATCTCCAATAAATGGAATTTGTGTTTTCCCTTCAAGATCCAATTTACTTTTGATTTTTGTATCTAAAAGAGCGTTAGCATAAATAACTCCAAATGGAACCAATAATCCTAGCAACATTCCAGCCAAATAAATAATTTTTTTCTTAGGACTGACTGGATCTTTCTCTGCTTTTGCAGCGTCAATAACACGAGCATTAGGCTCTGTTGCGGATAATGAAATTGCGGTCTCTTCACGTTTTTGAAGTAAATATAAATATAGTTCTTCCTTAACTTTTTGTTGTCTTGCAATTACTCTAAACTGACGTTCCTGAACTGGAATTTTCCCTATTTTGCTATTTAAAATTCCTTCCTGACTTTTAATATCACGATTCTGGATTTGCAAATTAGCCTGCATACGTCTTAAGCTAGTGGCAACGTTTGATTTTAAAGATGATATTTGCTGGTCTAATTTTACTACAGATGGGTTTTCCTCAGTAGCTGATTTAAGAATTCTGTTGCGATCTAAAACTAGTTGATTGTAAGATGAGATTAATCCGCTTGCATCAGCATTATCCGAAATCATATTTGTTGGCAGCAAATCAGAATTATTGCTCTTTTTAATGAAATCTAAAAGTGAAGAAACCACGTTCAATTGAATTTCGGTTTCTACTCCTTTTTTATCATATTCAGTAGAACCTTCAATAAAAAGTTTTGCTTCAGATTCGATATCTGTAAGTTTGTTGCTTTTTTTAAATGTTTCAACGTCTTGTTCTACCCCATCTAATTCTTGGGCGATTAATGCTAATCTACTAGCAATAAATTTAGAAGTGTTTTCTGAAATGAAATTTTTATCTTCCGCAGCATTTTCATTATAAATCTGAATCATGTTATCTAAAAAGTCTTCCGCTTTCTTAGCAACAGGATCAGAAATAGAAACATTCACAACACTACTAGTTTTACTAATTGGTTCTACCTTTAATTTTTTTCTAAAACTCTCCGTTAATTCATCTAATGGATTTATAACGATGCGAATGGATTCAAATCTTCCGGTATGATTTTTAACATAAAAAGGTGTTTTTTGAATTACTAATACACCAATTTTTGTAGCAATCTTTTGACCAAATTTAAATTCTTTTTGGGCAGACAAAATAAAATTTTCCTTTTCTTCTGTTTCATTTTCCAATAAAAAAGTAGTAGAATTCAAAAGTTTACAATTCAAAACAACTTTAGTTTTGTCAAATAAATTTGTTTTATTAGAAAAATATGCAATAATTGGTTTCTCTGCATAAACATCGCGGTCAACAACTTTTCCTTCAACAAAAAATGCAACGTTTAAGTTCAATTTTTTAATTGTATTTTCAACTAATGTTCTGGATTTTAAAATCTCAATTTCATTGTCGACATTATTTTTCATACTTCCGCCTAAACCTAAATCAGCAAAAGCAGAAAGCTCAGAAAGCATACCTCCTTTTTTCTCGTCCTTAACTAAAATAGAGGTTGTAGCTTCATAACTTGGTGTGGTATAACGTAAATATATAAAAGCTAAAACCAGACCAATTACTACACTAACCAAGAACCAACGCCAATGAATTAAATATTTATCTAACTGTTCTCTTAAATTAACATCTTCAATTTCATCATCAATTATATCATTATAAAAATCTTGCTTTTGCATTTTTTATTTCAATTTTATTTAAAGATTAGAACAGAAAGCGATACTAAAATAGAAATCGCCGAAATAATTACTGAGGTATTAGGGCCAACTGCAGAGGAATTTATCCTAGTCTGATTTGGCTCAACGTAAACCACATCGTTTTGAGCCAAATAATAAAAAGGAGAATTAATAAAATCCGATTTTGTTATATCAACCCTATTATATGATTTGACACCATTTGTTTCTCTAATAACTAATATATTATCTCGTCGACCATAGATAGTTAAATCTTTTGCCATACTCAAAGCTTCAATTAAAGTAACTCTTTCTGAAGCAATTGGATAAGTCCCCGGAAAATTAACTTCTCCCTGTAATGAAATTTTAAAATTCATTATTCGAAGGTTAATGATTGGGTTTTTAATATAAGTACTGATTTTATCCTGAAGAAGTTTAAGGACTTCAGTACGTGTCAGCCCGCCTACATGTAACTTACCAATAACAGGAAATTCTATATTACCGCTTTGATCAATCAAATACAATTGAACAGTTTCCTGCCCTCTGGTAATATCCAACCTATTATTACTTGTTGTACTATAGGTTCTTAAATTAAAAGGAATTGCAACTTCAGGATCATCTGCAGAAACTAAAATCATCAACAAATCATCAGGTTGAAGTTTAACTTCAAAAGAATTTGCATTTTGCTGTGCAGCCAAGTTATCAATATTCTGATAGTATACTACATCTTTTTTTGATCCACAGGAAAAACATAAAAATAAAAGCAATAAAAAACTACTGGCTTTCATAAAAAAAGAAAGGTTCAATTTCATCAGGTCTACAATTTACGGGGGCAAAGATAAGGATTAAAATATTTTATTTACAGAAAAAACTTAATGGTACTAAAGTGTATTATTGAACTCTAATTTAAATCCAGAAAAGTTCATACAAAATCTGAATAAATACTTAAAAGGCATTTTCTTCACCTTTAAATACATTAATCACAGTTTTTATTATTATTTTAATATCGAGTAACAAACTCCAATTTTCGATATACCATATGTCATATTCTACTCTGTTTTCCATGTCAATAAGCTCTTTTGTTTCACCACGAAAGCCATTAACCTGAGCCCAACCTGTGATACCTGGTTTTGCATATTGGCGTACTAAATAATTACTAATCAACTCACTGTATTGTTTCGTATGATTAACCATGTGAGGTCTTGGCCCAACAACTGACATATCTCCAAAGAAAACATTAAAAAACTGAGGTAGCTCGTCGATGCTTGTTTTTCGCATAAAAGCTCCGAATTTCGTTACACGACTATCGCCTTTCACAGCTTGCTTGTTATCGGCAGCCCCATTAAGACGCATACTTCTAAATTTTAAACAAGTAAAAGATTTATTATCTCTACCAGATCGTTCTTGCTTGAAAAAAATAGGACCAGGAGATTCCATTTTGATTATGATCATTATTATAGGAAACAGCCATGGAAATATAAATACCAAGACAAACAACGAAAAACAAATATCAAATACTTTCTTTAAAATTCTATTTACAGCTGCCTCGAGAGGTTCTCGCCTAAACATTAATACTGGGGTATTTTCATAAAAAGTCATTTCGACTTTATTTGATTTGGTATACAACTGAAAATCCGGAATAAACTTGATTCGTACCATATGGTGCTCACAAATTTTTACTAGTTTATTTATAACCTCAATATTATCAATATGCAACGCTACATACATTTCATCCACTTCTTCATTTATAACAAATTCTTCAATTTGATCAAATCCACCTAAAATAGGATGCGAAATAAAAGCAAAAGGATCTACTTTTTCATCAAAAAAACCAAGAAAACGATAACCATAAGTCAAATCTTTAGCTAAAATTCTGCGCATTCGCTCACCTGTATCATTGGCGCCAATAATTATAAAACTTCTAAAATTATAACCTTTAGCCCTAATATATTTAAGAAGTTTCATCGATAAATATCTTGAAACCATAAGCAACCCAAAGAAAATCAAATAGAAATATATCAGTCTAAGTCTTGAAATATCACTATATTTTAATACAACTACGAAGAAAGTTGTTATAGCAATATGTATAACTACTTTTTTAATTGTCCTTCTCAATATAGATTCAATAGGTTCAACTCTAACAATTCTGAATGAATCTTTATATAACAAAAGTCCAATCCATATTAAATTGCCCAATAAGGAAATAGTTTGTACTTCTTTTAAAAATAACTTATCAATATTACCAAATCTCAATAATGCAGATAAAACAATCGCTGTATTCAACAATACGACATCCCATACCAAAAATATGGTTTTGAAATAACGGGAAAAACGATATTCTGAGAGTTCTTGCAGAATTTTCATGGTTAAATAGTACTTTTTTTCACTTTTAAAATATCTTCAAAATGACTAGCATATTGATTAACAATAAGTTTCCAATCAAATTCATCAACAATTTTTCTTTTATTCTCACTTAACATTGATTGAAATTGATTTTCTTCATATTTAACGTTTACCAAATGATTTGCTACATCATCGGCATTTTTGAAATAAATAGCATCATTACCTAAAATATAGCGGTTGAAATCATTATCATTTGCACAAATCAAACAGTTGGACGCCATGGCTTCTAATAACGATGGGTTTGTACCTCCAACAGTATGCCCATGGAAATAGATATTTGAATAATAACGTAAATTGTTTAAAACATTAATATCATATATTCCTCCAATAAACTGAATTTGCAAAAAGGATAAAAATTTTTGCTTTAAGTATTTCCCATAGGTCGTATCATGATTTCCAACTACTAGAAATGGACGATCAATATTAGCTTTTGCAACGCCATCTAGAATAATTTCAATACTATTTTCAGGTTCCAAACGCGCAATAAGCATATCGTATTGATACTCCTTTAAAGCATAATTTTCCAAAATACTAGGATTGTTATTTTCAAAAAGTGTTGCTCCGTATGCGATATAAGTCGATTCTGACTTGTAAGTTTCTTTAAGATAATTTTGAATGCCTATAGAATCAGAAATAAGATGATCGCTGTATTTAACCCCTAATGATTCGGCATAACGCAAGAATTTTTTAACTTTTTCGGAGTATTTCGTCCTCTTCCACTCCAAGCCGTCCATGTTGGTTGTTACTATAGATTTCTTTGGCATCAACCATCCCCATATCGAACTACTGGTATATCCTAATTGCAAGATGACATCGCAGTCACGTTTTCTAACATCTAAAATACAATTCAAATCATAGATAAACTGACCTGCCGTTCCTAATTTGTGTTCTGGATCGTAGCAATGTACAATTTGAACTCCATTCCATTGATTTTCATGATAAGGGTGATTATGAGAATTATAAACAACAACTTCAAATCCACGCTTTAACAACCCTAGTGCAAGGTATTCAGCACATTGCTCAAATCCACCATAGTGATTGGGAATACCTCTGGTTCCTAATATTGCTATTTTCATAAATGAATTCTACTTTACTTTAATCTTATTTTTTAATTCTTCAAAATAATTTTTAGCAATCATATCCCAGTTATATTTACTTTGAATATTTTCTTTTATTTCTTGGTATGGATAATCATGATCATTCAATAATTGATTTAATTTTGATTCCAATTCAATAGGATCATTTGGATTAAAGCGATATTTAAAAAATCTGAAGTCATCCATAGCAGTTGTGTTGGAACATAACACCTTACAATCATTAATAGCAGCTTCTAAAGGTGGTATACCAAAACCCTCCGCCAATGAAGGAAAAACAAAAGCAGCAGCTTGTGAGTAAAAATTATTTAGTTCTTCATCATTTATTTTTTCAAAAAAGAAAACAAATTGTTTAATTTCTTGAGGGATTAATGAGTTTAAATTTTCAAATGCTTCTATTTCAATTTTTTCTTTTTTACTTCCAATAAATATTATATCATATCCTTGCTCGTATAATCTTAAATTAAGGTAGGCTTTCAATAAAGCAATATGATTTTTGCGTGGCTCAAATCTACTTACATATAAAATGTAATTTCTTTTATTTATGTTTTTTATTTTATTTAGAGCTGTATTGGTAATAGCATTAGGAGTTACAATTACATTTTCCCCCTTTAAATTGAAATATTTAATTAAAGACTTTTTTGAATACTCTGAAACTGTTAATATTATATCGGATTTTTTAGCAGAATATTTAAATAAAATTCTTTTTGTAAATCTATATGACCACGGAAAATATTGTGGATACTCTAAAAATAATAAGTCGTGAATTGTATTTATTATTTTGCAATTTTTAAATAATGGCACTATGTATTGAAAATGAGCAAAATCAAAATTATTTTCTCTAATAATTTGATAATATTCTATAGAGAGTCTTTTAAACTTTGAGTGAGTTTTTAACTTTATAAATTTAAACTTTTTATCAGGAAAATGTACTTTTAGATTGTCTATATCGTATGCGCAAAGCACTATTTCAATCTCATCATATTTCACAAGCGAATTATAAAGCCCTTTTATATAAGTTGCAGTCCCTTGATAAGAATGATCAAAAATATGCGCATCTACCAGTATTTTAATTTTTATTTCATTCATTATTTAATTTAAAATATTTTATTTCTGAGTGATAGTGATAATTTAAGTTTTTAGGGGGTAGTATAAAATAATTTTACAATATTTTAAATTGATTTCTGAACAATTCTCTTTAAAAAAGCTTTAAATGTATATTCATTGTCGTATAATTTTTTAGCATTATCCGCAATTTGTTGAATTTCATCATTTTTATTCGAGTGAACATACTCAATAATATTCGCTAGACTTAATTTATCTTCAGCTTTATAAAAAAAGACCGTTTCTTCTGAAACATAGTCTCTAATAGAAGGAACATCAGCTGTAATAATAATTTTATTCAAACTCATTGCCTCCAATAAGGCCATATGTCCAGCAGATAAACTGGTATCAATAATAGGCAAAATAAAAATAGAAGATTTTTCTATAAAACTACCAAATCGATTAAGTTTGACATTATATGTTATAATTGTATTTTTTGGCACTGTAAAATTGTTGAGAGCCTCAGGTCTAGTAGCAATAACACACTTTAATTCAGGATATTGAATTTCAAGACTTTCCATAGCTTCACAAAGAGTTTTAAAATCTCTGTTGCTTCTGCCCCCACTTGATACATAATTTATCTCATTTTTGTATTCATCACGCTTAGCATATTGATAATCACGTCCGTATTTCTCAAAAGTAAATTTTGAGGCAAGTTTAGGAAAAATTTGGCTATACGTATTAACCTCATTTTGAGAGAAGACAAAAATTTTATCTATTTTTTTATATGAAAAATTTACAAACGATTTTCTTAATTCCAGATAAATTTTGTTTGATTTGTTTTCAAAAAGAAAGCCTGCAATACTTATTTTTTCAGTTCTAAAAAAAATTCTTGATAAGAAAGAATAAAAAATGGCAACAATAGGGTTGATAAATAATTTATTCTTACATAAATTATAATTAACAAGAATACTGATTGCTTTTAGAAATGAAATCCACCAATAAGACAACCTTGTAAGTGCACCACCAATGTATGGAAGTTTATGAAAAAATTGTATTATCTTGTTTTCATATTCAGAATAAGTAAAGACAGGATTACAATAATCAATAATCTCGTTTTTGAATAAGGATTCGCTACGTTGGTATTCATATGAATCCAACACTATTAATATATTTTTTATTTCCATTTAATTAGTCACGTGGATATACAAATAAAATCGTTTTTTATTTATCGCTTAGATATTTATTCCCAATAATTCTATATTGAATTTTCTATATAAAACTTAGGGCTTATTAAGATATCCTCTTGAATATTGATTTATACCTTTTAAGTAAAACTTTCTTCTTTCGTTCGTTATCAGTTTTCCTAATAAAACATGGGCTATTATTGCACAACATGACATAATCGTTTTTTTTATTACTAAAAACTTTGAAATTGATTTGTCCATAATTCTTCCCGATTTCCCAAGTTCTTTTGAATATGTTAAAATATAATCTTCATTGAGTTTTTCATTGATTTTGTGAAGGATGTTCTGTTTTGGATGGTAATGCATTTTGTACCCCATTGCACTCGCTCTATTTTGATAATCGACTTCTTCATTACCTCCAAGTATTTTACCATTTCTACCTAATGATGTATTATATAAACCGATTTGCAATGCATCCTTTCTTCTTATAGCAAAATTACCACCCATAAGATGTTTAACAAATTTGGAAGAATCCCCCAAATCATAAATACTGACAAGAAAATAAAAATTTTTAGGTAACCAGCTAGGAATATCAGTTTTAAAAGGTAAAACTTTCCCGCCTGATATTGAAATTGATAAGTCAGAAAATATTTCATCACAAATTGCAAAGTAATTAGGAACTAATTCAATATCGTCGTCCAGATAAACCAATATCTCTCCCGTAGCTTCTTTCATACCTCTATTTCTAGCTTGTGATAATCCCTGTATGGTCTCGAGAAAGTATTTTACAGTTTTGTTCGAGCTGAATTTTTCTTCTAAAGTGGCAGTTAAATCAGTTGATTTATTATCGATAATAAGGATTTCACAATCATTTCTCTCTTCTATAACACTTAAAACAGAATTAATAGTTTCATTTAACAATTCGAATCTATTGTAAGAACAAATAATAATACTGTATTTAATCATGGTTAAAAATAAATTGAATTGGAGCAATATTGGCAGCATTGCTATAAATTGCCTTGTAATAAAATAGTAACATAGCCAAGCAAATGGCAATTGCAAATGGTTTTATTATTTTTTTTTCCGATTTTTTTGAAATATTAAAAATATAAAACATAAAAAAAGACAATATAATGACTCTGAAAAATATAAAATAATCCGAAATTCTAGCTAAGATGAAGTTATCTGCAAACATTCTAGATAAAATTACCCCAATAAAAAAAAGATTGTAAAATGGTATAAAATTATAAGAACTAAATTTTTCTTTTAATTTCTCATAAAAAAGAATAATCATTAAATCAATAAAAAAGAATAATATAATGGAAGTACCATTACCTCCTTTATTCTCATCTGTGAGTTCTTTCATGTAATCAAGGTTTTCTACATAATAGTTATACCCTAATAAGTCTACTAAGGGAGAAACATAATGCAACAGAATTTCAAAAAAACTAGGTAATACGAATACTGATAAAAAGAGTAATATTATTTGAACTTTAGTATTTTTAAACCATTCAAATTTCAATATTGGAAGTAAAACAATAACTAATATTACTGTTTTATGTATTAGTAATGCTAAAAGACCAAATAAAACAGTACGGAGATATTTTTTTTCACAAAAAAGCTGTATACAATACATGAAAATTATATAAGCGATTGTCTGACGCATGGCATTCATGCTAACAAAAAACAAAAGACTCGTAAAAAAGAAAAACATGTACCATGTACGGAGGAATGGAATTCTTTTCAGAAAAAACAAAAGAAAAACAAACTGTAAAAAAGCAATAATTATAAATAAAGAATAACTTTCAAATCCAAATTCTACTAGAAATTTGTTCAGTAAAACAAACCCAATTTCATTATCTACAGGGAAATTTCCAGTAAGTCTAAGCTCTTTGAACCATCCAGTATAGCCCATGTAATCTCTTCCTACATCATATCTTAGACCTATAACTAAAGTATAAATTAACAAAAATAAATAAACTGCTGGCTTAGTAAAGTCTATTTCAGTATTGTTATGTATTTTACTCTTTTTTAGTTTTAGTTTATTTGAAAATATCAAACAAAATATTAGAAATAAAGTATAGAATATATAAGTATTAACATCGTCCATCTAAATCTATTAATCTATGCTTTATTAAAAAATCTCGCTGTAATCTTTTCGTTCAAAAACCTCCAAATGGCCGCCATAAGTTGCATTAAAAACTTTTCGCCCATTATTTATAAAAGATTGATTTGCAACTGAAAAACCTTTCTCCATTCTCTCAACATTTGGATCATGCCATCTTTCCCCTTTTGTATAATAATTGGGTACGAAATGGTTATCATCTTTGTCTTGAGTAACAATAATTGATGAAGAATTTGCTACATCAACTTTCGGATAATTATGATCAAAACCAATCATATACACTTCATCAAATCCCATATAATATGCCAATTGCAAACACATAAATGTAACACTTCCTCCAACACCAACTTTTTTTAAGCAATCGTCCGAAAAATTAGGTTCAAAAATTTTATCTGTATAATTTAGATAGGCATTAAAATTAACAGTGTTTTCGTCTTTATTTAATGTATAATCTAGATAGGTTGGAACAAACTTAGTTTCTACCCGAAGTCTATTAATTTCAGAAGCACGATCTTCAGCTATTAGATAATCTTCTATTACATAATAAGTCGGCAAAAAACCCATTTTCTCCTTATTAAGATAAATACCATTTACTCCAAATGTAATTTCATTTTTCAACAACGTTAAATCCAATTTATTTAACGAAGGGCCATTACCTATAATGAAACATCTTTTGCCTTTATGTTTGTCTTTGAAATTTTTTAATTTCTCCTCATTCTTGGTAAGTATCATTCCGAGTCCAGCCATTCTAAATCTGAATGTATACCAAATATGGTCTAAATAATTTGTGTTTTTTCTAACATCTAATATTGAATTTTTATCAATAAAAACATTTAAAAAAGAAAAGAAAACTGGTTTTAAAAGTTTTTTCAACGACATATTACTACTTATTAAAAAATTTAAATTTGAAAAATTGTATACCATTCATAATATCCTTCCTCATTAGTATAGCCAAAATTGCAATGCTAATCAAAAACGTAATTATTATAATATAATTGTTAGATATGAAACTAGAAACCATTACATCTGTAAAACAAATCATAAGCATGAACACGTATAAGTATATCTCTTTGATTTTTACAGTTTTCCAAGAATATTTTACTCTTGAAAGCATCATGGTTAAATGAGAAAGTACTATTGCAACAACTGCTCCGTATAGTCCCCATATTGGTATGAGTAAAAAATTAAATACAATTGCAATTAATGCGCCCCATATACTTGAATAGAAATAATACTTACTTTCTCTGGTAGCTGAAAAATTACAGCCAACAAAACCCGAAATCGATGAAAACAAGGCTGATAAAGAAAGTATCGGTATATATTTCCAAGAATCTATAAATTTGGCATCTGCAACAAATCCTGTTAATGCTTTTCCTAAAATACTAATTGTCATAACGCATATTATCAAAAACAAAAATACTATCTTAAGAATGTTATTGTAAAACTTTTCGTAATTTTCTTTTTTAAATTCCTCAATTACAGAAATTTGCCAAGACACCATAAATACGGAAAACAAAACATTAACTAAAGATGGAAATTTATTTGATACTGCAAAAAGTCCAACTGCATGCATCCCTAAATATTCTTCCATTACTGGCCTATTTAATGATCCTACTAGCCACCACATTACTGCATTAGGAATTAAAGGAATGGAATATTTAAGCATTTCTTTATATCTCTCTAAACTTAATGTCTTGAACGAAATATAATTATAAGCTTTTGAATGTATAAATGTATAAACCCCTGAAACAATATAGGAAAGTATTTGAGCTATAAAAAAACCTACTAACCCATAATTAGGAATAAAAGCAATTGAAAAAACTGCAGTTAACAATGTTAATACAACTCCTGAAATTGAATATACTTTAATATTATTTATACTACGAGAAAACTGTTGCAGAAAGGTCTGAAAAAATAAAGCAACAACTAATGAATATATAAATATATAATTATCTGTGATACTTTTTAAGATTCCAATTTGAGAGAAAAACTCTTTTACTCCGAATAAAATAAAACCGGCACCGCAAAGCAAAATAGAAGAATAAAATAACCCTGCTGTAAAAAATTGCTTTTGTTTGCTTGTTTCTTGATCTTTTGGAAAAATAAAAATTGATTCTGAGATACTTAGACTAACTATCCCCAACAAAAGACTCGCATAAACTAAAGCATTATCTGAGACTCCATAATCTTCTACACTCAACCATTTAGTATAAAACGGAAGCATTACAAAAGTAATCATCTTACTACCTATATTGCCTACGAAAACAAGAATTGTATTTTTTCCTAATTGTTTATAATTACTCATTTTTACTTCTCGTTTTCAACCTTATTTTTATTATGATGTATATCACTTAAGCGAGCTAATTTCTGTTCTAAATATTCCGGAATTATTATTCGCAATAATGTCACTTTCTTTAATCTTTACAAAATGTATAATTGCAGGAGGTACTCTGGATTGATCATAAGTTATATTTATTACTCCAGGAGTGGTCTCAATCATGTCAGGATAAGAAATATCTGTATTGCTGTCGATAACCATTTTATAAGGCCATGTAGCTCCATCATCCTCAGATAAACAAACGGTCATATTTGTTCTTGTTGTGGCATTGTTAAAGATTAAAATCAAACGCCCCGATTGTAGTTTTGCGAGATGGAAACGTGCCGAGGTAGTTGCACCTAAATCTGTGAATTTTTTTGCTTCATCCCATACATCTCCATTTTTACTTTTCGAATAGTAAATCCCGTCTAAAGTTCTCGTCATCCCTAAATATGTTGAATCCGCAAGTTCCACAAACATATGTTCATATACCATATGTTGTTTGGAAACATTCATTTTCATACCTCCAACTTTAGTAAAAGGTGAAAGATAATTTGCCGAGTAATTTCCTTTATACATAAAAGGCTGTTGCAGTATTGAATTCCCAGCATACCAGACAGCAATTGGAAAAATCATTTGATCTGTAATTTTAGATGAAAAAGGCTTATTTATCATTATCCCCACAGCTAATCTTCTTGGAGAAGAATACTCAATAGTATTAGTCTCCTGAGCAAGTTTTAATTTTGAATACCAGACCTCTGCCCATTGTTTTTTAGCTATAATCTTTTTATCGCTATGTTTCGCCCATGCAATGTATAAATTACCAAACTTATCATTAAATAAACTAGGATCCATAACTCTTGTAGAGTCTTCGGGATTAGTATAAATCACTAATTTATCATGTTTCCAAGATTTTCCATAATCTTTACTTAAAGATACTGTAATATAATTGTCATTACCCTCCCATTTTCCACCAGTAATCCATGTTGAATATAAATTTCCCCATTTATCAGCACCTATAGAAGGTATTCCTTGCCAAGTCCTAAGGCTTTTGTTATATTTAGCATTATTCTCTTGGTTTTGTAAAAGTCCTCCTTCTACATACAAATCAGAATCAGGAACATGATTTTCAGGAAGTAATGTAAAATCTTGTCCGATATAACTTGTAGGTTTACTCGTTAAATCAGTACTAACAGGAGGTTTTTCTGAAGTAATGTCTTTCTCAGAACTGCAAGAAGAAAGCATCAATAAGGCAAATAAGATAAGTAAAATTTTTCGCATATATTGTATTACATTAAAAAATTAATTCCTTTAACTATTTTAAAAAATATCTGTATGATTTAAAAAACTATCGATATAATTTTCAGTTTTATCTACAAGTTTTTCATTATTATAACCTAGAAAATTTATATTATTAACTTGTGCAGCTTCTAAATCATTAAATGAATCCCCAATTAAACAAGTATCTTCTATTTTATATTGATGCTCTGCTAGTAGAATTTTAACTAATTCATTTTTAGGAGTAGGCGAACCATTAATCGACATAAAATATTTTGATAAATTCAAACTCTCACAAATATGTCGCAATTCATTTCCATCGGAGCCTGAAACAACATGCATGTTGTATTTTAAATAGTTTTCTTTAATGAAATTTAAAGAATCTTCTATAAGGAGTTTTGAATCTAACAGATTTTGAAGCATCACTACTGAAAATTCTTCGGCTAACTCCTTGATTTGTTCGTCAGTGATCTTTTCCTCTCTTATATTCTCAAAAAAATATCTAAATTTATTATATCTTGAAAGTCCACCATTATTTCTGTGGTATTCCATTAATAATGAAACCTGTTCTTGCGGATATTTTTTCAAAACAATTTCAAATCCTTTATCACGAACTGGCATGGAATCCATGATGACACCATCAAAATCCCATAATATAGTTTTGTAATTACTCAACATCTTGTAATCTTTTTAAAACTTTGTCTACATCTTCTGGATTGTCAATAGGAATTGATTTTTTTGACATTTTTACCATTTTCACTTCATAGCCCATTTCCAGAAAGCGTAAAATTTCAATATCCTCTTCTAATTCCATAGGTGTTTTCTCAGTAGCCTGACTAAAAGCTCTCAATGCTTCTTTCGGAAATGCATATATACAAACCTGTCTAAAACCAACTTGGAATGAATTATTTTTGTTACCTGGAATTGGCGCTCTTGACATATAAAGCAATCTATTGTCTTGTCTCATGACAACTTTTGGAACTGAAACGCTTAAATAATCGTCTGAATTATCAATTTCACAAAAGCCATTTAAGATCTCACCATTTGATTCAGGTAATAATGCAAAAATTCTACTTATATCATCTGGATTTATAACAGGCTCATCGCCTTGCACATTGATATAATAATCTGCATCAATTTTATTAGCTACCTCAGCAACTCGGTCAGTTCCCGTAAGACAATTATCAGAAGTTAATATACATTGTATCCCATTTTCTGTACAATGTTTTAAGATTCTTTCATCCTCAGTAGCTACAAAAATTAATTCAGGATCAAAAGCTTTACTACATTGTTCCCAAACTCTCTGAATCATAGTCTTACCATTTAACATTATAAGTGGCTTGCCGGGAAATCGTGAAGATTTATATCTGGCTGGAATTACAAGTACGGCTTTCATTTAATTAGATTTGAGAGTATATTGAATCAATTATAAGGTTTTTATATTTGGTTGGCG
Source organism: Flavobacterium xizangense (assembly GCF_054075145.1). NCBI lineage: Bacteria > Pseudomonadati > Bacteroidota > Flavobacteriia > Flavobacteriales > Flavobacteriaceae > Flavobacterium > Flavobacterium xizangense. The sequence continues at coordinate 90,921 of NZ_JBSIPG010000003.1, read as the reverse complement.
TAAGAGAAATCAAATTCATTCCATTTTCTTGCCCATGAGCAAATAAACTTTCATTTTCTAAAAAAAGTTCCTGTTCTTTATTTCCAACAGTTGAATTTGTATAACCATCATAACCAACTACAAAGCATTTTTCAATCTCTAAGTTTATTGCTGTTTGCAAAGCTATAGCAGTATGAGAATCGTTTAATAAATTTGTAAAAGTAACTTCGGCTAATTCTGTTGCTTCATTAACCAACTTTGCAGGAACAAAAGTTCCCATTTTTCTTGGTGATGGTGGCAAAACACAAGTTCCTTTAAACTCCTTAATATTTTTGAATACAGATGTCAATCGATTTCCTTCATTACCCACTAAACAATAATAGTTTTGACAATTGACATCTTTAAATGCTATTGAATTTTTTGAACTTGCATGTATAATAACAATTTCATTTTCAAATTTATTGATAAATTCAATTATTGCATCTGCTTTTTCCACGGCAGTTGGGCCTCCTCCAATTATTAACCCATATTTGTATTTTTTCTGAGTATTAAAAATTGGAAATTTATCTATCGTTTTATTTTTTTGTTGATGTAATGCGCGAACGATGCTATTTATAGAGTAATATCGTTTAGAAACCCATTCCATCACATCTTTTTGAGGCAATGAATTAGCTCCAGAAACCATATATGGCAAGTTTGTGCCCCATTCATATTCTTTCTGCAACTGAGTAAAAGCATCTGTGACAGAACTTAAAGCATTGAAATCAACATCTAAGTTATTTTTTTGATTTAAAGCTGTAAGCAAAAGCTCTGTTTTTAAGTTTCCAGCACCACGCCCCATTCCAGTAACAGTTGCATCAACCATATCTGCACCGCATTCGATGGCAGTAAGAGTATTTATCAAACCTAATTCCAGATTATTGTGGCCGTGAAAACCAATCTTAGTTTTCATTTGTGATCGTACTAAGCCATAAATTTCTTTCACATCTTCGGGATAAACACCTCCATATGAATCTACCATATAAAAATAATCTGCAACACCATCAACATGCTTTAAATTGGAAAGAAACTCAGGTAAGTTCTTCCATTTTGACATGTACATAACATTGAATCCCAACTCAAACCCCATTGATTTAACCTTTTTTGCCAAATCAATCGCTCTTAATAATTTCTCTGGATCAATAGCAATTCGAACCATAGTGATTATTCCAAGACAAGGTTTTAATAATTCCTCAACTGTTTCTATGTCAATATTTTTTTCATCTAATATAATTACCAGTTTTTTGTTTGATATTCTAGCTAGTTTTTTCAATACAAAATCGGGACAGTAAAAATATTCACCATAATAGCCTGATAGCTTAGGACTTCTATAACCTACTTCTAAATAATCAACAGGCAAATCATTCATTGCCGCTATGTATGTATCAACTAAGTTTTTATCAAAATCCCAGTTGGTATAATAACCTCCGTCTCGTAATGTACAATCTAGTATTTTCATATATTTTTATTATAACCTATCATTTACAAACTATAAGGATATATTTCCAACCACTATCCTATCTCTAAATGGCAGTTAATTATTTTACTTTTTTCAACTCCTTAACCGCAACCTCTTTTCTCAAGCCACTGCTTGAAAAACGATGATCCCTTGTGTTAAAATACAATTCGATTCCTTTTTCTTCACAATAGGCTCTTCCTGAAAAATTTTTGTCTTTATACTCGTCTCCAAGTATACGAACATCAATTTTAAAAGCGCGCAAGATATCATCTAGATCTTGTTCTGTTGCGTAAGGTACAATTTCATCAACAAATTTGCATCCTTTAAGCTGAATATAACGTTCTACTACTGTCTGAGTAGGACTATTCTTTTCTGGACGATCTAATGTTGGATCTGTTTGCAAACCAACTATTAAATAATCACATTGACGTTTTGCCTCTTCTAGCATTTTAATATGTCCTGCGTGCAACAAATCAAATGCACTAAATGTGATTCCTATTTTCATATTTCTACAAATATTTTTCTGTAATTTATATCTAATTTCAACACACGGCTTCGCCCTTCCAACTCCCAAATTTTGAAAGCAGAAAATTCACATTGATGGCAAATATATTGACAAATTTTAAGTTTTTTTTATCAAATAACACTTTAACAAACATGCCAAAACAGTCGGTTTAAAACGCAAAATACTAAATACCAGTAACATAAACAATAAACACGTAAGAATACCCCTCTAATATTTTTGCAAAAGTACACTTCTAAAATGAATACTAAAAGTGGGAAAGAAAGAATTGTCTTAATTTAAGATGTATCAATCTTTACGAGCATGGTAACAGATAACCGTTTAATTTTTAAAAAATTGCATCATGTAGAAAATTATTACCTAATTTTTTCCTCTTTTTTCTACATTAAGAATTACCTTTGTCTATTTATTTGACCGAAAACTATCTACATGAAAAAACTAAGTTTCTATTTTTTCTTAATTTATTGCTCGGTAAATTCTCAGATTGTCGGCTGTAACGATTCGTACGCCAAAAATTATGACAAAACTGTTATTGAAAACAATGGGAGCTGTCAATATGAAAATTTTAAAATAAGGCCAAAATATTCCATCCGGCTAAATGATTCAATAAAGGAAACATCTGGATTAATATCTTTTGACAATCTATTGTGGACTCACAATGATGATCACGATAAAACTATTTATGGATTAGATACTTTAGGAAAAATCAAAAAAAAAGTTAATCTGAATAAAGACATTAACAATGACTGGGAAGAAATTTCCCAAGATAGTTCTTCTGTATATATTGGCGATTTTGGGAATAATTATTCAGGAAACAGAAATAATCTGCGTATTCTAAAAATCAACAAAAAAGATTTTTTCGAAGAAAACCCAACTATCGAAACAATCTCTTTCACATATTCTGATCAAACCGATTTTTCTCCAAAAAAACAAAACACCACCGATTTTGACTGCGAAGCTTTTATAGTAACTAAAGACAGTATTTTTCTATTTACGAAACAATGGCAATCCTCCAAAACAAATATTTATACTTTGCCAAATAAACCCGGTCAATTTATTGCGCACTACAAACAAAGTATCGACACCAAAGGTTTAGTCACCGGAGCAACCTATTTAGAGTCCAAAAAACTGATTACGCTTTGTGGCTATTCGAAGCTCGGAAAACCGTTTTTATATTTATTATATGATTTTAAAAACTATGATTTTGATTCGGGAAACAAGCGTCGGATTGATCTTCAACTTTCTTTTCATCAAATAGAAGGAATCACAACTACAGACGGACTTCACTTCTATTTAACAAATGAAACGCTGATTCGTAAACCAATCATAAATGTTCCTTCACAAATTCATTGTTTAGATTTGAGTCCGGTTTTAAATCAATATGTTAATCGGCAGAAATAATGTTGTTTTTCGCTCCCATTATTAAAAGCCATAAACACGTTCCGATTTCGCCAAGAGTTGCCGGAAGTCTTACATAAGAAGAGATTCCGAGTTCAGAATAATTCGAAAACAATGCATTTCCGAAGAAATTGATTAAATAACTCACACAACCAAGCATTAATAATACTCCTAAAAATTTTGGAATTATTCCTGATTTAAAAATTAAATATCCTAACGGAAACAGCCAAAGTCCCCAAAATATTTGAACAATTAAATTCCCATAATCATATTGATTCAGATAAAACATTACCAAATCCTTTTCTTCTCCGCCTGAACTAATTACAGAAAGTACTGCAAATTTATTCTGCATGTTTATAAAAGAAATCGGCACGCTTACAATTGCCAAAACAACAATATATATTGCGTACGTTTTATGAACTGATTTTAATAACTTGTACAAAACCAAAGGCAGAAACAAAAAGAAAGTATAACAGATTAATCCGCTTACCATACCAAGTCTAAAAAGAAATTCATGGTTTACAATATTACTAAACGTTTTAGCAGCATCGTTCCAGTCAATTAATTTTGAAGGAACATATCCCAAACTAAAAATTCCGGTTATTACGACTACTAAATATAACAAACCGGCAATCCTTCCCGTATTTCTAAACGATAGTTTTGATTCTTGATTCATATTTTATCTTTTAAAATTTAAACTTGTCTCGGCCATCTAAATGCAGTCCAAAATATCATCGCTGTAAGTACACTTTCTATTATTGCGAAAAAAACGTAGAAACTCCACCAAGCTCCAGTTGTTGTAAACGCTATTAACAACATTATGGTGGTATAAATAATTCCGAAAATAATATTAAGCCAACGGTTTATTTTTGGTTTTAAAACAATCGATGCAAAAATCATTAATGCCGGAATTGCCATTAAAATCGCCCCAAGAAATAATTTTACCGGAGAATCTAGCATTGTATCCCCGCTTATAAAATCTTCCACCTTCTTTGGAACATACAGCGAGAAATAATCTCCATATACATAGCAAAACATTACGGAGATCCATAATGTTGCAAGTTTGATTTTTGTGTTTATTTTAAAATCTTCAAAACCACTAGTGTTTATTTCTTTCTCACTCATATTTAAGGAATTAAACTTTAAATATGTCGGAGATGATCTTAAAATGTTACAAGCTGTTTTTGTTCTGAAACGAAAAACTCAAAAGCTTTCTTCTAATTTTCATTTTTCTAAAACTTAAATAAGATTAACAATTCGCAAATCGTAAGATAAAAGTTTACTTTTGCAAAAAGTTATGTTTTTTAAAACACTCATAACTCATAATTTATAACTTACAATATACAAAGTGAATTACTTATCTGTAGAAAATATATCGAAGTCATTTGGCGAAAGAGTCCTTTTTGACAACATTTCATTTGGAATCAACAAAGACCAAAAAATCGCTTTTATTGCCAAAAATGGTTCTGGTAAAACAACAATCATGAGCATTATTAATGGTTTGGATGAACCAGATACAGGACAAGTTGTTTTAAGAAAAGGAATTAGAATGGCATTTCTTTCGCAGGATAATAATCTACAAGATGAACTTACGATTGAAGAAAGCATTTTTGCTTCGGATAATGAAACTTTAAAAATTATTGAAGCTTATGAAAAAGCGCTTGAAAATCCAAATGACGAAGAAGCTTACCAAAAAGCTTTCGACGGAATGGATCAGCATAATGCTTGGGATTTTGAGACGCAATACAAACAAATTCTGTTCAAATTAAAACTGGAAGATTTCAAACTTAAAGTAAAAAATCTTTCGGGAGGACAAAAAAAACGTCTTTCTTTGGCTATCATATTAATAAACAGACCTGATTTATTGATTCTGGATGAGCCAACCAACCATTTAGATCTTGAAATGATCGAATGGCTTGAAAGTTATTTTGCCAAAGAAAATATTACGTTGTTTATGGTAACGCACGACCGTTTCTTTTTGGAGCGTGTTTGTAACGAAATTATCGAATTAGACAACGGAAAACTATATCAATACAAAGGAAATTACTCGTATTATTTAGAGAAAAAAGAAGAAAGGATAACTTCTGAAAATTCTAGCATTGACAAAGCTAAAAACTTATTTGTAAAGGAATTAGAATGGATGCGCCGCCAGCCAAAAGCGAGAACAACCAAATCGAAATCGCGTCAGGACGACTTTTATGTAATTAAGGAAAAAGCGCAAAGCCGACGTAAAGAAAACAAAGTGGAGCTTGAAATTAATATGGAAAGAATGGGAAGCAAAATTATTGAGCTTCACAAACTTTCTAAAAAATTTAAGGATAAAGTTATTCTGGATCATTTTAGTTTTGATTTTCAGCGTGGCGAAAGAATCGGGATTATTGGTAAAAACGGAACCGGTAAATCGACTTTTTTGAATCTTTTGACAGGAACAATTCCGCCAGACAGCGGACGAGTTGTAAAAGGTGATACTATTAAAATTGGCTATTATACACAATCCGGAATTAACCCAAAACCTGGACAACGTGTTATAGATATTATTAAAGAGTACGGAGAATATATTCCGTTAGCGAAAGGAAAAATTATTTCGGCTTCGCAATTATTGGAGCGTTTTCTTTTTGATGCCAAAAAACAATACGATTATGTTGAAAAATTAAGCGGTGGAGAATTAAAACGTTTGTATTTGTGTACGGTTTTAATTCAGAATCCAAACTTCTTGATTCTGGATGAGCCAACAAACGATTTGGATATTGTGACTTTGAACGTTTTAGAAAGCTTCCTTTTAGATTATCCGGGATGTTTATTGGTTGTTTCACACGACCGTTATTTCATGGATAAAATTGTCGATCATTTATTTGTTTTTAGAGGGCAAGGTGAAATCGAGAATTTCCCGGGAAACTATTCTGATTTCAGAGCTTATGAAGACAGTGCCGATGTTGCTCAAAAAGAAGAAAACAAAGCCGAAAAGAAAGATTGGAAACAAAATAATCCAACTGGAAACCTAAGCTTCAACGAACAAAAAGAATATCAAAAAATCGAAAGAGAAATCAAAGATTTAGAAATCGAAAAAACTAAAATCGAACAATTATTCTCTGACGGAAAAGTTGCTGATGCTGATATTGAGAAAAAAGCAAATGAACTTCAGAATATAATCAATAAAATAGACGCAAAAGAAGAACGTTGGTTTGAACTTTCAGCTAAACTGGAAGAGTAGGTTTAGTTTTCAGTCGCAGTCGCAGTTTTCAGTTCTCATTCTTTTTAGAAAGAAAATTCTTAATTTAGCTAAAAAATAAATTATGGATTTTAAAGAATTATTAGCCTATAAAAAGTCGTTTGAACTTGCTATGGAAATTTTTGAATTATCAAAAACGTTTCCTAAAGAAGAAAGATTTTCACTAACCGATCAAGTACGCCGATCTTCAAGAAGTGTTGCTGCTAATATTGCTGAATCATATAGAAAAAGGAGATATACAAATCATTTTATAAGCAAATTAACTGATAGCGATGCTGAAAACTCAGAAACAAACACATGGCTACAGTTTTCGTTAGAATGCCAATATATTACAAAAGAAACATTTGATAGACTAAATATTAAAAATCTCGAAGTTGGAAGATTGATAAATTATATGATCAACAACCCTAGTAAATTTGGATGCAGTCAGAACTAATGATTGCTACAAAACTGAAAACTGCGACCGCGACTGAGACTAAAAACTATTTTTACTATATTCGACACATTAAAAAATAAAATATCACAGTGAAAAAATTATTAGCCGCCCTATTTACTTTAACATTATTCATTTCTTGTACAAGCACTGAAGAAAAACCTGCAGCACCACCAAAAGATTATACTGTTGAAAATGAAAAAGAAATAACAGACTATATTGCAAAAAATAATTTAACTGCTACAAAAAGTAGTACTGGTTTATATTACATCATCAACGAACCTGGAACAGGGGACCAACCAACAGCTGCTTCAAGAGTAACTGTAGCTTACAAAGGATATTTTACAAATGGAAATATCTTTGATCAAAGTAATGCTAGCGGGCTTACATTTTCTCTTTCTGATGTAATTAAAGGTTGGAGAGAAGGAATTACTTATTTTAAAGAAGGCGGAAGCGGCACTCTACTTATTCCTTCGCATTTAGCTTACGGAAGTTCTGCACGACCTGGAATACCGGCTGGGTCAGTTCTTCTTTTTGATGTAAAATTAATTGCTATAAGTAAATAATTTTCGGAAAACACGACTGAAAAATTTAAAAATGCTATTTCAAATACAATCTTATCTCAAATTCCTTTGGCATTCAAAAAACGAACATGCTGTTCATTCGCCGTTTGTTTTTAGTTTGCTGACTAAATGTTTTTATGATAAGAAATCAAAACCAGAATATGCAATTCTGAAAAAATATCGGAAATCACTTTTAGAAAATCAAAATTTTATTGAAGTAACCGATTTTGGTGCAGGTTCCAAAGTTTTTAAATCGAATAGAAGACAAATTTCTAAAATTGCAAAAACAGCTGGAATTTCTTCTAAACGTGCCGAATTATTATTTCGAGTTACCAATTATTTCAAACCAAAAAATGTTTTAGAAATTGGAACTTCTTTAGGATTAGCATCTTCTGCTATTGCATTAGGAAATAAAGATTCTTTTTTACTTAGTCTTGAAGGCTGTCACAGTACACTTTCAATTGCAGAAAATTTATTTAACGAGCAATTTCCAAATTTCAACTTTGATTTTGTAAATTCAGAATTCAACAAATTCCTGACCCAAGGATCTGCAAATATCTGTGATTGGGACTTAATATATTTCGACGGAAATCATTCGAAAAAAGCAACTTTAGAATATTTCGAACTTTTATTACCAACGATTAATAATGATTCTGTTTGGATTTTTGATGATATTCACTGGTCTTCAGAAATGGAAGAAGCTTGGGAGATTATCAAAAAACATCCTAAAGTAAAAGTCACAATCGATACTTTTCAGTGGGGATTTGTATTTTTCAGATACGAACAGGAAAAAGAACATTTTACAATTAGAACTAATTAGTAAAAACATCATCAGGTATTCCTTTTTTAAATAACTCCCTATATTCAATAATATCAGTAGAATTTGTTATAGGATAATTAAAAAGAAGAAAGCTGTTCTTAGGAAAGTTTTGTTGGTAAATTATTAAGTAACTCAAGGTAGTATCCGGCTTTGTTTCTGGAATTTCAACAAAATCATTTTCAGTAACACTATTTGATATCAGTTCCTCATTTACGACATAGTCAAATGCTACTTTCCCTGTTTGTCTCCTTCCTTTTCCTGAATGATAATATGTAATTTTTCCTTCTGCTAAAGCATAATTTTCTTTTATTTTTACGACAAAATGAGTTTGAATTAACGCTAAAAAGAATAGTGAAACGGCAATAAATAGAGAAACAAAAATCCCTAATAAACCTGGAAACTCAAAAGTCGAAAATCCTTCAAAAAAATAACATAAACGGAAAAGCAGAATTGTAATTAGTAAAACAATTATAATTTTAAAATAGATATTTAGATCTAAAAAAAACTCCATATGTATTCGTTTATGATACTAAAGTAAAATTATTCTATAAATATGCATCAAACAGACATAAAAAAAAGACAATCATTTCTGATCGTCTTTTTTACTAATTCAAATTTTTAAATCTTATTTTTTAGCGTCTCTATTTTCTTCAGACTTTGCTCCCATTCTGTTAACAGTATACATTGGAGCAAATTTAATTTTCAAACCGGCAATTTTTCTGTTGTCCTCAGCAGTCAAACCTTCTTTTTCAACAGTATTTTTTCTGCTATCCAATGCTTCATACAGTAATTTGATTTCATCCCAATCTTCTCTTGAATAACTATCTTTATTATTTTCAACTGTATGAACAAATTGCTGGTACACACTATGAATATTTTGGGCATTTACCCATGAAAAACTCATATCATCTCCAATTTTTCCTTCACCAAATAATGCATTACGCAATTGCTGTTTTGGACTTGGAGCTGGTGGCGGCGCAAAAACGGCAGTCATTTCTTTTTTAAATTCTTCGTATTTAATTTTACTTGTATTTATTTTTTCAGTTGCTGCTGTTTTATCTTTTAAATCTGCCAAAGCTAATTCAGCCTCTTGTGCTCTTTTGTCATATTCAGCATCAACACTTTGCCAATCAGCTTTCAAATCTTCTGCTGCGACATTCTTTACTGAATCGACGTAGGCTACATAAGAGTCTACAGTTTTTTGAGCTTTTTCTTGTTTTTCATCTTTACACGATGTAAAACCGAAAACCAACAATGCTATTCCTGATAATAATTGTATGCTTTTCATAATTCTGATTATTTTTTAATTAATACATTAACAAATGTACCTAAACCATTAACCAAAAAATTACATTATTATCATCTTTAAAAAATTAAAAACATAATAAAACTGTAAAACATAAAAAATAATGAGGATAATGTAACATTTATCAAAAATAATATAACATCTTATTCACTGCAACAATGTATAGTTTTAATCAGCTAAGTATATTTTAAAGCAAAATTGATTTTTGTAACAAAAACCAATAATCTACTACTTATGAATTTTATTGAAAAGTGTTTTGTACTTTTAAAACCAAAATTGTAAACCAAAATGGCAAATCCATTAATTAAAATAACTGACATCAAACGAAATTTTGTACTTGGTAATGAAATCGTTTATGTCTTAAAAGGAATTAATCTGGAAATAAATAAAGGAGAATATGTTGCTTTAATGGGACCTTCAGGATCTGGAAAATCAACATTGATGAATTTATTAGGTTGTTTAGATACCCCAACTTCCGGACGATATGTTTTGAATGAAAAAGATGTAAGCCAAATGCGGGATGATGAGTTGGCTGAAATCAGAAACAAAGAAATTGGTTTCGTTTTTCAAACCTTCAATCTTTTACCAAGAACAACGGCTTTAGATAATGTTGCACTTCCTATGATTTATGCAGGTTACGGAAAATCAGAAAGAATTGCACGCGCTACAGAAGTTCTAAAACAAGTTAATCTTGCAGACAGAATGGACCACCAGCCGAATCAGCTTTCCGGAGGACAGCGCCAGCGTGTTGCGGTTGCACGTGCTTTAGTAAACAAACCTTCAATCATTTTAGCCGATGAGCCAACAGGAAACTTAGACAGTAAAACTTCTGTAGAAATCATGAAGCTTTTTGGTGATATTCATGCACAAGGAAATACTGTAATTCTAGTAACTCACGAAGAAGATATTGCAGCTTATGCACACAGAGTTATTCGTTTAAGAGACGGATTAATTGAAAGCGACACGACGAAATAATTTTAGATTTCTGAACATTTCAAATTAATTAATCTTTAAAATGAAAAAAATCAAGTTCTTATTTATTTTTCTTCTTGCAGTTTCAATTAATGCTCAAAATCAATCTTTTTATCGACTAATCGAATATGTAGAAAAAGCACCTGAATTAGAAACTAAAGATATACAAACCTTAAGCAAGTATTTAACAAAAGGAGCCAAAAGCAAAAAAGAACTTGTACAATTAATATACTATTGGATCTCATTAAACATTGATTATGATATTGAATCATTCGAAAACAATACAATAGGTGATGTTTCAGCAGAAACTACTTTTTTAAAGAGAAAGTCCGTTTGTGCTGGGTATGCCAATTTATTCAAAGAAATTTGTACTATTTCAAAAATAAAGTGTGAAGTAATAAATGGCTACGCTAAAGGATACGGATACAAAGGAGAATATTTAAAAGAAGTAAATCATGCATGGAATGCTGTTAAGATGTATGACAAATGGAAATTCATAGATGTAACTTGGGGTGCAGGCAGCGCTTTTGAAAATGAAAATGGAAAATTAATCTTTGAAAAAAAATTATGTGTTCGTTACTTACTAGACAATCCTGAAGATTTTATTTTAGAACATTTACCAGAAAAACCTGAATGGCAACTTTTAGAAAAACAAATTTCCATGGATGCCTTTTTTAGTAAAGAAATGGAAATTAAAAGACTAGAGAGGATTGGTCTTTAAAAATCTTAGTTACAAAACAAAAAAGCTTAATCCCTTAGCATCTCAGAACCTTAGCAACTTTAAAAAAAATGAAAGTATACACCAAAACAGGCGATAAAGGTACAACAGCTCTTTTTGGAGGAACACGTGTACCAAAAGACCACATTAGAATTGACAGTTACGGAACTGTTGATGAATTGAATTCCTATATAGGATTAATTCGTGATCTGGAAATGGACTCGCATTATAAAACCATTTTAATAGAAATTCAGGATCGTCTTTTTACTGTTGGTGCCATTTTGGCAACTCCTCAGGAAAAAGAAATTTTAAAAAATGGCAAACTTCGTTTAGAAAATCTCGGAATTATAGATTCGGATATTGAATTACTCGAAAACGAAATAGATAAAATGGAAGAAAGTCTTCCGCAAATGACTCATTTTGTTTTGCCGGGCGGACATCCGACTGTGTCACATTGTCATATTGCCCGCTGTATATGCCGTCGCGCAGAGCGTTTGGCAGTACATTTAAGTCATAATGAACACGTTCCTGAAATCGCAATTATGTACTTAAACCGACTTTCTGACTACCTTTTTGTCTTGGCACGGAAGTTGTCGTTTGACTTAAAAGCGGAGGAAGTAAAATGGATTCCGAGAAAGTAAACAGTCACAGTTTTTAATTTTCAGTTTTCAAGCTGCAAACTAAGACCAAAACTGAATGCTAAATGAAGTAAATTAGTTGCAAATCTAAGTCTCCAGACTGAAAACTGCCACTGAAAACTGAGTACTAGTAGAGACGTTCTTAAATTTTATTAAAATAAATCAAAATTTACTTGTCTTTTTCAGTAAAAAATTTATTTTTGCACAAACTAAACAGATAACAGATGTATTGGACATTAGAATTAGCATCTTATTTAAGTGATGCGCCATGGCCTGCTAACAAAGACGAACTTATTGACTACGCTATTAGAGCTGGTGCTCCATTAGAAGTAGTAGAAAACCTTCAGTCAATTGAAGACGAAGGTGAGATATATGAATCAATGGAAGAAATTTGGCCTGATTATCCAACAGACGAAGATTATCTTTGGAATGAGGATGAATATTAAAAAATAAACCAAAGGAAAAAGTCTCATCACAGAGGCTTTTTTTTTGGTTCAAATACATATAAAATAATAAAGAAATACAATAAATCATGAGTTTCATAAACAGTATTATTAAAGTCTTTGTAGGTGATAAATCACAGAAAGATGTCAAAGCTTTACAACCTTATTTAAATAAAATTAAAACATTCGAAGCTCCTTTAATGAGTCTGTCAAACGACGAATTAAGAGGAAGAACTGTTTATTTTAAAGATAAAATAAAAGAAGCCAGAGCTGACAAAGATGCTAAAATCGCTTCGCTAAAAGCAGAAGTAGAAAACATCGAAGACATTGATAAAAGAGAAGATCTTTATGATGCAATTGATGCTCTTGAAAAAGAAGCTTATGAAATCTCTGAAAAAACTTTATTGGAAATTCTTCCAGAAGCTTTTTCTGTAGTAAAAGAAACAGCACGTCGCTTCAAAGAAAACTCTCATATTGAAGTTACTGCAACTCCAAAAGATCGTGAATTCTCTGCAACGAAACCGTATATTACAATTGATGGTGAAAAAGCTATCTGGGCAAACAAATGGAATGCTGCCGGAAAAGATATCACTTGGGACATGATTCATTATGATGTTCAGTTAATTGGTGGTATGGTATTGCACGAAGGTAAAGTTGCCGAAATGCAAACAGGTGAAGGTAAAACTTTGGTTGCAACACTCCCTCTTTACTTAAACGCTTTAACAGGAAATGGAGTTCACTTAGTAACAGTGAATGATTACTTGGCAAAACGTGACAGCACATGGAAAGCACCTTTATTCGAATTCCACGGTTTATCTGTTGATTGTATCGATAATCACCAGCCAAGTACCGAGGCTAGAAAAAAAGCTTACGATGCTGATATCACTTATGGAACCAACAACGAATTTGGTTTTGACTACCTAAGAGACAACATGGCGCACTCACCTAGTGACTTAGTTCAAAGAAAACACAATTTTGCAATTGTCGACGAGGTCGATTCTGTATTAATTGATGATGCAAGAACACCACTTATCATTTCAGGACCAGTTCCACAAGGAGATCGTCATGAATTCAACGAATTGAAACCAAAAATCGAAAACTTAGTTGCACAACAACGTCAGTTAGCGAATGGTTTCTTAGCAGAGGCAAAAAAATTAATCAAAGAAGGAAATACGAAAGACGGAGGTTTCCAATTATTAAGAGCTTACAGAAGTTTACCAAAAAACAAAGCATTAATTAAATTTTTGAGTGAAGAAGGAATTAAGCAATTACTTCAAAAAACCGAAAATCAATACATGCAGGACAACAATCGTGAAATGCATAAAGTGGACGAAGCTTTGTATTTTGTGATTGAAGAAAAAAACAATCAAGTAGAATTGACAGACAACGGTATTAAATACCTTTCTGGAGATACTGATGCCGATTTCTTCGTTTTACCAGACATTGGAACAGAAATCGCTGCGATTGAAAAACAAAAACTGGATAAAGATGCTGAAGCGGAAGCTAAAGAAAGATTATTCCAGGATTTTGGCGTAAAAAGCGAGCGTATTCATACTTTGACTCAACTTTTAAAAGCTTACGCTTTATTTGAAAAAGATGTTGAGTACGTTATCATGGACAACAAAATCATGATTGTCGATGAGCAAACAGGTCGTATCATGGATGGCCGTCGTTACTCTGACGGTCTTCACCAAGCGATCGAAGCAAAAGAAAATGTAAAAATCGAAGCTGCAACTCAAACATTTGCAACTGTTACATTACAGAATTATTTTAGAATGTACAGCAAATTAGCTGGTATGACGGGTACTGCTGTTACAGAAGCTGGAGAGTTATGGCAAATCTATAAATTAGATGTTGTTGAAATTCCAACTAACCGTGGAATTGCAAGAATTGACAAAGAAGATTACATATACAAAACAACACGTGAGAAATTCAACGCAGTAATCGAAGACGTTACCGAATTATCAAACGCAGGAAGACCTGTATTGATTGGAACAACTTCGGTAGAGATTTCAGAATTATTAAGCCGTATGCTTAAAATGAGAGGAATCACTCATAACGTGTTGAATGCTAAAATGCACAAGCAAGAAGCACAAATCGTTGAAGAAGCTGGTAAAGCGGGAGTTGTAACTATTGCAACAAACATGGCCGGTCGTGGTACCGATATTAAATTGTCTCCAGAAGTAAAAGCTGCCGGAGGTTTAGCAATTGTTGGTACAGAGCGTCATGATTCACGTCGTGTTGACAGACAGTTACGTGGTCGTTCTGGCCGTCAGGGGGATCCGGGAAGTTCTCAATTTTATGTTTCTCTTGAAGATAACTTAATGCGTTTGTTCGGTTCTGAAAGAGTGGCAAAAGTGATGGACAGAATGGGATTGAAAGAAGGTGAAGTGATTCAGCATTCTATGATGACTAAATCTATCGAACGTGCTCAGAAAAAAGTAGAAGAAAACAACTTTGGTGTTCGTAAACGTTTACTAGAATATGATGACGTAATGAACTCTCAACGTGAAGTAGTTTACAAACGTCGTCGTCACGCTTTATTTGGTGAGCGTTTGAAACTGGATATCGCAAATATGCTTTACGACACTTGCGAATTAATCGTAAGCAATAGTAAAGTAGCTAATGATTTTAAAGGGTTTGAATTCGATTTAATTCGTTATTTCGGAATTACCTCTCCAATTTCAGAAGCTGATTTTACAAAATTATCGGATACTGAAGTTACAGGTAAAGTATATAAAGAAGCTTTAGCTTTCTACACTGAAAAAACAGAAAGAAGTGCAAGAGAAGCTTTCCCTATTATTAAAGGAGTTTACGAAGAGCCAAACAATCATTTCGAAAGAATTGTAGTTCCATTTACAGACGGAATCAAAACTTTAAATGTTGTTACTGATTTGAAAAAAGCTTATGACAGCCAAGGTGCTCAATTAATTGCTGATTTCGAAAAAAACATCACACTTTCGATTGTTGATGAAGCTTGGAAAAAACATTTGCGTAAAATGGATGAATTGAAACAATCCGTTCAATTGGCTGTTCACGAACAAAAAGATCCATTGCTTATTTACAAATTGGAAGCTTTCAATTTGTTTAGAGGAATGTTGGATAACGTAAATAAGGAAGTTATTTCATTCTTATTCAAAGGTGATTTACCAGCTCAAAATGTTCCTGAAATTCACGAAGCAAGAGAAGTTCGTCAGAAAGAAAATTTACAATTAAGTAAAGACGAAATTCCAAATAGCGAAAGTATGAACCGCGAAGCTGGAGAAACACAACAACGTCAGGTTACTGAAACTATCGTTAGAGATATGCCAAAAATCAACCGTAATGATACGGTTACCGTTCAGGAAGTTGCAACGGGCAAAACTGAAGAGATGAAATTCAAAAAAGCTGAAACACTTTTAGCTTCAGGAACTTGGGTTTTGGTTAAATAATAAATATTGAAAACCTTCTTTGTATAAAGATTGCTTTCGATTAAATTTAAAACAGCTGTAATTTTTATTACAGCTGTTTTAAATTTAACATTAAATGACAAAAATCATTCTTGTAAATAATATTTATAATGTATTTTTGCTCTCGAAAACAACGAAACACACTTTGAAACGACTTTTCGTCATATTTCTTTCCTGCATGCTATTAGTTCCTTCTTTTGGCAGTTTTTTTGTTTATGCCTTATTCAAATTAAATCAGGAAGAAATTTCAAAAACAATCTGTGTACAGCGTAAAATGGTTTTCAATACCTGTAACGGTCGTTGCGAACTTCAAAAAAGCTTAAAAAAATATGCTGATAACGAAAAAAGAATGCAAAACAATCTGAAAGAAAAAACAGATGTTGTTTACATTCAGACTTCCATTTTAAATAATTTTAAATTAACGGCACCTATCGAATCAAGAACAAAAATTTTCGCTTCTTTCGATAAAAAACCTATTGCTGTTTCCAATACCACTTTTCGTCCTCCATCCTATTTTATATAAATTTTAATCTGGCTTTTCGCCAAAACTGAAAACCTATTTTTTGATGTATGTCAAAGAAAGCTGGTTACTCTTTAAAATTTATATAATCTAAAATGAAAAAGATATACTTTACCCTATTAATTATAGGGCAATGTGTTTTTGCTCAAAACAAAACGGAGCAAGACACAACAAATTCGCATGAACTTGAAAATGTTTTTGTAACTGCAAATCGTACAGCAACTTTAAGAAAAGAAACTCCGGTTGCAATCAGTAAATTGACAGCAAAAACCATCAATGAAACCAAAGCTACAGCGGTTTACGAAATCATAAATAAAACTCCTGGGGTCTTGATGGTAAATTTAGGGAACGAACAACATATGATGTCTATTCGTCAGCCTATGACTACGAATGCTTACTATTTATATTTGGAAGACGGGCTTCCAATACGCCCGATGGGAATTTTCAATCACAACGCTTTATTGGAAATAAATCAATATAATCTACAAAGTATTGAAGTTGTAAAAGGTCCAGTTTCTTCTTTATACGGACCCGAAGCTGTTGGTGGAACTATCAATTTAATTTCACTGAAACCTCCTGTTGATCCAGAATTTAAATTTGGAATCCAAGCGGATAATTATGGCTACAGAAGATTTCAGGCTGCGGGCGGTGCAACAATTGGAAAAGTTGGTTTTCATATTGCCGGAATTTCAAGTTTGCAGGAAAATGGCTGGATGGCATATTCTGATTATAACAAAGACAATCTGAATGCGAGAATTGATTACAACATTTCTCCTTCTACCCGATTGACTAGCAATACGATGTATGGAAAATATTATTCGGATATGAGCGGCACAGTCAATGAAGAAGCTTTCAATAATAGAACTTATAAAAGCACTTCTGATTTCACATACCGAAAATCGGATGCTTTGCGAACTCGTTTAACATTAGAACATGATTGGAACGAAAATTCGAGCAGTTACATTACGGCTTATTTACGTGACAATAAATTAGGCCAAAATCCATCATACGGAATCAAATGGAGCCCAACAGTAAATCCTACCACAGCCAAAGGTGAAGTAAATTCAAACAACTTCAAAAGTTACGGTGCAATTGGGCAGCATACTCAAAAGTTTGATTTCTTAAACACAAAAATTGTTGCCGGAGCATTATACGATTATTCTCCAGTAACATATTGGTCGTATGTAATTGATTTAAAAGCCAATTTAAATCCGGGAGATCCAGGAAAACAAACGGTGGATTCATACGAAATTATTGCAGAACACCCTGATTCTAAACTTTCGGATTATACTGCAGATATTTTTAATACAGCCGGTTACGCACAAATCAGTTTTAATCCAATTGAAAAATTAGTTATTACTCTCGGAGGACGTTATGATAATATGAAAGTGAATTATGATAACGCAATAGACCTTTCGTCAGGAAGTAAAGTTTACGACAAAGCCACTTTTAAAGCAGGAGCAAATTACAATCCGTTAGAATTTGCAGGATTTTATGGCAATTATTCTCAAGGTTTTGCGCCTCCGGGAATCACTTCAATTTTTAGAGCTAAATCGGGAACTGGCGGCACTACAGGTGTCCCAGCTGAATTTTATTACAATCTAAAACCAGCAGATTTTGATAATTATGAAATTGGCGGATGGCTGTCATTTTTAGAAAACAAACTGAATTTTGATTACGCTTTCTATTATATGGAAGGTAAAAATGAATTATTAAACATAAAGCTTCCTGACAATTCAACCGATTATCGATCTGCGGGGGAAACGCGTCATAAAGGAATTGAGTTTGGTGCTTCATACAAACCATCAAAACAATTCAACATTCGTCTTGGAGGAACTTATGCACAACATACTTATATTGATTTTAAACTTTCTGACAAACCATCAGATGCAATTCAGGATTTAAATGGAAAAGAAATGCCGTCAGCTCCAAAATGGTCAGGAAATTCAGAAGTAAGTTATTATCCAAACTGGCTTCCAAATCTAAGAACCTCTTTAGAATGGCAACTTGTTGGAAGTTATTATCAAGATCAGATCAATACCGTAAAATATGACGGTTATAACATTTTCAATGCCCGAATTGGCTATCAATGGAAAAAAATTGAAGTCTATGGAAATGTGCTAAATCTTACTGACAAACTATATGCTTACAATGTTTCAAGAACAAATGTTGCAAATGCCCAGCCAACTTACACAGCTGCAGCACCACGAACTTTTGTGTTCGGAATTCAATATAATTTTTCCTTAAAAAAATAATTATGAGTAAAAAAACTTATAAAAAGAAAGATTCAAAATTCATCAAAAAAATCAAACAACACATGTACAGATGGCATCGTGTTATTGGATTAATCACTGTTGTTCCTGTAATTTTCTGGACATTTTCAGGTTTGATGCATCCTTTTATGGCGCATTTTTTCAAACCAGAAATTGCTCACGATAAAATTGAACAATCAATTATTGATAAAAGCCAACTGCATTATTCAATTCAGGAAGTTTTGCTGAAAAACGAAATATCGCAATTCAAAAATTTCAGAATTGTCACTTTCAATAATGCGACTTATTATCAGGTAAAAACAATTTTGGGCGAACTTTGTTATTATGATGCTTCAACTGCCAAAAAACTAGAAAATGGTGATCAAAAATATGCCGAATGGCTTTCGCGTTATTTCTTAGATGATCAAAAAAGTCCGGTGAAAAACAGTGAAATTGTAACCGAATTTACTTCGCAATATAAATATGTAAATCGCTATTTACCTGTTTATAAATTAAGTTTTGACCGCCCTGATGCCATGCAGATTTATGTAGAAACCTCATCGAGCAAACTGGCAACTTACAATCCAACTTCCAGACAAGCTTTCATTTGGTTCTTCGACACTTTTCATAATTGGTCTTTTATCGATGCCATCAGCAATAACAGCATCCGAATTATTACGATGATTTTCTTATTATCAATTATTGGATTTTCAGCCTTGAGCGGTATTTTAATTTATGGTTTGCTTTGGAAACAATTCAAAAAAACAGATAGTGTAGCGCCAAAAAAAGGTTTGAGAAAATACCACCGCCAAATTGGAATCTGGATTTCTCTTTTTACTTTGACTTTTGCTTTCAGCGGTGCTTATCATGCGACGACAAAATGGGCACCGTATACGTTGTCACAAATGGTTTATGAACCAACATTTGTAACCAAAGAAATTCCTGAGGCAAATAATAATCTTGATTTAGACTGGAGTCGCTTCCAAAATATTAGCATAATTACATTAAACGACACTACTTATTATCGTTGCCAATTACTTGAAAACGAAAATAAGAGATTCAAAAAACCAAAATCAGATTCGAAATGGAATAAAAAAGAAGATTCAAAATCTGAAGTCGTTTACATTAACGCAACAACAAATAAAATTGCACCAAATCTGGATTTAGAATATGCCGAATTTTTAGCTTATTATTTTACCGATGGAGCACCAAAAGCTTCGTGTTGCGAAATGATTGACACATCAGAAGATGATTCTCAGCCTTCATTCGAAAACATAAAATTACTGGAATCAAAAGTACTAACCGATTTTGAAAGCAGAGAATATGGTTTTGTAAACAAAAGGCTTCCGGTCGTAAAATTAGCTTATGACACACCCGAAAAAACAACTTATTTTATTGAGACTTCAACCTCAAGATTGGCTGCAGTTATCAATAATTCAGATAAAGTTGAAGGTTATTCTTTTGCTATTCTGCACAAATTTTTATTTATGGACTGGGCTGGAAAAAACATTCGGGATTTAGCAACTGTTTTGGCAGCACTATCTATTTTAATTGTAAGCATTTTAGGTTTTATTCTATTTCTGAAAAAATAAAAAAAGATACTAAGATTCTGAGTTATTAAGATTCTAAGAAAAGAAACTTAGTAACTCAGAATCTTTTTCTAAATTTGATCATCAAATAATCTTACAAATAAAGTTGAAAAAACACTTAAAGCTTTCGTTGCCCTTCTTAATGACATTGTGCTTTAGCTATTTTTTCATTTTAATGATTAAAATTACCTTTCAATATATCCCATTCAGAAATGATGTCGCTTTTCTTCAAATAAAACAGACGGAAGTTACCGAAATCCCTTTTTACACAGCTTTCTTTTACCTACATGTGTATTCGGCCATTTTTGTTTTGCTTGCCGGATTTACTCAGTTTAATTCGTGTTTATTAAAGAAAAAACCTATAATTCATAGAAATATCGGGAAGTTATATGTATTTATTGTACTGTTTTTAAGTGCTCCATCGGGTTTATTTATTGGCATTTTTGCAAATGGAGGTATTTATTCAAAAATCTCTTTTGTCACTTTATCAATTTTATGGTTTTACTTTACGCTAAAAGGTTTTTTAACCATTAAAAACAAAAACATCAAACTTCACAAGGCTTATATGCTGCGAAGTTTTGCTTTAACATTTTCAGCGATAACTTTACGTTTTTGGAAGGTTTTTCTTGTATATTTGTTTCAGCCTTCGCCAATGGATGTTTATCAAATAATAGCCTGGCTCGGCTGGGTTCCGAATTTATTAATCATTGAATATTATCTTTTTAATCAATCTAAAAAATGAAAAAACTTTTTTGTTTTCTGTTAGTTGTATTGTTAATTTCTTGTAATTCAAAAGAAAAAGAAAGTCCGAAAAGCACAAAACTTTTAGCAGAAAACAAAGAAATAAGAACCTATTTATATGGTTCGTATGTAGGAACTTTTTTGATTGAAGAGCGAGATACTACAAGACCTGTTGTCGAGTATGCAAATACAATTAATATTTTAATTAAGAAAATTACAGAATCAGAAGTAATTGGACAAAGAATTATTGATGGAAAAAGCAAAACTATAAAAGGTCAAATGACCAAAACGGGAAATACATTTTATTTTACACTTAAAGAATATGGAGATTCTAAAAATGATGGCGTCTATAATTTTGAAATCCAAAAAGATACTTTAATGGTGGGAACTTGGACAGCCAATGACCCGACAAGAGAAGTAACTAAAAGAAAATTCACGCTTACTAAAAGAGAATTTAAATATGACCCGAATTTCATGCTTCCTGAAGACGATGTGTATGTCGATTATGTAAATCCTAAAAAAGTGGAAGAACAAGAGCAAACGGAAGAACAATCACAGGATGAAATAGAAAAAGATTCGATAAATGAAGAGGAGGAATATGAGTCCAGTTCTGAACTTTTCAGAGCTGCATCAAGTGCTATTTTAACGATCAATTCTTCAACAACCAAATTAAAAGAAAGTCAATTAAAGAATTTAAAGAAACTGGATTTAGAAATTCTGAGAAATACCATTTTTGCCCGACATGGTTATGCTTTCAAATCGAGCACGATTCGTCAATTTTTCGAATATGTGCCATGGTATGTTCCTATTTCAGAAAATGTCGACAATCAATTAACCGAAATCGAAACGCAAAATATAGCATTATTAAAACGCTTTGAAAAATACGCAACAGATAATTATGATACTTTTGGGAGATAGTTTTAAAAGAGGTGCTAAGGCGCTAAGGCACTAAGGTTCTGAGGCGCTAAGCTCTCTAATCATCGCTTCATAAAAAAACTCAACCAGATAGACTACAAAGTGTCTAGTTGAGTTTTCTTCAAAAGATGATTTGCTAAAGAAAAGACTTAGCACCTCAGAACCTTAGTACCTTAAAAAAATCATCTCGGATTTTCCTGATAATAACGCTCTTCAATTCGTTTAATATCTTTAATAGAATTTTTCGCCCATAAAAGACGTTTTTCCAGAATTTCTTCTTCAGACAATTGCCATTTTACATTTGATCTTCTAAGTCTGTTGGTCAAACTTTGAATAATAATTGCGGCTGAAACCGAAATATTCAGACTTTCGGTAAAACCGACCATTGGTATTTTTAAAAAACCATCGGCGTTGTCCATGATTTCTTGTGACAAACCTTCTTTCTCTGTTCCAAAAAATAAAGCGCTTGGCTTTGAAATATCGAAATCTTCTAACATCGAATCTTTTTCGTGCGGTGTTGTAGCGATAATTTGGTAACCTTTATTTTTTAAATCGGAAAGACATCCTGAAACCGAATCAAATCGGTTGATGTCTACCCATTTTTGTGCTCCAAGTGCAATTTCTTTATCGATTCTTTTTCCGAAACGCTGTTCGATTACATTCAATTCCTGAATTCCAAAAACCTCACAGCTTCGCATTACTGCACTTGTGTTGTGCATCTGAAAAACATCTTCTACAGCAACTGTAAAATGTTTGGTACGATTTTCCAAAACATGCAAAAACCTTTCTTTACGGTTATCAGTCAATATATTTTCAAGAAATGCGAGGTAATCTAAATCAATCATTTTATTTCAATTTGCGGCAAAAATACAATAATTTGTCATATTGAAACAAAATGAGCTTTTGCAAACCAGTCATTCTCTAAAGCTTAAACTGGTATGGTTTAAATCCTCATTCTTCATAAATCTTTTATTTTTACTGATTCGAGGAAAGAATTAACCAAATTTTCCATTTCTAATTAACTGCTATCAAAAACCAACCTTTTAATGAAACCACATCTTTATAAAATCCTTTTTATCCTTTTCTTAAGTTCTTTTTTCTGTGTCGCACAACAAAATATCGAAATTCCGGTAGGAAATGGTTGGAGCAGTAACTCTGTGAATACAGTAAAATTTAGAAAAAACGCTTTAACGACTTTTAAAAATTTTCAGTTTATAGCCTATTACGATAATGACGGTGCGGTAATTTTAGGCAAAAGAAAACTGAATTCTGTCAATTGGGAAATTGTAAAAACACCTTACAGCGGAAATGTAAAAGATGCACATAATACGATCAGCATTGCAATTGATGGCGATGGATATTTGCATATCAGCTGGGATCATCACGACACGAAACTCCGATATGCAAAAAGCAAATCTCCATTAAGTTTAGATTTGGATAAAGAAGAATCAATGACCAGAATTGCCGAAGAAAAAGTAACGTATCCGGAATTTCACAATCTGCCAAATGGGAATTTAGTATTCTTTTATCGCTCAGGCTCTTCGGGAAGAGGAAATATGATTCTCAATTTATATGCTGTAAAAGACAAAAAATGGTCGCAACTGCAAAGCAATTTATTAAACGGCGAAGAGCAAAGAAGCGCATACTGGCAGGCAAAAGTGGATAAAAAAGGTACAATTCATCTTTCATGGGTTTGGAGAGAAAGTTGGGACGTTTCAACGAATCACGACATTTGCTATGCACGTTCTTTTGATGGCGGTTTGACCTGGGAAAAATCAAATGGAGAAAAATACAATTTGCCTATCACAGTTGCATCGGCAGAAATTGCCTGGAAAATTCCAGAAAAATCAAGTTTGATTAATCAGACTTCAATGACGACGGATGAAAACGGAAACCCATATATTGCCAATTATTGGAGTGAAAATGCCATTCCGCAGTTCCAGATTGTTTATTTGGAAAACGGTATTTGGAAAAAATCAAATACAGGTTTCAGAAAAACCCCTTTTTCTCTTGGAGGCGGAGGTACAAAAAAAATCCCAATTTCAAGACCTGATTTATTAATTAAAGAAGAAGAGAAAAAACGCAATTTGTATCTTCTTTTCAGAGACAGTGAAAGAGAAAACAAAGTATCAATAGCTTATATCAATTTAACTAAAAACTCCTCATGGAAGATAACCGACTTAACCACAACTTCTATAGGCGAATGGGAGCCTAATTATGATATTTCGCTTTGGGAAAAACAAAAAAAACTTCATATCTTTCTTCAAAATGTAAATCAGGTTGATGGCGAAGGTCTTGCCCAATCAGAACCGACAATGGTCAGGGTTTTGGAGGTTTATCAGTTGCCTAAATAATAGAATTTAAGAAAATGAAAAAGAAACTTGTAGTCTTAACCGGAGCCGGAATTAGCGCTGAAAGCGGCATCAAAACTTTCCGCGACAGCGATGGTTTATGGGAAGGTCACGATGTTATGGAAGTCGCAACTCCTGAAGGCTGGCATAAAAATCAGGAATTGGTTTTGGATTTTTATAATAAAAGACGTCAGCAACTAAAAGAAGTAAAACCTAATTTAGGACACATTATTTTAGCCGAATTAGAAAAAGATTTCGACGTTCATATTATCACCCAGAATGTTGACGATTTGCATGAACGTGCCGGAAGTACAAACGTTTTGCATTTGCATGGCGAATTACTTAAAGTTCGAAGCGTACAAAATAAAAATCTGATTTTAGATTGGACAGAAGATTTAAATACAGGCGATTTTGATGCAAACGGACATCAATTAAGGCCGCATATTGTTTGGTTTGGCGAAGAAGTTCCGGCATTAGAAGAAGCGATCGACATTACAGAAACCGCTGATTATTTCGCTGTAATTGGAACTTCGCTTCAGGTTTATCCAGCAGCAGGTCTAATTGCTTATGCGCCAAGTACAACTCCAGTTTTTTATATTGATCCAAAACCAATTGCAATTCCAAATATTCGAAATAAAGTAGAAACCATTGCCAAATTTGCATCAGAAGGTGTTGCCGATTTAAGAGCGCGATTAAATTCATTTTGAATGCATAAATGCGCGTTTTAATTACCTCTAATCGCTAAATTCTGCTTATATTTGCACCTTTCGAAAAAACAACATAACAATGACTACTCTAAACGAATTGAATGCTATATCACCAATTGATGGAAGATATAGAAATAAAACTCAAAATTTAGCACCTTTTTTCTCAGAAGAAGCCTTAATTAAATACCGCGTTTTGGTTGAAGTGGAATATTTTATTGCTTTATGCGAAATTCCATTGCCTCAACTAAAAGGTATTGATTCAAGTTTATTTGAAAGCTTAAGAAATATCTACAAAAATTTCTCAACTGAAGATGCGCTTTGGATTAAAGAAACGGAGAAAGTAACCAACCATGACGTAAAAGCGGTTGAATATTTTATCAAAGATGCTTTTGAAAAATTAGGTTTATCTCAATACAAAGAGTTCATTCACTTCGGGTTAACATCTCAGGACATTAATAATACTGCTATTCCGCTTTCTACAAAAGAAGCTTTTGAGCAGGTTTATATGCCTTCACTAATTTCTTTAATTTCGAAATTGAAAGAATTAAGTGTGGAATGGAAAGACATTCCAATGTTGGCGCGTACACACGGACAACCAGCTTCTCCTACTCGTTTAGGAAAAGAAATTTTGGTTTTTGTTGAGCGCTTAGAAGAGCAAATGCGTTTGTTGTTCAATGTTCCTTTTGCAGCTAAATTTGGTGGCGCAACTGGAAACTTTAACGCACATCATGTTGCCTATCCACAAATCGACTGGAAACAATTCGGAACTAAATTTGTTGAAACGAGCTTAGGCTTACAACATTCATTCCCGACAACTCAAATCGAGCATTATGATCATTTTGCCGCGTTTTTTGATGGTTTAAAAAGAATCAACAATATCATTATCGATTTAGATCGTGATATCTGGACGTACGTTTCGATGGATTATTTTAAACAAAAAATAAAAGCAGGCGAAATTGGATCTTCGGCAATGCCACATAAAGTAAACCCAATTGATTTTGAAAATTCTGAAGGAAACTTAGGAATTGCAAATGCTATTTTCGAACATTTGGCTGCTAAATTGCCAATTTCAAGATTACAGCGTGATTTAACAGACAGCACTGTTTTAAGAAATGTTGGTGTTCCAGTTGGTCACACAATTATTGCCTTTGAAGCGACTTTAAAAGGTTTGAACAAATTATTATTAAACGAAAGCAAATTTGCTGAAGATTTAGAGAAAAACTGGGCGGTTGTTGCTGAGGCTATTCAAACTATTTTGCGTCGCGAGGCATATCCAAATCCTTACGAAGCATTGAAAGGTTTGACTAGAACGAATGAAGCAATTGACAAAAATGCAATCCATAATTTCATTGCGACTTTGGAGGTTTCTGATGCTGTTAGAGCAGAATTAATGCAAATAACTCCAGCAAACTACACAGGAATTTAACGAAAACCTAAAATATTTTCCCAAAAAAAGCTATCTTTATCGAGATAGCTTTTTTTATTAAATCTGACTGGAAATTAGACCAGACTGAAATGAAAAGCCTTTTGCTTGAAAAACATATTTTTTTACCAAAAGCTTGAAATGTAAGGCTAGAAATAACTCCTGAAACTAAAATACCACTTCTATATGATTGCCTTAAACGCCGCTGCCGAAACTACACACCACTTACAACCCTTAATCAGCGACTTGGGATTAATCCTAATGACCGCCGGAATTGCCGTGCTGATTTTCAAAAAAATGAAACAGCCGCTCGTTTTAGGATATTTGATTGCGGGATTTTTGGCTGGAAATCATTTCGACTTTTTCCCATCGATTACAGATATGAAAAGTGTTGAAGTATGGGCAGAAATTGGTGTTATCTTTTTACTTTTTAGTTTAGGGCTCGAATTTAGTTTTAAAAAACTTATGAAAGTTGGTGGCACTTCCTCCATCACCGCTATAACTCAGATTATGTTTATGACCTTGATTGGTTATCTGGTTGGGCAATGGATGGGCTGGGGAAAAATGGACAGCATTTTTCTTGGCGCAACGCTTTCTATTTCTTCTACAACTATTATTATTCGCGCATTTGATGAATTGGGAGTAAAAGGGAAAAAATTCGTAGGAATTGTATTTGGCGCTTTGATTGTCGAAGATATTGTCGCAATTTTAATGCTTGTTTTATTATCAACAATAGCGGTGAGCGATCAGGTGTCCGGAACTGCTTTATTACAATCTGTTTTAAAATTAATTTTCTTTTTGATAATTTGGTTTTTAGGCGGAATCTTCATCATTCCAACGATTTTAAAAAAGGCTAAACATTTATTGAGTGACGAAATGTTGCTTATTATTTCGCTTGCATTATGTTTGATGATGGTAATGTTTGCAGCTAATGTTGGTTTTTCTCCTGCATTAGGCGCTTTTATAATGGGTTCTATTATTGCTGAAACCACTCAGGCAGAAAAAATCGAACATTTAATTCAGCCGGTAAAAGACCTGTTTGGAGCTGTTTTCTTCGTGTCTGTCGGAATGTTGATCAATCCGGTAACTTTGGTTGATTATGCGCTTCCTGTTTTGATCATCACATTGGTTACCGTTTTTGGAAAAGCATTCAGTTCTACATTTGGAGCTTTACTCTCGGGACAACCTTTAAAACAATCTGTACAAACCGGAATGAGTTTAGCACAAATTGGAGAATTCTCGTTTATTATTGCAACACTCGGAATGACATTAAAAGTGACAAGTGATTTTTTATATCCTATAATTGTGGCAGTTTCTGCAATTACAACATTTACAACTCCATTTTTAATTAAATATTCTGAAACTTTTGCTTTGTTTTTAGAATCAAAAATGCCAAAAAAATGGATCAAAAACATTAATCGTTATAGTGTAAACGCACAGGCAATTAAATCGGTAAGTACCTGGCAGATTGTATTGCGAGCTTCAATAACGCAAATTATACTTCATACGATAATTATTACTGCTATTATTTTATTGTCTGCCAAATTTGTTGCGCCTTTAGTGGCTGATACCCGATTTGGAAATACGCTTGCCGCATTAATTACATTAGTGATTATTGCTCCTTTTTTATGGGCACTTTCGTTGCGAAGAGTCAAAGTTGATGAAGTTGAAATTTTATGGGAAGAACGAAAATATCGTGGCGCACTTTTAATGTTGATTTTAATCAGAATGAGTCTTGGTTTGTTTTTCGTAGGCTTCTTGTTGAATATTTTCTTTTCGCCTTTGGTTGCTTTTGTTGCACTGATAATAGCCATTGGAGCCTATCAGATTTTTCCAAAAAAATTAAACGAACAATATCATAAAATTGAAAATCACTTTCTGAAAAATTTGAACGATCGTGAAAACAAAAAAATCGACAGACGTTATGCCAATTTAATGCCTTGGGACGGTCACATGTCGTTTTTTGATATTGGAAAAGAATCAAACCTGGCAGGAAAAACTTTAGAAGAATTAAAAATTCGAGAACAACTCGGAATTAATATTGCGGAAATAAAACGAGGCGATATTACGATTCCTATTCCAACTAAAAATGAACGTTTGTTTCCGGGTGACGAAATTTGCGTAATTGGTACAGATGCTCAAGTTACAGAATTTGCCAAATATTTAGACCAAAATGAAATTGAAGCTCCGCCTGCGGTCCAAGAATCTGAAATTGTTTTGCGTCAGTTAGAAGTCTCTCAAGAAGAATTTATTCAAAAAAGCATTGGACAATTTAGAGGAAAAACCGGCGGCCTGGTGGTAGGAATTGAGCGAAATGGAAATCGAATCCTAAATCCTGAATCGAACATTATTTTAAGTCAGAATGATATTATTTGGGTTGTAGGCGACAAGAAAAAAATGAATGAGTTGACTAAAGGGACTAAGGTTCTGAGGGGTTAAGGTTCTAAGTTTTTTTCTTTGTCAATATATATTAAAAAAGGCGCTAAGATTCTAAGTTATTGAGAGTGAAACCTCTTCAATAAAAAACTTAGAACCTTAGCACCTTAGTATCTTAGGACCTCAAAAATTACTTATTCGGCTGTGGCGTCAATCGTAAATAAGGTTTAATTGGCGTGTGTCCTTTCGGAAATTTTGCCGGGATATCGCTGTCCGGAATTGCTGGAGCAATTACAACATCTTCACCATCTTTCCAATTTGCAGGAGTTGCAACACTGTAATTTGCAGTTAATTGCAAACTATCGATAACACGAAGCAATTCATCAAAATTTCTTCCTGTTGAAGCAGGATACGTCAAAGTCAATTTAATTTTTTTATCGGCACCAATTACGAAAACAGAACGCACTGTGAATTTATCGCTGGCATTTGGGTGAAGCATATCATATAAAGTTGCTATTTTTTTATCTTCATCAGCAATAATTGGAAAATTCACTTCTGTATTTTGAGTTTCGTTAATGTCCTTAATCCATTCTTTATGCGATTCCAGACCGTCTACACTTAAAGCAATAACTTTCGTATTTCTTTTAGAAAATTCCGGAAGATAGTTGGCTACTGTTCCCAATTCAGTTGTACAAACCGGAGTAAAATCGGCAGGATGCGAAAATAAAACACCCCATGAATCTCCCAAGTACTCGTGAAAATTGATTGGTCCTTGTGTGGTTTCTGCATGAAAATCTGGAGCTATATCGCCTAATCTTAATGTTGACATAATTTATATTTTTTAGTTCCTCTAAAATTAACTAAAAAATACATTTAGAAAACACGTAAGAATTAAAAAAAAGTTAAAATTCTATTTTCTCTATATAATTAGTATTTTACTCTTAAATAAAACTAAGAATGAAGTACCAAAAAGCAAGCGTTATAAAGGAAAGCGGAATTCCAAAACCAATCATCATACTGCTTAATTTTGGCTTTAATCCGTAAGTTGAAGCTAAGATTGCGCCCGTAATCATTGGCGCCATTGCAGTTTCCATCAAAGTAATTTTTATAACCTCAGAATGCTGATTGAAAATAAACACATACAGCACAAAAATGATAAAAGGAACTAAAAGCAATTTAAAAAAAAGTCCGAGTCGTAAAAATTTCCAATGCTGGCTCTTTCGATCAAAAGTCAATTGCAAACCAACGGAAAGCAAGGCCAAGGGTGTAACCAAACTTCCAATTTTCAGCAATACCAATTGAAAATTTTCATTTAAATTGTAATCAAAAATATTCATCAGACACGCCAAAACAAACATTAAAAAGGGAGGAAACAAAATAATCTTTTTGAAAATCCCTAAAGCATTCGGACTTCCTTTAGAATAAAAAGCTGCTGTAAAAACACCAAGTGTTGAAACCACAACAAAAGTTCCAGGCTGATCGACCAAAACAGCAGTTTCTAAGCCTTTTTTCCCAAATAAAGCTTCAATAATTGGATATCCAAGAAAAGAACTGTTGCTTAATCCAGCGGTTAAAATTAAACAGCCAATTAGTTTGTTTGACCAACCATTTCTTCGTCCTAAAAAATGAAAAAAGATAAAAGCCAAAATATAAGTAATCCACCCCGCTCCTATTGGAAAAACCAATTCACTGCTCCATTTTATCTTCGGAATATGATATAAAGTAATGGCAGGTAGGCAAAAATAGATGACAATCTTATTAAGTGTCTTATAAATATGAGTAGGAAATTGTTTTACGTGTTGTAAAATCAAGCCCAACGAAAGAAATAAAAATATTAGAAGAAAGTTGTTCATATCATAAGATTGCTACAAAAATAGCTATTTATATTTTAGTGATTAATGAAAAGTAATTAGTAATTAGTTTTGAAAGGAATACCAACTACTTATTTTCTTTTGTTACACTTATAACACTTTGACGAGAGTAATTCGCTAATCACTTTTCACTAATTACTATTCACTAACAACTAAATACCAAAAAGTTAGTTAAAATTTATTTTCGTATTGAAAAACTCATTATATTTGTAATATATTTTATTACAGTATGCTTTCAGGTAAATTTGCCATAACGATTCACATTCTTACTTTGCTCAATAAATTCCCAAATGATTATTTGTCATCGGAATATATTGCGGGAAGTATTAACCTTAACCCTGTTTTGGTTCGAAAAGAAATTGCAAACCTAAAAGCGCATCATATTGTAGAAAGCAAAGAAGGTAAAAATGGCGGTACAAAACTGTCTGTAGACGCTGCTAAACTGACTCTAAAAGAAATTTTCGAAATGACTTTTGAAACCATTGGCTTAGGTTATGCCAAAAATCAGCCAAACCCTGATTGTCCAGTCGGAAAAAAAATCAATCAGAATCTGGATGCTTTATATAGCGAAATGAATCAAAAAGTCAGTGCACAACTGGAAAAAATTTCTTTGGAAGATTTTTCGAACCAGTTTTAAAGCTATTTTTTTATTCAAAACTGTAACATTTTTTATTACTAAATAAATTTATATATTATGAAAATCGCACTTATTGGAGCAACAGGATTTGTTGGCTCAGCAATTTTAAATGAATTAGCAGACAGAAAACATGAAATTACAGCAATTGCAAGAACTCCAAAAGATACTGCCAATGCAACTTGGGTTGCCGCAGATATTTTTAATGCTGATGCTTTAGCAGAAATTTTAAAAGGGCATGATGTTATCATTAACGCTTATAACCCGGGTTGGACAAATCCAAACTATAGCTCCGATTTCGAAAACGGATCAAAATCGATTCAGGAAGCTACAAAAAAATCAGGTGTAAAACGTTTTATCACAATTGGAGGAGCCGGAAGTTTATATGTTGCGCCGGGCGTGCAGGCAGTTGATACTCCAGAGTTTCCAAAAGAATATTACACAGCCGCTTCTGCTGCAAGAGATTATCTGAATGTTATTAAAGAGGAAAAAGAATTAGATTGGGCATTTTTTAGTCCTGCTCTTGAAATGCATCAGGGAATTACAACAGGCAGAACTGGACAATACCGTTTAGGTTTAGAAAATCCAGTTTTTAACGACGAGCAAAGAAGTATTTTATCTGTAGAAGATCTAGCAGTCGCTATTGCTGACGAAACTGAAAATGCAAAACATCACCAAGTTAGATTTACTGCTGGATATTAATTTTTTTTTTTCGCCACGAATTCACGAATTCTTTTTTATAAATTCTCTATATCATCCTGAGCGAAGTCGAAGGACACGAGTTTAGCTCGACAAAAATTTTCAATTTTGATTGTGGAGTTTTTATCGTGCCCTTCGACTTCGCTCAGGGTGACAAAAATGCGGCAAAAAATTAGTAGAAATTCGTGTAATTCGTGGTAAACTAACTTTTTGAAACTGTTTTTGTTTTCAGTACTTTTACAATACTAAAAAAGTATTTTGTCAAGTTTAAACAAACAGTCGAGCAATTTAACTGAAAAAGCTGGAATTTCATCTCCTGAAATCACCAATGTTTCAGCTATAAATCAAATTAAAAACAAACGCAGGCAACAACCAACTGCTGAAGAATTAATTTCAGGAATACTTTCAGGAAACAGAACTTCTCTAAGTCGTGCAATTACACTCATAGAAAGCACCAATCCTGAACATGCAGAAAAAGCAAACCAAATTATAAAGGGCTGTTTGGCACATGCCAATAAATCAGTTCGAATTGGAATTACGGGTGTTCCAGGAGTTGGAAAAAGTACTTTCATTGAAGCTTTCGGAACCTATCTTACACAATTAGGAAAAAAAGTCGCTGTTTTGGCAGTTGATCCAAGCAGTTCAATTTCACACGGAAGTATTTTGGGCGATAAAACCAGAATGGAAGAATTGGTAAAAGATGAAAATGCTTTTATAAGACCGAGTGCTTCTGGAGAAAATCTAGGTGGCGTGGCGCGCAAAACCCGTGAAACAATCATTTTATGCGAAGCAGCAGGTTTTGACACGATAATTATCGAAACTGTTGGTGTTGGACAAAGTGAAACTGCGGTTCACAGTATGGTTGACTTTTTTCTTTTATTAAAAATTTCCGGTGCTGGCGATGAACTTCAGGGTATCAAACGAGGTATTATGGAAATGGCAGACGCCATCGTAATCAATAAAGCCGATGGAGATAATATCAAAAAAGCCAATCAGGCAAAATTAGAATTCAATCGCGCTTTGCATTTATTTCCGCCAAAAAAATCAAACTGGCAACCAAAAGTTACCACTTGCAGTGCCATTACAAAAGAGGGTATTTCAGAAATCTGGAATACTATTTCTGACTATTTTGAAATGACTAAAGAAACTGGATTCTTTCAGGAAAAACGACATGAACAAAATCACTTCTGGATGATGGAAACCATTAACGAACAATTAAAATCAAATTTCTATAATCAACCAGAAATTATTTCGCTTTTAGAACAAAATAAAAAAGCAGTGCAAAATGATGAAATTTCACCTTTTGCAGCTGCTTCTGAGTTATTAAAATTTTATTTTTCTAAAAGCCGCTAAGTGACTAAGATGCTAAGGTTCTAAGTTTTTTTCTTGATATAGTCATAGAGCTAAATCGAGAATATACAAAGCATTTCGACTTCGCTCAAAGTGACAAGCAAAATAGTCACTAAATTAAAAACTTAGAACCTTAGCATCTTAGAATCTTAGCGCCTTAGTTTATATTTGCTTTCTTTATATAAATTCCCTGCTGTTATCACGTGAGCCAAAGCATCTTTTGCTAAATCTTCATTTAATTTTACAGGAATTAAAGTAGTATCGTTTTTGATTTCAAATTGAAGCGGTTTCAAATTCGGTTGCATGATTACGACCTGATTTTCTACTCTAAATGCATTGATATCATTAAACTGCATAATTGATCTTCCTTGTACTTTTTGATCTAACTTAGTCAGGTTTCTTCCAACCATTGGTGTTTCAAACGGAATTCCTAAATACCCTAATAATGTAGGCGGAATATCAATTTGACTTGCTAATCTGTCATAAACCGCACCTTTTGCAACCCCAGGTCCCATAATAAATGCCGGAATATGGAATTTATTAATTGGCACTAAATTTTTTCCGTACGTTCTTGTATTATGATCCGCAATTACGATGAAAATCGTGTTTTTAAAATACGCTTCTTTTTTAGCCATCTCGAAGAATTTTCCAATTGAAAAATCTGCATATTTCATGGCATTATTAACTGTTGCCGGTTTTTTGTCGTAAGGTTTTATTCTTCCTGCAGGATATTCAAAAGGTTCATGATTTGAAGTCGAGAACATCAAAGAGAAAAATGGCTTGTTTCCTTTTGACTTGAAATATTGATTCGCTTTAGTAACCAAATCTTCATCAGAATAGCCCCAAGTTCCTTTGAAAGCATATTTATTTCCGTCTGATTCAAAATCCGTTTGATCTACAATGTCGCTGAAACCATTTCCGTTGAAAAATGAAGCCATATTATCAAAATTGGCCATTCCACCATAAATGAAACTCGTGTCATATCCTTTTTGTTTTAAAGCATCGGCAAGTGTAAAAAATCCTTGTTGAGAATTTCCAAGTCTGACAACGCTTTCAGAAGGTGAAGGCAAAAATCCTGTTACAACTGCCTCGATTCCTCTCACACTTCTGGTTCCTGTGCAGTACAAATTGGTGAATAATGTTCCTTCTTTTGACAACTTGTCAAATTCTGGAGTCAATGGTTTTCCTCCTAAAATTCCAACATATTCAGCGCCTAAACTTTCCTGAAGGAAAATCACCAAATTATACGGTTTTTGTCTCACTGAATCTGGTTGTTGTACGTGAAG
Organism: Flavobacterium xizangense; assembly: GCF_054075145.1. NCBI lineage: Bacteria > Pseudomonadati > Bacteroidota > Flavobacteriia > Flavobacteriales > Flavobacteriaceae > Flavobacterium > Flavobacterium xizangense. Next base: position 56,238 of record NZ_JBSIPG010000003.1, on the reverse strand, counting down.
AAACGGAATTTCAGCATCGGTAAAATCGTTTGGACCTGCAATCATGTATTTTTTCACACGAGCAATTGCTTCGGCTTCATCCATTTTACCGTACATTTTTGTGTTTGCTTCATTTTTAATCGAATAAGCAGCAAAAGCAACAGTATAAAAAGAGTTTAAGCCTAAAGTATTTGTTAACTGATCGGTAGAAAAAACCGCATTACTGGCATTGATTGGTCGTTTTGAAGTAAGGCTTGAACGCGCACCAAAAAACAATAAAAAAGCCAATAATGGAAAAACCATCAATTTGAATTTATAATCTGTACTTGAAGTATGAAAATATTTTTTCCCTTTTTTGATAGCAAAATAAAGCACGGCTCCCAAAATCAGGAGAGAAACAATAATTGAAGTTAGATAACTTTTCAAAAGCATTCCAACAACCTCTTTCGGGTAGATTAGATAATCTAAGAAAATTTTATTCGGACGTGTATCGTATTGTTTTACAAAATCAGGTGAAGCCAATTCAACAAAAAGTATCAGAAAGAGAAACAAGAAATTATAAAATACCAAAAATTTGTTGGTGAACTTTATTCCTTTATTTGGAATAAAAGTAATAAGGGCAGCCGGAAGAAATGATAAATAACAAAGCAATATCATATCCATTCGCAGACCGATTGGAAAAATATACCAGAAATTTGGCGTTTCGACTACTCTATCTTTAAAAATAAAAAATAAAACAAGACGGCTTAAAGTAGTGATCAGCAATCCGATTGCTATAAAGTTAAAAATGGGTTTTAAGTAACTTAATTTTTTCATTGAACGATTTACATTTTTTTAGACAGTTGCACAATTTAGGACGCACTGCGTTGCCTCTCTACTACTCTTCGTAACGATTAATTTCTCTGTCGTAAAAATCATTTGCTTTCTCGATCAAACCTTCCATTTCGGCATTTAATTCAGCTTCATCAAGATCCTCTGCTTCTTCTAAAAATTCAACCTCATCGTCTTTTAAATTAATAATAAATCGAGGATAATCTAGATGAATGATGAAAATATCATCTGGGAAATCAGTATTGTCTCCAAGTAAAAATTTAGGTAATTCCATTATATTTATTTTTTAGTATTTGTTATTATTTTCCACAGATTTACAAAAAATTTACAATCTGTGATTTATCTTTTATCAAATTTAATTATTTGAATCTGAATTAATGATTAATCTCTTTGTTAAGTAGTGGAAGCGAATGTACAGAAAAATTGCTGCTGTTGTTAAACCCGCCAAAAGTCCAATCCAAACTCCCTGCGCTTTCAGTTCTGTATGTTCTCCTAAATAATATGAAATTGGAAAACCAATAACCCAATAGGCCATAAAAGTGATGTACATAGGGATTTTTACATCCTGCAAACCACGCAAAGCCCCAAGGACCACAACCTGAATTCCGTCAGAAATTTGAAAAACCGCGGCAATTAAAAGCAATTTTGATGCAATGCTGATTACTTCGCTATTATCCAGAACCTGTCCGGTATTTTCCATATTTAAAAAGATGTATGGCAGATATTCGTGAAAAGCGATAAACAAAATTGCAAAAACAGTTTCGAGTATAATTGCCAAAAGGAAAATAGATCTTGCTACAACAACCAGTTTTTTATAATCCATTAAACCTCTTTGGTTACTAACTCTGATCATCGAAGTCACACTTAACCCCATGGCAAACATAAAAGTCATCGACGCCAGACTCAAAGCAATTTGATTGGCTGCCTGGCTTGTTTTTCCAATATTACCACAAAGCCAAACTGAAGCAGAAAATAAAACTACTTCAAAAAGCATTTGCATTGCAGATGGAAAACCAATACTGATTATTTTTTTTATGGTTGCTTTTTTTATTTCGCTAAAACTGAAATCCTTGAAAAAACGTTTTAAATCATTTCGTCTGGAAAGCATGATATGCATGAACATTACGAGAAATATTCTTGAAATTACAGTTCCAAGAGCGGCACCAATAATTCCCATTTTAGGAAAAATCCAAATTCCGTAAATCAACATATAATTGATTCCGACGTGAAGCACATTAGCCATAACCATTGCATACATCGAATATTTTGTAAGTGACAATCCGTCGGCAAATTGCTTATAACCTTGGTAAACTATTAAAGGAATTAGTGAAAAAGCAACCCAATCTAAATAAGGTTTTGCCAATTTAATTACATCAGCAGGTTGATCCAGCATTTCCATTATTGGCTTTGCCAAAACAATTATCCCAAAAAGAAACAATCCTAAGATGGCGCATAAAAATAAACCATGATGAAATGCAGAACGAATTTTGACATCATTTTTCTCGGCATCACCTTCGGCAACAATTGGCGTAATGGCTGTCGAAAAACCAATTCCTATTGACATTGCCACAAAAATCATCGTATTTCCTAATGAAACTGCTGCTAATTCAGTAGCTCCAATTTTACCTACCATAATATTATCGACCATACCTATTAAAGTATGCCCGACCATTCCCAAAATTACAGGATATGCCAGTTTTAAATTATACGAAAACTCCTTGGTGTACTGCTTTAAATTCACTTCTATTTTATTTTGTCGGCAAAGATAGTCAGAAGCTTGGAATTCTGTCCTATCAATAAAAAGATATCCCATTTTTAAGGCAAAATTAAGCACACCCTAATATTATGTAACGATTTTTAAAAATTATATAACAAGCCCCAAAGCCCTTGATTATACTTTTACATTATTAATAATTCAAATATATAAGCCATGAGAAAAGTACAAATGATATGCCTAGCTGCTTTTGCATTTTTATTCGCCAACACTGCCTTCGCACAAGACAACGCAGCAACAAATTATGATCAGGGATTTAGATTAGGATTCGGGATCAACGGAGGAATTCCAACAGATAACGATTATGACTGGTCACTTGGTGGAGATGTTCGTTTACAATATGATTTGTCAAAAAGAACATCGCTGACACTAACAACGGGATTTACCAATTTATTTATGGGAAAAGATGAACTTGGAAATAACGTAAAAGATCTTGGATTTATTCCTGCAAAAGCAGGTTTTAAAGCCTTTGTTTGGGAAGATCAATTTTATGTTTTAGGTGAAATCGGTGCCGGTTTTGCAGTAACAAACGGTTATGATCAAACCACTTTTTTATGGGCACCAGGAATTGGATACGCAAACAAATACATTGATTTGAGCGTACGTTACGAAGATTATCATGATTTCAGAACCAATCAGGTAGCATTGCGTGTTGCTTATGGTTTTGACTTATAAAAGTTAAGGTTTAATTTATTTTTTGTTTTTGGTATGAACCCGGCAGATTGCACAGTCTGCCGGGTTTGGTGTTTTATATGCTTTCAAATTTCCTAAAAAAAGAAACCCGACAGTCTCGAAGCTTCGGAACTGTCGGGTTTCTTATAAATTTAACATTGAAAAATTATCAAATTATCAAATTGGCACATTATCTAATTACTAGAATATTTTTTATCCGTCAGTGTTTTCATAAAAGCAATCAATTGTTTTTTCTCTTGATCAGACAGATTCAATTTATCTTCTGGCAATGTCTGATTTGGAACATCAAAACCTTTTCCTAAACCTCCACCTTCATTATAAAAATCAATAACTTCTTCTAAAGTTTTATAAACACCATTGTGCATGTACGGCGCTGTGAGTTCAATATTTCTGATTGTTGGCGTTTTAAAAGAATGTTTATGAATCGCCGCCTGTGTTATAACAAATTTGCCTAAGTCACCATCAAGTTTTTTATTTTTGTCAGGAACACCTAAAATTTCACTTTCAGATCGGTCAAAATTTGGCGGCACAGTGCCATTTGTAAGCGGAATAAAATGACACGTAGCGCATTTTGCTTTTCCGGCAAATAAATTAAAACCTGCTTTTTCATCAGCAGTAAAATTTGTTTTCTTTTGCATCACACGGTCAAATTTAGAATCGTAATGACTTAATGAACGAATGTAAGACCCCAAAGCATTTTTGATTGTAAATTCATTTATTTCTCCTTTTGGGAAAGCCTTTTTGAAAGACTGTACATATTGAACATTTTTCTGAATCGCCAAAGCCGATTTTTCCAAAGAGCCATGCATTTCGTTTTCATTTTTAATAACCGCAACGGCTTGATCTTCGAGATAACTCACTCTCGAATCTGCGAAAAATACGCGCTGAAAAGCGATGTTTGAAAGTGTTGGCGTATTACGCTGAATCATTGATTTTCCGTCTAATGAAACCGCTCTTTCCAATCCGTCTGTAAATGCTTTATCGGCATGATGGCAGGAAGCGCAGGAACGTGTGTTGTTTCCAGATAAAATAGGATCATTGAATAACTTTTTGCCTAATGCAATTTTTTCTGGTGTTGTTTTATAATCGGGAAAGCCAGAGAAAGCTTCTGGATCAAAGGCATCTTTATCAAATAAAGTCTGAGCTGTAACTTTTAATCCGCGCTGTTCTTTCATTAATGAAATTCCTAATTCAGATTGCGTTTTAAAAAGTCCTTTGCTTAACGGATTTAGAATTTCATTGATAAAATAAGCACGATCAAAAGCATTAAAATTGGTATTCGATTTTAAATATTTTTTCCCTTTTTCAAAAATCTGAAGTACTTGTTTCGAATTTGAAGCCGATTGATTCTGAAGATAAATTCGATAATATTTTTCGATTGTTTCTAAAGATACTAACGCTTCGGGAAGTGAATTTAAAACAACTGGTGAATCAAAACCTGTTATTCCCAATGTAATGATTCGGTATACTTCTAACCGCATAGCGTCAAAAACATGAGCATCAGTCAATTCATTGGAACTTGAAACTTTTTCCAGCCGAATTAAATTGGCAGATAAAACACCCAATTCCAAAATTAATTCTTTTTTATTCGCTTTGCTGTATTTCGGAAAAACCAATTCTTCAATAACCTGAAATCCTTCGGGCAACACTGTTACTTTATCATTTTCTTCAAATTCAGGTATCGCAGGACCATTAATGGATTTTGAAACTGCTGGCGAATAATACTCACTTATCATTTCGACCTTTTTATAACTTTCGTGCGCTTCCAGAAACTGCCTCTGAATTTGTGCTTCAGTCGAATCTTCCTGCACAGAATATTTCAACTTTGCAACTTTTTCAATTAATGAAGTAATATCTTTCTGAAATAATTCATTTATTTCTTGATGTTTGCTCTTTTTTTGACAGGAAACAAAAGCCATCAAAAACAACAAACAATATATTTTTTTCATGATTTTATGAGAATTAAAAAGAAGAATATTTAGAAAAACAGAAACCACTACCTCAAAATCGAGATAGTGGATTACTGTTTTATAATGACTTAAAAAAATTATCTCGCCAAACCTTTAATAACTACAATTTGACTTGCTTGTTGTTCGTTAGGACGGTTAGTTCCACCATCAACACCTTTATATTTTGCACCAGTCCAAGTATGTGGCTGCACGCTTAGCATAAAAGTATCAGCAATACCAACTTGCTCCGAAACATCGATCAAAGCACCGTATTCCCAATCTCCAAACTTTGAAGTTCCGCCTACATTGTATTTTGCAGCATCTGCAGCAGTACGACGGTGATCTAATTCAACTACAACTTTTAAATCTTTTGTAGCAATGTTGTATTGATAGATGTAAGCATCGTGCGTTTCGTCACCATATCCGTTTGCATCTTCCTGAACATAAACGTAGTTTTTAGTCACACAGATATTATCTGGATTTTGGAATTTACCTGCAATTCCGCTTCTATTGTCTCCGTCAAGAATAACTTCCAAAGTTCCTTTTAATGGGTCAGCAGCATCAAGATTAAGTCTGTAAACTCTTCCGTATTTCGTTCTTGAACCATCAGCATTTGTTCCGGTTGTTGCTTGTCCGGTTACGTTAAAGTACAATTCACGATCTGCATTGCTTCCACCTTTACGGTAATCCAAATCCTCAACTCGTCCAAATTTTATTCCTTTTAAAGTATTTACTGCAGCATTAATTTGTGCACCAGTAAGCGTTGTATGGTTATCGATTTTTACAAAAGAAACTGGATAGGTTTTGCTAACTTCCATGTCTTTCTCTCTTTGGTTATCATCATTTCTTTTAAGCATGTATAAAGAACCATTTGTTAAATCACCAACAGTATTTGATACATACATAAAAACCTGACCTCCATAAGTTCCAGAATCGTCATCGCCAATTACTACAACTGTTTTACCGCTGTATGCGCTAGAACGCAATGGCAAAGCATTCTCAGCACTTAAACGTCCAAAACCTGATAATTCCTTAGATACAGATGCAGAACCTACATCTCCATAAGGGTTTAATGCATGTGTACGAGATTCTTCACCAGATTCTCCACAAGTCAAATAAACCGGCCCAAAACCGTGTTCTGCCTGAGTTGCCATAGTTGCACCGCATAATCTCCAGGTTCCTCCGCTAGAATTCAACAAATATTCTCCCTTTGTAGGCTTGAATGTTTTATCAAGCGTAATTCTTGAAACAGCAAAGTTATCTTCGTTATTTACTAAAAAAGTAAAAGTTCCATCTGTATTTTTTAATAAACCAGAACCATCAGCAGAACCACCAAAAACAAAGTTTGGGCTATCTGGAAAAACATCATCTGAGCTAAAAAGAGAATAAATTTTTAAATTTTCAAATCCTGCCTGCGCTTTCAATAAACTTGGCGTTACAGACTGGTCTTTCAAGACAACACTTGTTGGTTCGGTTTCATCTTTAGAATCGTTATTACATGATGTAAGTACCGACCCTAAAATAATTAAAGGTAGAATGATTCGTTTCATAAGCTAAAATTGGTTTTTTATTTTTTACAAAGTAAATCCCAGTATTTTAACTTAAAATGACTTCTATATTATCAAAAAAACAAGACTTTTAACACAAAACACATTTGTTGCTAAAAAATTTAACAATAAATTAGTAATACAAAATTCTCATAAACTTTCAGTAACATTTAAACAAAAAAAAGAGCCTTACTTTAAGACTCTTCTTTTAACTGTGCTTTATAAGACTCAAAATTGGCTTTTATCTTCTCATCCAGTTCTGGTTCCCTAATATCAGTATGTTTTTGCATTTCTTCCCAAATAATTTTGGCTACAATGTATCGCGCCATTTCTTTATCATCGGCAGGAATGATATACCAGGGAGCATAATCTGTTGATGTTTTATTAATTGCCTCTTCGTAATACTTTTGGTATTCATCCCAATGTTCGCGCTCCTTTAAATCTCCGGGTGAAAATTTCCAATGGTGTTTTTCTTCTTCTAAGCGACGCAACAATCGTTCTCTTTGCTCCTCTTTGCTCAAATGCATATAAAACTTCATTACAATGGTTCCGTTTTGCGAAATATGCTTTTCAAAATTATTGATCTGTTCAATTCTGTTTTCCCAAAAAGCGGGCGTAATATCTTCAACCGAATTAATTCCTGGCAAATTCTCTCCCAAAATATATTCCGGATGCACGCGCGTTACTAACACATTTTCATAATGCGTTCTGTTAAAAATCGCAAACTTTCCTTTTTCCGGCAAAGCAATATAATGGCGCCATAAATAATCATGTTCCAATTCACTTGAATTTGGCGTTTTAAAACTATGCACTACAACCCCACGCGGATTAAATTCTTTAAAAACTTCCCTGATCAAACTGTCTTTTCCCGAAGTATCCATTCCTTGAAGGCAAATTAAAACTCCATATTTATTGTGCGCATACATCACATCCTGCAAATCGCTTAATTTTGCCTGAACTTTATCTAGTTTTTCTTCCTTTTCATCATCATCGGCATCAATATTTAATAAAGTCGGAATCTTGCTTAGTTTTATTTTATCGGTAACTTTAAAATCTTTCGGGTCTATTGATTTCATATATTTTGATTTTTTTATATCATAAATATACTATTTTTACGTAGCACATTCCTGCTATTCATTGCAATACTTTTCAATAAATTGCTTTTTTCCAAAGCCATAACAAGAGCTTCCGTTGGTCGCTTTGTTCTGTCAGGAAAAAATGCAATTTCTTTTCAAAGTATTTCCATTGCTATCAGGGCTAGGCATTGGTTTTCAAAACAACATTTTAATTTCATGGAAAAATTCACATTAGAAATATTATTTCAAATCATCGGAATCGGTTCGGCGTCAGGATTGTTTTATAACAATGATGCACTTTATATTATTGGCGACAACAGCGGATTTCTTTACGAATACAATATGCAGAATCAGCAATTAAACCAACATCCTTTAATTGACAACCCAACGCAAAATATTCCGAAAAACCTAAAACCAGATTTCGAATCCTTAACAAATCATAACGATACTTTATATGTTTTTGGTTCCGGTTCAACCGAAAACCGAAACAAAATGATTGAGTTTGATCTTAAAAACAAAAAGGTTTTACAAAAAAATAATTTAGTTGATATATACGCTTTGATGCAAAGTTTTGGCGAAATAAAACCAGAAGATTTTAATTTGGAAGGCGCAATTTTCGATGGCGAAAACTGGTATTTATTTAACCGAGGCAATGGCGTCTCAAACAAAAACACGATTTTTACGATTCATGCGAAAAAACTGGATCAAGAATTTGCTTTGATTTCTGTCAATTATAAACTTCCAAAAATAAAAGGCATTCGTTCCAGTTTTACCGATGCGATTTTAGTCGAAGATAAAATCTATTTTCTTTCAACTGCCGAAGACACAAAATCAACTTACGACGACGGCGAAATTCTAGGAAGTTTCATCGGAAGAATCGATGTTAAAACCATGAAAATTGATTTCACTCAAAAAATAACTTCAACCAATAAATTTGAAGGTTTGACTTTCTATAAAAAAGAAAACAACAAAATCGAGTTTTTGCTTTGCGAGGATAATGATACGGATGTTTTAGAAACTAAGATTTTTAAATTGACTTTGCCAGTTAAATAAAGTATTTTGCTTTGCGTGCCTTTACGTAATTCTTTGCTAATCTTTGCGTTATAGTTTTACCGCAAAGATTCACAAAGTCTGCGCAGAGATTCACAAAGGCTCTTATTTGCACTAAAACCAACCTACAACCAAAATAAATGCTCAATATTTCAAATTCAGCCAAGAAACCAGCTTTAATTATTAGCATCATAATTTCTATACTTCTTCCTGTTCTGGCTCTTTATACTCCTTTATTATTCAAAAACCTAGGAATCAGCAAGGAAATTCAATTCTACATTTCGAGATTTGCTATTTGGATTTCGCTTTTGCTGTTATTCTTATATTCGTTAAAAATAGAAAAACAGCCTTTTTTGCTTTGGCCGGAAACTAAATATTCTTTTCCTGATTTCGCAATGGCATTCTTCAAAACCTTTGTAAAATTATTCATTGCGGTATATTTTACTGGGCTTTTAATGATGTTATTTAAAATTACAGGCGAAAGCGTGGTATTACAAAAAGCTTTGGCACTTTTTAAAAAGAGTTACATTTTACTTTTTTTTACTTGTATCACTGCCGGAATTACCGAGGAATTAATTTTCAGAGGCTATTTAATGCAAAGATTAGAACTTCTTTTTAAAAACAAAATTCTGGCTATAATCATTTCCAGTGTTCTGTTTGGATTGCTGCATATTGGTTACGGAACATTGCTGAATGTCATTGGACCAATTGTTATCGGACTCGTATTTGCGATTCAATATGAGAAATACAGAAACATTAAAATTCTGATAATCTGTCATTTTTTATGGGATCTTTTTCTTTTGACGGCAAAAACATAAAAAAGCGAGCTAAAAATAAAACCCACAAAAACAACCATTTACACAACAATTTAAATTATTTTTATATTTATTTCATCTTCGTCCCAACCTTTTTATCTTTTTCGCTCTCTTTATAAATAAAGACCAACATTGTGATAAACGAAACACTAATTTCTAACTGCAAAAAAATGAACCGCGAAGCGCAGCGTCAGGTTTATGAGCATATGGCTCCAAAGCTGTATCGCGTTTGCAAACGATACCTCAAGAAAGAAGAAGAAATTGAAGAAGCTCTGGCCGATGCCTTCTATACCTTATTTACCAAATTAGACCAGCTCAAAGAAGACAAAGCTTTTAAAGCCTGGGCCAGAAAAATTACCGTTAATCACTGTTTGGCAACCATCAGGAAGAACATTAATTTCAATATGTATCTTGATGATGTAAAAGTGCTTTCACAACCTTTTACAGAAGAAATGAGCGAGTTAGAAGAGGAAGATTTACTCAATTTATTAAACCATATTCCGGATGGATGTAAAACGGTTTTCAACCTTTTCGTTATTGAAGGTTACGGGCACAAAGAAATAGCGACAATGCTAAATATTTCTGAAGGCACTTCAAAATCACAATTGAATGCGGCCAAAACCAAACTAAAAGATCTGGTTAATAAATTGTATTATCAAAAAGCAAAATAGTCATGGACAATCAAGATAAAATATTCGATAGATTTAAAGAAGCGGCAGAAAATGTTCCCGCAAAAGATTTTCCTGGAATGGAAAAAGTCTGGTCGCGCGTTGAACAAAAACTCGACAAAAAAGAGGATAAAAAAACAATTTCTCTTTGGAAAAAAATTGCAGTTGCGGCTTCACTTTTGTTAGTAATCTCATTAGGTTATCAATTTCTGAAAACAGATAAAAAAGCAACTTTAGAAAACACAGATCAAGTTGTAACCAATGATTCACAAAATCAAACAACTAAAAACAATTCGGCAGAAAAAAATAGTGCGCCAGTTTCATCAGATCCACAATTAGTTACAAAAGAAGAAGGTGCAGCAATTTTAGGAAATCAGATAAAACATAAACAAAGCGTTGCAATTCAGGAAAAAATGAGTTCAAACAATCCGGAAGAATTAGCATTGCCAATAAGTACGGGAACCCAAGAAGTAATTGTAGCAGCAAATGAAGAAAGCGCTGACGAAGAAAGTGACAACATCGTTTCTAAAAAAGAAGTTACACCACAAATGGGTTACTCAAATTATCCTGAAAGAGAGGCGGCAAAAGTTGCTTTTGCTGACAAACAAGCGGCAAAAGCTAAAAAAAGTGCTCCTTTAATTATTATGAACGGAAACGCAATGGCGCACAGCGATGATGCAAAAAGAGATAAAATGATGCAGACAGAACTTCCTAATGTACAACCTGAAAATGTCGAATCACTAGTAATTCTGGACGAACCGCTTTACATTATTGACGGGATATATTATTCGGAAAATGATTTATTCGGAAAAAATCCAACGAGTCCATATGCGCCGTTAAATCAGCAAGACATCAAAACAATAACCATTTTACAAGACCTTGAAGCTACTGAAAAATATGGCGAAAAAGGTAAAAAAGGAGTTGTAATCATTACTACAAAAACAGGAAAACCAACTCTGAAAAAATAATCTTAAGCTTTGTCAAAGTCTGCAGCTTTGACAAAGCAAAATCAAAACATTAATTCTTAAAACTTATTATCATGAAAAGTCTAAAACTTATTTCATCAGCCATTGCTATGCTTATATGTTTCGTAAGCATGGCACAAAAAAGAACTATTACTGGAATTGTTTCAGATGAAACACATCAACCAATTCCCGGCGTTACTATTTTTAATCAAAACTCAAAAGCAAGTTCTGCCACGAATTTTGATGGCCAATACAGTATTCAGGCACAAAAAGGAGATATACTTGTTTTCAGTTTTATTGGGTTCAAAACGCAAAGGCAAAAAGTTGAAAACTCAGACACGATTAATATCAAAATGTATTCTGATGCTCAAGCATTGAATGAAGTAGTTGTTGTTGGTTATGGTGTCCAAAAAAAATCAATGGTAACAGGTTCCGTTTCAGAACGAAGAATAAAAAGAGCTGATGCATCGAAAGGAAAAGCGGCTGGAGTTCAGGTTCAAAATAATGTTGGATATGTTGCTGCTCCAAGCTCAAATTCTACAATTATGATTCGTGGAAATGCAACTATTTCTTCAAAAAATGAACCAATGTATATTATCGACGGAGTTCCTGCAAAAGCCAATCAAATGGCAAAAATTAATCCAAGTGATATTAAGGATTTAAAAGTGCTGAAAGATGAATCGGCAACTTCTATTTACGGAAGCAAGGCTTCAAATGGCGTTGTCGTGATTTCGACCAAAAATGAAATGTATAAAAACCTATCAGAAAAAGAATTGGATAAAAAATTAAATATTCTCCCAATTCCGACTGAACCAAATCAGGAAGATTATGATTCTTTTGTAGAGAATGCTTTTGAAAGCCCAAAGACTGCTCCGCTTTCTACATTTTCAATAGATGTTGATAACGCTTCTTATACCAATATCAGACGCTTTTTAAACAACGGCCAACAAGTTCCAAAAGACGCTGTTCGCGTAGAAGAAATGGTTAATTTCTTTAAATATACTTATCCACAGCCAAAAAATGAGCATCCGTTTTCTATCAATACTGAAGTAAGCGATTCGCCTTGGAATTCAAATAATAAAATTTTGAAAATTGGTTTACAAGGAAAAAATATACCAACCAATGATTTACCAGCCTCAAATCTTGTTTTCCTGATTGACGTTTCGGGTTCAATGGGCGACATGAACAAACTGCCTTTATTAAAACAATCCATGAAAATTTTGGTAAACGAACTGCGAGCAAAAGACAAGGTATCTATTGTAGTTTATGCGGGAGCTGCAGGAATGGTTTTACCTCCAACTTCGGGAGACGAAAAAAAGACAATTATTGATGCTTTAGATAACTTACAATCCGGCGGCAGTACTGCGGGCGGCGCGGGAATCGAATTGGCTTATAAAACAGCAACAGAAAATTTCATCAAAGGAGGAAATAATCGCGTGATTTTAGCAACTGACGGCGATTTTAATGTTGGAAGCGCTTCGAATTCGGATATGGAAAAATTAATCGAAGACAAAAGAAAAACAGGCGTTTTCCTAACTTGTTTAGGCTACGGAATGGGAAATTACAAAGACAGTAAAATGGAAATTTTAGCGGATAAAGGAAACGGAAATTATGCCTATATCGATAACATTCAGGAAGCGAATCGTTTTTTAGGAAAAGAATTTAAAGGTTCGATGTTTGCTATCGCTAAAGATGTAAAAATCCAGATTGAATTCAACCCAAAACAAGTTCAGGCGTATCGTTTGATTGGTTATGAAAACAGAAAATTGCGTCCGGAAGATTTTAAAAATGATGCAATTGATGCGGGTGAATTAGGCAGCAATCACACTGTTACCGCTTTATATGAAATTATTCCGGCAGGTGTAAAAAGCAATTATTTAGCCGAACAGCCAGATGATTTAAAATACACAAAAACAGAACCAAGTTCAAACAATTACAGCGACGAATTGGCAACTATAAAATTCCGTTACAAAAAACCTGACGGCGATAAAAGTATCGAAATGGTTCAGACAATTGAGAATAAATCGGTTGCTTTGGAAAAATCAAGTGATGATATGAAATTCAGTTCTGCTGTAGCGTGGTTCGGATTGAAATTGAGAGATTCAAAATTAATTACCAACAAATCTTCTGAAGAAATTGTAAAATTGGCCAAACAAGGAAATTCAAATGATGGCGAAGGTTATAAAGTTGAATTTATTCGTCTTGTAGAAGGTGCAAAACAATTTAATTAATAACTAAGCATGAAAACAACAAAATTTCTTTTATTCATTTTTCTGCTTAATTATACCGCAAACGCACAAGATAAAGCGCTATTAAAAACAAAAGATACAATTGGAAAAACAGAAATTCCTCCCATTACTGAAGAAACACAAATTCAAACTCCTAAAGTTATAATATGTGGTCCTTCGAGATCTGCACTCATTCAGTTGTTGTATATATTGGATGGCAAAATTGTCGATTATGTAAAATTTAGCAAAATTAATCCGAATGACATTAAATCTATAGAAGCATTGAAACCTGAAGCAGCAAAATTAATTTATGGTGACCAAGGCAAAAATGGCGCAATTATAATCATTAGTAAAAAATGAATTTTATCATCCTTAAACAAACATAAAAAACTCAGTAATTAACAGATATTTTACTACATTTGGGCTTCATTTTAAAATCAATTTTACACGCATATGAACCCAATTTTAAGCCAAAATCTATTTTTAGTAAAAGAACATATCGGAATGTTCAAAGCCTCAAATAATTACGACATTTATAATCCCGAAACGAATCAGATTATAATGAATTGCCGCGAAAATAATTTGGGATTTTTTACCAAAATATTACGTTTCACCGATTATAAAAGAGCAACGCCATTTAATGTTGAAATCACAACGGCTTCTGGTGAAAAATTAATTACTGTAAAAAGAGGAATTGCTATTTTCAGATCGACTGTTGAAGTTTTAGACGAAAAAGACAGATTGATTGGAACTTTCAAACAAAAATTCTTCTCATTTGGTGGAAGATTTGAAATTTTAGACAAAAACGAAAAACCTGTTGCAACACTTCAGGGAAAATGGACGGGCTGGGATTTTAAATTCTCTCATGAAAATAAACAACTAGCTCAAGTAAGTAAAAAGTGGGCCGGATTAGGAAAAGAGTTTTTTACCAGTGCCGATAATTATGTTTTACAAATTGAAGATACTGTTGCAGTTGATAGTCCGTTGAGACAATTAATCTTAGGAGCCGTTATGTGCATTGACATGGTTCTGAAAGAATAAAAAAGGTGTTAAACTTAGATTAAGAAAGCATTGAAAGCATCGTTTTAGGAAGCAAAAACTGTATTTTTGTGTAACTCAAATGATGCTTTCTGCATTTCTAAAAATACGATCATGACAGACTTAAAAAATAAAACTGCACTAATTACAGGAGCAGGAAAAGGAATTGGAAAAGCAATTGCAATTGCACTGGCCAAAGAAGGTGTAAATCTAATTTTAATTGCCAGAACTCAGGCCGATATTGACCAGCTTGCAGATCAAGTAAATAACTTAGGCGTAAAATCTTTAGCAGTAGCCGCAGATGTTTCGGATATTAATTCTATAAACGAAGCAGTTGAAAAAGCTTTAGCCGAATTTAAAAACATTGACATTTTAATTAATAATGCCGGAATTGCTTCTTTTGGAAAATTCTTAGAATTGGAGCCAAGCGATTGGGAAAAAATCATTCAGGTGAATTTAATGGGAACGTACTACACGACTCGTGCCGTTATTCCAAACATGATTGAAAGACAAACGGGAGATGTCATCAATATTTCATCAACTGCAGGTTTGAACGGAAACCCATTAACAAGTGCTTACAGTGCCTCTAAATTTGCGGTTTTAGGTTTAACTGATTCTTTGATGCAGGAAATGAGAAAACATAACATTAGAGTTTCAGCCCTTACACCAAGTACCGTTGCAACAGATTTGGCAATAGACTTAAATTTAACCGATGGAAATCCTGAGAAAGTAATGCAATCTGAAGATATTGCCGAATTATTAATTGCTCAGCTTAAATTAAACCGCAGAGTTTTTATCAAAAACAGCGCTATCTGGTCAACTAATCCTTAAAAAATTAAAATCATCCCGATAGCTATCGAGACAAATTCCAATCTAAATCAAACTTGGAATTTGGAATTTAAGTATTGATATTTGATAAAATTAAAAATGATGGAACAATATTTAAGACAATTAGTCGAAATAGAATTTGAAGATAAAAAGCAAATTTTTACCGGATTCCTTATTGATTATTCTGATGACTGGATTTTGCTTCGAAATAATCCTGTTGATTTTATTTTAGATGGTTTTGTGATTTTGAAAAACAAAAACATCTTGGCGGTTAATCGCGATCATGATTTGGCTTTTACTGAAAAAGTGATTCGTTTAAAAGGCTTAAAAATCAATTCTGAAGATATAATCCCGATTAGAGATTTGGAATCGATTTTAAACTTTATCAGCAACAAATATGGCATTTTTCAAATTGCTAAAAAGTCTGCAAAATCGGCATACTTAGGGAAATTACTTTCTCTTTCAGAAGAAGAACTTCTTATTGATTTTCTGGATATCAGAGGTCAGTTTGGCGGTGAATTAAGTTTCAATCCTGAAAAAATCCGAGTTATAGAATTTGATACGGATTATATTAATTCTTTGAAATTGGTGGTTTCTGAGGATCAGAAATAAATTTTTAAAAAAACAAAAAGCGTATAATTTTTAAAAATTATACGCTTTTTGTCATTCCGAGGAACGAGGAATGACAAACTATACGCAAAATTGGATTATCTTACGATTTTAAGCTTCCGCCAATTTATTTACAAACTCTATACGAACACTTCCATCTTCATCAATTTTAGTTAAATTGATTTCTTGCAAAGTATTTACCAATTCCGGATTCCAAGGTGTTTTTACTTTTACGTAATTTTCTGTGAAACCGTGAATATATCCTTCTTTATTTTCTCCTTCAAAAAGAACCCTTCTTTGCGTTCCTAATTGACTTTCGTAAAAAGCACGACGTTTTTTAACCGATAATCCACGAAGCATTTTACTACGTTTTGCACGAACATTTGCCGGAACAACTCCATCCATTTCAGCTGCTTCTGTATTATCTCTTTCTGAATATGTAAATACGTGTAAATACGAAATATCCAATTCATTTAAGAAATGATAGGTTTCTAAAAAGTGTTCATCTGTTTCTCCAGGAAAACCGACAATCACATCAACACCAATGCATGCATCAGGCATTACCTCGCGAATTTTATTCACGCGATCAATATAAACTTCGCGCAAATAACGGCGTTTCATCAATTTCAAAATATCATTGCTTCCCGATTGCAGCGGAATATGAAAATGCGGAACAAAAGTGCGGCTTTTAGAAACGAATTCGATGGTTTCATTTTTTAATAAATTCGGCTCGATCGACGAAATTCTTAAACGTTCGATTCCTTCAACTTTATCTAACGCCTGAACTAAATCCAGAAAAGTATGTTCGTGTTTTTTATTCCCGAATTCTCCTTTTCCGTAATCACCAATATTCACACCCGTTAAAACAATTTCACGAATATTTTGAGCCGAGATTTCTTTTGCATTTTTAAGAACATTTTCTAAAGCATCACTTCTAGAAATTCCTCTTGCCAACGGAATTGTGCAATACGTACATTTATAGTCGCATCCATCCTGAACTTTCAAGAAAGCACGGGTTCTATCACCAATGGAGTAACTTCCAACATAAAAATCGGCTTCAGCAATTTCACATGAGTGAACTTCACCCATATCGTTTTTGCTTAAATCATGAATATAATCGGTGATTTTAAATTTTTCTGTAGCTCCTAAAACCAAATCAACACCATCAACAGCGGCTAATTCTTCTGGTTTTAACTGTGCATAACAGCCAACTGCCGCCACAAAAGCTTTGTCATTCAGCTTCATGGCTTTTTTTACAACTTGTTTAAACTGTTTATCAGCATTTTCAGTTACCGAACAGGTATTTATTACATAAATATCGGCAACTTCTTCAAAATCGACGCGGTCAAAACCTTCGTCATTAAAATTTCTGGCGATTGTAGAAGTCTCTGAAAAATTCAGTTTACAACCCAGCGTATAAAAGGCAACTTTCTTTCTATTTTCCATAATTTTCTTAAATTAATGAAATCGTTGTCAAAAAATTTAAGGGTGCAAATTTACAAACAATATTTGTAAAAGAAAATTCAATAATCGACTTCGTTTCAACAATTTGCATAAATTAGAGTTTTTTTAAAAATAAAATACACTTAATGATTGCAAAAATTTTGTAAAACAATATTTTTTTCGAACTTTACGTTATACAATTCAATAAGAATTAAATGACAAAAATATCGATTAAGTGCAAATTTCATCGATTAAATACATTTTTTTTCGATTTAAATTGAAAAAATCTTACATTTACTAGAGCTAAATCTTCAATCGAAATTTAGCAAGATTTGGAATTAATAGAACGTATTGATTAATTTAATAATAAATCGGACATAACAATTTTGAATTTCAATCGTTATGTTGTTGTTTTGTGTTACAAAATGAAATGGGAAAGCCGAAAACCAAAGAGAGTAGGCAAAATAAATTTACAAATACCACACTTTATGAAAGCATTTTTACCCACAATCTGCTTGATGTTCTTAGCCATTTTTAGTTCCCAAGCGCAAACTAATGCTGCTCCAGCAACAAATCCATTTCCATCTATCAGTACTTTAACGACTTGGGCAAGTTTAAACTCTCAGCAACAATTTGATGTTGCTATTCGTGCCGTTGGTTTTAAATTTGAAGTAAAAGAACCAGGCGCAGAATCTACTGCCTATACTTATATTCGTAAAGTAACCGTAAATGAAGTAAATTACACAGACAGAATTGTTTACAGAATCACAAATAACAATTCTGCAAGCATTATTTCCCTTGTTACGGCATCTACAGATTTAGTAAGTTTGTACACACCACAATTAGCAACTTTCAAAAACAACAATTGCAAAACTGAAATGTCTAAAGACAAAAACACTACTTGCAGCTGTTACGAAAGTGCTGCGTATGCAATCGATCTTTGCGACGAACGCGTAAAATTAACAATGGGTGACGGAAATAAATATTTTGTTTCTGTAGCTAAAAAATAAATAAATCAAGAAACGACGTTTTCCAAATCTTTGCAAGCCTTAAAAGTTTACAAAGATTTGGAACGCATTTCTTAATTATACATTTGGATTTTTCATTTCATACCAGACTTCAGTTTCTCCTTCATACTCAAAAGAGTTTACATACTGTAAGCCTAATTTTTCGAGAATTTTTCTTGAGTTTTCATTCCCTGCGTCTGCATATGCATACAGCGCATCTACTTTCATTTCATTAAAAGCATAATCTACAAAAGCTTTTCCTGCTTCGGTCGCGTAACCTTTTCCCCAATGTTTTTCTATGAAACGATAACCAATTTCATAAAAGTTTTTATGCCCGTTAATTTCATCTGTGATAAATTTTATTCCAGACCAACCCAAAAACTCATTGGTTTCCTTAAGAACTACCGCCCAACGCCCAATCCCAAAATCCTTGTATTGTTTTCGAACAAAATGAATATATTCAATACTCTCTTCGAGCTTTTTTACTGGATTATTTCCCAAAAAGAGATGAACTTTTGGATTTGAATCCAATTCAAACATTCCATCAGCATCTGAAAGAAGAAATTCCCTTAATAGCAAACGCTCAGTTTCAATTGGATTTTTCATCAAAATTTAATTTAAGATGTATTTCTGCACTACCTCTGCTACTCCATCATCATTATTTGAAGCTACAATTAAATCTGCTCTATCTCGTAATTCAGGCGTTACATTATCAACCCAAACACCAAGCCCGGCATATTCTATCATTGTCAAATCATTTCCTGCATTACCTACAGCAATAATTTCTTCTTGAAGAATTCCTAGTTTCTCTGCCAAAAATCGCAAACTTGCCGCTTTATCAATTCCTTGCTGTGCTGCTTCCAAGAAAAAAGGTTTTGACATCGAAACACTTAAATGTGGCATTTTAGCTTTCAAATCTTCTTCTAATTCTTTCAATTCTGAAGGCTCTTTTAAAAGAATACATTTTACAGCAGGTCTGTCTACAAAATCCTTAAAACTAGAAACCAAAAGATGAGGCATTCCTGTAATTTCTTTTTCGATTTCTATAAATTCAGAATCCGTTTCGCTTATAATTTCGCCATCTAAATATGTAATGATATGTGTATTCATTTTCACACTGTAATCATACAAATCATGAATTTGTTCAACAGTTAATTTCTGCTCAAATAAAACAAGATCATCTTTTACACGACTTATAATTGCTCCGTTAAACGAAATCATATAAGAATCATTAATATCTAATTCCAATTCTTTCGCATAAGCTGTCATTGCCGAAGTTGGGCGACCAGAGGCCAAAACCACATACACTCCTTTTGCCTGAGCTTCTAATAATACTTTTTTATTTAAATCTGAAATTCTATGATCGTCTGTCAACAAGGTATCATCCATGTCGAGCACTAACATTTTGTATCGCATGTTTTTTAGTTTGCAGTCGCAATCTCAGTTTTCAGTTATACTGTGAACGGAAAACTGGAACTGAACACTTTTTAAATACTCATTCTGAAATCTTCAATAACAGGATTTGCTTTTGCAAAATCGGTTTCCTGAATAAAAACCTCAACTGCCAAATCTGTTCCGCCAAAACCTCCCAAACGAGCTGATTGGATATTATCTTTTTTTACTGTTTCTACTCCCGCTTCTTCTAATCTTTCCTGCAAAGCAATTGCTAATACTTCACTTCCTGAAAACACCTTCATTAATCCCATAACATTTTATTTTTTATTGTAAAATTATTTTTAATTCTTCCTGAAAACTTTCATTTTCATTCATCCCGATATGTCCTTGCCCTTTTAAAGGATAAAAATGCCCTTCAGAACCTAAAATTTTATTTAACCGAATTGAATTTTCAACAGGAATTAGCTGATCATCCAGACCATGAAAAATATAAATCGGCGCTTTGACTTTTGGCAGATATTGATACGTTTCTAAATGAAACTTTTTCATGAAATCAGGAAAAAAACGAACTCTG
Organism: Flavobacterium xizangense; assembly: GCF_054075145.1. Lineage (NCBI taxonomy): Bacteria > Pseudomonadati > Bacteroidota > Flavobacteriia > Flavobacteriales > Flavobacteriaceae > Flavobacterium > Flavobacterium xizangense. Next base: position 35,769 of record NZ_JBSIPG010000003.1, on the reverse strand, counting down.
GTTCCTGATAATTCTGTGAAACTAAAATAAGGCGATTGCAGAATTAACGCTTTTGGATTATTTTCTGAAGCTAAAATTGCTGCTAAACCAGAACCAATTGAATAACCTGCAATAATAATTTTATTTTCAGAATATTTTTGACGTAGTTTTTTATAGACAACAGCAACATCTTTATTTAATTGTTCCTCATTCTCAATCTCACCTTCACTTTTTCCAAAACTGCGATAATCCAGAATAAAAATATCATATCCTAAATTAGTATATGTTTTCGCAATCGTTCCCCAAGTTTCTAATGTTCCAGCATTTCCATGAAGATAAAACACAAGTCCTTTTGAGTTTTTTTCAGCCTTAAACAACAAGCCATTTAAATTTACACCATCAAAGGATTTAATATTCAATTCCTCAAAATTGCTCTGATAATTAAATTGATAATCTTTTGAAAGACTGGCACTTTGAAAAACCATTCCAACTTGATTAAAATATACATAAGAAACAACAATTACATAAATAATAACAAAAAACGCCAATAGCGCAATTGTCAAAAATTTGAGTGTATTTATCATTTCCAAAAATATTCTAAGATTTTTACTCCTCTTCTTCTACGTCGTCTTCCTCCTCATCCAATTCTTCTTCCCCTTCTTCATCCATATCGAATAAATAAGGTTCCAAAAGCATTTTATCTGCTAAAATTTCGATGCGTTCTGTCAAATTTTCAGTAAAAATCAAACGCTGTGTTTTGGCAATACTATTTGAGATACGCATAATTTTGGTTTCATGGCGTAATTTCAGAATAGGATCTGCATCGTCAAGAATAAACATTCTTAAACGATTTACATTATAACCAGCGGTAGAAAACATATCACTCAATTTTGTTGGTGTTCCAATCAAAACATCAATTCCTGTCGAAATATAGTTTTTATCGTAGTCCATGTCTCCTTTATCGTGAACACCATAAACTTCCAGATTGGTATATTTTCCGTACTTCTCAAAAAGCGCTTCCATTGCCAATACTTTTTCTTTGTCTTCGACAATAATCAAAGCACGTGGAGATTCTTCGTTTTTTCCTGCCAACTGCTGAATTACATTCAAAACAATTGTAGTTGTTTTTCCACTTCCACTAGGAGAAACAACAATACAGTCAGCACCGCTTTTTATAGTCGAAAAAGTTTCCAGCTGCAAAACATTTGCTTCTGTTAAACCATTTTCAATAAGTGCATCTTGTAGTTTTTCGTTTATTTTTTTTAATTTCATTCCTAAATTTTAGATTTATGATTTTAGATTGAAAACTAAATCATCATTTACTTGCGAACATTTTCACATCATTCTCTGAGATTTCATTTCCTCCTAAAATGATTAATCTTTCAACAACATTTCGAAGTTCACGAATATTCCCTGTCCAATCGTATTCCTGCAATAATTTTATGGCTTGCGCCGAAAATCCTTTAACAGCATTTCCTTGTTCCGAAGCAATTTTTTCAGCAAAATGCGAAATCAAAGCCGGAATATCGTCACGTCTTTCATTCAATGGCGGAACTTTTATTAGAATTACAGCCAAACGATGGTATAAATCTTCACGGAAACGACCTTCGGCAATTTCTGTTTTTAAATCTTTATTTGTTGCCGCAACCACGCGAACATCAACTTTAATATCTTTATCAGCACCAACTCTGGTAATCATACTTTCTTGTAAAGCACGTAAAACTTTGGCTTGCGCAGAAAGACTCATGTCCCCAATTTCATCTAAGAAAATAGTTCCTTTATCAGCCGCTTCAAACTTTCCTGCGCGATCTTTCACTGCCGATGTAAACGCACCTTTTACATGTCCAAATAATTCACTTTCGATCAATTCACTCGGAATCGCAGCGCAGTTTACTTCAATTAAAGGAAAATTTGCACGCTCGCTTTTTTCATGTAATTGATGGGCTACTAATTCTTTTCCAGTTCCGTTTGGTCCCGTAATTAGAACTCTGGCTTCAGTTGGTGCCACTTTATCAATCATCACTTTTATATGATTAATAGATTCGCTCTCGCCAATCATCTCGTAATTCTTGCTGACTTTTTTCTTTAGAATTTTATTCTCAACAACTAATTGCTTTTTGTCTAAAGCATTACGAACGGTATTCAATAAACGGTTCAAATCTGGCGGTTTTGAAATATAATCAAAAGCGCCCAAACGCATCGTATGAATCGCCGTTTCCATATCGCCATGCCCCGAAATCATCACCATCGGAATTTCCGGTTTTATCTTTTTTACTTCTTCTAAAACCTCAACACCGTCCATTTTTGGCATTTTGATATCGCACAAAACCAAATCGTAATCGTTGTTTTTTATTTTTTCAAGTCCCGCAACGCCATCCTCAGCTTCATCAACCTGATAGGAATCATTTTCTTCTGATAAAATTTTTACCAAAACTCTTCTGATCGCTGCTTCGTCTTCGATAATTAGTATTTTACTCATTTTTTTTAAGGTTCTGAGGTTCTAAGATGCTAAGGTACTGAGGTTTTTTTTACAAGAAGCTAAAAGCTTAGCATCTTAGAACCTTAGCACCTTTAAAAATTAATATTTTAACCATTTATACAATTCTTTCCATGTTGGTTTTTTTCCGTACATTAAAATACCAACTCGGTAAATTTTTGCAGCGAACCACACAACAAGGAAAAAGGTAGCAAACAATAATGATACCGAAATTGCGATTTGCCACCACGGCACGCCAAACGGAATACGCATTAACATAACTATTGGCGACGTAAGCGGAATCATCGAAAATACAACGGCGACTGTTCCGTGCGGATCGTTTACAACTGTAAAAAACCCGATATAAACGCTCAAAATCAGAGGCATTAAAATTGGAAGCAGAAATTGCTGAGAATCGGTTTGATTATCAACTGCCGCTCCAATTGCTGCATAAAATGAACTGTATAAAAAATATCCTCCAATGAAATAAATTACGAAACCAATTAAAATACTTGCAATAGGTAAATTCCATGCTTCTCTTAATCCCATTTGTATTATTCCAGAAAAATTATGATCTACTGATTGCATTAATACGGGTGGAATATTTGATCCCGGTCCAATATTTACACCAAAAAATGCTGAAGCTGCAAACATTAATCCTAAACCAATTATCGCCCAAATCATAAATTGCAGAATTCCTGCCAATGAAGTTCCGACAATTTTACCAATCATCAACTGAAATGGTTTTACTGATGAAATAATGATTTCGATAATTCGGTTTGTTTTTTCTTCGATTACGCTTCGCATTACCATATTTCCGTAGATGATAATAAACATCATAATCAAATAACCAAATGCGCCACCTATTGCGATTTTTATCTCATTTAAACCTTTTAAACTCTCTTCTCCAGAAGCTTTTACTAAGTGAATATTTACATTTGATTGTGCTTTTTTAATAGCCAAAGTATCCAATTTTGCTTCTTCAAGATTTAACTTTGTAATCTTTGACGCAATAACATCCTGCGTGTTTTCGATAAAGGAAATACTCGGACTATTATTCGAAATAAATTCTATTTTACTTTCTAAATCTTTAAGATTATTTGTTTTTGGAATAACGATTAATCCGCTGAAATCTTCTTTTGTAATGCTGTCTTTCAAAGCTTTCACATCAATTTCAGATAAATTCAGATATTTAAATTCTGCTCCTTTTTTATTTTCTTTTAAGAAATCAGAAGCAAAAAGTCCGGTTTCGTCATGAATAGCAATTCTTTTTGTTTCGGCTTTCATTGAGCTCAAATAACCAATAAAAATGGCTATCGCAACAAATAAAAGCGGACTCAAAAAAGTCATGACAACAAAAGATTTATTGCGGACTTTGGCAATAAATTCTCTTTTTATAATTAATGAAATAATGCTCATTTCTTTATTTTAGATTTTAGATTGTTGACTTTAGATTTTTAGATTTTAGGTCTTCACTCTAAAATCTAAAATCTGAAATCTAAACTTTGTTTTCCGTTACAGTCTGAATAAAAATATCGTTTATGCTTGGAATTTTTTCTACAAAATGCGTTACTTGTCCGCGTTGCGTAAGAATATTCAAAAGTTCATTTGGTGAAGCATTTCCTATTTGGATATTTAGCTTTAAATCATCATTTAGCGATTTGAAATGAGCAGGCGAAACGGTAAATTTTTGCGTAATATCATACATCAAGCCTTCAATATTGCTCGTCAGGATTCCAACTTCAAAACTATTAGTTCTAAACTTGCGTTTAACATCGACCACTTTTCCTTCTATCAGTTTATTTGATTTGTGAATTAAAGCGATATTTTCGCAAAGTTCTTCTACACTTTCCATTCTGTGCGTCGAGAAAATAATAGTTGAACCTTGTTCTTTTAATGCCAAAATTTCATCTTTAATAACATTAGCATTTACAGGGTCAAATCCTGAAAATGGCTCATCTAAAATCAACAATTTCGGCTTATGCAAAACACAAACAACAAATTGAATTTTCTGTGCCATTCCTTTAGAAAGTTCCTGGATTTTCTTGTTCCACCAGCCCTGAATTCCTAAACGATCAAACCAATAATCCAATTGCTTTTTAGCTTCGGCTTTAGAAAGTCCTTTCATTTGTGCCAAATACAAACATTGCTCGCCTACTTTCATAGAACTGTATAATCCTCTTTCTTCCGGAAGATATCCAATTGTCTGAACATGTTTCGGCTGGAGTTTTTCTCCATCCAAAATTACCTCACCGCTATCGGGTAATGTAATTTGGTTTATAATTCTGATAAGGGAAGTTTTTCCAGCTCCATTCGGACCTAAAAGTCCATATATACTGCCTTTTGGTACATTTAATGAAACTTCGTTAAGCGCTACATAATCGCCATATCGTTTTACGACCTTATGTACTTCGAGTAAGTTGCTCATGCTGTTTTTGAGATTTTCTGCGTTGCTTATGCCATTATGGCCAAGCGACTGTAAAAGTAAATAATTAGAAGCGAATCTTACTACTATTACATAAAAAACCCATCCTAAAATTATGTTAGAATGGGTTTTTCTATTTATTTAAACATTTTGAAAAAGTCCTGATTATGAGAACATATCTTTTACTTTCTCAAAGAATGATTTCTCTGATTTTTCCGGACTTGGAGCAAAATGCTCATCGTTTAAAGCATTTTCAAAGAATTGTTTTTGTTCTTTGTTTAAAGTTTTTGGAGTCCAAACGTTAACGTGCACTAATAAATCTCCGCTTCCGTAACCGTTTAAGCTTGGAATTCCTTTTCCTTTTAATCTTAAGATTTTTCCAGATTGGATTCCTTCCTCTAACTTAATACGAACTTTTCCGTTGATTGCTTCAATATCTTTTGAAGCTCCTAAAACTGCTTCAGGAAAACTGATGTATAAATCAAAGTGAACGTTTTCACCTTCACGTTTTAGGAATTCGTGTTCAACTTCTTCAATTGCAACAATCAAATCACCCGGAATACTGTTTCCTGGCGCATCGTTACCTTTGTTAGAAACTTTCAACTGCATTCCATCAACAACTCCCGCAGGAATTTTGATTGATACTGTTTCATCTTCCTGAACCATACCTTGAGCATCAGCCTCAGCAGGTTTTTTATCTAAAATCTGACCAGAACCACCACAAGTAGGACAAGTTGACGCAGATTGCATTCTTCCTAAAATGGTATTGGTTACACGCATTACCTGTCCCTGACCATTACAAGTCGTACAAGTTTTATACGTTACACCTTTAGCCTGAACTTTACGTTTTACTTTTACTTTTTTCTCAACTCCATTTGCAATTTCCTCTAAAGTCAATTTAACTTTAATTCGAAGATTGCTTCCTTTGGCACGGCGAGGACCTCCGCCTCCGCCTCCGAAACCGCCAAATCCGCCACCAAAAATATCACCAAACTGGCTGAAAATGTCATCCATATTCATACCACCATGGCCGCCGCCAAATCCGCCAGCGCCATCAAATGCCTGATGACCATATTGATCGTATTTCGCTTTTTTCTGTGGATCACTCAAAACTTCATAAGCTTCAGCTGCCAGTTTGAAGTTTTCTTCTGCCTCTTTGTCGCCTGGATTTTTATCAGGATGATATTTTAAAGCGCTTTTTCTGTACGCTTTTTTAATTTCGGCAGCATCAGCATTTTTTGAAATGCCTAATATTTCGTAAAAATCTTTTTTCATAATTAGATTAGGTTCCAAATCTTAAAAATTCCAAAATCCAAAAAATGCACTTGAAATTCTTTTGCATTTTTTTTAGTTTCCAACTACAACTTTAGGGAAACGAATAATTTTGTCTCCTAATTTGTATCCTTTTTCAATAACATCAACAATTTTCCCTTTCAATTTGTCAGATGGAGCCGGAATTTGAGTAATTGCCTCTGCAACATCAGCATTGAAAGCATCTCCAGCCTGAATTTCAACTTGTTCTAAACCTTTAGAAACTAAAGTGTTTTTGAATTTTTCGTGAATCAACTCAACACCTTTTTTCAAATTTTCATCATCAGATTTGTTGATTTCTACAGCAGCTCTGTCAAAATCATCTAAAACTGGAAGCATCGCCAATAAAACCTCTTGGTTTGCTGTTTTAAACAATTCAAGACGCTCTTTTGAAGTTCTTTTTTTGTAATTTTCAAATTCGGCAAATAATCTCAAAAACTTATCTTTTTCGTGAGCCAAGTCTTTCGCTAATTGCTCCTCAACACTTAATTCTTCAACAATTAACTGCTCTCCGTTGGCATTGTTCTCTAACGTTACATCATCTAATTCCTGATCGAATTCTGTATTTTCCGTAGTCATATTACTTTTATTTTTAAAAATATTCTTAAACTTCATTTTTATTCTTTTTTGTGATTGCAAAAGTACTGCCAAATATTTTAAAATGTCAAATTGTCACTTTATTAAAAATGAGTTGCTTAAAATACGAAAGCAATCCATAAAAATTTTATTATAATTTTAAGACTATTACGTTATAGTTTGTTTTATCTTTGAGGTCATTAAAACGTAAAACATTACACCAAAATTGAATTTAAGGGTTGGCTTCGGCCTCAAAAATAATTATTAATTCAAATTTACCTTATATTAAAAAAAGCTTCGCCTTATAGAGACGAAGCTTTTTTTTATACTTTCATTTGATTTTATTGCACGGGCGGAGGGATTCGAACCCCCATCAACGGTTTTGGAGACCGCTATTCTACCCTTGAACTACGCCCGTAACTTAAGGTCGGCAAATTAAAAGTTTTTTTTCTTCTCTGGCAACTATTTAGGGCAGAGATTTCAAAAGAAATCCCTTTAAATCTGCACATTCCGAAGCAAAAACCTTTCTTACAGACAGTTAACCTAACAATGCATTTTTCAATCCTTCAAAATCAACCGAAACCTGCTCGCCTGACACTAAATTTTTAAGCGCATAAGTATTTGACGCAATTTCCTGATCTCCTGCAATTACTGCAAACGGAATCAAACGTTTATCTGCATATTGAAACTGTTTTCCAACTTTTACATTATCTGGATACAATTCTACTTTTATATTTTCTTGTCTTAATTTCTGAATTGCTTTTGAAGCATATAAAGCTTCTTTATCTCCATAATTCACAAACAAAGCTTTTGAAGTAGCGGCAACAGTTTCAGGAAACATTTGCAATTCTTCTAAAACCAAATAAATTCTATCTAATCCAAATGAAATTCCTACACCGCTCATATTTTTCAATCCAAAAATTCCCGTCAAATCGTCGTATCTTCCGCCACCGCCAATAGATCCTATCGAAACTGTTTTTGGAGCTGCAACTTCAAAAATTGCTCCAGTATAATAATTTAAACCACGAGCCAAAGTCACATCTAAATCCAAAATCGCAGTCGAAAGTCCTAAATTTGCAACATTGTCGCAGATGAATTTAAGCTCTTCAACACCTTTCATACCTTCTTCTGATGAAGACAACAATTCTGAAAGCTGATTGATTTTGTCGGCGAAAGAACCACTAAAGCTAAACAAAGGCTGAACTTTTACTAAAGCTTCTTCAGATATTCCTTTTTCGATCATTTCTTTTTTAACACCGTCTTCTCCGATTTTATCTAATTTATCAAGAGCGACAGTAAAATCGATTAATTTATCTGAAGCACCAATAACCTCAGCAATTCCAGATAAAATTTTTCTGTTATTGATTTTGATTGTCACACCTTCTAAACCTAAAGATGTAAAAACAGTATCATATAGTTGAACTAGCTCTACTTCCTGCCATAGTGATTTTGAACCAACAACATCGGCATCACATTGAAAAAATTCTCTGTAACGTCCTTTTTGCGGGCGATCTGCTCTCCAAACCGGCTGGATTTGGTATCTTTTAAATGGAAATTCAATTTCGTTTTGATGCTGTACAACGTATCTGGCAAAGGGAACTGTCAAATCATATCGCAATGCTTTTTCTGAAATTCTTCCGGTAAATTTATTCAATTCAATTCTTTGATCTAAACTTATTGTTTCAGCAGAATTAGTTTGAAGCGCTTCTAAAGATTCAGGCAATTCAATTTTACTTTTATTGAAGAAAAAATTTCCTGAATTCAGAATTTTAAAAATCAAACGATCGCCTTCTTCTCCATATTTCCCCATCAAAGTATCTGAATTTTCAAACGAAGGCGTTTCAATTGGCTGAAAACCAAATTTCTCGAAATTAGCTTTTATTGTCTGAATAATATATTGACGTTTTGACACCTCTGCAGGTGAAAAATCTCTGGTTCCTTGTGGAATACTTGGTTTTGAAGCCATCTTTTTTATTTTAGATTTCTGATTTTAGATTTTAGATTTCTTTTTGAACTAAAATATAAAACCTTAAAATTAATTTATTTCTAGATTTTGTTTTAGATTGTTGGATCTTCAGACTTTCGACTTTAAAGCTTTCCAACTTTCAACTTAATTAAGTTTGCAAATATCTTACTTTTTAAAATAAATAATAACACTTGGAAAACAAACTTGTAACAAAAACCGTATTTTCGTGACAAATTGGTCATGATGCTAAAATTATTTAAAGAAAATATCCGAATTGCTTTTGGTTCCATCAAAACTCAAATTCTGCGAACCATTCTTACCGTATTAATTATTGCTATCGGAATTACCGCTTTGGTTGGAATTTTGACCGTTGTAACAGCGCTCGAACATACAGTTTCGACCAATTTCGCTTCAATGGGCGCCAATACGTTCAACATCAATCAATACGAAAACAACCTTAAGAATCGAGGTGGAAACGAACGCGAAATCATAAACCCAATTATTTCATATCCTGAAGCCGTTGCTTTCAAAAATAAATACAAATATCCGTTTACCGAAACTTCTCTTTCATTCACCGCAACTTCAAAAGCTGAAGTTAAATTTTTAGGCGAAAAAACAGATCCGGAAATAAAAATCCTTGGTGTTGACGAACATTTCATTTCCAATTCTGGTCTCGAAACTACATTAGGCCGTTCTTTCAATCAATTTGATATTGACAACAATACTTATTCCTGCATTGTAGGTTCTGATTTTGAAAAAGGATTATTGAAAGATGTTAATCCAATTGACAAAATCATTTCGATAAGAGGCGCACGTTTTAAAGTAATTGGCGTATTAAAGGAAAAAGGATCAACTTTTGGAAACAGTCAGGATTTACGTGTTTTGATTCCAATTCAAGTTGCACGTTCTTTATTTACAGCACCAAATATTAATTATACCATTAGTGTCATGGTTTCTAAAAAAGAACTTTTAGATCCTGCCATTGACAATGCAACGAGTGTTATGCGAAGAGTTCGTAAATTAAATCCTGTTCGCGATAACAATTTTGGAATAGGCCGAAGCGATGATTTGATAAATAGAATTCTTGGAATTACACAATATTTAGGCTGGGCTTCTTGGATTATTAGTATTATAACTATTCTGGGTTCCTCAATTGCTTTAATGAATATTATGATTGTTTCGGTTACAGAACGTACTCGCGAAATTGGTGTTCGTAAAGCTTTAGGGGCTACAAAAACAACTATTTCTACTCAGTTTTTTATTGAAACACTATTGATTGGGCAGATTGGTGGATTGGTCGGAATTATAATCGGGATCTTGCTTGGCTTTGCCATTGCAACGGCAATGAATTTCTCATTCGTTATTCCTTGGGGCGCTATTTTTGCAGCCTTTGCGACTAGTTTTACTGTTGCAATAGTTTCCGGTTTATATCCCGCAATTAAAGCATCGAAATTAGACCCTATTGAAGCTCTTCGTTACGAATAATTAGTCGCAGTTTCAGTTATTTGTGTGACTGAAAACAGAGACTGAAAACTTTAAACATTCCCCTTAATCATTCGATCATTATTATAAATATCTTTTCGAAGTTCGATATTTTTGAAATTCATTTTTTCCAGTAAATTATTCATTTCTTTTCCTAAGTACTGATTGATTTCAAAGTATAATTGTCCTTTTTCTAAAAGATTTTTTTTAGCTAATTCAGCAATCTTTCTGTAAAAAATCAATGCATCGTTATCATCAACAAATAGAGCCAGATGTGGTTCAAAATCCAAAACATTCTTTTTGATTTCAACCTTTTCCAGATTCCGAACATAAGGCGGATTTGATACAATGATATCATAATCTGATTTCAGCGCTTCCAATTCCAATATATTCTTAAGCATAAAAGTAACATCGACATTATTATTTATAGCATTTCTTTTTGCAGTTTCTAGTGCCTTTTTAGAAACGTCAATTGCATAGACTTTTGCATAGGGAATATTTTTTGCCAACGAAATTGCTATACAACCGCTTCCTGTCCCGATATCTAAAATTTTGATTTCTTTAGAATGTCCTTTATTTTCATTAATAATCCACTCCACCAATTCTTCGGTTTCTGGTCTCGGAATCAGGACATTTTCATTCACTTCAAAATCCAAACCATAAAAACTGGTTTTTCCCAATAAATACTGAATCGGAACTTCGTTTTTTAAATCATCCAATATTGAATCCCAAACCATAAAATCCTTTTCAGAAAAATTCAGTTCATGATTTAAAGCCAAATCAATCTGGCGCAATTTATGTTTGTCTTCTAGAATTAAATAGAAAAAACTCTCCGCTTCGTATGCATCATATAAAGGCGATAATTCTTTTATAAACTGAGTGCGGTATTGTTTAATTTTCATTTCTGATCTCTAAGTAATTTTATTCAGCAAAAGCTAATTTTTATTTCAAATAAGTATTGGAAAATCTAATTTGTTACAAGATTTTATAAAACTTTCAGCATCCAAACCGGGCAAGAATTATGCCCAGTACATCCTAAAGGAGCATCTAAATATTCAAAACCCGATTTTTTATATAATTTTTGAGCCGCATGCATAAAAGGCATTGTTTCAATATAACATTTTTCAAATCCAAAATTTCTCGCTTCTTGTAGGCATTTCTCCATCATTTGACTACCAACTCCTAAACCCCGTGTTTTAGGCGAAAAATACATTTTTTGAAGTTCACAGATTTCTGAAGCACCATTTTCTAAAGGCGCAATGCCGCAACAACCTACTATTTCTCCTTCACTTTCGACTACAAAATAGACCGATCTCGGTTTATTGTATTCTTCAAACATCAAATCAAGATATGGATCTGCATAAGCTGTCCCTACTTTTGGAATTTCCATTTCGTCAAAAACAGAACGTATTAATTGTGCTACAGCCTTGTTGTCTTCTTTTTTAATTGCTCTGATTATGTAATCTTTCATGTTTCGTTATTCGGTAATATATCTACAAAAGTAAAAATACTTTTCCGATAGTTTCTCAACTATAATGTTAACTATCGGGATTAAAGTCAAAAATGATTATTTTTGCACCGTGAATACACATGAAAAACACATAAAACGCTGCATTGAACTGGCTCAAAACGGTTTCGGAACCACTTATCCAAATCCGATGGTAGGAAGCGTAATTGTTCATGAAGGTAAAATAATTGGCGAAGGCTGGCACAAAAAAGCTGGCGAACCTCATGCCGAAGTAAATGCTGTACAATCTGTAAAAGATAAATCGCTCCTAGAAAAAGCTACCATTTATGTAAGTCTGGAACCTTGCAGCCACTTTGGAAAAACACCTCCGTGCTGCGATTTAATTATTGCAAATAAAATTCCAAATGTCGTCGTTGGAACCGTCGATCCGAATGAAAAAGTAGCAGGAAGAGGAATTAAAAAATTAATTGAAAACGGCGTAAATATTACTGTTGGAGTTTTAGAAGAAGAATGCAACGAACTCAATAAACGTTTTTTTACTTTCCATCAAAAAAAGAGACCATATATTATATTGAAATGGGCCGAAAGTCAAGACGGATTTTTAGCGCCAGAAAAAGAAATCGGTCACGAACGAAAACCAATTTGGATTACGAATCAATATTCGAGGCAATTAGTTCATAAATGGCGAAGCGAAGAACAGGCCATTTTAGTGGGAACGCAAACGGTTATTGATGACAATCCGAAATTAAATACTAGAGATTGGTCAGGAAACAACCCAGTTCGAGTGGTTTTAGATCAGAATAACCGAATTTCAAAAGACAGTTTTATTTTTGATAACAGCGCAAAAACAATTGTATTTTCTAAATTAGAAAACAATATTTCTAACGAAAACACCATTTTTGAGAAGATTGATTTTAATGAAAATACAATTTCTCAGATTTTGGACGTTTTATATCAGCATCAAATTCAATCTGTAATAATTGAAGGCGGAAGACAAACTTTGCAATCTTTTATAGATTCAAATTTATGGGACGAAGCCCGCATTTTTATTGGAACAACTATTTATGAAAAAGGCGCAAAAGCACCAATAATTCACAAAAGCAATATTTTAAAAACAACTATTCAAAACGACGAATTATTATATATTACAAACCATGATTGATACCATAATTTTTGACTTTGGCGATATTTTCATCAATTTAGACAAACAGGGAACTATTTCAGGATTGAAAAAATTAGGAATGACCGAATGGAGTTCAGAAATGGATCGTTTGAATTTATTATACGAAACTGGTGATGTTTCGTACGAAGATTTTTTAGGTGGATTTCAGAAAGAACTTCCAAATGCTTCTATTGAAGAAATTTTGGAAGCTTGGAATGCTGTTTTAGCTGATTTTCCATCATATCGATTAGAGTTTTTAAAAGAGCTTTCAAAAAAATACCGTTTGTTTCTTTTGAGCAATACTGATGCCATTCACATTGCCACTTTTGAAAAAACTGTAGGCAAGCCTTTTTATACTGATTTTTACAATTGTTTTGAAAAAGTTCATTTTTCATATGAAATCAGAAAACGCAAACCAAATGCCAATTCATTTCAGCATTTAATTGACGAACATAATTTAATTCCGGAACAAACGTTATTTGTTGACGATAAAAAAGAAAACACAAATGCTGCCGCTGCTTTAGGATTTAAAGTATGGAATTTACAAGTTGGACAGGAAGATGTGATTCAGTTATTGGATAAAAATTTACTTTAGAAAAATTACTTTTGGAATACAGCGATATTTATCAAACCATTGCTTTCGCATCTGATGAAGTGCTTTTTAAGGAAAAAGGAAGCAAATTCTTTGGGTACGCATTTCCTATTGAAAGCGAAGACGAAGTAAAACCAATAATTGAAGACTTAAAAAAACTGCATCCGCATGCTGTACATTATTGTTATGCGTATCAATTAGGAACCGCTCCAAAAATATCGTATCGGGCAAATGACGACGGCGAACCCAGCAATACTGCGGGCGCTCCTATCTATGGACAAATTCAATCTTTTGGGCTGACAAATATTCTTGTCGTTGTTGTTCGTATTTTTGGCGGAGTAAAATTAGGTGTCGGAGGTTTGATTTCAGCTTATCGAACTACAGCACAAATGACGCTTGAAGTTTGTGAAATTGTCGAAAAAACAATTGACGTTCATTTTTTAATCTCTTTTGATTATAAAAATATGAATAAAGTTATGCGGGTTATCAAAGAAAAGAAACTGGAAATTACCTCTCAGGAAATGGAAATCGATGAAGATTCCGGACTCCCAATTGGGAAAATAATCACAAAAACACGCAAAAAAAATGCCGAATCAGTATTCGACATTTTTGATTTAATGTTTGAAATTGATATTAAAATTGTGTAAATTAATATTAAAACACACCTCATTTTAACAATTATTCCAACGTTTTAAACAATTCTAAAATATAATCCGGAGGTGCTGTTGGACGACCCGTTTTTAACGAAATAAATACTAAAATAAATACTGCAGTTGTTAATAACTCATTTGCCTCATTATAGATGGCACAGTCAAATTCAATCTTAACAGATGACTGACTTTTGAAGGTTGTATGAATTGTAAGAAGTTCATCATATCGCGCTGATTTTTTATAATTAATTTGCATCGAAACAATCGGAAGCCCAATACCTCTTTCTTCCATGCTAGCATACGAAATCCCTTTATTTCTAAGCCATTCCACGCGTCCAATCTCAAAATAAGGCACATAATTTCCGTGATAAACAACTCCCATTTGGTCAGTTTCTGAGTAACGAACACGCACTTGCGTTTGATGATTTTTCATTATTTATAGATTAAAAAAAATTAAATTCCTAAAGTTCACTTACAACTTTTTTTTTATAAAATTAGACCCAAAATATTTTTTTTTACAGAAATTTGTTCACATATTTGTTATCCCGAAATACGGAAAAATTTTGCTCCACTTTTATTAGGAGAATCTTTATCAATAATAAAAAACTTATCTGAATCTATGACTAAAACTGCTCAATCGGTATGGGAAAACTGTTTGTCCTTTATAAAAGACAATATTCAAGATCAAGCTTACAAAACTTGGTTCGAACCAATCAAATCAGTTGAGCTAACCGACAACGCATTATATATTCAGGTACCAAGTAAATTCTTCTACGAATGGTTAGAGGAACACTACGTTAAATTATTGAAAGTTGCGCTTACCAAAGAACTAGGAAAAAACGCAAAGTTACTCTATAAAATTAAAATGGAAAACACTTATGGAAACAAACAGCCGTTTACCGAGCAGCTGCCAAGTTCCAACAGAGTGCCTATGAAACCGCAAGAGGTTGATGCTCCGTTTAAAAACTTAAATCCTGAGCTTAAAAATCCTTTTGTAATTCCGGGAATCAGAAACCTAAAAATTGAATCACAACTAAACCCAAATTACAGTTTTGACAATTTCCTTGAAGGAGACTCAAACCGTTTGGCTCGTTCTGCAGGTATGGCTGTTGCCAATAAACCTGGAGGAACTTCATTCAACCCCTTATTGATTTTTGGTGGAGTTGGTTTAGGAAAAACACACTTAGCGCACGCTATAGGTGTTGAAGTAAAAGATAAATATCCTGAAAAAACGGTTTTATATATTTCTGCCGAAATTTTCACACAACAATATATTGATTCTGTTAAAAAGAATAATCGTAATGATTTCATTCATTTTTATCAGTTAATCGATGTTTTAATTATTGACGATGTTCAGTTCTTATCTGGAAAATCCGGAACTCAGGACGTTTTCTTCCACATTTTTAATTACTTGCACCAAAACGGAAAACAGGTAATTTTAACTTCAGATAAAGCGCCTGTTGACATGCAGGATATCGAACAACGTTTGTTATCTCGTTTTAAATGGGGATTATCTGCAGAATTGCATCAACCAGATTACGAAACGCGTATTTCCATCTTAAAAAACATTTTATACCGTGACGGTGTTGATATGCCGGAAGATATTTTAGAATATGTTGCACGAAATATCAAAACCAATGTTCGTGAGCTTGAAGGTGCAATTATTTCATTAATTGCTCAATCTTCTTTCAACAAAAAAGAAGTTACTATTGAGTTGGCAAAAAGTGTTGTAGAGAAATTTGTTAAAAACGTAAAGAGAGAAATCTCAATCGATTATATTCAGAAAATTGTATCTGATTATTTCCAATTGGATATTGAAACGCTTCAATCTAAAACCAGAAAAAGGCACGTTGTACAAGCGAGACAATTGGCTATGTTTTTTGCCAAGAAATTTACAAAAGCATCTTTGGCAAACATTGGGTCACAAATTGGAGATCGCGACCACGCTACCGTTTTGCATGCTTGTAAAACCGTTGACAATTTAGTTTCTACAGACAAACAATTCAAGAAATTTGTCGAAGACATCAACAAAAAATTAACGCTATAAACGCGAATCATGCCAGTAAAAATCTTAATGGTTTGTTTGGGAAATATTTGCAGATCACCTTTAGCCGAAGGTATTCTGGCTTCTAAATTACCAAAAGACAAATTTATAGTTGATTCAGCCGGAACTGGATCCTGGCATGTAGGCCACGCGCCCGACAAACGTTCGATTGCTGTTGCTCAAAAAAACGGGCTAATTATTGACAATCAAAGAGGAAGACAATTCAAATCTTCAGATTTTGAAGAATTCGACTATATCTACGTAATGGATAATTCGAATTACCGCGATGTCATTCATCTTGCCAAAACTCCTGAACACAAAAACAAAGTCAATCTAATTCTGAATGAATTATTTCCAGATGAAAACGTCGATGTTCCAGACCCATATTTCGGAGCAGTAAATGGCTTTGACAATGTTTACCAAATGTTGGATGAAGCCGCAGACATAATCGCTAAAAAACTTATCGAAAAGCATTCATAATTTGTATTTCAGTTATTTATAAATAATTGAAATACATTTTTCTTTTTTAATTTAAAATATCTCAAAATGAAACTTCTAGGAAAACTATATTTAATTCCAACTACAATGGGCGAAAGCGATCCGATGGATGTTTTACCTCAGACAGTAAAAAGAAGTATCGAACTTATAGATCACTACATTGTTGAGAATGACAAAACTGCCAGAAAATCAATAAAAGCAGTTTATCCTGAGAAAAAGCAATCCGAATTAGTTCTTTTTACTTTGAACAAACGTACCGAACCAAGCGAGCATTTGGATTTCATAAAACCTTTATTAGAAGGAAAAAATATGGGATTAATGAGCGAAGCTGGTTGTCCAGGCGTTGCTGATCCAGGCGCTGTGATTGTAAAACTGGCGCATGAAAAAGGAATTCAGGTTGTACCATTAGTTGGACCATCTTCTATCCTATTGGCAATGATGGCTTCAGGAATGAACGGACAAAGTTTTACTTTTAATGGTTATTTGCCAATTGACAAAGACGAAAAAAAATCAGCAATACGTCATTTTGAAAGATTATCTCAGGACAAAAACCAATCACAGCTATTCATTGAAACTCCATATAGAAACAATAAATTAATCGAAGATCTTTTGCAAATTTTAAATCCCTCAACACATTTATGCATTGCAACAGATATTACTTTGCCAACAGAATTTATCAAAACCATGAAAGTTTCTGACTGGAAAAAATTAAAAATTGACATTGATAAACGTCCTACGATTTTTATTATCCATAAAATGTAAACTTACTTTAAAACCAACCTAATGAAAAAATTTCTTATCCTCGTTTTGATTTGTTTTGTACAAAATACATTTTCGCAAAACACTACTCAGAACGCAAAAAATACTGAAACAGTAATAACTATAGATCAACCTGCAGGCAATTCAGCAACGACCAGCAATGAGGACAATGCTGTTTATAATACTGCAGGCATAGATGTTAAACCAGATTTCCCAGGAGGAATGGAAAAATTTTATCAATTTGTAGACAGCAATTTTAAAACTCCTGAAGGAGCAAAAAATATAAAAGGAAAAAAAATCTACATAACATTTGTGGTCGAAAAAGACGGCTCACTAACTGACATAAAAGTTCTTAGAGATGCAGGTTATAAAACGGGAGCTGAGGCAATTCGTGTTCTGAAAATATGCCCAAAATGGAATCCCGGAGAGCACAATGGCAAAAAAATAAGAGTTTTATATTCTTTGCCAATAGCCATGAAATAATCTAATCTAGATATTTTCACACAACACTCACAAGTTTTCCCCAAATCAAACTTTAACATGAGTAAACTTCCAAACATAACAACAAGCATTTTTACGGTAATGTCTAAAATGGCAACCGAATACAATGCAATTAATCTTTCGCAGGGATTTCCGAATTTTACTGTTGATGAAAGGTTAACGGATATTGTTGCACGATTATCAAAGGAAAATGTACATCAATACACACCAATGGCAGGTTATCCGCCGTTGATGAATAAAATTGCGGAATTAACTCAGCGTTCTTACAATAGAACAATCAATCCAGATACAGAACTTTTGGTTACAGCTGGGGCAACTCAAGGAATTTTCACTACAATTTTGGCTTTGATAAAAGAAAATGATGAAGTAATTATTCTCGATCCGAGTTATGATTCTTATGAATCTCCAGTTTTACTCTGTAAAGCAAAACCAGTTCGTGTAGCATTAAATGATGATTATACTCCAAATTGGGAAACGATTGAAAAAGCCTGTTCGGAGAAAAGCCGAATGATTATTATCAATAATCCGCATAATCCGACGGGAAAAATTTTAAATGAAAACGATTTTATCCAATTAAAAAATCTTCTTGAGAAATATCCTGGCATTATTGTTTTATCTGATGAAGTTTATGAATACATTACTTTTGAAGAAAAACATATTTCGGCACATACAAAAAACTTTCTTATCGATCGATGCGTAATGGTTTCCTCTTTCGGAAAATCATTTCATATTACAGGCTGGAAAATTGGCTACACGATTGCACCCGAATATTTAATGAAGGAAATCAAGAAGGTACATCAGTTTTTGGTTTTCAGTGTTAATAGTATTTCTCAATTTGCCATTAGCGAATATTTAGATGTTGTCGATGTAAATTTGCTTGGAAAATTCTATCAGGAAAAACGAGATTATTTTCAAAAACTACTACTAAATAGTCGATTCGATCTAAAACCTTGCGAAGGAACTTATTTTCAGGTTGCTTCTTATGCCAATATTTCAGATGAAGACGATGTTACTTTCTGTAAAAATCTAATCATTAATCATGGCGTTGCAGCAATTCCGATTTCAACTTTTTATTCCAATAACAAAGACCAGAAATTGATTCGTTTCTGCTTCGCGAAAGATAATTTTACCCTTGAATCTGCCGCAAAAAAACTTTGCCAAATATAAAGTTTATCAAAATTTTATAACAATATTATGCGTGCATCCTATTTTTTTAATTAATATTGTAAAAAAAGAAAAGTATGAGCTATACAGATAAAATGTTGCGCGATGATGCCTTAAAAGGCAAAGTCATTGTAGTTACTGGGGGCGGAAGCGGTTTAGGAAAAGCAATGACAAAATATTTCTTAGAATTAGGCGCTCAGGTAGCGATTACTTCAAGAGATTTAGAAAAATTAAAAACAACAGCTTCAGAATTGGAAAGCGAAACTGGCGGAAAGTGTTTACCGCTTCAGTGCGACGTTCGTCATTATGAAGAAGTAGAAAATATGCTTCAGGAAACTTTAAAAGTTTTCGGAAAAGTGGATGTTCTTTTAAACAATGCGGCAGGAAATTTCATTTCACCAACTGAACGTCTATCAGCAAATGCTTTTGATACAGTTATAGATATTGTACTTAAAGGATCTAAAAACTGCACACTGGCTTTTGGAAAACACTGGATTGACACCAAACAAACATCAGCAACGATTTTAAATATTGTAACAACTTATGCCTGGACAGGTTCGGCTTATGTTGTGCCAAGTGCAACTGCTAAAGCAGGAGTTTTGGCCATGACAAGAAGTCTTGCAGTAGAATGGGCAAAATACGGAATTCGTTCGAATGCGATTGCTCCGGGGCCATTCCCAACAAAAGGAGCTTGGGACAGATTATTGCCGGGCGATCTTTCTGAGAAATTCGATATGGCTAAAAAAGTGCCTTTAAAACGTGTTGGAGATCATCAGGAATTAGCAAATTTAGCCGCTTATTTGGTATCTGATTTTTCAGCTTACATAAATGGTGATGTTATTACAATCGACGGAGGCGAATGGCTAAAAGGCGCAGGACAATTTAATTTATTAGAAGCAATTCCAGAAGAACTTTGGGATCAGCTTGAAATGATGATAAAAGCAAAAAAGAATAAATAATTACAAGTGCTTACTAAATTCAGAATATTTTATCAAATCTATACTGATTGCACGAAATCCCGAAGGTTTACTTTCGGGATTTTTTTATGTTTTTCACCATATTTTTAACCATATAAGTGATATAAGTTCAGTTAAGTATTGTACAGCTTAAACATTTTGTAGCTTAAATTTACTTACATTACTTATATGGTTAAATTAAATTATATGTTTAGAAATTCACTTTAATTATTAATTTTGCCAAACAAATATCAAACAAAAATTTTATGCTCATTATTGGACTTGCAGGAGGAACAGGAAGTGGAAAAACAACAGTAGTACACCAAATCATGACAGAACTACCCGACACTGAAGTTGGCGTAATTTCTCAAGATTCGTACTACAAGGAAACAACCAATTTGTCATTCGACGAAAGAGCATTAATTAATTTCGATCATCCAAGATCTATTGATTTTGAATTATTGGTAAAACACTTAAAGGCTTTAAAAGCTGGAGAGACAATTGATCAGCCGGTTTACTCTTTCATTCAACACAACAGAACGGATGATACAGTGGCAACGCATCCAAGAAAAGTAATGATCGTTGAAGGTATTCTAATTCTGACAAATCCTGAATTACGTGAACTTTGCGATATTAAAATTTTCGTTCACGCTGATTCTGACGAAAGATTGGTTCGACGTTTAAAAAGAGATATTTCAGAACGCGGACGCGATATTAACGAGGTTTTAAACCGCTACCAAAATACTTTAAAACCTATGCATGAGCAATTTATAGAACCATCAAAGGCATTTGCAGACATTATTATCCCAAATGACAAATACAACACTGTAGCAATTGATGTAGTTCGTGCCGTAATTAATCAAAGAATTTCATAATTTTTATTGTAAATTTAAACCATAAAAATTAGGAGCTAATTCCCGCTATACATTGCAATCTATTGTATCTTGTTAAAAGAAACGAGATACAGAAGGACTTTCACCCGAAGCATCGGGACTATCGGGGGTTAAAAAGATCAATCGATTCAAAAGAAAAATTCGTTTAAAAATGAAATTCAAAAATCCATACAAAGACAAAAAATGGTTCAAATATTTGGGTAACAAATATGTTTGGGTTTTGCTGTTTTTTATTGTCTGGATGTTATTTTTAGATAATTACTCCTATTTTGACCATCGTTTTCTGGACGGACAAATTAATGAACTTCAGGACAATAAAAAATACTATCAGGACGAAATAAAAAAAGATCAAGAACAGATCAAACAACTTAAAAATCCTGAACAAATAGAAAAATATGCTCGCGAAAAGTACTTTATGAAAAAAGACAGCGAGGATATTTATATCATTCACTTTGAAGGAGACACAATTCAAGAACAAGAATAATCACAAAAACTAATGGCTACTAACCTATTCAACGATTTTAATCCGATTTCATCAAAACAATGGAAACAAAAAATCCAGTTTGAATTAGATGGAGCAGATTATAACGAAACTGTAATTTGGAATTCTCCAGAAGATATTCAGGTGAAACCTTTTTACCACAATGATGAATTTACCAAATCGGCTGTGGTTGAGACACATGCCTCTGATTTTAAAATTTGCCAGAATATTTTTGTTCACGATGTTGAAAAATCAATCAAAAGAGCAAACAACACACTTGAAAGAGGTGCAGAAAGCTTGCGTTTTACTATTCAAAACGAAAATGCTGATATTGTTTCTTTATTGGAAAATCTTCCTTTAGAGAACAGAATCGTTTACTTTAATTTGACTTTTCTCTCAATCGATTTCGTAAAAAAACTGGACACAATTTCTGCTCAAAAAAAAGCAATCTTTTATTGTAATTTAGATCCAATTGGTCAATTAGCCCGAGACGGAAATTGGTTTACAACATCGGACAAAAACAATTTTGAAACGCTGGAAAAAATATCAAAAGAAACTTCAAATATTTCTCTTTTAAGTGTTGATTCTAGCTTATATCAAAATGCAGGAGCGAATATTACACAGCAAATTGCTTATAGTTTAGCACATGCGAATGAATATTTAAACCGTTTATCAACTTCAACAAAAACAATTGTTTTTCAAATATCAGTTGGAACAAATTACTTTTTTGAAATTGCAAAACTTCGTGCTTTGCGAATGCTTTTCAAATTAATTGCTGAAGAATATAATCCTGATATAGATTGTCATTTTCTAGTTACACCAACCAAACGAAATAAAACTATTTACGATTATAATGTCAATATGCTTCGAACTACAACCGAATGTATGTCGGCAATTTTAGGCGGGGCCGATGCTGTAGCTAATTTACCTTATGATGCTTTGTATCATAAAGACAACGAATTTGGAGATCGAATTGCCCGCAATCAGTTATTAGTCTTAAAACATGAAAGTTATTTTGACCGAGTAAATAATCCGGCAGATGGGAGTTACTACATTGAAAGTTTAACGATGCAATTAGCAGAGAAAAGCCTTAAATTATTCAAAGAAATCGAAGCTGATGGAGGTTTCTTAAAACTTTTGAACGAAGGAACAATCAAAAAGAAAATTCAGGAAAGCGCTACTAAAGAACAGGAATTATTTGATTCTAAAAAAGAAGTTTTATTAGGGACCAATAAATATCCTAACAGGGAAGACAAAATGAAACATGATTTAGAATTGTTTCCTTTTGTAAAAATCAAACCTAGAAAAACATTAATTACACCTATTATAGAAAAAAGATTAGCCGAGAAACTGGAACAGGAAAGGCTAGAACTTGAGTAATTCCTTTTAAACGTAATTAATATTCACACCAAAGAAAAGTGTCTCCATGATAAGAAAAGACCTTAAACATATTAATCTTCAAAGTCAAAAGTCGAAAATTGAAAGTCAAAAATTAGAAAACCTGATTGATAATTTTACGACTGCCGAAGGAATCGAAATTAAAAAAAACTATACTGAAAAAGATATAGAGAATTTGGAATTTCTTGATTTCGGAGCTGGTTTTACGCCTAATTTACGGGGACCGTATGCAACAATGTATGTAAGACGTCCATGGACAATTCGTCAATATGCCGGGTTCTCGACAGCAGAAGAAAGTAATGCTTTTTACAGAAGAAATCTTGCTGCGGGTCAAAAAGGACTTTCAATCGCTTTTGATTTGCCTACGCATCGCGGTTACGATTCTGATCATGAACGTGTTGTTGGTGATGTTGGAAAAGCAGGTGTTGCAATCGATTCTGTAGAAGACATGAAAGTATTGTTTGACCAAATTCCGCTAGACGAAATGTCGGTTTCAATGACCATGAATGGCGCCGTTTTGCCTATTATGGCTTTTTACATTGTGGCCGCTGAAGAACAAGGAGTTGAACTCAAAAAACTTTCGGGAACTATCCAAAATGATATTTTAAAAGAATTCATGGTTCGTAATACCTATATCTATCCACCAACGCCTTCGATGAAAATCATTGCTGATATCTTTGAATTTACGAGCAAAAAAATGCCAAAATTCAATTCTATTTCTATTTCTGGATATCACATGCAGGAAGCTGGAGCAACGGCTGATATTGAATTGGCCTATACTTTAGCAGATGGTTTAGAATATATTCGAACAGGATTATCTACCGGAATGACAATTGATGAGTTTGCTCCTCGCTTATCTTTCTTTTGGGCCATTGGAATGAATCATTTTATGGAAATTGCTAAAATGAGAGCCGGCCGAATGATTTGGGCAAAATTGTTACAGCAATTTAATCCCAAAAGCGAAAAATCATTAGCATTGAGAACGCATTGTCAAACCAGTGGATGGAGTTTGACGGAACAAGATCCATTTAATAATGTAGCCAGAACTTGTATTGAAGCTACTGCTGCAGCTTTTGGAGGAACACAATCTTTACATACCAATGCATTAGATGAAGCAATTGCACTTCCAACTGACTTTTCGGCAAGAATTGCCCGTAATACACAGATTTATTTGCAGGAAGAAACTAAAATCACTAAAACTGTTGATCCTTGGGGAGGCAGTTATTATGTTGAATCACTCACAAATGAAATTCTAGAAAGTACCTGGAAATTAATTGAAGAAGTAGAAGAATTAGGCGGAATGACGAAAGCGATTGAAGCTGGAATTCCTAAACTTCGAATTGAAGAAGCTGCGGCTAGAAAACAAGCTAGAATTGATAGCGGGCAGGATATTATAGTTGGTGTCAATAAATTTAGATTAGAAAAAGAAGATCCGCTTCATATTTTGGATGTTGATAACCAAATGGTTCGTAAACAACAAATAGAGCGACTTGAAGATGTTAAAGCAAAAAGAAATACTGAAAAAGTAAATCAATCACTGGAAAAATTAATTCATTGTGCCAAAACCGGCGAAGGAAACTTATTAGAAATTGCTGTTGAAGCTGCACGAGAAAGAGCAACTTTAGGAGAAATCAGCGATGCTCTGGAAAGTGTTTTTGGCCGATTCAAAGCGCAAATTAAATCCTTTAGCGGTGTGTATAGTGCAGCAATAAAAAATGACGAAAATTTTGAAAAAGCAAAACAATTAGCTGATGCTTTTGCAAAACAAGAAGGAAGACGCCCAAGAATTATGATTGCCAAAATGGGACAAGATGGTCACGATCGAGGTGCAAAAGTGGTAGCCACCGGTTATGCTGATGTTGGTTTTGATGTAGATATAGGTCCGCTTTTTCAGACTCCGGCTGAAGCAGCAAAACAAGCTGTCGAAAATGATGTTCATATTTTAGGCGTTTCATCACTTGCTGCTGGTCATAAAACATTAGTTCCGCAAGTTATTGAAGAACTAAAAAAACATGGCCGTGAAGATATTATGGTCATTGTTGGCGGTGTAATTCCGGCACAGGACTATCAATATTTATTTGATACAGGCGCTGCTGCTATTTTTGGTCCAGGAACCAAAATAAGTGAAGCAGCAATTCAAATTTTAGAAATCTTAATTGACTAATTAAATATAAAAAAATCCCGAATTGATTGATTCGGGATTTTTTATGCTTTTTTTTTAGATCTTGTTTATTGTCGCATTGCTATCAGCTTCAATATAAGAAAGATCATAACCTCCAAAGTCTTTCATATAGCTTTTTAATGAAGTTCCGTAAGCATCTCTAAAATGCCTCGCTCCTTTATTTTTAAAGAAGT
Source organism: Flavobacterium xizangense (assembly GCF_054075145.1). Taxonomy (NCBI): domain Bacteria; kingdom Pseudomonadati; phylum Bacteroidota; class Flavobacteriia; order Flavobacteriales; family Flavobacteriaceae; genus Flavobacterium; species Flavobacterium xizangense. Next base: position 10,633 of record NZ_JBSIPG010000003.1, on the reverse strand, counting down.
TTTTCACTGAACCGGCGCCTCCAAGGTGTGCCGCTGCTAAAATTCCAGATTCGGTAATTTCAATACCATTAATTACTTTTCCTTCATACTTTTTGATCTCATAGCGTAATATCCATTTGTTTTTGGACAACAAAGCAATGAAAGCTTTTTCTTGTAATGCAGGATCCTTTAAAAAGGCTTTGTGATTTTTTATACCAATAGCTCTTAGGGCTTCAGAACCAAACTGGTATTTTCCCATGTAACCAAGTGTATTAACCAAGCGGTATTTTCCTTGAGATTCTTTGAAAGCAACTGCTTCTTTAAAACCTATAAAATGATTTCCGGTGTATGGGAAGTTTAAATTAGGATAATCATCCTTTTCTTGTGATGGAAAAATGTATTCTACTCCATCTGATTTTTCGGTGAGAAACCAACGTTTGGTTTCCAGATTGAAGGGTTTAAAACCCAAACTTAAAAATGTAATAATAACGACTAAACTCGCATAAAAATACCATTTCTTTATCATAAATTGTTTTTCTTCAAGACGCTGTCACCCTCTTGAAATTTCTACAGTGCAAAGATAAGAAATACAAAAAAATACTGTAAATCAGTAATTTACGTTATTTTAAAAAATTAAAAATCTTGTTTAAGCCCTTTGATTATGCAGTTTAAGAGCATTTTCGCTGAAGTTGAATTGTGCTCAAAAACATGAAAAATTAAATCTCAAAAAAAGTCATTTTTATCATTTTTTTATCAAATTTGTTAAAAAAAGAAGATAAAGCCTACAAAAAGTATTCGTTTTTTGGGCTGAATATAATTTCAACCACAAAATTTTTAAAATAAATTTGTAGTAAAAAACTTAAAATATGCGTTTTTTTGGTTTTATTTTTGAAATAAAATGGTTTTCACATTTCTAAAACGTCAAATTTGAGTTATCATTTTTGAATTCTAGATTTTTAGAAACAAGCATTATTTCTCACGTAACTATCCAAATTCCACTCATAAAAAAACCGAAGTAAATTTTACTTCGGTTCATCTATAGGTTTCAAAAATAGTATTTATCTCGTAACACCTTGGCTGGCAATCCAGTCTGAATATTTTTTTGCATTTACATTATGTTCTGCTAAAGTAGAAGCAAATTCATGATAACCGAAACGATCAACACTTGCACAGAAATAAATATAATCGTTTTTCTCAGGATTTAAAACTGCATCAAGCGCTGTAATATCTGGCATTGCGATTGGTCCTGGAGGAAGCCCTGTATTTACATAAGTATTATATGGAGATCTCATAACCAAATCGTTATAAAAAACTCTTTTAATTACCTGATCGAAATTATTATCTCTTAATTTCAAAGCATAAATAACTGTTGGATCAGCCTGAAGTGGCATATCTAAACGCAAACGGTTTAAATAGACTCCAGCAATACGCGGCCTTTCATCTTTCTTTACCGACTCTTTATGCACAATTGAAGCCAAAATGGTAGCTTGAACTGGTGTAAGTCCTTGTTTTTTTGCTTTCGCTATTCTTTCGTCAGTCCAAAAATTATGATATTCCTTGATCATTTTATCACGGAATTTTTCTGCTGAAGTATTCCAATAAATCTCATATGTATTTGGAATAAACATCGCAAAAACATTGTCTTCATTGAAGCCATTTTGCGCCATGAAAGTAGAATCTTTAATCGCTTTTAATAAAGACAAACTATCGGCTTCAATTTCAGAACCTACTCTTCCTGCAAAATTCTCAAGACGTTCTTGATTATTAAATGCCAATTTAACAGGAACATTAGAACGCATTGCACGAACTAAATCAATGTTATTCATTCCTTTTTTAAGCAGAAAACGTCCTGATTTTACATTTTCAGGATAACTTCTTTTACTCGCAACCATTTCAAAATTGTCAAAATTCTTGACATACGGCTCTAATATTTTTTTTACATCTGTATAATTTGCACCAGTTGGCACATAAACATAAAGTTCCTCTTTTTCGAATTTGGTGTTGGAGCTGAAAATTTTATTAATTAAAATAAATCCGTAAATCATTAAAACTGAAATTACGGCTACAGCTATTATCGTGATAATTTTTTTTAAGCTCAAAGTTTAAATTTTAAATTTGTTTGTTAATTAATTGAAAAATTGCCTCGTCTTGATAGTGGTTATCGAGCAAAATCCAATCTTTTTTAATTCCGATTTTCTCAAAACCAAATTTAGTAAAAAGTGCTATACTAGCTACATTTCCTACATTAATATTTGCATAAAGCTGATGCAGATTTAAATTATGAAAAGAATATTTTATTAATAACTCTAATGCCTCAGACCCAATGTTTTGATTTCTATACTCTTTATTTTGAATTACAATTCCAATTCCAGCCCTATTATTTCTGGGATCAAATTCAAATAAATCAATTAATCCAATAGCCGGAAAATCTTTATCCTGACAAATGGCCAAGCGTAATTGTTTTGCCTCATAAATATCTTGTTTTGCATTTTCAAGATATTGCCGAATTAAATAACGACTATATGGTGTATTAGTATTACTGACCTCCCAAATGTTTTGATCATTTTCCATTTCGTACACAAACTCTAAATCATTAGGTTCTAATGCACGCAGATAAATATTTTCGCCTTTGAGTGTAATCATGTACGATTTTAGATTTTAAATTTCTATCGTTCCTTTAAAAACAAATTTTGCAGGTCCAGTCAAGAAAACATTTGAAAAATGATCTCCTAATTTATCGAATGAAACAACCAGTTTTCCGCCTTCAACATTTAAATTAATTGCGGTTTTGTCTGTTTCGCCAATTGCATTCATTGCAATAGCAACTGCAGTTGCGCCTGTCCCACAAGCTAGCGTTTCATCTTCTACACCTCTTTCATACGTACGAAGTGAAAAAGTATCTTCATCTATCTTTTTAACGAAATTGATGTTGCTTCCTTTTTCTCCATATAATGCTCCGTAACGAATTGCGGCTCCATTTTCTTTCACATTATATTCTTTTAGATTTTCAACTATTTGAACATGATGCGGAGAACCCGTATTTAAAAAAGTATGCGAATCGTGTTTTTGAACTTCATTTACATCAATCATTTGCAATGAAACAATAGCATCTTTGTCTACTGAAGCATGATGAAGACCATCTGTCGCGATAAAAGTCGCTTTATCCTTAATAACGCCAAGTTGATTTGCGAAAGCAACCAAACAGCGTCCGCCGTTACCGCACATCGAACTTTCATTTCCGTCAGAGTTATAATAAACCATTCTGAAATCAGTTTCAGAATCTTTTTCAAGTAAAATAAGTCCGTCAGCTCCAATACCAAATCGTCTGTCGCACAAACGTTCAATCAATTGAATATCCTCTTTCGGAAAAAAATTAGAACGATTATCGATCATCACAAAATCGTTCCCGGTACCTTGATATTTATAAAATTCTATTTGCATTTTTTAGTGGTTAAGAAATGCAAAAGTACGAAGAAACTGCGAAGATTAATTAATGAAATGTTAATCATTGTTAAAGAGCGTTAAACCATTTTTTCAAATAATTTTTTGCTTTAATTTTACGCTAACAACTTAAACATAAATTGTAATTATGAAAAGATTTTCAACCTTATTTTTAGTGTCATTACTAAGTGGTGCTACTACACTTGGTGCGTACAAATTATTATTTGATGGCAGCAATTCTTTTTTTGGAAAAGGAAATTCTGTTGTAACTCTTGCCCCAAATTCATTTGGTAGAAATGTTGGTTTGTCAGCTGAGGCAGTGGATTTTACCGAAGCTGCAGATAAAACTATTCATACCGTTGTTCACGTAAAAAACGTTTCAAGAAGAACCGTAACTAACCCCATGCTTGAATTTTTCTATGGTTATGGCGGCCAGCAGCAACAAGAACAAGTAGGTACCGGATCCGGAGTAATTATTTCTGAAGACGGATACATTGTGACTAATAATCACGTAATCAAAGACGCAACAGAAATTGAAATTACTTTAAACAATAAAAAGTCATACAAAGCAAAGTTAATCGGTACCGATTCTAAAATGGATATCGCTCTTTTGAAAATTAACGCCGATGAAAAACTGCCTTATACGGCTTTTGCTAATTCCGATTCTGTAAAAGTCGGCGAATGGGTTTTGGCTGTTGGAAATCCTTATAATTTGACTTCAACTGTTACAGCTGGAATTGTTTCGGCGAAAGCCAGAAATTTAGACCAAAGTGGAATTCAGTCTTTCATTCAAACCGATGCTGCAGTAAATCCTGGAAATAGCGGTGGAGCGCTAGTAAATGCACGAGGCGAATTAATTGGGATCAATACTATGATTTCATCAATGACAGGTTCTTATGTAGGTTACTCTTTCGCAGTTCCTTCTAATATTGCTAGAAAAATTATTGAAGATATAATGGAATATGGGAATGTTCAAAGAGGAATTCTTGGCGTTGAAGGTGGAGAACTTAACAGCACCGCTTCTAAAGAATTAGGTGTTACAGAAACTCAAGGATTTTATATCAATCGAGTTTCTAAAAATTCTGGAGCCGAAAAAGCCGGACTTACTAAAGGCGACATTATTGTGAAATTAGATGATCAAAACATAGCAACTTATGCAGATCTTTCAGGATACATCAATACAAAAAGACCAAATGACGTTGTAAAAGTTACTTATATTAAAGATGGAAAAACAAAAACTGTTCCGGTAACATTGAGTAAAAATGAATTTTACAGCGCCGAATTTAAAGGAATAGAGTTGGAAAATATAGATGCTGCTGATAAAAAGAAATTCAGAATTGATTATGGTGTTAAAATCAAAAATATTACCAATGAAAATTTAATGCAATATCAAAACGAACTTCAGGGCAATATTATTTTAAGTATCGACAATGTAAAAGCTACAAATGTAGAAACTGTTTCAAAGCTTTTAAGTAAAAAAGACGAAGGACAAAGTGTGCGTATTGAAATGATAAATCGAAACGGAGAAATCTTTAGAATCATCATTTAAAAAAAATAATTACAGTTTCCAGTCACAGTTTACAATTTATTTTAAGACTGAAAACAGAAACTGAGATTGAAAACTCAAAAAAGGTCATCTTATGAAATTCAAGATGACCTTTTTTTATTTTCAAAAATAAATGCTAAAATAGTTTACGAAATCGATTGAAATAGATACTTTTGCGCCAAATTTTAAAATAGTGAGCGTTTTATTTTTTCAATTTAGTCAATTATGAGCAAAAAATCCTTGTACCAAAAAGAGGTATCATTACAAGTCGACCGAAGAAGAGCTGGTGTCGAATTAATAAAAGTTATAAGTGATTTATGGTATGACAAGTCCATTGAAATGGTTTTATTTAAAAACCAATTATTGGATAAAAATGTCAGCGATATAATCAATCTGCATCAATATGCAGGTGAATTTGTTGGCAAACCCATTACCATTTTTGATTCGGTTGAAATTGCAAAAGTTGTATTATCATTAGATTTACCACCTGCAAAAATAGATTTAGGAAAATTAACTTACGAATATCGTTTAGAGGACGAGAAATATCCAGATGCTCGATATTTTGTAATGGATAAATTAAAAAAAGCAAAATCTTCAGAAGAAATTCAGCCAAAAGATGTTGTTTTATACGGCTTCGGAAGAATTGGACGTTTATTAGCGAGAGAATTAATGTCTAAAACCGGAAAAGGAAATCAACTGCGATTGAGAGCAATTGTAACTCGTGATAAAAATGATGCATCAAGCTTAGAGAAACGAGCTTCTCTTTTACGGTACGATTCCATTCACGGAGATTTTCAGGGATCTGTAATTGCCGATCCTAAAAATAATGCTTTAATTATCAACGGAACAACGGTTCATGTTATAACAGCAAATACACCAGAAGAAATTGATTATACTACACATGGAATCAATGATGCCCTTATAATTGATAATACAGGAGCATTTACTACAGAAGAAGCACTAAAAAGACATTTAACCTCAAACGGAGCAAGCAAAGTTTTACTTACTGCTCCTGGAAAAGGAATTCCGAATATTGTACACGGTGTCAATCATAATGATTTTAATCCTGATGAAATCAATATTTTCTCTGCTGCATCTTGTACTACAAATGCTATAACACCTGTTTTAAAAGCAATTGAAGATACTCTTGGAGTTGTAAAAGGACATTTGGAAACTATTCATGCTTATACAAATGACCAAAATCTGGTTGATAATATGCATAGAAAATACCGTCGAGGCAGAGCTGCGGCATTAAACATGGTTATTACCGAAACTGGTGCAGGAAGCGCTGTTGCAAAAGCATTGCCATCATTAGAAGGAAAACTGACTTCGAATGCAATTCGGGTTCCAGTTCCAAATGGCTCATTAGTAGTTTTAAATCTAGAAGTCAAAAAAGCAACAACTATCATAGGTTTAAATAAAATCATGAAAAAATATGCTCTTGAAGGCGAGCTTGTCGAACAAATAAAATATTCTTTAAATAATGAATTAGTATCATCTGATATTGTGGGAACTTCTGCACCTTCAATTTATGACAGTAATGCTACAATTGTTTCAAAAGATGGAAAAAATATAGTACTTTATATTTGGTACGATAATGAATATGGCTATAGCCATCAGGTAATTCGTCTTGCAAAATATATTGCAAAAGTGAGACGCTTTACTTACTATTAATAAAAAACCAAAACCAACTATTGCTAAAATCCATCAAGTTTTCTTGGTGGATTTTTCTTTTATTAAATCGGAAGAACTGTCGTGCTTTTAACTTCTGAAATAACAAAAACAGTATTTATTAAAGAAACTTCAGGTAAAGTAGACAATTTTTTTTGATGAAAATGATGATAGCTTTCCATATCAGGTATTATAATTTTAAGCATATAATCAAAATTTCCTGAAACATAATTACATTCAACAACTTCTGGCATTTCTAAAATAGCTTGATTAAATCCTTCAGAAGTATCATAAGTCTGTTTGGTTAAAGTAACTTGACAATAAACTGTAAGATTGTTACCTAATTTTTTTTTGTTTAAAATAGAAACATATTTCTCTATAACACCCTCTTTTTCAAGACGTTTTACACGATCATGAACAGGGGTGAGAGACAAATTTATTTTATTTGCTATGTCTTTTAATGTATAATGTGCATTTTCCTGTAAAAGACGTAGGATTTTTTTGTCAATATCATCTAAAACCATAACGAAAACGTTTTCTTCAATTAATATAATTTAGTCATTTTTTCTCTTTTCGGAAGCTTAAAAGCTCTAAAAAAGAAAATATTTCTGTAAAAATATAAAATAAAATAATATTTTCTTATTTATAAGACAATATTCAATAATATATTCTCTACGAGTAACTTTGTAAAACAAATTCAAGAAAACAAAAAAATATAACAATATGATAATAGGTGTTCCAAAAGAAATCAAAAACAATGAGAATCGTGTAGCATTAACTCCAGCTGGTGTTTCTGAAATGAAAAAACACGGACATGTTGTTTATGTACAATCAACTGCAGGTTTAGGAAGTGGATTTGCTGATGAAGAATATACAAATGCTGGTGCAGTAGTTTTAGGAACTATTGAAGAAGTTTACGCAATTGCAGAAATGATTATTAAAGTAAAAGAACCAATTGCTTCTGAATACCCTTTAATCAAAAAGGATCAATTACTTTTCACTTATTTTCACTTTGCTTCATCAGAGGAATTAACTCATGCCATGCTTGAAAAAGGTGCAGTTTGTTTAGCTTACGAAACTGTAGAAAAAACAGACCGCAGTTTGCCATTATTAGTTCCAATGTCTGAAGTTGCAGGTCGTATGGCTATTCAGCAAGGAGCTAAATACCTAGAAAAACCATTAAAAGGAAGAGGAATTCTTTTAGGTGGTGTTCCAGGTGTTCCACCAGCAAAAGTATTAGTTTTAGGTGGAGGTATTGTTGGAACTCAAGCTGCAAAAATGGCTGCAGGATTAGGAGCGCAAGTTACTATCATGGATTTAAGTTTGCCACGTTTACGTCAATTAGACGATATTATGCCAGCAAATGTAAATACAGAAATGTCTAATCATTATAACATCACTAGAGCAATCAAAGATGCTGATTTAGTTGTTGGTGCTGTTTTAATTCCAGGAGCAAAAGCGCCTCACTTAATTACTCGTGACATGCTTAAATTAATGCGCCCAGGAGCAGTTGTAGTTGACGTTGCGGTTGATCAAGGTGGTTGTATCGAAACATGTACTCCAACAACACATGAAAACCCAACTTTTATCATTGATGATATTGTTCACTATTGTGTAGCTAACATGCCAGGAGCTGTTCCTTACACTTCTACTTTAGCTTTAACTAATGCAACTTTACCATATGCTGTACAATTAGCAAATAAAGGATGGGAAAAAGCATGTGCAGAAAACGAAGAATTAAGAAAAGGATTAAACGTAGCTAATGGAAAAATCCTTTACAAAGGAGTTGCTGAAGCTTGGAATCTTCCTTTTAACGAAGAATTAGTGTTAGCAAACGCATAGGCTAACATTAAAATAAGTGCTTACTAAACACTATTTAAAAGGCTTTTCTTAATTGAAAAGCCTTTTTTATCAATAAAAAATAAAGGCAGTCAATTGACCGCCTTTATTTTTGTCATATAATGTGTGAATTTATTTTTTTGAATTCAAAATTTCTTTTTTCTCATCTAAAACTTCCTGCATTACTTTTGCTTCAGTTCCATTAGGGAAAGCAACTTTGATTTTTTGTGCTACAGTTGGAGCAATTTCCGTAATCGCTTTTTTATCATATGATTCACCTTTTTTAATATGCCATCCAAAAAATATAGCAGGCACGTGAGTATCATAACTGTAAGGCGTTCCATGTGATGTACCTGTTGGTGAATATTCAATATTACCAGGTTTATCAATCACAACCATATCACCATCTTGTGTTACATCATAACCTTTTACAACAAAATTTAGATAATAATCGTTTCCACTGTTAGCTAAAATTTCTTCCTCCGTATATACCTTTTTGACTTGAGGCTGTGAAATCAAAAAGTCTTTAAAAGCCTGTTTTACTTTTGTCAGCTCTAAACCTTTATCTTTAATTATTTGCTTATTGAAGTAAATATTAAAGTTGGAATAATTCAGCAATAAATCAACTCCAAAAGTTTTAACTGAAAAATCCTGAAGAATTTTACGCACATCTTTTGACGGATAATTATCTACATTATACTTACGGTCTTTCAAATAAATCACATTCTCAGCGCCAGCATGATCTGCAGTTAAAAATAAAAGGTAGTTTCCTTTCCCGACAGTTTTATCTAAATAAGCAAGAAAATCAGCAATTGTCTGATCTAATCTTAAATAAGTATCTTGAAGTTCCATTGAACGTGGGCCAAGTAAATGCCCAACATAATCAGTTGAAGAAAAGCTTACCGTCAGGAAGTCAGTAATGTCATCCTTACCAAGATTTTCTTTTTCAATAGCTTTTTTTGCAAAATCGGCTAATAAATCATTTCCAAATGGAGTTGATCTAATAACTCCCGCATCATTCTTCTCATACATTGTCTTTAGGTCATATGGAAAAACCGGTGCGGCACTTCCATATAATTTACCTTCATATGGATTATTATCCGGAAGACTTTCATTATAAACCGAAGCTGGTTTATACAAATCCCAGCCTTTGTTGATATATTTCAAATAATTTTTTTCGTTATTGAATTCTGCTACCCAGTCTGGCAATTTTTCTCCATAAAAAGTACTCGAAATAAAAGATCCAGTCTTACTGTACCAAAAAGCCCAATTAGCAAAATGACCAGCAGGCAAAATTGCACCACGATCTTTAAGACTCATTCCAATAACTTTACCTTGAAAGTTAGTTGCCATTCTAACCTCGTCTGTAATCGTAGTACTTTGAAGATTTTTTGGAGACATTGCACCTTCTTCAACTGTTCCATCACCAACAGTTTTTACTCCTGTATCATCAGTACAATATGTTTCTTTACCTAAAGTTCTACTAAACCACTCATTACCAACTATACCATGAGTTGCTGGTGTTGTACCCGTGTAAATTGACGCGTGACCTGGTGCTGTATAAGTTGGCATATAATTATAATGCATATTCTGAAAAGTGAATCCTTCATTCATTAATCTCTTGAAGCCATTTTGCGTAAAATCATCAGAAAAACGATATAAATATTCCATTTTCATTTGATCTACAACAATACCTACAACCAATTTAGGGCGCTGTTGAGCATTTAAATTTGCAATAACAAACAATGTCAACAATACAATAGTTTTTCTCATACTCATATTATAATATTTAAAAACAAAAATAAGGATTCACATTTAAAAAGGCTAGCACACCGGAATTTAAAACCTAAAATTGACTTTAATTTAACAGAATTACACGACTAGATATAACACTTAATGCGAGTTAAATTGAGAATTGAAAGTAGAATTAATTTTGGCATTTCCCTCCGGACCGTGCTGTCCGCTGTATCTTTTGCGGGAGGGGTTTAGATAAGACGAGCCATTGTGGTTTCTCGCAAGAGGATGCCGCTCCCATCACTAACGCGGCATATACCAAATCAGAAGTTTCATTTTCCAGAAGATTTCCCAAACGTTTATAAACAAAAAAATCCCTCCCGATAAATCGGGAAGGATTCTCAAAAGAAAGGCGACGACATA
>NZ_JBSIPG010000002.1:0-1040592 GCF_054075145.1 Flavobacterium xizangense | reverse complement strand
CGAACAGAGAAGTTAAGCCCGCCTGCGCAGATGGTACTGCAGTTTTGTGGGAGAGTATGTCGTCGCCTTTCTTTTGAGAATCCTTCCCGATTTATCGGGAGGGATTTTTTTGTTTATAAACGTTTGGGAAATAATGTATTATGTTTTATTCATTATCTTCTGGCGCTTGAATAGCGCTCAATACTTAAAATTGTTTTGATGTTGGTAGTTTTGTGATTGTATTTGAAAAGTGGAACGCGTATTTATTCTGAAAGGTTAGTGCTAGAATGGCGTCCTTTTACAGGAAACAAAACATCGTTTTCATCTTGAAAGCCTTTCAAAATTGATAAAGCAAAGAGCCCGCATTGTTAGCGAGCCATGAAAGGAATTTAAATGAAACTGATTTTATTTTAAGATAACTCTTTATATAAATTTTTACAAGTTTTATTCTATTGGAAATGAGTGACTAATTTTCTTTTACATTTTTTTTGAGTCAACATCATGAATGAACTCAATAACCCCCTTCATAAATATTTGTTGATCATCCCACATCGCAAGATGACTACCGTTTGGACAATATAAAAAACGTCCTTTTTTGACTAGTTTGCTTTGTTCTTCCATTGCTTTTGGATCCATTGTATCGTATTTGGCTCCTATCATGAGAGTTGGAATTTTGATTTCGTGTAAACGATTTTTGATATCCCATTTGGCTAAACGGCCACTGATTCCGAATTCACTTGGTCCTTGCATCATTTTGTAAATTTCTCCATTCAAATGTTTCGATGCTCTATTTAGTCCATCTGGCCATTCTTTTAATCGGCATAAATGTTTGTTATAGAAGTTTGGAATTAAAAGTTCCATATATCTTGGATTATTAAAATCTTTTTTTGCTTCTAATATTCTAATTTCAGCTAATATTTCTGGCTTCATTTGTTTTGAAAGTACTTTTTCAGCATATTTTCCATATTCTGGAGCACTTGCCATCATATTTGAAATTAATAAACCTTTTATGTTTTGCTGATATTTTAGAGCATATTCCATTGCTAAAATTCCACCCCATGAATTTCCTAAAACATAGAAGTTTTTTTTGTCAGCATTAATCGCTTTACGAACTTGTTCTACTTCTTCGACAAAACGCTCTGTAGTCCATAAAGTGCTATCTTTCGGTTGATCGCTGTAGTAAGATCCAAGCTGATCGTATTCATAAAATTCGAAGCCCTCTCGCTGGAAAAATGTTTCAAAACATTCCATGTATTCATGTGTCATTGCCGGACCTCCGTGTAATAAAAGTATTTTTATTTTTGGATTATTCCCAAAACGTTTTGTCCATACTTTAAAATTTCCAACAGGTGTCTTAATTGGAATCATTTTTACCCCTCCACTTTGTACGGTATCGGTTTTTTCATAGGTAAAATAATCTTTCAAATTGGAAGACTGATTTTCTTCTTTACACGAGACAAATAATATTAATGCTGTAAAAAGTAAAAGACTACGCATACTCAAAGGTTTTAAGTTACTTTATCAAATTTAATTTAAAAATTTTTAATTTTGATTTATTTCAAGTAGTTAAATGAATACTTTTGGTAATGTAAATATGGATTACTAGTTTGGTTATTAATGGATTAAGATGATTGTAGTTTTTGTAAATTAAATATTATTTTAGTTGAAAGTATAAAAATGCCACGGTCTTAGTTGTAGTTATCTTACTGGCAAATATTGTGTAATTGTATTGATGCTTTGTAATTTATTGTCCTTAAATTTTTTCAGAGGAATAGATAAAGTAAAAGCATGTTGGGTTTTAAATTTAAGGAAAAATTTGTAGATAAGTTTTATTAGGAGAGAAATCATTATTTGTTTAAAATACTTCTGAAGGAAATGACATTTAATAAATTATTTATCAATTTTAAAGATTATAAAAAGGAAAATTTTAAAATAATGTTGGAGTTTGTCAATAATAAGATTTGTTGATCTTAAAAAAGAAAAAACCTTAATAAAAATTGCGGGTTTTGAATTAAGGCGGAGTAATTACCGATACAACCATAATTCTCAGATGGCGGCTTTAATCGATTTTGATTAAGATTTTTCGGCTATCCCACGATTCTGCCACAAAATATTAAAAGAGACCTATTTTGTGGCACACTAAAGCTCACTTGCAAAATGTGCCACGAACTTGATTGCTTATAAATCTGAAAAAAACGAAAAAGAAAAACCCTGTAAATCTAATGATTTACAGGGTTGCTGATTTATTAGGCTTTTTTTCTCAGTATAATATACTTAATTTTTAAGCTTTCTGCGGAGGAAGAGGGATTCGAACCCCCGGACCTGTTACAGTCAACAGTTTTCAAGACTGCCGCATTCGACCGCTCTGCCATTCCTCCAATAAGACGCAATCATTTTCTCATTGCGGGTGCAAAGATAAAATGTTTTTTCAATTTTGGAAATTTTTTTGATATTTTTATAAAGGAAATATTTTTTTGTCGGATTTGGAAATAACTTTTAACTTTAGAATTTTAAAAGAATCTTCGATTACATTTGTCAATTTTCGATGCAGAAGTTAGCAACAAATATTTAGTAGGTTTGAAAGATGTAAAGTTAGAAGAGAGTTATAAAGCCTGAACAAAACATTACAAAAAATCAACAAGCAAACCTTAATTTTCAAATTAAAATTTGGAGTTGTTTAATTTTAATGAAACATTAATCTAGTGCTTGAAGGAAATTTATAAAACTAATTATATCTCTTTGTTTGTTTTTATCTTTTAAAGTAGAATGAAAAACTACAAAATTTAAATGTTCTTTCAAAAAAACATAAATCACCATAAGCCATGGTTTATGGTGATTTATTAATTAAACTATTTTGAATTTAGTTTGGACTATTTATACTTTATGTTGATACTGATAATATCAGAAGTCATATTTGTAGTTCTAGTATAATGGCCATAACGTATCTCCAGGGTATTCCAGTGTTTTAGCCCGAAGATTCCATTAAGAGGCGTAAATTTCATTCCCATTCCAAAGAAATTGCTGTCAAATTTTGACAAATCATAGTTACTAGTGTAATATTCATCGGCAACGGTATGTTCACCATATGGCTTGAAATACTTAGTTCCGGTTTGAGTATAATATCTATAAAACGGACTTATGGAGAATGCCTGTGTTAGTTTTACAGGAATTTCAAGATCAGCTGTATGGGCTTTTAAGCTCCAGTCGTCAGTATAATATCTATAATAGGCACGAATAATTATATTATCCCCTAGGAAATAACTTGCTCTGATTCCTAGTGGAATTTTTAATCTCGAATCCGGCATTTTTTCCTGATGAACAGAACCATCTGCAAAATAAACCCTGTGGAACGGAAGACTCAAATAACCATTTTGACTGATAACATCACCCAATATCATTATTTGCAGATTTTTGTTTACAACCTGAGCGTAACTTATTGTTCCTGCAAAAGTATTTCGATTGGCACTCTCATAGCCTTCACTTCCCTGAGGACGAAGTTCAATGGGCTCAATTAGTTTTAACTGATCAATAAAGGTTTGAAACTTAGCTGTAAATTCTCCGTTTTTGTTTTTTGTTTTTTGCGAGAAACTGATATTTCCTCCAAAAGATTGATAATCAAATTCAGTTGATGAAGATACTCCAATTCCAATTGTTCTTCCTTTTTCTTCATTTTCTCTGAAGTAGGTCAAAGAGGGATAAAAACGATTATCTGAAGATGAAGCAGATGAATTGGCACTCAAATCAATCATGTCTGATGAGGCGGAGGTATAATGATCAATACCGGCTTCAATATCAAATGTATGCTTGATGCCTGTTTCTCCGTACTTGACCAATTTAACATCAATGGTATTGGCAATGTCGGTAAGATGTTCAGAGCCAATCCCACCTGTGACCGCTGAATTATTCCCGTCCTGGCTATAATAACTGGAAACCAGATTTACTTCTTCTAATTTTAATTTTTTGCTTTTATAACTGGTAGAATCAGTAGGAACGTTTTGTGCTTTTGATTGAAATAATGCCATTAAGGCAAATCCTGTTATGAATATTCTTTTCATTTTTAATTTTGTGAAAAATTAGTTACAGCCGCATCCACCACCGCTTTTTCCTGAATTTGCTCCGGAAGCTCCTTCACGGTAGGATTGAAAACTGAGTTCTGTTTTTTCGATTTTCCTATTAGAAAGTACCATTTCAGAATCGTTTATTTTTCCTTTCTGATACTCTTTTACCGCAGTGCAGGAGGTAAGCACAATGCCTGTAAAAGCAATGCTGTATAACAGTACGAGATTTTTTTGTTTTGGCTTTTTCATTTCAGGTTGATGTTTTTTGAAGTATAAATTTTATTGTTGTCATCGATAACGATACAGTATAGATCGGGTATTTGATCTATTAAAAACAAACCTGCTTTGATTCCCATAACCGCTATTGGAGTTGCCATTGCATCTGCAAATTCTGCGTTTGGAGCGATAATGGTAACACTTTTTATTCCGGTTATAGGTAGTCCTGTTTTTGGGTCAATGGTATGTGAATATTTTCTTCCGTTAATAGTTACGAATTTTTCATAGTTGCCAGAGGTTGCAACCGCTTTATTGGAGATCTCCATATACGAAAACGCCGCATTTGGGACATCAGGATTAGCCACACCGATAGTCCATTTTTTGCCATCTGGTTGTAGTCCCCACGTACAAAGATCACCACTGGCATTAATAATACCACTTTGTACATTATGTTTTATAAGAATTTGTTTTGCCATTTCTGCAGCATATCCTTTTCCGATACCTCCAAAACCAATTCGCATTCCTTTTTCTTTTAAAAATATGGTCGTATTCTCTCTGTCAAGAAGAATATTTGTGTAATCAATAAGATGCACCATTTTGAGCGCCGTTGCTGCATCAGGAAGGCTGGTCATGGATTTGTCAAAATTCCAAAGACTCTTGTCGATGCTTCCATAAGAAATATCAAACGCTCCTTGTGTAATTCTTGAGATTCCGATAGATCTTTCGATAAGATTAAAAACTTCCAAATCTACTTTGACAGGTTTAATTCCTGCATTCTGGTTGATTAGATTCGTCTGGCTGTCCTCTTTATAGGTGGTCAAAAGTTTTTCAATCCGTCTTATTTCTTCAATGGCCAGATTGATATATTCATTTCCTGTTTTTTCATTTCCGGCAACAACTGTTATAGTAAAGTTGTTCCCCATGAGTTTTAGGGATTGTGAAAATTTTTGATCTTTTAGTATGTTATTTTTTGCTATCACAGATTACTTTTATTTCGGCAGTCCATTGTTCAGGTGTAGTTTCGGGTTTGCCGTGCCATGTTTTTAGCACTTTGCCCTCAGCATCCAGAAGAAGAGTTAGTGGAAAACTTCCTTCTTTGTTGTATAATTCAGCCAAATCTTCATTTCTTTTAACCTGCTCTGGAGTTCCAATATTTTTCTTTTTTCGGGGAAAATCAGCATTTACCAGTACTAAATTGGTATTTGCCATTTCTGTGAAAACAGGATTTTCAAGATAGTCTCTGCGTAACACTATACAAGGACCGCACCAGTCAGATCCGGAGAAGTTCAATAAAATAAATTCGTGTTTTTCCTTAGCAATTTTTTTTGCATTATTAAAATCAGGTTCCCAGTTTATAGGAAACATTGTTAATAAGAGGAACAATGTAATGAGTTTCATTTCAGAGTTTTGTTTTTAGATATTTACGAAATAACGAAATGTTAGGTTTGTTATTTTTTTTAATTGCTTAAGATTCGGTTAATTTTTTATTGGAATAAAAACAAATTGTTTTTGGTATTTAATTCATTTTTAATATTGTGTAATTTCTTTTAAATAAATCAGTTTTTTTTCTCAAATATTTCTGTTAAATAGTAAATTTTTTAATTCGTGATAATGATCTAGATTACTTTTGATATTGATGAGAATCATGTGTTTTTCAATCTGTTTTTCCAATTTACTTCACTATAAGAAAACATAATGCTTTGTGTATTATGAGTTAGGATATAATTTTTTAATTTTTTTGCCATGAAAAAATGTAATGATGTTTTGCGTAAAGAAGTAATAGAGGCTATCCAATGGGAGCCTATTTTAAGTTCTAACGAAATAGATGTTAGCGTTGATGATGGTATTGTTACCTTAAGAGGAACGGTTGATAATTATACTCAGAAAAAAGAGGCAGAGCAAGCTGTTAAAAATATTGCAGGTGTAAAGGCAGTAGTAGACGATATAAAAGTTGATCTGTATTTCTCAGCTATTAAGAGCGATACTGATATAGCTGCTTCAGTTATTAAGGTATTACAAGAGAACTGAGCTGTTCCTGATCATAGGTTGAAAGTAACTGTCGAGAATGGATTGCTTACTATTGAATAGTTTTTCCATTAGAATTAAAAAGAACCAATAAGTTTAAAAAATAGCATATGGATAAAATTATTATTAATTGCTAGATTTCTTTGGCTAATCTAGTGTCTGATATTACTTCGTTTCAATAATGTTTCCTGATTCAGCCAAGCCAGATTTTACTTTTTGAAATGTTTTTCCAATTACTAGATTAATATTCGAAAAATAGGATGGAAGACCTTCAGCAGCATTAGTTATATCAGTTCTAATCTCAAAATGTAGATGTGGAAAAAAGGAGCTGCCCGAAACACCAATTTGTGCAATTTCCTCCCCAGCTTTTACCAAATCTCCCTTTTTGTACTTTAAACTATTTTCTTTTAAATGGCCATAAATACTAACTGAACCATCTTTATGTTCAATTGCAATGCAGTTTCCATATAGTTCTAAAGGATTTTCTTTAAGCTTAGGGATGTTAAAATTTTTATCGTCTTTGTGATTGCCTGTCGCATAAAGTATTTTTCCATCAGCAGCTGCATAGACTAAATTTCCAAAACCAAAATAATCAGAATTGTTTTCTCCGTTGTTTTTAAATTGATTGTTGCTAGAATCAAGTATGACAAAATCATAGGCATAACGCATGAAATTTGATTTTAAATCCAGCAATTTGATAGGCTCGAAATTGTAGTCGAATCTTCTATGATGTGAATTATAATCATGCGCATCATATACAAGGACACGACCTTTTAATGGTAATTTATAATTTATTTTTTGTTGATATTTTTTAGGTATAATAATAGTTTTTACAACAGTTTCATTCTCTTTCGGATTACTGAAAATCCATTCGAATTCTAATTTTGCCAAAGTAAATGAATTATCAAATTCTGAAAAAGGATTAAATACCAAATGGCTTTGCTTACCATTCCAGTTGCGAGTAGGTAGTAATAAAATGCTGGGAGCAGTTCCATTATTATCAAGAAATTTTGTGTGAATCAAATGATTTTGATCGTCAAAAACTAAAACTTTAATACGTTCTAAAGTCAGTGTATCTGCAGATTGATTTGAAATTAAAAAATCAAAATTTAGGATTTGTTTAGTGTCGCTTTGCTCAATAAAAATTGAGGATGGTTTTGAATCAATCAAAATTTTATTTTGAGCATAAATTGGAATTCCGAAAAAAAATAATAGAAATGCAATGTAATAAACTGTTCTCATCTTTGATAGTTTTGGTGGTTGTCTAATTTAAGACGATTATTTTTTTTTAAAGTTACATTAGATCGTACATTTACAATTAAAATATTAGATAAGAAAGTTTTAATAACTGTGTCAAACTTCTGGCATATACCAGTATCATCCAGAACCCATGCTTTAACCGCTTTATTTATGGAGGATCGCAAACTCACTAACAAAAGGGTAGCGTATAGGTTCACTTAGGAAATTTATGTTCAGTTAATAGATTTGAAACTACATCTTTTAGCACTTGATTTGCTTGCGATTTTATTTTTGCATAAAAGCTTGTGCCATGATTATGCCTCAAAACATTGCCTGGTGAGATGTTTTTAAAAACGGTCTTAAGTTTTCGCGGCACTTTTGGAGGCAACTCCACTCTTTTTTTTAGTCGTAATTTGCTCCTTAAATTCTATTTTAGTTTTTGGAACGATTTTGGCTTTATTCCGATATGTTCTTCAAAAGCTTTGGCAAAATGACTTAAATTAGAAAATCCCATCTTAAAGCCAACCTCTGAAACAGTCATTTTATTTTCTTTTAACAATCGTGAAGCTTCCTTCATTCTGAACTTTTGGTAATAGCTAAACAAACTGTCCCCAAAAATTTGTTTAAATAATCTTTTAAACTTTGATTCGCTCATCCCTACTTCTGAAGCCAGGTGTTTTATAACTGGAGGCGCAGCAATGTTATTTAAGATTGTATCTCGCACTTTATAAATTTTTTGAACATCGATTTGATTTAGTGCGTGCGTAGTTGGATTTTCTCTTTTAAAAAGCTCTTTTAAAGTCAGGCATATTAATTCCTCGGCTTTGATTTTAAAAAAGAAATCAGTCAGGGAATCCGGAACGTCAGCCTGAATAATTTCTATTGCCACCTGCTGAATTTTTGGTGAAAGCAGCTCTTCAAATAAAATCGACTGTTCGCTGGTAATAATATTTCTGAAAATTTCATTGTCAACATTCACTCCTAGAGTTTTTGCTAATTTATCAGAATCAATTCCAATGAAAATAGAATTGAACTTAGTTCTACCTGGATAGAATGTTTCAATATTAAGTTTTCCTTTAAAAATCTGAATTGAAGGGAGATTCCCTGAATATTTGTTTTTTGAATCAGCATCAGGAAAAATATTATTGAAAGAAAATAGTATTCGATTCATTGCATTTTGACCACCAAGCCTTTTCGCAAGTACATTCTCATTAAACTCATAAAAGCTGAGCAGCATATTTATGGAATTGCCTAATCGAAATCCTCTTAAGTAACCTTTTCCTTTATTATCGGGTATCACTAATATTCCATTTTTTACTTCTGTGCCTAATAAATCGGCAAAACCCGCTAAGAAACCGAATTCTTCCCTTATATGTAATTTCATTAAAATGACCTTTTAGAGCTATTATTGTACCAAATGTAGCTATTTTAATCATTATTGACTATATAACTTTGTCTGAAAATTAATTTAAATGATTCAAAATGACTAATACTAAAAGTAAAGCCATCATCAATGCCAATGTATTTGATGGCAAAAATGTAATTGGTAAAAAAACAGTTGTCTTTATTGGCGGAGTAATTACTTCAATTTTAAATGACTTACCAGCTGATATAGATGATGTGATTGACGGAGCAGGCTGTACTCTGCTGCCTGGTTTAATAGATGCCCATGTGCATACCTCTGTAGAATTTTTAAAAGATGCATTAAAATTTGGTATAACTACCGAATTGGAAATGATGGGAGGATTTACAAGTAAAGGACGGGAAAGCCAATTAAAAGGAGTTATCGGTGCTGCCGATGTACGTTCTGCTGGTATGGGCCTAACAGCTCCCGGAGGTCATCCTGACGAACTTATTCCTAAAGGTGATGGTATTCCTGAATTTGTCTTAAAAGAAATGGAGAAAATGAGTGAAGAAGAAAAGGCCATTTTTGTAGCTGCCCACCAGGCTCAAAAAGAAGAAGAAGAATTAAGTGCAGATGTTACTTCGCTTGACGGAGCGATAGATTTTGTGCGTCGTCAGGTAAATAATGGCGCAGATTATTTTAAAATAATGATTGAGGAAGGAACTGTAATGAATGCACCGGGATTACCTGTCATTGAAACTCCTGTATTAAAAGCAGCGGTAGATGAAGCCCATAAATTAGGCAAAATTGCCATAGCCCACGTTTTAACAGCAGAGGCAGCAAAAACAGCGGTTGAAATTGGTGTTGATGGTTTGGCACATTTGTTTATTGATAGACCAGATTGGACTCAAGATCTTATTGAATCCATCGCCAGTAAAGGAATTTTCGTAACACCTTGTCTGGTATTGAATTCATCGATTATAGGGAATTCTGCCTGTCATGTTGCACATGATGAAAGAGTTGAAAATAAATTGAATGAAGACTGGAAAATGACAATGTGTTCTTGTTTCAATACTTTTCCAGAAGGTAGTATGGAAGATAACTTTAATAATGTGAAGGATTTGCATGATGCTGGAGTAGATATACTTGTTGGAACAGATGTTTCAGTACCGATGCCTCATTTAGGAGGTCTTGCACATGGTGTGAGCGTTCATCATGAAATGCAGCTGTTGGTAGAAGCCGGATTAACCCCAATTGAGGCATTACGATCTGCAACATCAGTAACTTCCAAAAGATTTAATTTATCTGACAGGGGATTAATTGCTGAAGGAATGAGAGCTGATTTGTTATTAGTTAAAGGTGATCCTACTAAAAATATTTCAGATTCTCTGTCTATAATGGGTATATGGAAAGAAGGAGAATCTTATTACAGCTAGTCTTACAGGATTGCTTTATTCATAATAATCATAACGCCACTTTTGTCCACTTCATTTCTCAGTTTGTCCATCTGGACTATATTATCATTTCAATGCAAGTAATGCCATGGTACTTTTGACAAGGAAATTAATAAAACAAATAAATAAAATTAAACAATATGAAAACTTTAAATTTTGCATCAAACGCAGTTTCTGCTCTTAGCTTTTTAGCATTGATTCTTACAAGTACTGTTTCTGCCCAGCAATCAGGAATAAAACGTACAGATTTACAACGTTACGATCTTAGTGTACCCGGATACGAAACGGTTCAGGCACGCATCGATTTTGAAGCTCATACCGCTTTTGGAAAACACTCTCACCCAGGTGAGGAGGTTATTTATGTCCTTGATGGTGTATTAGAGTATGAAGTTGAAGGTCAGTCCCCTGTTACTTTAAAGGCTGGAGAAGTACTTTTTATTCCGGCTGGCGTAGTTCACTCAGCAAGAAATAACAGCCATGCAAAAGCTTCGGAACTGGCGACATATATAGTAGAAAAAGGAAAACCTGTTTTGGTAATGAAAAAGTAAAGAAATGATTATAATTAAAATTTATAACAAATTAAAATTATTAATTTGATTTATAATTAAAGAAACCGCAATTTTGTCCTGTCAATAAGAAATAAAAAAAAAACTTTAAATAATAATTAAAACACAAAAGAAATGAAAACCAATTTAAAAACAATCTTAACAACAAGCTTCGCCATTTTTTTATTAGCAGTAACAACTGCATTCTCTCAAAGCCAAAGAAAACCGGCAAGCCTTGGAAGAGAAGAATATATTGAAGTAGAAAAAAATGTAAAACTTCATGTTACTGATTTAGGAGAAGGAAAACCAGTAGTACTAATTCACGGATGGCCATTGAGCGATGCGATGTACGAATACCAATATGCAGAACTTATCCAGAAAGGATATCGCGTTATAGGAATCACCTTAAGAGGTTTTGGATTATCAGACAAACCGGGTGGTGCATACAACTATGATGTTTATGCAGATGATATCAAAGTGATTCTTGACAAACTTAAAATTGAAGATGCAACTATCGGAGGATTCTCTATGGGAGGTGCGACAGTTATTCACTATGTAGCAAAATACAATGCAGCCCACGTTTCAAAACTGGCTTTGTTTGGTGCGGCGGCTCCTTTATGGACAAAAAGAGCTGACTTTAACTTTGGTTTCTGGACAAAAGAAGATGTAAACGGTCTTATTGTACTTAATAATACCAACAGACCACAATTGTTTGAGAATTTCGGAAAAATTTTCCCGGCCAATGAAACAAGTGTATCTGCAGGACAAGGTGCATGGCTGGGAACTATTCAGGCACAGGCTTCTCCCTATGCAATGGCTGAATCTATGAAAGCACTTCGTGATACAGATTTAAGAGAAGATTTGAAAAAAATCAAAATTCCAACTCTTATTCTTCACGGAACACAGGACAAAATTTGTTCTTACGAATTGGCTGAGCAAATGCATAAATCAATTACCAATTCTACTTTGATTCCATTTGAGAAAAGCGGTCATGCCTTGTTTATTGAAGAGCTTCCAAAATTTAATGCCGAATTGATCAAATTCATAAAATAAGTAAAAACAAAAATCAGGAAAGCTGTCTTTTAAGATGGCTTTCTTTTTTTAGATAATTATAAGAGGAAAATGATGAAAAATATAGTAATGCTTGCATTAGTGCTATTGAGTTTTAATTTGTCTGCACAGACTCCAGAGAAAAAATTAAGTCAGTTAGAAATTCAATTGCCACAAATACCAGAATCCTTAGGAAGTTATGTGGATATGGTACAAGTTGGAAATCTGGTATTCCTTTCGGGAAGAGGACCGCTTAAAGCAGATGGGAAATACATTGTCGGCAAAGTAGGACAGGAACTCACTACTGATGACGGTTACCGAGCCGCCAGATTAACGGCTATAAATCAGCTAGCGATAGTTAAACGTGCTTTTGGAAGCCTCGATAAAATAAAAAGAATTGTAAAAGTAAACGGTTATGTAAATACTGCCGATTTGTTTACTGAGCAGTCAAAAGTAATGAATGGCTTTTCAGATTTATTAATTGAAGTGTTTGGTGAGCAGGGCAGGCATGCGCGTACTTCCGTTGGGGTGTATAACCTTCCACAGAACATGGCGGTTGAAGCAGAAATGATTATAGAAATGAAATAACTGCTTAAGCATAATTAATTCATATTGAAGAAATGAAGAAAGCGTTCGATCGATATAATATTAAAGCGCTTATTGTGAAAGTTTACAGATTTGAAGATGTTATTGAAGCGTATCACCATTCAGCAAAAGGAGTATCTTAGAAATAACACTTTGAAAAATAAGAGTTTAATATTTCCAAAATAGTTTTTTATTGTACCAAACTCGTCGAATATGTTGATAAAAAATTTCAAACTTAAGCTTCTTATTGTTTTTATTATTTTGAAAACAGGTATAAAAAAACCTGCAAATGGTTTGATTTGCAGGTTTTACCGAGTTTTTTTACTTTAAAAACCCTTTTTTTAAGGCTTAAGCGGAGAATTGAGAAGTTTGTCATTTATATATGGGCATGAAAAATCACCTCATTTCATAAAAACTATTCAACGAAAATTTTTTGGATTCTTGTTCTTACTGAATTTGTAGTCCTAAGGAAGTAGACTCCTTTATTTAAATTAGAAATTGGAATAGTAGTCAAGTTATCATTATTATTCAATTTAGATAATATAGTTTCACCATTCATATTGATGATATAGGCATCAAATGGGATTCCATCATTTGAAGAAATGCTGATGGAAAATCCTAATTTGACAGGATTAGGATAAGCAACAAAATTTTCTGTTGAAGCATTCACTACCTCTGAATTTGAGGTTTTTGCCTTTTTTAGAGTTAAGGTGTTTGCAGATCCAGCTGACGTCAAATAAAATTCCACATCATCATAATCCAACCATTTGTCTGCAGCACCCGTATATTGATAAAAGCCTAATTCGCAGCTGTTGTTGGTTACAAGAATATTATTGATCTGCACTTGGGTCCAATTAGGAATGCTTGTGTTCAGATTGTAATTCAATGGATTTCCCCCATAATTTTTTGCATACATAAGAGCTGTGCTTTGGCCTCCAGAACTGCGTACCCATGCTTTCATGGTATAATTTCCGTTTACAATGTAAGTCAGTGACTGAAAAACGGCAACTTCAAAAGCAGTGGCTGACGACTGAGTTCCCTTGTAAGTTCCAGAATGTGGTGAAGTTGTTGAAGTTTGCGCATTAGCGGATCCAGTGCCATATTCAGTCCAGCCTGTTGGCGTTTGCGTGACAGACGTGTTTGCTTCAAAATTCCCATTGTTCAATTTGTTAAAATTTACTAAGTCTTGCACAGATACATTACAATTAGCAGTTTTTCCGTCGGATGCAGTTGCTGTAATTGTAACCGTTCCGACACTTACTGCAGTAATTATTCCTAAATTATTTACTGTAGCTATTGCATTGTTACTGGAGGTCCATACTACATTTTGATCAGTAGCATTAACCGGAGTGAAAACGGTATTAAGAGCTCTGTTGGTCCCAATAGGCATTGTCATACTGTTTTGTGAAACTCCAAATGCTGTAATGGCAACTGGTGACAAATAAAATTCGACATCATCATAATCCAACCAATTGTTGGCTTTTGCCGATTGATAAAAGCCTACCTCGCATGTGTTATTGGTAACTTTGATATTGTTGATTTGTATCTGTGTCCAATTAGGGATACTGGCAGCAACAGAATAGTTCTGGTCTGTACCGCCGTAACCTTTTGCATACATAGTGGCCCAAGTCTGCCCGCCTGAACTTCTTACCCAGGCCTTCATTGTATAATTTCCATTTGCTATTCCTGTTAATGTTTGGGATACGGCAACTTCATAAGCCGTGGTTCCCCATTGAATGCCTTTATATGCTGGAGAGTGAGGCGTGGCTGCCGTAGTTTGTGCATTTGCAACGCTGCCCCATTCATTCCATCCTGTTGGGGTTTGGGTTGCTGTCGTGTTGGCGTCAAAATTCCCGTTTACTAATTTGTTTACGTTCGCTAGATTCTGAACAGAAACACTGCATGTAGTCGCGCTTCCATCAGATGCTGTTGCCGTTATTGCTGCCGTACCAATACCTGTTCCGGTAACCAGTCCCCAGTTGTTTACAATTGCAACAGAACTGTTGCTTGATGTCCATGATACAATCTGATTTGTTGTGTTTGCAGGCGTAAAAGTTGTATTTATTACCTGTTTACCGCCTTGGTTTAAAGTAAGCGTATTTGGAGATATTGAAAAACCTGTTGCTGGAATTTGAGTGTTATCAGTATCTTTATAAACTTTTATATAATCGCAATACATGGTGGCAGGGAGAACAGTTGTTGCATCAGGCGATCCTGGCCATGTTCCTCCAATAGGGAGATTTATAAGTATATAATGAGGTTTATGAAATTCGCCTGTAAAATTATATCCGTCTGTGAGTCTGAATTGTTTGTACAAAACATCATCAACATACCATTTTATATAGTTGGCATCCCATGTTATGGAATAAACATGCCATTGTGTGACATCAACATTGTAAGTAGAACCGTCTTGTACATGTATTTCATTTGCTCCTGCCCAATGTGTTGTTCCATGAACCATAGTTTCACTATTTAGATGCTCAAAAATGTCTATTTCACCACATTTTGGCCAACCAATCTGTGGAAAATTGGAGCCCAATGTCCAAAAACAGGCCCATAATCCTTTTCCGTTCGGCATTTTAAAACGCCCTTCAATTTTACCGTATGTTAGTGAAAATTTATTTAGAGAAATAACACTTCCAGAAGTATATTGTTTACCACCAAAGTCTTCTTTTATAACAGTAATTTCTAAGCTTCCATTGTTTTGTTTTACATTGTTGAGGCTGTTGGTATAATACTGCAACTCGCTGTTTCGGATATTACCGCCAAGTTCGTATCCCCATTTATTAGAATCTGGAGCTCCAGTCCCGTTAAAATCATCAGACCATACTAATTGATAATTCTGTGACCAAGCACTAAAATTAAAAAGTAAAAACAGCAATGAACTGTAAAATAATGCCGGATACGGCAGTGAGGTTTTAATGTTTTTCATAATAATTTGGTTTTAGTTAGTAATGATTATGCAACTTTTAATTTATTTATTGATTCGTTTATGACTTGATTTGTTTTATTTAAAAAGCAATTAATTGGTCGTAAAACAGTAAAAATGAAATTATTAATCAGCTGTAAAACAGTCAAAACTATTATAAAAAATGTTATAATTTGTGAGAATAAATGAATTTTTTTGCGCAAACGAAATTGAAATTTGCGCAAATCATTATATTTGTGAAATGAAGAAGAAAATGATTACAATAAAAGATATTTCTGAGAAAACAGGATTTTCAATTTCTACTGTTTCAAGGTCTTTAAAAGATCATTCTGATATTACAGAAAAAACAAAACAAATTATCAGAGATACAGCAAAAGATCTTGGCTATCAGCCTAATTTTTTTGCTCAGAATTTTAAAAGCAATAGAAGCAATATTATAGGAGTTCTCGTTCCCGATATTGAACGAGGTTATTATGCTTCAATTATTAGCGGTATGCAGGAAAGGGCAATTGAACAGAAGTTTTTTATTGTTACCTGCCAGTCAAAAGATTCTTTCATGGATGAGATCAAAGGAATCCAGACGCTCATTGGGCTCAATGTTGACGGCATAGCAATTGTGCATTCTAAAGAAACCAGCAATTTTGCAGAACATCATAGTATTGTCAAAAATAATATTCCGCTATTAGCTATTGACAGGGAGTTGTTAGGTCTTGATACTCATTTTGTTTCAAACGATCAATTTGTTGCCGGTTTTATGATCGGGGAGCATCTAGCGCAGGAAGGATATAAAAACATTGCCATTATTGCCGGTCCGGAACATCTTATGATGAGCAGACAACGTGTTGAAGGCTGTGTCGCCGGCGCAGATTCGGCAGGTATAAAAATTAAGAATGAAAATATTCTTTACTGTGATTTGCAGCGAGAACGAGAAATTTTTGCAGTTTCACAATTACTACATAAAAAAGAAAAACCAGATGCTGTTTTTTGTATTTATGACAAAGGAGCAATCGAAATAATACATTATTTAAACCAGCAGAAGATTAACGTGCCTAATGAACTGGCTGTAGCGGGATGTGGGAATGATTCTTTCTCGCATTATCTGAATCCTTCTTTAACAACGATAGATTTAAATCCTCATAAACTTGGAGAACTTGCGGCTGAAATACTAATTAATGATATTATTATGGATACACCTGGCCGTAAAATTAAGAATTCATTTAGGCCGAAATTGATTATTAGAGAATCTACAAGAAAGTGATTTAATGACTTTCTACTTATTGATTTTTTCGCTTAAGGCTTGATTCTCTAATTAAAAGTTCTCCGTCTATTGTCTGAATCTTTGTTTCTGTGTCAGAATCATTATTATACTGATGTAAAAACATTTGCATTGTAGTTTCGCCAATCACTGAAGTTTGTATATTATAGGTAGTAAGCGGCGGATCTATTAATTCCCCCATGAGATCATTTCCAAAACCGGCAACAGCTATATCCGCAGGCACTTTAACCTTTCTTTTTTTAAGATGTTTGATTACATATATGGCAGATCGGTCTGAAATACAGAAAATTGCATCGGGCCTTTGATCTAGATTCAGCCAGTCATCTACCACTCCGTTAATGCTTATATTCGAATAATCTGTATAAGCAATAAGTTCTTTGTCTATTTTAATTTTATTCTTTTTTAAGACATTCAAATAGCCAAGCAAACGTTCTTCTGTAATGGATAAAGATTTAGGGCCTAATATGATTCCTATACGGTTACATCCCTGCTCTAAAAGGTGATTGGTGATTTTTTCTGCTCCTTCTGTATTTTTTGCTAAAATTTTTGAAATGCTTTTTATAGGATTGATGCGGTAGAAATTGACAATAGGAATGCCTCTTTTGCTGTATGATTCGATATAATCAAATTGAGTAGTGCTGGAGGAGTGACAGATTAGAAGACCGTCAACTCGACTGTCCATCAGTACTTGTACATTTTCTAATTCGGTGTCATAATCTTCATTTGACTGGCATATGATGACCTTAAAGCCGTTTTTTGAAGCAATTTTCTGAATCCCTCCAAGCATCGAAGAAAAAAAAGTAGACTGCAAATGCGGGATAATAACACCAATTGTCTGTGATTGCTTATTTGCAAAATTTCGTGCAAGAAGGTTGGGGCGGTATTCCATTTCTATGGCTACCTGTTTTACGGCTAAAATAGTTGCAGGACTGATGTCAGGATGATTCCTTAATGCACGGCTGACAGTTGTAGCTGAGATACCCATTGCATTTCCAATATCCAGAATAGTGGTTTGATAATTTTTACGTGTCTTATTTTTGGCTTTTCTGCTCTCATGATTTAGTGTAAAGTTGTAGTTGCATTCCTTGCAATAGTACCTCTGTTTCTGTCTGATAAAGCCAGATTTTAAAACGGTTTCTACCTTGCTGCATTTTGGACATTTGACTCTAGGCATGATTTTTCTTATTTTATTTTCAAAGGTAGAAATTTTCTATCTATCGAAAACGATACTGCAAACGTTTGAGATAGAAAAAATGATTTTGCGATGACACAATACTTTGTTATGAAAGGCTTTAAATTCTACATTTGGAGCATAACTTTTAATATTAGGGCCTAATAATACAATATTGAAAATTTACTAACCAATCTAAACCAAAAGAAAACATGTACGAATTATTTCTCAAAATTCGCTGCATTTTGTGTATCATGGGACTATTGTTCTGTATGAACACTTTTGCACAAAATTCCACCATAAAAGGAATTATTAAAGATGAAGCTGGACTTATTATTCCAGGTGTAACGATCCAGATCAAAGGAACAAAAGTTGGTGCCACGACCGATTTTGATGGAAAATTTGAAATTAAGGCTGAAAAAGGAAATGTTCTGACGGTTTCGTTTATGGGATTCGAAACACAGAATATCGTATTAAGCGGACAAACTAATCTTAATATAATATTGAAAGTTTCCAGTAAAGAATTACAGGAAATTGTAGTAATTGGATATGGCTCTTCCAAAAAGAAAGATTTGACAGGTGCAATTGCATCAGTCAAGTCCCAAGAGATTACTGGAAGAAGAACAGTCCAGGTTTCTGATGCTTTGCAGGGTGCTATGGCGGGAGTAACGGTTTCCAGAAATGGTGCTGCGCCTGGTGCTCAATCAAAAATACGCTTTCGCGGGGTAACAACCTTAGGAGACACAGGCGGGAATGATCCTTTAATTATAGTAGACGGTGTGCCTTCCGGAAATATCGATTACCTAAATCCGGATGATATAGAATCGATAACTGCCTTAAAAGATGCCGCATCTACTGCAATCTATGGTTCAAGAGCAGCTGCCGGAGTACTACTGGTAACTACAAAACGAGCAAAGTCAGGAAAAGCGAGCTTGGATTATAGTTATGAATACGCGGAAGCCATGCCTGTAAACCAACCAGGTACAACTGGCGCAGTAAGATATATGCAGCTCTATAATGAATATCTAGCAAATGATGGAGCCGCTCCTTTATACTCACAGGCGACCATTAATAATTATATGGCTAATAATGCAGCGAACCCTGATTTATATCCTAATACCGATTGGCAATCTGCCATTATAAAAAATAATGCTCCAAGAATGATTCACAATCTGTCGTTTTCAGCAGGTTCAGAAAATATTAAAAGTAGAGCTACTTTAGGCTACTCTTCAAGCGAAGCATTATATGATAATCGTGGCTTTAAAAAGTTAAATGCTGGAGTTTATAATGATTTTAAATTCAACGGAAAATTGACAGCCAATTTTGATATGAGCTTTGTGAGAACTGAAAACAAAGACGTCAATATCTTCAACAATAATATTTTTCTTGATGCCAGAATAATGCCAGCTATCTATGATGATTATTATTCTGATGGAAGATATGCGCTGGGTAAGGACGGTAGAAATGCATTGGCACAAATCGGTGAAGGCGGATTTAAAAAGGATGTTGTAAATAATTTAACGGGGCGTATTGCGGTAAATTACAAGCCTTTTAAGGGACTTACATTAACGGCTCAGGCGGCACCAACGATAATTTTTTCACCAAGTAAACAATTTATTAAAGTAGTTGAATTCACAGATGTTCTAGATCCTTCAAAGAAAGTCGCAGTAGGACAGCAGCCGGCTTCTTCTTCCTTGAGAGAAGACAGACCTTACTTTTACAGATTTAATGGACAATTTGTTGCCAATTATTCTAATAGTTTTGGTGAGAAGCATAATTTGGACGCTACTGCAGGTTACGAAAGCAATTACGCATACAATGAAAGTATAACCGCTTCCCGTGCAACTTATACCTTATCTAATTTTCCATATCTTGACAACGGGCTTCCAACATTCAGGGATAACGGAGGTTCAGCTTCTGAAACGGCATTAAGTTCTTATTTCGGCAGAGTATCTTACAATTTTAAAAATAGATATTATGTGCAGGCGGGCGGGCGTTATGATGGTTCTTCAAGATTTAATACTGATCAAAGATGGGCTTTCTTTCCGTCTGTGGGTGCCGGATGGGCAGTTTCAGAAGAACCGTTTTTTAAATCAGCCAAAGAATTAGGAATTGATTTCTTAAAATTCAGAGCTTCTTGGGGACAATCTGGTAATGAGCGTATTGGAAATTATCCTTATCAGGCCAGCATCAGTTTATATAACGCCTTATTTTATCAAAATGGCGTTGTGGTTGCTCCGACTTCAGGTTCGCAGGTAAATTATGCTGTTAATGATATTACATGGGAAACACAGGAAAGTACAGATATTGGTTTGGATGCCACATTTTTAAATAATAGATTAACTTTAAGCGGGGACGTATTTTACAAACAAACTAAGGATATATTACTTAAATTGAATATTCCCCTATATCTAGGATATGATGCACCGTTTCAGAATGCAGGGAAGGTGAGTTCTAAAGGTTTTGAAGTTACAGTCGGATGGTCAGACAATATTGGAACAGATTGGAAATACAGTTTAGGTGCAAATTTAGCTGATGCTAAAACAAATATTGACGACTTAAAAGGAACATCAATACTTGGGGATACATCTAACATTGAAGGACAAGAATTTGCGGCTTGGTATGGATACAAATCAAATGGAATATTTCAAACAGCTGCAGAAGTTGCCGCTTCTCCAGTAACAAGTGCAAGCACCAAACCGGGAGATGTAAAATACGTTGATATAGATGGTGACGGAAAAATAACTCCTGATAAAGACAGGGTTATTTTAGGCGGGTCACTGCCAAGATATACATTCGGGTTCAATGGCAGATTGACATATAAAACAATGGACTTTTCATTTGTGGCCTATGGGGTAGGCAAACAACAGGTGAGATTAAGCAATTATGCGGTGCAGCCATTTCAGGAAACATTTGGAAATGTGCCAACACTGATTGACGGTAAATTTTGGAGTTCTGGCAATACGCCAGAACAAAATGCTGCCGCAGAATATCCAAGATTGTCTAATGCAAGCAGCGGAAACAACTATGCAATGTCTGATTTTTGGCTTGTTGATGGTAGTTATTTGAGAATTAAAAATATAACTTTTGGATATAATTTTAATAAAAAAATTACAGACCAGTTGGGAATACAAGGACTTCGCTTGTATGTGGCGGCTAATGATGTATTTACGATTAGCAAATTTCCAAAAGGCTCAGATCCAGAAGTAGATGCTATTTCTTATCCAATTGTTAAAACCTTTATGACCGGTTTAAATGTTAAATTTTAAAAATTAATTCTCATGAAAATCTCAATATATTTAGCAGCATTATGCTTGGTGATGTTTACCGGCTGTCAGGATTTAGATTACAATCCGTTGTCTGATCCGTCAAGTGGTAATTTCTACTCAAACGAAACCGAACTTACCATAGCGGTTAATGATCTATATCGTTTTTCATTTATCGAAAATGATAAGGAAGAGTACACTGATAATTTTTTATACAGAGCCAATCCAAATGCGGTAATAAGCGGTACAATGAACAGTGGTGATCCTGATGCCCAAAGATTATGGACCAATGCCTATAAGATAATTGCAAGGGCCAACACTATCATTGCCAGTTTAAGCAGGGCTTCAGGAAACACATCGGCAGCGGCCTTAGCTTCGTTTGAAGCGCAAGCTAAATTAGCTAGAGCCTATCAGTATTCAAGGTTGATTACTCATTTTGGTGATGTGCCTTTAATAACGAAACCTATTACTTTAGCTGAATCCTATGCTTTTACCAGATCTGATAAAAACCTTGTATTGCAGTTTATTTTTGAAGATTTGGATTTTGCAGCCGCAAACCTGCCGGCTTCATACAGTACGGGTGCAATACAACGTTTTACCAGCGGCACAGCGTTAGCAGTTAAAGCAAGAACAGCCTTATATATGGGGAAATATGATATTGCCAAGGCAGCAGCCAAAGCGGTTATAAATTCAAATGCTTATAGCTTATATCCTAGTTATCGTGATCTGTTTTTGAAAGCAGGGGAACAATGTAAAGAAAATATTTTAACGGTTGTACGAGATCAGGCTAACGGAGTTGTCTCTGATGGGTTTGTTGCCCCTGATCATATAGCCAGAAATGCAGGAGGATTTGCCGCCAAATTCCCAACATGGGAATTAGTAGATTCATACGAATGCACGGATGGTCTGCCTGTAGACAAATCTCCATTGTATAATCCGCAAAAACCTTTTGCTAACAGAGATCCTCGTTTAGGACAGACTATTGTACCATTTAGTTCCATCTGGCTAGGATATATCTATCAGCCTCATCCGGATTCACTTAAAGTTAGAAGAATTAGTGATAATGCTATGGTAACCAATAATGATAATCGTGCAAATGCTATTAATGCTAGTTTTTCAGGTTTTTTATGGAAAAAAGGTATAGATCAATCTTGGGCTGATAGGAAATTGGAAGACAATGATTTAAAAATTATCCGATATGCAGAAATGTTCTTGATTTATGCAGAGGCTGATGTTGAAATGAATACCATTGATGCAAACACATTGCTTTATCTTAATACTGTCCGAGCAAGAGCTTATGGCAAAACGGTGGGCCAGACAACATTATATCCTGCTGTTACCGTGACAGATCAAGCGCAGTTAAGAACCATCATCCGTCGTGAACGCCGTGTTGAGTTTGCATTTGAAGGTCTGAGATATATGGATCTTATCCGATGGAAAATTGCAGAAAAAGCATTAAACAAGCCTGGTGTCGGCATACCTGATCCGGTTCCGGCAAATGCTATCCATAAAGCCAAATTCCCATTCGCTGGTGCGCCGGTGATAGATGCAGACGGTATACCGGACTACACCCCGTACATTGCCACTGGAGCAGCGAAGAATTTCACGACAAGAAAATTTGATGCCAGCAGACAATACTTATGGCCGATCCCTGCTATTGAAAGAACAGTAAATCCTAATTTGACCCAAAATCCTAATTACTAATTAAGATTATAACATTATAGATTTTTATATGGAATTAACAGATTATATCATACTTATTCTATATGCTGCCGGTATTTTACTTATCGGTGGCATACTATCAAAACGCAACAAAACATCAGAGGATATGTTTGCCGTTAGAAAACAATCTCCTTGGTGGCTTTCTGGATTATCAGCTTTTATGAGTGCTTTTTCAGCCGGAACTTTTGTTGTTTGGGGTGGAATCGCTTATAAACAAGGTTTTGTAGCAGTAAGTATTTTGATGTGTTCCGGAATCGCTTCTTTTTTAGTGGGCAGATTTTTTGCTAAAAAATGGGCTTCGCTAAATATAAGTACAGTTGGAGAATATGTGTCAATTCGTTTTGGACAGGGAGCTGTTCAGTTTTATACCTGGATTGGCATGCTTTTCAAAATTATCGCTATGGGGGTTGCATTATACTCTTTTGCAGTAGTAGTGTCTTCACTAATACCTTTGTCGGCTGATAATTGGCTGGCAGATCCCGAAACGCATAAGCTGTCAATTCCATATACAATTATTATTTCAGGTTTTCTTATGCTGATGTATGCTGTCAGCGGTGGTTTGTGGGCGGTATTGATTATAGATGCTGTTCAGTTTGTGGTGCTGACCATGACTGTATTATTTGTTGTACCGCTGAGTATAGGTAAAGTTGGCGGTCTGTCTAATCTTATGACTCATCTGCCAAATGATTTTCTCTCACCAGTATCAGGCAATTTTACATGGCTGTTTCTGGTAGGATGGGTAGTCGTTCACACCTTTAAATTAGGCGGAGAATGGGTTTTTGTACAGCGTTTTTTAGCGGTAAGCAGTCCTGAAAATGCCCGAAAATCTTCTAATTTGTTTGGCTGGCTTTACATTATAAGTCCAATAATATGGATGCTTCCACCAATCATTTATCGTGTTGCACATCCTGATTCCGCTCCAGAACAAGCTTATATTCTAGCTTGTGCATGGGTACTTCCCCCAGGACTTATGGGCCTTTTAGTTGCGGCTATGTTTTCGTCTGCAGCCAGTTATATCGACGGTGAAATAAATGTTTATGCGGCCGCAATAGCCAACAGTGTATACAAAGACATTATAAATCCAGATGCAAGCGAAAAAACAATAGTTTTTGTGGGAAGATTAAGTTCAGTATTGATTGGTTTGCTTATTATGGCAATAGCAGTCTGTATACCTTATTTTGGAGGTGCTGAGCAAATTATCTTAACCATTACCGGTTTGCTTGTAGTGGCGATGGTACTTCCAATGCTGTGGGGATTGTATTTTGGGAAAATAAAGCAGAGCTCAATATGGTGGTCTACAGGAATAACTGTGATTGTTTCGGTGCTGTTGAAAATAGCAGTTTCTTTAAAACTGGATAATTTCATAATGAAGTTGTATTATACAAACAGTCCTCTTTTTGAGGTAGTAATAGGTGTTTTTGTTCCGATTATTGTTTTGGCGATAATGGAATTAACTGCTAAAAATACTTCCGAAGGATATGAGCAGATAAAACAAAAATTACTCATTAAAGAAACGGTTGCCAATGCAGCTGAAGATTTTGAACTTGCACTTTTTCCCGCTAAGCTTTTAGGCCTAAGCATTGGCGTTCTTTCGCTAATCATGTTTGGATTGATGGTCTTTACAACAGATGGATCCAAAAACCTTATCGGAGTATTTGCAGCATTTTTGCTGCTACTGAGCAGTATTATACTGTTCTCATTAAAAATTAATAAATCAAGAAAATTAACAAATCAAAAAATATAAATGCAGACTTTAAAAGAAAACTATCAAATAGTAGTTATTGGAGGCGGATTAGCGGGTTTTTGTGCAGCTGTAGCAGCGGCCCGTCTTGGCAGTAAAACATGTATCGTACAGAATCGTCCTGTTTTTGGAGGAAACAGCTCTTCAGAAATCAGAGTAACACCTCATGGCGCATGTGCTTTTCATGCTTATGGAAGAGAGACTGGTATTATTTCAGAATTGCTTATAGAGGAACGTGCAGTAAATCATGAAGAAATTTTTGAGAATGGCTGGACAAATAGTATTTGGGATTTAACCCTATACAATCTTGCGGAGTCTACTCCTAATCTTACCATTAAAGTAAATACAGATGTATACGATGTAGTTAAAGAGGGAAGAGAAATTAAAGCTGTAAAAGCAAGAATCCAAAACTCAGAAACAGAAATTCTGCTTCAGGCTGATATTTTTATCGATGCTTCAGGAGATGGAATTGTGGGTGAACTTTCAGGTTGTGAATATCGTTTGGGAAGCGAGGCCAAAAGCGAATTTAATGAGCCTCATGCCCCAGAAACAGCAAGTAAAGATGTAATGGGAAGTTCTATTCATTTTAAAACAAAATATATTGGAAAACCGTGTTCTTATAAAGCGCCTGAATGGGCTGTTAAATATGAAGATGCTAGTTTCTTTTACAAGCAGGGAAGACCTCCCAAGCAAAAAAAAGGTGGATATTGGTGGATTGAAATTGGAGTTCCGTATAATACAATCACAGATAACGAAACCATAAGACATGAACTTACGCGTCATGCGTTGGGAGTTTGGGACTGGATGAAAAATAAAGACCCTAAAATGATGGAACTCACTAAAGAGTATGCTTTAGACTGGGTTGGACAGGTTCCGGGAAAAAGAGAAAGCCGTCGTATTATGGGACAGTATTTAATGACCGAACATGATCCGCAGAACTGTACTGTTTTTAATGATGAAATTGCGTTTGGAGGCTGGTTTATTGATCTGCATACTCCGGGTGGTTTATTAGCCGCAAATAGTGAGCCTTCAAGCAACGAAAACTATTCTACATTTTCAGATTATGCTGTTAAAAGTTACGCAGGCCCTTACGGAATTCCGTTAAGAAGTTTGATCGCCAAAGATGTAGATAATCTGATGATGGCCGGAAGAAATGTAAGTGTTACTCACGCTGCTTTAGGAACGGTAAGAGTTATGAATACAACCGCTCTAATGGGGCAGGCAGCAGGAACTGCAGCAGCACTTTCACTTCAGAAAAATATTCCCGTTACAGCATCTCCAGTTGAAATTATAGAAGAAATTCAACAACAGCTGCTAAGAGATGGATGTTTTCTTCCGAATTACAAAAACAAAGACCAAAACGATATTGCATTAAGAGCAGAAATATCGGCAAGCAGTGAGGCCCTTTTATACGGTGCAGGCCCAGAAAGCAGGGGTTCACATGAGGGACTAAAAATATGGCAGGATCAGCCTCAGTATGAAATCGAGAAATTAGAATATCGAAAAGGCCAGCTTATAGCGGTTGGTTCATCCATCATAAATAAAATAGAAGTCTGTATCCGTAATAATTCGGCTGCAGAACAGAATTTTACTGTACAGTTAAGAAAGAGTGAACATATTTGGGATTACGCTGTAAATAAAGGAGAAATTTTAGCGGAAGCTTTATTAACTGTAGCATCAGGAACGCATTGGGTAGAGTGGGCAGTTAATTTAGATAATGCGCCGGTAGGAGAGTTTGTTCGTCTTGATATACTTCCAAATCCTGAACTGGAATGGCTGATTGCAGGAAAAATTGAGTCTGGACATATGTCCATGTACCAAATCAGTGCTGAGAAAATGCGCAGGTTTGGAAATGGGCAGACTTTAAGTTTTAAAATTGATCCTCCACAACCTTCCTTTGGACCAAAAAATGTGGTCAGCGGGGTAACGAGACCTCATAGATTTACTAATTTGTGGAAATCAGATCCTAATCTTCCGTTATCCCAATATTTGCAATTAGAATGGAAGGAGAATAAAATAATTAAAACGGTTGAATTGACCTTTCCCGGACATCTTTTAAGGGAATATCATGCTTATGATCCTTTTTATAGAGACCCGCAGTGTCCGAAAGATTTTGAAATTCAGATATTCAGAAATAACAAATGGGAAACTGTTTTAGATGTTAAAGATAATTATCAGCGACAGGTAAAATATAATTTTGAAGGTATTGAAACCAAGCAGCTTCGCGTGCAGGTAAATGCTACTAATGGTGATCCTTCAGCTCAGATTTATGAAATAAGATGTTATGAGTAAAACAATCAGAAAAAAGACTTTAATTCTAATTTGTATTTTATCACTTAGTCTGAAGCTCTGGGCGCAGCAGCCAGAACAAGGCAAATATATTATACGATTAGATAAACCTGAACAGACCATCTGGGGATTGGGTGTTGAGATTCAAAATGATGCCATTGGGTCCGGAAATGTCGGATTGCCTGATGAAGTTATTGCTATTCCAAACAATCTGGTTCTATCGGAAAGAAAGCGTCTTTACAAAGATATGCTCAAAGGATTTAGATATTGCAGACTAGCAATGGGGCTTTATTTCAGGGGCCTTGATAAAGAGGGCAAACGCTTTCGAGAAAGATATCCAAATCAGCTTAACGATCTTAAAGAGCTGATGAAAGGTTCTGGAATGGAAGGGATTTCTTTGGAGTATTGGTCAATCGCTCCATTTTGGAAATCTAACAATTCTTTTATCGGAGGAACATTAAAAAGCACTGATGCCAATTTTTTAAAAGATTTCGGTGATGCGCTGGTTGATGATGCTAAGTTTTTGGATAAAAATGGTTTGAAAGTAAAAATGTGGGGATTGCAGAATGAAGCCGGAATGCATGTAAAACCAAAAGGATATATTGCACCGCCTCAAAAACCAGTTGATCCGAATGATAAGATGGCGAAACAGTCTTTTTCAACAACAGATTATTTTGATGCTGAAGTCTATTATAAAGCTTTTAAAGCTGTTGCTCCTAAAATAAAAAAAGCTTTTCCAGATGCAGTTGTTATGGCAGACAGCTGGGACGGACAGCTGGGATTGATTGCCAAGGAAATCAAAAAAGATACTGCAGCATTAAAATATGTTGATGCGTGGGTATTGCACCGTATTGGAGCTGATTCAAATATCTTGATTGATGACCCAAAATATAGCAATGATACAGACAGCAAATACGTTTTTACTAATGAATTCGAATATTTTAATTATGTAAAAGATGATGAGGTAAATGATGGAAATTTTGTAAATACGGCGCAGACAATCATGAACTGGATGACTTTTGCCAATTCGCCAACTTGGTTTTGGTTGCATGCATTAAAACCAACTACAAATGAAGAAGCGGAAAGTTTTGCTTTAGGAGTTTGGCGTCCGGAAAGTGATAATAATTTTAATCATTTTGCAAGCGTTCAAAAAGGGCATTGGGATTATTTTCAAAAGAATTTTAATGCTATTGCGGGCTTTTTAAAGTATATGCCTTGGGATTCCAAAAGATATGCGGTCGATGAAAGCATCATCTTGAAGGATAACAGAATCATGGCTTTTAAAACTCCAAAAGGAAAGCAGGTGATTGTTCTGACAAATCGTTCAGGAAAGCCTTTTCAGTTTAATATTGAGACTAAATCCGATAAAAAATTCAAAGGATTTCGATATACGCCTTATCAAAGAGATATCACAGTGGGGGCATTATCAGCTAAAGCTTTTAGTCCGGTTGTTCCAGATCTTTCTGTTGAATTTTGGGTAGAGCAATAATCAGCAGCAGATATATTTTAATTTTCAATTCATAATCCAAAAAAAATCATTCCGATATTTTTTATGGATTACTAATTTCTGAAATTATGTTTATTATTCATAAAAGGGTAACATTAGCCATTGTGCTAATGTTGTCCGCAACTTCTATTGCCTTTTCGCAAAATAAAAAAGCGGTCTATCTTGATAAAAATGCCGCAATAGAAGCGCGCGTAAAAGATCTTTTAAGCCGAATGACTTTAGAAGAAAAAGCAGGCCAGCTCAATCAAATAAATTATGGAATGTTTACAGGTCCTGATAATAAGGTTGATGATGAAAAGGCAAAACTTGATCTTGTCAGACAAGGAAAGATTGGATCGTTTCTGAATACCCTTGGTGTCTCTAAAATTAAAAAGGTACAGCAGATAGCCGTAGAACAAAGCCGTTTAAAAATTCCATTATTATTTGGTTTTGATGTTATTCATGGCTACAAAACCCTGTTTCCGATTCCCCTTGCGGAAGCCTGCAGCTGGGATATGGAACAGGTTTTTCAAAATTCCAGAATAGCAGCAAAGGAATCTGCAGCCTCTGGATTAAACTGGGCTTTTGCTCCAATGTGCGACATTTCAAATGATCCCAGATGGGGACGTGTAATGGAAGGAGCGGGAGAAGATCCTTATTATGGATCAATTATAGCAGCTCAACGAGTAAAAGGTTTTCAAGGTAATCTTGATGGTGTTTTTGATATTTTGGCCTGTGTGAAACATTTTGCAGTTTATGGAGCTGTTGAAGCCGGAAGAGAATATAATAATGTAGATGTTTCCCGAACAGCATTTTATAATAAATATCTTCCTCCTTATGAAGCTGCTGTAAAATCGGGTGCTGCGACTGTAATGACCTCTTTTAATGTTTTTGATGGAGTTCCTGCGAGCGGCAACAAATTTTTACTTACTGATATTTTGCAAAACCGACTTGGTTTTAAAGGATTTGTAGTGAGTGACTGGAATGCTTTTGCAGAAATGATTGCCCACGGTTATGCTTTTGACAGAAAAGATGCTGTTTACAAAGCTTTAAAAGCTGGAAGCATGATGGACATGGAAAGCAGAACTGCAATAGAATTTATTCCAGAACTGGTGAAGGAAGGAAAAATTTCTGAAGCTGTTCTTGATAAGGCTGTAGGAGCTATTTTGTATTATAAATTTAAACTGGGACTATTTGAAAATCCCTATCGATTTTTGGATGAAAAACGCGAAAAAGAAAATGTCTTTACTGCAGAAAACCGATTAATTGCTAGAGAAGCTGCGAAAAAAAGCATCCTGCTTTTAAAAAATGAAAAGCAGCAGTTACCTATTACAAATCCGAATCAAAAAATTGCCTTGATTGGTTTTTATGCCAATAGCAAACCCGATATGGTCGATATGTGGAAAGCAAGTGCCAATGCTGATCAATGCATCACAACTTATGAAGGTTTAAAAAGGCAATTTCCAAATTTGAGTTATGCAGAAGGATATAAGAAAGACAATACGACTTCTGAAGAATTAATAGCGGAGGCAGTTAAAAATGCTCAAGCTGCAGAATCAGTAATTGTAAATATTGGTATAACAAACAATTTATCGGGAGAAGATAAATCTTTGGCAGATATCAATATTCCGCAAGGACAGATTAATCTTTTGAAAGCACTTAAGAAAACAGGAAAACCAATTATAACCCTTGTAAGTTCGGGTCGACCAATGATTTTGACAGAAATTCAAAATTTAAGCGATGCAATAGTACAATGCTGGGTTTTGGGTACCGAAACGGGAAATGCAATTGCAGAAGTACTTTCTGGGAAATATAATCCATCGGCAAAAACGGTAATGAGTTTTCCTTATGCTCTTGGGCAAATTCCTGTTTATTATAATCATTTTAATACTGGGCGTCCAGCTCCTGAAGCTAATGCAAAAGAAAAGCCGGCAGATTTTTATTCCAGATTTCATGACATTCCAAACGATCCGCTGTATCCTTTTGGATTCGGTTTAAGCTATGCCACATTTGAATACAGCAATCTTCAGTTGTCATCAAAGAATATTACCAAAAAAGACTCTTTAACGGTTACAGTCGACCTTAAAAACACAGGCAAATATGATGGAGAAGAAGTGGCACAGCTTTATATCCAAGATGTAACAGCTTCTATTGTAAGACCAGTAAAAGAATTAAAAGGATTTAAAAAACTAATGCTCAAAGCTGGTGAAAAGAAAACTTTAGAATTTAAGATCAGTGCTGATGATCTTAAATTTTATGATCATGACGGAAACAGCATTGTTGAACAAGGAATTTTTAAGATTTATGTTGGAGGAAACTCGCGTGATGTGTTAGGGTCTTCATTTGAATTAAAATAAAATTATAATTATGAAATGTATTGCAGGTTTTATTTTTTTTATGCTGAGTGTTTTCAGTTTTGCCCAGTCGGCTTCGCCTTCAATTCAAAGAGAGAAACTTTCTCTAGATAATGGCTGGAGATTTCATTTAGGAGATATTCCTTTTCCGGAAGTCAAAGGACATTTGGAAAGTTATTTTAATGCCAAAGCAGGAAAGGCAGGAGGTGCCGCGGCTTCGGATTACGACGATACCAACTGGAGAACTTTGAATCTTCCACATGACTGGGCCATTGAGGGTGCAATTGATTCTACCGCTAACCTTGCGCAGGGTTATCGCAAACGCGGATTTGGATGGTATAGGCGTAGTTTTAAGCTCGATCCGAAAGACAGAGGCAAAAATCTTGAACTTCAATTTGATGGTGTTGCAACGCACTGCACCGTTTGGCTAAATGGAAATGTCGTTCACAGAAACTGGTCGGGATACACTTCCTTTTATATTAACATAACGGATATGGTGAAATATGGCGACGAGTTAAATGTAATTTCGGTACGCGTTGATGCGGTCGATCAGGAAGGCTGGTGGTATGAAGGAGCAGGGATTTACCGTCATACTTGGCTGGTAAAGCGCTCGCCCCTCCATATTGCAACGGATGGAGTTTTTGCCAATCCTATTAAAAAGAATGATAAAGAGTGGGAAATCCCCGTTGAAGTCACGCTTCAAAACAGTGGATATCTAAACAGTAATGCTGTAATTTCCTCCACTTTGGTAGACTCAAAAGGAAATAAGATTAGCACATCTGAAACAGCAGTCAAAGCTTTACCATCCGAGAAAACAACTGTGAACTTATCCTTAAAGGTGGATAATCCTCAGCTATGGTCCGTGGATGAGCCGACATTATATAAAGTGCAGACTGTTTTGCAAGAAAAAGGACAGATAATAGATACTTTAACAACATCATGCGGATTCAGAACAATTCGTTTTACTGCCGATTCTGGATTCTATCTGAATGATAAACCGCTTAAATTATATGGGGTATGTAATCATCAGGATCATGCTGGAGTAGGGGTCGCAGTTCCTAAATCTCTGTGGGACTTTAGAATAAAAAAGCTTAAGGAAATGGGGGCCAATGCTTACCGTTGTGCCCATAATCCGCCTTCAGCTGAATTTTTGGATGCCTGCGACAGATTGGGGATTCTGGTCATGGATGAAAACAGAAATTTCAATTCGTCACCTGAGTATATGAGCCAGCTTACCTGGATGGTTCGCAGGGACAGAAATCATCCAAGCATTATTTTATGGTCTGTTTTTAATGAAGAACCAATGCAAGGAACTGAAATTGGCTTTAAAATGGTCGCACGTATGCGCGCCGAGGTAAAAAAACTCGATATGACAAGACCTGTAACAGCGGCGGCGAACGGTGGCCTGTTTGAGCCAATGAATGTTTCACAGGCAGTCGATGTGGTTGGTTTTAATTACCAAATGGAAAATTACGACAAATTTCATAAGGAGCACCCAGAAATGATATTGACTAGTTCAGAAGATGCTTCCGCATTTATGATCCGTGGGAATTATGTCACTGACTTAACAAAGCACACTTTGGATGCTTATGATACTCAAAAAGCAAGCTGGGGAGCCACACAGCGCCAAAATTGGAAAAATATTGCAGAGCGCCCTTTTTTATTAGGATGTTTTATCTGGACGGGATTTGATTATCATGGAGAGCCATCTCCTTTCGAGTGGCCAACCGCAGGTTCTAATTTTGGAATTATGGATTTATGTGGATTTCCTAAAACAGCTTTTTATATCCATCAGGCGCAATGGATAAAAGACAAACCGATTCTTCAATTAGTGCCTCATTGGAATTGGGAAGGACAGGAAGGCAAACCAATTAAGGTAATGGCAATGAGCAATGCAGAGAAGGTGAAATTGCTTTTAAATGGAAAAGTAATTGGCGAGCAGAATGTTGACAAATATGAAATGAACTCTTGGGAGGTTCCATATCAAACGGGAAAACTGGAAGCGATAGGTTATGTAAAAGGTAAAGAAGTTTCACGTTTTAGTGTAGAGACCACTGGAAAACCTTTACAAATAAGATTAACGCCGGACCGAAATAAAATAAATGGAGATGGGCGTGATGCACTTCCAATTACGGTAGATGTTTTAGATGCTAAAGGAAGACCTGTACAAACAGCTAATCTTCCTATAGATTTTGAACTTCAGGGTGACGGAGCTATTATCGGACTTGGAAATGGTGATCCAAATTCTCATGAAATGGAAAAGGGAAACAAGCGCAGCTTATTTAACGGACTTGCTCAAATCATCTTGCAGAGCAAAGCTAAAGGAAGTGGAGAATTATTTTTAAAAGCATCTTCTCCTGGTTTGAAACCTGCGTTACTGAAAATTGGTATTCAGTCTGTACAAGATGTGCCCTCTGTATCCGTAGAAACGCCATATATGATTTTAGATAAATGGCTTCTTTCTCCATCAAGCGTGGTTAAACCAGATCCAAATAAAGCCATTGATAATAATGATATGAATAGTTGGCAGCCTGTCAGCACAGGACAA
The DNA here is from genome assembly GCF_054075145.1 of Flavobacterium xizangense. NCBI lineage: Bacteria > Pseudomonadati > Bacteroidota > Flavobacteriia > Flavobacteriales > Flavobacteriaceae > Flavobacterium > Flavobacterium xizangense. The sequence continues at coordinate 1,007,314 of NZ_JBSIPG010000002.1, read as the reverse complement.
TTACGAGTTCTACATGATGGTAATTTTGCTATTTTCCGTACCAATTTTACTCCTTATCTCACTCAACAGAAAAATGGAGGAAAAATTATTTTGAAAAATCTTAGTGGTAAAGCAGAAATCTGGTTGGATAAAACATTACTAGCTGTGAAAAATAACGAGATTTCTAATGATTTCGAAGTCCAGATTCCTGCAGGAATAGGCAAAAGAGAACTGAGTGTTTTAGTCGAAACAAAAGATGGCAAGCCAGCTGGCCTCGGTGGATTGGTTACTATTGAATAGTTTTTCCATTAGAATTAAAAAGAACCAATAAGTTTAAAAAATAGCATATGGATAAAATTATTATTAATTGTGTTGTTTTTGGGTATGATGAAGGAGTTCTAAAAGTGCTTTTGACAAAGAATGATATTTCTTCTAATGCAAAGTGGGGTACTGTATCTGGAGCACTTAAAAATGGTGAAAATACAGATGAAGCTGCGGTACGTGTTTTAATTGAGCATGATATTGAAAAAAAACTGCTATTGAGGCAGTATAAAACGTTTGTAAATTTTGAGAGTGATCCAACAAAAAACACCGTTACGATAGGCTATTATGCGTTAATTAATATGAAAGACTATAAGATAAATTATAGTAGGATTAATACGTATAAAAAGTGGAAAGATGTGAGAGAGGTAAAAGATTTGCTATTTGGCCACAGCCAAATGTTAGATCTGGCTTTTTATCAGCTTAATAAATCACTTCGTGAATTATCAATTATGTTTTGTTTATTACCTGAAAAGTTTACTTTAAATGAACTTTCTAAACTTTGTCAGCAAATTTTCGGGCTAGAAATTGATGAAATGTTGTTATACAAAAAGATGGTACAACAGCGAGTATTGGTTAAAATAGAGGGGAATCAAAAAGTATCGATAGCAAATTTCTACAAATTTAATCAAGCGTTCTATGAAAAAAAATCATCTGAAAATTTTCTTTATTATTTATGATTATACAGATCTGAAAGTAAAAAAGGCAAAAACTAATTTAAGATTAGGATAAACAATAAAATTATAATTTTTATGGTTTTTATTTTTTAGTATTTAATTTTTGTTTGTGCATCAATTTGTTAAACATATAAAAGACAGGGGGCAAAGAGAAATAAATCACTTATTTACCTCATCAGAACAGCAAATTAATAAGTAGTTTACTAGGAAAAGCAAGCTGCAAATTCTTAAAAAAAAATACATGTTTTCTAGTTTTGAACAGGGATGTTCTGTCATCCGGACCTCAGTAGGGAAGAGTTTGATTTTAAGGAATTAAATGCCATGTGAAGAGTATGCGCAACGATTCTGCCACAAAACTTGGAATGGTCAAATATCTTTAAAAACCGCCTTAACTTTTTGTGGCAAAATTGAAGGCAACTCCAATTTTAATTAAAGGAGATAAAGAATTCGAACCTTAAGCTTGAAACCCGTATATTTCCGGCATCTTATTTTTTTTCACATAGTGCGCCACAATATTGCCACGAAACTAAAAAACATCAGTTTATAATTGTGTAATTTGTTTTAAAAGTACTATAGTTGTATTTTGAAATCGAATTTAAATAGTTCTTTTTTATAAAAACATAAAAAATAGCTTTAACTTTTTGTAGCAAAAAAGGTATCCTTTTCATTATATTTATTGTAATAAATGCAATTCTGTTAATTCTATTCTATTACTGGCTCCATTGATATATTCTGGAAATCTCAGGAACCAGTTAGATTAATTTTTGTGTAAGAAATAAGTTTTAATAGCTTGTTACAAGGAGTAGGCTTGTAATGTCTTTCTTGCCCATTTTCCCCAATCTTTCAAAGCATCCAAAAGTATTTTGTTTAGTCCTTTATTGTCAGCAGGTTTGCCTTTAATTGGTGGAGCTAAATCTTTGTCAGAAACTGGAATTTCAGTAACTTTTGTGGCAAACCACGTCATATTTTCATGTGGCATGGCCAATCCTAAAATTGTTCCGGGCAATCCTGTAAAAGATTCAGGGCCACCAGCAAATTGAATTTGAATAGTGTAATAGGCAACAACATAAACAGAATCGAGAACTATAGCATTTGCTCTGCGGCATTCATAGCCCGCAATTTCTCTGGTTTCATCGGTAATTTTCCAGTCAATTTTGCGTAAACTATCTTTGACTAAGTATAAATCATCGTAAACGTTTTTTTGGGTAATACTGGTTTGGGTATCTAAATCTGTGGCGATAACATTTTTTAAATTAGCCATTGCATCATCTGCAATCCAACTGTTGCTGCTTGGTGATTCATTGGTTTCAACCCATTTGTATAAGCTTTTGTTTTTTGAAAAGCTGAGTGTACTTTTTACAGTTTTAAATTGTGGATTGGTTTTTTTATAACTTTCAAAAGCTAATTTATAGTAACTCTCAGTTTCTCCTTTTATTTTTTTTGTAATTAAAGCGTACATATTCGATTTTTTCTCAAATTCGATTACGCCATTTTGTACAAAGTGGTCATTTTGTGCAAAAGTATTACAGCTTGTCAATACAATTATTAAAATTAAGATGTGATTTATTATTGTTTTCATGTTTTTAGTTTTGTTTAATTTCTCCTCCGCCCATTTTGCTGAAATCCCAGCTTACAGAGAACATAAAATATCTTTGGATAGTTGTATAAGTACTTTGGTTGATATTTCCATTGAATGCAGAACGGTTAAATCCTACATTTTGGTTCAAAAGATCTCGTCCCGTTATAGAAACTCTTAAATTATCTGATTTAAAGAATTTTTTGGTGATAGATGCATTCCAAATAAAACGTTCAAAACTTTCCTGAATTACTTGCGTTTTTCCATTATATTGATAATTACCATCTGAGCTAATTTCTAGTTTAAAAGGTAATTGTACACTGGTCCAGAAATTTCCATTAACCCCCCAACCATTACTATCACTATTTTCGTTAATGCTTGCATCAGCAACGTTGTAAGTAGGTCCGAAGCTAGCATTCAAATTATATTTTTTTTCTTTATTCTTTGATAAGTTTAAATTAAAGGAATAAGTTGAATTTTTAGTTTCATTCAGTTTTGCATTGATGTAATTATAGTTTACATTTTTGTTAGCGCTTAAACCAATCCCTGCGTTCATGTTTATGGCTTTGATTGTTTTGCCAAAATTACTATTCAAATAATAACTTGTTGCTGCTTTGTCTTTTAGATTTACAAATTGAGAAATACTTTGTCCTCTATCATTTGTAACCACATTACTTATTATTGGATTTAGTGTAAAATTATACGATCCATTGACCGAAAAATATTGATTGCTAAGTACTTTATACGAATAATAATTTCCTCTAAAACTGTTTTTAAAAGAAGGATCTAAATTTGGATTACCCAAAATCGTATTTAATGGGTTTTGATTATTTGGTATTGGTTGTATTTGTTCTAATGTTGGCTGATCGTTGTTTCCGTTATACGACAAACGTAGTGATTCCCTTTGTTTAAAATTATATTGATAGCTTATTTGAGGCATGTAGTTGACAAATTTTCGATCAAAAGAACTATCTCTATAAACATCATATTGCTTAAAGTTTACACCACTAAATTTAGAACCAATAGTAAAAACAGTTTTGTTTTTTTTGTAATTAAAAATCGCTCCAAGTTGGTTTATCGTTTGGTCTAATTGATAATTATTACTAAAGATGGAATCCAAAACATTATAATCGCCATTTGGAGATTGATTAAAAGATTTACGATCAGCTTTTCCGTTACTAATGTTAAATCCATAATTAAGAATTACAGATAGACTTTTGGATAACGGTTCGGTATAGATTAAATTTGATTTAAAAGCGGTATTGCTAATATTGTTGACTTTGTTTTGATCGACTACTTTAGTACTATCTGGGCTGATTATGGATGGTGTAAAAAATTCTGCTCTAGAATTTAAATAACCATCACTTTTGCTATCTGTATTTGACTGGCTTAAATTAAGAGATAATGTTCGTCCCGTTTTTTTAAGTCTTTTGGTTACTAAAGCATTAAAATTAAATGTTTTATCATCAACTTCGTTTGTAGTTGTCTGTTTCAAATTATTCAATTGGTTACCTTGTTCGTCAGTACCTTTTCGCATTTCTGCTTCACTTGAATTACTATTTTTAAATAATCCATCTACATTTAATTTTAAAGTTAAAGTAGTATCAATTTTAATTTCATAAGCTAGATCAAGTTTATTTTTAGTCATGTTTTTCTCAAAACTCTTGTCTGAAGTATTATAAATACTGCTAGAACTTAAATTTTGCTGATTAATATCATTACGATCTCCTGAAAGTTTAATATCGCCAATTTTATAATTTACATTGATAGATTCTTTATCGTTGTTCCATTTATTGTCAAAATGTATTCCGCCAGTTTGAGCTACTGGAATTCCTTCACCATTAAATTGTCCATCCCAACTGTCAAATTCATCATTTCCAGTGTTTGTAAAATAAATACCGCCGTCATCACTTACTTGATAACTGTTTTGCCCATATTTATCTTTATCTCCCCATCCTAATCCTACTTGTCCTGTGTTGCCTAAAATGCCATAAGCTGCTAGTTTTTTCTTATCCCAAAACTTATTAAACATGGCTTGACCTTTGTAAAAATCATTAGTTCCTACTCCGAGTTCTACTTTCCCGAAATAACCATTTTTTTTGTCTTCTTTAAGTTTAACATTCAGCGTTTTGGTTTTTTGACCATCATCAATTCCTGTAAAAGCGGCTTGATCACTTTTTTTGTCGTACAATTGTACTTTATCAACCATGTCCGCACGTAGATTTTTTGTAACTAAAGTGGGATCATCACCAAAAAATTCTTCACCATCGACCAAAACTTTGGTTACAGTTTCGCCTTGAGCGGTAATTTTTCCATCCTTATCAATTTGTATCCCAGGGAATTGTTTTATCAGATCTTCTACTTTTGCATTAGGTTCTATTTTAAATGCTTTTGGATCAAATTCTAACGTATCTCCTTTGATTTTTATGGCGGCTCTGTTGCCTTTGATGATTATTTCGGATAGTATTTTTCCTCTATCTTCCAAATTAATTTTACCATAATCCTTGATTAACTTTGTGGAATCAACAGAAAATTGATCTACAAAATCAGCATATTTAGGATAAGAAACCAGTAAAATAAATTTACCGGGTTTAATATTATTCAGCTCAAAATAACCATTTTCTTTGGCTCGGGTAAATTTTACTAAAATGGAATCTTTTGCTCTTAACAAAGAGACTGATGCTTTCGTTAAAGTAGAATGGTTTATGGTATCTGTTACATATCCTTTAACTGTGCCTGATGTTTGTGCCTGTAAAATAGTTGATAAAAATAGAAAGCAACATAATAATAGAATTGTTTGTCTCATTAATTGGTTATGGTTTTTTAAAAAAGAGGCATAATAATTCTATTCTATTTTTTGAGAAATAGAAATAAAATGCACTTGTTTTGTGATTTGTTTTGGTTATGGAGTTAGAAGATTGTAGATTCTATAATAGAAATTGAAATAGCACTTTTTTATAAAGGTTTGCTGAAGAATAGTGATTTGGTTTTATGAAATTCATAATTTTTTTGTGAGGTTTTGATTGTTGATGGCTTAAATTTTAACGATTTTAATTGTCAATCGTTGGTGTAATAGTTAAATGTTAACATGGTTCAAATCTAAATAAAAATACTACAATGTAAGAAAGGACTTTGCTTTTTTTTAACATAATTACTTGTTAACAATCTTGTTTTTTTGCTGCTTGTGGTAAGATATAAATCAATTTCTTGCCTTAGTGGAACAATAATCAATGACTACGGATATGGAATGTGTTTTCTAAGAAAAAATTCTTATTGTGTATTGAGAAATAAACGACTCTTATATACTCAAAACCTAAATCTTGTAGATCCTTATTTACTGGATTTTAAATTTTTCATAATGCACTGCGCCATAATTCTGACACAAAACTTAGACACTTAAAATATCTTTAAAAAGTACCTTAACTTGCTGTGGCAAAAAAGATATCCCTTCCATTTTATGTAAATTTTAATTTTACTATGATTTGCTAAAATTTAAATAAATTTTATCTTTGGCTTTGAAATGCTCCAACAGAAACTTAAGAAATGGCTCAATCAATTTAAGCAGTACTTTTTTACGTACAGCAACGGTTTCTATCATCTTCCGTACAGCAGTAAAACTCCAGAAGATCTTGTGGAGAGTTTAGCTAATTACCCCTTTATGAAGCATGATAGAGTAAAACAGAGTGTTTATGCTAATACGCCATTTTGTTCAGGAGGCTTCAATTATCAAAAAATAGAAGAAGGACTTTGGGTTATTTATTCTAAAATGAAGTATAAAACTAATGTAGCTTTTGACCTTGTTTATGATGACCCGGCAGAAATGAAAATTGAGGATAAAGGTTACTATATGCTTAGTCTTAATAATGTTACAAGTCAGCCAATAATCGATCTGAAAATTTGTGAAAAGCAATTATGTTTTGCAAATTATAGTTGGACATTCTTTAAGCCGAAAGAACGTAATTGCGATGTAAATTTTAAAGGAGCAAATAACAAATACATCACTTTGTATTTTAATGAAGAATGGCTACAAAAAAACTTGCTTCAAAATAGTTTATTCTCAGAAGCTGGATTGGATAAATTTATAACATCTGATCAGCCTTATATTGCTTGGCCGGTTGAGGAGAAGGATGAGCTGGTGAAAAACTTCGGTATTTTTGATGAAGTTATGAATATGAATAATGAAGCCAGTCATATCGATTTTCTTCAGTTTAAACTCTGTACATTAAATCTTATTTTCGGTTTTTTAAGAACTTGTAGAGATCAGCGCGTGTTCGAAAATCACTTTGCAATTGATTACGAGGATAAATTCAGCATCAATAAAGTTGAGAATTATTTGACGAGCCATCTTTATGATAAATTTCCTGGAATTGATTTTCTAGCTGAAAAATTTAAAATTTCAGAAAGTAAGCTTAAGTCTGAATTTAAACAGTTTTTTGGAAAACCAATCTACAAGTATTTTCAGGAAAAACAGATGGTACTGGCTAAAGAACTTATTATCGAAAACAAACTTTTGATAAAAGAGATTTCGTATAAGTTCGGTTACGAAAATACCAGTAAATTTACAGCAGCTTTTAAAAAATACCATAATATCCTTCCATCAGAACTGCAAAAACAGGAATTTGATATTGCAGTTTAGAATCTAATTTTTTCTTTTCCTATTTTTTTCTTCCCAAAAAAAAACTTTTTGGGCTATAGATTTTCTTGATCAAAACTTTTTGGAGTGCTTTTGAGCTTGTTCGCTTATCTAATTTTGTGTACAAATTAAACTAGCCCCAAAATATGAAGAAAAAATTACTTTTAATTTTCACATTTTCAATTATTCTTTTTGTTTCATCCAGTATGTTTGGACAAATGAGAGTTGATTTAACTAAGACAGACATAACTTCTCTTTCGCCAACTGGTTCGATTACTGCTAATATTGTTGATGAACTTTATCCTCCTTACACTTATTTATGGTCAAATGGAGAAGCTACTCAAACAATATCTAATTTAAGTGCAGGATATTATTCAGTAACTGTAATAGATTCACATTATAATATTGCTTATGCAAATATATCCATAGGACAATGTTCTGGGAGAGAAAAAGCAATAGCAGTACAAACAAATGCCTCTTGCGCAGGAGCAACAACTGGATCGGCAACTGTCGCAGTTAAAGGAGGCTCAGGAAATTATAGTTATAAATGGAACACACCAACAGTACAAACCACACAATCGGTAACTGGGCTTTTAGCAGGAACCTATACGGTAACTGTAACAGACAATCAAACACAATGCGCAACGTCAGGCAGTGTAGATATTATTTTAGGAGCTACAACTCCAGTAGGTGATGCTTCCGTTTATGGTAATAACATTTGGAATGTGTATGCTTGGAATAAGGGAGTTGTTAGTAGAAGTGCATGGGGACAGGATTATTCGGGTTATTTTACAGCTAATACTTTAAGTTTTAATTCTGAAGATTATTTTGAAGATTATGATGTCCCATCTTCAGTTACGGGTTATCAAGGTTGCAGGGTAAATGGTGATGATCATTCTTGGAGTGCAAAAAGACAAGGATTTCCATGCGGATATTATAAAATCGATATACCAATGCATGATGATTGGGTGAGATTATATATTGATGGTGTTTTAGTTTTTGGTGATGACAATTGTTGTGAATCGCATGCAAAGGTTTGGGAAGGATTTTTAGATAGTAACAGTAGAGTTGAATTCCAAATTGCTGAAGATAAAGGTCAGTCTAGAGGAAATATTCAATTCACTATGATTCAACCTACAGCAGTCATTACCAATGTATCATGCAATGGTGAAAGTAATGGCGCGATCACTTTACCAAGTCAAACAAATGGAACATATACCTATAATTGGGGTAACGGCATAACGACAAAAGATAGGACAGGACTAGTAGCGGGAGATTATACGTTAACTATTACCAGTCCAAATGGTTGCGCAAAAACTAGTACATATACAATTTCGCAGCCCGATCCTATTGCCATTGTTCCATCGCAATCCAATATATCTCACATTGGTGGAAGAGATGGTTATGCTCGTGCGGTGGTAACCGGAGGAATGGGGCCGTATTCTTATTCATGGTCACCATCTGTACCAATTGGAATTGGTGGAGAAGCTTATTATCTTGGTGCGGGAACGTATACAGTAACCGTCACGGATGCAAATAATTGTACAGCTACACATAGTTTTACTATTATAGAACCAGAAGTACTTGAAGCAACATTAGTTTCGCAACATAATATTGACTGTAATGGAGCAAATACAGGATCAATAACAATAAACGCAACTGGTGGAACAGCCCCATATTCATATTATTGGTATCCTTCAGGCGAAACTGGTACAACAGCCTCTGGTCTTTATGCTGGAACCTACACAGTATATGTTTACGATGCAAATTATAATTCAATAACTAAAAGCTTTACAATTACAGAACCAAATCTTCTAACTGCAACATCAGCAGCTCAAACAAATGTTGCTTGTCATGGAGCATTGACGGGATCAGCAACTGTAAGTGCAAACGGAGGAATAGGTCCTTACAGATATTCATGGTCGCCTTCTGGCGGAAGTGATGCAACAGCTTCAGGACTTTCTGCAGGGAATTATACCGTAACTGTGACTGATGATAACAATTGTACAGCTACGCAGAGTTTCATTATTACAGAACCCGATGCTATCGTTATTACTCCGTCACAAACGAATGCATCCTGCAAGGGAACAGCCAATGGTTCAGCTAGTGCATCTGTAACAGGCGGCACAGGAAGCTATACCTATCAATGGTCTCCTTCGGGTGGAAGAAATGCCTCAGCAACAGGGCTTACTGCAGGCACCTACACGGTTACAGTGACCGATGCAAATGCATGCACTGCAACGCAGAGTTTTACTATTACAGAACCAGATAAACTTGTAGCATCAAAAGGTTCTCAGACAAATATTGTTAGTCGCGGAGCAGCGACAGGATCGGCAACAGTAAATGTGACCGGAGGAACAGGCCCATATTATTATTCGTGGACGCCATCTGGCGGAACTTCAGCAACAGCAACAGGTCTTAGCGCAGGAACTTATACAGTAACAGTGACCGATGATAATGCATGTACTGCAACGCAAAGTTTTACCATTACAGAACCAGATGAACTTATAGCATCGAAAGTTTCTCAGACAAATATTGCCTGTCATGGAGAAGCTACAGGATCAGCAACAGTGAGTGTAACTGGAGGAACAGGTTCATATTCTTATTCTTGGTCACCTTCTGGCGGAATTTCAGCAACAGCAACAGGTCTCAGCGCAGGAACATATACAGTAACAGTGACCGATGCCAATGCATATACCGCAACGCAGAGCTTTATTATTACAGAACCTTCAAATGCATTAACCGCTTCTCAAGGAACAATTGTGAATGTAAATTGTCACGGAGAAGCAACCGGCTCAGCTACTGTAAATGTAACTGGAGGAACTGGTTCTTACTTTTATTCTTGGGCGCCTTCTGGAGGAACAGGAGCTACAGCTTCAGGATTAGCTTCAGGAACTTATACAGTAACTGTAATCGACAGTAATGGATGTGCAACAACCCAAGGTTTCACTATCAATCAGCCAGCGTCAGGTCTTTCAGCAACAACGGCATCAGTTGGAGTTAGTTGTTTTGGTGGAGGAAATGGGAGCGCGAGTGTAAGCGTATCGGGAGGAAGTCCAAATTATTCATATTCATGGTCTCCATCTGGTGGAACTTCAGCAACAGCAATAGGACTTAGTGCCGGAGATTATACTTGTACAATAACAGATTCAAAAGGATGTACATTGACAAAAACTGTTACTGTAGCAACCCCAGCTAAAATATCTGGTACGATAACAAAAGTAGATGTTTCATGTAATGGAGGAACAAATGGTTTGGCAACTGTAACCGCTTCTGGTGGAGCTGGTTCATATTCTTATTCTTGGTCACCTACTGGAGGTAATGCCGCTACTGCATCAGGACTTTCTAAGGGAAATTATACTGTAACAATTCAAGATGGAAATGCATGTGTATACATAGCTAGCGTTACGATAGACGAGCCATCTGTTTTAACAGCATCAATTTCTCATACAGATGCATTATGTAATGGTGGAGCAACCGGAACAGCAACAGTAGTTCCTTCAGGCGGTACTGGTACATATTCTTATTTATGGTCACCTTCAGGTGGTACGGCAGCAACTGCAACTGGTCTGGCAACGGGAACCTATAACTGTAAAATTACAGATTCTAATGGTTGTTTCGTAACTAGATCAATCAGAATTGATGAGCCTACAGTATTAAGCGCTACAACAAGTCAAAGAGATGCAACTTGTATGTCAGGTGGACAAGCAGCTGTTAATGTTAGTGGAGGTGTAGGTCCTTATACTTATTTATGGTCACCTTCTGGCCAAACAACAGCAATAGTAACGGGATTAAATAATGGCAGCCATTCATGCTTAATTGCAGATAGTAATGGATGTACAATTACTAAAACCTTTTTAATTAATACAACCAATACCTTAATTGCTACAACAAGTAAAAACGATATTTTATGTAATGGCACCAACACAGGTTTTGCTTCGGTAGTTCCATCTGGAGCACCAGGTCCTTTTACTTATGTTTGGGCACCGACTGGTGGATCAAGCAATACTGCAAGCAATCTTGCAGCAGGTAATTATAGTGTTACGATAACTTCTGCGAATGGCTGTTCGATTGTGAAAAACTTTACAATTACAGAACCTTCTGCATTAACAGTTACTCCATCTCAAACTAACTTATTATGTAATGGAGTAAATACAGGATCAGCAAGTGTAAGTGTAAGCGGAGGAACGGGTTCTTATACTTATGCATGGTCTCCTTCTGGCGGAAGTTCAGCAACCGCAACAGGGCTTAGTAGCGGAACTTATACAGTAATCGTTACCGATGCAAATTCTTGTACATCAACGCAGCGTTTTACAATTACAGAGCCAAATGTTCTTACAGCAACTGCAGTTTCTCAAACAAATATCGCTTGTCACGGAGCAAATACAGGATCAGCTACAGTTGGCGTAAGCGGAGGAAAATCGGGGTACAGTTATTCGTGGGCTCCTTCTGGAGGAAATTCAGCAACGGCAACAGGACTTAGTGCCGGAACTTACACAGTGACCGTTACCGATGCAAATTCTTGCACGGCAATACAGAGTTTTACAATAACTGAACCAGCATTACTTGAAGCTGTAACTTCAAAAACGGATATAACTTGCTATAGTGGGAATGATGGAACTGCATCAGTAAATGTTAGCGGAGGAAAAGGAGCTTATACTTATTTATGGTCACCGAAAGGAGGAAACGAAGCCACTGCAAGCGGACTTACAGCTGGAACCTATTTTGTAACCATTACTGATGCAAATTCTTGCTCGATCTCAAAAACGGTAGTAATTGAAGAACCTGCGCCTTTTGTAGCAAATACTTTGGCTGCAACAAATATAACTGTATCCGGAGCGGTAATTTCGGGAACAATTTCTTCGGAAAATAATGATGGAAAATGTTTAACAGAAACAGGATTTGTTTATTCGCTTAAATCAAATCCGCTGCTAACAGATAATAAAATTATTGTTGGCAGATCATTAGGATCAATTACTTCAACGCTGACTAATTTAAAAGGAAATGCAATTTATTATGTAAAAGCCTATACGATAAACAGTAATGGCTTTGTAGCCTACGGAAATGAAGTTAGTTTTACCACAGATAAATACACTCTTACTATTACTGCTTCAGCGGAACAACAGAAAGTTTTTGGTACAACTGACCCAGTTTTTAAATATACCGTTTCAGGACTTGCAAATGGTGATACAAATGCAATTATAAGAGGAAATCTTTCAAGAGAAGTTGGAGAAAATGTTGGAAAGTACAAAATTAATGCTGGGACAATTGATGCTGGCAACAATTATAAAATTGTTTTTGAAAGTGCCGTTTTTGAAATTACTAAAGCCGACCAAGTAATTACTTGGAATCAAGATTTGGAATTTGGCTGTGAAACCGAAAATAATATAGATCTGAATGCGGTTTCAAACAGTGGATTGTCAATAACTTATTCGGTTGTGAATAGTAATATCGCTGAAGTTTTAGGCAATAATTTAGCGATAAAAAATTCGGGAAGCACTTCAATTACAGCATCTCAGATTGGAGATCAAAATCATCATCCAGCGGTGGCGGTTATAAAACCTATTGAAGTTACGCAAAGTGGGCTTATAACACAGCATTGGTCTGATGTTCTTTTCTTTGATAATAAAAATAAAGATTTTGTTTCTTGGCAATGGTATAAAAATGGAACAGCGATCTCGGGTGCAACTCGACAGTATTTCAACGAAAATCAAGCTTTAAATGGCACTTACTATGTTATTGCTACAGATAAAGACGGAAACAAAATTAAGTCTTGTTTGTTTGAAATAACTGGGAAAGTATTTTCAAATAATATCAAAATATATCCGAATCCGGTAAAAGCGTCTACTGAATTTACTTTAGAATGTAATTTTAAGGAAGCACAACTAAAAGGTGCTACTATTGATATTTTTGATATAAACGGAAAATTGATTCAGACTGTTTCTAACATAAAAACTCAGAATCAAATAATTGCGCCTTCTCAAACCGCTATTTACGTTGTATTGCTTACTTTATCAAATGGTGAGAAAAAGACAATTAATGTATTGGTAAAGTAAAATGAGGTTTAATTTAAAGTCAATGAAAATCAAAATCAAAATGAAAATCAAAATAGCAATCGCAATATTTCTATTGTCTAGTTCAATACAAGCACAAGAAATCAGTATAAAACTTAGCGGTGGCCCATCAGGGATTCTTTATGAGAGTTCTGAAAGAAATGGAAATTTAAAAGCTGACGGAGGTTTAGGAATTGGATATACTTATTTATTAAATAATCATTGGGGAATTAATACAGGTATAGATATTTTCTACAATCAAAATACGTTTAAGCTGAATGAAGGAACAACTATAAAATCTTATGAAGTTGATGATCAAATGACGGCATTCGAATACAGGGTTGCGCCGAAAAATTATCAGGAAAAACAACATTTTGTTTCTTTGGCAATTCCAGTTCTTTTACAGTACAGAACTCCAATTTCAAACCAATCACAATGGTATTTGGGTTTTGGCGGAAAAGTTTTATTTCCAGGAAAACAAACCATAAAAGCTTCTGCTGATGAATTACAGTTAAGCGGTTATTACCCAGATATCAATCTGCTTATCGATGATTTGCCTTCACACGGATTTGGAAAAGTCAACAATTGGCAGGACAAAACTTCGGCAGATCTTAAAACTTCATTATTAGTAAGTTTAGAAACAGGTTTAACTTTCAAGCTAAAAGAGAATTTACAGCTTTATACTGGTATTTTTGCTGATTATGGTTTTTCAGATTTAGTAGAAAATACAGAAAACGCAAACATCGTTTTGTATGATCCAAACGGGATTGAAAATACGCAGGCAAATGGTGTTTCGGGAAATAAAATGATAGTACAAAAGAGCAATTTTTTTTCTGCTGGTTTACAAATCAAATTAGGTTTTTTACTTAAAAAAGCGAAAGGGAATTAACAAAAGCCGAACGATTAAAATACCGATAAATTAGATTTTAAAATAAGAAATAAATCACTTATTAGTCTCATCTGCACAGCAAATTAATAAGTAGTTTATTAGGAAGAGCAATCCGTCAACTCATTTAAAAAATACATGTTTTCTAGTTTTGAACAGGGAAGCTCCGCCATTCGAACCTCAGTAGAGAAAAGTTTGATTTTGATGAATTGAGTACCAGGTGAAGATTTACGCGCCACAATTCTGCCACAAAACTTGGTATGGTGAAATATCTTAAAAAAACCGCCTTAACTTTTTGTGGCAAAAAAGGTATCACATCCACTTTAAAAATGCGCCACGAATGTGCCACAAAGTTTTTGTTCGATTTTATAAATATTGAAAAGTGGTATAAAAGAAAAAACCCTGCAAATCATTTGATTTGCAGGGTTTACCGCTTTTTTCCGGCTTTTTTATGAACTTTGAAAAGTTTGCTATCCTTTCGTTTAAAGCCTTCAGCGGAGAAAGAGGGATTCGAACCCCCGGACCTGTTACAGTCAACAGTTTTCAAGACTGCCGCATTCGACCGCTCTGCCATTTCTCCAGTATGTTGCTATCATTTCCTGATTGCGAGTGCAAATATAGGACGCTTTTCTGATTATAAAAACTTTTTTGGTTATTTTTTTTAAGTAATTTTCAAGTGCTTAATTATCAGTGTTTACAAAATGATGTTTTTATAATTTTTATTCTAAATCGTCTAAAATTGGCACCGGTTTTTTGTTTTCATCGACGGCGACAAAGGAAAAAGTTCCTGAAACTACAGTTTCACGAAGTTCAGAATACATTTGTTCCATGAAAATATCAACATGAATTTTACAACTTGTTCTTCCAACACTAATTACTTTTGCAACTAATTCGATTAAAGTTCCTGCTGGAATCGCTTTTTTAAAGTCAATTTGTCCCGTTGAAATGGTTACCACTTTTTTTCGGCTGAATCGTGTTGCACAAATAAAAGCAACTTCGTCCATCAAATGAAGTGCAGTTCCTCCAAATAAAGTGTCATAATGATTGGTAGTACTCGGGAAAACGGCTTTAAAAATTCTTGTTTCCGATTTTATAATTCTTTCTTCTACTGTACCCATAAATTAGTAATTTACGTACTCAGTTATTTCCAAACCGTATCCTATCATTCCAACACGTTTTGTTTGCTGTGTATTTGAAACTAATCTAATTTTTGAAATATCAATATCATGAAGAATTTGAGCTCCAATTCCGTAATCTTTACTGTCGATAATTATTTTTGGTGCTTTTAATGTTCCTTCTGATTGTAAAGCTTTGAGTTCAGAAATTCTATTTAATAGATTAACCGCAGTCATGTCCTGATTAATAAAAATAATAGCTCCTTTACCATCTTCATTAATAACTTTAAACATATCGTCTAATTGCTGTTCGGCATTGTTTGTTAAAGTACCTAGCAGATCATTGTTAACTTGTGACGAGTGGATTCGGGTTAAAATTGGTTCACCTAAATTCCATGTTCCTTTTGTTAAAGCAATATGTATTTGTTTATTTGTAGTTTGCTCGTACGCTCTTAATCTAAAAGTTCCAAAACGGGTTTCAATATCAAAATCTTCTTTTTTAACAATCAGACTGTCATGTTGCATTCTATAAGCAACCAAATCTTCAATTGAAACTAATTTTAAATTGAATTTTTTTGCTACTTCAATAAGCTGAGGTAAACGCGACATTGTACCGTCTTCATTCAAAATTTCGCAGATAACACCAGCAGGTTTAAATCCCGCTAGTCTTGCAAAATCAATTGCAGCTTCAGTATGTCCAGTTCTTCTTAAAACGCCACCTTGTTTTGCAATTAATGGAAAAATATGTCCAGGACGAGCTAAATCATGAGGTTTTGTATTAGCATCAACTAGAGCTTGAACTGTTTTTGATCTGTCTGCTGCAGAAATACCAGTTGTAACTCCGTGGCCTTTTAAATCCACAGAAACTGTAAAAGCAGTTTCCATATGATCTGTATTATTGGTTACCATCGCACGTAAATCAAGCTCTTTACAACGGCTTTCTGTCAGTGGTGTACAAATTAATCCACGTCCGTGTGTAGCCATAAAGTTGATCATTTCAGGAGTCACTTTTTCGGCTGCAGCCAAAAAATCACCTTCATTTTCACGATCTTCATCATCGACTACAATGATAACTTTACCTTGACGAATATCTTCTATAGCTTCTTCAATGGTATTGAGTTGTATTTTTGTTGACATAATTATTGTTTGTTTTTAGCAGTAAAAAACCGCTCGGAAATTTTTTGAAATAGTTGTGATACTGGCGTTGTAATTGCGTCAAAATTTATTAAACCGTTATCGTTGGTTGCACGATAGGTCAATAAAATAGCCAATGGGGATAATATAAAAGATGACATCCATGATCCTAAAAAAGGAGTCATACCGCCTTCTTGCGAAAGTCTTTTTCCAAAAGTATTAATGAAGTGGAAAGTAATAAAAATTAATACTGCAAATACAATAGGTAATCCTAATCCACCTTTACGGATAATTGCTCCTAATGGGGCTCCAATAAAAAACATTAAAAAACAGGCAAAAGCAATCACAAATTTCTCATATAATGCGCTGAGATGTTTGTTGATTTCACGTTGCTTGTCTTTTAAATCTTTTTGTGTTGCTTCAATAGAATAAACGTTGCTGGTTACATTGCTGCTGGCCATTTTTAGAATATCCAATTTTTGCTTATTTGTATATAATGATAAAAGATTGTTAGGTAATTGCTTTTTCTTTATATTGTTTTTGACTGGAATTGGGATTTTTTTGATTCCCACGCGCTGATTGATATTTTCTGAAAAAGAAATAATTTCATTATCCAGATTTTTATTTAAAGAGTCCAGTGTATAGCGTAGTTCATTAACATTCAGCATTCCGTTAGTGCTGTTTACACTTTCTTTATCTTCATCAACTTTATTCAGTTCCGACAAATCAATATTGATGATTTGCTTTTTAAAGGCTGCTTTAACAAATGGAAGTTTAGCACGGTCCTCATATTTTTTTGGTGTAACATCTTGATAATAATAACCATCATTCAGGACCAGTTTCAAAATACTGGATTTTTCATTACTGATTAATTTACCATTTTTAGCTTTAATAACGGTTTTGTTTTCACCGACATTATTATTTTTCTCATGGATCGTAACGCCAGTCAGGATATTTCCGTTTTCGCCTGATTTTTTATTTACCTTAATATTATAAGTGCCAACATCATTAAACTGACCTTCAGCAATTGCCATGGCAGGTTTTGCTTGTGCTATATTTTTTCGGAAATTAACAAATTTATACTCTGCATACGGAATTACATTATTGGCAAACCAAAAGGCAACAATGCTTAAAACACATATAAATGCAATTAAAATACGCATTGCTCTCTGAAGTGATATTCCAGAAGATTTCATAGCTGCAAATTCATAATTTTCAGCAAGGTTTCCGAAAGTCATAATAGAGGCCAATAAAACGGAAAGCGGTAAAACCAATGGAATAATTCGTGGCATTGAAAACAATAGAAATTTTACAACCAGTATCAAATCCAGGTCTTTACCTGCAAGCTCTGAGATAAAAAGCCAAACCGTTTGAAGTATGAATATAAAAAAAAGGATTACGAATACCGTAGTAAACGTAATCAGAAATGTTTTTAGTAAGTATTTGTCTAAAATTTTCAACCTTGTAATTTAATCTAATTTGTTGATGTAGTATTTTGGATATTTGCTCGCTACAAAGGTAAATTGATTTTTTGATAAAGGCTGATTGGTTTTAAAAGAATTAACGGTTAAAGTTGTTTTTGTTCCGTTTTTTCCAGTTTCAATCAAATTATAAATGTGTTTTGTCTGAACATCAACACCTAACAAAATTTCTTTTCTTTGGTCTTTTCCGCTAGTTGGTACTAATTTGATGTATTGGATTTTTCTTCCTTTCACATTCTGCACAATATCCATATTGTATTTGTATCCGGAATTAAAGAAAGTCAGCATTTTTGAAGGCGTAATTGCGTTGTCATCTTTTTCATTTACTTTAGAAACGGTAACTTCTTCGTCTTCAGGAACAATTGTGTATGTTTTTTGTCCGTCAAATATTTTTGTAACACCCATAAAGTTCAAAACATATTGGTTTCCTTTCATGGTTACATTTCCTTTGCTGTCTTGATTAATGTTTTCTTTCGCATTATTCAAAGAATACTTAAAATCGATAACAATATTGTCGTAACTTTTTATTTTAGCCGTTACTTCGTTCAATAAATCTTTGGCTTTTTTATCCTGAGCCTGAGTAGAAGTGAAGCTCAAAAGCAATATTGCAGCGATTTGAAAACACTTTTTAGTCATGTTAGTGATAGAATTGTTTCTGATTTCCTGAATTTTTGTTTTCATGATGGGGTTAATTTTGTTCATTATTAAAAAATTGATCAAGAGCACTTAAGTCTAAAATGTTCACACTTCGAGCTTTACTGCCTTCAAATGGGCCAACAATTCCGGCTGCTTCCAATTGATCAATCAATCGCCCGGCTCTGTTGTAGCCTAATTTTAATTTTCTTTGCAGTAATGAAGCAGAACCTTGCTGTGCATTGACAATAATCTCTGCGGCTTCTCTAAATAAGGTGTCTCTTTCGGAAATATCTATATCAAGATTGATGCCACTTTCTTCTCCAATGAACTCCGGAAGCAAATATGCTGTGGCATACGCTTTTTGTCCGCCAATAAAATCTGTAATTTTTTCAACTTCAGGAGTGTCAATAAATGCGCACTGTACACGCACAACATCGTTTCCATTTGTGTATAATAAATCTCCTCGTCCAATCAATTGATCTGCACCTTGAGTATCTAAAATCGTTCTTGAGTCAATTTTTGAAGTTACTCTAAAGGCAATTCTGGCAGGGAAATTGGCTTTAATTAAACCTGTAATTACGTTTACAGATGGTCTTTGTGTAGCAATAATCAAGTGAATACCAATAGCACGAGCCAGCTGAGCCAGACGTGCAATCGGAATTTCGACTTCTTTTCCGGCAGTCATAATCAAATCTGCGAACTCATCGACAACCAAAACGATGTAAGGTAAAAATCGGTGGCCAGCTTCTGGATTTAGTTTTCTTGCTTTGAATTTATCGTTGTATTCTTTGATATTACGAACCATCGCATCTTTTAATAAAGAATAACGATTGTCCATTTCTGTACAAAGCGAGTTTAATGTATTGACAACTTTTGCGTTATCTGTAATGATAGCGTCTTCTGTATCAGGAAGTTTGGCTAAATAATGTCTTTCAATTTTATTGAAAAGCGTAAGCTCCACTTTTTTCGGGTCAACCAAAACAAATTTTACTTCTGCTGGATGTTTTTTGTATAAAAGAGAAGTCAATACCGCATTCAATCCAACCGATTTTCCTTGTCCTGTAGCACCCGCCATCAATAAGTGAGGCATTTTGGCTAAATCGACAACAAAAGTTTCGTTTGAAATGGTTTTTCCTAAAGCAATTGGCAATTCCATTTCAGCTTCTTGGAATTTCGCAGCTCCAATAACACTTTTCATAGAAACCATAGTTGGGTTCTTGTTTGGGACTTCGATACCAATTGTTCCTTTTCCTGGAATTGGCGCAATAATACGAATTCCTAAAGCAGACAATGATAAAGCAATATCATCTTCTAAACTTTTAATTTTAGAAATTCTGATTCCCGCTTCCGGTACAATTTCATATAAAGTTACCGATGGTCCAACGGTTGCTTTAATTTGTGCAATTTCAATTTTGTAGTTACGCAATGTATCTACAATCTTGTTTTTGTTTTCTTCTAATTCTTCCTGGTTGATCGTAATTCCGCCAGTCGAATATTCTTTTAATAAATCGATGGTTGGGAATTTATAATTCGAAAGATCTAAAGTAGGATCAAATAAACCAAAATCAGCAACTAGGCGTGAAGCTAGATTTTCTTCAATAATATCTTCTTCTTCTGCTTTTTCAATTACAAACTCTTCAGTATGAGCTGGAGCTGAAACGGTTGCGGGATTGATGTTCATTTGAACGGGTTTTAAAACCGGATTTAAATCAATTTCAGAGGAATGATTAATAGTTGGTTTTAAAGCTTCTTTGTTGATTTCGAATTGAGAATCAATCGTTTTTAGGTGAATATTATCCAGTTCGGGATCTTCTTCTTCCTCAATTGCAAATTCCTCTAAATTATAAGCACTTTCAGGTTGTAGCGGTTGTTGTTGAGTTGGTTTTATAGATTCTAATTCCGATTTGAATTCTTTTTTAGTAGAATCGAAATAAGACTGAATTTTTTCAGGAGATACTTTTATTTTGAAAATCAAATAAACGATCAGTCCAAAAAGCAAGCTAAGTAAAGTTCCTGTTTTTCCAATGTAATCTTGAAGAAAAAGGTTAAGTTCATAACCAATTGTTCCCCCTAATTCTGGTGCTGATGTAGCGAAAAAACCAAAAAGAACTGAAACAACAATCATAGCAAATAAATCCCAAAACCAGGTATTTTTTAGTTTTTTGGTCGAAAGTTCCAATGCTAAAAACAATCCAGTTAAGAAAAATAAACGGACAAAAATAAAAGATGCAATCCCGAAACCTCTGTAAACAATTAAGTCAGCAAGATAAGCTCCGAATTTTCCGAGCCAGTTCTGTACTACTTCGTCTCGGTCACCAAGACTATTGACAGCACTTTGGTCTGTCTGCCATTGTCCGTTAACGTAAAACGAAATAAACGCAACCAATAATGCGATTGAAAAGAGCACCAAAAGGCATCCCAAAACAAACTTTTGTTGTTTGGTTAATTTCCAAGACCTAATACTCTCTACTTTTGATTCGGTTTTTTTCTCTGCAGTTTCTTTTTTTGTTTTTGCCATTCTTGCGTTCCTTGCCTATATAAATTTTGGGATATAAATAATTAAGCCAATCGCTATTGCTGTCATTGCTGCAAAAAATACCGCTCCAGCAGCAATATCTTTAATAAAACCGATTCGTCTGCTGTAATCTGGATGAATAAAATCAGCAATTTTTTCAACTGCTGTATTCAATCCTTCAACACTTAAGACTAAGCCAATCGCTAATGTCTGGCAAAGCCATTCGGTTTGTGAAATATGAAAATAAAAACCAGCTATGGTCATGATAATTCCCAATGAGAATTGAACCATAACACTGTGTTCTGTTTTAATCAATTTTACAGCTCCTTTAAAAGCATAAGTAACACTTTTTAAGCGACCTGTAACAAATGTATTATCTTTTTGAAACTCCATTTAAAGGAAAATATTATAGTGCTGCTAAAGCCGCTTCGTAATTTGGTTCGTTTGCAATTTCTGCTACTTGTTCTGTGTGAAGAACTTTTCCATCAGCATCAACAACAATGATTGCTCTTGAGTGTAAACCTGCTAATGGTCCATCAAGGATTTCTAATCCGTTTGCTTTACCGAAAGCGCCAGTTTGGAAATCTGATAAGTTTACTACATTTTCTAAACCTTCAGCGCCACAAAAACGTTTTTGAGCAAAAGGTAAATCTCTTGAAATACATAAAACAGTCGTGTTTTCTAATCCGCTTGCACTTGCATTGAATTTTCTAACAGATGTTGCACAAGTTCCTGTATCAACACTTGGAAAAATATTTAAAACTAATTTTTTTCCAGCAAAATTGCTTAATGAAGCAACTGATAAATCGTTTTGTACTAATTTGAAATCAGCTAATTGTGATCCAACTGCTGGTAATTCGCCCGATGTATGAACTGGATTTCCTCCTAAAGTTATTGAAGCCATGATTTTTGTTTAAATTAATGAGGTTCAAAAGTAAGGATTAATATTTGAATCTAAAAGTATTTGTTAAGCGTTTAAGGATAGATTAAGGTTGGTTTTTGGATGGCCACAAATTCACGAATTTATCTAATTATTTTAGATTTATTACGTTTGTCGATAACCATAAAAGTCAATTGAAACCGTTTGCCTGCGAGAGGGATAGGAGCTGGCTACCAAAGTAGCGCGGATAGCCCGACAGCATTAGGGAAAGGGGCTAATGTAGGCAAAGCATGTTTAGCCCCTTTTTCTAATGGTGTCTCGCCCAAATTATTTTAGATTTTAGAAGGTAGATTTTAGATTTGCTTTACACTTGTCGGGCTGAGCGGAGTGGAAGCCCGCGCAAGTAGCTCCGCAATCTAAATTGATAATCTTTGTCGATTTGCTTTGCGTGGGCTTCGACTCCGCTCAGCCTGACAAAGATGGCCTGAAAACTGCGACTGAATACTGAAAAAAAAAAAAGCGTCTCCAAATAGAAACGCTTTCTCAGTCATGTTTTTTTTGTTTTTTATTTGAAAAAGAGGCCGATTATTTATCGATTGAACCTAAAACACGTTTCATGAACGTATTTAAAGCTTCTTTTTTATCTGTTCCTTGAGCTACAAGTTTCTGTACTTCAAGTGCGCCGTACATGTTAGAAATCAATTCTCCGATAACATCTAATTCTTCATCTTTTAGAGAAGGAATTTCAGTCATTGCTTCCAAAACTTCGATCGTTTCAATGATATAATCCTGATCGTTTTCTTCGATGAATTGTGTTAAATGCTTAATTACTGGTAATTTCATAATTTTAGACTTCTTAGATTTTTAGACATTCTTAGACTTCTTAGACTTTTTTAAATTGTAGACCACTCTAAGAAGTCTAAAAATCTAAGTCAGTCTAACTGGTCTAAATTTATGCAATTGCGTTTACAAGATCGATCAAAACTTCTTGTTTGTTAGTTTGCGTTTCGCCAACTAATTGTCCGTTTACGAAAGTTGCGAATGTTGGCAGGTTGCTCACATTAGCTAATTTTCTTGATTCAGGAGAATTTTCTGCATCAACCAAAACAAAAGTAATAGCTTCATTTTCTGTTGCTAATTTTTTGAATTTTGGTTTCATAATACGGCAATTTCCACACCATGAAGCTGAATATTGTACTACTACTTTTTCGTTTTTAGCAACTAAATCTGCTAACGTATCTTCGTTTAAGTCGATTAACATAATTTTTATTTTTTAGACACTAAGTTACTAAGGTTCTAAGATGCTAAGTTTTGCTTCTTGAACCGTATAACTTTATGTGGATTTTTGATGGATTTTTAAGTCGTTGAGATTCTAAGATCTAAGTTTAATCTTAGAATCTCTCGACTTTTATTGTAGAATTTTATCTAAGATTCAAAAGTTAAGTTACAAAACTTAGCATCTTGGAACCTTAGTATCTTAGAAGCTTAATTAGCGCTTAAGTATTCAGCAGTACTTAGTCTGTCAGCAGACATTGCTTCTTTACCAGCTTCCCAGTTTGCTGGACAAACTTCACCTTTAGTTTGGATGTGTGTGTAAGCGTCAACCATTCTTAAGTATTCGTTTACGTTACGTCCTAATGGCATATCGTTTACACTTTCGTGGAAGATTTTTCCAGTTTCGTCAATTAGGTAAGTAGCTCTGAAAGTTACATTTGAACCTTCGATGATAACTGAATCCGTTTCTTCGCTGTATTCTGTAGAATCAATATCTAAAATTCCTAAAATGTTAGATAAGTTACGGTTTGTATCCGCTAAGATTGGGTA
The DNA here is from genome assembly GCF_054075145.1 of Flavobacterium xizangense. Lineage (NCBI taxonomy): Bacteria > Pseudomonadati > Bacteroidota > Flavobacteriia > Flavobacteriales > Flavobacteriaceae > Flavobacterium > Flavobacterium xizangense. The sequence goes on along the minus strand of NZ_JBSIPG010000002.1, from coordinate 983,604 downwards.
AGTTACACCTTCAATTCCACCATTGTTTTTTGGTGTGTTCAACCAAGCAAAGTGAACTTCGTTAGTATCGCAAGAAGCACCAATTACGATAGTATTTCTTTTTTCGAATTCTGGTAATGCAGCTTGAAAGGCGTGTAATTCAGTTGGGCAAACAAAAGTGAAATCTTTTGGGTACCAAAACAATAATACTTTTTTGTTGTTGTTTACTGCTTCTTCAAAAATGTTGATTTTTAAATTATCACCCATTTCTGAGATAGCATCTACTGCAATACTTGGGAATTTTTTTCCTACTAAAGACATATTTTTCGTTTTACGTTAAAAATTTATTTCTGGTGCAAAAGTAGTCTATAAGTAAGGTTGCTTACAATAAGATGTGATTATAAAAATTTATAAGTTGATAAATTTTGACTATTTAATGTTTTAACTTATTGGATATCAATATTTACTGGGAGAATTCCGTTTGAAGAAATTTTTTCTAAAAATTGGATTCCCGCAGTTTTTTGAAACTCCTCAAAATCCTGATACGCCTGAATTAATCCTGAAGCCTTTTTAAGATTCGGAATTATTGGTAAAACGTATGGATTTCCGAAAACGTAAACAATGCATTTTTTGGATTGAAGTAAATCAGAAAGCAGTTTTAGAACTTCATTATCAATTTCGAAATTATTCATTGGTTTTGCCTTTGGAACAAACAATGAAATGATAATCGTTTCAAAATTTTCTAATTCCTTTTTGATAGATGAAATATCTGAAACTTCTAAATTTTCAAAAGCAAATTCAGGTGAAGATAATTTTGCATTTAAAGTTTTAAAGAAAGTGTTTTCGGTGTTTTTATATAAACTCAGTTTGGCAAGTTTGTTCTTTTTCTGCGCTTCAAAAGCTAATTCTGAACTCGAATTACCAATGATTTTAGTAATTGAATTTTGAGCAATTTCCAGATTTAATTCTGATGTTTTTTTGAAATCTAATTCGCCCGAAGCAGAAGTGTTTCCAGAAAGAATCCCGGCTTTTTCTTTCGCTTTCATGATTCGGTTAAAGCTTTCTTCGATTCGTTCTGGTGAAGCATTTTTTAGAATTTCTTCAATTCCTTCTGGAACATTTTCGGCGAAGCATAAAACATCGTTTCCAGCGTTGAAAGCCTCCCATTCTAAATGTCCTTTGATTTCATAAAGTTTAGAAACGCTGTGCATATTTAAAGCATCAGAAATTACCAAACCGTCATAACCCAATTTATCACGTAATAAATCCTGAATAACAGCTTTTGATAAAGTGGCTGATGTGTCTTTCCCATCATTTAAACTCGGAACTGCCAAATGTCCGATCATAATCGAATCAACATTGTTTTCAATTCCTTTAATGAAGGGATATAATTCGTTTTCCATTAATTCTTCTAAAGTTTCCTTTAAAACCGGCAATCCTAAATGTGAATCAACATTCGTATTTCCGTGTCCGGGAAAATGTTTCAGGCAACCTAAAACCCCGACTTCCGACATTCCTTTTAGATATTCAACAGAAAAATCGGCTACTTTTTCTTTGTTTTCGCCAAAAGAACGATAACCGATAACGGGATTATTTGGATTATTATTGATATCCGCCAAAGGCGATAAATTATACTGAATTCCGGCTGCTTTTAAATCTAAACCGATTTGTTTTCCAACTTCAAAAACCAAATCTGATTTATTCTCTGGCAAAGCGCCAAGCGTAATCGCGTACGGATATTGCGGTGTTTTTTCGATTCGCATTGCCAAACCCCATTCCGCATCAATACTGATTAAAAGTGGAGTAGAAGCTGCCTTTTGATAACGAACAATTAATGCTTTGATTTTTTCGTAACTATCATCATTAAAAACAACTTTTTTCTTACTTTCATAATTCGTCGCAGCGCTCGCACGACTGTGGAAAAAGGTCAGTCCACCAATGTTATGTTCTTTGATTAAACGCTCGGTTTCCTGAATATTTTCTTCGGTATCGTTTATAAAAACAGCAGGAAAAAAGAATTGTCCCACTTTTTGGCGTAATGCTTCGGCAGTAATTTTCATTATTATAAAGTCTTTTTCATACAGACACTATTATCCATCTTTTCATAAGGCGGATAATTTGGAATGATGGTATAATTTAATTTTTGATATAAGTTGATGGCTTCTGGCTGATTTTTTCCTGTTTCCAGAATGGTATAAGTATAACCCACTTCTTTGGCCCAGATTTCCAATTCGGCTAAAATTTTTGATGCAATTCCTTTTTTTCGAAAATCAGGATGAACGTACATTCTTTTGATTTCGGTTTTATCGCTTTCTTTTTCGCGAAAAGCGCCGCAACCTACAGGAATGTCATTTTCGTAATAAACAATCGTATGTTTTATTTTATCGGTTTTGTTAAACTGATTGTAAAATGCATGATCGTCTCCGTCTCTAATTGCCAGATCTTTATCTAATAAAGCAACGAGATTTATAAAATCGATATCATCTGAATTGGTTCGTTTTAAAGTACTCATTTCGATTTTTTTACCATTAAGATATTGAGCTCATAAAGCTTGGCTTAAATTACTTAATCTCTTAATGGTTAAAGAAAATTAAGATTCATTTAAATTTACTTACTTTAATTTCGCCTTTTTTTGTTTAGCCAATTGTTTTTTGGTTTCAATTGCCTTTTCCAACCGGTTTTTAAAGCGGAAAAGTTTTGGCAAACCTTCTAATCGGTCTACGAGTGTGATTTCTTCGTAAACCAAAATAGCTTTTTCTAAAACTCTGATTTCGTTTTCAAGATCAAGCTGGTTTTTGTAGATCGTTGCTAATCTATCGTAAGGATGATTTCCTTTAAAGCTTTCTGCGACATTTTCCTCATACAATTCAATTGCTTTTTCAAGATTTCCGTTTTTTTCGAACTCAGCTCCTTTCAAGTTGCGTTCGGCCTGCAAATTTTCATTGATTTCCATAGGTAAAAGTTTGATTTGGGGTTAAACTTCTTCTGATTTTTTCCCAAAATCTTTCGGGAAAGTTAAAAAACGTGATAAAATAAGACCTGGAATTGTAGCTATAAGAACCCATATAAAGAAGTTGTCATAGCCTAAATATTTCCAAATATAACCGCTCAGCATTCCCGGAAGCATCATTCCTAATGCCATAAAACCAGTTGCAAGTGCATAATGCGCTGTTTTTGATTCTCCTTCGGCAACGTGAATTAAATACATCATGAAAGCTGTAAAACCAAAACCGTAGCCAAATTGTTCTAAAATAACAACGATATAAATGTAATAAATTGATGTTGGGTGAAAAAATGCCAATAAAATAAATCCGATAATAGGTAAATGCATCGTTAAAAACATCGGAAACATCCATTTAGTAAGACCTTGTTTCGAAATAGCGATTCCGCCTAAAATTCCGCCTAGAGTCAAAGCTCCAACGCCAAAAGTTCCATAAATAATTCCAACAGCTTCGGTGTCTAATCCCATTCCGCCTAATTCTTTTCCATCCAATAAAAATGGAGTAAGCATTTTAAGTAATTGCGATTCTCCTAATCTGAAAACCAGAATAAAAGCCAAAATTAATCCGATTTGTTTTTTCTTAAAGAAACTGATAAAAACCGTGATGAAGTTTTGATTTTGATGTTTTTCTTTAGTGTCAGCAACAGCGTTTATTTCATTTTTTGGAGTAAAAATAAAATTGTAAGCTGTAATGAAAGTCATTAATAAACCAACACAAATCATAGTATATGACCAAGCTTTTGTGTTGTCACCATATTTATGTTCTAAATATCCAGCAAAAAGTACTACTAATCCATTTCCGGCAAGCATTGAAAGTCTATAGAAAGTGCTTCTAATTCCGATAAAGAAAGATTGTTTGTCTTCTGGCAAAACCAATAAATAGAAGCCGTCAGTTGCAATATCATTTGAAGCTGAAGCAAAAGCGGCAACCCAGAATATAGATAATGATAGTATGAAAAAGCCATTGAATGGAATCGTGAATCCGACCAATAAAAAGGCTATTGAAATTAATAACTGCATGGATAAAAACCATTTTCTTTTGGTTCCAACCAATTCGATAAGCGGACTCCAAAGCGGTTTTACCACCCACGGAAGATATAACAAACTGGTATAAACTCCAATGTCTTCATTTGAAATTCCCAGATTTTTGTACATAATTACCGAAACTGAAATAATTATGGCATAAGGCAATCCAGATGCAAAATTAAGAAACGGAATCCAGAACCAAGGTTTATTATCTATTTTCATTAGGTTGATTTGGTGTATAGTTTTTAAATGGCTTTTTTAAATCTAATGCAGTTGGTGTACTTTCGTTGGCAAAATAATCAATAAAAGTGAAAGCACAGGCTTTAAAAAGATTTAGTTTTCCTCCAGCAATTGAAAAAGTGATTTTTCCGTCAACTTCTTTTACAGTAACTTTTTCAACGATTTTTGTTGCATCGTTAATATCGATTTTTGAAACATTATCACCACCATAAAGTACCATATAACGTACTTTTGTATTTAGCGGACTTTTGATTGTAAAGGTATATTTTATGCTGTCTTTTGTATATTCAAGAACTTGAGGTGTATCAATAATAACACGTTTTAAATTTGGAACAGCTGCAGGAAGCGCCGGATATTTATATTGATTTTCTTCAAGATGGCGAACTACATCAAAATTTTTATTCATGAACCATTTTGAGCTGAAATAAGCACTTCCGGAAACATTTTTAAACGTTCTTAAGAAGTCAATTTGAGTTGGAATTTCCTGCATAAAATTCCAGCTTTTGTCACCATCGCCTCTAATTTTATAAGATGCGTGACCAATGTAAATTGCAGTATTATTGGAGTTTTCAGACCACCATTTTACTAATTTCGAATAAGACGCTCTCGGATTATTCATGCTCCAATACAATTGTGGCAGAATGTAATCGATCCATTTCTGATCCATCCATAACATTGGATCTGCATACAAATCATCATAATTTGAAGTCGATTGTGTTTCAGAACCTCTAGGGTCCTGAGATTTATTTCGCCAAACCCCAAACGGACTAATCCCGAATTGAACCCACGGTTTGCTGGCTTTTATAGTTGTAGAAATGGTATGTACAAAGTTGCTCACATTGGCACGACGCCAGTCTGAAAGACTTAAGCCTGCACCATATTTTTTGTATGAAGCCGAATCATTGAAAACTTTTCCAGGAACGGCGTATGGATAAAAATAATCATCAAAATGAATCGCGTCGATATCATATTTGTCAACGACTTCTTTTACTACTTTAGTCAAATGTTCCTGAACTTCAGGTAGAGCAGGATCATAATAGTATTTTCCGCCGTACTCGATCATCCATTCAGGATGTTTGAAAAGATCATGTCCTGGGCTTAAAAGATTCTTATTTAAATCGAAAGTTGCTCGATACGGATTCAGCCACGCGTGAAATTCAAATCCGCGGTTATGTGCCTGCTCAATCATCCATGCCAGTGCATCGTAATATGGGTTTGGAGCCAAACCTTCTTTTCCTGTTAAAAATCGCGACCAAGGAGCAAATTCAGAAGGATAAATAGCATCACCAACACTTCGAACCTGAACAATTACGGCGTTATAATTTAGTTTTTTATACGTTTCTAGAATTTCAAGATAATCAGCTTTTTCTTTTTCTACGTTGTCATTGGCTGTTTTTGGCCAGTCAATATTCACAACCGTGGCAATCCATACACCTCTGAATTCGTTCTTAGGATGCAATATTTTTTCCTGTGCAGCGGATTTCCATCCAAAGAAAAACAAAAATATAATAGAGTATAGTAAGTGCTGATTTTTATGCATTTCAATCTTTAATTTAACAAAAACCAAAAATAGGTTTAATTTTTTTTCCGCCACGAATTCACGAATTTTATTTTTAAAATCATAATGCAATTAACATAATTCATTTAATTAATCACGTTTTTTTCGCATAGATTATAAACAAATTCGTGAATTACTTCGTCTGTCCCTTCGGTCGAGTCGTGGCTATCTTTTAATCAGGGAACGAAATTTTCCCCATTGTTACCGATGGAATTCCTTTTTTTGAACCAAAATTATAATTTCCTCCAGCAACAGTTTCATTCGCCAAAACGGCAAACAAAACCGCTTCTTTTGCATCGCCAGAAATTCCGAGAACGTCGCTTTTTTCAAATTTACAAGATAGTAATTCCTGTAACCAGCTCACCAATAACGGATTTCTCGCGCCACCGCCCGACATGTAAACTGTAAACTCTTCGATTGGTGTTTTAGTATTTTGTACAACAAACAAAACCGCTTCGGCAATTGTTTCGGCACTAAGGCGCGTTAAAGTAGCCAGCAAATCGGGTGCCGAAATGTTTTGTAAACCTAATTTTACCAAAGCCGAGTTTACAAATTCATGGTTGAATAATTCCTGACCAATTGTTTTTGGGAAACTTTTTTGGAAGAAAGCATCGCTTTTTAATTCGCTTAAAAGTTCCTGATTTACAATTCCGCTTTTTGCGATTTCAGCATCTTTATCAAAACTTTTTTCAGGGAAAAATTGTTTCGTGAAAATATCAATTAACGTATTTGCCGTTCCGGTATCGGTTACAAAAACTTCCTCGGCGTTTTGTGAGGCTGGTAAATAAGTGAAATTTGCGATGCCGCCCATATTCAACATAATTCGGTTTTCGCCTTTTTTGCTGAATAACAAATAATCGCCATAAACTGCCAAAGGTGCGCCTTCACCGCCAGCAGCAACGTGTTTTTGTCTAAAATCTGATAATGTTATAATTCCGGTTTGTACTGCAATATGATCGCCGTCGCCAATTTGCAAAGTTGCATTTGGAAATTTTTCCTGCTGATGCAAAAACTTTGGCGCATGCAAAACCGTTTGTCCGTGCGATGCAATTAAATCAACTTCGTTTGTGGGAATATTCCATTTTAAAAGACAATCGTTGATCATTCCGGCATGCAAATCGGCAATCCATTCGTTTAGTAAAACCAAATGCTGAAAATCGATTGTTTTTTTAGCAAATACTTTTCTGATTTCGGTTTTAATGTCTTCGTTGTAATCGATGGTTTCAAACTGCTCGATTTTTACAACTGTGTTTTCGCCTTCGCCTGAAACTTCACAAAGCGCCAAATCAAGTCCGTCAAGCGAAGTTCCGGACATTAAACCGATTATTTTTCTGGTTTCTTTTTGAGCGATTTCGTAAAGAGCTTTTATATTTTTATTCATTTCAAGTAATCTTAAAAGAGCATTTAATTTGGAAACGCTAAAATGGGATTATTTTACATATAAATATAAGTAAACTTAGAGATTTATTTTTTAAAGGCTGGGCGTAAATATTTTTAAACACATATGATCATAGTTTTTCTTTACGGTTATAGGCGTTTCACTTTTTTAAATAAACATAGCTATGTATAAAATCTTGATTTTATTTAATTCTTTTATTGAGTTCCGAAATTATGTTTCTATCTGTTTAAATAAAAACGCAACGGGTCAAATAAACTTACATCGCTTTTTATATATTTGTTTTCAAACTAATTAAATCTTAAGCCATGATTTATATCATTATCCCTTTTGTTTTTCTACTAATCGGAGTATTCGCTTACAATTCCCTTATCGAAAAAAGAAATAATGTTACGAATGCTTTTTCGGCAATTGATGTAATGCTGAAAAAACGTTTTGATTTGATTCCGAATCTAGTTGAAGTAGTAAAACAATATACCAATTACGAACAAAGTACCTTAACTAAAATTGTAGAACTTCGTGCAAAAGCGAATTCAGGTTCTTTAACTGAAGCCGAAAAAGCGAGTTTGGATACGAAATTAAGTACGGCCGTAAAAGGCTTAATGGTTACAGTTGAAAATTATCCGGACTTAAAGGCTAATACAAATTTCATAAACCTGCAAAGCACCTGGACAGAAAGCGAAGAACAAATTGCTGCTGCCAGAAGAACTTATAATGCTGCGGTTACGAGTTATAATAATGCAATTATGATGTTCCCTGGAAATCTATTTTCTGGAATGCTGAATTATACTAAAATTGATGTTTTGGAAACTGCAGAAGAAGAGCGTAAAAATATTAGTGCAAAAGAACTTTTCAATAATTAATGGATTCAGAAATTAACACCAATACAGCCTTGCAAGAGGTTTTGAATGCATTAGAAATTGACCGAAAAAAGATCGCCGAAACTTACAAAACCTGTTATATTTTATTTGGTCTTGCCTTTGTGCTTCTGATAGTTGGTTTTTTTATTCGAATTCCGATTATTGGTTTTCTGGGATTTGCAGCTTCTGGTATTACTGGTATTGTAATGTATTTTCAAATAGAAGATACTGCTGTGAAATACAAAGTTGCTTACAAAACGAATGTTGTGGCACAGGCATTAAAAAATATTAATGAAAGTTTAATATTAACACCGCAAAGTGGACTTCCGGAATATGAGTTTATAAGTTCTGAGCTTTTTACAACAGAGCCGGATCGTTATAAAACACAGGATTTGATAAGCGGAACAAACGATAAAACCTCTTTTTGGTTTGCCGAAGTTCATGCCGAATATAAAACAGAAACCCGCGACAAAAACGGAACCAAAACACATTGGCACACTATTTTTAAAGGAATTGTTTTTGTAGCCGATTTCAATAAAAACTTTGAAGTTTCAACAGTTGTGCGTCCGAAAGGTTATGGAGAAGCTTTTAGTTCGTGGTTTTCTAAAAACGTTTTTAGTTTTGGAAACAGCGAAGTAGTGGAATTAGAAAACACGGAATTTGATAATAAATTTGCAACCTATTCCAGAAACCAAATTGAGGCGCGATATATTTTAACGCCAGCGATGATGGAAAGAATTCTGGACTTAAACAGCAAATGCGACGAAACGATTTCGCTCTCTTTTATAAGTTCGAAAATGTATATTGCTTTTCCGTTGTCTCATAATTATTTTGAAGCGCCTATTCATTCAACGCTTTTAGATCCTGATTTACTTACCAATGATATTTCGATTGTGAAATTCATGCATGATATTGTTCATGAACTGGATTTGAATACTAGGATTTGGGGGAAGGGGTAGATTATTTAATCAAAGCACTTATGAAATCAACACTGTCTTATATTTTTCAATTTTTTTATTGGCTTTGGTTCGTATTTTTTTTCTTTTACACTATAGGAGAAATTTTCAAGCTTAGTCAGACTTCTATAGGAGAAGGATTAATTTTTATGGTGGCTTCAACTTTTGTATTATTTATCGTTGGACTTTTCCTGTATTTGTTTGCACTTACTTTTGAGATTCCAAACGAGATGAATAAGTTTTTAAGATCAGGGTCTCTTGTTTTTTGTGTCCTTTTATGTATAGTTTTTTTTATTTTTCTAAGAAATAACAACAGTTTAAGCGCACATTATTAATTGAATTTACCAAAGTAAATTAAGATTATGGGAACCCGATAGCGCGGATTTGCAATCCGTGCCCGCAAAGATTGAACACCAAATAAGTTGAAAAAAGATATGCTTTGTGGGCACGGATTGTAAATCCGCGCTAACGTTGTGCTATTGCGGTTGTAAATCAAATAAATTCAATTTATATTTGATTTAATTATGATCGAAAAAATCCTAACAGACTACGTAACATTTATCAGAAATTTTGAAGCTTTATTAAAAGATAAATACAAACAAAATATAAATCCATGTTCGTTTTCTCATGACTTTTTTGAAAGAAAAGGAACAATTGATGGAATCGAATATTGGTTTCATGGAACTGGCTGTACAGCAGAAAAAGATGGTGCTATATATGCCTATGATATTTCACTTTTTGAAAAAGATACAATCGAGTTTTCTCAATGGAAACTTACGGAGCTTATAAGAACTCATCCTGAATATCAGAAATTAAATTATACTGAAGATTATATCGAGTACGAACTTTATCAACTTATAAATAAAGGAATCTTGGAATGGTTGACTATTGAAGGAATTGAAGGAACTCCTTTTGGGTGTGTTTTTATGACTTACAGAGTTGTTAAGGAATCAATTTTTATTCAATAAATCTTCTTATGAAACCGAATGACCTAGCCCTGATGGGAACGGCATCCTTTTGCGCCGGTTCCGATAGCTATCGGGAGGCGTAAAAGATATAGCGGACAGCAGGAATAAGCTCCTAATTAAAATTAAAACCAGATAGCGCGGATTTGTAATCCGTGCCCGTATAGATTGGACTCTATATAAGTTGAAAAAGATATACTTTGCAATCAGCTCAGGATATTCCAAAATTTTGCTATCCTCGCTAATTTTTTTTAAATTTGAGTAAATGAATTTCCCAAACATTCATTCAAATCTTCTTAGATACAGAAAAAGCAATTGCATACAATACGTTTTCAGGCTCCAATAACGATAAATTTATAGTAGACACATTCGGGAAATTATATATCATTAAGACATGAGTTACGAAAAAATCAAAGAAGAATTTATTAAAAGTGCGGAATCGTATATAAACGCAAAGCGTCAACCTTTCGAAAAATTATCAGGGATGGAACTAGTAGATGCCAAATCTCATTATCTGGATGATTTTCAAGATTACATTATGCACCTAAACTTTACATTAAATGCATTGATTGAAGAGCATTCGATATCTTTTCAAACACATGAAGAGGCAAATGCTTTTCAAGATTATATCAAACCGACTTTTGGGATTCTAGGAAGAAAGTTTACAGAAGGACTTATTGATTAAAAAGAGAAAATTTACGTTTTCAAAAGCCTTCGACTCCGCTCAGGATGACAATCGGGTTAAAATTTCAAATTCCAACTTCAAAAACAATTCCAAAGAAAACCTTTGTCTCTTTGTAACTATGTCACTTTGAACCTTAAAAAAATACCTATTTTTGTAATTCAAAAGAAAAGCAAAAATCAGCAATAATGTTACAACTTAAAGATTTAGAGCAATTAGCCGGCGAACTCGAGGGCACACTTTTATACGATGATCTTCATAAAACACTTTACTCGACAGATGCATCGGTGTACCGGATTCGGCCAAATGTGGTGGCTTTGCCTAAATCTACGGCAGATATCAGCAGGTTAATTCGGTTTGCGGGCGAACACCATATTTCGGTTACGCCAAGAACTGCAGGAACTTCACTTGCCGGACAAGCCGTTGGCGACGGACTTGTGATTGATGTTTCGAAACATTTCACCAAAATATTAGGTTACGATGCCGAGAAAAAAACGGTTACCGTTCAGCCCGGCGTTATTCGCGATGAGTTGAATTTATATTTAAAACCTCACGGTGTATTTTTTGCACCAATCACTTCAACTTCTAATCGTGCGATGATTGGCGGAATGGTGGGAAATAATTCTTCAGGAACAACTTCGATTCGTTATGGTGTTACGCGTGATAAAATTGCTGAGGTAAAAGCGATTTTAAGTGATGGATCGGAAGTGGCTTTTGGCGAATTGACTTCAGCGGAATTTATTGAGAAAACCAAAGGAGATTCTTTAGAAAATAAAATTTACAAAAGTGTTTACGACGAACTTTCGGTAAAAGAAAATCAGGAAGAAATTATAAAAGAGTTCCCGAAACCGGAAATCCACAGACGAAATACAGGTTATGCCGTTGATATTTTGCTAAGATCAGAATTATTTGGCGGAACAGAACCTACAATAAACTTAGGGAAATTACTTTGCGGAAGCGAAGGAACTCTCGCTTTTACAACTGAAATCACTTTAAAAGTAGATGATGTACCTCCGCCTCATAGTATTATGGTGGTGGCACATTATCACACAATTCAGGAATCTTTGGAATCTGTTGTCGTGGCGATGAAACATCATTTGTACACTTGCGAAATGATCGACGACACGATTTTAGATTGTACGAAAACGAATCGTGAACACATTAAAAACCGTTTCTTTTTGGTTGGAGAACCCAAAGCGATTATGCTTTTTGAAGTGGCGTCGAACACGCTTGAAGATGCCGAAAATCAGGCAAATGCTTTAATTGCCGATTTAGAGAAAAACAATTTTGGTTACGCGCTCGTAAAAATTTACGGTCCTGATATTGATAAAGCGAATGAATTGAGAAAAGCAGGACTCGGACTTTTAGGAAGCATCGTTGGCGACAATAAAGCAGCCGATTCTATTGAAGATACAGCTGTAGAATTAAGCGATTTGCCAGCATATATTGCGGAGTTTTCGGCAATGATGTTAAGCCACGGACAGGAAGCGATTTATTACGCGCATGCCGGTGCGGGAGAATTGCATTTGCGTCCGGTTTTGAATTTGAAGAAAACGGAAGATTTAAAATTATTCAGAACCATTGCGACCGATGTAGCGCATTTGGTAAAAAAATACAGAGGTTCGTTAAGTGGTGAACATGGCGACGGAATTGTGCGTGGCGAGTTTATTCCGTTTATGATTGGCGAGAAGAATTACGAATTGCTCAAAAGAATCAAATTAGCGTTTGACCCGAATTCGGTTTTGAATATCGGAAAGATTGTTAATGCCTTGAAAATGGATGAAAATCATCGTGTTATTTCGGGAAGAGTAGAACCGGATATTAAGACGTTTCAGGATTTTTCAGACAGTTTAGGGATTTTGCGTGCCGCCGAAAAATGCAACGGTTCCGGCGATTGTAGAAAAATGCCATCGGCAGGAGGAGCAATGTGTCCGAGTTATCGTGCGACGCGAAACGAGAAAGAAACGACTCGTGCCAGAGCAAATGCTTTAAGAGAATATTTGACCTATTCTGAAAAAGAAAACAAATTTGATCAGAAAGAATTATACGAAGTTTTTGAGTTGTGTGTAAGCTGTAAAGCCTGCGCCAGCGAATGTCCGAGTAATGTTGACGTTGCGACTTTGAAAGCCGAATTTTTATACCAATACCAAAAAGCAAATGGATTTTCGACCAGAAACAAGATTTTTGCCAACAACGCCAAATTGAACAAAATGGGAAGCAAATTCCCGTCGATTACGAATTTTATTTCGAATCAATCTCTGGTGAAAAAAACAATGGGAATTGCGCCCGAAAGACAGGTTCCACTTTTGGCAAAAAAGACTTTTAGAAAATGGTATGAAAATAATAAACCTAAAAACGCCGATTTTCCAAACGGACAATTGTATTTGTTTGTTGATGAATTTACCAATTATTATGACGTCAATATCGGAATCGATGCTTTTGAATTATTGACGAAATTAGGTTATGAAGTTTTAATCGTAAATCATGAAGAAAGCGGTCGAACATATTTATCAAAAGGATTTTTAGAAGAAGCGAAAAAGATAACCAATATCAATATTAATATATTCAAAGATTTAATTTCCGCGAAAGCGCCATTAATCGGAATTGAACCTTCTGCAATTTTGACTTTTAGAGATGAATATTTACGATTGGCATCGGATAAAGAAAATGCAGAAAGGATTTCGCAAAATGCCTTCACAATTGAAGAATTCTTCAAAAAGGAAATCATCGACGGAAAAATAACACCGGATTCCTTTTCTGAAGAAACAAAAGAAATTAAAATTCACGGGCATTGTCATCAAAAGTCATTGAGTTCTGTAGAAGCAACTTTTGCTATGCTAAATTTGCCTAAAAATAATACGGTTACGATTTACAATTCGGGCTGCTGTGGAATGGCAGGTTCTTTTGGTTATGAAAAAGAACATTATAAAGTGAGCATGCAAATGGGAGAAGACACGCTTTTTCCTAAAGTGCGCAACACCGCCGAAAATGTAAAAATCGCTGCTGCAGGAACAAGCTGTCGTCATCAAATTTATGATGGAACAAAACGTGAAGCACAGCATCCGGTTAGTATTTTGAGAAGTTGTTTGAAGTAAAGTTTAACAGCAAAGAACGCAAGGAATTACGCGAAGAACGCAAAGATTTTTTGTTTCTCTCGCAGATTTGGCAGATTGTTCAGATTTTATTTTTTAAATCTGTTTAAATCTTTAATAGATTAAGCAAAATCCGCTATATCTGCTAAATCTGCGAGAGAAAATTTAAACTACTGCAATCTTCTTCCCGGTTTCTGCGGCTTTATAAATTGCATTGATGACTTTAATGTCTTTAAGACCTTCTTCGCCGGTAATGTGATTTGGAAGTTTTTTGTTTTCTAATAGTAATTTCGCGATTTCATCCATTTGTGTCTGCTGTTGGTTGATAACAGGAAATTTTAGCGGGCCTTTAGATGTTTTTCCTTCAAAAGGACCGTAACTCAAAGCCGGACTTAATTCAAACGAACCTTCATCTGCGGAAGCATAAAATCGATCAACATCATAAGCTACAGTTGTGTTGCAATTTGCAGTTGCTCCACTTGGGAATTCCATTTGCCAGGAAATACTTTCCTCAGTTTCAGAAAAAATTTGTTTGTTATATATTTTTCCGAATTGTGCTGTAACTGCAATCGGTTCTTCGCCTAAAACATAACGACTTGCCTGAATGCAATAAACTCCTAAATCCATTAGTGGACCACCTCCAGATAATTTTTTGTTAAGTCTCCATTCGTTTCGGTCATTGAAATCGATAGTGCTTTTGGTATCAAGCGGATCATGAATTTTGTAACCAAGCGATGCTTCAATATAACGAACCTGCCCAAAAACTTTCTCTTGTCCTAAACGTTTAATTTCAAGATGAGTTGGTTCATAATGTAAACGATACCCAATTGCCAATTGTACATTATTATCATTGCAGGCTTTTATCATTTCTTTGCAGTCCTGAATAGAAATTGCCATCGGTTTTTCGGTAATGACATGTTTTCCGGCTTTTGCCGCGCGAATCGTAAATTCTTTATGGAGACCATTTGGTGTTATAACGTACACTAAATCAATGTCTTTGTTTTTTGCAATTTCATCGAAGTTTTGATAATTGTAGATATTTTTTTCTGGAATATTATATTGACTTTTCCATCTTGCCGCTTTTTCGGGCGTACCGGTTATTATTCCGGCCAGAGTGCAATATTCAGAAGCCAGAATTCCTTGTGCCACCCTAGAGGCATAATTTCCTAAACCGCATAATGCGACGTTTAATTTTTTGCCGGTATAAGAATGTTGATTGGTTTCTGCAGCGGTTAAAAAAGATGGAAGTGAAGTCACGACAACCGAAGCGCCAACTCCCATTCCAAATTTATTTACAAAAGAACGTCTTGAAATTTTTTCCATAAATTTACCTTTAAATTAAATTGTTTAAAATGATAAGTGTGCTGTCTTCTTAAAATGTTACATTTTATGATGTTGCGAATGCCTTTTTGTTGTTTAATTTTTGAAATAAATGTTAAAAATACGATGATTTGCTCCTAATGATTATCGATAAATTATAAAATTGAAAATCAAAAAAAAAATCAGAATAAATTTCTTCAATCTGCGAAATCTATCAGCAAAATATATTGAGAAAAAACAAAATGGTTTTATATATTTGAAATCAGGATAATTTTTGCATTATTTGCAAAATAAAACCACAAAGACCGATATAAATTAATTTATAATAGTAAAAAACATATATGGCATTTTCAAGTTTATTCCGAAAGAAAACAGTACAGGATATTTTGAAGCAAGTTGCTCAGAATGAATCAGATGGTCATAATGCACTGGGAAAACATTTGACTACTAAAGATTTAACTGCTTTTGGAATAGCGGCTATTGTTGGAGCGGGAATTTTTAGCACAATCGGAAAAGCAAGTGCAGATGGTGGACCAGCTGTTATTTTCTTGTTTTTGTTTACAGCTTTGGCTTGTAGTTTTGCCGCTTTTGCTTATGCCGAATTTGCTTCGATGGTTCCGGTTTCAGGAAGTGCTTATACGTATTCTTATGTTGCTTTTGGAGAAATAATTGCATGGATTATCGGTTGGGCATTAATCATGGAATACGCCGTCGGGAATATTACCGTGGCGATATCGTGGAGTGATTATTTTACCGGACTGCTCCAAAGTGGCGGAATTCATTTACCGCAATGGATTCAGATGGATTATCTAACCGCTTCAAACGGATTTAATGATGCAGAAGCTTTAATGCGAGGCGGAAAATCTTTCGAAAATTTAAGTACAGCTTTACAACAGGCGCATACCGCCTGGACAACGGCGCCAACAATTGGTTCTTTCCATTTTGTAACAGATATTCCGGCTTTGTTTATCATTATTTTGATTACAGCTTTGGTTTACAGAGGAATGAAAGAATCTCGTAACGCCAGTAATTTAATGGTTGTTGTAAAACTTTGCGTGGTGCTTTTAGTAATTGCTGTTGGAGTATTTTATGTAGATACTGCAAATTGGGATCCATTTGCTCCAAATGGAGTTGGAGGAGTTTTAAAAGGAGTATCAGCTGTTTTCTTTGCTTATATTGGTTTTGATGCGATTTCGACAACTGCCGAAGAATGTAAAAATCCACAGCGCGATTTACCACGCGGAATGATGTGGGCAATTATTATTTGTACTATTCTTTATATTGCTATTGCCTTGGTTTTAACCGGAATGGTAAAATATCACGAATTAAATGTTGGAGATCCGTTAGCTTTTGTCTTCGATAAATTAAACTTAAAATGGATGTCAGGAATTATTGCCGTAAGTGCGGTAGTGGCGATGGCGAGCGTTTTATTGGTTTTTCAAATGGGACAACCTCGTATCTGGATGAGTATGAGCCGTGATGGTTTGTTGCCAAAGAAATTTTCTACGGTTCACCCAAAATTTAAAACTCCTTCTTTTGCAACAATCGTAACAGGTTTTGTAGTAGCAGTTCCAGCATTATTTTTAAACCTGACAATGGTAACCGATTTATGCAGTATCGGAACTTTATTTGCCTTTGTTTTAGTTTGTGCAGGAGTTTTGGTTCTACAAAACAAACCTGAGATTCCGAGAGGAAAATTCAAAACGCCTTATATTAATGCTAAATTTATTTTGCCAGTTTTAATAATCGCTGGATTGTATTATGCTTTTGCTTTCAACAATAAAGCAACAATGGCTTTTATCAATAATGAACCTCAGATTTACGATGCGACTTCGATTGTAACTTCTTTAGATAAAACGGAATCTGAAAAGGTATTTAATTATTTAAAAAGCATAGAAGTAAATAATAAAACAGCCGAAACTTCAGATTTAGAACATTTATTAGGACAATATCAAGACGACGAAACTAAATATGTTGAAGTTGTAAAAGGATTGCCAATTAATGATTCAGCAAAATATGAGTCAGGATTTAGTTTATTTAAACACAAAATCCCGATGTGGATCTTCTTATTCGTTTTAGTTGGATTAGCGGTTTGGGCATTCAGAAAAAACCTTTCTTTAATTCCGCTTTTAGGATTAATCTGCTGTCTTTATATGATGGCCGAATTAAGCGTTTGGAACTGGATTTATTTTACAGTTTGGTTATTGATTGGACTATTTATTTACTTTACTTACAGCAGAAAAAATAGTAAACTAAATACTCAAGTTGTGAGTTAAAAGTAAAAAGTTATATGTGAAAAGCCGTTCTGAGAATAATTTCAGAACGGCTTTTTCATATAAAATTCACTCAAATTTTCTCGCGCAGATTGTGCAGGTCTACCAGATTTTTTTTAGATTTCTACAATAATCAGCATAATCAGCCAAATCTGCGAGAGAGAAATCTTAGCGAACCTCTGCGAAAACGCTCTGTGAATCTCCGCGAAATGAACCCTTTAAAATCCCAAGCTCAACCATACAAGCCTTCATCATTTCGTAAGTACGATCAATATCATTATCCAAACCAATAGAAAAACGAATCAAACCATCTGTTAATCCCATTTCTTTTTGTTCTTCTAACGGAATTTCACTCGAAGTAGAAGTTCCCGGCGCGCTGAAAAGTGTTTTATAAAAACCTAAACTCACCGCTAAATATCCTAGATTTCTTTCCTGCATCAATTCCATTAATTCATTGGCTTTTTCCAAAGTGCCAACATCAATCGTCAACATTCCTCCAAAACCATATTCCGGATTAATCATCGTTTTGTACAATTCATGACTTGGGTGGCTTTTTAATCCCGGATAAACCGTTTTTAAACCGTCTTTCTCAAATTGATCCGCAAGAAAATGTGCATTATGACTATGCTGTTTAATTCTAATATGAAGTGTACGAAGATTTTTCATAACACTTGCCGAACGCAAACTATCCATCGTTGGTCCCAAAAGCATACTTGCCCCGGAATTTACATTTTTCAGCGAATTAATAAATTCTTTTGATGCACAAGTTACACCGCCAACCGTGTCGCTGCTTCCGTTAATGTATTTTGTCAAACTATGAATTACAATATCAGCACCTAATTTTGCAGGCGAAACTGATAAAGGAGAAAACGTGTTATCTACAACCAATTTCAAATTATGTCTTTTAGCAATTTTAGCCAAACCAGCAATATCAGCAACTTCTAATAGCGGATTACTAACCGTTTCACAATACAAAACTTTCGTTTTTGGTGTTATCGCAGCTTCAACAACATCTAATTTAGTAATATCTACAAAGCTCGTTTCAATCCCGAATCTTGGTGTGAAGTTTTTAAGGAAAGCATAAGTTCCGCCATAAATAGTTCGGCTTGAAACAATGTGATCGCCAGCGCCGCACAATTGTAATAAAGTAGGCGTAATCGCTCCCATTCCCGAAGCCGAAACGTTTGCTGTTTCTGTTCCTTCCATCGCTGCCAAAGCCTGATCCAAATATAAATTACTTGGTGACGAATGACGCGAATATAAATAACAGCCTTCCATGTTTCCTTCGAAAGTATCAAACATAGTTTTAGCGGAAAGAAAAGTATAAGTCGAAGAATCTGAAATCGACGGATTCACACCGCCAAATTCACCAAAGTACTGCAAATCCTGAATTTTATCTGCTGGGTTGAAGTTTTTCATATTAGTTAGTTTAAAGTTTTTATTTGTTTCATGTTTCAAGTTATTAGTGCATTGAATCTAAATTTTAGAAGCAATTCCAGCTTTCCGTTTCAAGTCCTCATAAAAAATACAAAGTTTCTAATGTTCTAAAAAGAGCTTCCGTTGGTCGCTTTTTTAGAACAAGAAACTTTTGCCTTTTTTACTCCGGGCTTTCCACTTCAATCTGGGCTAGGGCACTCGTTTTCAAGAGAAATCTTGTTCAAAATAAGATCTAATAAGAAAATTAATCAACTAAAAAGTAAATATTTAGATTTTAAAACTATAAATGTATATTTATAATGATTTTTAATCTAAATTTGAATTAAGAAAACCCAATCAATAGATTTTCTTTCATCTCGCAAATTTGACAAAATGACTTTAGACGCAACAGATAAAAAACTCTTGGTTTTACTTCAAACCAATAGTAAAAAAACAACCAAAGAACTATCCTTAAAACTTGATCTTTCTGTAACAGCAGTTTACGAACGAATCAAAAAGTTAGAAAGAGAAGGAATAATTAAAAACTACGTCGCCTTAGTCGATAAATCCAAAATTGAAAAAGGATTTGTTGTTTTCTGTCATTTAAAACTCATTCAGCATACAAAAGAATTCCTAACCAAATTTGAAAGTGAAGTCATAAAACTACATGAAGTTTTAGAATGTCATCACGTAAGCGGTGATTACGATTATATTTTGAAAGTCCTAGTAAAAGATATGGAAGCTTATCGTGAATTTTTAGTAACCAAATTAACTTCATTGCAACATATTGGAAGTACCCAAAGTATGTTTATGATTAGTGAAGTGAAGAATTCGACGGTGATTTCGTTCTAAGAGGTTCAAAGTTACAGAGTGACAAAGGGGCAAAGGTTTTTTATTCTCATTTTTGTCATTTCGACGAAGGAGAAATCCTCGCAAGTAACTCCACAATGTGAGCCCAATCTTTGTAGAGCTTGTCATGGAGATTTCTCCTTCGTCGAAATGACAAATAGCACGCAACAATCTATTCTTAAAAAAAAACTTTGCGCCTCTGCTCCCGATAACTATCGGGATTGCGTGATTAAAAACAAAAAACTTAGCGGCCTTCGCGTAATTCTTAGCGCTCTTTGCGGTAAAACTACAGCCCAAAATTTCACGCAAAAAACATTGGAAATTAAACTTCAAACAGAACTTTATTCCTTAATTTTGTAACCGCTAAAATAAAAACAAAATACTATGAGTTCATTTGACGTAGTCATTATAGGTTCAGGTCCTGGAGGATATGTATCAGCAATTCGTTGCGCACAATTAGGTTTCAAAACTGCAATTGTAGAAAAATATAATTCATTGGGTGGAACTTGCCTTAACGTAGGTTGTATTCCTTCAAAAGCATTATTATCTTCTTCTCATCATTATGCTGAAATTGCTCATTTTGCAGATCACGGAATCGAAGTTTCTGGAGATGTAAAAATCAATTTAGAGAAAATGATCGCGCGCAAACAAGCCGTTGTAGATCAAACCGTAGGTGGAATCAACTACTTAATGGATAAAAATAAAATTACTGTTTTCAATGGTTTAGGTTCTTTCGTAGACGCAACGCACATTGCAGTTGCAAAAGCGGATGGAACTTCAGAAACGATTGAAGCAAAATATACTGTAATCGCTACAGGATCAAAACCATCTTCTTTACCATTCATCAAAATTGATAAAGAAAGAATCATCACTTCTACTGAAGCTTTGGCTTTAAAAGAAGTTCCAAAACACCTAGTTATCATTGGTGGAGGAGTTATCGGAATCGAGCTTGGACAAGTTTACTTACGTTTAGGAGCTCAGGTTTCTGTAGTGGAATTCATGGACAGAATCATTCCAGGAATGGACGGTTCTCTTTCTAAGGAATTGACTAAAGTATTGAAAAAACAAGGAATGAAATTCTATGTTTCTCACAAAGTAAAATCAGTTGAAAGAAACGGCGATGCTGTGGTTGTTCAGGCTGAAAATGCAAAAGGAGAAACTATCACTCTTGAAGGAGATTATTCATTAGTTTCTGTTGGTCGTCGTCCTTATACAGACGGATTAAACGCTGACAAAGCCGGAGTTAAAATTTCAGACCGAGGACAAGTTGAGGTAAATGATCATTTACAAACTAATGTTCCAAATATTTACGCTATTGGAGATGTTGTTCGTGGCGCAATGTTGGCGCACAAAGCAGAGGAAGAAGGAACTATGGTTGCTGAAATCTTAGCGGGTCAAAAACCACATATTGATTATAATTTAATTCCTGGTGTAGTTTACACTTGGCCGGAAGTTGCCGCAGTTGGACAAACTGAAGAGCAATTGAAAGCGGCAGGAGTTGCTTACAAATCTGGAAGTTTCCCATTCAAAGCGTTAGGACGTGCAAGAGCAAGTGCTGACTTAGACGGATTCGTAAAAATCCTTGCTGACGAAAAAACAGATGAGGTTTTAGGAGTTCACATGATTGGTGCTCGTACAGCTGATTTAATTGCTGAAGCGGTTACTGCAATGGAATTCAAAGCTTCTGCTGAAGATATTTCAAGAATGAGCCACGCACATCCAACTTTCGCGGAAGCGGTAAAAGAAGCCGCATTGGCAGCAACAGAAAACAGAGCCATTCACGTATAATTTTTTACGTAAATCATATTTTAAAAAAAAACGTCAGAAACTTTTCTGACGTTTTTTTTTATTGCTTTATTATTTTAAAAATATAATAAGTTTCTTTGTTTTTTAAATAGACACTATAAGTCTCATTTTCTTCGTTAAATATCTTATAAAGATATTTTTCACCCTTCACACTTAGGTTCCCTCGCGAAACGTTATTACTTTCAATAAATTCTAATTCAAATTGACAATTATTTTTTTTTCTAAAATACAATTTTGAATAAGTATTGTCTTCAAATTTTTCAACCCATAAATTATCACTTAAAGTTACTTCTACTTTTTTGCCTCCTGCTTCAATATAATAGTATTTTGAAATTTTGTCAAAATGATTGCATTGTTCTTTAGATATATTAATTAGTGGTTCTTTATTTTGTTCAGAATAATCATTTGAGAATGGTTGAGGAGGAAAAAGAGTTTTAAATTCACCACAATTTTTTAGTAATCTATAATAAATCTGAGTAAATATTTTTTTTTGAATTATTGTGTCATTAAATCTCGATAAGTACGGGTATATATGAGATTTTTCTATTGTATTCATTCTTATTTCATTGTCCAAATTCTTATTTTGAACTAATGATTTGCATATTTCAACATTTAAAGAATCAACTGCCTGGACAGATTGTGATCTCGAAAAAGAAGAGCAAAATAGGAAAATCAGCAATAAATTTATTTTCATTTTTAGGGGCTAAATTAATTCTCCAAATTTAGCTTTTTGAACACATTATCCTAAAATACGTGCGATTTTTTTTCTTTTTATCCACATTATTTTTAATAGCTAAAAAATATAAAGTTTCAGAAAAATTTTGTAAATTAGATGTGTATTTCAGATGCTATCTTTATGATAATTAAAAAGATAACATTATGAAAAATAAATATATCGCTCCAATTCTTCTTGGAGCTGGAATTGCAGCTGTACTTTATTCCTGTGGTTCTACTATTCCTAAAAAAGCTGTTGCTGTCACTAATTTTGACAAGGCAAAATATTTAGGAAAATGGTATGAAATTGCAAGGTTAGATTATAAATGGGAAAAAGATTTAATAAATGTCACCGCCGAATATTCGCTGAATGATAATGGTACTATAAAGGTAGATAACAGGGGCTATGATGTCAAAAAAGACAAGTGGGAAGAAAGCATCGGGAAAGCCAAGTTTGTCAAAAAAGACGATATTGGTATGCTTAGGGTCTCATTTTTTGGTCCTTTTTATGCTGGGTACAATGTTATCGCAGTAGATCAGGATTATAAATATGCTCTTGTTGTAGGCGAAAGTTTAAAATACATGTGGATTCTTTCCAGAGAAACGAGTATTCCTGAAAGTGTAAAAGCTGATTTTTTAATCAAAGCACAAGATATCGGCTATAAAATTTCAGATCTTATCTGGGTAAAACATGACAAAAGAAATTAAAAGAAAACCCAGCACTTTAAAAGGTGCTGGGTTTTTTATTTTAATGAAGAATAAATTAAGCTGTAAAAACACTTTTGTAATTATCCCAATATCTGTAAATCAAAAATAAGTTGCCTAAAAATAACAGTCCGGCAATCGGAAGACCTTCTGGTGTAAGGAAATAATTGATGAACAAGATATTTACAGTAATTGGCAAGATCAAAATATTAGCTAATGTTACATAACGTCCTGTTACAAATGCAATTCCGCAAAGCAATTCAATTGATTTAGCCAAGGGCATTAAATAAGTAGAAGCCATTAAACCTGTGTTGAAGGCTTTAAAATCATTATTGGTTGCTGGTTCTGCAGGCATTAAGTGAAAGAAAAAACTAATAGAAGCAAAAAGAAGCAAAAGACCAATTAAAACACGGACAATAGTAGTAGCAATTTTCATAATACTTAGGATTTTTAAATAAGTTAAAAAATATAAATAATGTGCTTGGAAATCGTCTAATATAAATTTCTCATAAACAGATTTGGTATTTAAACGCTGTTTTATTGAGGATTTTTCAATTGATCAGACCTTGTTTTGGGATTAATTGAAATCTATATCAAATATAACGATTTTTTCATTATTAAATTGCTGTTTTATTAACACTTTTCTTATTTCTTGAGATATTTTTTGTAAAGGAAAAACCCGCCAATGCTTATTAAAATAACCGGCCAAAGATTAATAAAGAAAATCAAAATTGACTCTAAAATGTACCAACCGCTTTTTAAAGCGTCAATTGTTTGGATTCCTAAATTTGGCTTGTAGGCAGCATTATCTTTTTCGCTTGCTGTAATTTCCTGTCTTATCGTTTCATTTTGATAAAGTAGTAAAGTAATAGTACTGAAATTAACTTGGTCCTGCAAAGACAAGTTTTCGATAATGCGATTGTCTTTTTCTTCTTTTTTATTTGCTAGTGTATTTTCTGCCTCTACAATATCATTGATTTTTTTTCCTTTTGAATCAATTGCATTTTCGACTCTTTTTTCAGTAACGCTATTTCTTTTTTGCGAAAGCTGATTGGCTAACATTCGCAAAGAAACATCATCAGCTTTGATCACTCTAAAATCTAAAAAATCGATTTGTTTGGCAATGGATTTTATTACTGTATCCAGCTGTGTGTTAGGAACGCGAATTGTGATATTATTTTCTACCGAATATTTTGTAGTTTCTAAAGTGCTGTCCAGACTGATTTTAGTCTTAATCTGATCATGAATATTACTTTGTAGATTGGTATAAGTCACAAATCCACCAAATTTTTGAACAGCATTTTCAATTGCATAAGTAGATTTGACGACATTTTTAACCTTAAACTTGATATCAGCGGTTCGTATAAATTTCTGTTTGCTGTCTTTTTTTTCGACCGCTGCCGATGATGAAATTGCAGTACTGTCCATTGCGGCAGTATCTGCCGAAGTTTCACTCGTGGCGTAATCTGCTTTTTTACAAGAAAATAATACTAGAATAAGAATTAAGGTAGTCAAACCTAATTTTGCAGTTGTTTTCATAAAATTTTTAAAATTTGATTAATAAATAAAGTGTTTACACCATGTAAATACGGTTTGTTGTTAAAATTTTAGAGTAGTTTTTAATCAAATGGCGAATTTTATGAATTAGTGTTAAAATCGATATACTAAAAAGTGTGCCAATATTTTTTTGGTTTATTTTATTGAAGGATTTTTTTTGTCGTAATTTTGAAGCTTAAAATTTATACTTCTTTGAGAGTTTCTATTCATAAACATATTTCCCATCCAGAACAATTCAAACAGCAACTTTTAACTTGGTCGCAACAGTTTCGTGAGATTGTTTTTCTGGACAGCAATTCATATCCTCAGGAATATTCAAGTTTTGACTGTCTGCTGGCTGTTGATGCTTTTACGTCGGTAAAAACGGATTTCCAAAATGCTTTTGAAGATTTAAAACAATATCAGCAAACAACAAAAGATTGGCTTTTTGGATATCTTTCTTATGATTTAAAAAATGATATCGAGGATTTAAAATCGGATAATTTTGACGGACTTGATTTTCCGGATTTATTTTTCTTTCAGCCAAAAAAAATATTTTTATTAAAAGAAAATCAGCTTGAAATTCAGTATTTATTGCTTTGTGATGACGAGCTTGAAGATGATTTTAATGAAATTGTGGATATTCAGAATGATTCTTTTGTCACACTGAGCGGAGTCGAAGTGCAACAGCGAATTTCAAAAGAATTATATGTTGAAAAAGTGACAAAAATGCTTGAGCATATTCACAAAGGCGATATGTATGAAGCTAATTTTTGCATGGAATTTTTTGCGGAAAATGCGTTAATAAATCCATTAGAAAAATTTCAGAAATTGAATGCTATTTCACAAGCGCCATTTTCGGTTTTCTTTAGAAATAACAAGCAATATTTGCTGTCAGCTTCTCCCGAAAGATATTTGAAAAAAATGGGAGAAAAAATAATTTCTCAGCCTATAAAAGGAACTTCAAAACGTTTTATTGATTCTGCAGAAGATGAAAAATCAAAATATTTTTTAGAAAACGATGCAAAAGAACGCGCCGAAAACATCATGATTACCGATTTGGTTCGGAACGACCTTTCGCACACTGCACAAAAAGGTTCGGTTGAGGTTGCAGAACTTTGCAAAATCTATTCGTTTTTGCAGGTGCATCAAATGATTTCGACAATCACTTCAAAATTACACAATCAATATTCGCCAGTTGATGTTTTAAAAACAACTTTCCCAATGGGAAGCATGACCGGTGCGCCAAAGATTTCGGTAATGAAAATCATTGAAAATTTGGAAGAAACTAAACGAGGTTTGTATAGTGGAGCAGTTGGATATTTTACTCCCGAAGGCGATTTTGATTTTAACGTCGTGATCCGAAGTATTTTGTATAATCAGGAAAATAAATATGTTTCATTTTCTGTTGGTAGCGCCATAACATCGCTTTCAATTCCAGAAAAAGAATACGAAGAATGTTTGTTGAAAGCTAAGGCAATGCACGAAGTTTTGCAATAAAGGATTGAAAATGTTTTTTTTGTTTCACGCAGATTTGGCAGATTGAGCAGATTTAATTTGAATTTAGGAATAAATAAAATCTGCGTAAATCTTTTCAAGGGTAAAAAAAATCAGCTTAATCTGCAAAATCTGCGTGAGAAAATATTAGCGCAATTCGTGAAAAAGAAAATATTAGGCTTAACATTTCATTTAAAAATAGATAAAGTTTAATTCTTTACATTTATCAAATGTTTTCAAACTTTCAAAATCATATCATTTCCAGATTTCCATTTTTAGCAGAAAAAAAGCTTTTTCTGGCTGTTAGTGGCGGATTAGATAGTATGGTTTTACTGCATTTATTGAAAAAACTCCCTTACGAAATTGCTGTATTGCATTGTAATTTTCAGCTTCGCGGAATAGAAAGTTTTGGTGATCAGGAGTTTATTCAGAATTACTGCAAGCAAAATAACATTCCGTTTTTTACCACACAATTTGACACAAAAGCTTTTGCTGAAGATTATAAATTATCGATACAAGTTGCTGCGAGAGAACTTCGATATAGCTGGTTTTATGAGCTTTTGGAAGAAGAAAATTTCGATTATATTCTAACAGCGCATCATGCCGATGATAATTTGGAAACCTTCATTATCAATTTAACCCGAGGAACTGGATTAGATGGATTAACCGGAATTCCGGAACAAAATGATAAAATAATTCGTCCGCTTTTGCCTTTTTCAAGAGAAGAAATTCTGAAATACGCCGAAGAAAATAATATTGAATGGCGCGAGGACAGCAGTAATGCTTCGAATAAATATCTGCGAAATAAAATTCGACACGATTTAGTTCCGATTTTAAAAGAAATCAATCCCAACTTTTTGAATGCTTTTCAGAAGACACAAGTGTATTTACGGGAATCGCAGGAAATGACTGAAGATGCATCAATTATGATTTATCAGCAGGTTGCGAAAGAAGAAGGAGAAGATATACATTTCGATTTAAATCAGCTGAAAAAATTACCAAATTATAAATCGTATTTGTACCAATGGCTAAATGAATTTGATTTCACGGCATGGAATGATATTTACGATTTGGTAAACGGACAATCTGGAAAACAAGTGCTTTCAGAAGAATTCAGATTGCTTAAAAACAGAGAAACCTTGATTTTGAGTCCAATTTCGTATGAACCTAATGACGAAGAATTTGAAATTAATAAGGAAGACACAGAAGTTAATTTTCCCTTAAATTTGAAGCTTTGTCAGGTAGATGACATTACAATAGATTCAAATAAAGCTATCTTTGTGGACGCCGAAAAAATCCAGTTTCCTTTGATTTTACGTAGATGGAATGAAGGAGATGTTTTTCATCCTTTTGGAATGCAGGGAAAGTCAAAAAAAGTGAGCAAGCTTTTTAAAGATGAAAAACTTTCTCTGATCGAAAAAGAAAAAACATGGATTTTATGTTCAGATAATCAAATTGTATGGGTTGTCGGAATCAGGCAAGACGAACGATTTAAAATTGAAAATACCACAAATAATATACTTAAAATAGAACTACAATAATGAACTTTAATCAATACCGCCAAGCGATAATGCCAAAAAACTACTGGAGCAGATCTCTTTTATTTTTACTGTTTTTTATTTTTTCATTTGCAAAAAGTAATGCTCAGGTTTTAGAACCAGTAAAATGGACTTCAAAAATTGAAAAAAAATCAGGAAACAATGCCGTATTAATTTTTGATGGAACAATTGAAAAAGATTGGCATATGTACTCGCAATTTACACCAGAAGGCGGACCGCTTGCGCTTGAAATTGCATTCAAAAATCAAAAAGGAAATTACGAATTAGTTGGAAAAGCAAAGGAAGGAAAAACCAGAACGGCTTTTAATGACGTTTTTGGCGTAAATGAAACTTTCTTTGAAGGAAAAGCACACATCGAACAGGAAATAAAGATTGTCAACCCAAATTTAAAAACAGTTGATGTAGAATTTGATTTTCAGGTTTGTAAAGAAGTCTGCATCAATTCGAACAAAAAATTCTCAATTGCGACTCCGTCAACTTTCAATATGGATGCAGTTCCAGCAATAACAGAAGCGAAAAAGGATGAGACAAAAATAGCTGGAATTGCAGTAGATACAATTGCAAAAGCAGCAGATACAGCAAAAGTTCAGGTAGTAAAATCGAATATAGAAGAACCAATTTCGAAAGAAGATATGCCTGCACCGGCACCGTCTAGAAGTTTGTGGTCTATCTTTTTCCTGGCTTTTTTAGGTGGTTTTGCGGCCTTGTTTACACCTTGTGTTTTCCCGATGATTCCTATGACGGTAAGTTTTTTTACTAAACAAAGTAAAAGCAGAGCAAAAGGTATTAGAAATGCTATAATTTACGGATTATCAATCATTGCAATCTATGTAATTTTAGGGCTAATTGTTACTAAAATATTTGGTGCAGATGCTTTAAATGCATTATCGACAGATGTTTGGTTCAATCTTATTTTCTTCGTGATTTTGGTCGTTTTTGCTGTTTCATTTTTAGGAGCCTTCGAAATTATGCTTCCAAATTCATGGGCAAACAAAGCCGATCAACAGGCAGATAAAGGAGGTTTGATTGGAATATTGTTCATGGCTTTGGCTTTGGCAATAGTATCATTTTCATGTACAGGACCAATCGTAGGAACATTATTAGTTGAAGCTGCTTCAAATGGAGGAATCGCACCAATTATTGGAATGTTAGGTTTTTCTTCTGCATTGGCTCTTCCGTTTATGTTGTTTGCAATGTTTCCGGGATGGTTGAATTCATTGCCAAAATCTGGTGGATGGTTAAATACTGTAAAAGTTGTTTTAGGATTTTTAGAATTGGCTTTAGCATTCAAATTCTTATCAAATGCCGATTTGGTTTTACAATTGCATTTTTTAGAAAGAGAAGTTTTCTTAGCGATTTGGATTGCAATTTTTGGAGCTCTTGCATTCTATTTATTCGGAAAAATTACATTACCACATGATAGTCCAACCCATCATATTTCGGTTGGAAGGTTATCATTGGGATTGCTTGTTTTAAGTTTTACAATTTACATGATTCCGGGACTTTGGGGAGCGCCTTTAAAATTAATTAGCGCTTTTCCGCCGCCGCCGCAATATAGCGAAAGTCCGTTTGGAGTTGGAGGTTCAGGGAATTCAGTAGGAAGCACAGAATCAATAAAAGGGCTTCCTGATGGCGCAGAATTAGGCCCACACGGAATAATGGTTTTTCATGATTACGAAGATGGTTTAGCATACGCGAAAGAAATCAACAAACCAATAATGCTTGATTTTACAGGTTATGCATGTGTAAACTGCAGAAAAATGGAAAACAATGTTTGGTCAGATCCATCGGTTTTACCAATATTAAAAAATGATGTTGTTTTGATTTCGTTATATGTTGATGATAAAAGAGAACTTCCTAAAAACGAACAATATGTTACGAAAGCTGGAGATGAAATCATTACAGTAGGAGATAAATGGACTGATTTTATGATTTCAAAATATAAAACCAATACGCAGCCTTTGTATGTTATCACGGATTTAGAAGGCAATAACCTGCATACTTCTAAACCAACTATTAGTTACGTAAGTACCGCAGAATATTTGCAATGGTTGAAAGAAGGAATTGCGAATTTTAAATAAGTTTTTTTTAGTTCTTAGAATTAGCCTTAGTTTTTTCCTTTATAATCTTATGGAGTTAAAAGTTTAAACTAAACAAAGTGACTAATCACTAAGAACTAATTACTAAGACTAATAGTTGATATTAATTCAAACAAAAATCCCTCTAAGTTAAACTTAGAGGGATTTTTTATAAAGGCAAAAAGAGGAAATTCTTTTTATTATAAGTATTCTCCGTGTTGAGAGATGTCTAATCCTAATTCTTCTTTTTCTTCAGTAACTCTTAGTGGAGTAATTTTGTTTACAATGAAGAACAATGCATAAGAAGCAGCAAAAGCAAAGATTGACACGATAACTAATGCTTTTAATTGTATTAAGAATAAAGTAGCGTCACCGAAAATTAATCCTTGGTTTTTTCCAACTATAGAGTTTACACTATTAGAAGCAAAAACACCAGTTAATAACATTCCTACCATACCACCAACACCATGACAAGCAAATACGTCAAGTGCATCGTCGATTTTTCCTTTAGGGAATTTGCTAACCACAATATTACTGATTACTGCGGCGATAATACCAATTGCTAATGCGTGAGGGATGCTTACGAAACCAGCAGCAGGAGTAATAGCAACTAAACCAACTACAGCACCAATACAAGCTCCCATTGCAGATAATTTGTGTCCTAATATTTTATCAAGGAAAACCCAAGCCATAGCAGCAGAAGCAGCAGCGATTGTAGTTGTTCCTAAAGCTTGAGCAGCAAGACTTCCAGCTCCAACTGCAGAACCTGCATTGAAACCAAACCATCCGAACCATAATAAACCTGTACCTAATAATACATAAGTGATTCTTGCAGGATTTACTTTTTGAACTTTACGTTTTCCTAAGAAGATTGCTCCAGCCAAAGCAGCCCATCCAGCACTCATGTGTACTACAGTACCACCAGCGAAGTCAAGAACTCCCCATCCAAAGAACAATCCGTCAGGATGCCAAGTCATGTGACATAATGGAGCGTATATGAATAAGATAAATAAAACCATGAATAATAAGTAAGCCCAGAAACGTACACGTTCTGCAAAAGCTCCTGTAATCAATGCTGGAGTAATGATTGCGAATTTTGCCTGGAATAAAGCAAAAAGAATCATAGGAATTGTTGGTGCTAATTCCCAAGCGGTATTTGCGCTTACGCCCTGAAAAAATATATTTGAAGAAGGATCTCCAATGAAACCGCCTATAGATGGACCAAAACATAATCCGAATCCGATTACTACCCAAAGAACTGTAACAATTACCATTGCCATGAAACTTTGAAGCATTGTGCTGATTACGTTTTTCTTGCCTACCATACCGCCATAGAAAAATCCTAATCCAGGAGTCATTAATAATACAAATGCCGTAGCAACAACCATCCATGCTGTATCACCCGTGTCTAATTTTAATTCAACAACATGAGCGCCTAATGTTTTTGATTCAGTAACAAATGAGATAGAAAAAATAGATAGTAACAAAATCGTGATGAGGATCACACTTAAAATAATTTTTCGCATAGTTATTTAGTTTTAAATTTTTTATAAAAGTATAAAATCATTCGACACCCCTATAAAAAATAGAGTCTATTGTTTAATTTTTGTTAATTTTAAAATTTGACCCCCTAAATTTTGCGTGTATATCTTAAAAAAGACTTAAATATTACAATTTATTAATCTTGAAATGGGTAAAAGTTGTCATTTGTGCAGTTTCTGATGAAAAAAAGATACTATTATTCTTAAAATAATGATTTTTTCTATTCAAATTATTCAATGTGTTGTTCAAATTGTTTTGTTTTAAATAAAAAAGGCATCAAATGAATATTTCAAATGATGCCTTTTTATATTAAAAAAATCGAATTATTTCTGACCGAACTTTTCTTTAAATTTTCTGTTCAGTTTGTTTTGAAAAGTATCCAAATTAATGTTTCTACCCTGAATAAAAGCAGTTGTCAATTTATTTGTTCTCATATCTAAAGCATCTCCTTCAGATATAAATAAAGTAGCATCTTTGCCTGTTTCCAAAGTTCCGCAAGTTGCATCAACTCCTAATAATTTTGCTGTATTTAGCGTAATCAACTGTACGGCAACTTCTTTATCTAAACCAAAAGCTGCACAAGTTCCCGCTAAGAAAGGCAAGTTTCTCACACTCATACGCTCATGATCACCGCTGTTTTCTAAACCAACAACAATCCCTTTATCAGTAAGTATTTTTGCCATTTTATAAGGCAGATTTACATCTTGGTCAGCACTTGTTGGCATATCGTGTACACGTCTTAAAAGAACTCCCACATTGTATTTTGATAATTGTGCCGTTGCTTTGTAAGCTTCAAATCCACCAACGATTACAACATTTTTGATTTGATTGTCTGCAGCCAATTGAATTGCATCTACAATTTGCTTTTCTTCATCGGCATGAATGTAAAGAGTTTGAGTTCCGTCAAATAAACCTTTTGTAGCTTCCAGAACGATGTTTCTTTCTTTTGGCGTTGTTTGATTATATGCTTTTGCATTGATCAAAAATGCATTGATTTCTTCCGCCTGTTTTGGATAATCTTTGTTTGGCTCAATAACACCTGGCTCAAACCAAGATCCAGATCTTTTAAAACTAGATGGGAAATTCAAATGGATTCCGTCATTTTCTTTTAAAATGGCATCTTTCCAGCTCCATGCATCTAATTGTACAATTGATGAAGTCCCAGAAATTGTTCCGCCTCGTGGTGTAATCTGAGCCACTAAAACGCCATTTGGACGAACCGTTTCAACTACTTTCGATTCAGAGTTATAAGCAATAATACTTCTAACATTCGGGTTAAAAGTTCCAATTTCTTCCTCGTCATCAGATGATTTTACTGCATCAATTTCAACTAATCCTAAAGTTGTATTTGCGGCAATAAATCCTGGATAAACATGCTTTCCAGCTGCATCAATTGTCGTGTCATAAGCATCAGCGGCAAGTCTGATTGTTGTTGCATCGGCTACTAAAGTAATTTTTCCGTCTTTAAAACCAATCGCGCTGTTTTGAATCACTTTTCCATTCCCCAAGTGCGCAGTAGCATTTAAAATCAAAACCGATTTTGATTGCTTTGGTGCCGGAATTTGCTGCGCATTTATTTGTACAGAAGCACAAAATAATAACAGCAATTTATATATGTTTTTATTTATCATGTTGTCTCTTTTTATCATTATGAATTTTCTAAAGCTTTTATAACTGTTCTAAAGTATCACAGTGATATTCTCTTTTCTCTTTTCTTGTTGGCGCCTGAGTGCTGTTTCCTTTGTTTTTTTCCTGCAGCATTTGTCCAATTAATTCATTTCTTTCTTTAGTGATGGCCAATTGTTTTTGAGCATCTTTTTCGATATCAAAATAAACTACACCTTCAATAATTGTTTTTTCAGCTTTAGCATAAATAGACAATGGATTTTCGCTCCATAAAACAACATCGGCATCTTTACCGACTTTTAAACTTCCTACTTTATCATCAATGTGTAATAATTTCGCAGGATTTAAAGTGACAAATTTCCAGGCATCTTCTTCAGATACGTTTCCGTATTTTACTGCTTTTGCAGCTTCTTGGTTTAATCTTCGAGACATTTCAGCATCATCAGAGTTGTAAGCAACAACTACACCTTCGTTGTGCATAATTGGCCCGTTGTACGGAATGGCATCATTAACCTCAAATTTATAAGCCCACCAGTCAGAGAATGTTGAAGCGCCAACACCGTGTTCTTTCATTTTGTCAGCCACTTTGTAACCTTCTAGAATGTGCGTGAAAGTGTTCACTCTAAAGTTGAATTTCTCAGCAACATTCATCAAATTTAAAATTTCAGATTCTACATAAGAGTGACAAGTAATGAAACGCTCTTTATTTAAAATTTCAGCAAGAGTTTGTAATTCTAAATCTACTCTTGGAGCTTTTCCTTTTTTATTTCCAGCATTGAATTTTTTCCAGTTTTCGTCATATTCTTTTGCTAATTGGAAATAATCTGTAAAAACTTGTTCAACTCCCATTCTTGTCTGAGGGAAACGAGTTGGATTGTCAATTCCCCAGTTTGCTTGTTTTACGTTTTCACCCAAAGCAAATTTGATAAATTTAGGCTGATTTTTATATAACATTTCATCTGCAGCAGAACCCCACTTCCATTTTACAATTGCAGAACGACCGCCAATTGGGTTGGCAGAACCGTGTAATAATTGCGAAATTGTAACACCTCCGGCTAAATCTCTATAAATATTAATGTCTTCAGAGTTTACAACATCCTGAATGGTAACCTCGGCAGTTGAGTTGTGTCCACTTTCGTTTACACCTTTAGAAATCGCGATGTGCGAATGCTCGTCAATAATACCGCTTGTAATATGTTTTCCTTTGGCATCAATCACAGTTGCAGATGCATCTGATAGATTTTTTCCAACTGCAGCAATTTTTCCGTTTTTGATCAAAACGTCAGCTTCTGTCAAAATCCCTTCTTTTTCATTTGTCCAAACTGTCGCATTTTTGAATAATAAAGTCTGAGCAGTTTGTTTTTTAGTATCACCAAAAGCAACGTTTGGATACGTTACAGGCATTACATGATTTGGCTTTTCTGGTTTTAAAGTATCTTTTACAGCAACAAACGGACTTGTTTTTACTGCATTCCAAACCAATTCATCTCCGTTTGCCAAAACCGCTTTTCCAGATAAAGCATCCGTTTTTTCAATGAATCCAGTTAAACGAGCAAAGTTTGATTTAATAGTATCAGCAGGTTTGATTACAAGAGAAACCCAATTTTTTGCGATAGAAAAAGTGCTTTTTACCTTCTTAGCATCAGCAGTTGTGATTTCTGATTTCTGAGCATCGGCAGTTCCGTCAATTTTCCATTTGTAAGTATCTTTTCCAACAGTCAAGTCATAATTTCCGCGAATATCTTTCGCATTGATATCATTCACAACAAATTTGCTTCCTTGAACCCAGTTTTCATATAAAACCGTTTTCTCGTCAAAAACTTCTCCAGAAGTAATAATGAAATTTGCATAACTTCCTGTTTTCAAGCTTCCTACTTCGTCGCTTTTTCCTAAAATAGCCGCAGGAATAGTAGTTAGTGCTTCTAAAGCTTTTGTTTTATCAAAACCATATTTTATCGCTTTTAATAAATTAGGTTTGAAATCTTCGATCTTTTTTAATTTATCAGTTGTCAAAGCAAAAACAATTCCGTTTTCAGAAAGCACTTTTAAGTTCGTTGGCGCCTGATTCCAGAAACGCATATCGGCCAATTCAATTTGGTTTGATAAATACGGATTTGAAACATCGTAAGCATCTGGGAAACTTATCGGAATAATAAATTTTGCATTTGTTCCTTTAATTTCTTCAATTCTTTCGAATTCATTTCCGCTTCCTTTTAAAACGTAGTTTAAACCAAATTCTTTTGCAATTTTTGAAGCTCTTAAACTGTTCAATTTGTCTTCTGTTGCAAAAATCTGAACAAGTTTTTCATTGTTTGCTAATGCTTCTAACGATAAATCTTTAGTTTCAGAATTTCCTTTTTTGTACCAATCTAAGTCAAGATACATTTGACGAAGCAAAGCCATCATACCCATTAAAGAACTTGGATATTGTTGATTTGTCAACGCACTTTTTGTAAAAGCAAAGTGATTTGTTAATTTGTTTGAAATGATTTGTTTTGAGTTGTTTTCGTTGTTTAATGCAACAAGAGCTCCAGATCCCTGAGCAATTCCGTCAGGTACGTGAGTTCCAACAACACCAAAACCAGCTTTCAAAAATTCATCAGCTTTTGGCTGATCATATTTAAAAGTTTCATAACCATTTACTTCAGGTCTTACACTTTCGTTCCAGTAAAAACCAGTTCTTTTTGTATCGTAAAGAGGATTACGGCTGCGTCCTGGAGTCATATTTCCTTTTGGTTTTTCGATTCCAAAACTGGTATAAATATCAATAAATGATGGGTAAATTGTTTTTCCTGTCAGATCAATTGTGATGCTGTTTTTAGGAATTACAATATTGGTTCCAACAGAAACTACTTTTCCGTCTTGGATAAGCAAAGTTCCTTTTTCAATTTTTTGAGTTGGAGTAACATAAATAGTGGCATTCGTAAAAACAGTGTAATTTTTACTTTTGTTGTGCACACTTTCATTAACAGGGAAGTAGTCTTGAGCATACGTTTTTGTTAAAAAAACGCTCAAAAAGAGTAGTAGTAGGGCTTTTTTCATATGGTATTTGCTAATTTGTTGCTAAAAATATGAAAATATGTTAGATAAGTTTTAATTTTTCAAAATGTTTTTTATCTATTTTAGATGAAGATTTAGGTAAACCACTGATGTATAGTGTATAGAGAACATTTATGAAAAATTTACAAAAAATAAAATGGGGAATAATTGGTCTGGGAAATATAGCCAATCAAGTTGCGACTGATTTAATGTTATTAGAAGATGTTGAATTGACTGCGGTTGCTTCTAGAGATTTGGAAAAAGCAAAAGATTTTGCTCAAAAATACAATTGTGCAAAAGTTTACGATTCGTATGAGACGATTTTTACTGATAAAGAAGTCGAAATTATTTACATAGCCACGCCACACGATTCGCACGCTGAATTATCGATTAGAGCTTTAGAAAGTGGTAAACACGTTTTATGCGAAAAACCTATGGCTCTTTCATATTCCGATGCCACTCGAATGATTGAAGCTTCAAAAAAGAATAATAAGTTTTTTATGGAAGCTTTCTGGACGCGATTTATTCCGTCAGTAAAAGAAGTTTTGCAGAAAATTGAAAATGGAATAATTGGTGAAGTAAAATACATAAATGCAGATTTTGCTTTCCGCGGAAGCGAAACTGAAAATCTTAGACTTTTTGATAAAAAACTGGGAGGAGGCGCATTGTTTGACATTGGTGTTTATCCATTATTTCTGTCCTATATACTATTAGGAAATCCTAAAGAAATTATTTCAAAAGCGATAAAACATAAAAACGATATTGATTTGCAGACTTCGATGATTTTGCAATATGAATCGGCACAATCGATTTTGCATGCTTCAATTGTTTCTGATTCCGATATGAAAGCGGTTATCGCTGGAAGTAAAGGAAGAATCGAATTGAATTCACCTTGGTTTGTTGCAGATGGATATTCTTTATTTATAAACGACGAAAAAGAAGCTGTTATCAGTTTACCAGTTTTAGGAAAAGGATATTCGCATGAAATTATCGAATGTCATAATTGTATTCGAAATAATCAAATTGAAAGTGAGTTTTGGTCGCATCAAAATTGCTTGGATTTGAGCAGAATTGTGGAGGGGATTAAAACGCAAATCAATTTGTCGTTTTAATTTAAATTTATTTGTAATAAAATATTTACAATAATTATTTTTTCATTAGATTTAAAAATCATTTAATGAAAGAATAATTATGTTAGTAAAAGTTTACGGAAGCGCCGTTTTTGGAGTAGAGGCGACCACAATTACGATTGAGGTTCATATGGATAAAGGTATTGGTTATCATTTAGTTGGACTTCCAGATAATGCAATAAAAGAAAGCAGTTTTAGAATTGCTGCCGCTTTAAAAAATAACGGATTGATGCTTCCGGGCAAAAAAATAACCATCAATATGGCGCCTGCCGACCTCAGAAAAGAAGGTTCTGCATACGATTTGCCTCTCGCAATGGGAATATTAATTGGTTCTGACCAAATAAAAGCTCCGGAAATCGAACAATATATTATTATGGGCGAGCTTTCATTAGACGGAAGTTTGCAGCCTATTCGTGGCGCTTTGCCAATTGCTATAAAAGCAAAAGAAGAAGGTTATAAAGGATTTTTTCTCCCAATTCAAAATGTAAAAGAAGCAGCAATTGTGGCTGGATTAGATGTTTACGGTGTTTCGAATTTGCAGGAAATAATAGACTTTTTTGCCGGAAAAGATACGCTTCAACCAACAGTGATTGATACTCGTGCTGAATTTTATAAAAGTCTGGATTTCCCCGAATTTGATTTTTCAGATGTACGCGGACAAGAAGGCATTAAACGTTGTATGGAAATTGCGGCCGCAGGCGGTCATAATATCATTTTAATTGGTCCGCCTGGCGCAGGAAAAACAATGTTGGCAAAACGTGTTCCGAGTATTTTGCCTCCAATGACTTTGCGTGAAGCACTAGAAACAACTAAAATTCACAGCGTTGCCGGAAAATTGAAAGAAGTCGGTTTGATGAATCAACGTCCGTTTCGAAGTCCGCATCATACGATTTCAAATGTTGTATTTATTTAATGTGTGGTTTGATAAAATTAATGGTTTTCAATAGTTCTATGAGAAAATTTTATCTTGTAAGTTAAACAAAGGTGAAGGTAAAAGTTCATCTTTTTTATTTGTTATTTTTTTTTGGCTACTTCGTTTTTGTAACTATTTGCTATTTAGACTTTTACTAAAAATTAGATATTTTGTTTTTTTTAACAAATGTTTATGTGTTAATTTTATTTTTATAAATTTGGCAACTGTATAAAATTTTAAAACTTAATCTAATTATGAAAAAAAAATTACATCTTTTTATTTTATTTTTTTTATCAAGTCTTACTTACGCACAAACTACCTATGTTGGTAACGTTGTTGATGAAAGAAAAAATCCTATCGTAGGCTGTGAAGTTAAAAACACAACTACAAACGTCTCAGTAGTTACTGATGATACAGGTAAATTTAGTCTCCCGTGTTCAAAGGGCGATGAAATTGTAATTTCGGTTGTCAATTACCAAATTTTGCAATTTACATTTAAAGATAAAAAAAATCCAAGTGTGATAGGTCTTAAAAAATCTGAGTTGCTTAATTTCTATAATAGTACTGATATAGATGGTGAAATTTCCCCAAAAAATTATTGGATAGGCGCAAGGGTTGGTTATAATTTTGTTTCTAATTCTAATGAAAACAACTTTATTGGTTCAGCAAATGCAGGAATTAATGTTCGTAAATTCGGAGATATAAGTTCTTTGGCGGTTATTGGTAATGTCGGTAATTATAAATTCAATACGGATGAAGAGGAAGCAAATGAACTTCAACAATTAGCACAATCATCAAATGGTATTTCCGTTGGTCTAGCTTATATGGAAGATTACAAAGATGTTTTATTGGATGACATTGATTTCACTTGGTATGTTTCCACACGTGCAAGGTTCAATACTTATAAAAATGTTGGTATTAATAAAGAGTCAATAAATTTACCGCAATTTGTTTTTACAGTTGGCGTTGAATTTGCTTTGGCAAAATTTGAGAAAGGTGGAGAATTAACATTTACTCAAAGTGCATCAGCATTAGCTTTTGACAAAAATCAGTATAACTTAATTTTTGGTAGTACGAGAGGTGGTCTTGGAAGTTTAGATTCAACATTAATACTTCCACTTAAAGACAATGTTGGTTTTTTTGTTAGTGGAACGTTTGCACAAAAGACTTCAGCACTATTCACATTTGGTATAATACTAAAATAGTTACCAAGGATTATATTAAAATATATAACCACATATTATTTGATTGTGTACAATCAAATAATATGTGGTATAAATGATTTATTAGTTGTAAAAAAATATGCAAAAAGGACAAATTTTTGATAAGTATTTATTTTAACCTCTACAACTTACTACTTTGTTCGTCTC
Organism: Flavobacterium xizangense; assembly: GCF_054075145.1. Lineage (NCBI taxonomy): Bacteria > Pseudomonadati > Bacteroidota > Flavobacteriia > Flavobacteriales > Flavobacteriaceae > Flavobacterium > Flavobacterium xizangense. The sequence continues at coordinate 944,476 of NZ_JBSIPG010000002.1, read as the reverse complement.
AGGGTCATAGACAAAGAGTTTTTTTAATTGAGTTGTTTCCTTCTTTTCAGTAAAGTAATATGATATTTCATTATTGGGTTTAACTATTATTTCACTTTCAGCATCATCACTTATTTTAAATTTTACTGAATGTGCTTTAATTGAATCATCTTCATTTTTTATAACTCTTCCGCTTGTTTCAAATTGTAATTTATTTAGTTTTATGCTAATTTCAAATTCAAATTTTATAACATCTACTTTAATCTTATTTATATCTTCAATATAAAAAGTAGAGGCAGGAACACTTAATCCTAGAAAAACGGGAAATTGAGAGTTTACTTCAATATTGTGTTTATTTTGCACTAAATGATTCAAAGCTAACCCTTGTATACCGTGACCCGACATTTCAATCATTTTTTTTATAAAATTTCTAATATCAACTTTCTGTTTTGTTTTGTATTCAAAAACAATTGTTTCGCCAGTATATTCGAATTCTTGTAAAACATTTAAATCATTGCCACCTAGAGTGAGCTGATAATTAGGGTTTATTTCTTTAACCTCTAAATGGTATTGCCAAAAATTAACTAAAAGATTTTCTAAGTATTCAAGACTAACTTGTTCAGCAGTCATTAGTTCAATACCAAAATTTTTAGCTTGGGTAATTGCACCTGTTTGGAATCCATTAGTACTCACAAATACCATTTTATTAATTTCTTTAACAGTTGAACATTTAGATTTAAAAGCCTCAATTTTTTCTAATGATACTTTTTTCCCAAAATCTTTACATTCTATTGCTATACAAATATCAAAATCATTGATTTTAGATTTAATCACAACATCAAATTCACGTTCGATTCCACTTTCACAAATTAATTTATGGCTTAGGTAAACTTTTGTATTGGTGTAATCTTTAAAAGCCTCTTGAATCAACTGAATAGTTTTTTCTAATGATTTGCCATTGTTTCTCTTTGCCATATTAAATATTTACAAGCTCTAGTTAATCTTTTTTATCCTTTACTATGGTAATGGTAGAGGCTATAATTATTTTATAAAAATAAATAAAATAATGAAACAGTTTCATAGAGACATAGAAAATATAAATAAAGACTTACAGTATAATAACCAACTTCAATTCTTTGAAGAATATAAAATATCGAAATCAATCGATATACGGAATAAAATTTTTAATGCAAACATCGGCTTGGTGTTCTCAATCTGCAACAGGTACAAGACACCCGATGTTGACGACTTAGAGCAATACGGATTTATCGGAATGCTCAGCGCAATAGATGGATTCGACCCCACCAAGAAAATAAAGTTTTCCACCTACGCAACAACCTGCATCACCAACGAAATAAATAAGGGTTTAAACCTTGTTAAAAATACAATCCCAATACCAAAGCATTACATCAAACAAGTCAAAGATGGAACACTGCAAGAGATAACCACAACCGACTTGGAGCGTATAGATATTGAAATGCAAGAAGTTGAAAGCGGTATAGATAAGCAATTGTTTTGGTTTATGGTCAATAAGATTTGCACGCCCGACGAAATCGACTTACTGCTCAAACGCTATTGCAGTGAGCAAGAACTTTCGCTTAACCACATTGCAAAATCCATCGACCTAACAAAACAAAACACACATAACAAAATTCAAAGAGCCATAAGCAAACTTAAGAAAAACGAATTTTTTAAAAATAAAATTCAAAATAACCTATAACCTAGGACATTACAAACTATAATATAATTATGAATGAATTACAAAGATATACCAACGACCAAAGACTGCACACATTCCAACGCATTTGTGATGATGTGGCGAACGGTGTATTGGTAACGGTCGCACTGGAACAGAACGGGGTAACAAGTTACTCGACGTTTCAATATTGGATTAACCAAGACCCTAGTTTAAGGATGCTTTGGGAAGACACGCAACGAATGCGTGAAACATTCCTATTTGACGAGGCTATACGAATCGCTTACAGCGATAGCCCGAAAACGATTAAAGAATATAGAGGCGGTGAGCTTATCAAGACGACCGTTAAGGATTCAGCAGAAGACAGACGTTTAAAAATCAACACAATCAAATGGGCTTTGTCTAAGATGAACCCAGCCAAGTATGGCGAGAAAGTAATTGTTGAACCTGATACAAGTAAGCAGATAACAAGCATACAGATATTGGGATTTGATGAAATTACAGATTAAGGGATTACCACACCAACAAAGATTTTTGCTTAGCACTGCAAACCACACTGCACTTATTGGCGGTTATGGTGCAGGAAAAACCCACGCTGGGGTAATGAAGACCATCTTTAAAAAGTTGCAGTACAACGGGCTAGATGTTGCTTATTATCTGCCTACCTATGCACTTATCAAAGATATTGCTCTACCAAAGTTCAGCGCATTGCTAACTGAGTGGGGTATTAAATACAAAATCAACAAGCACGACAATACAATCACCACAGATTACGGCAAGATTCTGCTAAGAAATATGTCCGACCCCAACAAAATTGTGGGTTACGAGGTTGCTTATTCGCTGATTGATGAAGCTGACACCCTGCCAAAGGGCAAAATGGCTGACGTTTTCGTCAGGATTCTAGGACGTAACAGGCTTAAGTTGCCAAACGGTGAGCAAAATTGCGTTGATACGGTGAGCACGCCCGAGGGTTTCGGCTGGTTATATGAGTTTTTTGTCAAAGAAGAGACCCCAAACAAGAACGTAATTAGGGCTAAAACGTCAAACAATCCTTTTTTGCCTGACAATTACGTACAGATTTTAAGGGAAACATACACAGAATCACAAGTAAACGCCTACATCAACGGTGAGTTTGTGAACTTAAACAGCTCTAGTGTATATAAATCATACAATCGTAAGATAAACAGAAGCCACGAAACGGTGAAAGCTGGTGAAATGCTATACGTTGGACTGGATTTTAATATCACAAATATGAATGCGGTGATACACGTTAAGCGCAAAGGGGAACTTCACGCAGTTGATGAAATCACCAAAGCCTTTAACACTCAGGATATTTGCGATATTTTAAAACACAGATACCCAAACCATAAAATAATCATCAACCCCGATTCGAGTGGAGCAGCAAGAAGTACCAGCGGTGCGAGTGACTTTACAATCTTAAGGGGCAACGGGTTTGTTGTCGAATCGTTCCGTAAAAATCCAAACGTTAGCGAACGTGTAAACGGTGTAAACTTATCATTTGAAAAAGGTGAGTACTATGTCAACGATGAAGCTTGCCCCGTGTATGCTGAGGCGTTAGAAAACCAAGTTTACAAAAACGGCTACCCTGATAAAACAGGCGGTTACGACCACGTAACAGAAGCGGCAGGTTATGCAGTTTTCAGACAGTTGTATGGTATGAAATCCCAGGTTTTATAAGTCTTTACATTTTCGGATTTGATAGGATATTTAAAATAAAATTATGACACAATCAAAAGGTTGCAGTGCCTGCAAAAGCAGCGAGCGAAGCAACACACAAAAAATAAATATTCTCACAGGCTTTTTCCCATTTCTGAAAAATGAGTTTCGAGAATTAAAAGAAATTGAAATTGAAAGCGAAGAAGTTTTCAAAGAATTGTTTCCCGACAGCGACAGCGTTGATTTAGGATTATTGAAAGCAGTATTTCAATTTCAGCAATTAAGCAAAGCAGGAAAATAAATATGAAGTTATCACAAGTTACAGACAGGATTTATAAAACAAAAAACGACATTCCATATATAAAGCTTTTGGCTTTCGGCAAAGAAATCAAAGGACAAGAAACCGACATAGATTTTATTGCTGAAATGGTAAAGAAACATTTCAATACAACGGACTTAGAAAAGTTTGAAAAGGCATTACACACTGACCCTATAAAAACCAAGTTCCGCTATAAAGTTGTAATTGACTTAAGCATCATCAACGATTACATAGACGCTGAAATATTCCAAGGTGAAAACGACATTGAGGCTTTGCTTAGAATGTTCGTTAAACCTAAACACAGGTTTCAAAAAGTCGATGTTCACAAAATTAGCTACGCTGAGGCTGAGCAGATTTTAAAGTCTTTCTCGCCAGCTTATTAAGCATCAAAGAGCAATACCCATACATCTATAACCCGCCTCTAATCTATCAACCGCCAGTCGAGGAAACGCAAGGATTGTATGAGCGTAAAGCGTTTAATGAGCATTACGGAGCATATACAGAAATGTTCTATATGATTTGCAAAGGAGACTTAAGCAAGGTCAAAGAGGTTGAGCAATGGCAGACGACCGACTTTTTATTTTGGGCTGAGTATCTAATTAGAAAGCGCACGGTTGAAAACATAAAATAAAGAAGTACTAACACTTAAAAATTAAATGAATGAAATATATCTTATAAATGATTGGCTTATAAAAGAGTTTCAAAAGAACATATTGGTTAACACAATTTCAACGTTGCCAACACTTCAAATCGATACAAACATTTCAAATATTTATCCGCTGGTAAACTTGGATTTGCTGGACACGGATATTACAGAAAGCCAAATTTCTGCAAACTATCGTATTACTATAGTTCAACAACGTGACACCAAAGCACAGGTAACCGATAACAAGTTACTGGTTGATACGAACTACATCGACAACGTAAGCGAAACACATTCAATTGCTCATAAGCTAATTAACAAACTGCTTAGAGACTACAACGATTTGCATATCGAAATACTTTCACAATCAACGCTAAGACAATTAAAAGACTGGTCACGCAACAGCTTGGACGGTGTGCAATTTGAATTAGAGTTATCAATCCCTAATGCTGGTACGATATGTTAACCACAGAAGAGATAAGAAAGATAGCCCAGCAGATTGTGGACAAGTCCAAAGCAACGGCACACGTTGACCAAGGAACGCTTAAACGTTCGATAAGCTACACGGTCGATAAAGGCAAGTACATTTTTAGACAGATGTATTACGGGTTTTACGGTGAGGACAACCCAAGCGGTATTAACTCACAGCTGGAAGAGAACGCACGCAAGATGATGCCCGCAGGTGTTGATTATCAAGTCGTGGGTACGGACTTCGACGGCAAGACCGTTGAAACAACAAAATTAAAAAGCGGACGCAAGCTGGTTAAGTCGCCAACACCCGCAAGCAATAAGCAAACAACCTCGAATCTTAAGAAGTTGATTGACACAGTTAAAAGAAACCGAGCAAAACAAGATGGCGATAGCGAGAACAAGAAGAACTAAGGAACAATTGCAGACCGACAAGATTATCAAAGAGGAACTTTTAAAGTTGGGTGAAATCATCTATGAAGAAGCGAAAAGAAATTCTAGGGTTGCACAGGATATTTACTACACAACCGACAGAGTACAGCCAGCAGGAACGCTAAACAAAGCAGGTGGAACTCTAAGAGATTCGATAAACTACAGAGTACAAGGCGATACAACGTTATTGCTTGGACAAGTTTATTACGGTGCGTTTCAGAAACCAAATGAATTGCTGGAAAGCGTTGACAGGCACACGCCCGAGGCAACAAAAGCAATCATTCAAAACATAACAGAAAAGATTTTACAACCATTTACAACTAATGTATGATTTAACTAGTGAAGACAGAACACCAATAGATACGCCTGACAAAATCCAGTTTTGCAACAGTCCGATTCACATAAGACAAACCGCAGTAAACAGCGGAAACGTATTAAAGAAAGTAAAGCATTATTTATGGATTTGGAACAGCGACCAAAACAAAGACCTTGGCGAGCCTAACCATATTATTGCAAAAGAACTTGTAAGCCAGTACGATGATTACATCAACGTAAATATTGCAGACCTTATCAAAGCTTGGCTTGTCAGTCCTGAGAATGCAAGAAATACCAACCAACCACAATTTGCTTGGAATACTTACAGCTTGCCAGCACAAACAGGGCAAGGGGTGTTTTACCAAATCGTTAGCGACGTGCTAGAGCAAGAGCCAGTAACCGACGCAATCATCGAGACTAAAGTTGTACGCCCAACATATTTTTGTACGCTTGGCTATCGCTGGAACTACGAGCAGAACGCAGGGAGCAACAACAATTTAACGCCATATAAGGCTGACCCGTTCGGTCGTGACGTTTATAGATTTTACAACGAATCGATTGACAACTATTTTACCAATTCGTTTAATCTTGGTCAGGAAACTTGGTCGTGTACAACGGCAACTATGATAACACAAGCCAAGGTAACACCGCCAGCAAATCAGAAGTTTTGCGCACGTGACAGTTATTTGATTGTGTTCTTAAACAAGCTGGGCTTGTGGGATTCTTTCACGCCATTTGGCAAAACAATAATCTCAACAAAGATTGATACGACTACATCAAACCGAATGTTTAGAGACCCTAGCTACGTCGACAACTCGCAAGTGCATTCGAGCCTTAGAGACAGTATAAACGTGCTTCAATCCTATACAATCAATACGGGTCACATCGATGAAACGGCAACCCAATTAATCGAAGAGTTGGTTTATAGTCCAAAGGTTTATTTGATAAGGTTCAAAGGTGATAAAACGACAAGCGCAATAACAGGTATTACGGTCGATAACACTTACATAAGCGTTGACAATACGCACATTACAGTTGATAATGATACGGTCGGGGCTGAAAGCATAGGCTATTATTCAACGTACCAGCAGATACCAGTTATTATAACAAATCCGCAAGACCTGATAAACAAGACAAGGCTTAACGATAAAATAAATATTGAGTACACAATCAAATTTGATGAGACCAATAATAAGATGCTAGACATTAAATAAATGCAGGTAGTTACAGAAATTTATATAGCACCGTACAGCGGGTCAACTGATTATACAAAGTTGGACTTGTACGATGATGAAACAATCAACTTAAAATATACGCTTAAAGATGTTACAGATTTGAGTAGAGTTTTTGCGCCTTATTCTTTGTCGTTTACAATTCCAGCAACGCCAAAGAACAGGCAGGCACTTTTATTTTTCGGTGATACAGATGTAGTCAAATCAAATATTACTGGCTCGTTTCCTTGCAAGATTTACACAGATGGAAACCTAAACCTTACGGGAAACTTTACGGTTGAAGATGCTAACTACACAAACAATTCTATTGTTTCAATACAAGGCAGTTTCGAGACCAATTTAAAAAGCCTTAAGGACAGAATGGGAGACGGTCTAATATCTGAGTTAGGGAGCATCTTAACAGGTTCAACCCAATTGCAGTACACGCCAGCAGTTGCAAAGACTTCAATAGAATCAAAGCAATTGCTTTTAAAAGATTTAGATACCGCCAACGCAGGAACAACCAGCGCAAACGACATCATTATAAATTACATAACACCGCTTGCGTCAAACAACCGTGTTTGGTCTTACGACCGTAACAGTGATGTTGTTGACAACATAGCCTACACCAGCAATATGACGGGTGCTAAGCTTTCACCAATTACAGCAAGTGAGTTACGACCAGCAATAAGCTATCGTTCGCTTGTTGAAATGATATTTAGAAAGTACGATTTAAAGGTCAACTTGCCACTTCGAAATGATAAGCTATTCAACGAAATGTATTGCTGGGTTAATGGTTCGTCAGCAGATGAAAAATTAAGCGATTCAAACGTATTGGGTTATATAAATAACTTCAACACGCCATATGCACAAACAATGTATTTTGATGCGTTGAGTGTTGGCGTAGTTTATCCACCAACACCAGTTGCTGACCCTATCGCAGGTTTTCTAATTGGAGCATTGCCAGTAAAATATACGGCAAGCAACTACACTAGAAACGGCTTTCAGATTGTAAAAATCAATATAGGTGACAAGCCCAGCGGAACGATGCCCGATATTTTCGCATTATCGAGAACAACCAAAAGCATACGATTAAGCGTGCAGTTGACCAACGTTGTAATGCAGAATGTTGGCGGTAAAATCAGCATTTCGTTAAGAAGACCAAACGGGAACAAAGCACCGTCAGAGTGTGAAGAAATCCTTAAGGCTGAAATTAGTATGACAAGCGGTGATAACTGCGTATTTATTGATATTCCCGATACGGCTTTCGACGGCTACACAGAGGGCTATGAACTTTACCCAACGTTTGAGACATATATTTTATTTAAGGCAGACTTGGCAAGCTGGACAGAAACAAACGTCTTTACCCAATACGGTTACGCTAACGATGAAGTAGGTTTTTTGCAGGGTTACAATATCATCACACAGTTATGTTTTACGGATTCGACAGAAAAGGTGAAAGCAAGCGGTGGAATTGATTTAATACAGTCGTTGCCAAAGATGAAAGTTATTGATTTTTTCCAGTCGTTTTTGAAGACGTTCAATTTATCAGTATTCAACCCGATTGTTAACACCAACGAATTACAGATTTTAAGCATAGAAGACATCAACGAAACGCATAAAATTTACGCAAAGAATGAAGTTGATTATACACCATTTGTCAACGCTCAGAGTTACACAAAATCGGTTGAGGACAAATACAACAAATACAACTTTAAGCACGCAACAAGCAAGTACAAATCAAATGTCGATTATTTGGCGGGCAATCCTGCTGGATTGGAATACGGACAAATTACGCAGGACAACCAAAGCGGTAAGATAAACGAATATGCAGTAGTAACCAATTATACGATTATCCCGCCAAGAGGTGTAATTAATACGAACCTGCAAACGTATTACGGATTTACTAACGAATCCGCAGACCAAGAAAACCGATACAAAACCATCAACAATGAGCTGGTTTTATTTGTAAACAACGATTTGAGTTACCTAACCAACAATGTTGAATTAGGTTTCTTAATGAGCGACACGGTAACCGCCCCGTTAAATAGGTATATGCTTATGTTGCCTTGGTTCGTCAATGCAAAGCAAAGCTTAGGTTTCAGCGTCTTGGTTGATGATGTCAGCGGTGACTTAGCCAATACGCAAAAGACAAGTTCATTATACAAGCGATTCTATGAGACGCAAACCGAGCGATTACTTAACGTAAATGTATTGTCTCATAAGTTCGACTTGTCTTTGCCGAGTTCAGAAATATATGTCAACCCGTCAAGAAGCAACGAACCACCTACAGGCTTTCGACTGCAGAATGATATTATCATAGGTGAAACCCGTTTCAGCATCTTAGATGCAAACATCGATATAACGACAGGAAAAACAAAATTGACCTTGCTTAACTATATCACCAACAGCGACAACGACAAGGAAATCGTACCAACGCCAAACGTTTACAATCCTGACGGCTACGACGCTACACAATACCAAACACTATAACGCAAAAAGAAAAAAATATGACCTACAAAAATGGCTTTAACCATAGCACAATTAAAAGATTTAGTAAACACAAACCTAGCAGACAATAGCAATATTGAACCGTCGGAACATAGAGCGGTTGAACTTGCTTTGATTGATTACATAGAGACACTGCAACCAATATCAACAAGCAACTTGCCAGTTAACAGGGGCTATATTACAGCCAACAATGCAGATACGGGCGGGTCAGAGGTTGGTATCGAAGTTGGTGTACAGTTGTCTAGCAGACTTCGCAAGGTTGGAAACGTTACAGCCGTAACGTGCGTATCTAGTTCTAACTCTACAATCCTAACGGTGACGCTTCAAAACGCACACCCCAACAACAATTATGTTGTTAAAAGCTGGTTCGAACTTGTGCCAGTTACCGCAATAACATTGCCGAATACTTCAACAGTTGGTGAGCCAGTATTTAAAATAATCTCAGGCAACCAGTTTCAAGTTGTTTTCCGTGAGTGGGCTAACATAGCGCAGGCTTTACGTTGGCATTTTGAAACAATCGGGTACTAATGGCAGAGCAAAACGAGAACTTAGAACAAAATATTAGGTTGCAGTTTGACACGAACGCCAACCAAATACAAAAAGAGGTTGATTCGCTAACCAATTCGATTGACGGAACAACAGAAGCAACAGCCGACAGCAACAAGGAAACGGAAAAAAGTGCTGAAAAGTATAAAAGTCTTAAAGCTCAAATACGTGAAGCTAACAACGAGCTTACAAAAGCAATCCAATTGCACGGTGAAACCTCAGAACAAGCAATTAAAGCGGCCCAAGCCGTTGCAGAATTGCGTGACCAAATGGAATTTGCGGCAGATTTAACGGCAAACTTCAACCCTGACCAAAAATTCAAAGCGTTGGATGCCTCGGCAAAAGTTGCGGCAACTGGTATCAACTTTGCGGCTGGTGCAATCGGTGCGTTTAGTGATGATTCAGAAGAGGCAACAGCGGTATTACAAAAAATGCAGTCGCTTATGGCATTCGCTGAGGGTCTTAAAGGTCTTTCAGATTTGGGCGACCAGTTCGCAATACTTAAATCAACCATCATAGCGGCGACAGCTGTTAGGGAAGTTGACACAGCTAGCGAGAAAAAGAACATATTACAGAAAGGTTTAAGTGCCGTTGCAACTACAGCATTAACCGCAGCGCAATGGCTTTGGAATACGGCAATGATGGCAAACCCAATCGGTTTGCTTGTTGCTGGTGTTGCGGCCCTGACTGGTGGTATATGGTTGCTTGTATCTGCAATGAATGCAAGTGAAGAAGCGGAACAGAAACAAATTAAAACGGCTCAGGACAACGAGAAAGCGCAAAAGAAATTGACCGAGGCAAGAAAAGAAAGCCTTAAGGTGCTGGAACGCCAAAACGATTTTGAGTTAGAACTAGCAAAAGCCAGCGGAGCAAGTGCGAAAGAAGTTAACAAGCTTGCGAATGCTCATATCAACGAGGCAAGCGCAATAAGTCAGAAGAACGCAAAGATTGCCAGCCTTAACTTCTTGCGTGAGCGTTCAATCTTGCTAGACTTGAAAGCAAACGATGCCAGCGAAGAGGCAATCAAAGCCCAAAAAGAAGCAATGAAAAACGCTTATGAGGAATTGCAGGACTACAACAAGAAAACCAACGAGTTAAAAGATAAACGTATCGAGTTGAATAATGATTTTATTGTATCTGAAACTCAAAAGGAAACCGATTTAAGAAAGAAAGCGGCCGACGATGCATTAAAAGCGCAACAGGATGCCGACAAAAAGAAAATCGAAGAGGACAAAAAGCACGCACAAGAAGCCCTAGACCTTAAAAAGAAAAATCTTGAAGAACTTGCAAAGGCTGAAAAGGACGCATTGCACGCAATCCAAGACAGCAACGCCAAGACGGAACTAGAAAAGCTAGACTTGCGCAAGCAAAGGGATTTGGAAGAGATAGAGGCACTTAGACAAAAGGGGTTAGATGTTACTAACCTAATGGCTTACAATACAGAAATGTATAACACGTTGCAAGCTGAGTTAGACGCAAAAGCCAAAGAGGACGCACTAAAAGCAAATGAAGATTATTTTGCACAGCAAGCCGATTTAGCTATTGCAGACGCTGAAAAGCAAAAGGAAATAGCAGACAAAAAACTGGCTCAAAAACAAGCCGAGCAAGATTCACTTAACAACTTGGCAAATGCTGGATTGAATGCGGCCAAAGGATTGTTTGAGAAAAACAAAGGAGTTCAAAAGGGTGTGATAGCCACAGAGGGTGCAATTGCTTTGGGTAAGGTTGCAATCAATACCGTTGAAGCAGTTTCGAAAGACAACGCAGCCAGCCCGTTAACATTTGGTTTGCCTTGGTCAGCGGTGCATATCGCAACAGGTGCATTAGGAGCGGCCAGCATCATAGCCAACACCTCGAAAGCACTTAGTGCAGTTGGTGGCGGTGGTTCAGCTGGAAGTGCGCCAAGTATGCCAGCAAGTCCAACAGGCGGAGGAACAAGAACACAAGCAACGGCAACGCCACAGGTAGGGTTTCAAGCATCTAGTGAGAATCAAATTGCCACAAGCATTGCAAAAAATCAGAGTGAGCAAGCACCTGTAAAGGCTTATGTTGTATCATCAGAAGTAACGACAGCGCAAAGCTTAGATAGAAAAAAGGTTGTTGCAAACAGCTTTTAAAAAAGAAACCCGCTCAAAAAGGCGGGTTTTCTGATGCTCGATTGTTATGATTATTTTACTGTAATAATAAATACATCACCCATTTTTTCCGATGAACCGCTGGAATTTATTATGGTATTAAAAATATACTTACCATTTGAGATTCGAACAGTACAAGGAACTGTAGGAATATCACCAACGTAATATAAACCGCTGAAAACACCGTTTTCGAATGATTGCACTTTTATATTTAATTCTGCTGAATTGTTGAAATAGATTAATAAATCTTTTGTAGGCTGAAAATATTCGATGTTTGAAGCCCCAATCACCTCAGTATTATCAATTATGAAACTGGGGTCGACTACATCAACTTTAATGATTTGCTTTTTAAATGAATTATCACCGCTTTGCGTTTTATTTTCGTCACTACTGCAAGCCGTTAATGTCGAAACGGAAATAAACATCATAAGTAAAATTTTTCTCACTCGATTTACATTTAAGGTTTTATACAAAGGTATCTGTTTAGTTAAATAATTAACCAATTTAATTAAAATATTTAACCTCTCGGGTTTACTTTTTTTCTTTTCAAAACTATAATATAGTTATGAAAAAGTATGAATTAGTATTTAACAAAGACGAAGAGGGTGTTTTTAAGATTTCACTTGTAAAAGACCCAGCAATCGAATCGACGTTACTTCACTTCAACGCTGAAAAGCCTCAAATCTTACTCTTTACTCAAGACGAAAAACAAATCGTTTACGCACCTGCAATGATACCTAATAAGCTGATTTTTAGAAAGGACGTAAACGGTGAAAACGCACAAGTTTTCTATACGTCCGACACCATCGACCAGTTGCAAAAGAACTACTTCAAAAACGGTCACAATTCAACAACAAATATCAACCACCAAGCAGAGAACACAGCAGGGGTTTATCCTTTTGAGAGTTGGATTGTTCAAGACCCACGAAACGACAAAGCAAACGCAATGGGTTTCGAAGTGCCAGCAGGTACTTGGATGATGGGCTATAAAATCGACAATGAGCAAGTTTGGAATGAGATTAAAAACGGAAATCTTGACGGGTTGAGCATCGAAGCAAGGCTTGGATTCAAAGAGGTCAACGACAATAACAATTATAACAAGCAGACTATGAACAAAAAAAGCATTATCAAATCAATCGTTGATTTTTTTATGGCAACTGAGGACAAAAAAGAGTTCCAAGCAGGTGATAAAAAGGTCTTTGCAATTGATTTAAACGAGGGCGAAATCTTGACGGATGAAGCAGGCGAACCGCTTTCAAATGCTGAGCTAGAAATTGATTCAAAGATTTATAAAACTGACGACTTGGGTACGATTGTATCAATCGAAGACAAGCCAGCAGACGAACCAAAAGAAGAAGCACCAGCAGTTGAAGAAATGGCAGAAGATGCGCCAGCAGAAGAGCCAAAAGCTGACGAACAGCCAGCAGAAGACGCACCAAAAGTTGATTTAGAAGCCGAAAACGAGCAGTTAAAAAAAGACTTGGCAAAAGCACAGGAAGAACTAGCAAAACTACAGGCTGACAAAGTGAAAGCTGAAACAGAGTTAACGCAAATGAAAGCAGAAACACCAGCAACACAACCAATTAAGAACGTACCAGTTCAAACTATCAAAGCGTATGAGGATATGACCAACTACGAAAAGATGCAACATAACAAGAGCAAATAAATATTAATTAAAAAATGGCTATAAATTATGCAGGAGGAAAGAAAAACCCTGATTTAGAAAACATTCAATCTGAATTATACGCAGATTCAAAAACATTTAGAGACCGTACTATCGACATTCAAGAGGGTTTCAAAAGCGGTGCAGACGTTTACGAAAGTAAAGCAACCGTAACAATGAAAGCAGGTTCAACAGATGCAGTAACAGCAGACGGTTCAATCGGCTTATTCGTACAAAAATCACCAGTTTCATTAGTATCAATCGAATACAGCGACGTTATTGACGATGCGGTATTATTCGGTACAAGATTCGAGGCTTCAATGGCTAAAGGTGCATTCAACCAAGTATCTGACGAATTCGACAGAAAGGTCTTGATTCAAGTTGCACCTGCAATTGGCGAGGACATCGAAAGCAAATTGTGGAACGGAGCAACTACAGCAACAAAAGCAAGCATTGCTAGTGCAACAGGCTTAACAGCAAGTGTTAAAGCATTGGTTGCGGCTATGCCAACAACATATTTTGATTCATTAACAGTGCGTGCGCTTTGGAATGATTCAAACTCTAAAGTTGTTGCTGGTGCTGGTGTTGCTGACACAGTTAAAATAACTGGTACAACTATCACAGCGGCTAACATTGCAGCTGAGTACTCAAAATTATACGCTGGTGCGCCTGATAAAGTTATCAACGCAACTACAGGAACAGCGAAAATCTTTGCACCATTGGCACACCGTCAATTAATCAAAATTGCAAACAACACAGTTGGTGCAGCTCAACAAATCAACTTCTTGGTTGAGGGTGCTGGAGCAACAGAAAAAATCTACTACAACGGTGTTGAAATCGAGTTTCACCCATTGGTTGGCTTTATGATTTTAACATTGCCTGAGTACTTAAAAGTACTTGTTGACTTGGCTGGTGATATGTCGTTTTTAGAAATCGACAAAATGGCTAACGGAGCGCAAAAAAGATACATCAAAAACAAACAATCAGTTTCAACGTGGGTAACTAACCAAAGATACATCACGATTTACGGATAAACATAACATAAAGAATTAAGCCAGCATTCAACGTGCTGGTTTAAGACTTTATAACAAGACTAAACAGACAATATAAAAATGGGTTGTACATCAATATCAAAAAGCCGTAAACTAGCTTGTAACTCAGGAATGGGTGGGGTTAAGGCGGTTGGAGTTGCACCTTACGAAAGTTTGAAACGTTTATCAGTGAGCGGTACAGGTGTAACTTCACTTGCAAGTGTTTACAGCGGTTCAACTATCGCAAGATTGGAACTTAAAAATACAACTGTTAACTATTTAGAGACAGCAACAGCGGGCGGTGACAACCGTAGCGTTAGTGTTGTTGGCGATATTCCTTGCGTTTTCAACGTAGCGAGTGGCGCAGACTTAGAAACAGCAAATTTAATGAAAGAATTACTTAAGGGTGAGGTTGTTTTATTTATAGAAAAAAATGACGGTACTATCGTGGCGGCTGGTTCTCAGCTTGGCGCATTGGCAATTACAATCACTGACCAAACAGGGGGGGCAATTGCGGACTTGAACGGTTTTACGGTTACGTTCCATACAGAAGAGCCAGACTTTTCAAGAAACTACTTACTGACTTCAACCGCTTTGGTTGATTACGCAGCGGCAATTAAGCCATACGTATAAGTAACAAGTTAATAACACAAACTAAGGCAGGCAAATTAAATGCCTGCTTTTTTTATACAACACAATTAAATGAAAGTACTAAGATTAAATACAAGTGAACAATTTAGTTGCATACCTAGAGAATACCCAAATCTAAGCGATACGTTAAGCGTAAAGCTTAAGAATGAATTGACAAACCTAGTAATTGATTTGGTGTTTACTTTCAATTTATCGGACGCATATTTAACTGTAATCGTTGAAGATGTACCAGCCGATTTTGCAACGGGTAATAAGTACGAAATAACTATTACCAACATAACACAACAAGACAAAACGGTCTATTTAGGCAAGCTTTTGATTGTTGACGAGCATACAGATATACAAAATTATGACTACCAAAAACAGTCGAACAGCCGTTTCGAATACTAATAATATCCATTCATTTAGCGCAAACGTGATGATGTCAGCCTATCAGCCTATTGACATCAAACCAAGTTACGGGCGCAAGTGGCTAACCAATGGAACTAATAACGCAAACTATAGAGTTTACAAAGACGCATACGACGACAGCCCAACAAACGCCAGTATTATTAACTCATTCGTAAACTATATCTATGGTGAGGGTTTAGAAGACATCAACGGTCAGAACATCAACAAATACATAAGCGAAGAAGATGTTTTATTGATTTGCCAAGACTACAAAACATACGGGGGTTATGCAGTTCAAATCATTTGGAGCGTTGCAAAGAAGCCTTTAAAAATCGAATACATACCAGTTTACAAATTAGGTGTTAACCTAAACGATAACTACGAAATAGACGGGTTTTGGTATAGCTGGGATTGGTGCAACCAATACAGATACAAGCCTGCTTTTTATCCATTGTACGACGGTGTTTATAAGGGTGCGGACTTGGAAATACTTTTAGTGAGAAGACCGACCCCTGAGCCTTATTTTCCTATTCCTGATTACTTGGCTGGTATTCCTTGGGCTAATGTCGAGGGAAGACTTGCAAACGCAGCGAAGCACCACTTTATAAACGCTTTGGGCGTACTTACTGTAATCAACTACAATAACGGACGTATTCACGAAGACGACGAAGCAAAAGCGCAAGCGCAAAAGGTTAGGGATGATATAACGGGAACGGAAAACCAAAGCAAGGTAATTGTTGCCTTTAACGATGGTATCGAAACAGCCGTTACAGTTGACCAGCTTAGCCCGCCTGAGCTTAACCAGCAAAACGTTTTTTATTCTGAAGAAGCAGAAAGAAAATTAATCGTTGCACACTCAGCACCACCAATCTTGTTTGCTGGTTCGACGGCTGGAAACGGGTTTAGCTCAAATGCTGACGAAATCGCAACCGCTACACGTGGTTTATATCGTGAAAACATCAACCCAATGCGTAAAGTAATCATAAGAGGACTTAACCAAGTGTTTAGCGTAATCGATTCAACTATCGAACTAGATTTTAAAGACTTCGACGAAGAGACAAGACTTGAAAATACAAACAACACAAGCAAAGCCAATGCAACAAACTTAAAGCTATTGCCAGCAGACGAAAACAGCGAAGAGGTTGACCAATTCGACGAAGCCACAAAACAGGCTCAGGCTCAACTTAGGGGTTCGGTTGGTGGTGTTGATTCAATCTTGGCTATACAAGCATCATACGTGGCTGGTACGACATCATACGAAAGCGCAATCTCAATGTTAATCTTAATTTTTGGATTCAAGAGAACAGAAGCAATAAGGCTTTTAGGAGACCCGCAACCAGCAGAAAATAACGCAAGTGAAACACCAATTTCATAATGGCAAAAACCAAAATTCTTATCAAACCTAATACAATAAGTGAAACGGTCGGGTTTGGTGGAAATATCGACATCAACCAATTAACACCAAGCATTGTAATTGCTCAAACAACCTACTTGAAAAGGATTCTAGGAACTGATTTATACGACAGAATCGAGGCAGATTATAGTGCAGGAACGTTAAGCGGAACTTATGAGACCATTTACACCGATTACGTAATCGATATGCTTTCATTTTTCAGTTGCAGCGTGTATCTGAGCATCAATACAAGCAAAACGACCAACGCAGGCACTTACAAGATAGGCGTTGAGGGTTCACAGAACACACCAGCCAATGAGCTTACAATACTTGGCAAGACTTACGAATCAATAGCGATTCAATACGAATCAAATTTCTATGAATTCATAAGCAAAAACCCTGTTCCTGAGTACGGAAACAATAACGATACAAAAAATACGACCAATCTTGTAGGTTGGTATTAATATGGCACAAAAACACATAAATACTGACATTCCTAACAGCGGAAACGGTGACGCTTTAAGGGATGCATTCAATAAAACAGAGGACAACTTCAACGAGTTGTACGCAAATAAGGTTGATAAGGTAAGCGGTAAAGGTCTTTCAACAAACGACTACACAACAGCAGATAAAACCAAGTTAGACGGCATCCCAGCAGATGCAGAAAAGAACGTACAAGCAGACTTTTTAGTTAATGACCCGTCGAGTGACGCTTATATCAAAAACAAGCCAGCCTTTGTAACTGCTGTTAATTGGGGTGAAATACAGGGCGACATTACCAACCAAAGCGATTTGCAAAATGCGTTGGCTGAAAAGACTGATTTTGCCTATGTTGATAGCAAGATAACGCAAACTATTTTTAGCGGTACAACTGATTTTGCACCGTCAGAAGATGCAGTTTTCAACGCTTTGGCTCTTAAACAAGACACAGCGCAAAAGAACACCGCCAATGGTTACGCTGGTTTAGATGCATCAGGTAAGGTTTTTTCAAACCAGTTGCCAGCTTTGGCAATTTCTGAGACTTTCGTTGTTGCTTCACAGTCTGCAATGCTTGCTTTATCAGGTGCAGAACAGGGAGATATTGCCGTAAGAACGGACGTAAACAAAACCTTCATTTTAAAGCAATCGCCTTATTCAACACTTGCCAACTGGCAGGAACTTTTAACACCTACCGATAATGTAACAAGCGTTTTCGGGCGTGTTGGTGCGGTCGTGGCTAATAGCGGCGATTACACTACGGCATTAGTTCCCGATACAACTAATAAGCGTTATCAAACGGACGCGCAAGCGGCCCGAAATGATGCAACAAGTTCAATTCAAACACAGTTAGATAGCAAACAGCCTCTTATTACAAACAATATTACGGGAACTGGTATAAGTGGTCAAATACCATATTTCAACGGCACAAATACGCTTGCGGGTGATGGCGGTTTAACTTGGAATAATTCATCAAAAAAATTAATTATTGGTGGGATAGATGCCCCAGCGGTTGTAAATATTTCAAGTGAGGGAAGTATTGACCCAATTTATTTAAATATGTATAGTGACGACCCTAATTATGGCGGGTCAGTTAGAGGGCAAAAATATGGTGGTACAAAAGCTTCACCAACAGGTGTTGTTGCAAATAGTGTTTTAACAGGATTGTACGGTGCTGGTTATGATGGTTCTAATATGTCAAGTGCAGTTGGAGCAATCAGAATTTTAGCGGGTGGTGCTTATAGTGCAAGCAGTAGACCTACCTACATCGATTTTCATACAACCGCAGTAGGTTCAATTGGTAGAGCTGAAAGGATGCGAATTGACAGTAACGGTGATGTTCTAATAGGTTCAGGAGTAAATAACACAATTGCTAGATTACAGGTTAACGGTACAATATCGGCTTTGTCAGGTGCTAATGCTAGCCAAGTTGTGATTAATTCGCAATTAACTGCGGTTGATAGTAACTCATTACACAAAACAGGTAGCGAATCATTCTCAGGTATCAAATCTAGCACAAACAGTGGTAGCTCAGGAGCAATAAACGGCTTGTCGCTTGTAAACAACGCAACAGACGGAGGTTCGCAAGTTTTAAACGTTACAAATAACGACGTTTCAATTGGTCAGAGAATTACAAATAATACAGGTGCTTTCCTTGGATTATATGTAAACAACTTAGGTGGTTCGATTGGTGCAAGATTTAGAACAACTACGGGTTATGCTTTCGATGTACAAAATGACAGTACAGGTACTGGTGCGCTTTTTAATTCTGCATCAGGTTCAACAGGTGACCTTATTCAATTTGCCAAAAATAATGTTGTTGCTAGTAGGTTTGACCAAAATGGTATGTTTAGAACTACCAATACAGGTACTGGAAGCACGACAGGTATTGACGTTACAAATGCTGGCGGTGCAGGAACGCAAGTCTTGACTACAAACAGCACAGGCGGTGGACGTGGTGCAGTTTTTCAGTCAAATAACGGAAGTATTGCAGCAGCAGTTGAAAACTCAGGCGCAGGCTCAGGTTTTTATATTAGTAATATTTCAACTGGTAGGGGTGCAACATTTGATAATGTTAGTACTGGTGCACTTACTATTTTGAACTCTCAACCCGCTTCAACTGGCGACTTGTTGAGATTTACAAAAAATGGTGTTACAACATCTTATTTTGACCAAAACGGGTTGTTTACGGCAACCAATTCGGGAAGTGGTAGTACACAGGGTATATTTTTAACGAATAACGGTGTAACAAGTACTAAAGTTTTTACAGTTACCAATACTTCAACTGGAAGAGGTATTGAAGTTGTTAATCAGTCAACAGGTGCGGGTCAGGTTGTTGTTAATAATGCATCAGGAGCAGGTTTTTATATTAGCAATGGCGGGTCAGGTTATGGGGCTAACGGTGATAATATTTCGACTGGTACATTATGGAGTTTAAACAGTGTAACTGGTTCAACTGGTGATTTACTTACATTCAGAAAAGGCGGTACAATAACAGCTAAGTTTGACCAAAATGGAATTTTAACGACACCAAATGCAGTTTTAACTGGTGTGCCAACAGCACCAACAGCATCAGCAGGAACAAATACAACTCAAATTGCAACTACAGCATTTGTAACAAGTGCAGTAACTGCACTTAATGCAGTTCTATTGACAGGTGACCAAACGAAAACGGGCAAGCTTACAATGGCAAACCCAAGTTCGGGAGGTACGCAATTTATTCTGACAGATAACGGCACAGCAGCGGGAACAATAAACAGTATCTTAAGAATCGTAAGCAATAACCCAAATACCTGCGGTCTTTCAATTAGTGATACGGGAGCGGGTGCAATGTCGCTTGTTTCAAGTACGTCAAACAACCCAGCTTTAGGTGTTCAAAACACGTCGACAGCTTCAACAGCAAGCGTTATTAATATGGCTGGCTCAGGTGGTGCAACGATGTTGATATGTCAAAACCCATCAACTTATACAGGTCAATTCGCTTTCTATGCAGTAAACAACATTAAGAGATTTGCGGTTACCAATGCTGGTATTGTTGAGGCAAACGGATTTTCAAAGATTGGCGGTGTTTATACTGATTTTTTAATGGCTGACGGTTCAACCAAAACAGGCTTTAAGGCTTATGCTGGTTACATAACACAGTCTAGCACATCAGCACCGACAATGACCGTAATGGAAAATACAATTGGTTCAATTGTTTGGACACGTACAGGGGCAGGTGTTTACGAGGGTACACTCTCGGGTGCGTTTACAGCCAATAAAACAATGGTATTGTTTAACGGTGCATTAGGTAACAACGGTAAAAGCGATACTCAAATCATAAGTACAAGTGTTATCAGAATAACGACTTACGCAGGTATTACAGCAACTGATAGTATGTTAACAGGTAGCTTGGAAATCCGAGTTTATGCATAATCCAAAATCACAATAAATTAAATGGTGGCAATTGGTTTACGATTGCCCTTTTTGATACTATAATATACTTAAGGTTGAAAGCACCGAATCACAGAAAATTAATGTTTAAAAAATTGAAAATACTATTACTATGCGTTGCGATAATCACAACGTTTTTAACACCTATTGCTGGCTTGCTTTGGTTGATGATGCTTTTTGTCTTGCTCGATACTGGTTTCGGAATTTATGCCAGCATCAAATTAGAGGGCTTAAAGTCTTTCAAATCTCATAAGCTATTCAACATCGTTGTAAAGCTTTTTTTCTACTTAATGACAATCATTATGTCATTTTTAGTAAACAAGTATTTGCTTAGCGAAACGCTTTTCGGGATTAAGTTTCTAATACCAAAAATCGTAACAGCATTATGGACTTACATTGAAATCAAATCGATTGATGAAAGCAGTATGAAGCTAGGCAATAAATCGTTTTGGGTGTTACTAAAAGAAATGATTGACAGGTTAAAAGGGATTAAATCGGACTTGAACGAATTGATTGACGAAAAGAAAGGAAAATAAACTCGATGCGTACATCGGGATAATCTAAAATATTTCTAAGATATGCGAGTTTTTAAAACATTGCACCAAATGGAAACAGAAATTTACCGCTGGTCAGCACAAAAGATAAAAGCCACATTCAACTACAGGGAATTTAACAAGAGCCTTAAGAATCACCCGTACAGCTTTGTTCTATGTCTAAATCTTGAAAGGCTTAAAATCGAGTTCCTGGCAACAGAGGACTATGAATATTTATACGGCATTCGAGATTATTTGTCAAAGTTTGAGCTTTAAAGGAAAGTACTAATTTTAAACATTAATATGTTAATAAGTAAATACGAAAGTGATATAGAAGCCTTGCCTGTAAGTAAATAAAATTTTAATTTTACAAAATAGAATAAGCTCTAACTCACTATTAGTAAGAAAGAGCTTAAATTATGTTCTTATTTTTTTGTTCAACCTAAAATCTATTATTATGAAAGCAATCACAATTAGAGTAGGTCGGGTCTACATTGATAGACCAATTAATAATTTCTTAATACACGATTATGGGTAAAAAGAACAAAAAGGTGTTTTGGTCACATCAACAAATTATGTCCTGCCTCCAAGCTATGACTGATTTATTGTTTGTTTTGTACCTTTTGACACACCACTAGAAAATTCCTAACCTTCGGGTTAGGTTTTTTTTTTATTTGTAAATTATTAAAATAATACTAGATGAAAATAAATGATTTAACTTTATATAATTAAATAATATAACTAGATATTGAGTACAAATATAAGAAGTCTAAATGTATATTTTATACATTTATAGGTAAAATTTTATACATAAATTTTTAAGTTATAATCAATTGAAATGAAATACACTTAAAAGTTGTGTATTAATAGATACTACGCTACTTGAACGATATTAATATAGTGTTGGATTAATAGGTGTATTGTTAGTATAAGAAGTAAATCAAAGATGTAACAATTAATGAAACAATTAGAATTTTAATTGCCATAATTTCAAATTTTATTTCTCTCTCAAATTCTTTTAAATTATCTCTAATTTCTCTTTTTGCATCAAAATATTTTTCCTCTAATGACTTTATCATTTTTATTTCTTTAAAGTTTTGTGCAATTTAATATGTAAAATTTTATAAACATTACGGAAACCTGTAATTGATTCTTAATAAATTGCTTGTTTTTATTGGCTCTTTGTATTTTGTTATTAATTGGAACATTATATTTTTATTTATTGTTTCAATCTGTACTAATTTTGTTTTTCTAAATATTACGGTTATGGCAAATGAAGTACAAAAAGCAATTACAGTAGATGAACACATACTTAATGCATCGGGATTGGTAAAGGACAAGCGAGGCTATAACGCTTTGCTCAACCTACTACAAAACGGTTTGTTATACTACGAACGGTTAGGAATTGAAGACACAGGCGAATTTATTAAGGTGCTTGATAGAATTGGTCTTGAATGGCGTTTTTTTGACGGTGGTATTGAACTTGTAGAAAATGCAAAAACAAAGTATTACATCAGAGAAATTCACAATAAACAAGAGTCGTATAAATCTTTGTCAACGCTTAGAAAAAATAGTGAAGGTGAAGGCTGGGTTAAAACGAGATTAAAACATAACGAATAAAAAAAGGCTAACTATATAGTTAGCCTTTTAGGTATATTTGTTTAACAACAACATAAATTTTAAATATGATTGATTTTCTTATGAAAAACGCACAATATATAATACTAATTGGCGGTGTCCTAGCGATACTTGGTTCTTTTTTAGCAAGTAAACAGTCGGATAAAGACACAGCTACTGCACAAAGTAAGGTTGATAGTTTAAGTTCAGAAATTCAATATTTAAAAAATGAAACTACAGGCGGGGACAGTTTCCCGTTTTTAAATATTGATATTTTCAACGAGGGAAAAGAAATTGAATTTAGGCTTTACAACTACGGGAAAATTAAACTAAATGATGTTACAATGGAAATATCGGACGGTGTAAAAGGAAGTGTTGAAGGTTTAATTACAGCGCCCAATGTTGAAGATGAATTAGAAAAATATACTACAACTAAATTCTATAATATTTTATATCCAAATCAAAGCTTAAGAATAAAAGATTTTAAAATCGATGATAGGTTTAAAGATATATGTTTAACTGTTCACTTTAAATTTGGAAATAAGCATCTTATTGAATTGATTTTGTTGCACGATTATAAAAATCCCGCTTTGAGACGTGGTTATGTTAAAATCGAGGACGGAACTAAAACATATCTTCATTATACAATTGATAAAGATTTTAATAGAACTTACGTTGTAGGATTCAACATTTAATTTTGAATAAAATATCTAATCTACTTTATGAAAATAAAAGGACTTACTCTTATTCTAGTTGGTGCGATAATAATTTCGTTTTGGATAAATTTTATTGATTTTAAACTGCCTGCATTTTGGCTTTTTAAAAGCAAAGCAAGTAAGCTGGAATCAATAATTGATAACTTATGTTTGTCGTATATTGCGGGTTATATGTTTTATTTTTTAAATGTTTATTTAGTTGAAATAGAAGAGAAGAAATCTATTTTACCGTACATTTCGTTTAAAACTATGCTTATTATAGCTAATAATGTTCATATTATTAAAATTTTAAAACAAGACATACGTTTAAAGAATTATTATCCAACACAAAAAGAATTTAGAGAACTTCTTAAAACGGAGAACATAAAAAGCCTTAAACTTTATAATTACGAAAATGAAACGTTGTTGACATATTTTGAAATTAGAAGAACTGCAACAATAAAAACTATCAATAAAATTTTGAATTCAGGCAAACAAGTTGATGATGAATTAAAGTCTATTTTATTTAGTTTAAAAGATTCATTGTTTCTGAAAAAAAAATATGCTTTTAACTCTCAGCTTTTTGACGAAAATAAATTTGTAGTCTACGAAAAAGTGTTTTATAATTATTTTCAAGATATTCAAAAACTTGATATTTATTTTCGAAGAAATTTTAAAAAGTATTATTTGCAGAATTATCCTAAACATTATCGTAAAGAATTACTAAAGAAACTTGAACAATCGAAAAGCTCTTAAACTAATTTCAGCTTGGCAACTTCCTTGAATAAGGCAACTCGTTGATTTAATCCAATCAATGCTCCATTGATTTTGCGGGTCACTCGCTGAACACTCAAATCCTTATCATCATCAATTAGAGAATTGATTTTATTGGTTTTCCAATACCATAACGCACTGATTAACGCATTGGCTTCACTCAAAAGTAAATCAGGTTCACTAAGTATATTATCGTTGCTTAAATGGTCTGCAAATTTCTTATAGTTGTCTTTGCCTGTTAATTGAATGAAGCCACGACCACGATAAAGCCAGCCGTCACCGCTCGCAGTGTCACCGTTTCCCATTCGGTTTGCATATATGATGTTGGCGATTTGCTCAGGCTTGCGTGCAACCTTGTTGGCATCATCTAGGGATTTGAAATATTTCTTAAAGATTGAGGTTAAAGCCTTGGCTGAGTAGTTTAGGTTTTCAGCACGTGGGATTAGCTTTGATTCGTGGTAAAGCTGGCTAAAGAAGTGTACACGTTTCAACTGCGTATCGATTCCGTACTCATTTAGTTTAGTATTGTATTTGGTATTAAAGGATAGTATTAATTCATTCACTTAGTTTTATAGGTTAATAGCGTCGTTATTGTGCAGTTTTATTGCAGGCTTGTTTTCGATATCGGCATAGGGGTCTGCTGAATTTTCGGGCAGTCCGAGCGGTGAAAACTCGACATCGAACAAATTCGTAATGTCCCAAATGCGAGGCTTATTGGGCTTGTCGTAGTAGAACATTATGTAATGCACGTATATCTTTCTGTATGGGTACTTGGCTTGCATTTTCCTTTTTAGTTTCTGCAATGCCTCGTATTTTTTCTGCTCGAGAATCCAATCGGGATATTGGTTGTAAGCGTAAGACGGGCGGTGCTTTATCTCACCGATAACGTAGTCCTGCGTTGAGCCAGTCTTATAGGATACGTCATAGCTGGCTTTTTGTTCTCTCGAAAATCTGTTAATGTTCCAATCGTTAAGCTCATTGGTGAAGCATCGGAACTGCTCACGTCCTATACGTTCGTTCTTTGAAAAAAATGTTTCATTCATATTAGTTTAGTTATACTAATAAATATATCGCATAATCCAAAAAACTAAAGTATTAGTTAAGTATTTCTCTAATTGCATTAATCTGTGTACATTTGCAATATATTAATCAATTAAATCAATGCTATGTTTTTTAAATACAATGGCAAGATTGTAGAAGCCACAAGTCCACAGCCCGCTAAAACAGCAAGAAAGGATAATGATAAGTACTTATATACACTATCAACCAAGAATGCGCTTAAGCTATCTAATTACGTGCTGGAACAGTTAAAGGTTAAGATAGGTGATAAGCTAGCTTACGAGAAATATAACGATGTGATTTTCTTATTTAAAGCAACGACAGACGACCAAGGAGGCGCACCACTTACCAAGCTTGGAGCAAACAAAAGCTTTGTGCGTCTGAATTACGCAACGCTGTGGAACGAATTAAAAGGAGACGAACAGAGCGTTAACAAGTACGAACTTGGCGAACCAGTGCCGATTACCGACAAGAAAGGTAAAGAAACGGGCGCATTTGCCTTTACGCTGGTATTCGTTGAGAATACGCCAAAGCAGGTTGCAACCGCCAAGAAAGGAAAAAGGTAGAGAGTGGTAAACCGCACAATACGTGTGTAGGCTGAGGTAGTCGTAGGAAGCGCGTTGTCTTTTGGATTTCAGCTTAAGAAAGCAAACTAATATAAAACCCGTCAATCGACGGGTTTTTTTTATATAACTTAATTGAGTTATGTATTAACTGTTTTGTATAACTTAATTAAGTTATATCTTAATTGTTAAAATTAACTAATTGATTTGATTAATCAATTATTTGTTGTATGTTTGCAAAGTCAAATTGAAAGACATACCAATTATAAAATTTAACAACCGAAAACAAATTCTAATTATGACAAGAAACGAACAAATAGCTTTAATTGCTACCGCAAGCGATGTAATGCAGTATTACATTGACAATGAAGATATTAAAAAGGCAGAATACAAAGACCACGTTTATTTTGATAATGCCATTTTTGATGCTTATTTTTTGGAAGTTACTAAAACTGAATTGGTGGGTGAGAAAAAGGAATTTCTTCATAAAGTTATTTTAGATTTGCCGATTTTTACACGTACCGAAGAATTTGCAGAAGCTGATTTTTTAGGATTGGTAAAAGCCGATTTAGAGAAATACCTTAAGCAATCTATACTTGAGTAACCAGTAAAATAAAATCAAACTAAATGAGACCAAATAAATTTACTACAAAGTATTATCATATAACTGATATTGAAAACAAAGAAAGCATATTAGCAAACGGTTTAATATCTGAGGAATCAGAAATTTTTGTTTGTGATAATTTTGACCAGTTAAAAATGATTGCTTTTAACCAATTGTTTATAACGGAATATTCAATATTTGAAATATCGAGAGAAGGTTTTAGTGTCAAGTTAATACAAGACAATGTAGCAGATTTTGGTTCAGGTCACCAATATATATTGCAACAAAGTAAAATTGAAAATAAATATATTAAATTTGTTGAAGATGCCAAGTTTCATTATTTTGATTTAGCAGAAGAAACAAACAGGGTAAAAGCAAAAGCATTCGGATTTAATGAAGAACAATATATAGAAATGCTAGTAAGCGCAAGTCAAAAATGGTGCGACTTTTACAATGCTAAGTATGACAAAAATATAGTGTGTACTGAATCACCAATAATTACAGAATAATGTAAAACCCCGCATCTAGCGGGGTTTTTTATTGCTGGTCTTCTTGGTCCACATTATCGTAGTCCTCAAAGAATCCTTTCATTGCATTAACGAACTGCTTTTGCTTTTGTTCGTACTTATCAATCTCGTTAAGGATTTGGTTTAGTAATTTATCCTCAGGTGTTTCTTGTTCCATCTTATGCGTGGCTTTTTTGTATTTCCGTTATTAGCTGGTCAAACGACATCTTAAATTCATTCTTAGACATCAACTGACCCTTTATTGTTTTGCTTTCAAATAGCGCACCGTTTGCGCTATATGTGTACGTGTAGAGCAGACCGTCAGCGTAAAGCATCCTTATCTTGTTCTTTAGGTATTTAATCCTGATACCCGTTTCGTATGGGTTCTTGACATACGTAAGCAGTCCTTTGCGATTGAACCGCTTTGTTATTATGAGCTTACCGTTGAAGTATTCCTTAAGTTCCTTTATCGTGAAAATTTCATCATCGTGATACTTGGCTGTTAATTTCGTCATTCATCATCTTATTCTTTTCGTTATGCTAGTCGTTGTAACCTTGGACTGGTTTTCTAAAGGTGTTCTTGCCTTTCAGTATCTCGGTGCTTAGTTGTTGCTCGGTTGCAAAAGGATTGTTCTTTAACCAGTCCTTAGCCCTTAGCTTAAGGCTTGCCGTATCTTTCATTGAAAGCCCGTTACTTTTCAAATCGACCATTTTATCAACGTCCTGCGCTGTTAGTTCTTTCGGCTCGGTGTAGAACTTGGATATTGATTTTTTGATGGTGGTTTCGGTAAAGGCTATGATGGTATCGACCTTGCCCGAATCAATCGCCTCTTTTGTGGTCTTGATGTATTCCACAAATAACGGGTCGGGCATCGTAGGGAAGTGAGTATTTACAACTTTAAGTATTAGCTGTTTGACCGCTTCAAAATCAATAGTTGAAGCTGGTTTGTCTTTCGGCTCAATTTGTTGCTCGGTAGGCTGTTCCGCTACTGGCTCAGCCTTTGGCTTGTCTTCTTTCGGTTCGCTGGATAGGTTGCCGTATTCGCTTATGACGTATTCCCAAACGTTGAAGCGGTCATCTATCTGCTTTTGTTTCATATAGCCAGCTTGCACCAATCGTTTGACCGCTCGGCTTATCTTGTCACGTTCACAGGCGAACCGCTTAGCGTATGTTGTGATGTTGAAATTGAAGTCGTCAGCATCAGAAAGGATACTAAGGAGCAGGATTTTATCAAAATCTTTGAGGTCTTTGTTGTGTAGTATGTATTTTGAAACTATTAAATATGTTCCGTCGGCTTTATCGTTGATGCGAATTACTTTCTTGTTGCTTTTTTGCATTGTCTTTGTTTTTATCTGAGTGTTATGATAGTTGTTATGATAGTCTTAACCTAGACTCAGAGCTGGGAGGTTTTCGAACACCTTGACCCCAGCACTAGGGTTTTGTTGAAGTGGTTTGCTCCACTGTTTATATATTAATAAGTATATCGAAACTACCCGAAAAAGTCAACCAATATCAAAAAATACTGGTTGGTACTGGTAGGTAAATATACAATGCAGTAAATATACCTCATTGCAAAGGTACTAACTAAAATTGATAGTTGCAACACGATGAGGTATTTTTACCTCATTGTAATAAACCTAGCAAAATCAACAATGAGGTATATTTGCAGTGTTGCAAAAATACCGCACTTAACTATAAATAGTTATTGCGTGGTAACTAGACGCAATTATAACTATTAAGATGATAAGATTTGCTTTATGTGGTCTAGTGACCACAACGCAAACCATCAGATAAGGAAAAGATACACTTCAACGATAAGATAATCACTCAACGAAATTAGAATAGATTTAAGGCTATATCAACGCAAAATCATATCAATATATCATTCAACGCAAAAGGATGGATTACACGCAAAGAAATGAAGTAAACCAGTTAAGTATTTACTTCAACGCAAAGCAAAGTATTATTTATCATAAAAGTAAATATGATAAATCAATACAATGTGTTAAGCCTGTTCGACGGTATGAGTTGCGGACAGCTTGCACTGCACAAAGCAGGTCTAACAGACTTCAACTACCTTGCAAGCGAAATCGACAAGTACGCAATACAGATAACACAATCCAACTATCCAAACACGGTACAGCTGGGCGACGTTCACCACATCAACGCAAAAGACCTGCCACGCATCAACCTACTGCTTGGCGGTTCACCTTGTCAGAATCTGAGCCAAACCACCATCAACAACATAAAGCACAACCAAGGACTGCAGGGCGACAAGTCCAAGCTGTTCTATGAGTTCTTGCGCATCCTGCAGGAAACCCAACCCAATTACTTCTTATTCGAGAACGTGGCAAGTATGACCAACGCAAACAGGGATTTGATAAGCCACGCACTCGAATGTGACCCGATACGCATCAACAGCAACCTAGTAAGCGCACAAGACCGTGACCGCTACTATTGGACTAACATAGAGGTTGCGGCCCCACCAGCTGACCAAGGTATAATACTCAACGATATAATAGAAGACAACCCAGCATCTAAGTACTGGTACACGCAAAGCTTTGATTATCTAGGAGACAACGAAAAGGTGCAAGCATCGTTGCACATCAACGGTCACGATATATTAAAGAGGGTGTACAATCTCAACGGCAAGGTAGGCACGCTAACCTGTTTGAAAGGTGGAAACCATCAAAAAAAGGTGTTCCACAACGGAACACCAAGGAAATTATCACCATTGGAGTATGAGCGATTACAGAACGTACCCGATGGTTACACGATAGGTGTATCAGATACTCAGCGCTATAATATGCTTGGAAATGGTTGGACAATCGATGTTGTAGCTCATATTTTAAGGCAGTTGAATTAGAGAAATATCCAAATACAGGTAGTTTTATAAAACTACTACAGCTTCAATTTAATTAAGTAAATTCGCAATAATAAATTTAAAAATAAACATTATGGCAATACGTACCAAAAGAGATTTGAATTATAATGACGATTCAGTTACGGTAAATAACGTTAAATATTTACCAGACTTACTTATTAAATTTCCAGTTGATAAAGATGATATTAATTTTGAAAATTGCACTTGTATTTTTTCAATTTTAGATAGAGATAATTTAATTTCAAGAAAGTATGTTGGTGCGGTTTTTTTTGAGAATCTAAATAATACCAACATTGAAAAGACAGTCAATGGGTATTTACCTGAATATGTTTTTTGTTTTACCGATACAAAATTTCCATTAGAGGAATTTGTTGAAGAGCAAGATTTTAAACCTTATTTTAAGTTATAGGGAAATGGGTAAGCCAAAAATAAAGAAACCTAAAGAATCGTTAGAAACGAGACAGTTAAAAAGGTTGTTTGCAAAACTAAAAGCAAAAGACGAACCTGTTCTTGTACCAGTTGTGGTCGAATCATATTCAAAGCCGTTACAATGTTATATCAATGTGGCAATGAAGATTGCAAAATCGGGTGGTACAGCTTGCTACGGGTGGCATATTCACCAACAGCAATTTATATACGAAGGTGAACACCATACAGTTTGGAGAAATGAAGCGGGTGAACTTATCGACGTAACACCAAATCAAGACAATAAAAAAGAAATTTTGTTTGTCATTGATGAGGATTCTTATAAAGGTAAAGATATACCCAATGTTAGAATCAATATTACTGATAATGCTTATATTGATGATTTTATACTGATATGCGAAACGATAGATACCTTGCAGGCGTTTTCGATTCGTGAAAATGAAGTCAAAATTAATATTCCAACGCCAATAGTTCAAATATTGAATCGATATGTAGATTTAAAGAATGCATATTGGACATATTTAAAGGCTGAAATGCATAAGCAAAACTTGTGTATCTGCGGTAGTGGGCTTAAATATGTTAAATGTCATCGACCGAACCTGAGACCGACTATTGAAACCGATTTGGGAATTGCAAAACAAATCTTTGAAAAAAGTAATTTAAATGACTAGTGCAATTTTAAACGTCTAAAATATTCGACCACTAATAAAACAACTCCAACTCTTAAAATTTATTACATTAGTCATTATTAATAAAAACAAACTGTTAAAAGTATGAGTGAATTTGCACAACTTTTCAAAGATTTAAACAATAACTTAAAAGAAACTTTGGTTTCAATAGTGATACTGGGTAGCTTTTGGGTCATCCCTTTTATTTTATTTAAACCTGAATTTTTTACGTTTCCGTTTTATGCTCAAATAGCTTTAATTTTTGCACTTACAGTCGTATGGCACATTGCCACATTGCTGGCAACATTTCATTTTTTAGATATGAGTCTTAGGGAAGATGCAAGCCCAATCCCAATGAATACGATGTTGGCAATTGTCCTGTTGAATATTTCAATTTTAATTGGTTATTATTTCTCAACAAGCTTTACTTGTTTTTTGCGGTGTGCGTTTGGTGTACTTATTGTAACGTTTATTATACAGTTTATCGGCTACGTTATTATTGAAGCCAAAAAGTCAGAATAGAGATTCTTTTTTTTCTTCACCCGATTTTATTGACTTTTCGATTCACAAATCTATATTTGATTAAATCCCATATTCAAAAGCATATTTAACAAACCCTTATAAACACTGGGCTTGTTAATTTTTTTTGCAAATATTGTATTCAGGTTAGGGAGTGCCCAAAGCACACTATGGGAAGCCCAGCAAATGCGTTGAATTAAGATAATAGAATAAGAAAAAATGTAATCAATTTGGGGTTTACCCATACGTGATATAGAATTTATTTATACATTTGTATAAGGTAAACAGTTAATATATGATAGCCAAGTATATAAGAATTTCAGATAAGAGCCAAAATATAGGTAGGCAGTTAAACGATACCGACCGCTTGTACATCGATGTTATAAGCGGTAAAACTAAGTTCCTAGACCGACCACAAGCCAAGGAGTTGATTAGGGATATTAGAGCGGGGCAAATCAAACAGGTCAACGTGCAAGAGGTCAGCAGGCTAGGGCGTAACCTTATCGACATATTGCAGACCCTCGAATATATGCACGAATCGGGTGTTACTATCTATGTGCATAACATCGGTATGTTTTCGCTTATAGACGGCAAAGAAAACCCAGCCTTTAAGATGGTGGTTACTATCCTTGCCAATATAGCAGAGCAGGAACTTAGCACACTGCGTGAGCGTCAGGCTGAGGGCGTGCGTCAGGCTCAGGAAAAAGGAATATATAAAGGCAGGCTCAAAGGTACAGCAATGACCAATGAGGAACGTTGCGGGGCGCATCCTGATATTGTCAAGCAATTCAACAGGAACAAGCGCAAGGGCAACACCAACCCGATAAGCTTAAGAGACATTGCTAAGATAACAGGTACTAACCTTAGTACAGTGCAAAGAGTTAAGAAAGCTTACGATGCGTTAGGCGGTAAGGTTAAGACAATCTATACACCTGTAAGAGATATATTCGCTACATCTAACGCACCAATCTATAACTATTAATTCGACCATCTAATAAATATTTTAAGCCCTTAGCGGGGCTTATTTTGTTTTGGTCAAATTTAGGTGTTTTTGGGATTTTGGAACACAGACATACATCTAACTCACCAAGCAACCAAAAAACGTTTTAACCACATTGAGAATTGTTAAAAATAAAACTTAAATTAGCAGTAGAAAAGTTTAAAAACTACAAAGATGAGCGTAGAAGGAATTGAAAAATTCGCAAATATACTAGGTGCAGATACAGTTAAAAAAATCTATGAAGATGGACTATCGCAATCTGTACAGGAAACAGGCAAAATATCAACGGACTTAATAAAATCAGCTCGATTATTTACAGCACCATTTCAGTTTATGGGTGCGTGGCAAGACAGACTTTCAAAATATTGTGATAAAATTCGAGAGGGCGTTCCAGAAGAAAGGCAAATTGAAGCACCTAGCTCATTAAGCGGCCCGATAATGGACAGGTTAAAATATCTAGAGGAAGATAATTATTTGACAGACTTATATATCTCGCTACTCCAAAGAGCTATTGATAAAGAGAGAGTTAACGAAGCTCATCCAGCTTTCTTTCATATAATTGACCAACTTTCACCTGATGAAGCATTTTTGTTATATAGCTTGTCAGAGCAACTACACGAGTATGAGTATATTACTGAATTAATAGTAGGTGAAAATGACACTGTTAGCTTAGGAAAAAGGACAGTAGTAAGGGATTTAAGGCTAAAGAATAAATTGTTATTTTCGGAGCATTTTGAAATGTACATATCACATCTTGTATCTTTGAATTTAGTAGACTGGCCAATTATTTCAGAAGAGCCACTTTGGGAAGATGGTCAATATGAGCCAAAAAGAAAACAAACTGGAATATATACTATAACGAAAATACATTTAACAAAGTTTGGAGAATTATTTGTAAAAGCCTGCATTCCAGCAGATAAGATTTTTATACTTAAATAATGAGTTTTTTTGGATAGTTATAATTGTTATAATTTAATAAGTAGATGATAGAAAATAGAATAACGGTATTTATTTCATATTCTTGGGACAGTCCTGAGCATCAAGAATGGGTTTTAAAGTTAGCAAAAGATTTATCAGAGAAGTACGGTATCATAGTTATAGTAGACCAATACGAACTTAAGACAGGTTCAGACTTGCCTTATTTTATGGAACAATCCATTGAAAAAGCAGACAAGGTTTTGATAATACTTACACCAAATTACAAAGTTAGAGCAGAAGAGAGAACTAGAGGTGTAGGTTATGAAAGTACAATGATTACTCAAGAACTTTTTGAATCACCAATTACCAATATTAAATTCTTACCAATTCTAAGAAGGGGAACTTTAGAGACCAGTTCGCCTAAGTTTTTACGTTCTAAGATTTCTCATAATATGGTTGATGACAAAAAATACTATGACGAGCTATTAAAATTAGCTAAAGATATTTATAATCACCCAGTAGTTGATAAGCCAAAGTTAGGAGCAATACCGAATTTTAATGAACTTAGCTTAGACCCAATAATTGATAAAGCAAATAGTGTTTTAAGTGAAGAACGATTAAATTTAGAACTTAATAGAATTGTAGATTCGGAGGAAGGTGTTGAAATTTTTAGGAAGGAAATAGAATTTTTGAACAATCAATTACAGGATAAAGTAAATTTATATAAGCAAACAACAGGATTAAATTTTACGTTTGAAACAAATGAAAGAAATATATCGATTGTGCAGTGCAATGGGAATTCAGTTCGTTTAGAGTGGAGTTCAAGATTTTCAAATTCAGCTGAAAATAATTCTTTAACCATCGTGCAAATGAAAGGGTATGAAAGAATAGACCGATGGGGTGTCTTTCAGCACGAAGAACCAACAATTTTATTTAGCACTAGGTATAAATTTGACTTAGATTATAACAAAGAAGTAGTGTGGTTTTCAATTGCAAAATTTACAACAGATAAAATTATCCAAAGAATTTTTACATATTTAATAGATGTAATACAAACTGAAAAAAGTAAAAATTTTAGAAAACATTAGAAAGGTTTGTTATTTCGTTTGATTGGATAAAAATTTTCAATAAGTATTAAATTTTCTTTTGGAATATTTATAATTAAAAAATCATCATTTTCAACTTGCGGGTCATAAACAGCTTTTTTCTCTTCAACTTCCTGTAATAATTTGCTTGGATTATTAAGTAAAATATTTCTTCTGTATATTGGTCTGTAATCTACACCTATAGCTGATACGTATTCATATTTCATTGGTCTTGCAATTAGTCCTCGAATGTTTAAGAATAGTTTAAATGGGTGTCCAATTTCTTTACCGCCATACGTTATAAAAACGCTCGTAAGGACGGTTTTAGCATCTAATTTGTTTATAATGACCTTGGATATAAATTGATTAAAAAGTGTTTTTAATTCTGTTCTATTGTCTTTTGCATCGATAAGCATTTGTGTTGTTGTTTGCTTATCGCTTTGTTTTTCCAATATCTTCTTATTTTGAAAAATTTCTTCTTTTAATATATTAATCCTAGCGATTAACTCATTTTCGCTTTGATTAATTTGAACCTGTTTTTTTTCAAATGCAGTTGCGTCAATCTTGTCACCTAGATATAAGTCTAGCAATCGTTTCTTTTCATTTTCTTTTTTAGCAAAATCAGATTGAGCAATTTTTAAATCAGTTTCAAGAGAACTTATCTTTGTTTTTAGTTCCTCAAAAATATTAACCTTATTCATTTGAATATAGTTTGCTAACCTGCCAGTGCTAATAAACTCTTCATATATTGCAGATTCCAGCAAAGAAATGTTAACGCCAATATTGCCACAATTGCCACCTTTGATAAGTCTTGAAGAGCATATGTAAACTTTGTCACCTCGTTCAACTGGCTTAAACTTTGCAAAGTAGTTGCGGCCACAACAACCACATATTAATAAATCTTTCAGCAAATACGTATATGTAGTAAGATAATTTCGATGTGTTTTGGTGGCTGTAATTTCGTTACATTCTTTGTAAAGCTGTTCGTCAATAATAGCTGGTGCAGGATATAAGTTGCCTTTAAATCGTCTTTGTCCGTAATAGATTGAATTTTTAATAATATGGTC
This sequence comes from Flavobacterium xizangense, assembly GCF_054075145.1. Classification (NCBI taxonomy): domain Bacteria; kingdom Pseudomonadati; phylum Bacteroidota; class Flavobacteriia; order Flavobacteriales; family Flavobacteriaceae; genus Flavobacterium; species Flavobacterium xizangense. The sequence goes on along the minus strand of NZ_JBSIPG010000002.1, from coordinate 908,588 downwards.
AACCGCTACATCTGTCCAAATCACTTTATTTGCCGTCTTTTCAGTTTTGAATTTCATCACCTGATTACCGAAAGCCTTGTGTGTTCTTGTTGGTATTTCTCTATAGTTTAATATACTAGCAATTGATTTAAAACCGTTTCCAGCTTTATATAGTTGAAATATTTCTTTTATTATTTCCGCTTCTTCCTCTTCAATTATTAGTTTTTTGTTTTCGTCTTTCGTATAGCCATAAGGCAAGTTTTTAGACCCGCCAGCATTTCCATTAATAACACTTTGAAGCAATCCCGATTTGCTACGTTTCTTCATTGTCTTGCTCTCGGAATCTGCAAATTCCATTAGCACCTGCAAAATGATGTTCATTGTTGTATCACGCTCACCATTTTCGTCTAGTGTTTGCTTGTTTATTGAAGTAATGAAAATTGGGATTCTCTTATCTGTTAGATTGTCAATAAGGTTTCTTGTTGCTCTAGGGTCACGACCAAGACGTGATATTTCTGTACAATAGATTTTTGAAAAATATGTCGAATCATTTTCAATTATTGAAAGCAATTTGCTTAGTTGTGGTCTAGCTTCATTTTCTTTGTAACCTGAAATTTGTTCAGCAAAGATTTCTATGTTATCTTCGGTATATAAATTGCCAATAGCAGTCTTGCAATCGCTCACCTGTCTTTGGTAGTCTTGCTTATCTACTGTTGAAACCCTTGCGTATATTGCACATTTGCCCATAACTATCTATTTTATAGGTACAAATATACACCACCCATTCTATATAAACAACAAACGTGGCGCTTGTCGGAGGCGGAAGTTATCCGCAACCAGGCGAAATTTCAATGGCGCATAATGGTGTTTTGTTTTTGGATGAATTGCCAGAATTTAAACGGGATGTTCTTGAAGTGATGCGTCAGCCGTTGGAAGATCGTGAAGTAACGATTTCCAGAGCTAAATTTACGGTTACTTATCCATCATCTTTTATGCTGGTGGCAAGTATGAATCCGAGTCCGAGTGGATTTTTTAATGATCCAAGTATGCCAAATAATTCTTCTCCGCACGAAATGCAGCGTTATATGAGTAAAATTTCCGGTCCGCTTTTAGACCGAATAGATATTCATATTGAAGTCACACCTGTTCCGTTCGAAAAATTGGCAGACGAAAGAAAGGCAGAAAGCAGCGTCGAAATTCGTAAACGTGTTACAGCTGCTAGAGAAATTCAAACCAAAAGATTTGAAACGGTCGAAAATGTTCATTACAACGCTCAAATGAGCAGTAAACTTATTCGTGAATTTTGTGCTTTGGACGAACCCTCAAAAGAGTTACTGAAAACAGCAATGGAAAGATTAAATCTCTCTGCACGTGCTTATGATCGAATTTTAAAAGTTTCTAGAACTATTGCAGATTTGGATAATGCTCCAAATATCATTTCTTCACATATTGCAGAAGCAATTCAATATAGAAGTCTCGATAGGGAAGGTTGGTTGGGATAAAAAATTGTGAAATGTAAATCAGCATAATGATTTACATTTCACAATTTTAAATTCTATTTTACTCTTTAACTATTGGATAAAAGAATTTGAAAGAATTTGCAACCGCGGGATGCAAGATCGTTCCGTGATTTTCTTCAGGGAAATAATCAAAATATATTTTGATGTTTTTACTTTTCGAAAACTTTATTTTTTCGGCCAATAAATTAGCATCCACCTCCATGACACGCGGAATGTCCGTTGGAGTTAGACCTTCTTTGCCTACTGCGATATAAATTTCAGTTTTTTGATTAAAGTTCTCTTTCAATATTTCAGAATCTGAATTTAGCAAAGAACCATTATCCCACCATAAACTCGGACTAACGATAACATATTTATTAAAAAGAGAAGGTTTTTTAAGTAAGATTTCCGTTTCCAATAGTCCGCCCAAAGATTGGCCAACAATCATTTTTGATTCAGTTGTCTTGTATTTTTTATCAATAAAAGGCTGTAATTCTTTTTCGATAAAAGCAATAAATTTATTAGAATGTCCGGTTGTTGGAAAACGAGTTTTATCATTTTCTACACTAGTCGGAAATGTAAAATCTCTACGTCTGTCAACAGTTGCAATACCCACTACAATTGATTTTGGAACCTGATTGATCCATTCGAAACTATTAAATTGAACTAATCCAGAAATATGAATAAAGTCTTCATCGGCAGAACCGTCTAATAAGTAGATAACAGGGTATTTTTTATCTTCGCTTGGATTGTAGCCTTCAGGAAGATAAATGTTTAAGATTCTTTTTTCTCCTAATTCTTTTGATTGAATTTCGTCAATAACACCTAAAACAAAAGGTTTATTGGTTTCTGTAGTTTTGGATTTACTGTTTTGACTAAAAATTATTGTTGTGGAAAGAAATAAAAAAGTGAGAGTAAAAAACTTGTTCATTATAGAAGTAAAAATGATTTATAAAAAGACGAAAGTTACAATTTTTATTTTTTGAACTTTCGTCTTTTTATAAATTGAATAGATTTATTTTGCTTTCTCAGCAAAAATGTCATCCAAACCTTCCATTGCAATTGTGAAACCTTCTTTAAAGCCCATTTGAATAATCATTTCCAAATCTGAAAGCTTTTCATGTCTAATTGCAATATCGACATAAGTAGAATTCCCATTTTCTGAAAAAGTAACATCCCAACTTGAACGTGGGAAATCATTATTTATGTTTCCTTCATTGTCTGAAAAAGCATCAGAATATTTAAAATTTGTTTTCGGATTAATCGAAGTAAAATCGGCAATCGCCCAATGTTCTTCGCCTTCAGGCCCAACCATTGCATAAAGTCGGCGTCCGCCTTCTTTAAATTCCATGCTTTTAGTTCTAGCTTTCCAAGGAGCCGGCGCCCACCACTGATCCAGAATTTCAGCTTCCGTCCATGCCGACCAAACATCAGACAATGGCGCATTGAATTCGCGTTTTACATTTACCGTACTCGTTTCTTTATCTACTGTAAAATTCATTAAAAGATTTGATTTCATGATATTTTAATTTTAATGTATTAGTACTTAAAAATTTATTTTCTCGATTCAAGAATTTTGTCCAAGATTTTAAGCGTGCTTGTAAATCCTTCTTTGAATCCCATTTCTACGACTTTTTCTAATTCGGGCAGACTATCTCGTTTTATTACAATATCAACAACAGTCAAATCGCCATCTTCAGAAAACGTGACATCCCAATATGAACTTCCCATATTTGGATCTGGATTTGCATCAGCATCGCAAAAAGTAGAAGAATGTTTAAAATTTGTTTTTGGAGAAATGGAAGAATAATCAAAAAAACTCCAACGTTCCTGACCATCCTGCCCAACCATGGCGTACAATCTGCGTCCGCCTTCCTTAAATTCCATGCTTTTTGTTTTGGATTTGAAGGGAGCCGGCGCCCACCATTGATCTAATATCTCAACCTCTGTCCAGGCTGCCCAAACGTTTGACAATGACGCATTGAATTCGCGTTTTATATTTACGGCTATATTTTCCTTATCTATGGAAAAATTCATTGTAAGATCAGATTTCATTTTCTTTAGATTTTAAATTTAATAATACTTGATCCAATTGACTGAAACGACTTTCCCAGATTTTCTTGAATTGTTCCATCCATTGATCAACTTCTTTCATTTTGTCAATTTTGAGCTGATAATAAATTTCTCTGCCCAGTTTTTTTTCTTCCAATAAATCACATTCGTTCAAAACTTTAATGTGTTTAGAAACTGCTTGTCTCGTAGTTTTAAATTGTTCTGCAATTGCATTTGGCGTTAATGCAGTTGAAGAAATCAAAACTAAAATTGCTCTTCGTGTCGGATCGGCAATTGCCTGAAAAATATCTCGTTTCATTTTTAAAATAGAATTACGCAACTAATCAGTTGCAAATATACGCAACTTTTTGGTTGCGCAATTAAAAAAAGCATATTTTTTTAAAAGAAAAGAACTTAAACAAAAAAAGACGCATCAAAAATGCGTCTTTTTCTTTATAATCGTTTTATGTAATTATCGTCTAAATTTATTCTTTATAATGATGTCTTTTAGCTTGGCTTTCAAGTCTTCGCCCGTGTCATAAACCATTTGTTCGTTATTCGGAAACAAAACCGCACGTTTATTGAAGTTGCCAAGATAATTGTCATCGCAGGCATTTTTATCGCCTTTATAAGTCGAATATATATTCTCAAAAACAAATTCACTGCTAATTGGAAATGTTTGAACCAACTGATTCGATTTCAAATCTACGTAGTCAATTTTTGCAGTGACTTGGCACGATTTGAATTGTCTAAATTCGTAGACAGTTGCACGAAGAATTTTAAAATTATCTACTTTAACTTCCTTTCCAAGACTGTCTTTTACAGGTTTTCCTCGGCTGTCCAAAAGTGTTTTTACGCCATCTTTTACCTGTCTTTCTTTAGTAAATTCCTTTTCTTTGATTTGTTCTGGCGAAATATAAATATCTCTAAAATTAATAATCAGGCTGTAATCGTAGTTTACATTTTTTTGTCTGGCACTATGATAAACCGTCCATTTATCGTTTAATCCATAAGTTTTAAAATCCAATAAATCGTCCTGAAGCATTTTTGGGATTACCATATTGGTTTCATTTTTGGCATAAACATCCACAAAATCAGTTCCTTTAAACAGAGCATCGTCCATCAGTTTTTTTGCATTTTTGTAATTCGGATTTAAACTTTCCAAATAGGCAAAATCATCGTAAGCTTTTCTGAAATCCATTTTGTTATTTGATTTCAAAAGAGCAGAAGCGTTTTCATACAGATATTTAGAAAGTGCGTTTTTGCTGTTTACAATTTCATTCGAATAATTATCAAACGGAAAAAGTGCATTTCTTCCCTGCTTTAATAATTTCAAAGGTAAAATAGGTCTAATTTTTTCCTGACGGTTGTTTAGCTGTACATAAGTATTGTAGATGCGTTCAGTATTTGCGGGATTATTTTCTTTGTTGAGCATTTCAAGATTACGCAAGTCTCTATCTTTCGCTTTAGCAAAAGCCTCTTCGAGCAGATATACATAATCCTGTTTTCCTTTTGAATCTTTATTCGTTCTTAAAGCTTCAACCGCACGGTCAATTGCGCCGTCGTAATTACCGTCGCTTATCAGAGCTTGGGTTGTTTTTACACCGCACGAAGAAAAGGCCAAAAATAATATAGAAAATAGAAAAGTAATTTTTTGCATGTTGTATTTTTTGAAGGTGTAAATATATCTTTTTTAACTTTCAACAACTATGCCTTTTTTTAGATTTTTTAAGGAGCAGAAACCCATGTTTTCATAACAATGTTCAGTCCCGCTGTCCGTTATATCTTTTGTGGTGAACCCCACCACAAAAGGATGCCACTTCCATCCGGGCTAGATGAGAAGTTTTGTTTTTTTGAGTAATAAAAAAGATTGTGATTTAGTTACTTACTTTTTTATACTCAAAAGTGCCCACTTCAGGGTTTGAAATACTGCGTTTTTCGCTGTCAAAAGAATTAATCTTAAAAACAACCGGCAAAATAACAGAAACGATCGTCAACTGAGAATTGTCGCTTGATAATTTCCATTTTGCTTTATGAGATTCATCGCCAATTACACTTTCGAAATCGCCATTTTCTCTAAAAATCTGAAAAACCTGATCTGTTTTAAAGCGTTTTTGAATATCTTTTTCTTTACCGTTTTTCGTCCATTTTACCAATTGCCATTTTCCAATTAATTCTTTAGAAGTTTGAGCCGTGGCAGATAATCCGATTAAAAATACAAATGCTAAAAATATTTTTCTCATTACTAAAGTTTTAAAGTTGAATTTTAAAATTAAGGATTTCTGTTGATTTGAAAGAGAATTAAAAGTTAAGTCTTTATTTTTTAGTTTGATAATAGCTTTTTAATCAAAACAATTTGTCCTAGATGATAATAACTGTGCTCAATCATACAATCAATATTTCTTCTGTAAGTGCCGTATTTTACATCAACAAAACCTTCGTCTAGTTTTTCATCAGGCATTTGTTCCACCAAAGAAGCAAATTCTTCAGCTGCATCCCAAAATTTATTTAGAAAGATTTCCCATTCCTGTTGAGATTGAATAGGAGGAAAGTCAAAACTGAATTTGTCTTTTATATCCAAAGTTCCGCCTTTAAAAACCTGATTTATTCCGCTAATGTAGTAATGAATATGCTGCGCCAGAATTGCAATGGTATTTAAGTTTTGAAGCGGAGCAACGGCTATTTTCCAATCCAGATTTTCGAGCTGATCTTTATAATTAGTGTTGGCAACCCAGGTTCCGTTCAAAATAATTTCTCTAAATCGATTTGCAATTTCTGAAGTATTTTTCATAGTCAAATAAAATTTTCGTTAGAAATGTTTATAAGCTAATTTAAGAAATTACGTTTGTAAAATGCTGTTGTCGAGGTAGATTTATATTCTGAATTGCAGTAAGTATTTTTAAATGAGTAGATTTTTATCTGATTTCAATCCAATCCGTTTTTATATCGATTCTTTTTGGTTCTGAAGGTATTTCGAGTTCGGAGTATTCTCCAATTTGGTTATTTTCATTTGTCATAAATATAAATTGCAGATTGTTTTTTGGGTCTTGCATAAATTCCCAATCCATCATTATATCTTGATTAATTTTAATATCCGGATATTTTTGTTGTATTTCAGCAACAGTAGATTCTGGATGCAAACCATTGTTCATTTTTAGGTTTTTGCTTAAAGCAGTGATTGCTAAAATTTCATCCGAATCTCTTTTCGGAATTAATGCTATAACAGGTTCGTTTTTTAAAGAATAAATATAGGCAAATCCGCCTCCGTCAAAACCAAAATCGTAAGCTTCAGCTTTTGTTTTAGTCAATTGATTTATGAATTTTTCAGCATCACTAATACGCATTCCTATTTTTATTTCTCCAATTTTCCCTTTTGAGATTATAAACTTTTGAAAATCAAAAACATTACTTTTTTTTGTTTGAATTGTGATTTCCTGAACTCGTTTATTCCATGTTTCAACTTGCTTTTCCCTTTTGTCTTTGCATGAGAATTGAAACAGGATTAGCAATATTAGGAGTGATTTTAGTTTCATTATTTACTTATTTCTTGGAAAGTGGATTTTAAAAAATATAAAAAAGTGAAGCTAGAGCGAATTGAAAAAAGTTATTTTTTCATTCTAATTTTCACCTGATAAACAATCTCCCAAAAAATAATAGCGAAAACAGCATTAGCAAGTATAGCCGTTTTTACCTGATAAGGATCATATTCGAAAAGCAAATGCAAATTTGTAAACTTCAAAGCAAGAAATAACGCCAATGATGCAATTGCAATAGCATAGATTACATTCAATAAAGGTTTCCATTTTAAAGCTATAAATGCGTAAATAATATTGAAAACCGCATAACCGAATCCTAAAGTTACAAAAGGATCAGTTTTTAATTTTTCGCCAATCTTTAAAATAATCGGTGTAGAAATTAGATATAAAAAGAAAAGTATTGAATAAGAAAGAATTCGTATTTGTGGTTTCATTTTTTATTATTTAAGATGAAGTGTTGCAAGTGCAAAAGTAATTCGAAAAGATGAATTCTAAATGAAGTTAATTTACTCTTTAGATGCTTTTCGATGTTTTACGGCAACAGTTTTTCTATTTTTTCTTCTGATTTTTCCTTTAAAACACTATCAGGTTTGAAACTCCAAATGATTAGAAATTTTCCTTTTACGACATATTCTTCAGGATGTTCGTCTGTTGGCTGGCCGTCTTTTCCCCAAAGTAATCCTTGCAGAAATCTATCACCTTTAAAAACGTGTTCAAATTCAAAATACATAATCGAACCACGATCGCCTTTGCTTCTAAAATTCTGAATCGCTTTGCTCTTTACTGTTCCAACAATATTGCTGTAGGTTTCAATGTCGTTGTAAAAAGTGCAGGCTTGAGGAGTAATACAAATATTACCGTCGTTAAAAGTATAAGCTTTGGGAATTTCTTTTGGTTTTAACTTTAAATCCGCGATAGTTTGGCTGCATAAATTGGTTGTAAGCAGTAAAAATAATGCCGATAGGGAAATAGTAATTTTCATGATTTGGTTTTTGGGTTTGCTAAGCTAAAATAGTTTTTTTATTTGAGTTTAAAGCAATCGGAAAAACGCTAAGCCGATATTTTATCCGTATCATTTTCATCTTCTAAAATATAATTAGAAGGCGTTTTTCCTAAATGCTTTTTGAACATAAAAATGAAAGCGCTGGCGGTTTCATAACCTAAATCTAGCGCGATTTCTTTTATGGATTGTTTTTCGCCTAATCTTTTTATAGCTTCAAGCAATTTTAGGCGAGTCCGCCAATCGCTGAAATTCATTCCCAATTCTTTGATGAATAAACGCGATAAAGTTCGGCTGCTCATAAACGAAAGTTCAGCATAATGATCAATGGTGTTTTTACTCGCGACGTCACTCATTAAAAGTTCGACAACTTTTTGCAGTCTTTCATTATTTGTGGTTGGTAAAAAAGTGGCACTTGGAACAATCTGCGCCATTTCGTCTAGAAAAACAGCAATAATTCTTAGTTGCGAATCGGTTAGATTTCCAGTTGTTCCAAAAGAAATAATTTTGAAAACCAGTTGTTTCAAGAACATCGGAATATCAAAAGAAAAACTGTTTGTTGGCAATCCCTTAGTCGCAGATGGATCTATAAAAACGCTGTAATAATTAACGTCTTTCTGAAAAGTAACCTGATGTTCAACACCGCTCGGAAGCCATAATCCCTGCAACGGATTCACAACCCAAATATGATTGCCAACCACAACATGCATGACACCACGCGTCGCATAAATAAGCTGCGCTCTGGGATGCGAATGCGAAATACACATTTCATTGTTTACCGTTTCGGTATAACCTATAACAGGTATCGATGGATCAACTTGGTATCCATAATCCTGCGCCATTCTATATGTCCGAATCTGATTATTCATTGTCCAAATATAGCAATTTTGACATTGTAATTTATTTCAATTTTGTAAATAAATAATACAGCTGTTATTTTTAAAATTAAGATTAACCTAAAAACAATTCATGGAAAACGTTAAAGTACAACCAGAAGTAATTAAAAAAACAACATATTCAATACTTTTTATAATCAGCTTTTCGCATTTAATTAATGATCTCTTGCAGGCTGTAGTTCCGTCAATTTATCCGCTTATTAAAGAAAATTTCGGACTGAGTTTTTCTCAAATCGGAATTATCACTTTTACGTATCAAATCGTCGCTTCAATTCTACAGCCGTTTGTGGGAATGTATACCGATAAAAATTCAAAACCTTATTCGCTGATTGTCGGAATGTGTTTCACCATGACCGGATTGTTTCTGGTTTCGATTGCTTCAAGTTTTACATTTCTGTTATTATCAGTAAGTTTAATCGGAATTGGATCTTCGATTTTCCATCCGGAATCTTCGAGAGTTGCTCATTTGGCTTCAGGCGGAAAAAAAGGATTGGCACAATCTATTTTTCAATTGGGAGGAAATGCCGGAAGCGCCATCGGACCTTTATTAGCCGCTTTTATTATCATTCCGCACGGACAAAGTTATGTGGCTTGGTTTTGTATTATTGCTTTAGTCGGAATTTTTGCTTTGTATAAAATTGCACTTTGGTATACGAAACATTTATCTGAAAGAAATGCCAATAAAGCCGCACTTAAAATCGAAACACATCATTTGTCTAAAAATAGAGTGATTGGTTCGTTGATTATTTTATTGGTTTTGATTTTCTCTAAATATTTTTACATGAGTAGTATTACGAGTTATTATACGTTCTTTTTAATTGATAAATTCCATATCTCAATTCAGCAATCACAAGTTTATTTATTCTTGTTTTCTGGAGCTGTCGCAGCCGGAACTTTAATTGGTGGTCCAATTGGCGACCGTATTGGAAGAAAATATGTAATCTGGGTTTCAATTCTTGGAGTTGCGCCGTTTACATTGATGTTACCTTATGTAGATTTATTTTGGGTCGGAACTTTATCTGTAATTATCGGATTGATTCTTTCTTCGGCATTCTCTGCAATTCTAGTTTACGCCACCGAATTATTGCCAGGAAAAGTTGGGTTAGTAGCCGGTCTTTTTTTCGGATTCGCCTTCGGAATGGGAGGTTTAGGCTCTGCAGTTCTAGGAAAAATCGCCGATGCAACGAGTATAGAATATGTTTTTAAAATTTGTGCGTTTCTGCCTTTGATTGGTGTTATTACTGGTTTCTTGCCGAATATTGAGGGGAGGAAGAAAGTTTAGATTTTTTTTAAACACATAGTCCCGATAGCTATCGGGAAGGATTTGGATTGTCTGAAAAAGACATTTCATTTTATTTGAGCACACATAGTTTTTCTGGATGAGAAAATTATGTGTGTTTTTATGTTTTGGAGTTGAAGTTTGGGTCCTAGTAATATCCAATCTTGTCATTTCGACGAAGGAGAAATCCTCGCAAGTAGCTCTACAAAGATTGGAAATGACGCTTAGAGATAGAAATGAATTACTACGATTCGGTTCAGACCCCAATTATCCACAATCTTGTCATTTCGACGCAGGAGAAATCTTCGCAAGTAGCTCTACAAAGATTGGAAATATTGCATGGAAAGATTTTTCTAAAATTTCAGTGATACCCAATCTTGTCATTTCGACGTTAGGAGAAATCTTCGCAAGTAGCTCTACAAAGATTGGAAACATTAAGTATGTATTATTCAAATAAATAATTTAAAAATTCTAAATCGGGATTAATATTCTTTATCAGTTCAATTTTCTTTTCCCTGCGCCAATCTTTTATTTCTTTTTCTCGAGCAATTGCTTCTTGAATCCAAGTGAACTTTTCATAATATAGCAAGAATGTAGCCTTGTACTTTGATGTAAAGGTTTTGTTCGAAGTTGTAGTGTTTTCTTTGTGTTGGCTTAAACGAATTTTTAAGTTATTTGTAACTCCTGTGTAGAAAACGGTTTTGTATTTATTTGTGAGAATGTATACGTAGTATGTGTGATAGCCTTCTTGGTGTTGCATTTTTTTTTTGACGAAAGATAAAATATTTATTTAAGATTTTTCTTTCTTTTTAATGTGTTTTGTTTGATGCACTTTACGGAGTTACTTGCGAGGATTTCTCCTTCGTCGAAATGACAAACTGGGCGTGAACTTTCACATTGATTACTGAATGATAATTACTTCATGGAGTTACTTGTGAAGATTTCTCTTTCGTCGAAATAACAATATTGGGCAAAAAGAAATCCCATTCACCTTTCGGGAACGGGATTTCAACAATTGATATTCTCTTTTTTTTTATTTTAAACTGTTGCAGCAATTTCTTGTGGCAACGGAATTTGATTTTTAAGTAAATCTTCAAATGTTTCAGCTTGACGAATCAAGATTCCCTGACCGTTCATCCATAAAACTTCGGCTGGTTTGTATCTTGAATTATAGTTTGAAGACATAGAGAAACAGTATGCTCCGGCGTTTCTGAAAGATAAAATGTCGCCTTCAGTAATTTCCTGAATTCTGCGGTTGTTTGCAAAAGTATCTGTTTCGCAAATGTATCCTACAACTGAGTAAAAACGCTCTTTTCCTTTTGGGTTTGAGATGTTTTCGATATGGTGTGAAGATCCGTAAAACATTGGTCGAATTAAGTGGTTGAAACCACTGTCAACTCCAGCGAAAACTGTTGAGGTCGTTTGTTTTACTACGTTTACTTTTACTAAGAAATGACCTGCTTCACTCACCAAGAATTTGCCTGGTTCGAAAATCAACGTTAAATCTCTGCCGTATTCTGCACAGAAAGCATTGAATCTTTTAGATAATTTTTTACCTAATTCTTCGATGTCTGTTTCGATATCGTCTTTTTTGTAAGGAACTTTGAATCCGCTTCCGAAATCTAAGAATTGTAAATCTTTGAAATGTTTAGCTGTATCAAATAAGATTTCAGCAGCATACAAGAATACTTCGATATCTAAAATATCAGATCCTGTGTGCATGTGAATTCCGACAATGCTCATTTTTGTATTTTCAACAATTCGCAAGATATGCGGAATTTGGTGAACAGAAATTCCGAATTTACTATCGATATGTCCAACAGAAATATTAGCATTTCCGCCCGCCATTACGTGTGGATTGATACGAATACATACTGGAATATGTGGATGTTTTGTTCCGAATTGCTCTAAAATAGATAAATTGTCAATATTGATTTGTACACCCATTGCGGCAACTTCTTCGATTTCTTCTAGAGAAACTCCGTTTGGTGTAAAGAAAATTCTTTCGGGTTCATAGCCAGCATGAAGTCCTAACTGAACTTCCTGAATTGATACAGTGTCTAAGCCAGACCCCATGTTCTTTAATAACTGAAGAATCGCAACGTTCGACAATGCCTTCATGGCGTAATTAACTCTCAAGTTTTCTACCTTCGAGAAAGCTTTAGTTAACCTGTTGTACTGAGATTGGATTTTTTCGGCATCGTAAACATACAATGGACTTCCAAATTGGTCTGCTAACTGCAGTAAATCTTTTGCTTGCATTTTTAAATCATTTTGGGCAAAGTTATTACTCTTTTGTGTATCAGCAAATAAATTGTAGAAAAATAACAAAATATAACAAATTGTTTTATTTTAAACAAAAACTTGCTTGTTTTGGATTTTTATAACCTTTTTAAAGGTGCTAAGGTTCTAAGATGCTAAGATACTAAGTTTTTTTTTGCCACAACCCGAGCGATAGCGAACTGGCGAAGCAATTCACGAATTTAACTTATTCTTAAATGCTGTTGAAATTGTTTTTTTTATGAATTACACTAATTAAATGTATTTCTTTTTATCCTAATTTTTAAAAGAAGCCAAATGTTTGAATTTAGCCCCGATTGAGGCGGTATCCTCGCAGTGGAACGGAGAGATATAGCCGAAAGCGGGAACTATGTTTACTAAAATGCCAATTGTGATGCTTTAAAATGAGAAAATTTTTCCGCCACGGATTATTTTAATTTTTTATTCTGAATGACTATTGGCATGTTTAGAATATAATTCGTGAAATTTAAAGGAAAGAATAGTTTTAAGTGATATATATTAGAATAATTCGTGAATTGCTTCGCCAGTTCGCTATCGCTCGGGTCGTGGCGAAAAAAATAATCTGTGGCAAAAAAACAAAACCCCTGAATTATTAATTCAAGGGTTTGTTGGTAGTATGTGTTGTATTTTTGTTTAGTTTTTATAGGCTAGGAAGATCTCCTTTTCCTTTAGTAGGCAAGTTTGTAGATCCCATAAGGAATAAATCTACTTCTCTTGCTGCTTCGCGACCTTCTGAAATAGCCCACACGATTAATGATTGTCCTCTTCTCATATCACCAGCAGTGAAGATGTGAGGAACGTTTGTTTGATAGTTATGTGCTTTATAGTTGCTTCTTGCGTCAATTTCGATTCCTAATTGCTCGCTTAACGTTTTCTCTGGACCTGTAAACCCAAGAGCCAATAAAGCTAAATCGCAAGGCCAGATTTTCTCAGAACCTTCTTTTTCGATTAATTCAGGACGTTGACCTGGAGTCATTTTCCACTGTACTTCAACCGTTTTTAATCCAGTTAATTCACCTTTGTCATTAGAAATGAATTCTTTAGTGTTGATTAACCAGTTTCTGTCACAACCTTCTTCGTGAGAAGAAGATGTTTTTAACTGCAACGGCCAGAAAGGCCAAGGAGTTGACTCGCTTCTTCCAACTGGAGGTTTTGGTAAAATCTCAAAGTTAGTAACCGATTTTGCTCCATGTCTGTTTGAAGTTCCAATACAGTCAGAACCAGTATCTCCACCGCCAATAACGATTACATCTTTACCAGTTGCTTTAACCTGATCTGGAATTGATTCTCCGTACAAAACTTTAGTTTGTTGTGTCAAGAAATCCATTGCCTGAACAACGCCTTTGCTTTCGATTCCTTTAGTTGGCAAGCTTCTTCTTTCAGTTGCTCCCCCGCATAAAACGATAGAATCAAATTGGTTTAATTCTTCAACGCTGAAGTTAACACCAACGTTTACGTTAGTTTTGAAAGTGATTCCTTCTGCTTCAAGAATAGCTACACGACGGTCGATAATTCCTTTTTCTAATTTGAAATTTGGAATTCCGTAACGTAATAAACCTCCAATTGCGTTGTCTCTTTCAAAAACAGTAACTGTGTGTCCGGCTCTGTTTAATTGCTGAGCAGCTGCAAGACCTGCAGGTCCTGAACCAATAACAGCAACCGTTTTACCAGTTCTTGTTTTTGGTGGCTGTGGTTTAATCCATCCTTCAGCGAAACCTCTTTCTACAATGCTTTTCTCGATGTTTTCGATAGAAACCGGATCTTTGATGATTCCTAATACACATGATTTCTCACATGGAGCAGGGCATAAGCGTCCTGTAAATTCAGGGAAGTTATTAGTCGATTGTAAAATCTCTAATGCACTTTGCCATTCTTCATGATGCACCATGTCGTTGAAGTCAGGAATTAAATTCCCTAACGGACAACCACTGTGGCAAAAAGGAATTCCACAGTCCATACATCTTGATCCTTGTTCTTTTAGTTTATCTTTTGGTACCGGAATAGTAAATTCATTGTAGTTCGAAACACGTTCTGCTACTGCTAAGTTACTTTCATCGGCTCTGTTATATTCTTTAAATCCGCCTATTTTACCCATGACATTTTAATTAAATCTAAATGATTAAAATTCCAATTCTTAAATTCCAAATTCCAATTTCATCCTTCGACTTCGCTCAGGAAGACATCGTAAATAAATCTAAAATCTAAAATCTGAATTCTCAAATCATTTATCCCGCTATTAATTCTTCTATTTTTTTCTCTTCTGCAATTCTTTGTAATGCTTTTTTGTAATCAGTTGGCATTACTTTTACGAAGTGCTGTTGTTGGTTTTCCCAGTCTGCTAAAATTCTTTTTGCTAATGGACTGCTTGTGTACAAGGAATGATTTTTAATCAATTTTCTTAGTTTAGTAACGTCCTCTTCTTCCATTGGATCGAATGCAACCATTTCCATGTTACAAACTGTCGAATCGAATTTCTTATTTGGATCGTAAACATAAGCTACACCGCCACTCATACCAGCTGCGAAGTTTCTTCCTGTTTTTCCTAGAACTACTACTGTACCACCGGTCATATACTCGCAACCGTGATCTCCAATTCCTTCCACAACTGCTGTTGCTCCAGAATTTCTCACACAGAAACGCTCTCCGGCCATTCCATTAATATAAGCCTCTCCGGTAATAGCTCCGTAAAGGGCAACGTTCCCGATAATGATATTGTCTTCAGGTTTGAAAGTTGCAGTAGGAGGTACTTTTACAATTAATTTTCCTCCAGAAAGCCCTTTTCCTAAATAATCATTACAGTTTCCGTGAATTTTAAATGACAATCCGTTTGTTGCAAAAGCACCAAAACTTTGTCCGGCAGAACCTTCAAAATCAACTAAAATAGTGTCATCAGGTAATCCTTGCGCGCCGTAGATTTTTGAGATTTCGTTACTCAAAATAGCACCTACAGAACGGTCTGTATTTTTAATTTTAAAGGTTACTCTTGTTTTCTCTTTTCTATAGATAGATGGAATCGCTTCTTTGATGATGTCAAAATCCAATACATTTTCAAGTTGGTGATCTTGTTGAGTTGTATTGTGATTTGGCTGTGTTTTCGCTTTTTCCGGTTTGTATAGAATTGGTGATAAATCTAACCCATTTGCTTTATAATGTTTGATCGCTTTGTTCACATTTAATTTTTGTGATTGACCAACCATTTCCTTTAAAGTTCTGAAACCTAATTGCGCCATGATTTCTCTTAACTCTTCAGCAATAAAATACATGAAGTTGATTACGTGCTCTGGAGTTCCTTTGAAATTTTTTCTCAATTCAGGATCCTGAGTGGCAATACCAACTGGGCAGGTATTTAAGTGACAAGCTCTCATCATGATACATCCAGAAGCTACAAGCGGTGCAGTCGCAAAACCAAATTCCTCAGCTCCTAATAAAGCTGCGATGGCAACGTCGCGACCTGTTTTCAACTGTCCGTCGCACTCTAAAACTACACGGCTTCTTAAATCGTTTAAGATTAGAGTTTGCTGTGCTTCGGCTAAACCAAGTTCCCACGGAATACCGGTGTGCTGTAAAGATGTTAAAGGTGCAGCTCCCGTTCCTCCGTCATAGCCAGAAATTAAGATAACGTCAGCTTTTGCTTTGGCAACACCGGCAGCGATAGTTCCAACTCCAACTTCAGAAACTAATTTTACGTTTACGCGTGCTTCACGGTTTGCATTTTTCAAATCGTAAATCAACTGAGATAAATCCTCAATAGAATAAATATCGTGATGAGGAGGAGGCGAAATCAAACCTACATAAGGCGTAGAATTTCTCGTTTCAGCAATCCAAGGCACTACTTTTTCTCCAGGTAACTGTCCGCCTTCACCAGGTTTTGCTCCCTGAGCCATTTTAATTTGAATTTCTTTAGCGTTTGTCAAATAGTTGATCGAAACGCCAAAACGTCCTGATGCAACTTGTTTGATCGCACTATTTCTAGAATCTCCGTTAATTTCTTTCTGGAAACGTCTTGGGTCTTCTCCACCTTCTCCAGAGTTGCTTTTTCCTCCAATTCTGTTCATTGCAATAGCTAAGTTCTCATGTGCTTCCTGGCTAATAGAACCGTAAGACATTGCTCCAGTTTTGAATTTCTTTACAATTTCTGTCCAAGGTTCTACTTCGTCAATCGAAATTGGATCCAAATTATTGAATTCAAATAAACCTCTGATGGTCATTAAGTTCGAGCTTTGCTCGTTTACTGCATTTGAGTATTCTTTATAACTTTCAGGGCTGTTTAAACGAACCGCTTGTTGTAATTTAGAAATAGTGGTTGGGTTAAACATGTGTTTTTCACCACCACGTCTCCATCTGTAAATACCACCAATTTCAAGAGAAAGCAAACTTGCCACTTTTGAATTTGGGAAAGCTTTTTGGAAACGTTTTTTAACCTCTTTTTCAACCTCCATTAAACCAATTCCTTCAATTCTAGATGGAGTGTAAGGGAAGTATTTAGATGTAAATGTTTTGTTTAAACCTAAAATCTCAAAAATCTGAGCAGCTCTATACGAATGTAAAGTAGAGATACCAATTTTGTTCATGATTTTCACGATTCCTTTTGCAATCGCTTTGTTGTAGTTCACAACTGCATAATCCGCTTTTACTTTTGTAATGAAACCTTTTTCAACCTGATCGTGAATGATTTCGTTTACCATGTAAGGGTTGATGGCACTTGCACCGTATCCGAACAATAAGGCAAAATGATGAGGTTCACGTGGTTCAGCAGATTCGATGATGATGCCGAATTTAGAACGAACCTGTAAAATATTCAATGAGTGATGAATGTAAGAACAAGCCAATAACATTGGGATTGGAGCTAATTCTTCACTTACACCTCTATCCGATAAGATAATGATGTTGCATCCTTCATTAACCGCTTTAAAAGTAGCCTGAACACATTTTTCAAGAGCACGTTCTAAACCGTTAACTCCTTTTTCTATTTTGTATAAAGTAGAAATAGTAGCCGATTTGAAATCTGCGTGATCGATATTTCTGATTTTATCCAAATCCTCATTAGAAATAACCGGATTTTGGATTTTTAATTTTTTACATTGTTTCGATTCAATTTCGAAAATATTGAAATCGCCACCAATCGCTAAACTGATGTCGGTAATAATTTCCTCACGAATACCATCCAACGGTGGGTTTGTAACCTGAGCAAACAATTGTTTGAAGTAATTGTACAACAACTGAGGTTGATCTGAAAGAACAGCCAAAGGTGTATCATTACCCATAGAGCTGATTGCTTCAGCTCCGTCGCTACCCATTGGATTGATGATTGTTTTTAAATCTTCAATTGTATAGCCAAATAATTTTTGTCTTGTTACGAAATCTAATTTTTCAACAGGAGTTGGATTGTTTGTGTAAGGAACGCTCGCTAATGGCAATAAGTTTTCGTCAACCCATTGTTTGTAAGGACGTTTTGTAACTATCGCTTTCTTAACCTCTTCGTCTTCGATGATACGGCCTTCGTTCATATCAACCAAGAACATTTTTCCTGGCTCTAAACGACCGTGCTGAATTACATCTTCTGGATCGATGTCTAATACACCAATTTCAGATGACATAATTACGAATCCGCTTTTCGTTAATGTATAACGAGAAGGGCGCAAACCGTTTCTGTCTAGTAAAGCTCCAATTACATTTCCATCTGTAAACGGAATAGAAGCAGGACCATCCCAAGGCTCCATAATACAAGCATTAAACTCGTAGAATGCTCTTTTTTCAGGAGACATTGTTTGGTGTTTTTCCCAAGCTTCAGGAACTACCATCATCATTGCCTCTGGAAGAGAACGTCCAGTCATTAATAAAAGTTCGATAACCATATCCATAGAAGCAGAATCTGATTTTCCTTCTAAGATAATTGGGAATAATTTTTTGATGTCTTCGCCAAAAACTTTGCTCTGCATGAGCTCTTCACGAGCACGCATACGGCTTACGTTTCCACGAAGTGTATTGATCTCACCATTGTGACACATGTATCTAAACGGCTGAGCTAAGTCCCAAGATGGGAATGTATTGGTAGAGAAACGTTGGTGTACAAGTGCAAGACGAGTCACCAGGTCCGGATCTTTCAAATCTATATAATAACGGCTGATGTCTTCCGGCATCAACAGACCTTTATATATTATAGTAGTTGTCGATAAACTAGTAAAATAAAACATATGGCTTTCTGAGGTTTTAGATCCTCTTACGGCATGTTCAGCAATTTTTCTAGCTGCAAAAAGTTTTGCATTAAATTCTTGTTCAGTTAAATCTTGTCCGTTTTTAGAAACGAAAACTTGTTTAATTGTTGGTTCTTTTTCTGCGGCGATTTCACCTAAATTTTCAACGTCAACTGGTACATCTCTCCAACCTAAAACTTTTAAGTTTTGGTCTTTAATAGTAGCCTCAAATGCATTAATACAAAAAGAAACCTGGTTTTTGCTTTTTGGTAAAAAAACCATTCCTACTGCATACTCACGCGTTTCAGGGATTTCAAAGTCACACACTTTCTTAAAGAATGCATGTGGGATATCAAATAAAATTCCAGCCCCGTCTCCAGTTCTTCCATCAGAACTAACGGCACCACGATGTTCCAATTTTATTAAGATGTCCAATGCTTTGTGAATAATATCATTTGACTTAATACCATTCAAATTACAAATAAATCCTGCACCACAATTGTCGTGTTCAAATTCAGGCAAATAGAGCCCTTGTTCTTTAACTTTCATTCTTGATATTTTTTCTACAAAAATAAAGATTTCGTTAAACATAATGTATTGAAATTGTGCTTTTGCTTTCATTTTTGTCGTAATATTAGAAAAACGGTTCTTAAATGATAATAATATTATTTAAGGCATTGCGAAATGATAAAATCATAATAACATTTAAATAATATTAGGAAAAATCGTCGTCAGCCCTAGAATTCCATAGGTTTTTTTGTTAAATATCAAACGATATAGTGATTTTGTGTTAACTTTTTCAATGCAATTCGTTAACGATTAATTTGCTTTAAAAAAGATTATCTAATTAATAACAAATTGCCTCATTTTTTAATTGGAAAAAGATTTTACTATTAAGTTGAATTTTGCTACTTTTGTCGCACTTTTATTCTGAAATAAATTCAGAACCAGACAAATTCTATATTATGAACATACACGAATATCAAGGAAAAGAAATTTTAGCAAGTTACGGAGTACGCGTTCAACGCGGAATTGTGGCTAATAATGCGGTTGAAGCTGTAGCTGCTGCAAAACAATTAACTGCCGAAACTGGTACAGGATGGCACGTAATAAAAGCACAAATTCACGCAGGTGGTCGTGGAAAAGGTGGTGGAGTTAAGCTGGCAAAAAACTTACAGCAAGTTGAAGAGTTAGCAGAACAAATCATCGGAATGCAGTTGATCACACCTCAGACTCCGCCTGAAGGTAAAAAAGTAAATAAAGTATTAGTTGCAGAAGATGTTTACTATCCTGGAGAAAGTGAAACTTCTGAATTTTATGTTTCTGTTTTATTGAATAGAGGTACAGGACGCAACATGATTATGTATTCTACAGAAGGTGGAATGGATATCGAAGAAGTTGCTGAGCACACTCCACACTTAATCTTTACTGAAGAAGTTGATCCTAATGTTGGATTACAAGGTTTCCAGGCTAGAAGAATTGCTTTCAATTTAGGTCTTTCTGGAAATGCTTTCAAAGAAATGGTTAAATTCATCGACGCACTTTACAATGCTTACATTGGTTCTGATGCTTCTATGTTTGAAATTAACCCAGTTTTAAAAACTTCTGATAACAAAATCTTAGCTGTTGATGCTAAAGTTAACATCGACGATAACGCTTTATACAGACAACCTAAATATGCTGAAATGAGAGATATCCGTGAGGAGAATCCAATCGAAGTTGAAGCTAAAGAAGTTGGTCTAAACTATGTTGACCTTGACGGTACTGTAGGATGTATGGTAAACGGAGCTGGTCTTGCAATGGCAACTATGGATTTAATTAAATATGCTGGTTTTGAGCCTGCTAACTTCCTTGACGTAGGAGGAACTGCTGACGCAAAACGTGTTGAAACAGCTTTCAGAATTATCTTGAAAGATCCAAACGTAAAAGCTATCTTAATTAACATCTTCGGAGGAATCGTTCGTTGTGACCGTGTTGCTCAAGGTGTTGTTGATGCTTACAAAAACATGGGTGACGCTATTAAAGTGCCAATTATCGTTCGTTTGCAAGGAACAAATGCTGAAATTGCAAAAGAATTAATTGACAACTCTGGTATGCCAATCTTATCTGCAGTTCAATTCCAGGAAGCTGCTGACCAAGTTAAAGCTGCTCTTTCTTAATTAAAATAAGAAATCAATTTATATAGAAAATCCATTCCGAAAGGAGTGGATTTTTTTTGTGATTTAACTGCAAAGCACGCAAATTTTTTTTTAAACTTAGTCTATAACGCGCAAGGTTCGCAAAGCTTTATAAATAAAAACTTTGCGAACCTTGCGTAATTCTTAGCGTTCTTAGCGGTTAAAATTATTTCTTATTCTTCCCGTTTTTGAAAACTACTTTTTCTACAATAACTGGTTTTCCATTTCCTTTTGGGAATGCTTTCTTTTTAGGTTTTCCAGCTGCTGAACCTAACTTTGATGAACTTTGGTCGCCTCTATATTTTTCAGAATCTTTTGGACTAGCTTTAAACTCAGGTCTTTCTTTTGAAGTTTCTTTCTTCGGAATCTCTGCTTTATGTTTTGCTAAAACATCTGTTGGGTTTTTAGGGTTTTCTTTCGTTCCTCTTAAATGAATCACTAATCCGTTTAAGAAATTGCGTAAAACCTGGTCGCCACATTCCATATAATTGGGATGATCTTCAGCTCTGAAAAAAGCACCCAATTCTGATTTTGAAATTCTAAAATCAACTAATTCTAAAATTTCAACTATTTGGTCATCACGGAGCATCAAAGCCACGCGAAGTTTTTTAAGTATATCGTTATTCGTCATTGTTTTATTTTTTACAAAGGTACGGTACAATCTGCTAAAATTGTTGCTCATGTTAAATTTTAATTCTGATGATTTTGCTTCTTAAAATTAAAATTAAGAGTTGTTGAACTTTCTAACTTATTGAAGATTGGGGAGTTAAATTATTATTATTGCTGTTTTATGCATTTTAGTTGCATTAAAATGCGTATTTTAATAAAATTTTTAATGTCTTTTCTTATAAAAACGCATTTTAATGATATAAAATGTTAAATTGCGATATTAACGAACCAATTTATTAACCATTTTTTAACTAAAGTTTATGAAACAAAAGAATTTTATCTTTTCATTCGTTTTGTTCTTATTTGCTTCGAGCATTTTGTTTGCGCAAAAAATAACGGTCAAAGGAACAGTAACTGATGAGGCAGGAATGCCTATGCCAGGAGTTAATATTCACGAAGAGGGAGGCTCAGGCGGAACTACGACTGGATTTGACGGAGATTATCAAATTAGTGCCAGTAAAGGTTCTGTTTTAGTCTTTTCATATATCGGATTCAAATCAACGAAAGCTACTGTAGCTGGTGCAACATTAAATATAAAGATGCTTTCTGATGCAAAAGAGCTTGACGGAGTCGTAGTAACCGCTTTGGGTCTGAAGAGAAGCGAAAAATCACTTGGTTATGCTACGCAAAAAGTAAGAGCTGCAGATGTTGTAACGGTGAGAGAAACAGATATTAATAATGCTTTGGCTGGAAAAATTGCAGGTGTTCAATTTCAAGGTTCGCCAAGCGGGGATTTTAGAACCTCTTTGCTTAGACTTCGTGGAGATACAGGAGTATTGTATGTAGTGGATAACATCAAAGTAAGCGCTATTAGTGATATTAATCCAGAAAGCATAGAAAGTATCAATACTTTAAAAGGTTTGTCTGCAACAGCGCTTTATGGACCAGAAGGTCGAAACGGTGCAATTGTAATTACAACAAAAAGAGGGAAAAAAGGCGCTACAACAGTAGAGTTTAATGTAAGTTCTTCATTAGAAAATGCTTATGGATTGCCTGAGTTTCAAAATGAGTACGGTGGAGGCTATTCTCAAACTTTTCCAAAGTATACTTATAATCCAGCAACAGATCCAGCATCCTTCGCCGCTTTTAATGGTCAAGAAATTGTAGATTATACTGCTGACGAAAGTTGGGGACCAAGAATGCAAGGTCAAATGGTACGTGCTTGGAATAGTTGGGAAGAAGGTACTCCAGAATTTGGTAAACTAACTCCTTTTTCTCCAAACAAAAACAATGTTAAAGATTTTTACAATACTGGAGTTACCAAAAGATCTAGTTTATCTGCTAGTAAAGGTGGTGAAGATTATTCTATAAACTTTGGTATCACTAGAACAGATAAAGAAGGTATTGTGCCAAATACAGCTAGAACCCAATATGATGTAAATCTTACTATGGAAGCTAGTTTGAGTAAGAAATTCAAAGTATTCTCAACTGTTTTATTTCAAGATAGACAAACTAAGGGATATAATGATAAAAACTTAATCTTGCCAGCGGTTGCAAGTTTGAGACAATGGTTTCAAAGACAACTAAACATGGACGATTTAAGAAATTATCGTATGAATGGTAAAATTGTAACTTGGAACAGAACTAGCCCAACAAATGGAAAATCTATAGGTTGGAATTCTCCATTTTTTGATCAATACGAGCAACCAAACAACGAAGACCAAAAATCTTTTAATGGTAAAATTGGCGGTTCTTACCAAATTATTGATGATTTGGCAGCTACTGTAGAGCTTAGAAAAACATATATTGGAAACAATTATTATGATATCTACAAAGCTTGGGGTGGTGCCGAAGTTCCTTCTTATGAGGAAAGTCTTCAAATCACTAATAAAGATGAAATTTCAGGTATTTTAAATTATAAAAAGAAAATCAACAAATTTGATATCACAGGAAATTTAGGTTTCGAATATCAATTTTATGATCGAACATACATGAATAGTAGTACGGTTGGAGGTTTAGTTTCAGAAGGATTCTACAGTATCAGTACTTCTGTAGGAACTCCACTTATTGATAATAAAAGATACAGAACAAAAAATCGTGCCTATTTTTTAACAGCTTCTGTAGGTTATGATGATTTCTTGTATGTTGATGGTTCTTATCGTAATGATTTTGCTTCTACTGCAGATGTAAACGATAATAAATTAGCTACTTATGGTATTTCTGGAAGTTTTGTTTTCTCTAAATTTATTCCAGAAAATAACTTTTTCACGTTTGGTAAATTAAGAGCTGGTTATGCAATGGCGCCTCAGTTTCCTGGAGTTTATTTAACAAGCCCTATTTACGGAATCGGAACGCCTTACGGTACTTATCCAACTTCGTCAACACAATCAACACCTAGTAACCCAAGGTTGAAAGGTGGAAATCGTGAAGAAAAAGAATATGGTATAGATTTGAAATTCTTTAATAATAGACTTTCATTAGATGTTTCTTATTTTGACAGATTAGATAATGAATTACCATATCGAGTAGACTTGGATGCTTCAACAGGAATTGGTGGCGTTTTTCTAAACGGAGGAAAACAAACGTACAAAGGGGTTGAAATTGCATTGTCTGGAACACCAATTAAAACAGATAAATTTGAATGGAATATTGGTGCAAACTATTCAACTCTTGACAGGCAAGTAGTAGCTATTGCTCCAGGAATTACAAGAAATATTATTCAGTCTGGAAACTCAAACATGGGTAACGTTCAGTTGGTTGAGCAAGTGGGTGAAAAATGGGGGGCTATTTACGGAAGTAGAATTGCAAGAGATGATAACGGAAAACCAAAATTAACTACTGCGGGAGCATATGTTAGAGAATTAGGTGTATTTTTAGGTAATGTTTTGCCAAACTATACTGGAGGTCTTACAACTTCATTTAAATACAAAAACTTTGATTTAAGTTTAGGATTTGATTTCCAAGAAGGTGGTAAATACTATTCTGTTTCTAATTCATTGATTAATAGGACAGGAGTGGGTATTGAAACAGTTGGTGACAATGATTTAGGAAATCCAAAGAGAGACCCTATCGTAAACGCTACTACTGGCGCAAGTATTGCTACAGGAGCAATGCTAAATTCTACAGTAACTCCAACTTCAGGAGGACTTTTGGTAGAAGGCGTAGACAGTACGACTGGTGCTGATGTTGCTTACCGTGTGAGTACTAGAACATATTGGTCAAACATTCGAGCAATTACTGAGCCTTTCTTAGAAGATGCTTCGTATGTAAAATTAAGAACACTTAGATTTGGCTATACTTTGGAAAGAAGCACTTTGCAAAAGACACCTTTCCAGAAAATTAATATTGCTGTTTATGCGAATAATCTTTGGCTGATTTATGCCGCAAATCGTGATATAGATCCATCTGAACTTCAATCTTACAATACATCAACTACACCATTTATAGAAACGGCCCAATTGCCAAACTCTAGATCTATTGGTTTAAATGTTGTTTTAACTTTATAATTATAAAAATGAAAAAAATAGTAATAACATCAATTTTAGCACTAACAACTGTTTTGGTATCAGTTTCTTGTGATAATGCTGATTTTGGCGATACTAACTTAAATCCAAATTATCCTAGTGTCGCAAATACAGCTTCGTTACTTACAGGAGCCGAAAGATCAATGTCGCCTATTCTTACTGCAACTGAGCCACTTTGTTATGTGCAGTATATCACAAACGGACAATATCCTAAAGAAACGATTTATGATGTAGTAAATTTTGAATATACCAGCAATTATGTATCTGTTCTAAACAACTTACAAGCGGTTATAAATTTAAACAAAGATGCTGCAACGGCTGGAGCGGCATTAGCTAATGGTTCAAACAATAACCAAATTGCTGTAGCAATGATTTTGAAAGCTTACGTTTTTCAGCATATCACAGATAGATGGGGAATGGTGCCCTATACTGGAGCTTTACAAGGGTTGGATAATGCATTTCCTAAATTTGATACACAAGAAGCTATTTATGATGGATTGTTTAAAGATTTAAATGATGCAGTAGCACTTATGGATAATGGCGCAGGACCAAAAGGCGATGTGATTTTTACCACAAAAGCGACCCAGATGTCTGAGTGGAAACGTTTTGCAAATACTTTAAAGTTAAACATGGCGATGCGCTTGTCAAAAAGATTTCCAGCTGCTGGAGGTTATGCTGCAACAAAATTTGTTGAGGCTTTAAACGCTGGAACTATTGCTTCAAACACACAAAACTTTACATATCCTTATATTACTGATGAGGCTTATGACAATCCTTGGGAAGATCGTTTTGAAACTAGAACAGACTATTTATTAAGTGAACCTTTTGTAAATTTATTGATTGGGACAGGAACAAATCTTGCGCCACAAGATCCTAGATTAGCAAAATTTGCAGAAAAAGCGACTAACGGTGGGATTTACAAAGGTGGTCTTACTTCGGCTGTAGGAAATACAACTGTTGCAAATTATTCTTTTATAACTAATACTATTATCAAAAATAAAACTGCCCCTGCATTTTTCTATACTTACGCACAAGTTTCTTTTGCTAAAGCTGAAGCAGCATCTTTAGGATGGATTCCGGGTTCAGCAGCGACTTTTTATGCTGAAGGTATTAGAGCTTCTATGGCACAATGGGGTGTTGCAACTGCGGCGGCTGATGCTTATGTTTTGCAATTTCCTTACGTAAATTTAAAATCTATTGCTTACCAAAAACACATTGCATTGTTTATGCAAGGTTATGAAGGATGGAATGAATGGAGAAGATTTGGAACTGATGCTGTTGCTCTAACCGTTCCTGTTGGAGCGATTGGTTCTGCTACAATTCCGCAAAGGCAAGCTTACGGAGCGAGTGTAAAAACATTGAATTTAGAAAATTACAATGCTGCAATCGCTACTCAAGGAGCTGACAAAATGGAAACAAAAGTGTGGTGGGCTAACTAATTTAGTCACAATATTATTTAAACAAAAAGAGGAAATCTCAATTAAGAGATTTCCTCTTTTTTATTTTAGATTTTGAAATAGTAATGAATTAATCTGTATTTAAAACAGCAATAATTTTATCTAAATCTTCTTGCAGATGATTCGCAGTTACGACAATTCGATTTAACGGTTCAGCTTCTTTGGTGTATTTAAAACTGGCAATAATTATCTTTTCAGATTTTAGTTTTTCTACCAATTCATTTGATAAAACATAAATTAAAGGATAATTTTTATCAAATTTAATGTTCTTATTTTGAATTAAAATGGAATCGATATAAGTTAGGTTATCTAGCAATTTTTGATGCTGAATCTTGTATAATTCTGAAGCATCTGAAAGCGTCTGCACAAAAGCAGGATTCATTCCGGCTGCACTAGTAAAAGTTTCGATTTTTGATATTTGCGTAATAAACTCTGAATTTGAAGCAATTACGCCACCTGTTAACCCAAAAGCTTTTCCTAAGGATGAAACCAAAATTTTTCTTTTAACTGGAAAGTCAATTGAAGAATAAATTCCAGTACCATTATTTCCAATTATTCCAAGCGAATGCGATTCATCAATTACTAATGTAATTTCTTTTTGATTTGAAATTTGCTTTAAGAAAGATAAATCAACAGGTTTTGTGTGGAAGGAAGGAACGCCATCAGTTAAAATTACTATTTTTTCTACTTCAGAATTTAGCAAACGATCATTTAATTTTTCATTACTAAAAACAGGAACGCTATTTTCTGTTTTAATTGCTGAGTGTATTTCATTCAAGTGAAAAAAACAGTCCGTTTCTTTTTGTAATTTTTCAATTACCAGTTTTCCAGCCAACATTCCTGAAGAAACTGTAACCGCAGCTTCTGAACCAATATGTCGGGCCAAAAACTCTTCACCGCCAACATAAGCACTTAATTGAATATTCGCTGTTCTTGAGCTTCCATAAGTTGTTCCCCATTTTAGAATATTTTGAACAACTAAATTCTGAAATGTTGCATTTGTCGGAAGTCCTAAATAGGCAGTTCCGCCAAAATAGAGATATTCTTTTTGGTCAATTTCAATAATACGATCTGGAAATTTTTCGACTATCATTTTATAGAAGTGTAACTCCGGTTCCGTTTAAATCAGAATAACTTACAACACCATTTTTAATTGTTACTCCAGACGCAATATCTTCGGCAAGAAGCAATGCGCCGTCCATATCAACATAGTCAAGTTGTGGTAACAAATGTGCAATGGCAGAAATTCCCACAGTCGATTCAGTCATACAGCCCACCATTGTTCTTAAGCCTAATTTTTTAGCTTCTTCAATCATTCGTTTTCCAGGAGTTAATCCGCCACATTTTACCAATTTCACATTTACTCCATGAAAATGATTGAAACATTTGGCAACATCTTCTTCAATAATACAGCTTTCATCAGCAATTACAGGAAGTACAGAATGTTTGAAAACTTCTTTATGCCCTTCCCAATTATCAGCTTTCATAGGTTGTTCTAGAAATTCTACGCCAAGTTTTTTTAATTCGACAGCATTATTTATTGTTTCATCAACGCCCCAACCACAGTTGGCATCAATTCTAAAAACAGCATTTGTATGTTTACGAAGCTCTTTAACAATGGCAATATCTTCTTTGGTTCCTAATTTAATTTTATAAATAGGCCACGGAAGTTCCTGCATCTTTGAAACCATTTTTTCAATAGAAGCAATTCCGATTGTATAATCTGTCAACGGATTTTTCTCTGTTGTATAATTCCACAATTCGTAGAGTTTTTTACCTTTTATTCGCGCATATAAATCGTTATAAGCCAAATCCAGCGCACATAAAGCAAACATGTCGTCTTTTAAATACGGATGAATTTTTGCCCAAAAAACTTCAGGAGTTTCAATTTCAGAAGTTTCAATAATTGTTTTGATTTCTTCCAAATCCTTCATCATCATTGGAACTGTAGTTTTGTAATACGGATTTGAAGTTGCTTCACCAAAGCCTGAAAAACCATTGCTTTGTAATTCGACAATCAAAGAAGGTTGAAAATCAATAGATTCTCTTGAAATCGTGAAAGTATGTTTTAGTTTTAAGTTATACTCTCTTAAAATTAGTTTCATAATTTATCCTGTTTTTTTATTTTTTTTCGATCAATAACCAAGCCAGAGAACTGCTTTTACAAATCCGTCTCGCCATAATTTTTCATTATGTTCTCCGCCTTTTACAATTTTTGTTTTGCTAAGATGAAGACAATAACAACGATTTTTGTCTAATAAACGTTCCATTTTTTCAAGATCTTTTACCATTTCGTCGCTTTCCTTATCTCCACATAGAAAATAAAATCGGGTTTTGATTTTTGGAGACTTTTCTGTAAAAGTATAAATGTCATTTGAAAACCAAAAAGAAGGCGAAAAAACGCCCGCGTTTCCAAAAACTTGTGGATATTTTACGGCAGCATAATAGGAAACCAAACCGCCAAGTGAGCTTCCCATGATTGTTGTGTTTTTGGCTTTCGTTTTGGTTTTGTAATTTTTGTCGATATAGGGTTTTAAAGTGTTTACGATAAAATCAACATAATCATCTGCTTTTCCGCCACCGTACTTTTCATTTTTGAAAGGCGTTAATTCATCGATTCGTTTTTCATTTCCGTGTTCGATTCCCACCACAATTACGGGTGCTTTTAAACTATCAAGTTTTTCATCGACATTCCATTCACCCACAAAAGAAGTTTTGGCATCAAATAAATTTTGGGCGTCGTGCATGTAGATCACGCTGTATCTTTTTTTGGCTGAAGCCGAATAGCCTTCGGGCAAATACAACCAGATTTTTTTTGTAGTTTTAAGTTGAGGTGATTCAATTGTAAAAGTGGATACATTTTTGGATGCCGTGCTTTCCTGTGCGTTCCCAATATTTGCCAGCGACAATAAAATAAAAAAGAAGAATCCTCGAATCATTGGTTATTGTGATTTAGATTTAATGTAATAATTTAGCTAAAAATAATAATTTGATGAACACCGAAGAAGAAAAAAGAAGTTTACTTTTAGAAATGATTGCGTTTGCTACCATTGACGGACATTTGCATAAACGTGAGGTAGATTTTCTGTGGATTGTTGCCAAGGAATTGAATATAAGTAAAGAAGAATTTAGGGATTTATTTCATCAAGAACATAGGGTAAAAGTAACCAGATCTGAATTTCAACGCATTCAGCAATTTTACAGATTGGCTTTGATTATGCATTGCGATGGTATTTTACATAAAAAAGAATCGAAAGCCATTTATCAGATTGCGCTAGAAATGGGATTAAATCCTACTGCAGTAAAACGTGTTTTAGAATTGATGAAAAATGCCCCAAATGCCATCATTGATCCAAATAAATTATTGAGAGTTTTTCAGGAACAGCATAATTAAAAAAAACAAGGACTGTGATATTACAGTCCTTGTTTTTTTATGTGGAAATTATTTTTTTGAGATTTGAAATTTTGGATGACCAGTATTGGCATAAGCAAAACTAATTATGTCTCCTGAAATTTCTATGTTTTTTGATTTGCTGTTCCCTAATCCATGTCCAGCTTCAAAATCAGTAAAAAAAAGTATTTGTTTATCAGACGAATTTGCATTTTGAAGCAATGCGGCAAATTTTGCAGGCTCCCATGCAGTTACACGAGGGTCATTTATCCCCGCATTGATTAATGTTGCCGGATATGCAGTTCCTTTCACAATATGATGAAAAGCATCCATCTCTAATAAAGCTTTAAAATCATTTGGGTCTTTTACTGTGCCAAACTCTGGAATATTGACAGGACCATTGGCTTGAATTTCTGCTCGGATAGTATTTAATGAACCCGCTTGAATTATTGATGCAGCAAATAAGTCAGGGCGCTCTGTAATCGCTCTTCCAATTAGTATTCCGCCTGCGCTATCGCCTCGAATCGCGATTTTTTTGGATGTAGTGTATTTTTTACTAATCAAATATTCTGCTGTAGAGATCAGATCCTTCCATGTATTAGGTTTGGTTTCTTTAAAACCTCCCTTATGCCATTTGTCACCCAGTTCTCCACCGCCTCTAACATGAGCAACAACATAAACACCACCATAAAGGCAATAAGGTAAAAGACGACTAGGACTAAAATAGGGTTGCATTGAGGTTCCGTAAGACCCATATCCTCCTATAAGTACAGGATTATCACTATTTAATTTGATGTTTTTGTTGTAAATAAGCGAAACAGGAACCATAACACCATCATGTGAAGGTATCATGATTTCTTTAGAGATAATGTCTTTGAATTCTGGATATTCGACAGGTTTTGTTAAAGGCTGAAAAGTAAATGTATTGGTTTTAGGATTATAAAAATATCTTTTTGGCTCAGAAATCCAACCCTCAATTGTTATCCAAATGTCACTTTTGTCTGTACTTATTGTTGAAAAGGATGCTGAACCTGCCTGAAAAGGTAATTTTAGTTCAATTGCTTTAGTTTTATTTTTTGCTAAAAAATAAACTTTGGCCTCGACACCATTCTCAACAATTGAATAATATAAGCCGTCTTTTGTAATGTCATAAGTAGTTATCTTTCCATTTTTTGGTTCTTCAACTACAGTTATGGCATTTTCTATTTCAGGATGCGAAAGAGGAACTTTAATGATTTTGAAATTAGATGCATTTTTGAAAGTTGAATAATAGATAAATTCATTATCAGTTAGAAAGTTAACAATTTCATCTTTTTGACTGACAAGACTTTTCCAGGTTTCAGGAGAAAAATTATTATTGAAATCACAGGTGTATAATTTAATTCTATTGTCTACAGTTCTTATAAGAGCGTAATTCTTGTTTGAGCTTTTTCTATAAATATTATAAGGATATTCTTCAGGAAGGATATTAAGTTCAGGATTGGTGACATTCGAAAGAAATTCAACGTCTTCTTTTTCAGTTTGACCTAATTTATGATAATAGACTTTAGTATTTAACGATCTATTTTCATCTTTGACATCAGAAGAATTAAGTCTTGTAAATGTAAAAGAATTTCCGTCTGGCATCCAGGAAACATAACTGTCCCAACATTTATCTAATGTTTCAGGATATGTTTTACCAGTAATATCCATTATAAACAGTTCACCAATTTCGGAACCGTTTTGAGAAACTTCAATGGCAACTTTGTCTCCTTCAATATTTGGAGTAATTGCGGTTATATTATAAGTTGTGCCATTAGTTTTTTTGTAGCTTACTGGGTCAAAAAGTAATATTTCAGTACCATCGAATCCTTGCTTGTAATATAGCTTAGGATTTTCGTCATTTACGTTTCTTTTTAGATAGAAATAGTTGTTATTTTCTGTTATTTCTAATTCAGAAATCGTACTACTTTTTCTTGAACTTAATTCCTTTAATTTTTTTATTAATTTTTCACGTTCTGGAATCTCGTTTAATTTTTCACGAGCATAAGCCGCATTGCTTTTCATCCAATCTATTACTTTTGGATCGTTAAGATTTTCTAGATAACGATAAGGATCGGATATTGTTTTTCCAAAATAATTATCGGTGACTATGATTTCTGGAGCTGGTTGTGGTTTATTTTGTGCGTAAAGTGAAATTATGGAACCTAAAAATGAAGTAGTAACTAGAATGAATCGGTTATTCATGTTGTTTGTTTGGTTTATAACTTAGGATTAAATAAAATATCGCGTGTTTTTGTAAGTGTAAATTTATAAAAACATTTTACTTAAGCAATAGTTATAAAATTTTTACGGCAATTGTTCCTGAAGTTTTTTGATATCGTCACGAAGTTTGGCGGCCTGCATAAAATCTAATTCTTTTGCGGCTTTTTCCATTGATTTTCGTTTCTCGCGAATCAATTTTTCTAGATCAGTTTTTGACATATAAGCCGTTTCAGGTTCGGCGGCAACTGGTAAAGTATGGCCTAACTCGTATTCTACTAAAGGATTTTTAGTAAAGGCGCTGTCGATTTTTTTGTTTAGAGCCTGAGGCGTAATACCATTTTCAGTATTAAAATTGATCTGTTTTGTTCTTCTGTAATTAGTTTCATCAATTGTTCTTTGCATGCTGGCTGTAATTTTATCAGCATACATGATGGCCTTTCCATTTAAATTTCTTGCAGCACGACCAATGGTTTGGGTCAAAGATCTGTGGTTTCTTAAAAAACCTTCTTTATCTGCATCAAGAATCGCAACCAATGAAACTTCTGGTAAATCAAGTCCTTCACGAAGCAAGTTTACTCCAATTAAAACATCAAAAATGCCTTTTCTTAAATCTTGCATGATTTCGATGCGTTCTAAAGTATCAACTTCAGAATGTATGTAACGACAACGAATATTTACTTTTGTCAAATATTTGGCTAATTCTTCGGCCATTCTTTTAGTTAAAGTCGTCACCAAAACTCTTTCATCTAATTCGCAGCGAACCTGAATTTCTTCAATCAAATCATCAATTTGATTTAAACTTGGGCGCACTTCAATGACAGGATCTAATAATCCGGTTGGACGAATAATTTGCTCGACATAAATTCCGTCTGATTTTTGCAATTCGTAATCGGCAGGAGTTGCAGAAACATAAATTACCTGATTTTGCAAGGCTTCAAATTCTTCAAATTTTAAAGGACGATTGTCCATTGCGGCAGGCAATCTAAAACCGTATTCAACTAAGTTTTCTTTACGACTGCGATCACCTCCGTACATGGCATGAACCTGCGAAACGGTAACGTGACTTTCGTCAACAACCATTAAAAAATCGCTCGGAAAATAATCCAATAAACAGAAAGGTCGTGTTCCTGCCTCACGACCGTCAAGGTAACGGGAATAATTTTCAATTCCGGAACAATAGCCCAATTCCCGAATCATTTCTAAATCGAAATTCGTTCTTTCTTCCAGTCGTTTGGCTTCTAAATGTTTTCCTATTTCTTTAAAATAATCAACTTGTTTCACTAAATCCTGCTGAATCTGCCAAATGGCACCTTGTAAAACTTCAGGAGAAGTCACAAACATATTGGCTGGATAAATCGTCAGTCTTTTGAATTTTTCGATTACCTGAGAAGTTTTAGCATCAAACGATTCTATTTCTTCGATTTCGTCTCCAAAAAAATGAATTCGATACGCATCATCAGCATAACTTGGATACACTTCAACCGTGTCGCCTTTGATTCTGAAAGTTCCCGGATTAAAATCGGCTTCAGTTCTGGCATACAAACTCTGAACTAAACTATGTAATAATTTTGTTCTCGAAATAACCTGATCTCTGGCAATCTCAATCACATTTTTCTTAAATTCAACTGGATTTCCAATACCGTATAAACAAGAAACAGAAGCAACTACCAAAATATCTCTTCGTCCTGAAAGCAGGGAAGAAGTAGTGCTTAAACGCATTTTTTCTAATTCTTCATTGATAGATAAATCTTTCTCAATGAAAACACCCGTTACAGGCATAAAAGCTTCCGGCTGATAATAGTCGTAATAAGAAACGAAGTATTCAACAGCGTTATTTGGAAAAAACTGCTTGAATTCTGAATACAATTGCGCCGCCAAAGTTTTATTGTGTGCCAAAACCAAAGTAGGGCGTTGTACTTCCTGAATAACATTTGCAACCGTAAATGTTTTTCCGGATCCTGTAACTCCCAATAAAGTTTGATATTTTTCGCCATCAATAACTCCTTGTGCTAGTTTTTGTATGGCTTGTGGCTGATCTCCTTTCGGACTATATTCTGAAGTTACTTGAAAATTCATTTTCTATTGATGAAAAATTAGTTTTGTAAAGATACAAAGTTTGAAGGTTTTTCGAGAAAATTAATCATAGCGTCGTTTACAAATTTTGACTGATCGATACTCAAAAAATGACCCGCATCATTTATCATTATTGTTTTGGCGTTTGGTAGATATTTTTCTGCTCGTTCCAAACTTTCTTCCGAATTTATGACGTCTTTATCGCCAATTAAAACCAAAACCGAATTCTGAATCGACTTTAATTCGTCATCTGAAAAAGGTGTCATTTTGAGCATGCTGGAATTGGATTTTGCATATTTATTGGCCAAATAAAATTGTCTGTTATAAACAGGGCTGATTTTTTCCGGATGTGTAGAAAATGTTTTTAATGTTTTGCTGAATTTCTTTTCACTTGGAAAAAGTTTTAAAAGTAAAGCGGATGAAGTTTTTCTAGGTTTATCAATAAATTTAAAAGTCTGCGCCGGACTTAACAACACAATTTTATCAATAGAATTCTTTTTTTGAACAGCCAATAATGTCGCAATCCAGCCTCCGCGTGAAGCGCCAATAACATCAAATTTCCTCAATTTATAATGATTGAAAATTTCGTTGTAGCAAACCACAATTTCTTGAGATGAAAGCGGTTTTGTGGTTAAAGTTGATTTATTGGGTTCCATTAAAAAATCAATGGCATAAACGCGACGATTTTTGGCTAACGCTTTAATATTTGGATACCACATCGTAGAACTGGCGTCCATACCGTGAAGCAGAACAAGATCTTTTCCATTTTTTGGTCCAGAAATAATAACGTGGGCGGTTCCAAATGTGGTTTTTACATTTTCTTCTGTATAAGGAACCTCCCAAAGTTCAAGCGCTTTATCATAAGCCGCTGTATAATTATGTTTGTCGCTTTTGGTTTTAAAAACGTAATCATCAAATTTAGTTTCTTTTGAAGATCCACAACCAGCGAGTATTATAATAAGGAATAAACCAACGAACGTTTTTGCAGTACTCATAAAATTCAATTTACTTTAAAGGTACAACAATCTAATCGCGAGGCTATTTCAGAATTTTATCTGAAAGTATCATAATTTTAAGATTTATCATTTTTTGATGTCAGATAATAAATCTGTACAAATGTTAAAATGATATTCGGAATAATTACGGGCCAAAGCCATTGATTAAAATCGCTGTAGTCGTTTAAAAAAATACCATAAATGACAAAACAGATACAGCCAAACATATTAATAAACCGAATTGTTCTGAGATTTTTCAGCAAAAAACCTCCAACAATAAAAACAGATGCGAGATAACCAACATATTCTGCCATAGTCTTGATATTTAATTGTTTACACTAAATGTAGTGAAATGAAATTGTAATATCAAGAATTGGTGTTCAAAATCAGTGTTTTAAAGTTTCCATGATTTCTGTTCCGCTTCACTTAAAAAACTCCAGGCAACAATACGACTATTTTTTTGACCTTGCGCCATATCAATTGTTTTGATCGAAACGGCGTTTACTTTTTTCAGAATTTTGTAAATCGATGAAAGATTTTCTTTTTTTGAAACTAATGTCGTAAACCATAAGCATTGTGAAGCGTATTTAGCACTTTCGTAAATCATTTGGGTAACAAATCCGATTTCTCCTCCGTTGCACCATAATTCGGCATTATGACCGCCAAAATTCAGAACAGGATTTGTGTTTCTTTTTTCTTTTAAATTTGAAACTTTTCTTGAAGCGCTTTTATTTGCTTCTTCTGCAGAAGCATGAAAAGGCGGATTACACATGGTGAAAGTGAATCGGTCTTCGGGAATAATAATGTTTTTGAAAATAAATCGGGATTCAGTTTGTTGTTGCAAACTGATGGCATCGATTAGCTTTGGATTGTTTTCAATAATTTTACTGCAGTTTTCAATTGCTTTTTTGTCGATATCCGTACCAACAAAACTCCAATCGTAAATACTGTATCCTAATATCGGATAAATCAAATTTGCACCTGTTCCAATATCTAGGCCTAAAACAGAATTTCCTTTTGGAACAATTCCATTGTTTGTTTCTGCTAATAAATCGGCGATATAATGAATATAATCGGCTCTTCCTGGAATTGGCGGGCAAAGATAATTTTTAGGAATATCCCAGTTTTGAATATCGTAGTACGTTTGCAATAAAGCTTTATTAAGCATTTTAACTGCAAGTGGATTGCTGAAATCAATGGTTTCGATTCCGTGTTTGTTGATGGAAACAAAAGCTTTTAATTCGGGACAATTTGAAATCAGTTTTTCAAAATCATAGCGATTGCGATGAAGATTTCTTGGATGTAAAATGTTTTTTTCAGAATTGTCGTTTGCTTTCATTTTTATGGATTTCGAATGCAAAGATAGTTAATCCTTTTTTAGAACTGATTTTGTAAAACTTTCCATTAAGACCATTGTACAGATTCGTTGAAGTAGCTGTTAGCATCAGTACTTAAGAATTTCAAATATTATCCAGCCTATTCCGTAAGGCAAAATGATTGGTACTAAGCATATTAACAATTGGTACCAATTATCGGTTGACGTTGCATAATCAGATTCGCTGTCTTTCCATATTACATTATATTTTTTGGAAAAAATTAGATGGCGGTTGTATTCATTTAAAATTCTACTGTCAAAGTATTTATGTAAGATTAGAAAAATAAGAGGATAAAAAGTTATGAAAACACTTATTTTTGGGTTTTCAATTTCTCCAAATAGAGTTAAAAATGAAACTATTGGGAAAATGATAGAAAAATATAAAAAGTAGTCATATGTCTTTTTATTTCTAAATATTTTATGCCACGGTGGATTTATGATAAAAGCAAAAACAAATAGTATTGAAATTACAAGAGAAAATTTATTGATAATATCCATTATTTGTCCTTATTTAGATAGAGTATATGGTATTGATGCTAACGTTCCCGCGCTACAAGCAGGCTGGGATTAAAAATGCATAATTTTTCGGTTAAAAACAAATGTGCCAAATACAAACTATTTTCAAATTAAACCAATTGATCAGCTTGCTTGAAGCGTGTGTTGGCAGTAGTATTTTTATTTAGTTTCTGTTTTTATTAATTTTTTATTCTTCCAAGTTTCTATTTTCATTAGTGTTCCATTTTCACTGTAAAAATATTGTTTTTTTATTGGGAAATCATTTTTAAAAAGTCCCTCATATTTGACATTCCCGTTTTCAAAGTATTCTCTGTAAACTTTGTTTTTATTTCCGTTTATAGTATAATTCTCCAACTTTAAAAAACCATTTGGATAATATTCCTTATAATCTTCAATTTCTGTTTCGTTATTCTCTTTTACTATATTCTCACTTTTTAAATCTCCATTTTTATAGAATTGAAAAGTGTGAACTTTTTTAAAACTTTCAGGTTTTCCATATTCATATTTAAAATTTGAAGTTTCTATAATAATTCCATTCTCATTAAATTCTTGGGAATACATTAACTTTCCTTCGTTGTAAAATTCAATAGTTTCTAGTTTGCCTTCTTTGTTATATGAATAAAAATTTCCTTGTTGAATATTACAATGAAAATTAGCAGTATAACTTAAATTTCCATTATCATAATAATTTTTCCAAGTTCCGTGACGCTTTCCTGTTGCGATAGTATCTTTATCTTTTCCAACACCACAACCAGCTATATATATTCCTTTTAGGTTAGTTTTATATTCACAATTTTTGTAAAAGCCTTCAGCTTTTAAATTTCCATTTTCATAATATTCCTTATAAATGCTGTCTAAAGTATTGTCTTTTATATAGCTTTCAATTTTAGTTTTTCCATTTGGGTATTTAACAACATATTTTTCTTGCGAATAACTTTCCGCAAATATTAAAAGAAAAATAAGAGTCATTAATTTAGAAAATGTCATTCTGATTACGGGATTTTAATATTACTGCTAACGTTCCTGTACTACAGCGGGTTTGGGACTAAATTAAGCCCATTCTTCGGATTTGCCAAACCATCCCAAATACAAAACCATTTTTCCATTAAGCCTATTGCCTAAATCGCGTGTAGAAAGTGTTGGCAGGTGGACTTATTTCTATTCGTACATTTCGGGTTTTACAACATATTGAGTTACAAATTCTCCATTTTTATCAGAGTAGTAATAATTTAATGTTACTTTATTATCTCTGAAAAATTTCATTTCTGGATTAGTTTTTACGTTTTGTAAAACTCCTGGGAAAACGTATTTTTTCACTGTATCAATTTTTACCTCTGCTTTGGTGATTCCTACCAAAATATAGTTATACTGTACAGTTTTATTTGGTAAAGCAACTACGTTTTTCAAAGTTGTATATTCGTCTATATTCATTGGACAATTTTTGTTAAAGTCATTTGCGAATTCTACAAGTTGTTTGTCAAATGTTGGTTTGAAGAAGGATTGTGTTACAAAAAACATTATTATAAATCCAACTATAAAACCTATAGCTGTTTTCAAGTCAAATTTTCTTTTAGGTTTCGTGACTTTAGTCTGTTCAATTTTGGTTTTTACATTTTGGTCTTCTAAAAGTGGTAGTTTGTAACCACAAACCGAACAATATTTTGAATTTATTTCGTTTTCAGCTTCGCAATTTGAACAAATATTTTTCATAAATTTCTAATTTTTCTATATTCTTATTCGTATGTTATTTTTCCGAGTCTACCTGCCAACGTTCTGGCACTACAGCGGGTTTGGGATTAAATTAAGCTCTATTTTCGGATTTGCCAATCCCGATAGCTATCGGGACCCAAATACAAAACCAACTTTCCATTAAGCCAATTGCTCAAATCCGTTGTAGTAGCTGTTGTGTGCTGTTTATTTTTATCTCAGTTCAAATGAATGAATTATTTTATCCATTTTTCCAATTAATTTTTGCTTGTTCTTTATGTTTGTCCAAGACATTATTTGATAATAGTTCTCATTATCTTCAATTATTCCAAATCTGTAGAACACATTTTTATTGTTTTCAAGTTCTATTCCTGACATTGAAAAAAGATAGGCATTACAGTAATCTATCTTTGTTCTTCCAAAGTCATTTAACTCGAAATTTTTAGTTATTTCTTTAAAATGATTTGTAACTACTTTAAAATATCCGGTTAAATCTGGAGTTGAGTTATGTAATTTTAATCTAATTGCATTTTCAAATCCTTTTTTAGGTTCTTCTAATACAATAAAATATAAATCTTCTTCTTTAATTTGAAATTGGACTTTTGATAATTCGTTAAGGTTATTTGTTCTTTCAAAATCTGAAGGAACAATTATTGAATAATTATCAGAAATAATTTTTTGAGAATCATCATTTTTTACTTTCTGACAAGCAGTCATAATTAAAAGTGAAAATAATAATATTAGCCGTTTTTGTTTTTCGAACTTTATTTGAAACATAAATTTCTTTTTTATTTCTCCGTTTTTCTGATAAATAGCACACAACGTTTTGCAGATTTGCGATGGGCGGGCTTTCAACCACAAATGTTTATTCGGAGAACTGAACTTCCTGAAAGCACGGAACTGTCTCCGGAGAACGAAACCCGCCTATTGCAAATGTGATGTTAGCACCAGTTATTTTTTATTGTTCTCAATTTCAAGTCTTAGTTGTCTTACTGCCTGGATCAATCTTGGGATGTCCTGTCGAGCATGTGCTATAAAATCCTGGTCAGCATTCGTTGCGCCAGTCAAATAAATATCTTCTCCTCGGTATTTGCCGCAGATGTCGTCACCTTCTTTTATTCCAGTCATTATAAAGCTATCACCGCTCTCATGATTTCGTCCCTCAATAAATGATGTCCACGGTCCTTTTGTTGCAGCATTACATCTGTCTTCTATTTCTTTCAAATCTTGGTCTGTCATGTCTTCTATAATTGGTGCTAACGTTCTGGTACTACAGCGGGTTTGGGACTAAATTAAGCCCTATTTTCGGATTTGTAAAATCATTCCAAATACAAAACCATTTTTCCATTAAGCCTATTACCCAAATCCGTTGTAGTAGCTGTTACCAGAGGTTTTTATTCTCGGAACTTATATTTGTAATTGTTTTCTAAAATTTTTTGCTCTGTTTCTGTTAATCTCATAAAAACAATACATTGACCGTATCCATAATCACTTTCGCCAAGACATTCAACAATTCTTGTTTTTTTTGCTTTTATTTTTTCATTACAGACTTCAAATACTTTTGAGTCAAGCCAATCTTCAGAATATTTAGGATTAAATTTTATAATTTCATCATCCATTTGAAATTCTATTGTAATTGGCCCAGAAGGACTTTGCCATTTTTCCGTAATATTTCGAGGATTGAATGAGCCATTTGATAGATTTGAAAACATTTTAATTACGTCTACATACGCATTGTTTTCACCGCAAACATCAAATTCCAAATCTAAATAAACCATTTTACCTTTATCAAGACAAGCCAAGTCAAATTCATCTAATTCCATTCCAGGGTCATATTTTTTCTCAAATATTTTGGAATATTCATCAATTCTAATTGTATGCAATTCTTCTAATACTTCCTTATCCGTAAGTTTTTTAAATTTTTCAAAAAATCCACATTTTCTTAAAATTGAAATATTTTGAATAACATTTTCTTTCGAAATTTTCTTTTCAGAATTCATTTTATAGTTTTTCTCGGATTGTCACAAGAGATAAATATCAATAAAAGCAATATTATGTATTTCATTTCCGGTATTGTTTTCAAAATCTCTGGTAACGTTCTGGTACTACAGCGGGTTTGGAACTAAATTAAGCCCATTCTTCGGATTAGCCAAATCATCCCAAGTACAAAACCATCTTTCCATTAAGCCAAATGCCCAAATCCGTCGTAGTGGCTGTTACCTGCCGTTTTTTTTAATTTATATATTCATTTTTAGATTTAATTTTCCAAATTCTGTTTTTCGGAAAATATTCGTAGGTGACTATTTGATATTTCACAGAGTCAATTCTTTTATTTACCCGCAAAATTTTATTTTTTGTATCGAAAAAATATGGAAAGCTTTCCATTTCTTTTGATAACATATCGTTAAGTATAAATTTTTGATTTTCAGTTTGTACATAAAAATTATAGAGAGGTCCGCCATTTCCACCTTCTTCTCGTTTTATAGCCAAATCTTCTTTACCATCAAAATTGAAATCAGCAATAATAAAATCCCCAAAATCATAGTCATAAACTTTTATTAGAGAATTGACGGTCTTTAAATATGATTTATTGTTTGAGCAATTTTTAAAACTTTCAGACTTTAAGATGAATTCACTCTTAATGTCAATAGTTTGAATTTTGTTATTTTTTTGCTTGGAAAGGATTGTAATTTTAATTTCTGCACTACCAAGATTATTTTGGTCTGTTGACTTTGTAGAAATTTCAAAATCAAATTTCTTTGACAACATATTATCTCTGCAAGTTTGAGAGTAACTTGAGACGAAAACAAAAAAAGCGATGCAGTTTATTACATAATTTTTCATAGGGTCTGATAAAATGGCAGGTAACGTTCTCGCGCTACACGCAGTTTGGGATTAAATTAAGCCTTATCTTCGGATTTGCCAAATCTTCCAAGTACAAACAAATTTTTCCATTAAGTCAAATGCCCAAATTGCTTGTAGCGTGTGTTATATGCCGTTTTTATAGCACCCAACCGCCTTCAGTATTTTGTTTGTAATTACTTTTCGAATGTTCATAGACTTTTACACCTTTATCAATTAAAGCTTTGTGTTTTTTATGTTCTTTCCAAAACAAAATATTTGTCATTTTTAAGTTCGGTAATTTTAAAGCAATTTCATATAGTTTGTCTAGCAATAAATTTTTGTCTGATGCTTTAATATTTTCTGGGAATAAAAACAGTAGCTCTTCAAGATTTTCGAGAGATTCAATTTCTTTGATGTTTTCTATTTTTGATAAATTTTGAATTTGTATTTTTTTTAAGTTTTTTAATCCTTGAAAACTAGGCAAAGTATCCATAGTTGCCAAACCTTCAAAGTGTAAAAATTTTAAATTGATAAGACCATTCAGAAAGTCATAATTTTCAATTTGTCTTACTCTACTTATTCCTAAATATTCTAAATTTTTTAATTCAGATAAAGATTCTAATGATTGATAACTTCCAAACATTAACTTTAAGAGCCTCAATTTTTCTAAACTGCAAATCCAATTTACATTTTTAAGTTTTACTCCCCTTAAATTCAGAGAACTAATTTGTGTCAAATATTTAATGCTTTCAATTCCCTTTTTCATTCCATCTATATTAAGAGTTTCTAAATTCTTAAAAGTTTTGATGAAATCTATATTTATTGCTATTGATTTTGTTTCGCCTAAATGAAGTTTAGTAAGCTGCGATAAGATTTCAATAGGTTTAAACTCTTTTGTTAAATATGAGTCTACTCCAAATTTTCTAACATTTGGAATTTTATTAAGGAACGCAAAGTCAATTGTATCGTACCAAAATATTGTCAACCCAATTTCAGGATATTTTTCATAAAATTTATTTAAAGTTTCCCAAGTTTTTTCTGATGGATTTTTAAAAGAATAAAACTGTAATGAGTGTATATTTTTCTCTTGAATTAGTATTTCAATATCTGATTCAACCAAGTCTTGATAGATATTGATATTACCGCTAAAATTCCCCCACTTATCTTCTTTTTTAAAACTTGGTAAATTCATATTTTGTTGTTAAAATGGCATATAACTAGTATATATGTATGACAAAACCATACAAAGCCACTAAATTTTGGGTAGATATGTATGATAAATGTCGTACTTTATTTTTAAATCAAATATATGATAATTCTTTATAATTCATCAAAGGGACTTTTAATTTGTTGAATGTTTTTAGTACTTACATGCGTATAAATTTCAGTAGTTTTGCTACTACTATGACCTAATAATTCTTGTATATAACGCAAATCAGTTCCGCTTTGTAATAAATGCGTGGCATAGCTGTGGCGCATCCAGTGAAGGGTTACTGGTTTTGTGTTGCCAACTTTTTGAAGAGCTTGTTTTAAAACACTTTGTAAGCTTTGTTCTGAATACTTTTCGCCCGAACTTTGACCTTCAAACAGCCAAATGCTCGGTTTGTATATGGTATAATATTCTCTAAGCATTTCTAATATTTTAGGGGATAAGGGCGAAATTCGGTCTTTTTTGCCTTTAGCTTGTTTAATAATAACAATTCCTCTCTTAGAATCAATATCAGCAGGTTTTAAATTTAGAAGTTCACTTCGGCGTAAGCCACAACTATAAATCAATGAAAGCATTGTTTTGTGTTTGATGTTAGAATGTGCATTCAAAATCAATTTTATTTCTTCTTTACTCAAAACGTTAGGTAAAATTTTTGACCTTTTGGGGCGATGAATTTTGTCAATTTCAATTTTAGTTCCGCGTACTGTAGTGAAAAATAATTTTAAGGCATTGACGATTTGATTTTGATAAGAAGAAGAAAGGTTGTTTTTAAGAATATATTCGTTGTTGTAAATTAATACATCCTCATTGGTAATTTCGGAAATATTTTTTTCTCTATAAAATATCAAAAAAGATTTTAAAGCTTCGGAGTACGTTTTGATAGTGTTTGGACTGTATCTCTTAGAAGAAAGCCATTGAACGAATTTTTTTATTTGCTCAAAACCCTCCTCTGAAGGAAAAGAATGAGAAAGAGGAATTAAATGAAATTTTACCCTGTTTTCAGTCGTGTCAGGGAGATGCCAAACGCCTAAAGTTTGACTCCAACGCGAACCTGCCAACTTTTTTATTCGAGTTATTAATGCTGCATTTTTTTCAAAATAAACGGCAATTCTTTTTTCTTTTTTATGGATGATAATTTTAGCTTCCCAATTCATAGTTATATAATTTAGGTTACTAAAGTAAGAAAAAAGCTTCTTTTTTAAAAGTATGACCTTGGAATCAACATGCTCCAAAGTAAAATTTAATCAAAACATTCCATCATTAAGAGATCGCCTTCGCGATGTGATATCATTACAAGTCCGTCCTGTTCAACTGAATTACTGCTCCCAGTTCTGTAGCCCATTGTAAGCGTATCGTTTTGCAATTCGTATTTTAAATTCGTAGAATAAATGCCATTTACAACACCAATTGGAATAAGAGAAATTGGAGTTTTCGCTGTGTACCATTTCTCGAATTTTGCAGGCAGTAAAAATATTTTTGAGTGATCGTCGAGAATTACAATTTTAAGTAAATCGCGGTAACGAACAATATTGGTGAGATTTGTAATAGTGTGATCGGCACGTTTTCCGGTTGCCCAGACAACGTTTACAGCCGGAATTTTTCTTTCGATTAAATAATCAAATGCTTTTTCTAAATCGGTTTTATTTTGATCTGGTGTATGAACAATTTCTATAGGA
The DNA here is from genome assembly GCF_054075145.1 of Flavobacterium xizangense. NCBI lineage: Bacteria > Pseudomonadati > Bacteroidota > Flavobacteriia > Flavobacteriales > Flavobacteriaceae > Flavobacterium > Flavobacterium xizangense. The sequence goes on along the minus strand of NZ_JBSIPG010000002.1, from coordinate 864,054 downwards.
TATTGTGAAGCTTTATAGATTTCCGGATCAAAACCGCGGTCAAAATCACCCAAAAGCACATCGACTTTTATGCCCAATTCAATAACGCGTTCAATTGCAGAATCTAAAACAACAACCAAAGGCGACCATTCTAGCAATTGCCCTAATAATTCAGGATCACAGGCAGCTCCGTTAGCAATAATTAAAGCAGGTTCCTGATCGTCGCGAACTATATGATGTGATGACATATGGGGATTTTTGATTGTAATGCAAAGGTACGGTTAGAATTTAGATTTTGCAGATTAAAAATCCAGCAATCTTCTGTGGTAATTTATCTGTCCTAAATGATAGGCTAAATGCGTTGAAAGATGAACCAAAAAGAATCCGGTTGTCATTTCTTTTTCGAAAACAATCTGCGGATAAATGGCTTCTAAATCATTTTCTGTTAAAGAATCTAAGGCATTATTTACAACAATTAATGTTTCGTCGATTTTTTGAATCAATTCTGTTTTTGGAATGTCTTTTAAAGAAAATTCCAACGGACGATTTCGAACATAACCTGTTTTTCCAATTTCTGCCCCAATGTAAGTGTTGATATTTCCAATAAGATGCAAACAAAGATTTCCAGCCGAGTTTGAAATGTTTTTGTCAATTTCCCAAATTCTGCTTTCGTTTTTATACGATTCGATTTCAACTTTCAGCTTTTTTAAATCTCGTTCAAACAACGATTTAAGGGTTTCAATTAGCATAGTATTTTGAACTTATAGGGAATAATTAATTAAGGTCTGTTTTTTATAGGAATCCAGATTTCTTCTTCAGAATCGGGATCGTCTTTTTTGTATTTTTCGTCCATTACGGCAAAATGAGGTCTGTCGTCAACAGTATATTCAGAATTAGGAAGCCATTCTGCAAAAATAGTATGATAGGTTTTGTGACCTTCGCTTGCCGGGCCTTTATGAATAAAAACGGCATAAATTCCTGTCGGAATTATTAATTTTTCCATTTCTGGCGGAATCGCAGAGTAATTTTTAACTTCAACTGCAGCCCATTTTTGGAAAGTTTTACTGGCGTCAAAATTGTCAAAATAGCCATTTGGAAAAACTTCGAGTGAATATAAATTCGAGTCAACTGTATTTTTGATTTCTTTGCGTCTTGGCATAAAACCATTCCACAATTGAAAAGTATGATTTTCAATAAACGACATTACAATATGTTTGCCGACTAATTTTTTTTCGGTCAAAATTTTAATTTGGGCTTCCATTTGGCAGGTTTATTTTATCGTGAATTTTTTTAAATCGGTTTCGCTTAGTGAAAAATAACCAAGTGGATAATTTTCTTTATTGGTTGTGTTGATAATGTTTCCTTTTACTGTCGCAGGAGGCGATTGAAAAGGTCCACCAACGTTTGTCCCTGCAATACTTACCAGGATACTCATATAATTGTAATATTGCTTAGAGATTCCGAAGTGGGTAATTTCTATTTCGTCTCCAGGTTTCAATTCATCATCATCGGAAAGGCTGAAAAATTCATTTCCTTGAAAAAACTTATCTTCATCAACATAATAGTTCGATTTAATTTTACTTGAATATACATATTTATACAAATAGAAATTATCTGCATCGGCAGGATCATTATAATATGCTTTGATTTCGATGTCTTTTCCCGTAAAACCGCCTTCGTTATTTTGTTCAATATGTGTTATAGGTGCAACAGATTGCATTGTTTCAGTTGCAGTATAAGTTTGTCCGTTTACGATTACCGTCAAGGTATATTCCTGATTTAAAACAGGATTGAAATTGCTACAGATATAACGGCCAGTTTTTGGAACTTCATTAAAATTAAATTGCTCATTAGCACTGTTTTTTATATAAATTTTAGCGCCAGAAACTGTCGGAATTACGTTTTCAAAATAACCTGTTGTCGTGGTTAATTTTATGGTTTGCTGTCGGCCAGTAGTTCCTTTTTGCCAGTTTATTGCTGCTTCAATGACTAATTTTGGCGGAGCGGTATCTAAATCGACATCAACAACTTCTTCACAACTTGTGGCAAAGATGGAAACAAAAATTAGAATAAATAAAACTGCTTTTTTCATAATATGCTTTTTAAACCAAAAGTTATATTTAAAACCTAAAATTGTAACTTACTGCAGGAACAATTCCGAAAATAGATGTTTTTACGGCTTCATTGTCACCTGTATCAACATTTTGTCGGAAATTTATTGACGCTGCATTTTTGCGATTGTACAAATTGTAGATGCTGAAAACCCATTCACCTTTCCAGTTTCGATCTTTATTTTTTCTCGGAGTCAAAGTTGCCGAAACATCTAAATGATGATACGCCGGCAATCGGTTTTCGTTTCGAAGGCCGTAGCTTGGAACCGTGATTCCTAAATATTCATATTGACCGTTAGGATAAGTAACTGGCATTCCGGATTGTAACGCAAAGTTAGCACCAAAAGACCATTTTTCGCTCAAATTATAAGCTGAAGTTATGGCTAGATTGTGTGTTTTGTCATAAGCCGAATTGTACCATTTTCCGTTATTGATTCCGGTTTCTTCAGGAGTTCTTCCTGGAGTTTGTTGTTCTGATTTTGATAAAGTGTATGAAATCCATCCATTCAATTTTCCTTCATTTTTCTTCACCATGATTTCTAAACCATAAGCGCGCATTTGCCCGTTCAGAATCACTTGCTCAATAGCATTATTTGCAATTAAATCGGCGCCGTCAATGTAATCAAGACGGTTTTGAATTTCTTTATAATAGGTTTCGACTTCTAAGGAGTAAGCACCGTTTTTGATATTTCTGAAATATCCAAGCGCCACCTGATCTGCGATTTGTGGTTTAATATAAGTGTCGCTTGGCATCCAAACGTCAAGCGGAGTAGGCGATGAGGTGTTTGAAATCAACTGAAGATATTGCGCCATTCGATTGTAACTCCCTTTTAGTGCTTCATCATCATTTAATTGATAGGAAACAGAAAAACGAGGCTCTAGATTATTATAATCTTTAATCGATTTGTTTTTGCCATAATATTCTGTGCCAATAGGAGTTGCTTTTTCATAAATCTGCATATCCGAATTGAAAAGAACCGGATTGTTGTTTTCATAAAGATTTACAGAAGAAGGGCCTAATCGATAAAACAAACTGTATCGTAATCCGTATGCAATTGTAATTTTCTTTGAAAGCTGATTTTCGGCATCAATGTAAACAGAAGGTTCGAAAGCGTATTTTTTATCCAATTGATCAGGGTTAATACCTGAATCAGGTCCGCTTGGTTTTATAGTTCCCGGATTAAACTTGTAGTAAATTCCGTTTAAACCATAACTCAATTTGAATTTATCTGAAATATAATGTTTGAAATCATATTTAATATTATAGTTTTGAATGCCCGAATCCCATTTAAAACCAACAAAATCAAGATCTAAACCATAATAATAATCACTGTAAATTAAAGATAGATTTGAAAACAATTTATCAGAATACAAATGATTCCAACGAAGATTCAGAGTTGAATTTCCATAAATATTCGTGAAACTTTTGTTTAAACTAAAGACATCGCGTCCAAAATATGCTGATAAATACAAACTGTTATTGTCATTTAATTTGTAACTCAATTTGGTATTCAGATCATAAAAATAAGCCGAATTGTCTTTTTGATCTTCAGAAAGTTTTAGAAATAAATGGGCATACGAAGCTCTTCCACCAATTAAAAAAGAACCTTTGTCTTTAACCAAAGGACCTTCGGCTAGAAGTCGGCTCGAAATTAGTCCGATTCCTCCGCTTAAATGAAAATCTTTACTGTTTCCATCTTTCTGATAAATATCCAAAACAGAAGAAGCTCTTCCTCCAAAACGCGCTGGAATTCCGCCTTTATATAATTTTAAATCCTTTATAGCGTCTGGATTAAAAACGGAGAAAAAACCAAACACATGAGAAGAATTGAAAATTGTCGCCTCGTCTAGTAAAATTAAATTCTGATCGGCCCCGCCACCGCGCACATTAAATCCCGATGCGCCTTCACCCGCATTTGTAACACCTGGAAGCAATAAAATAGATTTTAAAACGTCAACTTCGCCCAAAACAACCGGCATTTTTTTGATGGTTGCAATAGAGAGCTTGTTTGTGCTCATTTCCGGGGATTTGATATTGACTTTGCCTTTGTTTTCCTTAATGACAACTTCCTGCAATTCCTGACCTTCGCCTTCGCTAAGGCTGAAATTCATTTTGGTATTTTGGTCTAAAAGTAAAGTTTGCTGAATGGTTTGATATCCAATATAACTAATTTCAATTTGATGTTCTCCTTTTGGAATGGTCAGGGAATAAAAACCATATTCGTTTGTAGTAGTTCCAATTTTCAAAGATGGAATGTAAATATTGACAGCAATTAAGGTTTCGTTGTTTTTGTTGTCTTTTATAGTGCCACTCAAAGTGAATTTTTCCTGAGCAAATGAAGTAAACGCCGTTAAAACTAAAACTATAAGAATGCCAATTTTTCTTGAAATCATCTTTTTGATTTTGTTTTACATAGTTAAGAATTCTTACTAATATATTAAAGCCTAACGGCTGTTAAATGTTAGTTAAGATAAACAAAAAAGACAACCTTTATTCTGGTTGTCTTTTTTTATTTACTTACAAAAGCACATTTAGTTATGCTTTGGTATTATTTGATTTTAGCAATAATAGCATTAAATGTTTCGCTAGGACGCATTGCTTTGCTTACTAATTCAGGTGTTGGCTGGTAGTAACCGCCAATGTTCTGAGGTTTTCCTTGAGCACCAATTAATTCGGCGTCAATTTTAGCTTCGTTAGCTTCAAATTCAGCTGCGATTGGAGAGAAAATTGCTTTTAATTCAGCATCTTTATTTTGAGCAGCCAAAGCCTGAGCCCAATAGAATGCTAAATAGAAATGAGATCCACGGTTGTCAATCTGACCCACTTTACGAGCTGGAGATTTATCGTTTGCAAGGAATTTATCGTTTGCCTGATCTAAAGTCTCAGATAAAACAATTGCTTTAGAATTGTCTAAAGTTTGTCCTAAATGTTCTAAAGAAGCACCAAGAGCTAAAAATTCTCCAAGTGAATCCCAGCGTAGGTATCCTTCTTCTGTAAATTGCTCAACGTGTTTAGGAGCAGAACCTCCAGCGCCAGTTTCGAACAATCCACCACCGTTCATTAAAGGAACGATGGAAAGCATTTTAGCAGAAGTTCCTAATTCTAAGATTGGGAATAAATCTGTTAAATAGTCACGTAAAACGTTTCCTGTTACAGAGATAGTATCTAAACCTTTGATGATTCTGTCTAACGTGAATTCAGTAGCAGCAACTGGGTTTAAAATACGGATATCTAAGTTAGTAGTATCGTAGTCTTTAAGGTATTTTTGAACTTTTACGATTAATTCTCTATCGTGTGCTCTGTTTTCATCTAACCAGAAAACAGCAGGAGTACTAGATAAACGAGCTCTGTTTACAGCCAATTTAACCCAGTCCTGAATAGGAGCGTCTTTTGCCTGGCACATTCTGAAAATATCGTTTGTTTCAACGTTTTGTTCCATTAAAACATTTCCATTTGTATCCACAACGCGAACAACACCATCAGCTTTCAATTGGAAAGTTTTATCGTGAGATCCGTATTCTTCCGCTTTCTGCGCCATTAATCCAACGTTTGGAACACTTCCCATTGTTTTTGGATCAAAAGCACCGTGCTTTTTACAGAAATCAATTGTTGCAGTATAAATTCCAGCGTAAGAACGATCTGGAATAACAGCAAATGTATCTTGTGCTTTACCTTCTTTGTTCCACATTTGTCCAGAAGTACGAATCATTGCTGGCATAGAAGCATCAACAATTACATCAGAAGGAACGTGTAAGTTTGTAATTCCTTTATCAGAATTAACCATAGCTAAAGCTGGTCCATTTGCGATTGCCTGATCGATAGCCGCTTCAACTTCTGCTTGCTCAGGTCTTCCAGCAATTTTAGCGTAGATATCGCCTAAACCGTTTCTAGTATCAATGTTTAATTCAGCAAATAAAGATTCGTATTTTTTGAAAACATCTGCAAAATATACTTCAACGATAGCGCCAAAGATAATTGGATCAGAAACTTTCATCATTGTAGCTTTTAAGTGCACAGAAAGTAAAACTCCTGCTGCTTTAGCTTCAGCAATTACATCAGCTGCAAAAGCTTTTAATTTTTTTACACTTAAAACAGAGCTATCAATGATTTCGCCTGCTTTTAGTGGAGTACTTGCTTTAAGAACAGTTGTTGTACCATCTTTAGCAACGAATTCAATTTTTACATCGTTAGCTTCAGCCACAGTAAGTGATTGCTCACTTCCGTAGAAATCTCCGTTTGGCATTGAAGCTACTTTAGTTTTTGAGTCAGCAGACCAGACACCCATTGAGTGTGGATTTGCTTTTGCAAAGTTTTTAACGGCTCTTGGAGCTCTACGATCAGAGTTTCCTTCACGTAAAACTGGGTTTACGGCAGAACCTAATACTTTTGCATATTTTGCTTTAATTTCTTTTTCAGCATCCGTTTGAGGATCTTCAGGGAAATTAGGAACATTATATCCGTGAGATTGTAATTCAGCAATAGCCGCTTTTAATTGCGGTACAGATGCAGAAACGTTTGGTAATTTGATGATGTTAGCTTCAGGTTTTGTAGCTAATTGTCCAAGTTCAGATAAAGCATCTCCAGTTTTTTGAGCATCTGTTAATGATTCAGGAAAGTTTGATAAAATTCTTCCTGCTAAAGAGATGTCTCTGGTTTCAATAGCGATACCTGCTGTAGAAGTAAACGCCTGGACAATTGGTAACAAAGAATAAGTCGCTAATAATGGCGCCTCATCAGTTAAGGTGTAAAAAATTTTTGAATTCTGTGTCATTTTTTTTTTTTTTTTATAATCGTGTCGTCACGAGATGACGATATGAAAAGTATAGTCGGCTCAAAACGAGCGGAGCAAATATAATAAAAACAGTCCGAAAACGGTGTAGTTTTGTTTAGAAATGGTTGAATTATCAGATTGTTATTTCGTGCTTCTTAAATTGTCAAATCGATGATTTTGGTATTAAAAAATTACAGTTTTGATATTGGTTCAAAAGAAGACATAAAAAAAACTCGTTTCAAGTGATATGAAACGAGTTTTTTATAACAGATTGATAAATGATTATCTTCTTTTATCTTTAATCTTAGCTTTTTTACCAGTAAGTTCTCTGAAGTAGAAAATTCTAGCTCTACGTACAGCACCTTTCTTGTTGATTTCAATTTTTTGTAAAGCTGGTAAGTTTACTGGGAAGATACGCTCAACTCCAATAGCTCCAGACATTTTACGGATTGTAAAAGTTTCTGTGTTACCAGAACCTCTTCTTTGGATTACAACTCCTTTGAAAAACTGAGTTCTAGTTTTTTCACCCTCTTTAATTTCGTAGAAAACTGTGATAGTGTCTCCAGCTCCGAAATCAGGGAAATCTTTTTTAGCAACGAATTCGTTTTGAACGAATTTTAATAAATCTGCCATGATAATTTTATTATTATAGTTTTATATCGAGCAACATTCACGGATCTCGCCAGAGGTTGATCAAATTCGGGTGCAAATGTAAAAAATAATTATGAATTATAAATTGTAAATTGTAAATTATTTTAAGTTGCTGAAAAAAAGTTGTTTAAAGTGTTTTTGTTTCAGGTTTTTGCGTTGTGAATTGGCCCAAAACCTGAAACCTGAAACCTGAAACCTAAATTAATGCCCTTCAAGCAAATCTGGGCGTCTGTTTTTAGTATGTTCAAAAGCCTTGTCTTCACGCCATTTGTCAATTTTGGCAGCATGACCGCTGGTTAATACCTCCGGAACTTTCCATCCTTTATAATCTGCGGGTCTTGTATATATAGGTCCTGAAAGTAGATTATCTTGGAAACTATCTGTTAAAGCAGAAGTTTCATCACTTAAAACACCAGGAATTAATCTAATTAATGCGTCAGACAAAACGATTGCGCCTAATTCTCCGCCAGATAATACATAATCACCAATCGAAATTTCTTTGGTAATAAAATGATCTCTAACTCTTTGGTCAACACCTTTATAATGTCCGCATAAAATAATAATGTTTTCATACATAGACATTGTATTAGCCATTTTTTGATTCAGTGTTTCCCCATCAGGAGACATATATATGATTTCGTCATATTCACGCTGACTTTTTAAGTACGTAATACAGTCGTCAATTGGCTGAATCGTCATTACCATTCCTGCACCTCCTCCAAAAGGATAATCATCAACACTTTTTTGTCTGTTGGTGCTATAATCACGAAGATTGTGAAAATGTACTTCGACTAAACCTTTGTCAATAGCACGTTTCATAATAGAAGCTTCAAACGGGCTTCTTAATAATTCAGGTAAAAGTGTAATAATATCAATTCGCATTTCTCTTTTTCAAAAGTTTGAGTGCAAAGATACAAAGTAAATATGGAGAAATTTTAAAAACAGGAATTCAAAAAAAGAATAGCTTTTTTTAAGTAAAAAGGGACGGTTATGGATGTTGTTTTTTATGATTTAAGATATTGTTTGTCAGATTGATAAATAATAATTATATAACATTAAAATGTTTTTATGTAAAACAATATTTCTTACTTTTAAGTACTATTACATAGTTTTTTACTTACAGAAGTATTGCCTTAAATCTAAAAACTCGATCTAATGAAAAATATAATTTTATGTTTTGCTGTAATGACATTATATGCATGCGCAAGTTCAAAAAATACCGGAGATAAATGGGTCGGTAAATCAAAGCAAAGTATTATGAAAAGTTGGGGAACCCCAGTAAGGATATTTGATAATACAACGGATGGTGAAATACTGGTTTATGCAGATCAGGTTTATGAAAAAGATAAAGAACATGATTCAAGAATTGCAGGTACGTCATATTGGAATTACATTTATATTTATGTAGACAAATCTGGTAGAGTGGTTTCTTATAGAAATGAAAAACAAAATTATTCTCCTCAATCTATTGATTCTGATAAATTGGCAGCTATGAATTTGTTGACTGTGAAATGAATATAAAACAGAATTAACCGAAAAACATTTTATTTTGTTATAAATAAAATGTTATTTTTAAAAGTTCAATTTAAAAATAATTCGGATAGAAATGCCTTCTCAAAAAATAAAAATCTTCGCCATAAACGGAAGTACACGAAAAAACTCCAGCAATTTTAAAATTCTAAAACATATTTCTGAAAATATAAAAGAAGAATTTGAGGTTGAAATTTTTGAAGAATTAGATCAATTACTACATTTTAATCCCGATTTGGATCAGGAAATCCTCCCAGAAAAAGTCATTCAATTTAGAAATAAAATTACTCAGGCTGATGGTATCTTGATTTGTACGCCAGAGTATGTTTTTAGCTTGCCCGGAACTTTAAAAAATGCTTTAGAATGGTGTGTTTCGACTACTGTTTTTTCTGGAAAAAAGTCAGGACTTATTACTGCGTCAGCTTCGGGTAAAATGGGTCACGAACAACTTTTACTAGTAATGAAAACACTTGAAGCGAAATTTGATGATGCCTCACAACTTTTAATACAAGGCATTCGCGGAAAGATAGATAGCAAAGGCAAAGTTACAAATCCGGATACCGAAAAGGCTCTCGAAAGCTTTATAACCAATTTTGAAAATCAATTTTTTAATTGAGTTGTGCAACGTTTAAATAAAAACAGTAGTTTTACTTTTATACTTTTTCAAGATAAAAATGACAACAAGAAGAAACTTTATTATAAACACAAGCTTAGCTGCTGCTGCAGTTTTAGCTGCGCCATCATTAGCTTTTACTATGAATAAAAAAGAAATTGGATTACAGTTATATACGTTGCGTGACGAACTTCCTAAGGATGTAAAATCAACTTTAGAGAAAGTCGCAAAAGCAGGCTATACAACCGTTGAAACATATGGTTTTTCTATAAAAGACCAGTTTTGGGGGTTGTCGCCAAAAGAATTGAAGAAGATTTTGGACGATAATAATTTAAAAGCAGTAAGCGGGCATTATAATTTAGGAAGCTTTTTGTATGATGGAAATACCGCTGAACTTGTGGCCGCGATTGAAGCGGCAAAAATCTTAAAAAATGAATTTTTAACTATTCCGTGGGTTGAGGAGCATTTTAGAAAAAGTATTGAAAATTATAAAATAATAGCTTCACGTTTAAATGAGGCAGCCAAAATGTGTAAAGAATCAGGCCTGAAATTAGCGTATCACAATCATGATTTTGAATTTCAGAAACATGACGGCGTTACAGGTTATGAAATCTTGTTGAATGAAACCGATAAAGATTTAGTTTATTTTGAATTGGATTTATATTGGGTCGCAAGATCTGGAAATGATTCTTTAAAGCTGTTTAAAGAAAACTCGGGTCGTTTTAAAATGTGGCACGTAAAAGATATGGATAAAGTAAATCAGGCATTGAATACTGAAATTGGCTCAGGATTAATCGATTTTAAATCCTTATTCAAAGAAGCAAAACAATCTGGAATGCTTCATTTTTTTGTGGAACAGGAGAATAATTTTAAAGGAAATGCTTTTGAATCCATTAAAACAAGCTGTGATTTCATTTCAAAAAATCTAATTTAATTTATGAAGAAACTTTTTTTTCTGATAGTTGTAATTCTTTGTTCGTGCCAATCAAATAAAAAAGAAAATTCAGGGGCAAACCCGGAATTAAATCTACCTCCAGATCCCTATTTTGCAGAAATTAAAGTTAATGATGTAAAACTTCGTACGCCGGTTTTTGGTGATTGGCTATATTCTCATCCAGAAAAAGGACAGAGTTTTGAGCAATTTATGAATACAAAACATGTTGTGCCAACTAAAGAAGAAGATATTATTTATTTACAACCAATCGGGAAATTCGACGCATTGCAAGTAAAACAAATTGAATTGGTTCGCCAATATTTAGAAATATTTTTTCAGTTGAAAACCAAAGTTTTGAAAGAAGTTTCAAATGATATTATTCCAAAACATGTTAGAAGAAGTGGTGATCTTGGTCAAGAACAATTTTTGGCAGGATATATTTTAGATAGTATTCTAAAAAAGGAAAAACATGAAAAAGGAATCGCATTAATGGCGATAACAGAAAAAGACTTGTATCCAAAACCAGAATGGAATTATGTTTTTGGGCTTGCATCTTATAGAGATAAAATTGCGGTAAGTTCGATTCACAGATTGTATGACAAAACATTAGAAGGAGCAGATTTTAGTTTATGTTTAGAACGATTACTTAAAATCTGTTCTCATGAAATTGGGCACATGTTTGGCCTGCATCATTGTATTGAAGCCGATTGTGTTATGAATGGCACTAATAGTTTGTCTGAAACAGATGAACATTCACTTCGATTGTGTTCGCTCTGTCAAAGAAAACTAAATTCAGGATTCAAATACGATAATGTAAAACGGCTGAAAGAATTAGAAAAGTATTTTAAAGAAAATAACCTGACAGAGGGATTAGAATTAATGAAAAAAGATATTGAAAAAGTTAAAAATGAATAAAATGGCAAGTAGCAAAGAATTTATAAAAGGAGATGAAATCGAGTGGGAAGTAGTAGGAGAAGGAATTAAACGCAAAATTTTGGCTTTTGATGACCGAATTATGCTTGTAAATGTTCATTTTGAAAAAGGCGGAATTGGTGTTTTACACGATCATTATCATTCGCAGGTCACTTATATTGCAAGCGGAAAATTTGATGTAACTATCAGTGGCGTAACTCAGACTTTAAAAGAAGGCGATAGTTTTTATATTCCACCTCACGCTGTTCATGGCGTTGTTTGCCTTGAAACAGGAATGCTTACTGATGTTTTTAGTCCTGTTCGAGAAGATTTTTTAAAAGCTTAAAATTCAATAGTATTGGTGCAAAAATATCCTGATCTTAATTTAAATTTTAAAAATTTATAGATTTTTTAAAGTTTTGCTAAAGATTAGATTGGTATTTTTGCATCATGAATTTATCAAAAACTAATGTACTGTTTATGGCAGTTTGCACTGGTCTTATAGTTGCAAATCTTTATTACTGCCAGCCTTTGATTGTTTTAATTGCCAACGAATTTAAAATTCCCCAAGCCAGTGCTGGAACAATAACATATCTGACTCAGGCAGGTTACGCTATTGGTTTGTTTTTTATGGTGCCGCTTGGCGATAAAATAGAAAGGAAAAGGCAAATTTTAATGACCACTTTTGCGTCTGTAATTGCTTTGCTGATTGCAGCAACGGCAAAAAACTTTTTTATTCTGCAAATAGCTTCGTTATTAATCGGGATTACATCGATCGTACCACAACTTATTTTGCCTTTGGCGGCGTCATTAAGCACGACGGAACAACGCGGAAAAGTTATTGGAACAATCATGAGCGGTTTATTGGTTGGTATTTTGCTTTCCAGAACTTTAAGCGGATTTATTGGCCAGGTTTTAGGTTGGAGATCTATGTTTTACATTGCAGCGGGAATTTGTCTTTTAATCTTTTTTGTGATCCAAAATAAATTTCCAGTTAATAAACCACAGTTTCAAGGAACTTACGGGCAACTCATTCAATCATTATTTACACTTATAAAAACACAGCCAGTTTTGCGTGAAGCTACAGCAATCAATGTTTTCAGTTTTGCTCAATTTGGCGCTTTCTGGACGACTATGGTTTTACTGCTTTCGGGCGAACCGTTTAATTTTAATAGTGCTACAATAGGTTTATTCGGAATTGTGGGGGCTTCTGGGGCTTTGGCAGCACCTTTGGTTGGAAAAATTGGAGATAAAGGAAATTCTAGAATTGCAGTAGGTTACGGCTGTTTATTGATTTTGATAAGCTTTCTGATTTTTTATTTTTCAATAGAAAGCGTAATCGGAATTGCAATTGGAATTGTATTTATTGATATAGGAATTCAAGGTGTTCACATTTCAAATCAAACCCGAGTTTATTCATTACTGCCAGAAGCTAGAAACAGACTTAATACCGTATTTATGTCGTTTAGCTTTTTAGGAACCGCCGCTGGATCTGCATATGGATTAATGCTTTGGAAGTTGGGCGGATGGCATGCAGTTGCAATTGGATGCATTGGCTTATCAGCATTGGCATTTACAGTTTACGGACTTACTTATAAATCTAAAAATAGAAAGACAAATTGATAAATAATTAATTTGTAAATTTGCATTCGAATAAAAAAAAATACAACAATGGAAAACGGAATATACGCTAAATTCAATACTAGCAAAGGTTCGATTTTAGTAAAATTGACACACGATTTGACACCAGGAACTGTAGGAAACTTTGTTGCTCTTGCAGAAGGAAATATGGAAAATAAAGTAAAACCTCAAGGACAAAAATTCTATGATGGATTGAACTTTCACAGAGTAATTGCTGATTTCATGATTCAGGGAGGATGCCCTAAAGGAACTGGAACTGGAGATCCAGGATATAAATTTGATGATGAATTCATTCCAAGTTTAAAACACGATCGTCCAGGAGTTTTGTCTATGGCAAACTCAGGCCCTGGAACTAACGGTTCTCAATTTTTCATCACACACGTTCCAACTCCTTGGTTAGACGGTAAACACACTGTTTTTGGACATGTTGTTGAAGGACAAGATGTTGTTGACGCTGTTGCTCAAGGTGATGCTCTTGAAACTTTAGAAATTATCAGAGTTGGTGAAGAAGCTGAAAAATGGAACGCAATTGAAGCTTTCATTTCTTTGAAAGGTGCTCGTATGAAAAGAGAAGCAGCTTTAAAAGCTGAATCTGAAGCAAAAATGGAACAACTAGCTGCTGGTTTTGATAGAACTGAAAGCGGTTTACGTTATAAAATGATTCAAAAAGGTGAAGGAAAAAGAGCTGAAGCAGGAAAAACAGTTTCTGTTCACTACGAAGGTTCTTTAGAAAACGGAAAAGTTTTTGATTCTTCTTACCCAAGAAAAAAACCAATCGAATTCAAATTAGGAATTGGACAAGTTATCGAAGGATGGGATGAAGGTATCGCTTTATTGCAAGTTGGAGACAAAGCTCGTTTTGTAATTCCATCTGATTTAGCATACGGGCCATCTGGTGCAGGAGGAGTAATTCCACCAAACGCAACTTTGGTTTTTGACGTTGAATTAATGGACGTTAAATAAGAATTTCAAAGCAATTTAGTATTGTTTTAAATAGCTATCCCATATGCCGCGGCATATGGGATTTTTTTTATATTTACTTAAAATAAAAACAAAACCAAAGTAATGAAATCAAAAATTTTAATTTTAGCCGCTATAGCATTATTTGCAGCATCATGCGGTACAAAAAAAGTGCCAGCGACTCCTCCAGTTGCACCAGCAGTTACAGAAACTGCAAAAGCAAAGGAATTGACTCCAGAACTTGCGGCAGGTAAAAGCTTATATGAAAACAGCTGTGCAAGATGTCATAAGTTGTATGAGCCAACTAAATTTACGAAAGAAGAATGGCAACCAATTTTGGTTCGCATGCAGAAAAAAGCAAAGTTGGATGATACTAACATGGCTTCGATAACTAACTATATTCATTCGCAATTGTAAATATTGCAATTGAGCAAAAACAAAAAAACTATTCAATTTTGAATAGTTTTTTTGTTTCCAGACAGATATAAAAAAACACCTTCATAAAAATGAGGTGTTCAAAAAAGTTACGAAGTATGTACTTCTGAATTGTCAACGGCAATTATTTTTAAAGTTTTGATTCCGGCAGGTAATTCCCAATCTACTTGGTCATTTTCTTTAAAACCAATAATGGCAACACTCAAAGGCGCAAGAATCGAAATTTTAGATTGTTTTAAATCAGCAGACGACGGCAAAACAATTTGTATTTTCATTTGTTTTTGAGCTTTAACATCTTCAATTGTTACAAAAGAATTGATTCTGATAACCGTAGGGTCTAAATCACTTTCTTTACTAATAACAGCGCGATCTAATTCTTGCGATAACTGGTTTGCTTCTTTGGTATTGGTTGCGTTTTTACTTTTTAAAATTAGTTCTCTCAGGAAGTTATATTCTGATTTACTAAAAGTGGGTGTTGGTTTCATATCTGTTTGAATTTATTGTTTTGTTTTTTTGAATGATTTTTCTTCTTTTATAAATTAAAAACGGAGTTCTTTTATAACCTTGCTTGCGGTCAATTTTTTGAAATGCTTTAAATATGGAAAAACAAAAAATATCTGACCAAAATTGATTTTTGTCAAATAAATAAATGTTTAAATAGATGTAAATCCTCCGCCCGAAAGAAGAAATGAAATAGACGGAGGCCTAATTAATAAAGGCCTTGCTATGTGAAATAAATACAGCAGAATGCGGTTTTCTTGTAGAAGAAAACAGGGAAACCGAAACTGTAAATAATTGTATAGTGTTCACAATGAGTATTTATTGCTTGTTTTGCAAAGATAAGAAACTTTTTTAAATGTTTATTTCCATTTAATATTGCAGCAATAGTGTTTTTTGCCACTCCAGATAACTATCGGGAGTGGCAAAATTTATTTATGAATTCAGAAATTCAAGTAAGTCTTTATTCAATCTGTCTTTTTCAGTGTAAAATAAGCCGTGTGGCGCTCCTTCATAGGTAATGAAAGTATTGTTTTCGATTGCTTTGGCTGTTTTTTCTGAACTTATTTCAATAGGAACATTTTTATCATCAGTTCCATGAATTATTAAAGTTGGAACTTTAATCGTGTTAAGTTCATCTCTAAAATCGGTTGTATTTAATGATTCTGCACATTGCAAAGTTGCTCTTGGAGAAGCTACTGAACATAAATTTCTGTAATATTCGAGTAAAGGCGTACTCAAAGGTTTATTGATGATGTTTACACCAAAAAATATTTTACTAAAATTATCCAAAAAACCAATTCTGTCTTCTTTTATTGAAGCTGCAGTTGCTTCACTTTTTTCTTTCGGACGACCTTCAGGATTGTCTTCTGTTTTTCCTAAAAATGGAACAATAGACGAAATTAGAACCGCTTTAGTAACACCTTTTCCCTGATATCGGCTAAAATAACGCACAACTTCTCCACCTCCCATAGAAAAGCCTACCAGAGTTATGTCATCTAACTGCAATTGTTCAATAATTTCGCTTAAATCATCAGTCAAAGTATCATAATCGTAACCTTCCCAAGGTTGAGATGATTTGCCAAAACCACGACGATCATACGCAATTACCCTGTAATTATTCTGAACCAGAAATTCTATTTGATACTCCCACATTTCGTTTGAAAGTGGCCATCCATGAATCAAAATTACGGGTTTTCCTTTTCCATAATCTTTTACGTAAAGTTTTACATTTTTTGCAGTTTCAATATATTTATCACTATTTGATTTATGTACTTCATAATCAAAGTCTTTAAGAGAAATTCCGGGAGTTATTACAGTATTTTCCATTTTGTATATTTTAAATATTAGTAAAAAAATGAATAGTTAAAATTAAATGGATAGAGTAAAAACTAATTATGGAATTAGTGCAATTCATTACAAAATTATAGGTTTGTAAATAAACTAGATAAAAGACAAAATGGATTTAACCTGGAATGAATTTGAAAGAACCGATATGCGTGTTGGAACTATTGTTGAGGTAAATGATTTTTCCGAAGCACGAAAACCAGCATTTCAATTAACGATAGATTTTGGTTCCGAAATTGGAATCCGAAAATCATCGGCACAAATTACAAAACGTTATGAAAAAGAAGATTTGGTAAACAGACAAATCGTTGCGGTAGTAAATTTTCCTAAGAAACAAATCGGAAAATTTATGAGCGAATGTCTGGTTCTTGGCGCTGTAGGCGAGGAGGGAGATGTTATTTTATTAGCGCCAGATTTTAAAATACCAAATGGACTTAGAATAGGATAGTTTTTTAACGCATAGAAACATAGTCTGAAATAATCCTAAAAAGGCATTCCATTTTTATAAAAACATCCTGATAGCTATCGGGAACTATGCGTTAAGAAATGAGTTTCTTTTTTTATAATTCTTTTTTTTTGAATGAGATCTATGTTTCTATGTTTTAAAAACAAGGGATTAAGGGTTAATCTTTTTAATCAGTTGATTTAAGATCAGTTGCCCTTCTTCCCAATATTTTAAATCAGAATCAGAATTAATGTGGCCTTGTTGCCCAACGTTTACAAAATCGCTTCCCCATTTTTCAGCAAAATATTTTTTTCTTTCGAAAGAGGCATAAGGATCATTTTCGCTGGCAACTACAATTGACGGAAATGGTAGTTTGTAAATTGGCATTGGCGAAAAATTTCTAATAATATCTGGCGTATGTTCTGGCGAATCAACATCGGCAGGCGCGACCAATAAAGCGCCTATTATGTTTTTATTCGAATTATTTTCGGCCCAATGCAGTACCAAAGAAACGGCAAGACTATGCGCAACTAATATTGTCGGATTTTCTAGTTTTGAAGTTTCTTCATTCAAACGTGCAATCCAATCTTCACGAACTGGTTCGTCCCAATTGTCTTGAACCAAGCGAATTGAATTTTTGAATTTTTCGTGCCAAAAAGTCTGCCAGTGTTTTTCTCCAGAATCTCCAAGTCCTGGTAAAATTAAAAGTTGAGTTTCCATTGCCGTGGATTTTATTTCGTTTATTTTTTGTTTTGCTTTTCTTTTAGAATTCGGTTTACTTCATTAACAAGAAGTGGAAAACCAGGTTCTGTCATTCCGTGTCCGTAACCGTCTAATTCATAAAGCTTTGTTTGTGTATGACCAACTAATTTCATCATTCTTGCCATATATGCATTTTCTTCATAACGCCCTAACATTTCTAGTTCACGATCTCCGGTAATCAATAAAAGGGGAGGTGCATCTGCGCGAACGTGAAATAAAGGTGCTAAAGAATCAATTGTTGGCTGTTTTTCCGGAATTCCATTTTGTCTTCTGATTTCAAAATGCGTAATACATTGCCCGCTAAACGGAATTAATCCTGCAATTTTATTGGCATCAATTCCTTCTTTTTCAAGCCATTTTTTGTCCAAACCAATCATCATACCCAAATAACCGCCTGCTGAATGCCCTGAAACAAAAATCTGAGAAGAATCGCCACCGTAATTGCTAATGTTATTAAAAGCCCATGCTACAGCAGCAGCAGCATCTTCAATAGCTTTTTCTGCTTTTACTTTCGGCGAAAGCCTGTAATTAACGCCAATAATGGCAAAACCTTTGTTTTTTAATGCATCAGGAATTTCTTTGTTTCCGCCAGTTAATCCGCCGCCGTGAAACCATACAATTGTTGCAAAATTCTTGCTGTTTTTTGGATAATAAATATCTAAAACACATCTTTCGTTACTATAACTGTCCGATTTGTTTGCTGCGACATTGTAATATTGGATGTTTGATTTTGTTTCATATTCCGGTTTTTGTGCAAATGCTGAAACACTAAAAATAACGAAGCTTAGAAGGAAAAGTAATTTTTTCATTTTTTTATAATTGTCAATTTAGCTGAACCCAATAGCACTTCAGTTATAAAGTTCGATTAAAATTATAGAATTTAAATGTATAAAAAAAGCCCAAAATGCTATACAAATTGGACTCGTACTTTTTAAAAAGTTATCTGGAGACTAAATATCGTCAAAATCAATATCAGTAAAGCTGGATCTTTGTGTTTCAGCTTTGTCAGAACTGTATTCTTTTTTAAAATCTTTTTGGTGTCTTTCAGAGATTACTTCTTCGCCTTTGTGGTTCAAGACGTATGAAGTCATTTCTTCTAGTATTTCAGCAAATGCACTAAAATCTTCTTTGTACAAGTAAATTTTGTGTTTTTTAAAATGAAAAGAACCATCTTCCTCAGTGAATTTTTTACTTTCGGTAATCGTGATGTAGTAATCGTCAGCTTTTGTAGCTCTCACATCAAAGAAATAAGTTCTTCTTCCTGCTCGTAATACTTTAGAAAAAATCTCTTCTTTTTCTAACATGTCATTTTCTCTCATAATACGTTCTATCATTTTTTGGAATTAATAGTACTCAAAAATCATAAAAAATTATCTATTACACAACAATTAAAGTAATTCTTTTTCCGAAAGTTGTTTTAAATATAACGATGAATAATAACCGTCCTGATTTATTAATTGATTATGAGAACCTTGTTGAATGATTTTGCCATCTTCTAAAATGATAATCTTGTCGGCATTTTTGGCCGATGAAACCCTGTGGCTCACAATAATTGTAGTTTTATTTTTACAAATTTCAAACAAATTATTTAAGATAGTTTCTTCGGTTTCTGTATCGACCGCAGAAAGACAATCATCAAAAAGTAAAATTGCCGGATCTTTGATTATGGCGCGTGCAATTGATACACGTTGTTTTTGTCCGCCCGAAAGTGTTATGCCTCTTTCTCCTAAAATAGTGTCGTATTGTTTGTTAAATGCTGCGATATTATCATGAACTACTGCATTTTTTGCTGCTTCGATAACTTGTTCATCTGTGGCATTTTGATTACCAAATTTGATGTTGTTTTTAATCGTATCTGAAAATAGAAAGGCGTCTTGAGGCACAATTCCGATATTGTTTCGCAAATCATTTAAATTCAAAGTGCTGATTTCATTTCCATCAATTGTTATTCTTCCATCGGTAACATTATATAAACGAGAAATCAAAGAAAGGATGGTCGATTTTCCTGAACCTGTTTTTCCTAAAATAGCTAATGTTTCTCCGTTTTTAACGGAAAATGTTACATTTTTTAAGGCCTCAATATTAGTATCTTCGTATGTGTAACTTACATTTTCGAAAGCAATAGAACCTTGAATTTCAGATGAATTCGGATTGTTGTTTTTGATTTCTGGCTCGATTTTCAAAAATTCATTCAAACGTTTTTGTGAGGCTTCTGCTTCCTGAACCATCGACGAAACCCAGCCTAAAGAGGCTACTGGCCAGGTAAGCATATTTACATATAAAATAAATTCGGCAATGGTCCCAATGTTCGGAATCGTTCCGTTGATGTACATTACGCCTCCGAAATAAATCACAACCAAATTACTGATTCCGATTAGGGCAATCATCAAAGGCCCAAAAAGCGATTGTACTTTGGCTAAATCCAAACTTTTGCGTTTGCTTTCATCAGCAAGATCAATCATGTTGTTTTGATGCTGATTTTCTAATGAATACGCTTTTATAACACGGATTCCCGAGAAAATTTCTTGTGTAAAACTCGAAACTTTGGATAAATATTGCTGAAATGTTGTGCTTCGTTTATTGATTTCTGAACTCAGTTTGAAAATACAATACGACAAAATTGGCAATGGCAAAATCGTATATAATGTCAGCAACGGCGATACATTATACATATATATTATAACGATCGCAAAACGGATAAACGTATTGATGGTATACATTACCGCCGGACCTACATACATACGAACTTTTGAAACGTCTTCAGAAATTCGGTTCATTAAATCTCCAGTACGATTTTGTTTGTAGAAATTTTGAGAAAGCGTCTCGTATTGTTTGAAAACCTCATTTTTCAAATCAAACTCAATATGACGCGACATTACAATCAATGTCTGGCGCATTAAAAAGGTCAGGAAACCCGCTACAATTGCACTTCCAATGATTAACAGTACGTTATGAATTAAATCTTGTCTGTAAAAATCTCTAATTATTGGGGATTTCTGATCTGCTTCAGAGAGTTTTAGAAAGCGCTCAATCACATCAAAAGAGTGGCTGACCAATTTTGGAGTGAATAAAAAGAATATTTGTGCGATTATTGTGATTAAAATTCCAAAAGAGAAACTGAATTTATATTTGATGAAATATTTGTTTAAATAGCTTAATTCTTTCATTTTTTTAAGAAATGTGATATTGAATTGATTTAAAATTATGAATTATTATTAATTAAAATTATAATAAATTACGATTTAATCAAAACAATTATATTGTAAAATTGTTATTTTAAAGATAAAAAATTAGCACATGTGTATTTTTTAATTATGTTTGAGATGTCTTTTTGACAAATTCATAATTTTAACTAATTAATACTAGCGCTATGGATGCAACTTTCACAACTGGAAAGGAACTTCAAAAAATGGATCCTGTTTTTGGTCAATTATCTTTTGACGATCACGAACAAATTGTATTTTGCAATGACAAAGATACAGGTTTAAAAGCAATTATTGGTATTCATAATTCAGTTATGGGACCAGCTTTAGGAGGCACCAGAATGTGGAATTACAACACAGAATGGGAAGCTTTAAATGATGTTTTACGCCTTTCAAGAGGTATGACTTATAAATCTGCCATTACCGGATTGAATATTGGTGGTGGAAAAGCGGTTATTATAGGTGATGCTAAAACGCAGAAAACTCCTGAATTAATGCGCAAGTTTGGAGAATTTGTTCACTCTTTGAGCGGAAGATATATTACTGCTGAAGATGTTGGAATGGAGACAAAAGACATGGATACTGTGAGAGATGTAACGCCTTACGTTACAGGAATCTCTGAAGAACGTGGTGGATCTGGAAATCCTTCACCTGTTACAGCTTACGGAGTTTATTTAGGAATGAAAGCGGCTGCTAAAAGTCAGTTTGGTTCTGATGTTTTAGATGGTAAAAAAGTTTTGGTTCAGGGAATTGGACACGTGGGGGAAACTTTGGTTGAATATTTGACTAAAGAAGGAGCACAGGTTACAATTACTGATATCAACGAAGAAAAATTATATCAGGTAGCTTCAAAATACAACGCAACAATTTATACAGGAGAAGATTTGTATACTGCTGATGTTGATATTTATGCGCCATGTGCGATGGGAGCAACTATCAATGCAAATACAGTTGACAAAATTAAAGCTAAAGTTATCGCTGGTGCTGCCAACAATCAATTAGCAGATGAGAATGTTCACGGTGCAAGATTGCAGGAAAGAGGAATTTTATATGCTCCGGATTTCTTAATCAACGCTGGTGGAATTATCAATGTTTATGCTGAATTAGCAAACTACGGTAAAGCTGAAATCATGAGCAAAACAGAGAATATTTACAATACAACTCTGGAAATCATTGATTTTGCAGCTAAAAATAATATCACTACTCATAAAGCGGCGCTTACAATTGCTCAAAATCGTATTGATGCGAGAAAAATTGAAAACGCAGCTAAGAAATAATATTTTATAGTTTACAGTCTTAGTCTCAGTTTGCAGTCGCAGTTTTCAATTATATCGAAAAATGTGATTGTAAACTGAGATTTTTTTATGCAGTTTCTAAATCACGCAATACAGAGACTGAATGCTACGACTTTGAAGCGTTTTAGATTATACCGAAAACTGTGACTGTAAACTGCGACTTTTATTCGATTCGTAATATCTTGTAGAAAACTACGACTGCGACTGCAAACTGTGACTAAAAACCGCGACTTTTTTGCGATTTAATTTTATTATAAGAATTGAAATTCTTAATTTTGCAGACTAATTTTTAAAAGTTCTTACAAGGTGGTAAACAGAAGACACATACGCGTTAAAGTAATGCAATCTATTTATGCAATGCATCAAAGCGGTTCTGATAATATGGAAAAAGAAGAAAAATTTCTTTTTTACAGCATAGACAATATTCAGGACTTATATCTTATAATGCTTTCTTCATTGATTGAAATTTGCAAAAAAGAATCAGTATTCCTGCATTTATCAAGCAAAAAACACCTTGCAACTGCAGCAGAACGTAACCCGAATGAAAAGTTTGTTAAAAACAAAATTTTTCAACTTCTTGCCGAAAGCAACTCTCTTAGCATCGCTTTAGAAACTCGTAAAATCAACAATTGGTCTTTAAACGACGATTATATCATTTTGCTTTTAAATGATATCAAAGCAAGCGATATCTATAAAAAATACATGAGCAACAACATTAATACGTTTGAAGAAGACAGACAATTTATTATTGATTTGTTTGAAAATGTAATTGTTCCGAATGAGAAATTATATGAGTATTTAGAAGATGATAAATTGACGTGGGTTGATGATATTCCGGTTGTAAATACACACATCATCAAACAATTAAAAGCGATCAAAAATGAAGATCCAGATGCTTTTAGAGTTCCGAAATTATACAAAGATGTTGAAGATAAGGATTTTGCAAAAGATTTGTTTCGACGTACAGTTTTAAACGAAGCTGTTTTTGCAAAAGAATACGATGATAAAACACCAAACTGGGACAGCGAACGTATTGCAGAAATCGATACTATTATCTTGAAAATGGCAATTTGCGAGTTTTTGAAATTCCCTTCAATTCCTGTAAAAGTAACTCTTAATGAATATTTAGAAATTGCAAAAGAGTATTCTACACCAAAAAGTAGTATTTTTATCAACGGAATTTTAGATAATCTTGTGAAAGAACTTGAAGCCAATAAAAAAATGGTGAAAGTAGGAAGAGGTTTGATGTAAAATTAAAATAAAAAATAAATTTTGGCTGTCACTCTGAGCGACGTCGAAGAGCTAGTCGAAGAGAAAACATTAATATAAATCAAAAACAACTATGGGACAATTAAGTCAATTTGCACCTTTTCTTTTAATGTTCGTGGTGATCTACTTCTTTATGATTAGGCCACAGCAAAAAAGAGCTAAAAATGAAAAAGAATTTGAAAGCAACCTAAAAGTAGGTGATAAAATAATTACAAAAAGTGGTTTTCACGGTAAAGTTGTTGAGCTTGCAGAGACTACGGTTGTAATCGAAACAATGTCTGGAAAATTAAAATTAGAACGTTCAGCTATTTCTTTAGAATTGAGCGCTACTTTGAATAAAAAAGCTTAGTTTTTAAAAATTTTCAATTTAAAAATCTCAAATTCCTTAATGGAGTTTGGGATTTTTTTTGTTTCAAAATGGACAGTTATGTGTATATGATTGTCATCTATGACAAGATTATTGATTTAAAATATAGCCTGTGGTTTCAACCACGGGGACCCAATCATAGCCGTAAACCATTTCCCTGTGGTTGAAACCACTGGCTATGTTTAGCAAAATGATGGATGTTTCTATGCAAAAAACCTTTGTCGAAGTTTTAAGCTTTAACAAAGGTTTTATATAGTTTGAATTTAATTATTGAAAAATAAATTACCTGTATTTATCATTTAGCCCAACATTCGCTAAAATCATCGGAATTACTTTTTCGATTCTTGAAAGTTTTGTCTTTTCCTGTTTTGCAGTCTCAATATATTCTAAAAACTCATATTGTTTATAAGGACTAAACTTCTCAAAGGCTTCTTTTAAAGCCGGATTTTTACTCATTTCTTCATTAAGAAGTTCAGAAATAATCGCTTCTTTTTTAGAAGGTTTAATGACTTTCCCTTGTTTCTCGTTTTCAATTGCTTCTTTAATGTACTCTAAAATCACTTTTTCGTTGATTTCATCTTTAGAAGCAAAACGCCATTGTCGCAACGATTTTGTGACTTCTTCCTGAGCGTTTATCAATTTCTTCTTTTCATCTTTTAAGAATACGCCATTAAAAAACCATAAAGCAAAATAATCTTTAAATCCGCCAATTCCAACAACGTTTTTTTTGTCGTAAACATAAACAGTACCGCCCCATTTTGTGGTTTCAGTCAGTTCAGTTTTATCGATAATGGCTTTAAGCAGAAGCAATTCTTCTTCCCACTGACTGCCGTATTTCCACATGCCTTTATTTTCAGATTTAGCGTCCAATTATTTTGTTTTTTTAGATTTTTCTGTTGTATCAAAAATTTCTGGAATGGCAGTTAATTCAGCAATTTTTACAATTACTTGTGTTGCCTTCTGAATGCTTTCTGCAGGAACATATTCGTATTTTCCATGGAAATTATGGCCGCCGGCAAAAATGTTCGGACAAGGTAATCCCATAAATGATAATTGAGAACCATCAGTTCCGCCACGAATTGGTTTAATGATTGGTTTGATGTTTAATTCGCGCATTGCTTTTTCGGCTATATCGACAATATGTTTTACCGGAAGTACTTTTTCCTTCATATTGTAGTATTGATCTTTTACAACTGGAATCACAATATCTTCACCGAATTTTTTGGCATATTTTTTATTGAAGTTTTTCGCAATCTTAAAAATAAGTTCTTTTCGTTTTTCGAATTTCTTTTTGTTGTGATCACGAATAATCAGTTCCAAAAGAGTTTCTTCGATATTTCCTTTAATATGGTGAACGTGGAAAAAACCTTCGTAACCTTTTGTTTCCTGAGGTGTTTCTCCTTTTGGAAGTTCATTGATAAATTCATTGGCTAAAAGCATAGAATTGATCATTTTTCCTTTTGCATAACCAGGATGAACACTTTTTCCTTTGAAAGTAATTTTAGCTCCGGCAGCATTGAAATTTTCGTATTCTAATTCGCCAATCTGGCTTCCATCCATTGTGTAAGCCCATTGTGCGCCGAATTTTTCAACATCAAAATGATGCGCACCACGGCCAATTTCTTCATCAGGAGTAAAACCAATTCTGATTTTTCCGTGTTTGATTTCCGGATGCTGAACAAGATATTCCATTGCCGAAACAATTTCTGTGATTCCGGCTTTATCATCGGCACCTAATAAAGTTGTTCCGTCAGTTGTGATGATTGTCTGGCCTTTATATTGAAGTAAATCTTTGAAATAATTTGGAGATAAAACAATGTTTTTTTCAGCATTTAAAACAATATCTTTTCCGTCGTAATTCTCAATAATTTGAGGTTTTACGTTCGCTCCGCTAAAATCTGGTGAAGTGTCAAAATGAGAAACAAAACCAATAGTTGGTACTTCATGCTCAACATTACTTGGTAAAGTCGCCATAATATAGGCTTTATCGTCAATTGTAACATCTTGTAAACCAATCGCTTTTAGTTCTTCGACTAATTTATTGGCAAGATTCCATTGTTTTTCTGTACTTGGTGTTGTTTGAGAATTTGGATCTGATTCGGTATCAATTGTTACATAACTGATAAAACGATCTATTATATGTTGCATTTTTTTGTTTTTTTAGCAAATATAGAAATTTTTCAATGGTATGATTTTAAAATTTTATTTGCAGTTTTGAAATAAAAAAAGAGATTTATAAATTTATAAATCTCTTTTAATTTCTTCCTATTACTTGCTTTTGACGCATCTAAAACCAAGATGATTCGCTGCAGACCGAACTTCGCCTTTTCCTCTGGTCCCAACCATATATCGTGTACAATATTGATCCGTACATAAGAAAGAGCCTCCACGGTGTACCTTTTTAATTTGGCTAGGATCATTAGGATCGTTGTATGCATCTGGTCCTTGAGGGTTTTTGGCTACAGTTCCGTTTTCTGCAAGACTTTTGTAATAGTCAACGCTATACCAGTCATTTACCCATTCCCAAACATTTCCGGCCATATCATATAAGCCGTAATTATTTGGCGCATATTGTCCGGTAGGGGCGATTCCTTTAAAGCCGTCTTCACCTGTATCACCATCTTTTATTGGGAAATGCCCTTGATAAATATTAGCTTGAAATTTTCCATTTGGTTTTAATGCGTTTCCCCAAGCATAAAGATTTCCGGTTTTTCCACCTCTTGCTGCAAATTCCCATTCGGCTTCAGTTGGAAGTCTTTTTCCTGCCCATTTTGCGTAAGCGGCTGCATCTTCATATGCAATGTGTACAACAGGATATTTTTCTTTTCCTTTAATTGTGCTGTGTGGGCCATCGGGATGTTTCCAATCTGTGCCTGGCTCATAACGCCACCATTGCAGGAAGTTGTTTAAATTAACTGCCGCAGGAGTAGGGGTAAAGATTACCGATCCCGTTACTAAATCTTCTTCATTAGCAGTTGGGAATTCTTCTTTAGTGGGTTTTTGTTCAGCAACTGTTATGTATCCGGTTGCTTTTACAAATTTTTCATATTCTTCATTGGTCACTTCTGTTTGATCCATGTAATATCCGTCAACGTAAACACGATGAATAGGAGCTGCATCTTTTGTAACACCTTTTATGCTACATAAGCTTTCATCTTCAACATTTGATCCCATGGAAAATTCTCCACCCGGAATCCAAACCATTCCTTTTGGTGCTTTTCCGGCAGGTTTATATTTGTTTTCAATAGTGGGTTTAAATGCAGATGCTTCTGTAGTACTTGGAGTTTCGGCACAATCCATTGCGACTGGTTTTTCTTGCTTTGGAGCAGCTAATTTAGTGTATCCCAAGGAGGCAATCGAAATGATTAAAATAGTCAGAAGTGCAAATATCCAATAGGTTTTATTTTTCATTATAATAGTTTTTAATGCAGTGGTTGTTAATTGGGTGATAAAATTATAAAAATAACATCATAATAGTCTATTTATTTTATAGAATTTATAGATTATTTATTTTAGCTTTCTTTTTCAACCAAAACTACTTCATATTTATCTTTTCCATCAACTTGCACCGGTTGATAATAGGTTTCTCCAAATTTCACATATTTTACATCGCCAATAGTTACTTCTTCACCTCCTTCAGGTAATTTATCGACAATTGTTCCGGCTGTAGGAGCAACTACGGTGTACTTACTTCCGTCTTTTTCGTAATACGTTCCTCCGTAATAGTAATTATTTACGGTTCCCGTATTTACGGTTTCTGCGCCGCTTGGTATATTATTTACTGTTCCTCCAACAGGTGCGGGAACAGCTGTGTAGCCTCCACTTGTCGATGTATACCAAACTCCTTGATCATAATGATATTTCTGGTTTTCAACACTAACGATGATTGCTGTCGTCGCTAGGGTAGCTACGAAAAATCCCCACGGATGCCAAACAGGTCCCCAATAAAAAGGTACATAAGGACGTGGATAATAAGGGTGATAACAATTGTATCTGTATCCGCCATAAACATAAGGAGGACGAGCATACGGTCTATAGCCAGGTCTAACCACGGTGTTTCGATTGTTGCGTACGTGTATACTATTGTTGACGTTAATATTAACGTTGTTTCGGTTAATAGTATTGCCGCTTATGTTGGTATTTCGGTTTCCAGAATTGTTGATTCTGTTTCCATTATTTGAAATTCTTCCATTGACATCTTTATTACGGATATTTGAATTTGCGGTTCCGCCATTAATTCGGGTTCCGCTATTGTTTGCTCCTGGGCGGGATATGTTATTTGTTGATGGCCTTGACTGAGTTGGTCTTTGAACGGCTGGTCTTGACTGATTCATTGGTCTGGCTTCTCTGGCAGGTCTAGCTTGTCTGATTTGACCTCCACCGCCACCTGCTCCGTGAAAACCACCGCGGCCGCGTTGTGCAAAACTGTCAATTGAAATCATAAAAAGTGATCCCACGAAAAGCATACAAACCGTTTTTCTAATTGTTTTGGTTATATTTTTCATTTTCAGAGTTTTAGTTTTATAAAGTTATTAAAAAAATGATTTCTCTTTTAAAATTTAACTATAATTCAATGAAGCAAGTTTGCTGGTTATAATGAAATATCCCATTGAATCCTAAAGCGCCAGCCTTGTTCTAAAGGCAATGTTTTATCCTGAAAACTGAAATAACTGACTTCTGAAGTCAGTTTGTTTTTATGTCCACTAAAAAACCAGTTAAAAGCAATAGTTGTTTCTTCCTGCGAGTTTTGTTTGATTGAATTGTCAGGGCGATACCCAGCATGTCTGGCGGCCATTTCTAATTTTTTTGGCCACCATTCAAATACATTGCTAAAGAAATAACCTGCCTGAACATAATAGCCTCTTAATGTTGTAGTATCGTCAAAATTTAATTTATCGATAATCTTTTTTGTATGCATTTCGCTTTGCCAGGAAAAACCTCGATACATAAAAGCGCTTTCAATATTCCATTGATTTACGCGGTATTGACCGGGAGCACCATTTTCAAAACCTTCTAAAGCTCCTCCGCCCGATTGTGAAAAACGGGTATAAGGACTTCGGTTTGTTAAACCTGAGATTGCGATAATTGGTGTGGGTTTTTCGTGAAATTCCAAATCACTTCCTTCAAAATCTAAAAATCTCCCTAGAAAATTCCATTGAGCACGTCCAAAATACATTAAATTTCCGTCATCATTTGCTGTATTTCCTCGTCCGGTTCCAGTAAGTGCTGCGGCCCAATAATTAAAATCTGCAATTCCGGCGCCCTTAAGATGTCCGTAAACTTCAACTCCCATTTGCCTGTCAGCAGTAAAAGGACGGTTTATTAAAGATCGGTCAACGGTTTGCTGTTCGCCGCTGCTTATAAAACGTTCTCTTGTATATTCGACTTTCCATTGGCCGGCTTTAAAACTGAGCCATTCCCATTTTTCAACCATCAGCCTAAAATCTAATAAATTAGACTGGCTGAGTTCGTATTCCCAATAATATTTCAACCAAGGATGAAAAGCGTGTCCTCCAACTTTTAATCGGGCTCTGTTGATTTTAAAAGTTGTTTTTGCTTCCTGACTGTAATCGTCATAAGTTAGAGGATCTGTATCATTGGGAGTAGAAAATCGGAATTGGAGTCTGCTTTGTAATTGAAAAAGAAATTTATTGTCTCTGGTTCTTAGCTCGATTCCTTTGGAACCATAACTAACATTGATTAGTTTCGTTGTGTCTTTTTCTAGTTGAGCATTAGAGCAAATGGGAATGAAGAACAATAAAAATGCAGGCAGGTATTTTGTGATTTGGTTAAACATATGCTTGATTTTATTATTGATTCTTTTTTATTTATCAAATTTTTGAAATGAATATTATGGAAAAAATTTCTTCAATATTTCAAAATTAATTAGAAAAGACTTTAATAAGTTTAATATAAAGTCTGACTTTGTTTCATTTTATAACTTGAAACGTTTTATAATTTGTTTTCTATAAAAAAGCACCTTTTTAAACTATAATATTTAAATTTGCACCCGAAAACAACACAACAAAATTCTTATGTATAAATTGATAATTCGCCCGATACTTTTTTGGTTTGATCCAGAAGAAGTACATTACTTTACTTTTTCATTTGTAAAATTCATTTCAAAAATCCCAGGAGTTTCGTCAATTATAAGAGCCATTTATGAAGTAAAAGATGCTCGATTAGAGCGAGAAGTTTTCGGAATTAAATTCAAAAATCCGGTTGGACTTGCAGCAGGTTTTGATAAAGATGCGAAGCTTTATAAAGAACTTGGAGATTTTGGTTTTGGTTTTATTGAAATTGGAACTGTAACTCCGGTTGGTCAGGAAGGAAATCCTAAAAAACGTTTATTCCGCTTAAAAGAAGATCAGGCTATTATTAACCGAATGGGATTTAATAACGGCGGTGTTATTGAAGCTGTAGAACGTTTGAAAAAGAATTCAGGCGTTTTGATTGGAGGAAATATTGGAAAAAACAAAGTGACACCAAACGAAAACGCTGTCGATGATTACATCATTTGTTTTGATGCATTGTTTGATCATGTTGATTATTTTGTGGTAAATGTAAGTTCTCCAAATACCCCAAATTTAAGAGCGCTTCAAGATAAAGAACCTTTAACGGCTTTATTGCAGACATTGCAAGACAGAAATATTGAAAAGCAAAAGACAAGCACTCAAAAAATAAAACCAATTCTTTTGAAAATTGCTCCAGACTTAACAGACGAGCAATTATTAGATATTATTGATATTGTAAAAACGACTCAAATTGCGGGTGTAATTGCAACAAATACTACCATTTCAAGAGACGGTTTACAATCTGCAAATCAATCTGAAATGGGAGGTTTATCAGGAAAACCATTAACAAAACGTTCTACAGAAGTGATTCGTTTTCTTTCAGAAAAAAGCAATAAAGCATTCCCGATTATTGGAGTAGGAGGAATTCATTCAGCCGATGATGCCATCGAAAAACTAAACGCAGGAGCAAGTTTAGTGCAATTGTATACTGGTTTTATTTATGAAGGTCCAGTGCTGATAAAAGCAATCAACAAAAAAGTTTTAGGGCAATTGTAAAAGAAGCGCTTGAATAACAAGCCCAGAAACAATTGCAATTCCAAAACTTATTAAAGTTCCAATCATTACATATTCAGTAAGTTTTCTGTCTTTGGCTTCTTTTAGATCTCCAAATCTAAAAATAGATTTTGCAGCCAATAAAAATCCGATTGCTTCAAAATGATTGGTTAAGATAAAACAAACAATAAGCATACGTTCTAATATGCCAATGTAATTACCTGCATTGGCAAGCGAATTATCCTGATGGCTGTTTTGGCTTTCAGGACTCCAGATTGAAATTATCGTTTTAATAAATATTGACACTGGTTTCGTGACGAATAAAAAGCCTGTAAGCAAAATCCAAAAATTATTGTCCTGCCAAAAAGGGATGATATTTTTATTTTCATAAAGAAGTACAACAACAATTAAAACCAAAAGATGTGCAATTTGATCAACAACAAACCAAGTACGTTTGGTTTTGTTTTTCTGAAAATTCAATTTGATCAAATCGATAACCCCGTGTGTAACGACAATCAAAACAGCATAAGGTATAAAACTGATTTCTCCGGCTAAAATTGCGGCTAAAATTCCATGCAGAAGTATATGAACATACAAGTAAATGCTTTTATGTTTTTTAATCTCTTTGTCGGCAACCCATGAATTAGGTTGCCAGATAAAATCGCCTAATAAATGTGCCAAAAGTAGTTTTACGAATAAAATCATGGGGCAAATTGTTTTATTTGTGTTCTGAAATATCGATCTAAATTCATTACTAAATCAAATTGAGCGCGTTTTTGTCTGCGACTTACTGCAGCTTGATTAATGCCTAGTTTCTGTCCAAGTTCTTCCTGCGACAAACCCGGATTTTCAATTGCCAAAGCAACAAATTCTGCCGATTGTGCCAACCAGCTATCCATAAAAGTGAGCGCAAGCTGCAGCATCAAATTCATTTTTTCATCAAAAGCAAAATCGCCAGTTCGCATGGCCAAAGTTACTTTCTGTTTTTTCAAAGTTTCAAAAAGCTCACCTGAATTAATAAAAGCTGAGCCATTACTTTCGGATATTTTTTCAGCAGTATGTGTTTTATCTCCAAAACCAATACTCATACGAGCATCTGATTTTATTGTTCGCAAATGTGCTTTCACTAAAATAGCGGCTAATAAAGCATCTTCAGGATTTTTGATTTCGATTTGAAATTCATCGCCCCTGTAAATCTCCCATTCGTTTGGTGTTTTGCCAAAGGGACTAAGGATTTTTTTCAAATCTTCGACCCAATGATTTGATTTCTGCTGTCTTGAACCAATAATGTCGCCTGTAATTACACTAGTCATAACCAAATATAATTAAAAAATAATAAACTTTCTATTACAAATATAAGTAATATTTTTTATTATTACGTTTTTCGGTAATATTTTAATTTATTACACTTTTCGGTAATTTTTGAAACTATTACCACTTTAAGTAATGTGTTTTATATTAGCCTTAGAATTTATTAAGTTCTTATTTAAATGAACTTATATGACTAATATGATTAAAAAATCAATCTGGAAAAGACTATAATTTTTATTTCTTTAAAAAAGAAACTAACTTAGCATTACAAAAGAAAAAGTTTTGAATAAAGAAATCAAGATTATCGAATGTCCGCGAGATGCTATGCAAGGCATCAAGGACTTTATTCCAACAAAAAACAAGGTTACTTATATTCAGGCATTGCTTCGAGTAGGTTTTGATACTATTGATTTTGGAAGTTTTGTGTCTCCAAAAGCAATTCCGCAAATGCAGGATACAGCCGAAGTTTTGGCACAACTCGATCTTTCGCAAACTTCAAGCAAATTACTTTCTATAATTGCTAATACACAAGGTGCTGCTTTGGCTTCAGAATTTGAATCTATTCAATACTTAGGATTTCCTTTTTCGATTTCTGAAAATTTTCAGATGCGTAATACACATAAAACGATTGCCGAATCTTTAATTACATTAGAAGAAATTCTAAACATTGCTGATAAAAAAAATAAAGAAGTGGTAACCTATCTTTCAATGGGTTTTGGAAATCCTTACGGAGATCCCTGGAATGTTGAAATAGTAGGCGAGTGGACAGAAAAATTGGCTGGAATGGGCGTTAAAATCCTTTCGCTTTCAGATACCGTAGGAAGTTCAACATCAGATGTTATAACCTATCTTTTTTCCAATTTAATTCCGAAATATCCTCAAATTGAGTTCGGAGCCCATTTACATACAACTCCAGACAGCTGGTTCGAAAAAATTGATGCTGCAGCAAAAGCAGGCTGTACACGTTTTGATGGAGCGATTCAGGGATTTGGTGGTTGCCCGATGGCGACAGATAAGTTGACAGGAAACATGCCTACAGAAAAACTGATTTCTTATTTTACAGCCAATAAAAAAATAACAGGTTTAAATTCATTAAGTTTTGAAAGTGCTTATAATGAAGCTTCTAAATTGTTTGGCAAGTTTCATTAAAAAAATTCTTATATTTACTTATCAAAGCAATAAAAGCAACAGTCCCCAGTTGTTACTATTATCTTAAATTCATTCAACCATGAAATTGAATTATATCAGTAGTATCTTAAGGGTTTTCGTAGTAGCGATTTTGTTTTTATCGTGCTCAAGTCACTTAGATTTTGATCAGGTAAAGGATTTGAAATTAGAACCCGTCTATATTGCCAATCTTGCCTATTTTGATATTCCAGCAAATAAATTAGTAGCAGACGGAGGAACTCAGATTATATTTGATTCCAGAAATTTTGATATTTTTAAAAAACAGTTTCTTAGAGATTATCTAAAAAAAGCTGAATTTGATGTTGAAATTGAAAATACTATTGAACGCGGTTTTGTAGTCAACATGCTGCTTCTTAATTCTAAAAATGAAATTCTAACGACTATTTCTTTTGTTGTGCCCGCTTATAAAGGAAGTCCAAATGTTATCAAATATCCTACTGAAGTTTTTGAAAATCAAAGATTGGAACTTTTAAAACAAACCCAAAATATTGGTTTTGTTGCGCTGATGACTTCCGGAGTCCCGCTTGATGAAAACAGCCTAGGAAATCTAAAGTTAAGATCAAGTGCAACAACCTATTTTGAAATAGAAGCGAAATGAGGGTAAAATACTTAATTTTAGGACTGCTTTTTCAGTTTTCTTGTTTTTCTCAAAATAAGGAAGTTCTTTATAATTTCACATCTATTCCTCAATCTTCATTGGTGAATCCAGGTGCCGATGTTTCGTACAAATATTACTTTGGTATTCCAGTTTTGTCTGGAGTTTCAGTAAATTTAGGTTCAAGCAGTTTTTCGGCCTATGATTTATTTGCAGACAACAACGTTGATTTTAATGATAAAGTCAGAGATATTATCAATAA
Source organism: Flavobacterium xizangense (assembly GCF_054075145.1). Taxonomy (NCBI): domain Bacteria; kingdom Pseudomonadati; phylum Bacteroidota; class Flavobacteriia; order Flavobacteriales; family Flavobacteriaceae; genus Flavobacterium; species Flavobacterium xizangense. Next base: position 829,907 of record NZ_JBSIPG010000002.1, on the reverse strand, counting down.
ATCTTCCCGAAATGATAAAGTCGTTACTAATCAACAGCTTGAAGTATTTTCAGGAGGTTTCAGAGTAGGAGACAAAGAAAGCCGTTCTTATGTTTCTTTTGGAGTTTATCAGGAATTTGATTTTTTTATGTACATACCAAAAGACATAGCTTTGTTGGCTTTAGATGGAAATAAAAACTATATCGGGAAAGTTTTTCACCTTGACGATCTTAACCTGAAAGCCGAAGTGCTTTCTGTTTTTCATGTTGGCTTTCACAAAAAAATGAATGATAAATTAGTACTTGGAGGACGTGCTAAACTTTATTCCAGTGGTGCAAATGCAGTTTCTACTCATAACTCCGGTTATATATTTACAGGGCAGGAACCGGGTACGGTCAATCTTTATAACCAAATTATTTCCTCTAATTTGGAACTTAAAACATCGGGAATTTCACCTTTTACAAAAGATGAATATGAAGGAAATATTGTCAGAGACATTGCGCATAATACTTTTTTTAACGGAAGCTTAGGTTTGGGTTTAGATGCCGGCGTAACGTATTATCCGAAAGAAAATTTTCAGATTACTGCCAGTATTATTGACCTCGGATTTATAAATCAATCAAAAGATATTGAAACGCTTACTTATAAAGGAACGTATCAATATCAAGGTGCAAATCCTAATTTTTCAGGCAATGATGATCCGGAGAATGTTTTTGACGAATTCAAAAAAGCAATTCCGAGAGATACTTTATATAATAAATACACCACTTGGCGTCCGACAAAAATATATGCATCACTCCAGTATTCCTTTGGATACTTTCGTTCAGATAATGATTGCAATTGCAAGGAGAAAGTTAAAGAACGCTATCGGAATGCAGCAGGAATTCAGTTTTTTGGCATGACAGCTCCACGAGAGCCTCTCGTTGCAGTAACTGCTTTTTATAAAAGAAATATTTTTGAAAAATTAGATCTAAAAGCGACTTATACTATTGATCAATTTTCAAGCACCAATATTGGTCTTGGACTTTCAGGAACAATCTGGAAACTGAATATGTATGCTCTGGTCAATAATGTTTTGGAATATAAAGATATTTCAAAAGCTAGTAGTGCAGCATTTCAGCTTGGTATAAATTTCGTTTTTCAGGATTCAGAAGATTGATTTTTAATGCTGATAAATTAAGATTTAGGCCGTATTTATTGGTAAAATTAGAACTTGAAATTTCAAAAATTTACATTTATTTTTTGAAAGGTTTTTCCTGTAAATGCAATTTTATGAATTAGTTAGTATTCAAGTTAGCAATTTATTCACTATATTTGCACGCAATTCAACTAGAAATTGCACCATGATAGCACACAACTCCAAGATTATCGGCGAAGGTTTAACTTACGACGATGTATTATTAGTACCTAACTACTCGAATGTGCTTCCTCGCGAAGTGAGCATTAAATCAAAATTCTCAAGAAACATCACATTAAACGTTCCAATCGTATCTGCTGCTATGGATACGGTAACAGAAAGTGCAATGGCAATCGCTATGGCTCAAGAAGGCGGAATTGGTGTTTTACATAAAAATATGACTATCGAACAACAAGCAGGAAAAGTTCGAAAAGTAAAACGTGCTGAAGCAGGAATGATTATCGATCCGGTAACATTACCATTAACTTCTACTATTGCAGACGCAAAAAATGCCATGAAAGAATTCGGAATCGGTGGTATTCCTATCGTAGACGAAAACAGAATCTTAAAAGGAATTGTTACCAATCGTGACTTACGTTTCGAGAAAAATGGTGCGAGACCAATTGTTGAGGTTATGACAAGCAAAAACTTAGTTACTGTTGCTGAAGGAACTTCATTAGAACAAGCTGAAGTTGTTTTGCAAGGTCATAAAATCGAAAAATTACCAGTTGTAAATGTTCAAAATGAATTAGTAGGTTTAATTACTTTTAGAGATATTACAAAATTAACTCAAAAGCCAATCGCTAATAAAGATTCTTTTGGTCGTTTAAGAGTTGCTGCTGCAATTGGAGTTACTGGAGATGCAGTTCAAAGAGCTGAAGCTTTAGTTGCTGCTGGTGTAGATGCAATCATAATCGATACAGCACACGGACACACAGAAGGTGTGGTAAATACATTAAAAGAAGTAAAAGCAAAATTCCCTCAAATAGATGTAATTGTTGGAAATATCGCAACGCCAGAAGCTGCTAAATATTTAGTAGAAAATGGAGCAGATGGTGTAAAAGTCGGAATCGGACCTGGTTCTATCTGCACAACTCGTATCGTTGCAGGTGTTGGTTTTCCTCAATTCTCTGCAGTTCTTGAAGTTGCTGCTGCAATTAAAGGAACTGGAGTTCCAGTTATCGCTGATGGAGGAATTCGTTATACAGGAGATATTCCTAAAGCAATCGCTGCAGGTGCTGACTGTGTAATGTTAGGTTCGTTATTAGCAGGAACAAAAGAATCTCCGGGAGAAACAATTATTTTCGAAGGAAGAAAATTCAAATCATACCGCGGTATGGGTTCTGTTGAAGCGATGCAAACAGGTTCAAAAGATCGTTATTTCCAAGATGTTGAGGACGATGTTAAAAAATTAGTTCCAGAAGGAATTGTGGGTCGTGTTCCTTACAAAGGGGAATTAAACGAAAGTATGCTTCAGTTTATTGGAGGTCTTCGCGCCGGAATGGGATACTGTGGTTCAAAAGATATTCCGACTTTACAAGAAACAGGACGTTTTGTTAGAATCACATCAAGCGGAATTACTGAAAGTCATCCACATAACGTTACAATTACAAAAGAAGCTCCAAATTATTCTAGATAATCAATGAATCTGCAGTTCAAGTTAAAAGATATTCTTGAAGTTGATTTGTATTATGGTTTTTATGATATTTATGTTTTAGGAGGTTTCGATGTTCAGGTGAATGATGATTTTTTTGTTGAAATACTTGATCTAAAAACAAACGAATCAATTCTTTTAACTGAGAAAAGTTTTAAAACTAGAGATTATAAAAACGGAAAAAGAGCTGTGAAGTTTTTTAGTTTTCAAATAACTGAAAAGTCGAAGTATAAAATTTCAGTTCATAATTATGAAGATATGGCTGTGTTTAATTCCATGATTGGAAATAATCCTTTAAGTATTTTAAAATTATTAAAAAAGCTTTACGGAATAAAAAGGAAGCAAGTCGAGTTAGATGAAATAGAAATATTAATCAATTGATTAAAGCAAAAGGCGTAAGATTTATTTTTTACGCCTTTTTGTTTTATTTTAAATCTACTAAGTTGTTCCATACTTGCTAAATTTAGCATTCCATCCATCTTCTGAATAAGACTCTCCATGAATGCCATCACTAATTTCAAAAATGTTTTGTTCATTTACGATGATCTGAATATTGTTCTCAAAATCTGCTAATTCTTGTAATGCAAAAAGAAAATCATGAATTCCTGCATCGATGCTTTTAATAACTAATTCTTTAATTATCTCTTTTTGAGGATCGGTAAATTGGTTAAGTGCAGATAGTAATTTTAAGTTGGAAGAAGCTTTTGATCTATTTTTTAAAAGAGTTTCAGCATTCGCAATTCCTTTATCTCTTAGATTTTTGACTAAAAATTCTCCAAAAACTTCTAATGATTCTTTTGATTTCATGATCATTTTTTGTAATTATAATCTTTCAAAGATATTTAAAAAAAAGCTAAAACGATTAAATCGTGTTAGCTTTTATATGATAAGATTTACAATGTATTTTTAGGTTCAGCTTCTCTAAGTTTTTGATTTTCTAATATTTGAGGTAAAAACGGTTTTACTTGACTTTCAATTTCTGATTCTGAAATATCCAAGGCTTTTGGATCAGAGGCTAATTGCAACCACGGTTTCGGTCCATCAAAATTATAATTTCCAAAAACGATAACGGGCGTTCCTTTGACTTTTACATTTTCTTCGTCTTTCAAAATCCATTCATCTGCAAATTTGTAAAGATATCTAGCATCTTTTTCTAATAATCTTAAGCAAGAATGTGAAGCCGGATAACCCGGTAATTCATATTGGTGAAAACCTACTCCGAGTTTATTTTCAATATTAAAGTTCCATTTCAAGTCCCATTCGTCATTAAAAGTACTTGTTGTTTTTTCTGCTTTCCAATTCGTAAAAAACAATCCGGTTGGAGTTGGATCTTTTTTTCTTCCCATATTGGTTGGGCCGGTATAAACCAATTCGCCGTTTTCATAAGCAGCAAAAGTTTGAGTCGGATAAGAAAAAAGAATAATTTTCGAAACCTCTTCTAAAGCTGAAACATGTAGTGGAAACGGAAGATAGTAAACCAAATCACCACTAAAATCTGCTGGAATTACAACAGAATCCAGTTTTTTGAAATTCGTTTTGTCAGTTCGGTTTAAAGCGTAAACAATATCCATTTTACTACTGTCAGCTTCATTTAATTTTAGCCATTCTTTTGTATTTTGAATTTGATATGAAACAGATGATTCTGGTTTCTTATATTCTATTTTCTTTACTGCTTTTTTATTCTCTGTTAGGTTTACAGTTTCGCTTTTTTTGCAAGAACCTAACAAAACCAACATCAATATAAGTAGGGCATTTGCTGAATAATATAACTTTTTCATAGGTCTTATTTTTATGAAAATAAAGTTACAAATCAAACAGTGATATCGCTTTACATAATTATTTGAATTGGTTTCGGGATTTACATTTTACTTTTATAGATTTAAAATATGTATATAATTTTAAAATCATTACATTCCGAATATATACTTTTTGAAAAAATTGACCTTGACTAATATTTTATATAAAATTATAAATAGAACTTCAAGAATAATTGTTAATATGTAAAATTTCATTAAAAATTTTGTTCCTATTAAATATGTAGAAATTAAGATTGGTAAAACATGCCATAGATAGAGACCTAGGGAGTTTATTCCTAGCCATTGAATGGATTTAGATTCAAATAAAGAATCTTTTATAGCGAGTTTTAAGCAAAGATTCAAAATAAAAAAATTCAATAAAAAGAAATTTAGAATTGATAATATCAAAATATTATTAAAAAATAAATAAACAACTATGCCTAGAAAAATAAATGGTAGTATAATTTCAATTAACCTTGGTTTTCTTAGGGTTTTATTTCTATAAATATTTCCAATAAGAAAAAATACATAAAAATAAGGTCTGAAGGTTGGTATGAGAATTGAAAATATTTTATTAAAAAAAGAAATATGTATATAGATTAAAGGATATTGATATAAAGTCATGAAGATTATTGATATCAAAATTCCCAAAATCAATATAATATTATAATTTTTGAAAAGTTTTTTTAAAAACCATGTTAATAGTATCCAGCTTAAAAAACCAGGAATAAACCATAAATGATAGAATGGTGGAAGAATAAAATTTTTAAATTTTGTAATAGAAAGTAAATCAGTTCCTAAAATGCACGATATTATATAATAAGATATCACCGCAATAATCCATGGTAATATTATTCTTAAAAAGTATTTTTTAAAGAGATCGTTAATACTTAATTGTGAAATTGTATTAATATTTAGGAGATATCCAGATATTCCAATAAATAGTGGCATATGAAAACTATAGATTAGAGTTCGCCAAATTGATTCACTTAATCCTCCCTGAATTATATGGCCCGCCATTACTAATATAATTAGTATGCCTTTTAATAAATCAATATTCTTAAATCTTGTATTTTTTTCTCCCACTGGAATAAGTTTTGGTGAGCTTAATTAAAGGATACAAATCTAAATCAATCCTTTAATCTTAGCATGTTGCAACAACATAATTGTTTTGGCATCTGTAATTTCTCGCGATTCAATCATAGCATATGCCTGATCAAAAGTAAATTCTAAAACTTCAATATTTTCCTGTTCAGTATCAAGTCCGCCGCCTTCGCTTACTTTCATGCTCTCGTCATATTCGCCAACAAAAAGATATAAAATTTCAGTTACGGCACCTGGCGACATATAGGTTTCAAAAACTTTTTGAACTTTAGAAATACGATAACCGGTTTCTTCTTCAGTTTCGCGAATGATTGCAGTTTCGGGATTGTCTTTATCTAAAAGTCCAGCACAAACCTCAATCATCATTCCAGTTTTATTTCCGTTTAGAAAACTCGGCAGACGAAATTGGCGTGTTAAAATAACTGTTTTTTTTGTTGAATTATAAAGTAAAATTCCAGCTCCATTCCCTCGATCATATACTTCACGCGTATGTGTTTGTGGAGCTTCGTTTTCTTTTTGATAGCTGAATGTGACTTTGTTTAAAATATACCAATTGTCTGATAGCAAAGAAGTTTCTGTAATTTTGATTTCTGGATTTTTCATAAGGCGAATAAATTTATATAAAAAAACGCTCTGAAAATCAGAGCGTTTAAAATGTATTATTTTGTTATTGTTTGCTTTCTATCTGGTCCAACCGATACAATTTTGATTGGCACTTCGATTTCTTTCTCAATAAACTCGATATATTCTTTTAGCTCAATTGGCAATTGATCGTAAGTTGTTAATCCAGTTAAGTCTTGTTTCCATCCTTTGAATTCTTTGTAAACCGGAGTAACGTTTTCTGGTTCAATGTTGTATGGGAAGTGAGAAATGTTTTGTCCTTTATAGTTGTATTCCGTACAAACTTTTAAAGTTTCAAAACCAGAAAGTACATCACCTTTCATCATCATTAACTGAGTAACTCCGTTAACTTGTACAGCATATTTTAAAGCTACAAGATCTAACCATCCGCAACGTCTTTGTCTTCCTGTTACCGATCCAAATTCGTTTCCAACTCTTGCCATTGTAGCACCAACTTCGTCAAAAAGTTCAGTTGGGAAAGGTCCGCTACCAACACGAGTAACGTAAGCTTTGAAAATTCCGTAAACTTCTTTGATTTTGTTAGGAGCAATTCCTAAACCTGTACAAGCTCCTGCTGCAGTAGTGTTTGACGAAGTTACGAAAGGATAAGTTCCGAAATCAACATCTAATAAAGATCCCTGAGCACCTTCGCAAAGAATAGATTTACCCGCTTTTTGAGCTTGGTGCATGTATTCTTCACTGTCAATGAAATCTAATTTTTTTAATTCTTCAATAGCTTCGAAGAATTCTTTTTCTAATTCTGTTAAATTGTATTGAATGTTAACATCATAAAAAGCAATCATAGCTTCGTGCTTGTCAGCCAATGCTCTGTAACGTTCTTTAAAATCTTCTAATTCAATATCTCCAACACGTAAACCATTTCTACCCGTTTTGTCCATGTAAGTTGGTCCAATTCCTTTTAGAGTAGAACCAATTTTTGCTTTTCCTTTTGAAGCTTCAGAAGCTGCGTCAAGTAAACGGTGTGTTGGTAAAATTAAGTGTGCTTTTCTGGAAATGATTAATTTGCTTTTAATATCAAAATTGAATTTTTCTAAACCTTCGATTTCTTTTTGAAAAACTACAGGATCAATTACAACTCCATTTCCGATGATATTTACTGAATTTTTATGAAAAATTCCAGAAGGAATAGTTCTAAGTACGTGTTTAATTCCATCAAATTCTAATGTATGTCCTGCATTTGGTCCTCCTTGAAAACGTGCAATAATATCATAATTTGAGGTAAGTACGTCAACAATTTTTCCTTTACCTTCATCTCCCCATTGTAATCCTAGTAATAAATCTACCGTCATTCTGTTTTAATTTGCGTTGGGACAAACCGAATTGTCCTACTGATTAATGTAGTTAATTTTCTTTTTTTATTTTTTTAATAATTCCTTTCTGGATTATTGTTTTTGCTTTTTGTTTCCGTAGAAATACAATGAATGATTCGTAATTTCGATATCAAATATTTCTTCGATTGTTTTTTTGATGGTCTGAATTCTTGGATCGCAAAATTCAATAACTTCTCCAGAATCAGTCATGATAATGTGATCATGCTGTTTGTCAAAATACGATTTTTCGTAGTAGGCCTGATTTTGTCCAAATTGATGTTTTCTAACCAAAGCGCAGTCTAACAATAACTCGATCGTGTTGTATAGCGTAGCTCTACTCACACGATAGTTTTTGTTTTTCATTTTGATATATAAATTTTCAATATCAAAATGCTCTTCGCTATCGTAAATTTCCTGTAGTATAGCATAACGCTCAGGAGTTTTGCGATGCCCTTTTTGTTCAAGATACATTGTAAAAACATTTTTTACAATTTCTTGATTCTTAGTGTTGTCAGTTGAAATGAGTGTCATATCCGGCAAAGATAATTTTTTATTTTTAATCAATAAAAGTTTAAGCTTTAAAGTTTAACGTTCAAAATCATATCAAAGCAGTAAAAACGTAATAATTACAGGGTTTAGCAGTTGTATGTTTTGGAGAATCTAAAAAAGCTTAATTAACATAAATATTTTTAATTGCAATAAAATTAACAAATTTCTATTTGTTTTTTGTCATGTACATGTACCAGTTCCATTCCCAAGTTTTTCCGTTATCATCAGACATTGCCTGACTCCAGATTGGATTGTCTTTATCTCTGGCATCCCAGCGAAAAACCTGAATCACATTTTTTCCTTCATAAATATCTTTCGAAAAAAAATGACCAATATTATTTTCGAATGAACCCACAACAGGTTTGTCTAAAACGCCAGTATTTGAATCGGACCAATAAATGCTCCATAATCTGGTTTTTGGATTAAATAATCGAACTGTCATTCCTTCAAAAGGTTCACCGTCAAAAGTGGCCAGGAAATTATCGATATTTCCAATTCCATTCAGGATTTTATACATTTCCTGAGTCGAGGGAAATTCGATCCATTCGGTACAATTTGCAAATCTTTGTTTTAATTTTTTATTTCGAATGAAAGACTTTCCCTGAAAAAAATCAAAATCATCTTTTGAAGAGGATTCAGAAGCGATAATAATAAGTTCACCATTTTCATCAAAATGTATTTCGGGAATTTCTAGGTTTTCATTTTCCATAAAAAATATTTAAATAGTCAAAGGATGGTATTCTTTTGACTTTAAGACTTTAAACTTTTGACTTATTTAAGTTCGATATTCTCTTGTTACTTTATCAACTCCGTCTATTTTTTTGATAGCACTGATCATTTTTTTCAAAATGGTATTGTTTTTAACAATTACCGCAACCTGTCCGTGAAAAATTCCAGCATCGGTACTTAACGAAATGCTTTGAATATTCACGTTCATATTGTTGGAAATTACTTTTGTTAATTGATTTGTAAGTCCTAAAACGTCCATTCCGGTAATATTGATAATGGCTTTGAATTCTTCCTGAGAAGAGTCAATCCATTTGGCGCTCATGATTCGGTATGCATAATTAGACTGCATTCCAATAGCGTTTGGACAATCTTTTTTATGCACTTTTATTCCTTCGTTAATGGTAACAAAACCAAAAACGTCATCTCCGGGAATTGGGTTACAACATTGCGAAAGTTTATAATCCAACTTGTCATGCTCTGTTCCAAAAACCAGCATATCATAATTACTGCTGATAACAGGTTTGTGAATATCCTCGTCTGCAGTATCTTTATTTCTTTTGATTTTATTTTTGAAGAAATTGATAAATGAATTGCTTTTCTGAGCCGCATAATCTTTTAATTGCTGATTTTCGATGGCTCCAATTCCAACTCTGTAAAATAAATCTAAGCTTGTTTTTAATTTGAAAAAGTTAACTAACTCGTTTGTAACTTGTTCGTTTAGTGTGACTTTTAAATGTTTTAATTTTCGGGTAAGAAGTTCTTTTCCTTCTTCACCAATTTTTTTCGTGTTCTCGTTAAGAACGTTTTTGATTTTGTTTTTGGCACGCGAAGTCGTTACATATTCAAGCCAGTTTACAGTTGGTTTTTGACTTGCCGATGTAATTACTTCAACCTGATCACCACTTTTTAATTCGTGGTTTAATGGAACCAAACGCCCATTGACGCGCGTTCCTCTTGTTTTAATTCCAATTTCAGAGTGAATGCTAAATGCAAAATCTAATGAAGTTGCGCCTTTCGGAAGCGATTTTATTTCTCCTTTTGGTGTAAAGACAAAGATTTCTTTTGAATATAAATTCATTTTGAAATCCTCAACAAAATCTACTGCGTTAGTTTCAGGATTTTCCAATGCTTCGCGAAGTAAATTCAGCCAAGTGTCCAATCCGCTTTCTTCCGTAGCGCCATTTTTATATTTGTAATGAGCTGCATAACCTTTTTCAGCAATTTCATCCATTCGCTCGCTTCGAACCTGAACCTCGACCCAGCGTCCTTTTGGCCCCATCACGGTAATGTGAAGTGCTTCATAACCAGTTGATTTTGGCGATGAAATCCAGTCACGCAAACGGCTCGGACTTGGTCTGTAATGATCTGTTACAATCGAATAAATTTTCCAGGCGATAAATTTCTCGTCGTGAGGGTCTGATTTATAGACAATTCGAAGTGCGAATTTGTCATATACTTCGTCAAAACTCACATTTTGAGCACGCATTTTTCTGCGAATCGAATAAATAGATTTTGGACGGCCTTTTATGATATAGTCAATATTTTCAACATCCAGCGATTTTTTCAAAACATCTGAAATATCTTTAATGTAGGCATCCTGTTCCTCTTTTGTTTCTCTGATTTTGCTTACAATGTCATTGTAAATAGCTGGTTCAGTATATTTTAATCCTAAATCTTCTAGTTTTGTTTTGATATTGTAAAGTCCTAAACGATGGGCAAGGGGCGCATAAATATAAAGCGTTTCCGAAGCAATTTTCGTTTGTTTATATTCAGCCATCGAATCCATGGTTTGCATATTATGAAGTCTGTCAGCCAGTTTTATCAAAATGACACGCACATCATCGTTCAGGGTCAGGATCATTTTTCTAAAATTCTCGGCTTGCATTGAAGCATTTAAATCCTTTTGGACCAAAGAAATTTTAGTTAAACCTTCCACTAATTGAGCTACTTTTGGGTTAAATAATCGCTCAATTTCCTGTACTGTCATGGGTGTGTCTTCGACAACATCGTGCAATAAAGCCGCGGCAATAGAGGTCGCTCCCAGACCAATTTCTGAGGCAACAATTTTTGCAACTGCAATAGGATGAAAGATATACGCTTCTCCTGATTTGCGTCTTTGTTCTTTATGAGCATCAACAGCAACGTCAAAAGCTTTCCGAATTAGTTTTTTATCGGCTGGGGTTAAAGTCTGATAACTTATTCGAAGTAATTCCTTGTATTCCTGCGCAATCGCTTTGTTTTCTTTCTCAATATCTATTTCTATCATAACGGCATATTCAAGTACTAAAAATACGCATTAGTTTGAATATACGCAAGGCTTTAAATTGTTGATTTTAGAAAGGAACTATTTTGTTTCAGGTTTCAGGTTTCAAGTTTTTAACGATCGTTTTAAGTCTCATTTTTTAACCTGAAACCTGAAACCTGAAACAAAAATCACTCTTTAGAAAAATCCAAGTCCTGAAAATCATAGCTAAAATCAGTCAGTTCAGAGATTGGAAGCATTTTTAGATTAGTAACTTTTCCGCTTTCATCATATTTGAAGAGTAAATGAGCATCGGCATGGAAAAAAGCGTTGTTCCATTTTACAACATAATTTCCATCTTTATAAAAAGAAACTTCGCCTGCCAATTGCGGAGAGCGTTTAGAGGCAAAATATAATTTTCCTTTTTTCTCTGTAATCGTGATTTCTCCAAACCAATTGTCTTTATAAGTCCCAACAATTTTAGAAAAATCAGTTTTTATTTTATCTTTTTTATTCTTAGCAACAACTGCCCAAACTTCGTCTGTAACTTTATCTGCCTTTTCTTCATTGGCCTTCATTCTGTTACTGTAAACAGTCACATAATCATCAGATTTTATGCCTAAATAACTGTCTTTTATCGTATTTGTAATCGCATTAAAAGCAGCTCCAGACTGCTGATTCGTTAAAACAATAATTCCCAAACCAATTTCTGGAATCAAGGTTGTCTGCGTCACATTTCCTTCTAAACCTCCTGTGTGAGATGCTTGTTTGTATCCTTTTACATCGCTTAAAAACCAGCCTAATCCGTAACCTGAAAAATGAGTATTGTATGGTGGTCTGGTTTTAGCAGGAATAATGGTTTGTAGTTGCCACATTTCATCATGCTCTTTTTCAGAAAATAATTGTTTATTATCGCCATATTTTCCGTTGTTAATTTGTAAAATAGCCCATTTACTTAAATCATTTACACTTGAGTAAATTCCGGCCGCGCCATCAAAAAGCTGGTTTTCGTAACGTTTTATAGTTTTTAGTTTTCTATCAATTGGGACGTGTGGTGTAATTACATTTGAAGTATCCTTTAAACGTTTTATTGAAGCCACACTGTTATTCATTTCCAAAGGCTTCATGATGCGTTCTTCGACAAAATCTGCCCAGGTTTTTCCGCTTACAACATGAACAATTTCGCCAGCAATAATGTACATCAAATTATCATAATCATATTTGGTTCTAAAGCTCGAAACAGGCTTCAAGTAACGTAAATTATGCACGATATCTTTTGCTGTAAAATCACTGCCGTCTGGCCAGATCATCAAATCTCCGGCACCAAGACCAAGTCCGCTTCTATGAGTTAATAAGTCACGAATCGTGAATTCATTTGTTACATAATCGTCATTCATTTTAAAATCAGGAAGATATTTTATCACTTTATCATCCCATTTTATTTTGCCTTCATCTACCAACATTGCCAATGCGGCACTGGTAAATGCCTTACTGTTTGATGCAATTCCGAAAAGTGTATTAGCATCTACTTTTTGTTGCGTTACGATCGATTTTACGCCATATCCTTTAGCCAGAACTACTTTTCCATCTTTTACAATAGCAACTGAAATTCCGGGAACGTCAAATGCTTTCATCGTTCGTTCTACTAAATTGTCAACTTCCTGATTGGTAATTTGTGCGAAAGTTGTGAAACTGAATACAAGTGCTAAAAACGATAATTTATACTTCATAACTTGGTAGTTTAAGATTATTTAAATTCTCTTTGGCGTTTGGCTTCAAAAATCAAAATTGCAGCTGCTACAGAAACATTCATGCTGTCAATTTCTCCCTGCATCGGGATGATGATATTTTGTGTTGCGGCGTCACGCCATATCTGGGTCAAGCCTGTTGCTTCTGTTCCAACAACCAAAGCGGTTGGTGTGGTGAAATTTTGAGTATGGTAGAAAGTCGAATTTTGTAAAGTTGCGCTATAGAAATTGATCTCTTTTTCCTTTAAAAATGCAATGATTTCTTCTGATGTTCCGGTTGCAATTTGATTGGTGAAAAGACACCCAACGCTGGAACGCACAATATTCGGGTTGTATAAATCACTTTTTGGATTGGCGATTAAAACGGCATCTAAATTAGCTGCATCAGCAGTTCGCAATACAGCACCTATATTTCCTGGTTTTTCCAAAGATTCAACAACTAAAATCAATGGATTATCAGATAATTTTAAATCAGATAATTTTAGGGATTTGGTTTTGGCTACAGCCAAAATACCTTCGGTTGTATCGCGATAAGCCAGTTTTTGATAAACTTCTTTATTGATTTCGATTAGTTGAAACGGAGGAGAAATCAGTTTATTTATTTCTGTTTCAGAAACCAATTCAGGTAAAAATAAAACCATTTCAATTTCGTAATCGCCTTTTATGGCTAATGAAATTTCGCGTAATCCTTCAATCAAAAATGTGCCGGTTTGTTTTCTAGCTTTGGATTTTTCCTGAAGCAAAACAAGCGATTTTATAAACGGATTTTGAACTGAAGTGATTTGTTTCATTTTTTTGAGCGACTTAGATTCTAAGGCGCTAAGGTACTGAGATTTTTTTTAAAGTTCCAAAGCTTCAGAACAGCAAAGGTTTTTCTGCCACGAATTCACGAATTGATTTTATAATTCGTGAATTGCTTCGCCTATTCGGGTCGTGGCTAAAAAAAGAACTATTTCTCAAAAACTTCTTTTACCTCTTCATTAACAGGATGATCCGTTTTGAAATCATATCCCATCAATTTTGCTAATGTTTGCGCAAATTGCTTTTGATACAGCTGTGATTCGGTTTTGATTTCGCCTTTTGGAGCAATATCTGGTCCTATTGTTGCGAACCAAATTTGCGATGCACCTTCGACATCAGAACCGTGATCTGTCCACTGTTTTTTTATTTTATCGCCTCGACCGTGATCAACTGTGATAAATAAAGTAGTTTTATTTTTGTATTGAGGATCGTTTTGCACAAAATTCCAGATTTCCTGAATCCATTTATCAACTTGGTTTGCGGCATCAAGATACGAACGATATTCAGCATGATGTGCCCATTCATCTGTTTCTCCGTAGGCAATATAAAGTACTTTTGGTTTTTTCGTTTTAAGTTCATCCATTGCCTGATAATGTGTGAAAACATCCAGACATTCATCTTCGTGAAATGGCTTATACGAGTTGTCGCGCATTTCGTTTAATAATTTTTGAGATGAAGTTGGCTTACTTCCGCCCACTTTATCAAATGCCGAAATTACCGGAAACCCACTTCTTTCTTCGTTTAAAATTCGGTCAAAAGCATCCCAGGCACCAAATGCGGCAACTTTTCCTTTAAGTTTGGATTGTTTGTTTAAAAATTCCAAAACATTCACATTTGGATTTGCTTTATAACCGTTTGAGTTGACTTTAATATCTACATTTCCAGTCATAATTTCACTATAACCTGGATAACTAAACCAATACGGATTGGCAACATCGACTTTATTTCCTAGATCTCGATTGCCATAAATTTGCCCTTTGGAAGCAATTTCAGACCAGAAAAAAGGCATTAGTTTTTTGCGTGCTTCTTTGATTTCGGCACTTCCATATTTTTTATAAATGTAAGCGCTGTCTCCCTGATTGAATTTTTTGTCATTGGCAATCGCCGGATCTAATCCTTTGAAAACTTCCTGCCATCTAAATCCGTCAGTAGTAATTATGATAATGTTTTCTGTTTTTTGTGCAAAAGATTTACAGCTTACTATAATGAACAGAATTAAGATTGCTTTTTTCATTTTTTATTAGTTTGAAATTACATTGATTAGGTGTAAATTTTATTTCAAAACTAATTAATTTAATGAAACAAATTTTACAGGATAACGTAATGTAACTATAAATTAATAGAAGGTAGAGTTAGATAAAAATAAAGAGATATAAAATTTTAATTTTATGTTGTGATATTTACTTTTTAATTTCTAAAGTTTTAATTTTTTTTTCTAATTGAAGAATTTCATGTTGCTGTTTTTCAATTGTTAACTGTTGTTTGTCAGCTTTTATTTTTTTTTCATCTTTTAATATAAGACAATAAAAATAGAGAACAATTAATCCAAGTGAAAGACCTATTTGTTCCCAATAGCTTACTTTCTCAAAATAATTGATTGCTTCTTTTAAAAAGATCATGGATAATATTAATGAGCTACAAAAAAGAGCTAAACCAAAAAATAATATCAAAAGATATTTAATATAGTATTGTAAATTCCTCTTTTCATTTTTAGTTGAAGAGTGCCAATTTGTATTTTTATAGAAGTAATTTACAAAAAAAAACAAACCTGTAACTAATCCAATTTTTGAAAGAAATTCATAATCCATTTTAGATTTTTTAATATTAAAAATTTACAAAATCCCTCTCGCTTTAATTTCCAAATACTTATTAATAGCATCCAAAGTAAGATTTTCAGGCTGCGTTAAAACCGAATGAATTCCGTACTTTTTAAGTTCATTTGCGATTAATCGTTTTTCGAACATGAATTTTTCAGCAATTACTTTGTCATAAACTTCCTGAATGGTATCTGTTTTTTTGTTGATGATCGAATTCAATTCTGTATTCTGAAAGAAAACAACAACTAACAAATGGTTTTTTGCAATTCCTTTTAAATAAGGTAATTGACGATTTAAACCATCCATCGTTTCAAAGTTTGTATAGAGAATGATTAAACTTCTTTGATTTATATTTTTCTTGATATCAACATACAAACGACTATAATCACTTTCGAAAAAATCGGTTTTGATGTTGTATAAAGTTTCAAGGATTTTTTGCATTTGCGATCCTCTTTTTTCTGCAAAAACGCGATTTTCTACTTTTTTAGAAAAAGAAAAAAGTCCGGCTTTATCCTGTTTTTTCAGAATCACGTTCGACAAAACCAAGGTTGAATTGATGGCATAATCCAGCAAACTTAATCCGTCAAAAGGCATTTGCATCACGCGACCTTTATCAATTGCCATATAAACCGATTGCGATTTTTCATCCTGAAACTGATTGACCATCAAAGCGTTTTTCTTTGCTGTCGCTTTCCAGTTTATAGTTCTTAAATCATCGCCCTGAACATATTCTTTAATTTGCTCAAACTCCATTGTATGACCAATTCTGCGGATTTTCTTGATTCCGTATTGAAATAAATTATTCGAAAACGCCAATAAATCGTATTTTCTTAATTGAATATAAGAAGGATACGTTGGCACCATTTGATCGTTATTAAATATAAATCTTCGCGAAATTAATCGCAAAGGCGAAGAAACATAAATATTTAAATAGCCAAAATAATATTCCCCACGTTCGGTTGGACGTAAATCATAACCGATTTCTTTTTGTTCTGAAGCTTTTAAAGCTTTAATAATTTTGAAATCACGAACCTGAAACTGAAACGGAATTTCATCAATTATTTTTACCGAAACCGAAAAGGTATAATGATTTTTCAGCACAAGATTTATAGGATTTAAATCTCCATTTGATAATTTCTCGGGAGTAATTCGGTTTGCTTCAAATCCAGTTTTGGTCAGGTATAAAAGCAAAATATCTAAACCCAAAAAAGTAATCAAAATCAAAACGCCAAACCAAACCGCATCGTAAATATTCGGAAAAATAAAAGCACAAACAAATAGTCCTACAATGCCAGCAAGCACGTAGAAAAAGAAGTTGTTGAGATATAAACTTTTTATAAACTTCATTTTTTTTAGTTTTCAGTCACAGTTTTCAGTCACAGTTTTCAGTCATGGTTTTCAGTCATGGTTTTCAGTTTTGAACTGTGACTGTGACTGAAAACTGAATACTTATCTTGGAATCTCGACTGTTTCGATAATTTGTTTGATAATTTCTGAACTTGTAATTCCTTCCATTTCTCTTTCTGGCGCAACAATTACACGGTGTTGTAAAACCGGAATTGCAGCTTCTTTAATATCCTCAGGAGTAACAAAATCGCGTCCGCGGATGGCAGCAAAACCTTTTGCAGCGTTCAAAATCGCAATCGAAGCACGTGGTGAAGCTCCTAAATACAAAAAGGCATTTTCTCTAGTATTCACTACGATTCGTGCAATGTACTCCAATAGATTTTGTTCTACTCTAATTTGTTTTATTAACGCCTGATATTCTTTTATTTCTAAAGCAGAAAGTACGGCTTTAATGGCTTCCAATTTTCCATGATCCTGTAATAAATGTTCACGTTGAATAATCAGGATTTCTTCGTTTAATTTTGGATAATCAACAGCAATTTTGAATAAAAATCGGTCTAATTGTGCTTCTGGCAAACGGTATGTTCCTTCCTGCTCAATTGGGTTTTGAGTTGCAATTACTAAAAAAGGAGTGTCAAGCTGATAACCAGAACCGTCAATTGTAATCTGGCGTTCTTCCATAACTTCGAAAAGCGCAGCCTGTGTTTTTGCCGGCGCACGGTTGATTTCGTCAATTAAAATCAAATTAGAAAAAATAGGTCCTTTTTTAAATTCAAATTCAGAACTTTTTAAATTAAAAATTGAAGTTCCTAAAATATCCGAAGGCATTAAATCTGGCGTGAATTGGATTCGGCTAAAATCAATATTAACGGTTTTTGCCAGAAGTTTTGCCGTAATTGTTTTCGCAACTCCCGGAACACCTTCTAATAAAACATGTCCATTCGACAAAATAGCAACTAAAAGCTGATCAACCATTTTGTGCTGTCCAACAATTACAGTTTCGATTTCTTTTTTGATGGCATTAACGTGTTTTAAAAGTGGCGTTAAATTTAGTCTGGTTTCGAAATTTACATTTTCATTTGTGATTTCGTTTTCTGTGATGCTATTTTCGTCCATGTTTTGGTATGTTTTCTTTTGGTGAATTTCGGTTAAAAATACTAATGTATAACTTTTTCAATTGCATTATTGATTCGGATTAAATCTTCTTCAAGACTTCCGTGATAACTCTTTCGATGTTCGTTGATTAAAAAGACAAGCTCTTGGATATCAGTAATATTTTTTCCTGTTTTAAGTTGCAGTTTTTTAATAAAATCATCATCCAGTTTTGTGGTATCAAGCAAATATTCGGTTCGCATCCTTTCAAGGAAAAAGATAATTTTCTTGTCAATAATATTCGTGTGATCGCCTTCTTGATAATATAAATTTCCAATTGTTTTGGTAAAATCGACTGTTAAATTGGCTAGTGGTTTTACAATTGGTACAATTCGCTGTTTTCGTTTGGCATTAAAAATTATGAAAATCAAAATTCCAAATATACTCATCAAATAAGCCCATTTTAATCCAGGCTGGCTAAAAATATAGCGCAGAGGAGAACCTGAGACCGACTCATTATTTTGTCCTTTTGTGTACCAAAAAATATCCCCTTTAGGAATTTGCGACAATGCATTTTCCGCATATTGATAATGATTTCCTTTCAGCAAATGATAATTCGTAAAAGCGGCCGGTTGTGTATGCAGATAAAAATAACCGCTGTGATATTGCACTTTTATGAAATTAATATGCTTTTCATTTTTTGCTGAACTTTGATAACCTAAAACGGTAGTATTTGCCGTATCGATTTTGGAAAAATAATCCTCAACAGACTGCGTAAAAATGTATTTTTTGGCACTTACTTTTTTATTTGCCATCCAAATCGAAGTGTTGTGAAATCTTTTTAAATCGTTCTGAACATCAAGTTTTAAACTGTCTAATAGAATTTGAGGAAAGCTTCGCATACTCAAAAATGCATTATTCCCGCGCGAAACAAAATAAAAAAGTTCTTTTACAGATTGTTCGTCAATATCGCCATTTGCAGCAATATTCAGGAATGTGCCTTTTATTCTGTAATCTTCAACTAAAGTATCTGGATTGTATTTAGAATCTAAATATTCGTAAGGCGTTACAGTTGTAATTCTTTCGATTTTTTGTCCTTTCAAAAGCCCTTTGATTTCTTTGTCAAAAACATATAATCCGTACGGAATTTTGTCATGTACAGAAAAAGTAGGACGCCAGTCAATTGGTTTTGGCTGTTTCTTGCCTGCAAATAAAATCAAGCCGAAAATAAAAACCAGAACACCGATATAAATTTTAATAGATTTATCCATGGTTAAAGGTTTTTATAGCTTTTTTAAATCGGTTTTCAGCTTTTAAGAAAATAGACTCGTTTATATCAAATTCACCGTACCAAATGTAATTGTACAAATAAGATAAATATGTAAACTCCTCTTTGTGAACGGGGCTTTGAATTTCATATAAATAATCAGAATTGGTTTTTTCAATATCCCATTCTATGTAATGATTTTGCGCCATGACTTTTAATAGCCACAAATAGTAATAACGAATCGCGATTCTTTTTTGATCCGATTGAATATTTTCTGCAATCAGTTTTTCGAAATCTATTAGATGAATATTTTTTTCGGCATCAGAATAATAAATAGTTCTTTTTTTAGAATTTTTGCCAAAAATCCATTGTCCTTCTTTGTTGATTAATGCTTTTACTATCAAGAAAATAACAATGATTACAACTATTGCAGCCAAAGTTTTAAAAAGAATAGCAACAAAATCTATTGATGCTTTTTGATTGCTGAAAGTGAATATTTTGCTAAAAATACGAGCAAGCCATTCTAAAAAATCATCCCAAAATGTTTTTTCAGGTGGTTTGACTTCATAAACAAAATCATCGCTTTTGTATCTCTTTTTGAAATCTTTTTCAAAAGTCTTTGCAGGAATTGTAGCCGAATCAATCTGGATGTCTTTTTCGGTATATTTAATAGAAACTGCTTTTGGCGGTTCTTCGGTCACAAGAGAATCTTGTGCATTTGAAAAACTGCAGCAAAAAAGAAAAAGTAAAATGAAGAAAATCTTATTCATTATGGTTTCCGATTAAGTCAATTTAGGCTGAGAATTGTTGTGTTTTTTTGTGGACAATAAAAGGATAAACCAAATAGTAAAATGAAATTATTCCTAATGTAAATAATATGATAAAACTGCTGAGCCAATTTGGCATATCAATAGAATATCGTGTAATAAAACCTTCCAGAAAACCAGCGCCTATTGTAAAAGGAAAAGTACTCAAATAGATTTTGAAACTATTTTTAAAACCAATTTTAAAAGAATTGATTCTAGAAAAAGTCTTTGGAAATAATATTGAAGCACCTAAAATAAATCCGGCCGCAGTTTCAATTACAATTCCAAAAATTTCCATCGCGCCATGAATCCAGATTCCTCTGACGCTTTTCCAAAAAACGCCTTGTTCATAAAAGAAATATTGAAATGATCCCAACATAATACAGTTCGACATGCAAATATAGAAAGTCCCAATTCCGGCAAAAAGCCCAAAAAAGTAACATTTTGCGCCAACAAAAAGGTTGTTCATTGTAATAGAAATAAAACTTCCCCAATTACTTCCGGATCCATAAACGGCCATTGGGTTTCCTTTTTTGATATTTTCCAAAGTTTCGTTTACATAATTGTCACCAAGAATAAGACGAACAAAATTAGGGTCATATTTTGCAGAAATAACGCCTATCGAAACCGTCACAAAAAATAGAATAAAGGCATAGATTAAATAGCGTCTGTATTCATAAACTAGTAACGGAACTTCTGTTACAAAAAATTCGACAACCCTGTTTTTCTCCGTTCTTTTGGTTTTATAAATCTTCTGATAAATTTGTGACGCAAGATGGTTTAAGTAAATAACTGTTTTACTTTTAGGATAATACGTTTGTGCATACGACAAATCATTCATCATTTGAATGTACAGATTAGCTAATTCGTCAGGATTTTTTTTAGCTTTACCAAAAATAGCTAGCTCAAATTCCAGCCATTTTTCTTTATTTTGTTTTATGAAGGCAACTTCTCTCATTGAAGGCTAAAATATAAAATATGTCAGAATTATCTATTACTACAACACAAAATGTTAAAATAAATTTTATATCGGCTTCAATAGGAGAGCGGTTAGGGGCTTATTTTATTGATTTGTCGGTCAAAATCGGCTATATACTGATCGTGTATTTTATCTTTTTTTACTGGCTAAAAATAGGTGTGTTAATGGATGGAATAGATGGCTGGTCAGAAAGAGCGATTATGTTATTTTTTGCCGTTCCGCTGATGTTTTACTCGCTTGCTTTAGAAAGTATTTTTGAAGGACAGTCAATTGGGAAAATATTGCTTAAAATAAAAGTGGTCAAAATTGATGGTTACCAGGCAGGTTTTGGCGATTATTTGATTCGATGGTTTTTTGGTATTATTGATTTTTTTATCCCACCAATTTATGGGCTTGTAGCATTGATTACCGCAATATCAAGTAAAAAAACACAGCGTTTTGGTGATATGGCAGCGGGAACAGCCGTAATTACTTTAAAAAACAATATCAATATAAGTCACACGATTCTAGAAGATATCGGAACGGCTTATGTGCCAACTTATCCTTTGGTTATTAAATTATCAGACAATGATATGCGAATTATCAAAGAAACTTTCAAAAAAGCGGTTATTAAAAATGATTTTGAAATTATAGGCAAATTAGTTGCGAAAATTGAAAGTGTGACCGGAATTAAAAACCAATCCGGAAACAACAGCGATTTCATCAGGGTTATTTTAAAAGACTATAATTTTTATACGCAGAATATGTAGGTTTTAAAAAAGGTACTAAGACACTAAGATGCTAAGATTCTAAGTTTTTTTTGGTTTAAAACAGCTTGTTAGCTGGGGTTTGGATTTAATTTTTTAAATTTAACAAGTTTAATATTTAGAAAAGGAGTAACCGAAAAGCCAAAGAGTAGGAAAACCTAAGCGTAAATACCATGAAAATTAAGAAAGTCGCCGCGTTATTAGTGTTGTTTTTTGTTTCTGTTTTTTCTTTCGCTCAAGGCGGAAAAAAGTTAGATAAAATAATAAAAAGAGATTACACGATTATTGAAGGTACAGTTTCTAAAATATCGGATAAAACTATCGAATATTCACTGCCAGGAGAAACACTTTTAATAGTTCTTGATGTTTCGCAAATTGCCCGAATCGATTTTGCAAGCGGGAGATCGCAGACATTTGATGTAAGTCAGGGAAACAGTTCGCCTTCTTCGTCAACGGGAACAGCTTTCGTTTCTTCAGAAATAAAACAAAATACAATTGCTGTACTCCCGGTTCCTTTTTTAAATTCAGACACTCAGCAAAGTTCTGAGGAAATGGCGAAGTTTGCTCAAAACGATATGTATAATAAATTGCTGGATAAATCTGGAAATATTGCTCCGTTGACGGTTCAGGATTTGAGAACTACCAACAGTTTATTGAGCAAAGCAGGAATTGATTATCACAATATTGATTCAACTCCGATTGAAGATCTTGAAAAAATATTGGGTGTTGATAATATTGTTGCAGCAAAAGTTTCATACACAATTAACTTAGGAACAACATCGACTACATACAACAGCGGTAACGCTACGATTAGTAATAATGACAAAAAGGTCAAAACAAATGATTATTCAACAACTACTGCAAATAATCAGGTTTATTATTACTACACAGTTTATTTTGACATGTATAAAAATACTTCAAAAATATATTCTCAAACGCGTAAACCCTTTTTGGCAATAAAAGACAGTTGGATGGAATCTGTTCAGTATTTATTGAAAAGAAGTCCGATTTACGTAAAAAAATAAATAAAAAAGGAGAGTTGTGTATTAAGAAAAGAAATCTTTGCACCTTTGTAACTCTGAACCTTTGCACCTAAAAAAGAAATGTTTCATTTACTAGATATTATCGGTACAATGGCTTTTGCCATGTCTGGCGCTTTAACAGCAATGCACAAAAAATTAGACCCGTTTGGGGTTTTTATTATCGCTTTTGTTACGGCCGTCGGTGGCGGAACTTTACGTGATGTATTAATTGGACGAACTCCCGTTGGCTGGATGCGCGATATGCAGTATGTTTATGTGATAATTTTAGGTTATTTACTTGCTATTCTTTTCAGAAAAAGCTTTGATAAACTTCGAACTTCATTGTTTCTTTTTGATACAATTGGACTTGGCGTTTTTACTTTGATTGGTCTTGAAAGAGGATTAACAACAGGACTTCATCCGGTAATTTGTATTGCTTTAGGAACGATGACAGCTTGCTTTGGAGGCGTTATCAGAGATATTTTATGCAACGAAATTCCGAATGTTTTCAGAGAAGAAATCTATGCAACAATCTGTATTTTAGGCGGAATCGTTTTTTTTGGTTTGCGAAAATTAAATTTGAATGACGATGTTTTATATCTGGTTACTTCATTAGTGATAATTGTAATTCGATTAATGGCAGTGAAATACAAATGGAATTTAAAAGCATTCGATCATAAGTAATTTGAAAATGACATTTACCGTAAAAAAATACGATCAAAAAGATTATCAGCTCTGGAACGATTTTGTCGCTTCAGCAAAAAATGCTACATTTTTGTTTCATCGTGATTTTATGGAATATCACAAAGATCGGTTTGAAGATTTTTCGCTTTTAATTTTTGATGACGAAAAATTGCTTGCCGTTTTACCAGCCAATAAACAAGGAAATTCGGTTCATTCACATCAAGGACTTACTTATGGCGGATTGATTTTTTCTTCCAAATTAAAAGCGGAAAAAACAGAAATGATTTTAGATGAAATTCTGATTTTTCTAAAAGAAAATAAAATTGAAACATTTCATTATAAGCCAATTCCCGATTTTTATTTTTCAAAAGGAAATAAGGAAATAGATTTCTTTTTGTTTAAAAGAAATGCTTTTTCTGAAAGAAAAGAAATGAATCTGGCAGTTAATCTGCAAGTGCCATTAAAGATTTCCAAAAGTAAAATGAAACATTTCAGACGAATTGAAAATCTCGATCTGGATATTGTCGAAGAACAAGATTTTCAGCCTTTTTGGGAAATAATTCTGGAACCAAGATTATTGGAGAAATTCAATGCAAAACCTATTCATACCAAAGAAGAAATCAAACTTTTAAAACAAATTTTCCCTCAAAACATCAAACAATATTCGGTTTATAAAAATGACGAAATTATTGCAGGAATCACCCTTTTTGAAACCGAAAATGTGGTGAAATCACAATACGGCGCAACTTCAAAAAAAGGTGAAGAAGTGCGCGCTCTCGATTTTTTATTCATCAACCTGATCCATAAATACAAGCGAAAAGGAAAGCATTTTTTTGATATGGGAATTGTAAATTCTGATAATAAGAGTGGTTATCATTCAGGTCTTTTGAAACAAAAGGAAGAATTAGGCTGTGCAATTTACAATCAGGATTTTTATAAAATCGATTTAAAATGATATCATTTTTAGACCTGAAAAAAATTAACGAACCTTATGAAACTGCATTTCAGGAAAAACTGAAAAAAGTTTTAGAAAACGGCTGGTACATTTTAGGAAAAGAAGTGGAAACTTTTGAAAAGGCTTTCGCCGAATATTGCCAATCAAAATATTGCATAGGAGTCGGGAATGGATTTGATGCTTTAGTCTTGATCTTTAAAGCTTATATTGAACTGGGAAAACTCAAAAAAGGCGACGAAGTAATTGTTCCTGCAAATACTTATATAGCAAGTGTTTTAGCAATTTTGCAAGCCGATTTGGTTCCGGTTTTGATCGAACCAAAATTTGAAACTTACAACATAAATCCTGATTTAATTGAAGAAAAAATTACTTCAAAAACAAAAGCTATTTTACCAGTTCATCTCTACGGACAATTAGCTGAAATGGATAAAATAAATGAAATTGCAGAAAAATATAATTTAATTGTTGTTGAAGATTGCGCACAATCACACGGAGCAATTCACAATTCACAATTCACAATTCAGAATTCGAGCGCTTACAGTTTTTATCCCGGAAAAAATCTAGGCTGCCTTGGCGATGGCGGCGCGATAACAACAAATGATCCGGAATTGGCAAAAGTGCTTTTTTCGCTTCGAAATTATGGTTCAGAAAAAAAATATTACAATGATTATGTTGGCATAAATTCAAGATTAGATGAGCTTCAAGCTGGATTTTTAAATCTGAAATTATTGAATTTAGATGCTGATAATCAAAAACGAAGAGCAATTGCAAAACGTTATTTAGCAGAAATCAAAAATGAAAAAATAATTTTGCCGTTTTGGGATTTCTCGCATAATCATGTATTTCATTTGTTTGTTGTAAGAACTCAAAACAGAGAAGATTTACAAAATTATTTGACGAAAAATAATATTCAAACTGTTATTCATTATCCAATTCCGCCACACAAACAAAAAGCATTTTCTGCCTGGAATAACTTGTCATTTCCAATTACAGAAAAAATTCACAATGAAGTTTTAAGCTTGCCAATAAGTCCAGTTTTAACCGAAACTGAAGTAGATTTTATCATTGAAATTTTAAATAAATATTAATTCGTGTCTGATAAAAAGTCATATCAGCAGATTTTAAAAACGACTTCACTTTTTGGAGGCGTTCAGTTTTTTTCGATCTTAATTTCAATTGTCCGTACCAAATTAATTGCTGTTTTTATCGGTCCAGCCGGAATGGGAATTATCGCTTTACTTAATTCAACTTTAGGCGTTTTAAGCAGTGTTTCTGGTTTCGGAATCGAAACGAGTTCGGTAAAAAATATCTCTGAAAATTATAAGAATGATGATTTAAAAACCGTTTCTAAAACCATTCAAATCGTAAAAAAAATTGTGTTTTTTACGGGAATTTTTGGGATGGCAATAACGTTGGTTTTTTCAAAAGTATTGAGTATAATAGCTTTTGGAGATTCAAGTCAGACATTTGCTTTTGCAATACTTTCAATTACCGTTTTGTTTAAACAATTAAGTTCAGGGCAATTAGCAGTTTTACAGGGTTTGAGGTCTTTTCGTTTTTTGGCGAAAGCCAATTTATTTGGAAATCTCTTTGGGCTACTTTTCTCAATTCCGCTTTATTATTTTTTGAAAATTGATGCCATAATTCCAACAATAATAATTGCTTCATTTTCAGCTTTGATTTTTTCATTTTATTATGCTAACAAAGTAAAATTTGAGAAAGAAAAAATAGACAAATCCACTTTGTTTTTAGAAGGAAAAACGATTGTGAAATTAGGTTTTATGCTTACAATCAGTAGCGTTTTAACGCTTTTGTCCACTTATGTAATTCAAATTTATATTGGAAAAACGGGAGGTTTGGAACAAGTCGGATTTTATAATGCCGGATTTACTTTGCTAAATTCTTATGTCGGAGTAATTTTCACCGTAATGAGCACCGATTATTTTCCAAAATTAGCGTCAATTAATACTGATAATGATAAAATTAGGGCAAGCGTTGAGCAACAAGCTTTTATTTCAATTTTGATAATTACACCTATTATTGCTTTGTTTTTAGTGTTAAGTCAGATAATTGTAAAAGTAATTTATACAGCTAAATTCGATGCCATTTTGCCTATGATTACGATTGGGATTTTGGGAATGCTTTTTCGCGCTGTTTCCTGGTCTATTGGATTTATTTTAATTGCCAAAGGCGATTCGAAAATGTTTGTAAAAACCGCAATTGGTTTTAATATTTTGTTTCTGATAATGAATATGGCGGGTTATTATTTTTATGGTTTAGAAGGTTTGGGGTTCAGTTTCTGCCTTTACTTTTTTTTCCATTTTATCGGACTGAAAATCATCACTAAAAACCGATATAATTTTTATTTTGAAAATGATTTTTACAAAATATATTTTGTTTGTTTTCTAGTTTGTGTTTCGGCATTTTTAATCAAATATGTCGAAAATCCTGTTTTGAAATATAGTTTGATGGCTCTCGTTGTTTTGATATCATTTGCTTTTAGTTTATACCAAATCAATAAAAAAATAGATTTAAAAGAAATATTTACGTCATTTGCTGAACGAAAAAAAGATAAAAATGATTAAAAGCAGTTACAGAAAATGCGGTACTTTTTATCACAAATTCAAGCTTTACTGGTCGGTAAACTGGACTAAAACACTGTATTTTAATTTCAAAAAATTCCCTTTTAAAACTGCTAAAAAACTTCCGGTTTTCTTTTATAAAAGAGTAAAATTCACTTCAATTTCTGGAGAAGTTCAAATTGACGGAACTATCAGAAGAGGAATGATTGGTTTTGGTCAGCCTTATGAATTGAACACCGTTCATCGCGGAATTGCCGAAATCAATATTCAGGGAAAATTAATTTTTAAAGGAAATTTTCAATTCGGGAAAGATTATTTTCTTTTTGTTGGCGAAAATGCCGTTTGCGAATTGGGAAATATGTCCTCAATGGCCTCGAACGCCAAATTAATTTGTCTTGAAAAAGTTGTGTTAGGAAATTATGTTCGTTTAGGCGCTGAGAGCCAGATTATCGATACTAATTTTCATGATATGATTGACACCAATACAGGTGAAAAACAGAAAAAAACGGGTTTAATTTTTATAGGAAATTATAACTTTAGCGGAAGCAGGATTTCGATTATGAAAAATACAAAAACGCCTGATTTTTGTACCATTGCGACTAATTCTTTCTGTAATAAAGACTATACTTTGTGGGGAAGTAATATTTTAATTGGCGGAATTCCCGTCAAATTAATCAGGATAAATATTTCGCGTGATTGGGAAGGAGAAAAGCAACAGCTAGATGATTTCCTGACGATTTAAATGAGATTTGAACGCTGATAAAATGGATTTACTTCGTAAAAACGCGGATTAACGCTGATTTTTTTAAATAAATCAATGAAAAATCCGTTTTAATCCGCGTCTTCCGAAAGCGAATCAGTAAAATCAGCGTTCAATTACAATACGGAAGCGTTGTTTAATTTCTAGTAAAATATATTTTAATAACAATTTCAAATTCGAGGTTTTATAAGCCAAAATCATTTCAAAATGCATTCTTTTCAAAATCGCTTTATGCTCTTCTTTTGTTCGGTTTAATCGAATTGCTTTTTTGATAATCAAATAAGTAGAATAATTTATTTTCCTGGATCTTTCGTCATTTTTAATAAAGAAATGAGTTCCTAAAGAAGTTGTTGAAATTCTTTTTTTGATCAAAATGTCATCAATAAAATCAAATTCATATTTTCGGGAAGCGCGAATCCAAATGTCTAAATCTTCATACGCCAGATTTTCATCGTAACCATTCAAATCATCAAAAACAGATTTTTTAACCATTGAAGAAACGGAGCAAATACTGTTTCCGCCTGAAATTACGCTTAAATAAATGTCTCCGGTTTTTCGATTTTCAATCACTTTTTTGTTTGAATCAACCGAAAAATAATAGGAATCAAATCCTCCATTTTCAGTAATTAATTCGACATTTCCATAAACTACGCCCAAGTTTTTAAACTTATTTTCTGCAAAAGCTTTTAGTTGTAAGGAAACACAATTTGGAAGCAAAACATCATCGCAGGCCAAATCAATTATGAAATCACCTTTGGCTAGTTTCAATGCTTTATTGAAGGATTTAGTGCTTCCTAAATTTATTTCATTTTCAATAAATTGAATTTGAGGATAATCGACAAGGAATTTTTTAATGACATCTCTGGAATTGTCCGTACTAAAGTCATCAACAATAATTATTTCAATGGCAGAATAATCTTGATTTAGAGCAGACAATAAACTCTCTGCAACAAATTTTTCGTGGTTGTAGCACAAGCAAATAATGGTCACTAATGAATTATTCTGCATATTGTTTTAAAGAGTTATATTTGATACGAAAATAAGAAAACACGAATGATATTGTCTCACAAAAAAAAGAAAATTGCTTTAATTGGCTACCGTTTGAGCGGAGGCGGAAGTGACAAAGTAATGGCAAATTTGTCTCTTTTTTTTGAAAAACAAGGATTTGAAATTGATATTATTATTGTTTTGAACGAAGTTAGTTTTCCTTATTCAGGGAAATTGGTGAATCTCGGATTACTGAAAAATGAGAGTAATGGCATTTTTAATAAAGTCAAACGTTTAAAGGCTTTGAGAACTTATTTGAACCAAAATAAATTTGATTTTATTATTGATTTTCGTTTCAGGACCAAGATTATTCAGGAACTTATACTTGCCCGATTTGTTTATAATGCTAAAACTATTTTTACCGTTCATAGTTTTTTGATCGATCATTATATGCCCAATAATTCCTGGCTGACAAGATTAATGTATAATCATTGTTTTGCAAATGTGGCAATTACAGATGAAATGAAAACGCTGATTGAGAAGAAACATAAATTACAAAACGTTGTAACGATTCATAATCCGGTAAATGTTGAAGAAATTAAAGAAAAGCAAAATGAAAAAATTGATTTGGAGTTTGACTTTATAATTGCTGTCGGACAATATGAAAACGAAATAAAACAGTTTGATAAATTGATTTCCAGTTACGCTAAATCTGATTTGAAGCAAAAACAAATTCATTTAGTAATTCTTGGAAACGGCAATGAATCAAAACTTCAAAAAGCAATTTCAGATCATAAAATTCAAGATTTTGTGCATCTTTTGGGTTATCAAAATAACCCGTTTAAATATTTGAGCAAAGCAAAATTTTTAGTTCTAAGCAGTAAAAATGAAGGTTTTCCGAATGTGATTTTAGAAGCTTTGGCATGCGAAATTCCGGTTGTTTCTTTTGATTGCGATTTTGGTCCAAGAGATATGATTACGACTTTTGAAAATGGTATTTTGGTCGAAAATCAAAATTGGGAAAAATTGACAAAGGCATTAAATCTATTCATTTCAGATGAAGATTTGTATCAAAAATGCAAACAAAATGCACTGAAAAGCATTGGGCCTTTTTTATTGGAAAAAATTGGAAATCAATGGTTAAATTTGTTGCACCGAGACTAAAATTATGACAACAATTCAAGATATCGAATTAGTAAAAATTCCAGTAGTTGAAGACTTAAGCGGAAATTTAGCCTTTATTCAAAATGGCGTTTTACCATTTGAATTCAAAAGAGTTTACTATCTTTTTGATGTGCCGAGTAGTGCTTTTCGCGGCGGTCATTCGCATATTGATCAGCATGAAGTTTTGATTGCTTTAAGCGGAAGTTTTGAAGTTACAGTAAATGATGGAAGTCAGAAAAAAAGCTATTTGCTGAATAAACCAAATGTTGGACTTCATTTGCCAAAAGGAATTTGGCGTGAATTAGAAAACTTTTCATCGGGCGCAATTTGTTTGGTTTTGGCTTCAGATATTTTTGAAGAATCCGATTATATTCGGGATTATGAAACTTTTTTGAATTCCAAAAAATGAGACTTCTTTATATTGTTCCCAAAATAAAAAATGCTGGTGGCGTCGCGCGCGTTTTGTCGATTAAGGCGAATTATTTTGTGGAGCATTTTAATTATGAAGTTCATATTTTATCTCAAAATGAAGAAAATGATTTGCCTTTTTATGACTTCAATTCTGAGATTATTTTTCATAATATGATTTTAAAAGGAAACGCTTTTCAGTTTTTAACATTCTATCAAAAACAAGTAAATCAGGCGATTAAGGAAATCAAACCAGACGTAATTTTAGTTGCCGACAATGGTTTGAAAGCCTTTATTTTTCCGTTTATTGTCAAAACAAAAAGTCCTATTGTTTTTGAAATTCACGGATCGAAATTTATTGAAGAAAGAGTTCAAAAAACAGACTTTATTTCAAAATCAATTCAAAAAATAAAATACAGGTTTAAAGATTTTAGTGTTCGAAAATTCACAAAAATTGTAGCGCTTTCAGAAGAAATTCGAAAAGAATGGAAAACGAAAAATGCAATCGTAATTTCGAATCCTTCTTGGATTAAAACAGAAAAAACGGCGGATTTAAAAAATAAAAAAGTAATTGCCATTGCCCGAAATTCTTATGAAAAAGGTCTATTTAGATTGTTAATTATTTGGAAAAAAATAATTCAAAAACATTCAGGTTGGACACTTGATATTTATACCGATGATGTTGATGCTTTACAAATTATGACCACTGATTTAAAATTAAATTCGAATATAAATATCTTCGGTTTTGTAAAAAATATAGAAGAAAAATATTCAGAATCTTCAATTTATGCGATGACTTCAATATCAGAAGGTTTCCCGATGGTTTTGCTAGAAGCGATGGCCTCTGGTTTGCCATGTATTGCTTTTGATTGTCCGACTGGTCCGCGTTCCATAATTACAAATGCTGAAAATGGATTTTTAATTCCGGATAATAACTTTGAAATGTATGTTGAAAAGCTTTCTTTTTTGATTGAAAATGAAGAATTAAGAATAATGTTTAGAAAGAACGCCAAACAAACTTCTGAGAATTATTCGGTTGAGAAAATAATGGAGAAGTGGAAGCAGTTTTTCGAAGAATTATCGATTGTTTAAAATACAAAAATGTCCTAATTTATAAAGATCGAATAAAAGTAAAGATGGTTTTTCAGAAACCAAATTTCTTTCGATTTTAGTTTGATTCTTTTTGAAAATAGAAGTCGCAAAACGAATCAATTTTACTTTCTTGAGTACTTCAAAAGCTTTAATAATTTTGCTTTCTTCTGAAGAAATTTTCTTCGAATTATAAAGAAAAACCAAATTTCCTAAAGCTGTTTTAGTTTTGGCTAAAAATACTTCTGAAGTTTCCAGATTTAAATGAAAAGTTGGATTTTTAGTAGGATTTACCTTGAAATTGTTTTTCTTCAAAACAGCGAAAAAAAGCAAATCTTCATAGCCATATTTTGTTATTGATCCATCAAATGGAAACTGAAGGAAAACGTCTTTTTTAATTAATAAGTTTGAACTTAAAACAGATGAAGTTTCTCTTTCCCGGCCATAAATCCACCGTAAAAGTTGTTCTTTTTCAGGTTTTTTATCTTCATAAATAATGCCGCCAAAAATTATTTTTTCATAGGAATTTGAAATTGCTGAAATATAGTTTTCAATAAAATTATTTTCTTTCGGAAATGTATCGCAGTCTAAAATTAAAAGCCAATTATATTTTGCTTTTTGGGCTAAAGAATTGATGTTTTTTCCTCTTCCTAAATTGGTTTCATTTGTAAAAAAGGAACAATTTTGGAAAGAATTAATTTTTTGGTTCTGAATGTTTTCCGCTGAATTGGATGCGTCGTCCTGGCAAAGAATCTCGAAAGCAATTCCACACGAATTGCATTGTTTTACCAGTTCGTTAACGAGCGGTAAAACATTGTAATTAAAAACCGGAATTAAAATGGAAAGCATTACACGCTTCTTTGCACCACTTCGAAGATTCTTTCATCTTCGCATTTCAATGTTTTTGATGGGAATTTCATCAATAAAGCATAATCGTGCGTTGCCATGATAACGGTTTTACCATTAGCATTGATGTTTTTCAATACTTCTAAAACCTCAGAACTTGTTTGCGGATCAAGGTTTCCTGTTGGTTCATCGGCAAGGATAAATTCTGGATCGTTAAGCAAAGCTCTTGCAATCGCAACACGCTGTTGTTCACCTCCGGAAAGCTGGTGAGGCATTTTGTTTAAGAAGTCTTTCATTCCAACCTTATTCAAAACCTCGTCGATTTTGTGCTCCATTGCTTCCTTTTCTGTCCATCCAGTTGCTTTCAAAACAAAAATCATATTGTCTTTTACAGAACGGTCTGGAAGTAATTTGAAATCCTGAAACACAATCCCAATTTTACGTCTCAAATACGGGATATCATTTTCTTTTAAAGTAGCCAAATCAAATTCTACAATGTGACCTTCACCTTCAGTTAAAGGCAAATCTGCATATAAAGTTTTTAAGAAACTACTTTTTCCAGAACCTGTTTTTCCAATGATGTAGATAAATTCACCATGCTGAACATCTAAATTAATATGAGATATAATTTTTCTTCCTTCTTGATATATAGTGACTTCTTTAAGAGATAGTACGGTTTGTGACATAATAAAATTGATTTGATTGGTAAAAGTAATAAGATAACGATTGGATTCAAAATAAATTTCAATCATTTCTTAAGAAAAGTTCTCGAAAATGAAATGAAAATTTACACCATAGAAGTAATGTAAGTTCATTTTAGTTAATCTTTGAAAACATCCTAGCTTATAATTACTTATATTGCTTATATGATTAAAAATCGTTTTTTATTGTGTTCTAAAATATCCTCTGTTGAAGATTTGTTTATAATAAAAGCCGGAAACGTTTCGTTATAAACGGTATAAAATGATAAATTTGAATACTAAATAAAACTAAAATGCGTAGACTTTCCTGGTTCTTTTTACTCCAAATTATTCTTCTTTCGACCACAGTTTCGGCACAAAAATCAGCTATATATACTTACGAATTAAAGGATTTTGATAAAGCTGTGGCTTTATACAATGACAAACAATATGCATCGGCACAACATATTTTTGAATATGTTAAAAACAATACGGCACCAACTGAAGAAGTAAAATCAGATTGTGCTTACTATATCGCAAATTGCGCGATTAGAACGAATCAGCCAAATGCAGATGCGTTAATGGAAAAATTTGTGGATGATTATCCAACGAGCACCAAACAAAATCAGGCTTATATTGAAGTGGCACAATATTTTTTCGAACAAGGAAATTATCCAAAAGCGTTGCAATGGTTTGACAAAGTGGATGAAAGCTATATGAGCAAATCAGATTCGGATAAATTTAATTTTCAGAAAGGGTACAGTTATTTTAATGCCAAAAAGAAAAAAGAAGCAACAACTTATTTTAATAAAGTGGTGAATTCTCCTGAATTTGGTTCTCAGGCAAAATATTATTTAGGATTTATGGCTTATGAAGGCGACGATTATAAAGAAGCAACCAAATATTTTGACGAGGTTTCGGGTGAAGAAAAGTACAAAGAAAAGCTTTCGTACTATCAGGCTGATATGAATTTCAAACTAGGAAATTTCCAAAAAGCAATTGATTTGGGCCAAAAAGCGATGGCAAAATCAAATGAAATGGAAAAATCAGAATTGAATAAAATCATTGGAGAAAGTTATTTCAATTTAAAGCAATACGACAAAGCGATTCCATATTTAGAGCTTTACGCGGGCAAAAAAGGAAAATGGAATAATACTGATTTTTATCAATTAGGTTATGCCTATTATGAACAAAAAGACTACGAAAAAGCGATTTCTCAATTCAACAAAATTATTGAAGGAAAAGATTTCGTTGCGCAAAATGCGTATTACCATTTAGGTTTAAGTTATTTGAATACAGGCAAAAAACAAGAGGCGCTGAATGCTTTCAAAAATGCTTCGGAAATGGAATTTAATGCTCAAATTCAGGAAGATGCAGCTCTGAATTATGCAAAATTAAGTTATGATATCGGAAATGCTTATCAAACTGTTCCTGGAATTTTGCTTGATTTCTTAAAAAAATATCCAAACAATTCTAGTAAATCTGAAGTTGAAAAATTATTAGTTGATTCTTATATTTCTACAAAAAATTATAAAGAAGCTTTAACTTTATTAGAGAAAAACAGAACTTCAGAAAATAAAGCGGCTTATCAAAAAGTGTTGTTTTACAGAGGATTGGAATTGTACAATGAATCTAATTATGCTGAAGCTGGAAAAATGTTCAAAAGCGCTTTGAGTGAGCAAAAAACACCTGAATTTACAGCGCGTGCCACTTTCTGGAAAGCAGAAACAGAATATCTTGCAGATGATTTTCAGAATGCTTTACTGACATACAAACAATTTGCCGGGCAAGCTGCTGCAAAATCGACAGAAGAATACAAAAACATCAATTACAACATTGGCTACACTTATTTCAAACTGAAAGACTATGACCAGGCTGCAACTTCATTTCAGGCGCAGATTGATACTTCTCCTTCTGATAAATCACGTTTGAATGATTCGTATTTGCGTTTGGGAGATTCTCGTTTTGTGAATTCTAAATATTCACAGGCAATGGAAGCTTACGGAAAAGCAATTGACGCAAAAGGAGTTGATGCTGATTATGCACAATTTCAAAAAGCACTTTCGTATGGATTTATGTCGAAAAATGATCAAAAAATCAGCGAGTTGAACAATTTCCTAAAAATGTATAAAAAATCAGAATATCGTGATGATGTTTTGTTTGAATTAGGAAATACTTATGTAGCTGACAAGAAAAATGATTTGGCCATTAAAACATATGATCAGTTGATTTCGGAATATAAAGACGGATCGTTTACCTCAAAATCAATTTTGAAACAAGGTTTGATTTATTACAATTCTGACCGCGACGAATTGGCTTTGGCCAAATTCAAAAAAGTAACTGCAGAATTCCCAAAAACGCCTGAAGCTTTAGAAGCTGTTGCTACAGCAAGATTGATTTATGTTGATTCAGGAAAAGTGGATGAATATGCAACTTGGGTTAAAACATTAGATTTTGTTTCGGTTACAGATGCCGAATTGGATAATGATACTTACGATGCTGCCTTCAAACAATACACTCAAAACAATAGCAAAGCAGCAGTTACAGGTTTTGCAGGTTATGTAAACAAATTTCCGTCAGGTTTGCATGCTTTAGAAGCTAATTTCTATTTGGCGCAATTGTATTATGCTGATGGTTTAGAAATGAAATCAGTTGCAAATTATCAATATGTAATCGATCAGCCAAGAAATGAATTTACAGAACAAGCTTTGAATAGATTGGCTCAGATTTACCTAAAAGCTAAAGATTGTGATAAAGCGATTCCCGTTTTGGTACGTTTGGAAAATGGTGCTGATTTTCCTCAGAATAAAAATTTCGCCCAAGCTAATTTGATGAAATGTTATTATGACAAAAAAGATTATGATAATTCAGTTGTTTCGGCTGAGAAAGTTTTAGAAAATCCAAAAGCAGATGTAGGTGTAAAAGCCGATGCGCAAATTATCGTTGCCCGTGCTGCAATACAAACAGGAAATGAAGACAAGGCAAAAACGGCTTATGCAAAACTTTTAACAACATCAAAAGGAGAATTAGCAGCTGAAGCGCTTTATTATGATGCTTATTTTAAAACCAAAGAAGGAAAATTTGACGCATCAAATGTAGCTGTTCAAAAACTGGCAAAAAGTTATTCGGCTTATAAATATTATGGAGCGAAAGGCTTGGTTTTAATGGCGAAAAATTTCTACGGATTAAAAGACAGCTATCAGGCAACTTACATTTTGGATAACGTAATCAATAATTTTACAGATTATCCGGATGTCGTCGAAGAAGCTAAAAAAGAATTGAGCGCGATTAAATTAGAAGAATCAAAAACGAATTCTTCAATTACTAAATAAGAAAAGAGAGTACGAAAGAAGAAAGAAGAAAGAAGAAAGAGACAAGATTGCAAAGTCTTTTTTCTTGGTTCTTGCCTCTAGTTTCTCAAAAAAAAAGAAAGAAATGAGTTTACCTTTTTATATAGTTGATGTTTTTGCTGATAAAAAATATGCCGGAAATCAATTGGCGGTTTTTTTAGATGCAGGAAATTTAAGTTCGGCAGAAATGCAACAAATGGCACGCGAAATTAATTTTGCCGAAAGCACATTTGTGACCAAATTGGACAGAGAAAATAATAAAGCTGAGATTAGGATATTTACTCCGGCTCATGAAATGCAGTTTGCGGGTCATCCAATAATTGGAACTTCTTGGGTTTTGATGAATAAGGTTTTTGATAATTCGACTGACGAAATTAAACTAGAAGTTCCGATTGGACCAATTGCGATTCATAAATCAGATGAGTTGATTTGGTTGAAAGCAGCTCAGCCGAAATTCTGGGATATTTTTTCAAAAGAAGATTTAACATCATTCAGCAATCTGCAAATAAGCGATTTCGAAAATCAATTTCCAATTCAGGAAGTGACAACCGGAAGTGCTTTTGTAATGGTTGGATTAAGCAGCAAAAGAGCACTTGAAAATTTGGTTTTAGATAAAGATAAAACCGATAAATGGCTTAAGAATAATTGCAAAACCGATCACAGAGGCTTGTATTTTTATTATTTAGAAGGCTCAAAACTGTTTAGCAGAATGTTATGCGTTGAGCATAATCAATTGGTAGAAGATGCCGCTACAGGAAGTGCAAGTACTTGTCTTCAGGCTTTTCTGTTGAAATACCACAAACCTGAATTTGAATTAATCAATTATCAGGGAGATTATATAGGACGTCCGTCTCAAATATATTTCAAAGGAAAGTTATCGGATGATCAGTTTGATATAAAGATTGGAGGAAAAGCGCAATTTATTGCAAAAGGTGAGTGGGAAGCTTAGATTTGAAAATAGAAAATAGAGTAAAGAGTAAAGAGCCAAGATATTAGAAATAAGAATAAAAAAGATAGAGAAAAATAGAAATAGGAAGAAAGTCTTTCTTCTTTATTCTAGCTTCTTTTCTCTAAAAAATAAAGAAATATGAAAATTAACTGCCGAAATAAAATTGTCGTTTTACTAGTGTTGCTTGTTTGTCAGCTTTCGTTTTCGCAGAAGAAAAATGAAAATATCGGATCTGAAACGGTTAATGTGGTAAAACCTTATTCACCAACTATATCTGATGCGTTCAAAGTAAAAGAAACGCCTTCGCTTGACGATACAGGAAATCAACCGAAAGAAACTATCAAGTATAGTATTTTGTCGGTTCCGGTTGCTTCGACTTTTACGCCTTCAAAAGGAAATGCGCAAGCAGTAGACAAATCTAAAAAAGAAAGATTGTTTAATAATTATGCAACTGTTGGAGTTGGTAATTACGGGACTTTAAATGCTGAATTGTTTGTAACTCAAGATTTAGGAAATAATGATTACGTGGCTGGAATGCTTCGTCATCATTCTTCGCAAGGCGGTATAAAAGATGTAAATCTGAATGATGAATTTTACGACACAGCCTTAAATGTTGGTTATGGGGTTATCAATCGTGATATGTCTTGGGGAATTGATTTAGGATATCAAAATCAAGTTTATAACTGGTACGGACTTCCAACGGATTTCGGAATGACTTTGCCGCCACAAACACAGGAAGATTTGATTAGAGGTATTAACCCAAATCATTCCTACAATACGATTTCACTTGGCGGAAATGCTGAATTTACAGAAGGAATTTTCAGTAAAATCGCAACTCGATTTACGCATTTTTCAGATAGTTTTTCTTCTTCAGAAAATCGCTTTTATCTAAAACCAACTTTCAAAGTTGATGTAATGGATCAGGCCATTACCACAAATGTTATTATTGATCATGTTAGCGGTTCTTTCGAACATAATTATGCGAGAGATAATACGGAACCTTTAAAATACAGTTTGACCAATTTTGGAATTGAGCCAAGTTTTGTAATTCATGAAAACGAATGGACTTTAGAATTAGGAGCTGGATTGTTTTATGGTTTAGATTCGGAAAATAGCGGAAACAAATTTTTTATCTATCCAAAAGTAAATGCTTCTTATAAATTGGTAGGTGATTTAATGATTTTCTATACCGGGGTAAACGGAAGCTTAAATCAAAACTCATATGCTGATTATGTAACGGAAAATCCATTTTTGTCGCCAACTTTAAATATGAGACCATCAAGCAATCAATATACAGTTTTTGCTGGTTTAAAGGGAAAATTGGCCAACAATGTCAGTTATAATTTGACAGGTTCATATTTGAATGAAAAAGACAAAGCGTTGTTTAAAAGCCAGGATTATACAGAAGATTTTTCAAACCAAAATTATGCTTTCGGAAACTCTTTTAATGTAGTTTATGATGATGTGAGAACTTTCCGTTTCTACGGAGAGTTAAAAGCTGATTTTTCTCAAAGTGTTTCTTTTGGAATTAACGGTACTTTCAATAGTTACAAAACGGACGGTTTAGAAGCTTGGAATTTGCCATCAATGAAATTAAGTTCAAATCTTGATGTCAATATTACCAAACAATGGTACGCAGGCTTGAATGTATTTTTTGTTGGAGACCGAAAAGATATGCAAACGAATCTGGATTTCGGAGTTGAGCCATCTGTGATAACTTTAAAAAGCTATTTTGATGCTAATGCTCATTTAGGATACAAATACAATGAACGTTTGACTTTCTTCTTAAAACTAAACAATATTGGAAATCAGGCTTATGAAAAATGGCTGAATTATCCTGTTCAGGGATTCCAGGTTTTAGTTGGAGGAAATTACAAATTTGATTTTTAGAAAGGTTTTGCCGTAAAGGCACTTAGGCGCAAAATACACTTTAAATTGCGTCTTTTTTAGCCATGATTTCATGAGTTTTTTGGAGTAAATTCGTGATTTCATGGCTAATTTTTTTATATAAAGAAAAACCTTAGCATCTTTGCAACTTAGAATCTTAGTAGCTTAAAAAAATGACTTTTAAAGAAAAAATATATTCCCATTATCTGCAAATGGTCCAGGACCGAATTGATGTTTTTAAAGACATGATTTCTGGCTTGACCGAAGATTCAAAAAACGATGCCAAAGGTTCTGCCGGCGATAAGCACGAAACGGCTTTGTCGATGATGCACATCGAACAGGAAAAATTGACCAACAAACTGAAAGAAGCTATTGCTCAAAAAGCGATTTTAGATAAAATTGATTCTTCAAAAACTACAGAAAATATTATTTCGGGGAGTTTGGTAAAAGCAAACGGAATCTATTTATACGTAAGTGTGGCACTTCCAAAAATTGAAATTGACGGAATTAATGTTATTGCACTTTCTCCGCAATCTCCATTAGGTAATCATTTAATGGGAAATAAAGTTGGATTTCAGTTTGAGATCAATAAGACGCATTATACGATTCAAAGCGTTGAGTAATTAAATTAATCATGAAGGTTTTTCATTTCGACCGAAGGGAGAAATCACTAATCTTTGTCGAGTTTCTAGTGTGATTTCTCCCGTCGGTCGAAATGACAAGATTGAACATAAAATAATTTCTGAACAGCTTTGCCTATTCTGTTTGTGAATTGTTTAGTGTTATTTGAATATCTTAAAATTTAATGCAAGGATTTCTGAAAAACCTTGACTTTTACTCAAATTTTGTCCTCAAAATTAAAATTTTCAAGTTCAAACCATTTTTTAGTGTTAAAATTTTACATTTTGTATGTAAAATTTAATTTGTGGTTTAAAATTATAACTGAAACAACTATTTGTGTTTTTCAATTATAACCATTACCGCATCTTTGCCTTATCAAATTAAAATTTACAAAATAAAAATATAGAATTATGTGCGGAATTGTATGTGCCTTTGATCTAAAACAAAAAGCTGAAACTTTAAGACCTCAAGTATTAGAAATGTCTAAAATCATTCGTCACCGCGGACCAGATTGGAGCGGAATTTACAGTAATGATAAAGCAATTCTTTCGCATGAGCGTTTGGCGATTGTAGATCCAGCTTCAGGAAAACAACCTTTATTTACAGAGGATAAAAAATTGGTCTTGGCTGCAAATGGTGAAATTTACAATCACAGAGATCTTCGTAAGCAATTTGAAGGAAAATACAAGTTTCAAACAGAAAGTGATTGCGAAGTTATTTTGGCGCTCTATAAAGAAAAAGGACCTCATTTTGTTGATGAAATGAACGGAATCTTCGGATTTGCAATTTATGATGTTGATAAAGATGAGTATTTTGTTGCTCGTGACCACATGGGAATTATTCCATTATACATTGGATGGGATCAACACGGAACATTTTATGTGGCATCAGAGTTGAAAGCTTTAGAAGGATATTGTACAAAAATTGAATTGTTCCCTCCAGGACATTATTTATCAAGCAAAGACGGTGAATTTGTACAATGGTACAAAAGAGACTGGACAGAATATGATGCAGTAAAAGACAACGAAACAAGTATTCCTGAAATCAAAAAAGCGCTAGAAGCTGCGGTTCACAGACAGTTAATGAGTGACGTTCCTTACGGAGTTTTACTTTCTGGAGGTTTAGATTCGTCTATTACTTCGGCTGTTGCCAAAAAATATGCAAAAAACAGAATCGAGTCTGATGATACAACAGAAGCTTGGTATCCGCAATTGCACTCATTTTCAGTTGGATTGGAAGGTTCTCCAGATTTAGCGGCTGCAAGAAAAGTAGCAGATCACATTGGGACAATTCACCACGAAATTAAATTCACGATTCAAGAAGGTTTAGACGCCGTTCGTGATGTAATTTACAACTTAGAAACTTATGACGTAACTACGGTTAGAGCTTCAACTCCAATGTGGTTAATGGCGAGAGTTATCAAGTCGATGGGAATCAAAATGGTGCTGTCTGGTGAAGGAGCAGATGAGTTATTCGGAGGATATTTATATTTCCACAAAGCACCAAATGCGAGAGAATTCCACGAAGAAAACGTTCGTAAATTAAGCAAGCTTCATATGTACGACTGTTTACGTGCTAACAAAAGTTTGGCTGCTTGGGGAATTGAAGGTCGTGTTCCTTTTTTAGATAAAGAATTTATGGATGTTGCCATGCGTATCAATCCTCAGGATAAAATGATCAACAAAGAACATCCTATGGAAAAATGGGTTGTTCGTAAAGCTTTTGAAGATATGCTTCCAGAAAGTGTAGCATGGAGACAAAAAGAACAATTTTCTGATGGAGTAGGATACAGCTGGATTGATACTTTAAAAGAAGTTGTAGCAAGAGAAGTTTCGGATGAGCAATTAGCAAACGCGAAATACAAATTTCCATTGCAGACACCAACTTCAAAAGAAGAATATTACTATCGTTCAATTTTTACAGAACATTTCCCAAGCGATGCTGCAGCGTTATGTGTGCCTCAGGAAGCAAGTGTTGCGTGTAGTACAAAAATCGCTTTAGAATGGGATGAAGCCTTTAAAAACATGAACGATCCATCTGGTAGAGCGGTAGCAAGTGTTCACGACGATGCTTATGTTAAAGCATAAACAAGTTTAATTTTAGAATTAGTATATATTTTTTTCGAAAAACGTTCTCTGAATTGAGAACGTTTTTCTTGTCTTAAATTATTAAATTGTAGTATTTCAGTTAGTTGCAAATGATTTTTTAAGATTGTTTGTCTATCTTTTTATAATTGGCTTTTTTTTCTAAATAAAGTTAAATGCCTGATATTATAATTAGAATAAAAAGGAAAAACAGAAAATAATATTTAGTTTTGCTACAGATTATAAAGTATAATCGTTTTTGCAGCTAATTGGCTTCATAGTGAGTTTGAAGAAAATAATAAGTAAAAAAAAATTAGAATATGTCTGGATTATTGGCCGTTATAGGTAAAGGAAAAGACCCAAAACTTGTACAAGAGCTTTCCGCAAGAATGTCACATCGCGGACCTGATGAGAGTGATGTACATATCATGGATAACGGAAGTGTGCTTTGCCACGAAAGTTTATCAATTGTTGACTTAAATACTGGTAAACAGCCTATTCAAGGAACAAATAGAGCATGGGTAATTCATGATGGTGAAATTTATAATTATGAGGAATTAAAAAGCACTGTCTTAAAAGATCACGCATTTAGAACCAATTCAGATTCGGAGGTAATTGTTCATTTGTACGAAGAATTTGGCTATAACTTTTGTAATAAATTGGATGGCGATTTTGCTTTCGTAGTAATCGATGGAGACGATTATATCGCAGGTAGAGATCCTATCGGAGTGAAACCATTGTATTATGGTCTGGATGAAAGAGGAAGAATTTATTTTTCTTCTGAAATGAAATCAATTGCAGATCAGTGCAAGTCATTTTCAACTTTTCCTCCAGGGCATTATTATACAGCAAAAACTGGTTTTGTAAAATATTACCAGCCAGAATGTGAGGATCATAAAAAAGCAATTGAGAGTTTAGATTTAGGCTTAATCCGCGAAAGTTTGATTGAAGCTACACGTAAACGTTTGCTAA
Source organism: Flavobacterium xizangense (assembly GCF_054075145.1). Classification (NCBI taxonomy): domain Bacteria; kingdom Pseudomonadati; phylum Bacteroidota; class Flavobacteriia; order Flavobacteriales; family Flavobacteriaceae; genus Flavobacterium; species Flavobacterium xizangense. The sequence continues at coordinate 787,082 of NZ_JBSIPG010000002.1, read as the reverse complement.
GCAATGTTCCTTTAGGAGTTGTGATGTCAGGAGGTTTGGATACTTCTTTGATTTCGGCTATTACTTCAAGACTTTTAAAAGAAAAAGGGCAAAAACTTCATACATTTTCTATTGGTTTAAATACTGATGCGCCTGATAATATCGCAGCAAGAAAAGCTGCTGAGTTTTTAGGAACAGAACATCATGAAATTCACTTTTCGGTTGAAGAAGGTGTTAAGGTTTTAGAAAAAGTAATTTATCATATTGAAACGTATGATATTATTTCAGTAAGATCTGGTGTGCCGATGTACATTTTATCAAAAGCGATTGCTGATGCCGGAATAAAAGTTCTTCTTTCTGGTGAAGGTGCCGATGAAATTTTTGGTGGACATTTATATTTTAGAAATGCACCATCAACAGAGGCATTTCAGGATGAGACTATTGAAAGAGTGCAAAAACTGTTTACTGCAGATTTATTACGTGTTGATAAAACAACAATGGCGCATGGTTTAGAGGCCAGAGTTCCATTCTTAGATACTGCATTTTTAGATGTTGCAATCCGAATAAAACCAGAAGAGAAACAGCCAAAAACATATGATGGCATCGAAAAATATATTTTAAGAAAAGCATTTGATACTCCCGAAGATCCTTATTTGCCTGCCGAGGTTTTATGGCGTCAAAAAGAACAGTTTTCAGACGGAGTTGGTTATAAATGGGTTGATGAATTGATTGAATATTGTACTTCACAAGTAACAGATGAACAGCTGGCTGGTGCAAGTGCAGAATTTCCATACAATTCTCCAACAACAAAAGAAGCTTATTTGTACAGATCAATTTTTCACAAATACTATCCACAGGTAAGTGCGGCACAAACTGTACGTAAATGGATTCCGAAATGGCAGGATAATCTTGATCCGAGTGGAAGAGCTAATGCTGCACACATAAAAGTTCCTGGAGTGGAGCTTTTAAAATCTTAAATTTCAATTTAAAAGAAAGTTTTTAAGAATTATAAATTATAAAAACTGAAACTGTATTTCAAATGTAGTTTCGGTTTTTTTTTATTCTCCATTATACTGTTTTACGGAATGTCGTAAAATATTAAAAGTAAGTTAATAAGGATTTTGTGTTTAAGAAAAATATTATATTTGGTTACCAAGAATAATATAAATTCAAACCATTTAACAACCTATGAGAAACCTATTACTAAGCGGAATTTTATGCTGCTCATTAATTTCCATGAGCTCAGTTTATGCACAAAAATCGGTGGCGCCTAAAGAGACCCCTAAATTTATTACCAATGTCGAAGGCGTCAAAGAATATTCTTTAAAAAATGGATTAAAAGTTCTTTTGATTCCTGATGCTTCTCAAAGCAACATGGTGGTCAATATTGTTTATATTGTAGGTTCTAGAAATGAAGGTTATGGTGAAAAAGGAATGGCGCATTTACTGGAGCATATGCTTTTTAAAAGCACTAAAAATCTAGGAGATATCAAAAAAATGCTTTCAGATAAAGGAGGAAATGCGAACGGGACTACTTGGATGGACCGAACAAATTACTACGAAGTTTTTCCTTCAAATGATGAAAATCTAAAATGGAGCATCGAAATGGAAGCTGACAGAATGGTAAATGCTACTATTTTGCAGGCTGATCTTGATAAAGAATTTTCGGTAGTAAGAAATGAGTTTGAAATAGGAGAAAATAATCCAGATGGCGTTTTGCAGGAACGTATTCTTTCAACAGCTTATCTGTGGCATAATTACGGAAATAGTACCATTGGAAGCAAGGAAGATATTGAAAGAGTAAAAGCAAATACGCTTCGAGTTTTTTATGAAAAATACTATCAGCCAGACAACGCGACAGTAATTGTTGCTGGTAAATTTGACGAGCAAAAAGCACTTCAGTACATTGGGCAGTATTTTGGTGCAATTCCAAAGCCAAAAAGAGTTTTGGATAAAACATATACAATTGAACCAGCGCAAGATGGTGAGAAATATGTAGAGTTAAAAAGAGCCGGAGACAGCAAAAATGTAGGTGCTGTATATCATACTGCGTCTTACGCAGATAAAGATTATGCAGCGATTGATGCTTTAGGCGAAATCCTGACTGCTGATCCATCTGGTTACTTATATAAAAGCTTAATTGAAACGCAAAAAGCATCTAATGTTTATTTTTGGCAACCCACAGTAAGAGATGCGGGTTATATTTATTTCGGAGTTTCGGTTCCTAACGACAAAGATGTAAAGGAAACCAAAGAAATTGTTAGAACTGAACTTGATAAAATTGCAACAACAAAATATACAGATCAGGATGTAAGCAGGGCTCAGGCAAAAATTATAAAACAACTTGATGCAGTAAAAAACAATACAATTTCGTATGCTATAAACATGACTGAAATTATTGGAGCTGGCGATTATAGACTTGGGTTTTTGTATAGAGATGCAATTGAAAAGTTGACAAAAGAAGATATTCAAAGAGTTGCCGAGAAATATTTTAAAGCAAATAATAGGACAGTTGGTATATTTGTTCCATCGAAAGATGAAGTGAGAGTAAAACCAAATGAATATACAGATGAGCAGTTAATTGCTTTTACTAAAGATTATAAAGGAAAAGCTTTAGAAAAAGAAGCTGCGCCGTTTGAAGCTTCTATTAAAAATTTAAAGCAAAATTTTGTTGAAGGAAAATTGTCAAACGGAATAAAATACGGATTGATCAAAAAAGAAATCAAAGGAGGCAAAGTTAATGCGAGTTTTAAATTTCCAGTCAGCAACGAAAAAGATTTAGAAGGCAAAACTGATGTAGCTGGAATTCTTGCCCAATTGCTAAAAACCGGAACAAAAACGCAAACTAAAGAACAAATTCAAGATCGCTTAGATAAACTGAAATCATCTGTTAATTTTAATTTTTCGAGACAAACTTTATCTGTTAGCATCAGTACTTATAAAGAAAACTTTAAAGAAGTGATGGAAATTGTGGGAGATTTGTTGGCTAATTCTACTTTTCCAGAAAATGAATTGACAAAAACAATCAGTGAATACAACACGTATTTAGAGTCTACTTTAAACGATCCTCAGGCTGTTGCGTTTACTGAAATTAATAGACAAACTACAAAATATTCAAAAGAAAGTATTTTTTATACACCAACCATTCAGGAGCAAATTGACGCATTCAAAAAGATAAAACAACCAGAAATTGTTGATTTCTACAAAAATATTTTGGGTGGAAATAATGGTTTTGGAAGCGTTGTAGGAGATTTAGATGCAAAAACTACTGGAGATATTTTAGAGAATGCATTTGGTAAATGGAATTCTAAATCAAAATATGAACTTATTAAGCCAACTTATTTTGATACACAAAAAGAAGATAAAGATATTATTACTCCAGATAAAGAAAATGCTGTTGCACTAGGAAGAATCAGTTTTAAAATGGATAGAAAAAGTCCAGATTATCCTGCCTTTGTTATGGCAAATGAAATGTTGGGAAGCGGTGGATTTTTGAGTGCCAGAATTCCAATGCGATTGAGAGAAAAAGAAGGGATTAGTTATGGTGCGGGTTCTTTTATTGACGTGCCAATTTCAAACGATGTTGCTGCTTGGTCGTATTATGCATTTTTGAATCCAACGAAAAAAAATGCAGTTGAAACAGCAGCGAAAGAGGAAATTGCAAAAGCACTAAAAGACGGATTTACAGCTGAAGAATTGAAATCAAATTTAGTTAGTTGGCAAAACGAAAGAAAGACAAGATTAGGAACTGATTATACTTTAATGGATTTGACAAATACATATCTTCAATACGGAATTCCGTTAGAAGATTACGATCAACTTGAGGCTAAAGTAAAAGCACTGAAAGTGGAAGAAGTAAACAGTGTTTTGAAAAAATATCTTTCTCTTGATAAAATGAGTTCAATTTATGCTGGAGATTTCAATAAGAAATAAGAAAAAAGGAAAATTTCAAATTCCAATTTAAGGAGTTTTAAAATCATAAATACCGAAATGCATCTTACAAATGTATTTCGGTTTTTTTATGTGTTGATAAAATTTGAAACTTCGATTTTTTACATTTTTGACATTTCAAATTTATAATCACATTCTTAATTTTTATGCGATTATTATTTTTGGAATTTGGAATTTATGAATTTGGAATTTAAAATTGACTTTTTGGGTTGATTTTTTGATTTTTTAGACAATAGTGTTAATAACTTAAGCGCTTTAAATGGGATTTTAACGGATATATAATTTGCGTTTTTATATATTTGCGTGTTAGACAATAATTACATTTTTTAGAATAAATTATATGAGCGAAGAAATCAAGAAGAACAATTATTCAGCAGATAGTATTCAGGCATTAGAAGGAATGGAGCACGTAAGAATGCGTCCGTCGATGTATATTGGAGATGTAGGGGTTCGAGGGCTACATCATTTGGTTTATGAAGTTGTTGATAACTCTATTGATGAGGCGATGGGCGGACATTGTGATACTATCGGTGTTGCAATTAATGAAGACGGTTCGATTACAGTTGAAGATAACGGACGTGGTATTCCGGTTGATTTACATAAAAAAGAAGGAGTTTCAGCACTTGAGGTTGTAATGACTAAAATTGGTGCCGGAGGTAAATTTGATAAAGATTCGTATAAAGTTTCCGGAGGACTTCACGGTGTTGGGGTTTCTGTAGTAAACGCACTTTCCGTACATATGAAATCGACAGTTTTCAGAGACGGAAAAATCTACGAGCAGGAATACGAAAGAGGAAAATCATTATATCCGGTAAAACAAATCGGAGAAACTGATAAAAGAGGTACACGTCAGACTTTCTATCCTGACAATACAATCTTTACACAAACTACAGAGTTTTCATATGATACTTTGTCTGCTCGTATGCGTGAGCTTTCTTTCTTGAATAAAGGAATCACCATTACATTCACAGATAAAAGAGAAGTTGATGACAAAGGAGAATTCAAAAGTGAAGTTTTTCATTCAGATGAAGGTCTTAAGGAATATATTCGTTACTTAGATGGAAACCGTGAGCCAATTATCTCTCACGTAATCAGCATGGATCACGAAAAAGGTGAAATTCCAGTTGAGGTTGCTTTGATTTACAATACAAGTTATACAGAGAATATTTTCTCTTATGTAAATAACATCAATACACACGAAGGAGGTACACATTTACAAGGTTTTAGAAGTGGTTTGACGAGAACGCTTAAAAAATATGCTGATGCTTCTGGAATGTTGGATAAATTGAAGTTCGAAATTTCCGGAGACGATTTCCGTGAAGGTTTGACAGCAATTATTTCTGTAAAAGTTGCTGAGCCTCAATTTGAAGGACAGACAAAAACTAAACTTGGAAACAGAGAGGTAGTTTCTCCGGTTTCTCAAGCAGTTGGGGAAATGCTAGAAAATTATTTGGAAGAAAATCCAAATGATGCAAAAATAATTATCCAAAAAGTAATATTAGCTGCTCAGGCACGTCATGCTGCGAAAAAAGCGCGTGAAATGGTGCAACGTAAAACCGTTATGGGCGGCGGCGGATTGCCAGGAAAATTATCTGATTGTTCAGAACAAGATCCGGCAAGATGTGAGGTTTATCTTGTCGAGGGGGATTCGGCTGGTGGAACAGCAAAACAAGGGCGTGATCGTAACTTTCAAGCAATTTTGCCTTTGCGTGGAAAAATCTTGAACGTTGAAAAAGCAATGCACCACAAAGTATTCGAAAACGAAGAGATAAGAAATATATTTACAGCTTTAGGAGTAACAGTTGGTACTGCAGAAGATAGTAAGGCATTGAATCTTGAAAAACTAAGATATCACAAGGTAATCATCATGTGTGATGCCGATGTCGATGGTAGCCACATTTCTACCTTAATATTAACGTTCTTCTTCCGTTTCATGAAAGAACTTATTGAAGAAGGTCACGTATACATTGCAGCACCGCCTTTATATTTAGTTAAGAAAGGAAACAAAAAAGAATATGCATGGAATGATGTTCAGCGTGATCAGGCAAACGAAAGAATGGGTGGAAGTGCCAATATTCAACGTTATAAAGGTCTTGGAGAGATGAACGCGGAGCAATTATGGGAAACTACAATGGATCCAAATTTCAGAACTTTACGTCAGGTAAATATCGATAGTCTTGCAGAAGCTGATCAGGTTTTCTCTATGTTGATGGGTGATGAAGTACCGCCTCGTAGAGAATTTATCGAGAAAAATGCAGTTTATGCAAATATTGATGCATAAAATAAAAATTTAATAATTCCAATTCGTTTAATTGTTTAAATTTACTAGACAATTAAACGAATTGTCTTTTTAAGGATAGACAAATAATTAATAACCGATAAAGTAAAAAATATGAAAGTTACCATTGTAGGAGCAGGAAATGTTGGAGCTACATGTGCAGATGTTATTTCTTATAGAGGAATTGCGAGCGAAGTAGTATTGTTGGATATTAAAGAAGGTTTTGCCGAAGGTAAAGCATTGGATATTATGCAATGTGCTACAAACACAGGTTTTAATACCAAAGTATCTGGTGTTACCAACGATTATTCTAAAACTGCTGGAAGTGATGTAGTAGTAATTACATCAGGAATTCCAAGAAAACCAGGAATGACAAGAGAAGAATTAATAGGGATTAATGCCGGAATTGTAAAAACAGTTGCCGAAAATGTATTGAAATATTCCCCTAACACTATAATTGTTGTTGTTTCTAATCCAATGGATACAATGACGTATTTGGCTTTAAAAGCTACAGGATTACCAAAAAATAGAATAATTGGTATGGGTGGAGCTTTAGATAGTTCTCGTTTCAGAACTTATCTTTCTTTAGCTTTGGATAAACCTGCAAATGACATTTCAGCAATGGTAGTTGGAGGTCATGGTGATACTACTATGATTCCGTTAACGCGTTTAGCATCTTATAATGGAATACCGGTTTCACAATTTCTTTCAGAAGAAGTGCTTCAGAAAGTTGCAGCTGATACAATGGTGGGTGGTGCAACGCTGACTGGTTTGTTAGGAACTTCTGCCTGGTATGCTCCTGGAGCCTCTGTTGCCTATTTAGTCGATAGTATTTTAAATGATCAGAAAAAAATGATTGCTTGCTCTGTTTTTGTAGAAGGTGAGTATGGACAGAATGATATCTGTATTGGAGTACCGTGTATAATTGGTAAAAACGGGATTGAGGAAATTGTAGATATTAATTTAAATGATCAGGAAAAGGCTTTATTTGCGAAAAGTGCAGATGCAGTTCGTAACATGAATGACGCTTTAAAGTCGATTTTAGTATAATAAAAACAATAAAAAAAAGAAAAGGCTGCACTTTTGCAGTCTTTTTTTTGAGATTAATTAATAAATAAATTGCTTAATCATTTCGAGAATTATATATTTGCTCGGTTTAAAAAAAATGTTGTAATTCGTGATCTCGATTTTTTAGTTTTAAAATCTCATGTCAGGGCTTATTTTTAGGGAATTTAGAACCAAAAACAAACAATAAAACATAATTAATTTTTAGTAATAATGCAGAATAAAGGACTTATTAAATTTTTCGCAATTCTATTTGCATTGGTAAGTATTTACCAACTTTCATTCACTTTTGTGGCAAATAATGTCAAAGGTGAGGCTAAAGCTTTTGCAGGAGATAATCCTGATAAAGAGCTAAAATATTTAGATTCTATTGGTAAAGAGAAGGTGTTTGATCTTGGTTTTACAGATTTTACTTACAATGAAGTAAAAAACAAGCAGCTAAATAAAGGTCTTGACTTAGAAGGGGGAATCAACGTGATTCTTCAGATTTCTATTAAAGATGTTTTAAAAGGTTTGTCAAACAACTCTAAAAACCCAGTTTTTAATAAATCATTAGCTGATGCAACTGCAAATTTAGAAGGAAATAAAACTTATTTAAATAAATTCTTTGAAGCTTTTGAGGCAAATTCAAATGGAACAGTGAAATTGGCTTCGCCAGATATTTTTGCAAACAGAAGTTTACAAGGAGAAGGTGGAATTGATTTTCAAATGACTGATGCGCAAGCTCAAAAAGTTATTAAAAGAAAAGTTGATGAGTCTGTAGAAAGTGCTTATAAAGTATTAAGAGAGCGTATCGACAAATTTGGTGTTACACAACCGAATATTCAAAAATTAGGAGAAACAGGAAGAATCTTAGTTGAGCTTCCAGGGGCTAAAGATGTTGATAGAATCAAAAAATTATTAGGTGGAAAAGCTCAGTTAGAGTTTTGGGAAACTTTCAAAATTGAAGAAATCGGTAACTTCTTAGTAGCTTCTAACGAGGCTTTGAAAAAAACTGAAATCAAAAAAACAGAAACTAAAACTGTTGCTAAAGATTCATTGAATGCTTTATTAACTGATGCTAAAGATTCTGTTGATACTAAAAAAGGAAACAATCCATTATTTGACAAAATGATTGGTCAAGGTGGTGGTCCAGTTTTAGGATATTTTGCTCCAAAAGATACTGCTACAGTTAATTCATACTTTAAAAGAGCAGATATTAGAGTTTTATTGGCTGCTGACCAACACAATGCAAAATTTGTTTGGAGTAAACCAACTACTTTAAAAGATGCTAAAGGAAAAGAAGTTGAAGCAGTAGAATTATATGCTTTAAAAGGTAACAGAGATAATGTTCCTGCAATGAGCGGTGGTGTTGTAACTGATGCAAAAGATACTTTTGATCAGTTAGGAAAACCAGCTGTTTCTATGCAAATGAACAGCCAGGGTGCTAAAGTTTGGGAAGAATTGACAGGAAGAGCTTTCTCTCAAAAAGGTTATATCGCTATTGTTTTAGATGATATCGTTTATTCTGCTCCTGGAGTTACAAGTGGACCAATCGCTGGAGGAAGATCTGAAATTACAGGTTCTTTTGATGTTGCTGAAACTAAAGATTTAGCTAACGTATTAAATGCTGGTAAATTACCTGCTTCAGCAGATATTATTCAATCAACTGTTGTAGGACCATCTTTAGGTCAGGCTGCAATTGATGCTGGAACGATTTCATCTGTTGTTGGATTTTTATTAGTTTGTTTATGGATGGTATTCTATTATGGTAAAGCTGGATGGTACGCTAATCTTGCTTTATTATTAAATTTACTGTTCTTGTTCGGAATTATGGCAAGTTTTGGTTTTGTATTAACATTGCCAGGTATTGCAGGTATCGTTTTAACTTTAGGTACAGCGGTAGATGCGAACATTATCATCTACGAGAGAGCAAAGGAGGAGTTACGTGAAGGAAAATCTCTTTCTGAGGCGGTACAAGCCTCTTATGGATGGCATGGTGCAATGCGTTCTATTATTGATGCAAACGTAACACACGTTTTAACTGGAGCAATCTTGTTTATTTTTGGAACAGGACCAATCAAAGGTTTCGCATTGACATTATTAATTGGTATCGTAACGTCATTGTTTACATCTATCTTTATTGCTAGAATTTTTATTGACAGAAATATTGCTGGAAAAGCTGATTTGACTTTCTCTACTAATATCACTAAAAACTGGTTTACTAATTTCCATTTTGACTTTATTAAAATCAAAAAATTCACTTATATCTTCTCTTCAATCGTAGTTGTAGTGAGTTTGATTTCTATCTTTTTCGTTAATGGATTAGATGAGGGTGTTGATTTTGTTGGAGGAAGAACTTTCCAAGTGAAATTTGAGAAACCAATCGATGCAACTGTAGTTTCAGATGAGTTATCTGCAGCTTTCGGAACGCCAGTTGAAGCTAAAGTTTTAGGTGATGATGATCAATTGAAAATCACTACTAAATATAAAATTAAAGAAGATGGTGTTGCTGTCGATGAAGAAGTAAACCAAAAATTATATAAAGCTTTACAGAAATATTACCCAAATACAACTTACGATAAATTCATCAACTCTTTTGATGGAAAAAGAGTAGGAGTATTGCAGGCTTCTAAAGTGGGAGCTTCTATTTCTGAGGATATCAAAACGAATTCTTACTGGGCAGTTCTTGGTGCAATGGCAGTTATTTTCTTATACTTAATGGTTTCTTTCCGTAAATGGCAATATTCATTAGGTGCAATTGCAGCTGTTGCGCATGACGTAATCTTTGTATTAGGAATTTACTCTTTATGCTATAAATTTATGCCTTTCCACATGGAAATGGATCAGCACTTTATTGCCGCGATTCTTACTGTAATTGGTTACTCAATGAATGATACTGTAATTGTATTTGACAGAATTAGAGAGTTTATTATTGGAAACCGTAAAGGAAGTTTTGAAGATATCGTAAATGCTTCTATCAACACTACATTGTCTAGAACATTGAATACTTCATTAATGATGATCATTGTATTATTAACAATGTTTATCTTCGGTGGAGAGTCAATTAGAGGATTTATCTTCGCTATGTTGATTGGTATTGTTGTAGGAACTTACTCTTCATTATTTATTGCTACGCCAGTATTGGTTGATACAATTTCTAGTGATGATAAGCACACAATTGAAGACAAACATAACAAGGCATAATTTAACCCTTGTTTTAAAATAGAAAAAGATCCAGTGAAAGCTGGATCTTTTTTTTGTTCCTAATTAATAGTTTTTTAATTTTCAATGGAAGTAAAGTTGTAGGGTGAACTTTTTATTTAAGCCAAATTTTTAATGGAGAATCTGGAATTAGAATTATTATATCCGGTTAATTCTTAAATGCAATTCGGGTAAAATCTTTTGAAAACAAAAACTTCTAGCCTAGCCCCGATGGGAGCGGTATCCTTTTTCCTGTTTCTTTAACAGGGAAAAGATATAGTGTACAGCGGGACAACAGATCTTTCGAAATGATATGTTTCTGCTTCTAAATATTTTATAAGATTGAAGAAATCGAAAATGGATTTAAACGATTGGCATTCTGATTGTAATTTGAAATTTTTATTTCTGGAGCAAAAAAAAATCCCAATAATATTATTATTGGGATTTTGTATTTTTTAAGATCTTTATTAAGATGTCGCTAATGGATTTCTTTGCGCTCTAATGACAAAGAAAAGACCAATTATGATAAAAGGTATGCTTAGCCATTGTCCTGTTGAGAAATAGCCTAATTCGCTCTCAAAACCGCCTTGACTTTCTTTTACAAACTCAACTATAAAACGGACAACAAATAAAAGGACTAAAAACAATCCAAATAAGTATCCTGATTTAAGTCTTGCATTTGTTTTCCAGTATAAGAAATATAAAGCTGCAAATACAAAAATGTAGCAGAAAGCTTCATATAATTGTGTAGGATGTTTTGCAGGAACCTGAGCTAATAAATCAGCAAATTTTGGATCATGTGCAATTGCATTATAAGCTTCTTTAGGATTGGCAATTTGAGTTGCGTTAACAGCTTCTGCTTTACTGAATTTATCATGTAAAAAGCGAATACCAAAAGCAGATGTTGTTTCGTGTCCAATAATCTCAGAATTGAAAAAGTTTCCCAAACGAACAAAAATCGCACCGCTGGCAACTGGAATAACCACACGATCTAAAATCCATAATAATGGACGTTTTAGAATCATTTTGCTGTAAAAATACATAGCAACAATAATTGAAATTGCTGCGCCATGACTTGCTAGTCCTTGAAATCCTGTGAACTCAAATTTTGGCTCAAAACGGAATGGTAAAAATATTTCAAGCAAATGGTTTCTAAAATATTCCCAGTCATAAAACAAAACATGTCCTAAACGCGCGCCGGCTAAAGTGGCAAGAACTGTCCAGACAAATAAAGAATCCAGTTTGTCAAGTGATTCATTTTCGCGTTCGAAAATCTTTTTCATTAGGTACCATCCTAAGCCAAAAGCAATTACGAACATTAAACTGTAATAACGAATCATAAAAAATCCTAAATCGATTCCTTCTGAAGGATTCCAAACCAAATTTAAGGCGTGTGTCATGTACTATTTGTTTATTATTAATTGTAAAAATAAATATTTAAAGTAGAGTTCCTCTTTATAAAAAGTTAATGTTTATGTGAACATTTCTTTTCTGGAACCGGATCATACCCTGTTTTTCCCCAAGGATGGCAGCTTAAAATACGTTTCATTCCGAGATAGCCACCATAAAATAATCCATGTTTTTGAAGTGCTTCAATCATGTAGCTTGAACATGTTGGTTCAAAACGGCATGACGCTGGTGTAAAGGGCGAAATGGCGGTTTGATAAAAGCGCACTAATAAAATAAATGGAGTGATTGCTTTCATGGTTTTTATGAAATGACTTTTTATATAGAAAAGCTTGTTCCTTCTTTTCCGTCCTTCAACTGGATTCCTAAAGCGATAAGCTGATCACGAATTTGGTCAGAAAGAGCGAAATTTTTATCTGCTCTGGCTTGATTTCTCATTCCGATAAGCATATTTACAACGCCTTCTAATTTATCGTTATTGCTGTCAGAAGCTTTTTCGTCACTTAAGCCTAAAACGTCAAAAACAAAAGCATTGATCGCAGTTGTAAATGTTTTCAAATCGTCGGCAGAAATGGTTTCCTTTCCGTCTTTTAATAAATTAATGTAACGAACACCTTCAAATAATTGTGCAATTAAAATTGGCGTGTTGAAGTCGTCGTTCATTGCGTCGTAGCATAGCTGTTTCCATGCTCCAAAATCAATAGAACTCGTATTACTTGCTGAAATAGCAGGCAATGCATCAAGCGCCTCCATTAATCTTTTGTATCCTTTTTCAGCTGCAGTAATAGCATCATCCGAAAAATCCAAAATACTTCTGTAATGTGCCTGGAGCATAAAAAAACGAGTTACCGAAGCAGAAAATGCTTTACTCAGAATAGTATTGTCTCCGCTTAAAATTTCACCTGGCAAAATATTATTTCCAGTAGATTTTGCCATTTTCTTTCCGTTTAAGGTAAGCATATTGGCATGCATCCAGTAATTTACCGGAGATTGTCCTGTGCAGGCTTCATTTTGTGCAATTTCGCATTCATGGTGAGGGAATTTTAAATCCATTCCGCCTCCATGAATATCAAAATGATTTCCTAAGTATTTTGTGCTCATTGCAGTACATTCAAGATGCCAGCCCGGAAAACCGTCGCTCCAAGGTGAAGGCCATCTCATGATATGTTCTGGTTCTGCTTTTTTCCAAAGTGCAAAATCCTGTGGGTTTCTTTTGTCTGACTGTCCATCAAGATCACGAGTATTGGCAAGCATATCTTCAATATTACGGCCACTTAAAATTCCGTAATTATTGGTTTCGTTGTATTTTACAACATCAAAATAAACTGATCCATTGGCAACATAGCCAATTCCTTTATCGATAATTTTTTTTATAATTTCGATTTGCTCAATAATATGACCCGTTGCAGTTGGTTCAATACTTGGTGGTAAAAAGTTGAAAGCTTTTAGAATATCATGAAAATCGACAGTATATCGTTGCACAACCTCCATTGGTTCTAATTGTTCCAAACGTGCTTTTTTAGCAATTTTATCTTCACCTTCATCAACATCGTCCACGATATGTCCAACGTCTGTGATATTACGCACATAACGTACTTTGTAATCCAGATGTAAAAAATACCTGAAAATCACGTCAAAAGACATAAAAGTCCTTACGTTTCCTAAGTGAACATTACTATATACGGTAGGTCCACAAACATACATTCCAACATTTCCTTCATGGATTGGTTTGAAATCTTCTTTTTCACCCGAAAGTGAATTGTATATTTTTAGCGGTTGTGTTGTATATAATGGCATAAAATTAATGTTTAACCGTTTAATCGTTTTGAACGGATTTATTCTTTTGAAAGATAGTATTTTTTTAGATTATTTATTTGATTGCAGATTTTTTCAATTTTTTCTCTAGATGCAATATATTCTGTTTCTGAAACGTAATTTAAATCTTTTGAAATAATTAAATGATTCAAGGTTTCCATTGCAGATGAATAAGATATCGTCAGAAAATATGCTTTATCTCTATTCGTACTTCTCGAAGTTCCTTCTGCAATATTTGTCGCAATTGAAGATGAACTTCTTTTTATTTGAGAAGTTATTCCGAACATTTCATTTGATGGAAATTTACTAGTTAATTTATAAATTTCCAAAATAAGCATTCTTGCATTTTACCAAACTTCTAGCTTTTCAAATGAAAAAACGTACATTCTTTATTCTGTTTAATTGTTGATTTGTTTAATCGTTTAATCGAAATTTAGACTTAGTGATGAAGCGATTAAACAAATTAACGATTTACCGATTAAACTAAAATTGAGTATCTAATTTGATATAGTCCAAAAATTCTCTTTTCGTTTGAGCGTCTTTGAATTTTCCACCGAATTCAGATGTTACTGTGCTGCTTTCAATGTCTTTAATTCCTCTTGAATTTACGCAAAGGTGTTTTGCATCAATAACGCAGGCAACATCTTCTGTTCCAAGCGCTTTTTGTAATTCCTGAACAATCTGCATTGTTAAACGTTCCTGAACCTGAGGTCTTTTTGCATAATATTCAACAATACGGTTCATTTTAGAAAGTCCAATGACTCTACCGCTTGAAATATAAGCAACGTGAGCGCGTCCAATAATTGGTAATAAATGGTGCTCACAAGTAGAATAAACGGTAATGTTTTTCTCTACTAACATTTCACCGTATTTGTAATTATTGTCAAAAGTAGAAGCTTTTGGTTGTTTTGAAGGATTTAAACCGCCAAAAATTTCTTTTACAAACATTTTAGCAACTCGGTTTGGAGTTCCTTTGATGCTGTCGTCTGTCAAATCCATTCCAAGTGTTTGTAGAATGTTTTCAACATCTTTTTTTATTTTTTCTATTTTTTCTTCATCAGTTATGTCAAAAGCGTCCGCTCTTAAAGGGTTTTTTGCATTACTGCTGAAGTGACTGTCACCAATTTCGTCTAAAAAATCTTCGTTATTTATCATTAAAAACTACTATTATAATGGGTATATCTTTTTAAGGCGGTAAAGATAATTAATAAAAAGCAAACCTTTTCTATCGTTTTTACTATTTAATCGATCCTTTTTGGATATAGTTTAAATTAACACTGTTCGATTCTAGTTTTGTTTGTCAATAATTATTATCTGAAAAAAATGGAATAAGTCTGTATAAAATCAATAGAAAAATCTGCAAATGCTAATTTATGGCCGTCCGTATTTTCTCCAGAAGGAAATTTTTTCACAGATTGGTATTTTTTTATTTCATTTTCAGGTTTTGTAAATCCGTAATTATATGCTGTTGCATAAAATCTGATTTTTTCTTCAGTACTTTTGTAATCAATATTTTGATATTTATATTCGGCAGCAAACCAGAAAACTTTTAGATATCGCAGTTGCCATTGTAAATTTGCCAAACGATTTATTCTTTCTTTTCTGGCTTCTTTTTCATCTTTCTTTTCAATAAGGATCCATTGATAGGGTTTTAGACTTTCAGTATTAGCAACATACTTTTCTAAATCTTCTAAAAATGAAGGTTTCATCTGAAAATAACCTGTGGAAAAATCAGATGCTTCTTTTCCTTTGTTGACATACAAAATTCTGTTTGAAGAAGTTTCTAAATAATCAGAATAAGAATCGTATCGTAGTATTTCGGGAAAGGCAATAGAAAGAATTTGTACTTTTTCGATGTTAGGGAGTTCTAAGTCTATGAATTTCTTTTTCTTTTTTAATAATGAAATAGCGCGGTTAATTTCTTGCCGATAATATTCAATTCCTTCATTTTTAAGATTTAAAGAATGTTTGTCTTTAAAACCATTTTTTACATCATTGCTATTTTTATTTATAGCAGATGCAGATATCAGAAAGAGAAATGATATTACAATTAACTTTTTCATGTTAAATGTTTTTAAAAGCTATAGCTAA
The DNA here is from genome assembly GCF_054075145.1 of Flavobacterium xizangense. NCBI lineage: Bacteria > Pseudomonadati > Bacteroidota > Flavobacteriia > Flavobacteriales > Flavobacteriaceae > Flavobacterium > Flavobacterium xizangense. Next base: position 771,313 of record NZ_JBSIPG010000002.1, on the reverse strand, counting down.
ATTACTAAGAACTAAATGATATGAAGTTTATTTTGAAGCTTATTTTCAGAAAAGAGGAAACAAAAAAAATCTGTTTCAACATTGAAGTTAAAACAGATTTTAGAATAATGTATTTAATTTTTATTTTTTGTTATAAACTAAAAGAGCTTCTTTTAATATGTTTACCGCCGTAATTAGGTCTTTTTTATTTAAAACATAAGCAATTCGAACTTGATTTAGTCCCATTCCCGGAGTTGAATAAAAACCTTTTGCAGGCGCAATCATTACAGTTTCGCCATTTAAATTATAGCTTTCTAAAAGCCATTGCGCAAAATCATCAGAATCTTCTATTGGTAATTGTGCAATACAATAAAAAGCTCCTTTTGGTTTTGTGACAATAACGCCGTCAATTTTGTTTAATTCGGAAATTAAAGTATCGCGACGCTCTTTGTATTCTGAAATTACTTCATCAAAATAACTTTGAGGCGTATCTATGGCAGCTTCACAGGCAATCTGCTCAATTGTAGGCGGACTTAAACGCGCCTGAGCAAATTTCATTACGGTTGCTAAAACATCTTTGTTTTTTGTTACCAAACAGCCAATTCTTGCACCACACATACTGTAGCGTTTAGAAACAGAATCAACCATGATGACATTCTGTTCCACATCTTCTAAATTCATTACAGAAAAATGAACGTCATTTCCGTCATACAAAAACTCACGATACACTTCATCTGCAATTAAATATAAGTCGTGTTTTTTTATTAAGCTTGCCAATTGTTTAATTTCTTCTTCAGAATACAAATAACCTGTTGGATTGCCAGGATTACAAATTAAGATGGCTTTTGTTCTGTTCGTAATTAATTTTTCAACTTCTTCAATGCTTGGCAACGCAAATGCAGTTTCTATAGTTGAAACAAGTGGTACCACGGTAGCACTTGTTGATGATGCAAACGCATGGTAATTAGCATAAAAAGGCTCAGGAATTATAATTTCATCTCCCGGATCAGTAATTGTGGCCAGCGCAAATAGTAAGGCTTCAGAACCACCAGTTGTAACAATGATGTCTTCTGTGTTAACGTTTACATTTTGGCGCTGGTAAAAATGAGCTAATTTTTTTCTATAGCTTTCATATCCGGCAGACGGACTATATTCTATAATACTCAAATCAATATTTTTTACCGCCTCGATGGCCACTTCCGGTGTCTTGATATCCGGTTGACCAATGTTTAAGTGATACACTTTGTGTCCTTTTTTCTTTGCTAAATCTGCAAAAGGAGCCAGCTTGCGTATCGGTGATTCAGGCATGTTTCTGCCTTTGTGAGAAATTGTTGGCATGAGTATAAATTATTGAAGTGCAAATTTGCATTTTTTTTTCGAATTTAACGTAAACATTATGAGGTGTTATGGAAATGTAACAATTATCAATATTTTTATTAATTTTATATTAAAATATTATCAATGAAAAAATATTTCATGTTGTTTTTTGGGCTTTTAACATCTTTAACCATGCAAGCTCAAGATGATTTTTTGATCCAAGGTCATAGCAGTAAGGTCACAATTCCATTTAAATTGATAAATAATCTCATCTTTATTCCAATAAAAGTAAATGGAGTAGAGCTGAATTTCCTATTGGATTCTGGTGTTGAAGAAACCATTATGTTTAGCATGGAAGAGCAAAAAGAAATCAGTTTTAATAATGTTGTAAAAATCAAGCTTAGAGGATTAGGCAGTGAAGAAGAAATCGAAGGGCTGAAGTCGACTAACAATGTATTGGAAACCCATAGCCTGAAATCTAGCACACACTTAGTCTATATTATTTTAGATCAAAATTTTAACTTATCGTCGCATATTGGAATTCCAGTCAATGGGATCATTGGATATAAATTTTTCAAGAATAATTTGGTTGAAATTAACTACTCAAAGAAAAAAATTTACGTTTATCCAAATAAGGAATCTATTAAAGAGAAACTAGAGAAGAAATTCAAATCAGTACCGATTTCAATTGAAAGGTCTAAGCCTTATATAACTACAACCGCAATAGTAGACAGTGTCAAGATTTCGGCTAAATTGCTGATTGATATCGGTAATAGTGATGCTTTTTGGATTTTTGAAAATGATAAAATTAAATTGCCAAAGAAAAATTTTCCGGACTTTTTAGGAAAAGGATTTAGCGGCGATATTGAAGGGCATCGTGCAAAAATTGCTAAATTTTCAGTTGATGAATTTGATTTTAAAAATCCGATAGTTGCATTTCCGGATTCAAGTTCTATTCGAAATGTGAAAATGGTGCCGGGCCGAATTGGTTCAATAGGAGGTGAGGTTTTAAAACGTTTTACTCTTGTTTTAGATTATGCTGATGAAAAGCTTTATCTGAAAAAAAATAGTAAATTTTCGGAGCCATTTACTTATAACAAGAGCGGAATAACAGTTCAGCATAATGGTTTACAATGGGTACAGGAAACGGTTCATTTAGAAACAGTACAGGTTGCGAATTCTATGTCGGACGTAAGTTATGATGCTAAAAAAGATGATAATTTCAAATATAAATTTTCATTAAAACCCGTTTATGAAATTGTGAATATTAGAAAAAAATCTGCAGCCGAAAAATGTGGTTTAAAAAAAGGTGATATCATTGTCAGCATTAATAACGCAGTGCCATATAAATATTCTCTACAACAGATAAACAGCCTTTTAAAGTCGGAAGAAGATGTATGGATAAACTTAGAAGTTGAACGAGACAGTTTGATTTTAAAATTCAGATTTAGACTTGAAGATGAACTGTAAGGAAAGACATTTTAGAAAGTTTTTTGGGTCATAATCAATAGAATGACTATTTTTGAAACGTAATTACACTTTTGTGATAAAATAATTGTTAAATTATTTTATTGTCCACATGGTGCTTCAAAATTATAATGTTTAGCCAAATATAATTTTATGGTCAAAAAATACATTAATTTCCTTCGAGTCTTTCTTTTTTTTATTTTTTTATCTGTAATCCCAAATAAAATTTATGCACAATGCGCAGGTGAAGATGGAACATTAACGGTTTGTGATATTCCAGCGGCAAGTAGCAAAGCCATTGATTTATATGCACAACTTACAGGTTCTCCTCTTTCAGGCGGTGTTTGGACAGATGTGGATGATTCTGGCGGTTTAGATGTAGACACAGGAATTTTAAATGCACAGCAGATTCGCCGAAGTGGTACTTTTAGATATCTTTATACAGTTGACGGAATTGGGCTTTGTCCTGATAATACAGCAACTGTTGCGGTAACAATTGGAGGATATTCAGGAGTGACTTCTCCAAATGTTTCTGTTTGTAGTGCTATTGAAGAATTTAATCTTTTTTCTGCCTTTAATGGATTATTTATAGGTCCGCACTCAAATGGACAATGGCATAATGATACTACAAATCAAAATGTAAAGTCTATTGTGAATGTAACTGATATGCAAGGAACTTTTCAGTACACTTATACAATGCCTGCAATAGGAACTTGTCCAGCTATGTCGTCAACCGCAGTTGTTACAATTTTTAGGGCTCCAAAATCTGGTAACACTCAAGTTTTAAAATTATGTGCTAGTGATGGATTATCGGCTTATGCAGATTATGATTTATTTAATTCTATTTCGGGTCAAGATCCAGGTGGGACTTGGTCTGAAGTTAGCAATACTGGCGAATTGACTTTTGTAGGAGATCATTCTGTAAATATTCAAAGGATTTATAATAATCGAGGACCAGGTAATTATGACTATCGATATACAGTAAAATCTACAAACCCAATTTGTTCTGATGAACAGACAACTGTTAGAATAGCATTAGAACAAAAACTGGATTTTACTGGAGCAAAACTTAAAATAGATGCCAATAATATTTGCGAAACCGAAATATCTACAGCAACTTATACAGGAACAATTACCAAAGGTCCAGCTGCAATTCCAAATGGAGATTATAATGTTTCATTTACTGTTTCTGGTCCAAATGGTGGCAGCGAAACGTTGCCAGCAAATTTTATTAATGGTATTTTAGTTTTCCCGTTAAAATCAGATTATTTTCAGCAAGTAGGGAAATATACGGTAACAATTACAAATCTTTATCTTACAAATAGTTTAAGAGCATGTCAAAATATTATTAACAATCTTTCTGAGGTTGTAAATATTTATCCAATTCCAGATTTAACGGGTGCAAAAATAACACCTGTAAACACCTGCCAAAATACAATTACAGAAGTTAAGATTACCGATGCGGTAAAAATTGTTGATGGAACTTATGATATTCTATACAACATTTCAGGCGTTAATAATGCCTCGTCTCAAACAGCATCTACGACTTTTTCGGGAGGAAATGCATCCTTTTTTATTCCAGCCATTTTAAATTCGCAGAGCGGAAGTGGAACTATTAAAATTGTTAAAATTACTCATACAATTTCTGGTTGTACAAATTCGGCAAATGTACAAGGCAATATTATCGTAAATCCTTTACCTAATACCTCAAATTTAAGAGTACAGGTTGCAACAGTATGCTTTGGATCACCTGTAACAGCATCGATTTCCGGTTTAGGAACTTTAACAGATGTTACATTATCCTATTCGCTTTCAAACAGCAATGTTACTCCGGTACAAACAATAGCTTTATCTCCTATAAGTGGCAATGCTAGTTTTGTAATTCCAGCAACTTTGCTTGCTAATACAGGCTCAACCACAATCAAAATTGAAAATGTAAAAAACAATATTACAGGTTGTGATAGTCCGGTAAGTACTGTGTCTGCAGCTTTTTCAATAAATCCTATTCCGGTTGCTCCTGTTTCAACAAATCAGTCATTTTGCAAGTCTGAAGGGGCAATTATTGGCAATTTAGCACCTAGCGGACCGCAATTTAAATGGTATAACTCACCAACACTGACTACGCCGCTCGCAAATACCTATCTTCTTAAAGATGAAACCTTATATGTGACCGAAACTACGTTATCTTGTACTTCGCCTGCAACAATGATTAAAGTCACCTTAAGAGATACTCCGGCACCGGAATTAAATACTGGCGGACAGAATTTTTGTGGTTTAGATGCCCCAACACTAGCAAGTTTATCAAATAATACAAATGTGCCTTCATCAGTAGTTTGGTATGATGCGCCAAAAGGAGGAACTCTTTTGCCTGCTTCAACTGTTTTAGTTGATAAACAAAAGTATTATGGATTTGATTTTTCAACAACAGAAAATTGTCTTTCATATGACAGTCTGGAAGTTATTGTTTCATTAACTGATTGCGATACTGTTCCTCCTGATTTCTTCATTCCTGATGGATTTTCGCCAAATGGTGACGGCGTGAATGACACTTTCGTAATTCCTAATATTGATTTCTTGTTTCCTAACTATTATCTGCAAATTTTCAACAGATACGGGAATAGAATGTATGAAGGATTTAAAGACAAAGCAAGTTGGGACGGAACCAATTGGGAGACAGGCGGATTTGCTCATGGAATAGCGCCAAACGGAGTTTATTTTTATACACTCCAGTTTAATAAAGGCAATAAACCTCCAATACAAGGACGCCTTTATTTAAACCGATAATTCCTTTTGCAATATTTAATATGATTCAAATGAAAAAAATAGTACTCTATATAACTTTTCTCTTTTGCTTAACGACTGTTTCAGCACAACAGGATCCAGACTACACACACTATATGTACAATATGAGTGTTGTAAATCCGGCTTATGCAACTGGAACTCCTTTAATGATGAATTTTGGAGGACTATACAGAACACAGTGGGTTGGGGCAATAGGAGCGCCAAAAACCTTTACATTTTTTGGACATACAGCTTTGTCAGAAAAAGTTGAAGTAGGTCTTTCATTTATTTCTGATGATATTGGCGATGGCGCAAAAAAGGAAAATAATATTTATGCTGATTTTGCTTATGTATTGGATTTAGGAGGAAAAAATAAACTTTCGCTGGGTCTGAAAGCCGGAGTATCATCAATGCAGACGAATTTTAACGGATTTAAATTTAGTGATCCCGCAACTGATATTGCTTTTTCAGAAAATATAAACGCCACAAAGCCCAATATTGGTGTTGGAGCTTATTATTTTAGAGATAATTTATATGTCGGATTTTCTGCTCCAAATTTGATAAAATCTAAATATATCGAAGAAAAGTCAGGAGTTAATGCTTTTGGAGCTGAAGAAATCCATATGTTTTTTACCGGAGGGTACGTTTTTCAAATTAATGATGATTTAAAACTGAAGCCAGCATTTATGTCACGATTTGTAAAAGGTGCTCCAGTTTCTATTGATTTGACAGCAAATGTTTTGTATAACGAAAAGTTTGAATTTGGTGCAGCATACAGGATTGATGATTCGGTGAGCGCTTTGTTTAATTTTAATGTAACACCAACTTTGAGAGTTGGTTATGCGTACGACTATACACTTTCTAATTTAGGCCAGTTTAATTCAGGAACGCATGAAATAATGTTGTTGTTTGATTTGGATTTATTAGGAAAAGGATATGATAAATCACCTAGATTCTTTTAAAATGAAAAATATGAAAAAGCTACTAGTTATTATATTCGTATTTTCAATACAATTTATAAACGCCCAAGATAAGGAATTGGCCAGAGCCAAGCGATTCTTTGATAAGACATCTTATACCGAAGCCATCATTTTATATGAAAAATTAGCCGAAGAAAAACCTTCACAAGAAGTTATAAAAAATCTGGCGGATTCTTATTATTACACTAATAATTTAGTAAAAGCCCAGCGTTATTACCGACTTTTATTTCAAAATTATAATAAGGATTTAAATCGCGAATATTATTTCAGATATGCACAAACCTTAAAAGCAACAAATAGTTCTGTTGATGCAAATGCAGCTTTGAAACAATATTATGCTTCATCGACCAATGGCAAAGATTCAATTTATTTTAAAAATGAACTGAAAGAACTTGAAAATGTTTCGGCTATAGGAAATCGATTTGAAATCAAAAATCTTGCGCTCAATACTCCAAATTCTGAGTTTGGAGCGGTTCCGTACAACGGAAATTTAGTTTTTGCTGCTGTAAAACTTAAGCCAGGAATATTTGACAAAAGATTCAAATGGGATAATGAAACTTATTTAAATTTAGTTTCGGTTCCTCTAAACGACATTAATTCGGCTGAACCCAATATCAATTATTTTGCATCGGAATTAAAAACCGGAATGCACGAATCAAATGCTGTTTTTACAAAAGATGCCAAAACGGTTTATTTTACCCGAAATAATTCGAAGAATAAAACCCGAAAAACAAACGATCAGAAAATCTCGAATCTTCAAATTTTCAGAGCCGAATTAGTTGACGGAAAATGGACAAATATTGTGTCGCTTCCATTCAATAGTCCAAATTATTCAGTGGAACATCCCGCGCTTAGCGTGGATGAAAAAGTTTTATATTTTGCTTCAGATATGCCGGGATCTATGGGTTCTTTTGATATTTATTCGGTAAATATTAATAAAGGCGCATTTGATACGCCAAAGAATTTAGGTCCAATTATTAATACCGATAAAAGAGAACAGTTTCCATTTATTTCTGCAGATAACAAACTTTATTTTTCTTCAGATGGACATTTGGGTTATGGGTCTCTAGACGTTTTTGTTTCGGAAATTAAAGGAAATGAATATTCTGAACCAGTAAATATCGGACTGCCGTTAAATTCTAATTTGGATGATTTTTCTTTTACAATCAATTTGGATACAAAAGAAGGCTTTTTTGCATCAAACAGAGAAGGAGGAAAGGGAAGTGACGATATTTACCAATTCAAAGAAACGAAAGATCTGATTGTTGAAGATTGTAAACAGTTTATTGCTGGAACAATCACAGATGTAGATACTAATTTGCCTCTTGAAAATGCTACTGTAATCCTTCAGGATGCTGCTAAAAAGACTTTGAATACAATTACGGTTCCAGCCGATGGAAAATTCAGTTTTACTGTTGCTTGCGAAAGTTCGTATACTATTGTTGCTTTTAAAGAAAAATACACCAATGAATCAAAATCATTGGAAATTGGAAAAACCAGAAATGCAACAAACGATGGTTCATTGGCACTAAAATCATTAGAAGCAATAAAATTAGAAGAAAAACAACTTGCTGAAAACAAAAGAAAGCAAGAGCTTATTTTAGAAGAAGAAAATAAGAAAAAAGAAGCACTGGCAATTATTGCATTAAATGAAGCGGCCAAAAAAGCAAAAGCGGATGAAATAAAAGCCGAAGAAATCAAGAAAAAGGAGAAAGTAACCGAGATTTTAAAGCAGGAAAAAGATGTTGTAAAAGATGATAAAGACCGATTGATTATAAAAACTGATCCTATTTATTTTGATTACAACATGTGGTACATTCGTAAAGAATCCAAAGTGGTTTTAGGAAGAGTAGTTGCTTTGATGAATAAATATCCAGGAATGGTTATCGAAATTGGTTCGCATACCGATTCACGCGGAAATGCTAAATTTAATGAGGAGCTTTCTCAAAAAAGAGCAAATTCGACCAGAGAATTTATAATTCAGTCAGGGATTAATGCAGGCAGAGTTTCTGCAAAAGGCTATGGAGAATCGGTTCCTATTATAAAATGCAAAACCGACGATGCTTGCTCAGAAGAAGATCATGAATTAAACCGAAGATCTGAATTTGTAATCAAGAAGTTGTAAGTTTGAAAACAAACTTGTTTTTCTTTCGTATGAAATTCAAGTTTATTAAAAATATATTTTAATAGAGAAGCCTTTTTTTTGGCTTCTTTTTTATTTATTTTTATATGAAATTTAAATATTCAATTATGAAAAAAATAGTGCTGTCATGTCTGCTTTTGTCTTTTGTTGGACTTCAAAGCTGTAAAAATGAGGAAAAACAAAAAGCCGAAGCGGCCGCTAAAGCTGAAGGTGAAAAAATTGTTGGTACAGAATGTTATAAGGCAATTTATGAAAACGATACTTTAGACCTTCAATTGAATACACTGAAAAACGGAAAAATAAGTGGAGATATGACAATGAATGTAGCATCTTCGCCTTTAAAAAAAGGGGAAATTGCAGGAGAATTCCATGGCGATACTTTGTTTGTTGATTACACTTTTGTTGATGGAACAAATAATAATGCAAAGTTTAAAAATCCAATGGCACTTTTGAAGCGTGGCAAACAGCTTATTTTAGGAAACGGAACTATGCAGACAACAATGGGCGTAACTTATTTGGTTAAAGATAAACCAATTGATTTTGAACGCGTAAAATATAAATTTGATTCAGTTAATTGCAAATAAATACATATAGAAAAAGCCGTTTCTTAATTTAGAAACGGCTTTTTGTATTTTAAGATTTTAGTTTTTATAAAACTTCACCTTTAATTTTTAAGGCTACTCTTCCGTCAGGATAATTGACAGCATTGGTTTCAACGGTAATTGTTTTACGAATTGGACCAGAAGCCATATTATATTTTACATCAATTTTTCCTTTTTTTCCAGGCTGAATTGCAGTAGCTGGTTTAGTAACTACAATAGAACTCACAGTTGATTCAGCGCCAATAATCATAAGTGGTGCATCACCAGTATTTGTGAACTCAAAGGAGCGTACTCCACTATCACTTTTCGAAATTTTTCCATAATCAATAGTATTGTCTTGGGCTGCAAATTCAATTTTTGGGCCGTTTTGCGAATAACCGATTGCACTAAACAACATTATTGCAATAAAAGAGGCAACATTTTTCATTTGAAATTATTTTAAATTGTAAGTAAATATACATTCTTTTAATTAACACACAAATTAATAATTCGCTTTTTATAGTGTCTTTAATTATTTACTTTTGCTGTAAGTTATAATTACAAAAATTGAACCAATTTTTTGTTTAACTGTTTAATCGTTTATTTGTTTGATCGTAATGATTAATTTGTAAACGATGTTTTTAAAACAAAAAACAAATAAATAAGTTCATTTTGCATTCCAATGATCAAAGCCGATTAAACGGTTAAACAAATAAACGATTAAACATATATAAATGACAATTCCAGCACAATTTGACGCTAAGACGATTGAGAGTAAATGGTATGATTACTGGATGAAAAACAATTATTTTCATTCAGAACCAGATCATAGAACACCGTACACCATTGTAATCCCTCCGCCAAACGTCACTGGAGTCCTTCACATGGGACATATGTTGAATAATACAATTCAGGATGTTTTAATTCGTAGAGCGCGTCTTAAAGGTTTCAATGCTTGTTGGGTTCCGGGAACGGATCACGCATCAATTGCTACAGAAGCAAAAGTGGTGGCGAAATTAAAAGCGGAAGGAATCAATAAAAACGATTTGACTCGTGAGGAATTCCTAAAACACGCTTGGGAATGGACAGATAAATATGGCGGAACAATCTTGGAACAACTTAAGAAATTAGGTGCTTCATGCGATTGGGAACGTACCAAATTTACTATGGATCCTGATATGTCGGCTTCTGTAATTAAATCGTTTGTTGATTTATACAACAAAGGTTTAATCTATAGAGGATACCGAATGGTTAACTGGGATCCGGAAGCAAAAACAACTTTATCTGACGAAGAAGTTATTTACGAAGAACAACAAGGGAAATTATTTTTCTTAAAATATAAAATTGAAGGTTCAGAAGATTTCCTGACAATTGCGACAACGCGTCCGGAAACTATTTTTGGAGATACTGCAATTTGTATTAATCCAAACGATGAGCGTTTTACACATTTAAAAGGTAAAAAAGCAATCGTTCCTATTTGTGAAAGAGTAATTCCAATTATCGAAGATGAATATGTAGATGTAGAATTCGGAACAGGATGTTTGAAAGTGACGCCTGCGCACGATATGAACGATAAAACGTTAGGAGAAAAACACAATCTTGAAATCGTTGATATTTTTAATGAAGATGCTACTTTAAACAGCTTCGGATTACACTATCAAGGGAAAGATCGTTTTGTTGTTCGCAAGGAAATTGAAAAAGAACTTCAGGAAATTGGCGCTTTAGCAAAAACAGAAATTCACTTAAATAAAGTTGGAACTTCTGAAAGAACAAAAGCTGTAATCGAACCAAGATTATCCGATCAATGGTTCCTGAAAATGGAAGATTTGGTGAAACCGGCCATTAAATCAGTTTTAGAAACGGGAGATATTAAATTACATCCAAAACGTTTTGAAAATACTTATGCGCATTGGTTAAACAACATTCGCGATTGGAATATCTCTCGTCAATTATGGTGGGGACAACAAATTCCGGCATATTATTATGGAGACGGAAAAGAAGATTTCGTAGTTGCTGAAAATATCGAAGATGCATTAATTTTAGCAAAAGAAAGAACCAACAACCAACAACTAACAACCGACAACTTAAAACAAGATGTTGATGCTTTAGATACTTGGTTTTCTTCTTGGCTTTGGCCAATGTCAGTTTTCGGTGGAATTATGGATCCGGAAAGTGCAGATTATAAATATTATTATCCAACAAACGATTTAGTAACTGGTCCGGATATTTTATTTTTCTGGGTTGCGAGAATGATCATTGCAGGTTACGAATATGCTGGTGAAAAACCATTTACAAACGTATATTTAACTGGTTTAGTTCGTGATAAACAACGCCGTAAAATGTCCAAATCATTAGGAAATTCTCCTGATCCTTTAGATTTGATCGATGCTTTTGGAGCTGATGGTGTTCGTGTAGGATTGCTTTTAAGCGCCTCTGCAGGAAACGATATTATGTTTGATGAGGAATTATGTAATCAAGGAAAAGCGTTTTCAAACAAGATTTGGAATGCCTTCAAATTGATTAAAGGTTGGGAAGTTTCAGAAACTATTCCACAGCCAGAATCATCAAAAGTAGCGATCGAATGGTACGAAGCTAAATTACAGCAGACTCTAGTTGATATTGAAGATAATTTTGAGAAGTATAGAATTTCAGATTCATTAATGGCAATCTATAAATTGGTTTGGGATGATTTCTGTTCTTGGTTTTTAGAGATGATCAAACCGGCTTATCAACAGCCAATTGACAGCGTAACTTTCGCGAAAGCGATCGAAATGTTAGAAAGTAACTTGAAGCTACTTCATCCGTTTATGCCTTTCTTGACAGAGGAAATTTGGCAGTTAATTGCTGAAAGAGCTCCGGAAGAAGCTTTAATTGTTTCAACTTGGCCGGAATTGAAGCCTTTTGATGTAAAATTGATTTCAGATTTTGAAAACTCAATTGAAGTAATCTCTGGAATCAGAACGATCAGAAAAGATAAAAATATTCCGTTTAAAGATGCAATCGAATTAAAAGGAATCAACAGTGAAAATCTTTCGACTTATTTTGATTCAGTTGTAACGAAATTAGGAAACGTTTCGGCTTTCGAATATGTTTCTGAAAAAGTGGACGGAGCATTGTCTTTCCGTGTAAAATCAAATGAATATTTCATTCCAATTACAGGAAATATTGATGTTGAAGCTGAAATCAAAAAGCTGACAGAAGAATTGAATTACACAAAAGGATTTCTGAAATCTGTTGAAGCAAAACTTTCAAACGAGAAATTCGTAAATGGAGCTCCGGAAAAAGTTTTAAATATTGAAAAACAAAAACAAGCTGATGCTTTGGCAAAAATTGCTACAATCGAGCAGAGTTTGGCTGGTTTGAAATAAGAATCAAACTTAGTTTATAAAATGTAAAACCCGACAGTTTTTGAAAGCTGTCGGGTTTGTTATTTTCTAACCGTAATTTTGTCATTCCGAGGAACGAGGAATCTTCGCAAGTGACTCCATGCAGAATGTCGCCAATCTTTGTAGAGTTACTCGTGGAGATTCCTCGTTCCTCGGAATGACAAGAATAGCATGTAAATATTAAATAACTTATCTTCTCTTCTTCAAAACCAGAAACAAAGGATAAGAAGCTATTGCAATACCGACAATAATAATAAAGCTTTTAGGATCGCTGTAGATAAATCCCGCAAGTAATGCAATCGAAAATATAATTGCTATTATAGTTGTCCAAGGATACCAAAAAGAACGATAAGGTCTTGGTAAATCAGGTTCTGTGGTTCTTAATTTCAAAAGTGAATAATATGCAAGTCCCCAAACGATTATGGAGATAAAAGCGGCAAAAGAAAACAATACTTCAAAAGAACCAATGCAGATTAAAAACAAGCTGAAAAGTGACGAAACTAAAAGCGCGACAATTGGTGTTCCTCCTTTATTGACTTGAGTTCCTTTTTCAATAAAAAATCCGTCACGGCTTAATCCGTACAAAATTCTTGGCGGAATCATCATAAAAGCATTCAAAATACTAATTAAAGAGAAAATCGAAATCACTGTTACGATTTTAGCGCCACTTTCCCCGAAAAGAACCTTGGCAACATCGGCGGCAGCCAGATTCGATTTTGCTAAAGTTTCAATTGGCAAAACATGAAAAAATGCGGCGTTTACTAAAACATAAATAGCTACAACAAGCAAAACACCACTGTATAATGATTTCGGAATATTTTTACCGGGATCATCATTTTCTTCTGCAAAAAAGCAAACGGCGTTCCAGCCATTGTAAGTTCCTATAATAAGCTGTAATGATTTGAAAAACCCAAAAACAAGTCCAATTTGAAAAATTGTATTATCTGTCTTGATTGGCGGAATTTCAGTTCCAGTGTAGATAAAGCAAGCTACAACTAAAGCTACAAAACAAATTACTTTTAGAAAACTGGTAATTTGCTGAATTACGCTTCCGTTTTTCACACCACTTAAATGGAGCAATACAAAAGCGACCAATAAGGAAATCGAAATTACAGTAGAATAATTAGCCAATTCAGGAAATAAAATGATGGCGTATTCGCTAATTACAATGCAGTAAAATGCTGGCGGAATAGCATTAACGATATAATCATACCATCCCGACAAAAATCCGGCATATTCACCCAATGCTCTTTTAATATAATTATAAGATCCGCCTGCTTTTGGGAGCATTGTTGCCAATTCTGAGTAGGAGTTCGCTCCTAATAAAACATATAAGCCTCCAAAAATCCACGAAGCAAGAATCAGCCAGTAATTATTTAATAATCCGGCAATAGATCCCGGTGTGCGCAAAATCCCGACTCCAATTGTCCCGCCAATCAATACTGCGATATTAAAACTTAATCCAAGTGTTTTTTTTAATTGGTTTTGTTTGGAATCTGACATAGAATTTGGTTTTGTTTTTAGTGGATAATTTAAAACAAAAATAGAGATAATTACGAGGACTTTCCTCTCTGAAAAAATAAAAACCTCATTTAGTGCTAAATGAGGTTTTTAGTAAAATTTAAATCAAAAATTTTGCTGTTTTTCAAAAAATGAAGAGCAGAAAAAGTCTTAACAAATTAAAATCTAATTCAAAAATTTAGAATTTGTATCGTAAACTTGTCATGATTTGACGCGGTGCAATTGGGTTTACACTATAATTTTCGTGAACTGTGTAATTAAGTTCGTTTGTAATATTTGATAATTTGCAAAGAATTGAGAATTTTTTCCAAGTATATCCTGCTGAAACATCGATTGTTGTATAACCTTTTAGTGGAATTTCTCTATCCCAGATTCCTCCTGGTTTAGTAGGATCATATTGGTTGTTCCATCCACCAATTCTGTCACCAATGTAATTTGCAATTGCTCCAAGTGAAACATTTTTAAAGAAACCATCTTGTAATGTATAGAAGAAACTTAAATTCGCTGTGTTAACAGGAGTTCTTGCTACACGATCACCTTCAACAAAACTCCCTGTCAATCCAGATGTTTTAGTATAACGCATATCGTTGTAGCTGTAACCTGCAATAATGTTTAATCCTTCAACCGGATGTGCTGTTACATCAATTTCAACTCCTTTACTTTTAGTTTCTCCACTCAAAACTTTGATACTAGTATCTAAATTTTCAGTTCCATCCGCTTTGTATTGCGCCATTTGAGCCAAATTACTGTTTGTGATTTGATAAACAGTAACGTTTGTTGTTAATAAACCTTTAAACCAGTCTGCTTTTACACCGGCTTCATATTGATCAATAATAGAAGGTTTTATTGGCTGTAAATCAACAGTTGTTCCTGTGTTTGGTGTAAAAGAGTTGGAGTAACTACCAAATAATGAAATCTCTTTTGTTGGTTGATAAACTAATCCAGCTTTTGGAGAAAATGCATTATCTAAACGTTTTGGTGTAACAGTTGGTACAGCATCCTCTGGTGCTACCGTTTGTTTTCCATTTGCAAAGGTTTCTTTGTAAGTGCTAACTTCGGCTTCTTGCCAAGACCAGCGAACTCCGGCAAGTACTTTGAATTTTTCTGTAATTGAAATTAAATCCTGAAAATAAACTCCAAATCGATTTGTTTCTGTTTTTGCAATTTGCGTTGCTCTGTCAGTTGTTGGAACATCCGTTCTTTGATTTGCCGGATTAAAGGTAAATAAGTTTATGGTGTCATAAAGTGTTGGACCATAAACAGGCTGACCATTTTTTGTACCTGTTATTACATATTTTTCATTAAAGGTATAAGTATAAGCTGTTGCAAATGAGTTTTCCCAATCAGCACCGGTAAAAATTTGATGTTTTACAGATCCAGTATTAAAGTTTCCTTGCAAACTCAATTGATCTCCTAAAATTTGCTCTAAGTTTTTATTTTTAGTTAAACCTCTGTTCCAGTCACCTGGAGTTGCATAAGTTTCTAAACCTGATAATTGTGCTGTTGAGTAACTTCCTCTGTCATAATTTTGTAGAGAAGCATTGAAGTTTAATTTCCAGTTTTTATTAAAATCATGGTTTACTAGTACCGATGCACTTGAAGATTTAGTTGTTCCATTTGACCAAAGTGAACCGTAGAAAGCGCTTCTTGGAAGATCTAAAATTTCTTTCCCGATGATTCCTGTTCCAAAATCAGGAGTCCAGTCGGCACTTAAATAATCTCCTTGTACGGTAATTTGAGTTTTTGGATTGATGACAAAAAGTAAAGACGGATTAATATACAAACGTTCGTTTTTTACAACATCTCTGAAGCTTTCTGAATTTTCATAAGAACCATTAATTCTAAAAGCAATAGATTTAGAAAGAGGCCCATAAAAATCAAAAGCTGGTTTATAATAAGCATAACTTCCTATTTGCATAGAAACTTCTCCGCCACTTTTAAATTGTGGTGTTTTAGTAACCAAATTTAAAATACCACCCGGAGCTACATTTCCAAATAATAAAGCGGCTCCTCCTTTTAAGAATTCTACTTTATCTAAACCTGAAACATCTGGAATAGAACCTGCATTATAACGAAATCCATTTTTAAACATATTATTGGCAGACATATCATAACCTCTAGAGAAAAAAGACTCCTGTGCTCCACCACGTGCAGAACTTACATAAACACCATTTGCATTTTTTAAAACTTCGCTTAATCTAATTGCTTGTTGTTGCTCGATAACTTCTGAACCAATTACTTGAATCGTTTGCGGATTATCCATAGGTTTTAATCCTGAACGAACTGCGGTAACCGGTTTTGGCTCTTTATTTTTGGTAACAATTACTTCATTTAGAATTTCTCCTTTTTTGTTTTTTACCGTGTCATTTACAGAAAGATTATCTTGAGCATTTGCAAAATCCTGACTGTACGATGCAAAACTTAAAAAGGATAAAACGAGTAGTAAATTATATCTCATGTTGCTTTATTAAGAATGATTAAAAATAATTTCTGCAAATATAAACAGGTGTTAGTTCTTTAACAAAGTTTATTTAGATTAATTATGATTAATATTGTAACTTATTTATAGTTAATATTTTATAAAAATAATTAACAAGAAAAAACTTTTTAAATTGTGTTTTTTAAAGTTGTTTTTTATGTTAAAATAAAAAAAAACCTTGCCGAAAAGCGAGGTTTTTAGAAGTAAGGATTCTGATTAAAAGAAAAGTTCGGCTATTTTACAGTAATTAAATATGTAGCCATTTTCCAGATTTCATCATATTTTTTGCCATTGTGTTCTCCTGATGCTTTTTCAGTATAAGCGAATTCAACCATATAGTTTCCAGGCCAGATTGGTGTAAATGAAACTTCTCCATTTTCATTGCTCCATAATTCTTTTTCCCAACCATTTGGGGCAATTACTTTCATTTTTTGCTCTTTGGCAATTTTCCCTTCATACAAAGCATTCACCTTTATTTTTGCATTTTGTTTTGCCGCTAAAACATCTTTAGAAAATAAGCTTATGATGTTTGAGTTAGCCGTTGCTTCATTTCCTTTTGCAGCATTTCCAACTGTAACGGTAGCGCTTGAATTATAATCTAAAACCATTGTTCCGTAAACATCTTTTACTTTGTGATGCATTGCAATTGTATAGACACCATCTTCATCTGGCGTGAAATAGGCCTGATATTTATTATCTAAAGCTTTTGAAGTAAGTTTTGTTTCTATTTTTGATGGGCTGATGACTACTAATGAGAAATTTTTTAAATCTGAAAACCATTTGTCTGCTTTTGTGATATCATTCTCAGAAAATTCTCCAAAATAAATTAAAATTTCCTGTGCTTTACCTTTTGTTCCGGTTGATTTTGTTTCGATCCAAAGTGCGTGAGCAAATAATTGTGGTGTTGCAACAAGCATTAAAAATATAAAGGCAATTGTTTTTAAAGTTTTAGATTTCATAAGATGAAGTTTAAATTTATTAAATAGGATTATTTTACAAACTTAAAATTTATTTAGAATAATTAAAAATAAAACACAAGAAAGATTGGTTTTAAAAGACAGAGGAGGACTTTAAATTTTTTAGGCAAATTTTAAAAAGGATAGAAGTTCATTTTAAAAGCCTTAATTTTGCAATCAGAAAATTGACTTCATGATTTTACCTTTCTTAAAAAAGTATCAAAATACGCCTAAAGGATATCGAATAGCCAACACGGTTTTTTTCTTTCTTTCCGGAATTGGATATTCTTCGTGGGTTTCCCGAATTCCGCATATACAAGCGCAATTGCATTTGTCTGAGGCTCAGTTTGGTGCCGTTTTATTTGCCTTCCCGATTGGATTGATGTTGACAATGCCATTTACTGGGAAATTATTGAACAAATACAGTAGCCGTTACATCATGCTTTTAGGAGCAATTATGTTTAATATAGTGCTTGCATTGCCTGGTTTAGTGGCTTTTGTATGGCAGTTGGTTCTTGTGCTTTTGATTTTTGGAGCATCCCGAAATATTTTCAATTTGTCGATTAATGCACAATCGCTCGAAGTGCAAAAATTATATCCAAAATCGATTATAACACGTTTCCATGCAGTTTGGAGTATTGCCATTTTTACTGGCGCCGGATTGGGGTATGTAATGGTAACGCAGCATATTTCGCCTGCACACCATTTGTTGGGTGTAAGTGTTTTTATGATGGCGCTTACAGCTTGTTTTTACCCAATGAGTATTCATAATGAACCAGTTCCGGTTAAAAAGAAATTCTTTTCAATGCCTGAAAAAAACTTAGTCAAATTTGCTTTGATTTGTTTTGTTTCTATGGCTTGCGAAAACACGATGTACGATTGGAGTGGAATTTATTTCGAAAATATACTAAAAGCTTCTCCAAAATTAACCAGCGCCGCGTTTGTGTTTTTTGCCACAGCTGTAACTTTAGGACGCATCTTTGGTGATTATGGTGTAATGAAATTTGGAACTAAAAAAATCCTGCTTTATAGTGGAATCTTAATTACAGTAGGTTTTGGACTTTGTTTTATTCTACCATATGTTTATCCAACAATTTTTGGATATATGTTGATCGGATTTGGGGTTTCTTGTGTGGTTCCATTGGTATTTAGCATTGCAGGAAGATCATCAAATTTGAGCAGTGGTTCTGCTTTGACTTCGATTTCTACAATTGGTTATCTCGGATTTTTATTGGTTCCTCCAATGGTTGGTTTTATTTCTGAATACCTGAGTATGAAATGGGCGTTTCTAGTAATGGCGCTTTTAGGTATTCTGATGATTTTTATGGTGAATAAAATCGGGGAGAATGAATGATTTTTTAAGGTTCTAAGATGCTGAGGGTCTAAGGGGCTAAGTTTTTTTGCTAAATATACTTTGTCGATAATCTTTGTGTAAACTGGACTGAAGTCCAGCTCTACAAGATTTTGTCGAACCTTTGGTTCTTTTATTCTATGTTTCTATTTTGATGTTATTTTTGGATTTTACAAGTTTTTTTTCAATTTAAAAAATTACTTCTTAGCAGTTTCAATCACTTTTGGTGATGGATTTGAAGTTTCGCCTGCTGTCTTAAAAATCGTTTTGATTGTAGTCAAATCGGTGCTTATTTTATAGACTTCACCAGATTCATCAGCAAAATAGATTGAACTTTCGATAAGTACCGGACTTGATTTTATTTTTTCTTTTGCTAAAAATTTCTTGATTAATTTTCCTGTAGTTTTATCTAAAACATAAAGGTTTTTGTCATCGCTTCCAAAGAAAATTTTATTGCCTACTATAAGCGATTCAGTCCGAATACTTGCCGCGGCTTTGAACTTCCATTTTGTAGTCATGTTGGTTTTGTCAAGACAATAGAAGAAGCCTCCGTCATTACCAAAGAAAACCAAATTTCCATCTATTACAGAAGTCGACGAAATCCATTCATTTGTTGGAATTTTTGAAACTATTTTCTTTTCATCCAGATTGAATTTATAAAAATTCATATCATTACTTCCAAAAAAAAGATTGTTTTGGTCTATTATTAATTTACTAAAAATTGCAGCTGAAGCACCTTGATACGATTCAATCAACGCGCCTTCTAAACTCAATTTATATATTTTTCCTTTCGAATCAGCAATAAAAATCGTATTATCTTTATATGAAATTGGAGAGCTAATTGCCGCATCAGCATAGAATTTTCCTAGTATTGAACCATCTCGAGGATCAAGGACAAACAAACTTGATGCAGACGCAACGTAAAGATTATTATCTATCAGCGTTGGTTTATGGGCTATAGGGTTATATGTGCCAAGGTTTATTTTCCAGATTTGTTTGCCGTCTGATCCAATACAATATACCATTGCATTGCTATCGCCAATAAAAATCTTATTTTCTTTTATTTCTGCGCAACTATAAATTGGATTTTCCGAATTAAGAACCCAATTCGTAGTTTTTGTATCACTATTGAAGGAATATAAATTGTTATTTAAGCTCCCAAATATTAGATTTTTATTCTGAAAATTTATTTTAGCAATAATGCTTTGTGCTTGTGAACTGGTCAATGCGGCAAAAAAACTGATAAATAGTAGGATTTTAATTCTCATATTTTAGCTTAAGATAAAATGTTATTTCTTCGTCATCACAAACTTCTCAGAACTTGGTTTTCCATTTAAATTCCCGGAAATCTCAGCCGTCAAAGTATTGCTAGCGCCTTTTGTATATGTAATTTTTTGGGGATAATCGTGTTTCGGATTTTCGAAAACTAATTTTTGATCTGTTTCGGAAGTCGAAGGGAAGAAGACAGGCTTATCTTCATTTTGTCCTTTTACAGTAGCTTTGTAAGTTAATGTTTCGCCCAATTGAGCCAAAATAATAGTTTCAAAATGCAGCGTGTCTTTTCCTTTTATAAAATAAGAAGATGCACTGAAAGTACTGTCGTTTAGTTTCTGCCAGTTTTCAGACAGAACGCCATCTGGAGAAGAATTTTCCCAGTTTCCAATTAGCCAATCCGCTTTTTTGATTTTGTCTTTTTCAACAGTTTCCTTTTTTTGACAAGAAACAAAAGCTATGATTAAAGCAATAAGAGTAATTTTTTGAAACATATTTATTTGATTTTGATACTACTAATGTATGAAAAAAAGTTTGTCACTAATTATACAAATTTTAACAAATTATTTTTTTTTTGAAGTTGAGACGTGTTTTACCAGAGATTTAAGCATAAAAATGATTTTGTCACACACAAAAATCTGTGAGTTTCTTCTTAAACCTTTTTAAATCTGATTGAAAAAAAATATAAATTAGTGTAGTTAGCGGTAAAGACTTAAACGCTTTCTTGTAAAATTTTATAAACCAGTTCTTTAGTTGGTTTTTGATCTTTTAATTTAGTTCGGACTTCATCAAAAGTAACTTTAAAATCACAGCCCGATTTATATTCGCCACAACCATAAGCCGTTTTGCCTTTAAGAATGGTTCCTTTTTTACATTTAGGACAAGTCAAAGCATCAGAACTTTCTTTTGATTCGGCTTTTTTCTCGGTTTTTTTCGGCTCTAATTTCAATTTGTAGTTTTCTTCAAATCGGATTAAACCTTCAACAGTTCCAGAATCGGTTTTAAACCCTTTTATGTTTGCGGTTGAACCTTTTTGTACCAATCGTAAATATTGGCTTTCGGTAATTTTTTTGTCATGAAAAACAAATGGCAACACAAAATCACAACCCGATTTATATTCACTGCATCCAAAAGCTGATTTTCCTTTAATCAGATTTCCTTTTTGGCATTTCGGACATGTTTCAGCTGCTATTCCAGAAGTTTTCTTTTTTTCTTTTTCTGCTTTTACAACAGGTTTTTGGATTGTTGCTGCATGAGAAATATTAGCGTGTTTGGTTTCACTTCGGACTTCATAAACCAAAGCTTCAACCATGCGTTTCATGTTTCGGATAAATGCTGCGGCGGTGTACGTACCTTTTTCAATATCTTTCAATTGTTTTTCCCAGGTTCCTGTAAGTTCAGCCGATTTAACCAATTCATTCTGAATGGTATCAATCAATTGAATTCCCGTTAAAGTGGGTAAAACCTGTTTTTTATTTCGAACAATATATTGACGTTTGAAAAGTGTTTCAATAATATTCGCACGCGTTGACGGACGCCCGATTCCGTTTTCTTTCATCAATTCACGTAAATCTTCGTCGTCAACTTGTTTTCCAGCTGTTTCCATGGCGCGCAGTAAAGTTGCTTCCGTAAATTGATTTGGCGGTTTGGTTTCTTTTTGCAAAAATGAAGGTTCATGCGGGCCTTTTTCGCCCACAACAAAACTCGGCAATAAATCCGGTTCTTTTTCTTTAGCATTTGGATCTTCAAAAACCACGCGGAAACCTTTTTTCAGGATTTCTTTTCCTGTCGCCTTAAACATTACTTCGGCTGCTTTTCCTATTACTGTGGTGTTGGCAACCAAACAATCATCATAAAAAACGGCAATAAAACGTTTTGTGATTATATCATAAACTTGTTGCTGATTGTATGGCAGATTATTTTGAATTCCAGTTGGAATAATGGCATGGTGATCGGTTACTTTTTTATCGTTGAAAACCTTTGGCGATTTTTTGATTTTTTTCTCCAAAATGGGCTGGGTCA
Organism: Flavobacterium xizangense; assembly: GCF_054075145.1. Lineage (NCBI taxonomy): Bacteria > Pseudomonadati > Bacteroidota > Flavobacteriia > Flavobacteriales > Flavobacteriaceae > Flavobacterium > Flavobacterium xizangense. The sequence goes on along the minus strand of NZ_JBSIPG010000002.1, from coordinate 749,078 downwards.
ATTCGGCATAATTAGTTAATTTCTGCAGAATCCCCGGTACTTTCGGATAAATATCTCCCGGTAAAAAAGTCGTATCAACTCTGGGATACGTGATTACTTTTTGCTCGTATAAAGTCTGTGCAATTTTCAGCGTTTCTTCTGCCGAAAACCCGAATTTTTGATTGCAATACACCTGTAATCCCGTTAAATCAAAAAGCTTTGGCGCATATTCGTTTCCGTTTTTTTTATCAACTGAAACAATTTCGAAATCACTTTCTTTTACTTTTTCGGCTAGAATTTCTCCGTCTTCTTTGTTTAAAAAACGTCCTTCTTCATAACTAAAAAGCGTTTCTCGGTACAAAGTTTGTAATTCCCAATACGGTTGTGGTTTGAAGTTTTCGATTTCTCTAAAACGATCTACAACCATCGCCAGTGTTGGCGTCTGCACACGTCCGATAGACAAAACTTGTTTATAACCGCCATGTTTTACGGTATACAAACGCGTTGCATTCATACCTAAAAGCCAATCACCAATGGCTCTTGAAAATCCGGCGTAAAATAAATTATCGTAATTTGTTGAGGGTTTTAAGTTTTCAAAACCTTCTTTTATAGCTTCTGTTGTTAAGGATGAAATCCATAAGCGCTGTACTTCGCCTTTATAATGCGCTTCATTCATGACCCAACGCTGGATCAATTCTCCTTCTTGTCCGGCATCCCCACAGTTTATTACCACTTCGGCTTTGTCGAAAAGACTTTTAATGATTTTAAATTGTTTTTGGATTCCTGAATTCTGAACGACTTTGGTTTCGAATTTTTCAGGAAGCATTGGCAGATTGTTCAAATCCCAGCTTTTCCAGTGCGGTTTGTAATCGTTGGGTTCTTTCAACGTACATAAATGTCCAAAAGTGTAGGTCACAGCATAACCATTGCCTTCATAATATCCGTCATGCTTGGTATTGGCACCCAAAACGGATGCGATTTCACGTGCTACACTCGGTTTCTCAGCAATACAGACCTTCATTTTTTCATTTCTTGTTGGAGGGCGAAATTAGGGAATTTTTTTGGAAAGGGACAAAGGTTCTAAGGGACAAAGGGACAAAGGTTTTTACTTTGTTCTCGTAATTCTCATTACTATCAGAATGAACCAAAAATTTTGTTTTCTTCTGATTAATTATCTATTTCAAATATTCTTTTGAAATTCTTTTCAAATTTTCTCTTTTTGTAATTCATCATTATATTAGCAATTGAACTAAAAATTATATTAAGCGTATTGAATATCAAAAAAACTAACAAAGGTGATTCTTCAATAATAAATACAGTATTGGATAAAATAAATACGATAATAGGAAAATAACGAATCCAATAATATCCAAATTTAATAGGGATTATTTCATATGATACTTCGGTTTGGTTTAGATTCTTAGATTTAATTTTTCCTTCTAAAATAAATGGAATAGGATGTAGTATTGCATTTTTGGTAATCTTAAAATCATTTTGATTTGAATAGCCATAAAACAATTTATCTTTTTCTCCAATCAGGTTAAATGCATGCAGAGGACTTCCACTAATTTTTGGATTGCCTAATTTAGTGTTTTGTTTAAGTCTTTTTCGAAACTCTTCAATTCCTATTTGTGATATCATTTTTTTGATTATTAATCATTGGATTGATACACAAAGATTGATTTTTTTTTTTTGCGAAATAAAAAAAGCCACAGAAAAAATATTTCTCTGCAGCTTTTATATTTTTCAAAACTAAGTATACTTTATTTCTTTTGTTTCAAATGTTTGTCCAGAAATTTTTCCATAGCGCCATAAAAATCAAAACGGTTATTTTGGTTTCTAAAACCGTGGCCTTCATCATTTTTGACCATATATTCAACAACTACACCGCGCTTTTTTAGTGCTTCGACCATTTGATCACTTTCGGCTTTGTTTACTCTTGGATCGTTTGCTCCTTGCGCAATGAATAAAGGCGTTTTTATTTTGTCGGCATGCAGAGCTGGAGATGCAGAGGCTAGCAATAAACTGTCTTTTTTAGGATCGCCCACCATTTCATGAATTTGCTGCAAATAGGGTTTCCAGTAAGGCGGAATTGTGTTCATAAATGTAAATAAGTTGCTTACGCCCACATAATCTACGGCTGCGGCGTATAAATCTGGAGTGTAAGTGATTCCGGCGAGTGTTGCATAACCACCGTAGCTTCCGCCGTAAATGGCAATTCGGTTTTCATCGGCGATACCTTCTTTTTTCAGCCATTCAACACCATCGGTAATGTCGTCTTGCATTGTTTTTCCCCATTGTTTGAAACTGGCTTCCCAAAATTTCTTTCCGTAACCTGTGCTTCCTCTGTAATTCATCTGCAAAACTGCATAACCGCGATTGGCCAAAAACTGAACCTCCGGATTGAAATACCAGCCGTCTCTAGCCCAAGGTCCGCCATGCGGATTAATGATAACCGGCAGATTTTTAGGCTCAATTCCCAATGGAAGCGTCAAGTAACCGTGAATTTCTAAACCATCTCTTGATTTATACGTAACAGGTTTGATGTGGCTCATTTGATTTTCCTTAATCCAAGGATAAGGATCAGCAACTTCTTTTACATTTGAAGTTTTGAAATCGTATAAATAAAATTTCCCTGGAGTTCTGTCGTTGCCAGCCCAAACAATGGCTTTTGTTCTGGCATCATCGTAGCTTACAATTTCAGTTTCGTAGCCTTCAATTTGTTTTTTCAGATTGTTTTGGATTGCTTCCCAATCTTTATCAAAAAAATGTTTTTCTTGTTTTTCGGCTTCCCAGTCAACAGAAATCAAAGCTTGTTTTTTTCGATCGTAGTTAATAGCGTCTAAATCATATTTGCTATCTGAAAAAAGTTCTTTTACATTTTTTTTGGCAACAGGATCGTACTCAACCAGAGCCACTTTATCTTTTCCGATATTGCTCAGCGCGTAAATATTTTTATTGTCTTTATCAAAAGAGGCTGGCGTAAAAATATCTTTGAAAGTCGTCGTAATCAAAGGTGTAAAAGGTTCTTTTTCAGAGTTTCTGTAGTTCCACGTAATGTTTACACCATCTGTTTTTGAAGCCAGGCGAATAATTCCGTTATTATCTGTGACCCAGCCGTCAAAATTTTCTTTGTTATTGTAAAGCAATGTCAAAGTTCCGGTTTCGACATTTAAAATATAAGGATCAAAGTATTCTTTCACCCTTTTATTAATCTGTACAATCAGTTCTTTTTCTTTTCCTGGAATGTCAATCAAAGCATCTGTAATATCACTTCTGATGCCCGGAAAAGGCGTTAAAGCTTTTAAGTCAGTTCCATCTGCTTTTACCGAAAAAAGTTGAAAATTTTCGTCTCCGCCCACATCCTGCGCATAAACAATTCGGTCACCTTTCCAGAAATAATTGAAAATACTTCGTAAAGTATCGTTTGTTACACGAACAGCTTTAGTGTCGTTTACTTTTTGAACAAAAATGTTGGTTTTTCCTTTGTAATCGGCACGATAGCTGAAATAATTTCCGTCTGGCGAAATTCGGAAAGAGCTTTTTTCTCCATTTTTGAAGAAAGTTTTCACGTCAAGTAATGGAGCAGGTGTTTCTTTTGGTTCCTGTTTGCAGGAATTTAAAACCAATAGTAAAACAACTAAAACAGATAAAATGGATTTTTTAATCATATTTTGCTTTTTTTGAGGTTTTGGAATTATAAGCTATTCTTGAAAATATAACATTGTATAATGTTGAAAATGTGGTTTGTATAATTTCAAAAGTAAGAAAAAGTTTCTAACTCTGAAGATGAGGAAGAGAATATTTTGTAAAAACCAGCCTGAAGATATTGTTTCGATCGATCGAAAAGTTACCTACATTTAATTTTAACTTCATGAGACGATAAAAATAATTAAATTCGTTCTTCTCAATTTAACCGCAACCAATTCTGAATGAGTATGAAACAAGCCGATACTATAGATGAAGTAATTTTTTTATTAGATGAAATAATAGAAAAATCAAAAATAGATCAAAGCAATTTAGGTTTATTTGCTATTCTATATCGAGAAGTTACAGTAAGAATAAAAGAAGGTATTTTGGCTGGTTCATTTCAAAATGGCGAGCGAATGGAAAAATTGGATGTTATTTTCGCTAATCGGTATTTGAAAGCATATTATCAGTACCAAGCCAAAGAAAAACCATCTGAATGCTGGGCATTTGCTTTTGAACAAGCCGAAAAATTTTGGCCTATAGTTTTGCAGCATTTATTGCTCGGAATCAACGCTCATATTAACCTCGATTTAGGAATTGCTTCGGCAGAAGTCAGTACAGTTGAAGACATTGAAGATTTAAAAGCTGATTTTGATAAGATAAACTTCATTCTCAGCAATTTGGTTGGCAGTGTCGAAAAATGCCTGATCAAAATTTGGCCAACACTTACGTGGATATTAAAATTTACGGGTAAAGTAGATAATTTCTTTATTGATTTTAGCATGGAAACCGCGAGAAATGGGGCATGGAAATTTGCCACCGAATTTGTAGCAGTTCCAGAAAATGAAAAAGAAGCTTGCACACAAGTAAGAGACAAAAGAATAACAGAAATCGCCCGATTGGTTTCGAATCCTGGGTATTTTGCTAGCTCTGTTTTTAAATTCATTCGTTTATTTGAAAGAGGAACTGTAGCTCAAAAAATAATCGATATGAAGATCATGGAAGAAAAAAATATGGAATGTGTTGTGGCGTGATTTTGAAACATAAATTAGTTTATATAAAATCTCTGTTTCAGCATTGTAAAAATGATATTCCATTTTAATTATTAATCATCGGATCTAAATTTTCATCCTTATTTCGTAAATCCAAACCCGATCGCGCAGATTTATCTCAGAAACGATCGCGCGGATTTGTAATCCGTGCCCGCAAAGATTGGTTTTTTCTCTTTGTTTTAGTGATGTGTGTTGCGTCTTGCTGTTGCGGGCACGGATTACAAATCCGCGCTAACGAATCGTAGAGATATATCTGCGTGGTCGGGTCGTGTTTTTATAAGTTACTCTTGGTTTACTAGATTATTTTTATGTTTTCTTTTTTAAAATTAGCAGAATAATAAAAAGCGGAATGATAGAAAAATAAAAGTATATATGCGAAACAGCATTAGTTTTTGCTCTTTCAAATTCTTTTTCGTTTCCTAAAAAAACTTCATCATTAATTGTATTTCGCCACACTTTAATGGGTTTTATATTTTCGTTTACAATGTAAGTGTCATGAAAGAAGTTAAAATTCATTCCTGTAAATCGTAATTCTTTTTTCTTTGCAGAATGCAATAGATTACCTCTAATTACTGTAATATCTCTAGAAGTAGATTTTCCCTGACTAGAAGATGTTTCTATGTCAATAAAAACGGTATCGATCACAAACAACTCTTTTTTGAGGTATTTTTCAGGATTGTTAAAAGCTTTATGATTATCAAAAGCTTTTTCAAAAGTTCCTAAAATATCATTGTCTTTAATGCCATGCACAAGCATTGAAACACAAACAATAAGCGAAAATATGAAATGAACTAATAATATAATTTTGACATATTTATATTTTTTGAAAAAAGGATGGTTTTTTAGGTTCATTTAATTGCTAATTATTGGATTCTCATTGCTAACTTTTTATTTCAGGCGGGGATTTATTATCCGTGCCCGCAAAGATTGGTTTATGCTTTGTAAATATAGAAACAAAAGCTATCAGGTTGTTTGTTTAGTATGGTTTCAAAATCCCGATCGCGCAGATTTACCTCGGCAACGATAGCGCGGATTTGTAATCCCGATCGCGCAGATTTATACGCAACGATCGCGCGGATTTGTAATCCGTGCCCGCAAAGTGATTCCTTCAAAGCCTATAAATAAAAGTAAAATTTCTCACTGTCTTGTCTTGGAATAGGTTTACAAAAACATAAAAAACAACTCAAAGACAAAATTCTTTGAGTTGTTTTAAAACCTAAAATTTCTCTCGATCGCGCGGATTTACCTCAGCAACGATGGCGCAGATTGCAATCTTTGCCCACACAGTAATTCCTTAACTATTCCAAAAATAAAAAAGTAAAATTTTCCACTATACTTTTTATTTTTGTAGGAAAAAAGAACATGTCGACAAAATACAAAGCAACAACAACTGAGGAAGCATATTTTATAACTGTTACTGCTGTAGGATGGATAGATATATTTACAAGACTAAATCAGAAAAAATGCTTTGAAAATTACTAAAGCAAATCTTTGCTTATCGAATTAAAAAGACCCATTTGTAGTTTTGCAGTCCCGAAAACTTTTGGGACTGACTTTTTGTTCTTAGAAGGAACTTCTTCCTTTGTTGAGAAGTTTATTATAAACCAAGTTTTTTTTCGATATCAATATCTGGAAAATTTAGTTGAACGTACTTTACAAAGTCAGAATTCGTGCCTTTGCCGTTTAACGACCCAATTCTTGTGGGACACGCATTTGTTATTAATTCCGAAATTCCTTCGTTGGTTTCAAGTTTAGAAACCCAGGGAACAATTTTGTCATCAATAAATTTTACAATAGCGTCAAACTTTTCTTTGTCAATTCCGTAAATGTTGCAGTAATGGTTTTCAATTATATTTGATTCATTACTGTATTCATCAATTCGTTCCAATTCATCTCCAAATATTTGCTTTACCAGTATTTGTTTTGGGTTGTCAGTATATTTATGGTAAAAAAGACCCGTATGTCCAAATAGAATCCCGTTTATATTGCTCGTTTTAACCAACTGTTTAGAGTAAAAACTGGGTAAAATTTCAAACGAAACCGATTTGCCTGGCGTATTACTCTTGGTTGACCAAAATGAAATTTCCAGTTTTATATCGTCTTTTTCGAGCGTTAATTTTTTTTGAGACCGAGAATATTTAAAGCCTTTTGCTTGGTAATGTGTGCCAAGTTCATCACACACAGCCTGAAATATTTCTTTGCATGGTGTACGTTTTGAATATTCTAATAATGTCTTATTATCGGTCCAATCCATATTATTTGCTTTTTATAAATAGGTTTCAAAAAAACTATCTTTTATTATATATTTGTTTTAAGATTTGGCTTTCATCGCTTTAATTAATTTTTCATTGCGTTTATCAGCTCTTGAATTTTGCAAAGAAATGACAGCCCAAATCGCCGCAGGAATCCAGCCAATTAAAGTGATTTGCAAGATCAGACAAATAATAGAAGTTAATATTCTTCCTCTAAAAAAGAAAGAAGCAAACGGAAAGAAAATTGCAATTAGTGTCATAATCTTGATTTGTTTATATGTTATCTCTAAATATCGCCAATGGTTTGGACTAAATTAAATTCTATCTTGGATTTAGCAAAATTATTTTAAGTTCCGAGGGTCGCTATATAATTACATTTTATGATTATAACATTATAGTATTAAAAAGATTGTTACACCCATAAAAATAATAAAGCAAATTACGTCAATTATCGTAAGCTTTCGTTCAAAAAACAGATCATAACTACTGCCTTTTGATGGCACAACAAATTCTTTGTCTTGAATTATTAGACTCATAAATCTTAAAAATTGAAACAATGCTAAAGAAATTATGGTATTTCTTAATCCAAGAACAGCATTTCCATGTGCCAATGCAAATTGCGGATCATCTTTAATGCCGATGAAAATAAAAAAATGTATTATTCCAATCAAAATCCAAATTAAAAAATAATTGAAGTTGCGGAGCGCTCGATATTGAAAAAAATAAATAAAAAGTTGAGTTCCCATTCCATAGAAAAATAATAGATCGGTATGATTATTTTTCTTTAGCAAGCAATAAGGCAGCAAGAAAAAAGAAACTAATAAATAAGAACTAACAGTGATAATATTCCATTTGCTTAATTTGTCATAACGAATGAATTTGTTTTCCATAAATAGAAAAGCTTTTTTGTTTTTCTGTAAATATAAAAAAAGCTACATGATATTTTGTAGCTTTTGTATTTGATGATTTTTATTGTGGATTACTTTTTCGGGCAAGGATTACAAACCGCACTATTGGACTATGTGCAATATTATTTCCGTTAGCGCGGATTTGCAATCCGTGCCCGCAAAGATTGGTTTTTTCTCTTTGTTTTGGTGATTTGTGTTGCGTCTTGCTGTTGCGGGCACGGATTGCAAATTCGCGCTAACGAACTGTAGAGATATATCTGCGCGATAGGGCAAATTTTTTGTTACTTAAAAAATTATTTAATTTCCTTCAACATTTTAAGTAACTCTGGGATTTTATTTACTTGCGATTCCGTCCAAAAATAATGTTCATTATCAGTAGAACCATTATCTTTTAAATAAATAGAAATTCTTCTGTTGCTTTTTTCTATGTAAAAACTGAATGTAATTTCTCTTGAATTGAAAATATATGTAACAGATTGTTTTTGTTCAGTTTTATCTTTTAGATTTGGAATAACATATTGTTCAATAAATAATGTAAACTCATCAACTTCATTTAAATCAATCCAAGAAGATTTAAAGTAGTTGTAGTTTCTACCTGCGATTTGATATATGACAGTCATATCCATTTGCAATGATTTAACACTTTTATTTGATTTCAAATCAATTGCCTCAACTGGGAAGAAAGAAACTATTTCACCCAGTCCGGATCGAAATTCTGCTTTGACATTCCAATCTTTATTAATCTGGGTTATTTCTGCATTATCAATAAATTGTCTGGTTTCAGAATTTGTTTTTTCTTTTTGAGAATAGCTTATAGATACAGTTAAGATTAATAGAAAAGTGATTAATATTTTATTGAATTTTATCATAATGTTTATTTGTCGTTTAATATTGTCAAAACTAATTTCTTTAAAGTCAATTAAATTACGGAAAAACGTAATTTTTAAATAAAACAAGATTATAAAACAATTGATATTTTAAACAAAGCAAACATCGTACTTAATTTAAATTAAACATCACGTAGAAACACCTGATTTGACAGATAAATAAATGTTTAAACTCAAAAAATCTTCTTTTGAAAACAATTCCCCTAGCCCTGATAGCAGCGGCATCCTTTTTAGGCAAACGAAAACATCTACATTGAAACCGTAAACTTTCTGCCTAAAAAGATATAGCGGATAGCAGGAAATAGCTCCTAAAAATCATTATAATTCCACTAAATATTTAACTTAAAATCCCCAAAAAATAACCACTAGAATAATCCACAAAAATTTCGTAATTTTGCCGTCCAAATAAAAGGAATTAGAAAATGTTAGATAGACTTCAATATGTAAAGCAGCGTTTTGATGAGATTTCGGATTTGATTATTCAGCCGGATGTTATTGCTGATCAAAAGCGTTATGTGCAGCTTAACCAGGAATATAAAAGCATAAAAGCACTGGTTGAAAAGAGAGAAGAATACATTCTTGTTTTAGCAAATATTGACGAAGCAAACGAAATTATTGCAGACGGTAGTGATGCAGATATGGTGGAAATGGCCAAAATGCAACTTGACGAAGCAAAAGAACGCTTGCCTCAACTAGAGGAGGAAATCAAATTTATGTTGATTCCTAAAGATCCTGAAGATGCTAAAAATGTTATGGTGGAAATCCGTGCCGGAACGGGTGGGGACGAAGCGAGTATTTTTGCAGGGGATTTATTCAGAATGTATACTAAATACTGTGAGTCACAAGGATGGAGAACATCTGTGGTGGATATGAACGAAGGTACTTCGGGAGGTTTCAAAGAGGTTATTTTTGAGGTTTCTGGAGAGGATGTTTACGGAACTTTGAAGTTTGAAGCGGGAGTTCACCGTGTACAACGTGTTCCGCAGACTGAAACGCAAGGTCGTGTGCATACATCGGCAGCTACTGTTATGGTTTTACCAGAAGCAGAAGAGTTTGATGTTCAAATTGATATGAACGATGTTCGTGTAGATTTCTTCTGTTCGTCAGGACCTGGAGGACAATCGGTAAATACTACGAAATCGGCGGTACGTTTAACACACATTCCAACAGGTTTGGTGGCGCAATGTCAGGATCAGAAATCACAGCATAAAAATAAAGATAAAGCCTTAATCGTTTTACGTTCTCGTTTGTACGAAATGGAATTGGCGAAAAAACAAGAGGAAGATGCTACAAAACGTAGTTCTCAAGTAAGCTCTGGTGACCGTTCGGCAAAAATCCGTACATACAACTATGCACAAGGTCGTGTAACCGATCATAGAGTTGGTTTGACTCTTTACGATTTAGGAAACATCATGAATGGTGATATTCAGAAAATTGTTGCCGAACTTCAATTGGTAAACAATATGGAGAAATTGAAAGAAGCTTCAGAAGTTTACTAACGTAAACTTCTTAGGTACTAAGATACTAAGTTGCTAAGGGACTAAGTTTTTTTCTTTGAACATAAATATTTAAGCCGAACTTTTGTTCGGCTTTTTTATGCTTAAAAATGGCTAGAAGAAGAAACTTAGTAACTTAGAGCCTTAGCACCTTTTATAAAAGACCAAGAGAAGAAAACTTAGTCCCTTAGTAGCTTAGAACATTAGCGTCTTAAAAAAAAGACAAAGAGAAGAAAACTTAGAACCTTAGCATCTTAGAACCTTAGCCCCTTTTAAACAAAGACAAAGAAAAGAAAGCTTAGAACCTTAGCATCTTAGAACCTTAGCCACTTATAGAAAAATGCAAGAACCTTCTTAGATTTTTGATTTTTTGATTTTTTTCTTCGATAAGTTGTTAAATTTATGAGATTAAATTGTTAATAAGTGTTTAGAGAATTTTCTTAAGCTCTTTATTTGAAATCAAGTTAATTACTACAATGTGTTTTAATGTAGTAAGATTAATATTAGTTTTTGTTAAAACTTAGTCACTTAAAAACTTAGCGCCTTAGAATCTCAAAAAAAAACTTGCTAATCGTCAAGATTGGCAAGTTTTTTTTTGTCCTTTTTTTGTTAATATTTGTCTGCTTTTTTGATCGAAAGTATAAACAAACCACCAACCAGTTTAAAAATAATCTATGAAGAGAACTTTACTTTTATTTTGCTTCTTTGGAAGCTTTTTTTATGCGCGATCGCAATCTTATTTTGGATTCAGGGATGACAATTATGCAGGAATTCAGGGCGTGTTGTTTAATCCATCAGCAATTGTAGATTCGAAATACAAATCGGATGTTACGATTTTCGCAGCAAGCGCAACGGGACAAAATGATTTGTACGGATTTAATTTTGCTGAAGTTTTAGACGGAAATTATGATATTCAGGCTGACGCCAGCAAAAACATTAAAACAAACAACCGTGGGAATTTGAATGTCGATATTATGGGACCATCTTTTACACTGAACATTACGCCCGTTCATAGTATTGCGCTTTATTCACGCGTGCGGAGCATTACAAGTCTTGTTGATGTAAATGGTAAGTTGATTGATGAAGTAAGTAAAGATCTGGACGTTTCGAATAGTTTCCTGATTCAGGGCGGAAATCCGAATGGGGTAAGTAATTCCTGGGCCGAAATTGGTGCCAGTTATGCTACAGTTTTAATGGATCAAGACGATCACTTTATAAAAGGTGGTTTGACGGTTAAATATTTAATGGCTGGTGTTAACGGGTATATCAACGGAAATGATTTGAGCGTGGCTTTCACTAAAAACAATGCCAGCCCAGAGCTGAGCCAATATTTGTCAACAGGAACTTTAAAAACCGCTGCAAGCTATGATTATCAAAACGGAAATGATCCTAAGTTTGATGGCGCTTCGGCAGGCGTAGGGCTTGATTTGGGTTTTACGTATGAATACCGCACAAATTGCCATACTTGTATTGGAAACCGATATAAATTTAAGGTCGCAGCTTCTGTAACAGACATCGGAAAAATCAATTATAAAAATATTGTAGAAAATACTTATAACCTTGCGGGAAGAGTATCGCAGGCTGATATTGATAATGCAGAAAATATTTTTGAATTCTTTGATACACATTACACAAAAGTTTCATCAAGAACAGGCGTAAAAGCAAATTTACCAACGGCAGTGCACACCAATTTTGACTGGAATATCGACAATAAATTCTACCTGAATTTAAGTACTGATTTTAGTTTGGTTGATGCTAAAACGGTAAACGGAACTGCAATCGCAAGTTCGGTTACGTTTACACCACGATATGAAACCAGACAATTCAGTTTTTATATTCCGGTAACCTACATGGAATATAGCGGAACACAAGTTGGAACTGGTTTTAGAGCAGGTCCATTATTTGTCGGTTCAGGCTCGTTGATTTCTAATTTGTTTTCGAATACTTCTAAAGCTTGTAATTTGTATGTTGGTTTGAAATTGCCAATTTATCAAAATTACAACTAAAGGGTCTAATGAGCTGAGGTACTAAGATTCTAAGTTTTTTTAAAAGAAAAAGTGGCTATTTCACATTGTGAAACAGCCACTTTTTGGTTAAGAAAAAGCGTTAGCTTTTACAAAACCCTAGCCCCTTAGATCTTAGCTCCTCAGAACCTTAAAAATATATTGTGTATTAACCGTTTAACCGTTTATTGTGAAGAAACGTATAAACCAGTTAGATACCTAGGAATACTCTTGTGTATTCAAAACATTTATATAGATTAGAGTACATGTAAACTCCATTTTTTATTACGATATGGCTTAACTTTTCCATGATGTAAAATTTAAGTTAACAAAATTACTCTTCAGATGGTTCGTGTTGTGATGAGGCTTCTGGTGAAGTTTCATCTTTGGATTCGTGATGTGGTTTTGAAACCAAATTGGTTACAACCAGCTGCACAAGTGATCCTAAAATTCCTTTAAACATTGAATCGCCTTTTCCGACAATAAATCGTTTTGCCAGATAGCCAATTCCGATACTGATAGCCGATTGTGCAATATGACTTTTAAAACCAACAGTTTCGTTGATTTCTTCAACCGTATTTCGGATCAGGTTTATAGGCTTTAGATTATCTTTGATATCGTCGATTTCATCTTTAATGGAACACCACTCGGCGTCCTGACGATCTTCTAAAAACTTTATTCTCTGATTTAATTCATCAATAGTGAAAATAGGCTCCATAATAGTCTTTTTTAGTTATTAATAGTTTTAAATCAGTTTTGTTTTTCCTTTAAAATACTTGAAATGATGGTATTCCCAATCGGGGTTTTTATCAATGAGTGATGCGTTTTGTGAATCACAATGGCAACAATCAAATAGAAAAGTGCCATGATGAAAAAGCCGTAATAATACTCTCCAAGTTCTTTTCCTACCCATAAACTAATCCCGATATTAAGGAATAAGGTAAAAAATGCAACAACAACGCCAACTACGATCTTTGATGTTAAGGTTGAAACCACATCGGCGACTGCACATACTGTTTTGAGTTTCAGTAATTCTAAACTCGTTTTAGTATAATTTTCCGCTTTTTCATAAAGATTTAAATTCTCGTTTGTTGTTGCATTTGTTTCCATGATATCAGGTATTTATGGTTTAAAAATCTCACTTAGCTATTAAAATACTAGTAGTTTGATTTTACAGTTTTTGCCTCGTCTTTAATTGAATTGTAGTCGTCTTTAACCTGGTTGAATTTCGCTTTTCCTTCATCTACAATTTCTTTTCCGTTTGATTTGATTGTGTCTACAATTCCTTCAAACTTTGATTTTAAATTATCTCCGTAATCTTTCGATTTATCTTTGATTTTTTTGCGAGTTTCTGAACCTTTATCTGGTGCGAATAAAACTCCTAATAATGCCCCTGCAGCTGCAGCGCCAACAATTCCTAAAATGGTGTTACTTGCTTTCATAATATTTGATTTTAATGATTAATATATAATTGTTAATATGATTTGTTTTTAAATTTCCCTGCCTTTGATTAGTCTAAGCAATACAGCAATAATGGCAATCACTAATAAGATGTGAATAACGCTTCCAAAGCTGTAAACAAAGAAACCAAGAGCCCAAAGAATAACTAGTATAACTGCTACTGTATATAATAAATTTGACATGGTTTTTATTTTTTAGAGGTTAATTAAGATGTTTTTCTAGTTTAGTTTATACGACAGGTATAAAGATAAATTGCTGTTTTTTGCATCTGGAACTGTATAAGTTGTTCCCGCAACGGTTCTTTCTTTTCCAATCGTTGTTAATCCGTAATTGTATCGTAAACCAATACTGATTGGACTAAAATCTACTCCGATACCGGCTGATAAACCAGCATCAAATCGGTTTAAATCATCTGCGTTAATTTCTTCATCAAAGTTGAAATCACCATCGCCAGAAACTTTAGAGCTTACCAGATACGATGCATATCCACCGGCATGAATATTGAAATTTTTGGTAACATTCACTCTTACTAACAAAGGAACTTCAATATAATTCAGTTTGAATTTTCCAGTTCCGCTTACAAAAGCATTGTTGTATTCTAACTCGGCACCTTTTGTAGTGAACAAGATTTCAGGCTGAATTGCGATAAAATCTGAAATTGGCAGTGTTGCATAAACACCGGCATTGAAACCGTATAAGATATTTTCGTCGTCAGCATTATTGTTATATAAATTTGACATGTTGAATCCTCCTTTAACACCAAACTCGGTGGTTACATTTTCGTCGTTTTGAGCTTGAAGCATTCCAAACGAAGCTGAGAAAAATAAGGCTAAGGCGCATAAAAAATTAGTGTGCATTTTCATAATAAATAATTTAGTTAATAATAGATTTTAAGGCTTTTAAATAAATTCTGTCTTTAATCTTTCAGTTTCTCTTAAAAGCTGATACTGGTCTGGCAAATACTGAAGCACAAGTTTTAAAATCGCTTCGTCATCCGTTTCGGTCGAGATTTTTTCAAACAGTTTAATCTGTTCTGTCAACGACTCTGAAATTGAATTTAGATACGTTTGCTTAAAAGTGTTTTCATCAGTATCAATCAATTCGTACAAATCTCTTTTATGAGTCACATTTATATCAGTAATAATAACAAGTTTTTTATTCGCCATTTCTGATATTTGCTGCAATAATTGATTTTGATGTTCTTCAATTTTTTTACTTAAATCCAGTACCGGATTTTTTGAACGTTTTTGTGCAAATTGACTTTTTGAAATAAGAACGTTACTCACATTTGCCGCTGCAATAAAAAAGGAAGTTTCAATTTGATCCTTATCGATTTGCTGCTTGTTGTTTTGACTTAAAGTTTCATTTTTAAAGTAGTTTGCTTTTTGACGTTCTTTCTTTCCGCATGCTGAAATAGACATAATAATCAATAAGAAAAAGACTTTTAAAATAGCTGCTTTTATTAAGGGCATTGCTTTCATTATTATTTCATAAAGTATTACATTACAAAGTTGCTAACGAATAGCTTGTTTTGCTTTACAGCATAAAAAAGAAACGTTATATAATTCCCATAATCGGCTTATATAAAGGTTTTAAGAAGATTTAGAAATAAAAAAAAGAGCATTTTCAGCTTCAAATAATTGATTTGCTGAAAATGCTCTTTGTAAGAATTTGTATGTTTTTAATCCGGAAGAAATACTGTGAAAACAGAACCTTTTCCAGGAACGCTGTCTGCCACAATATATCCCTTGTGATTTTCGACAATTTTTTTGCAGATTGCTAATCCAATTCCGGTTCCCGGATAATCCGTTTTTGAATGCAGACGCTGAAAAAGAACAAAAATAGTTTCTTTAAACTGAGGATCAAATCCCATTCCATTATCCGAAAAAGTGATTTTGTGAAACTTTTTTGTTGTTTGTTCCAATAAATCAGGATAACCGGCTGAAAGTACTTTTTCGCTTTCAACAATAATTTCAGGAATTCGGCCCGGCTGGCTGTATTTTAATGAATTACCAATCAAGTTGATGAAAAGCTGTTCGATTTGATACGGAATCACATCTAACTTTGGAAGTTTCGTGGCTGTAATAACTGCTTTTTTCTCATGAATAATTTCAGTTAATTCCGATTCGGCATTTGCTAAAAGTTCATTTAAATTCGATTTCAGAAACTCCTTTTTAGTTGTATTGGTTCTTGAAAAAAGTAGTAAATCATCAATTAGAACACGCATTCTTTTAGCTGAACTTTCAATTTTAGAAAGATATTCCCGTGCACTGTCCGACATAACGGCTTTGTCAGCATCAGAAACTCGAGAAATAAAAGTCTGTATTTTTCGAAGTGGTTCTTGTAAATCGTGACTTGCAACGTGATTGAAAGAAGCCAGTTCTTTATTGCTTTTTTCCAATTCACGGTTTCGCTCCTGAAGTTCAATATTTAAAAGATGCTCATCTGTAATATCAAAATTGATTCCCAATAAAATTTTACTTCCCTGCTGATCCGTCAATAATTTTCCAGTCGATTTGAAATGTCTGATTTCATGATCTGAACGTACAATTTTATAATAAATAAAGGGCAGATTCTTTTTCTCAATAATTCCCTGCATCGATGCGGCAACAGCATCTTTGTCATCTGGATGGACAAAATCCAGAAATGTTTCCTTTTCTGGAACAAAAGAATTAGGTTCAACGCCTAATATTCGGAACTGATTATCAGAATAATCGATTTTATTTGAATCTAAATCCCATTGCCAGGTACTGAATTTTCCAATAATTTCAGATTCAGCCATCAAACCGCTTGAAATTAAAAGCTTTTTATTAAAGATTTTCAAACGTTCAAAATCACGACTAATTTGTCGGTACGCTAATAAAATAAAAGTGAGTGCTGTTAAAAAAAGGGAAATTGAAAAAATAGGGCTCAATGAAATTTCCTGATCATAAATTTTAAGTCGGTTTTCCAGGTATTTTTTCTCAATATCATTCATTTTGTCGACTTGAAACCGAATATTTTCCATCAAAATTCGGCCTCCAAACATATGATTGTCAAGCTTTCTTTTGTCGTATGTTTTAGGATCGCTGTATTTGAGGCAATTTTCAAAAGAGACAAATCGCTGAATGATGAGTTTGAATAAGTTTTCTAGATTCTGCTGTTGAAGCGGATTGTCAGCAGTTAGTCTTTTTAGCGTAATAAAAGAAGCATTTACTTTGTCTCTCGAATAAAGATAAGGAGCCAAAAAACGGCCATTACGCGTTATGATATAGCCGCGCTGGCCTGTTTCTGCATCTTTAATGGCCGACATTAATCGCTCTAGCTGAATATTGATTTCATAAGTATGCATAACCAGTTTACTTGATTCATTCAAGTCCTGGTTATGTTTGTAAGCAATTGAAGAAAGAAATAACAGGATGAAAACTGCGATTACAAAAATAACTCTCAAAGAGTTTGAAGAATTAAAATTTGGTATCCACTTCATTTGGCAATCTTATTCTATTTTAGTCGGAGCAGAAAATTATCACGGTTTAACCCAGAGGTATGATAATGCCAATTTACGGTCACGACTTCATTAATTATTTTTTTGAGCGTATTAAAATCGCTTGGTTTTTTGATGTAAATATTGGCACCCTGAATAAACGTATCTTCAATATCTTCTTCAGATGACGAAGTAGAGTAGATCGCAATAATAATATTTTTAAGGCGTTCTGTTTTTTTGATTTCAATCAAACATTCTTTTCCTGTTTTCTTTGGCATGTTCAAATCCAGAAACAAAATGTCTGGAAGTTTGTTTTCAGGATCGTTCAAATGATCCATTAACTGCATTCCATCATGAACAAAATCGACATTGGTCTGGATTTTAATTTCTTCAAATGCGTCTTTAAAAAATAAACGATCATCTTCATCATCATCAGCCAATAAAATATATAATGCGTTTTTTTGCATTTTAGTATGGTATTTGAGTTTTTATTTTAAATTTTCTCTACGTTTCTTGATTATTCTCTGAAAGGCCGATGGTGTAATTCCGGTTGTATTTTTAAACTGTGTACTCAAATGCGCAACACTTGAATAGTTGAGTAAAAATGCAATTTCAGTAAGGCTCATTTCATTAATGATAATCAATTGTTTTGCTCTTTCAATTTTTTGTAAAATGATGAAATTCTCTATAGAAGAGTAAGTCACTTCTGAAAAAACATTGGATAAATAGCCGTAACTGTGATTGAGTTTTTCGGCCAAAAAAACAGAACTTTTATAATTATTGCTGTCTTCCATAAAAACCAGTTCAATTATGGCATCTTTTATTTTTTGGACCAAAACGCTTTTTTGATTTTCGACAATTTCAAAACCGCACGGACTCAAATTATTTTTTAAAGTTTCGAGTGCATCAGCATCAAGGTTGTCAGCAATCTCAATCTCACCAAAACCCAGACTTGTAAAATTAATATTCTGTTTCTCAAGGTTGTGTTTAAGATAAAGAGAACAAATGGTATTAATGTCGAACTTTATAAATAGTTTCATTTTATAAAAATTTGGTTAAAGATACTTAATTTATTTTTGGCTTTAATGTTTCGTCTTTCACAGTAATGCTGAAACAAATCAAAATAAATAAAATTTTCAAAAAAATACCGTCTAGTACAAGTAGTAGACGGTATTTCCTGATTTGAGTCAAAGGTTACAAATCTGAAAGCATCTGATGAAATTCTTCTTTGGTTTTACCCAGTTTTTGCTGCAGTTTTCCGTACATCTCGTCTTCTTTTCCTTCAGCAAACATCAAATCATCATCTGTCAGTTCTGCGTATTTTTGTTTTAATTTTCCTTTTAACTCATTCCAGTTTCCTTTTATTTCGGTATTATTCATAACTTTCTGTTTAGCGTTAATTATATTGTAAAGTTCCGATTTTAAATAAATCAACCGTTACATTAATTTGGGTAATCGTTGTATAATTTGCATTTTCGTTTCTATTTTAAGCCTTATAACGTCGAAGAACCCATGCCATTTTTTCGTGTTCCTGAAGAAGTCCGGTTACAAAATCTGCTGAGCCAGCATCTTTTGCTTCGTTTTCAAAAACCGGAATATAATCTCTTAATTCGTTTACTATTTGTTCATGATTATCAAGAAGTTCTTCCAGCATGTGTTTTTGTGAGGCATATTCTTTTGGTGATTCTTTCAAAGTCGAATTTTCAATAAATTCTTTCATTGTTCCGATTGTTTTTTCGCCAAGCTGACTAATGCGTTCCGCAATTTCGTCAATTTGTGCTTCTAAAATGCGGTATTGCTCTTCGAACAATTTGTGTAATTCCATAAAACTGTTTCCGGAAATATTCCAATGAAATTTTCTTGTTTTAACATAAAGTGTCATTTCATTTGATAAGATTGTAGCTAAAATGCTTGTACTCTTTTTTAAATGTGCTGCTGAAATTCCAATATTTGGGCTCATAATGGGCTGATTTAGGGTTCGGTATCAAAATTAGAAAAGTAGACCTTTTTTTTCTTACACAATTTTCAAGAGTTGTTACAGGAATTCAATGTTAATTAGAAAATTAGATAATTTGACAAGTAAATAATTATTTGAGTTGTAATGCTATTGAAATTACTCAGTAATCAATAATCATTCATAATTTACAATTTACAATTCACAATTATAATTTGTAATTTTGCCACACTATTAAAACACACTATGACAACACAACAGCTTCACGAACAAATCCTTCAAAAAAAATCATTTCTATGCATTGGCCTGGATCCTGATTTAACTAAAATGCCATCTCATTTATTAGAAACTGAAGATCCAATTTTTGAGTTTAACAAAGCAATAATTGATGCAACTCATGATTTGACTGTTGGTTACAAACCAAATACTGCTTTTTTTGAAGCATACGGAATTAAAGGCTGGATGTCGCTGCAAAAAACAATTAATTACATTAACGAAAATTATCCGGAAATCTTTACGATTGCAGATGCAAAACGTGGCGATATTGGTAACACTTCAAGCATGTATGCAAAAGCTTTTTTTGAAGATTTGAATTTTGACAGCGTTACCGTTGCACCTTATATGGGAAAAGATTCAGTTGAACCTTTTTTGGCTTTTGAAAATAAACATACTATTATGTTGGCGCTGACTTCAAACGAAGGTGCTTTTGATTTTCAGACTTTAAATATAAATGGAACTGAATTGTACAAACAAGTTTTAGAAACTTCCAAAACATGGAAAAACAGTGAAAACTTAATGTACGTTGTTGGTGCCACTAAAGCCGAATATTTTACTGAAATCAGAAAAATTGTTCCTGATAGTTTCTTATTGGTTCCAGGAATTGGTGCTCAGGGCGGAAGTTTGTCTGAAGTATGCAAATACGGAATGAATGATAAAGTTGGACTTTTGGTAAATTCTGCCAGAGCCATTATATACGCTTCAAAAGGAACTGATTTTGCTGAAAAAGCCAGAGAAGAAGCTTTGAAAGTGCAACAGGAAATGGAAGAGATTATTTTTTTAAAGTTTCAGGTTTAAAGTTTCCAGTTTGCTTTGAACATAATTTAACCGCAAAGTTCGCAAAGAGTTACGCTATGAACGCAAAGCTTTGCGAACTTTGCGTAAAGAAACCTTGCGACCTTTGCGGTTAAAAAATACATTCCAAACCAAATAACCTGAAACAAAAAAGACTTGAAACATGAAACAAATGACCGATCAAATAGGAACTTTGCATTCTTTTGAAAATGCTCCAAAAAGAATTATCTCACTTGTTCCCTCGCAAACCGAATTATTATATGATTTAGGTTTAGAAGAAAAAATAATCGGCATTACGAAGTTTTGTGTTCATCCGTTTCATTTTAAATCTACTAAAAAGATTGTTGGCGGTACAAAGAAAATTCATTTCGAAAAAATAAAGCTTTTACAACCCGATATCATAATTTGCAATAAAGAGGAAAACACAGAAGAAATCGTAAACCAATTAAAGGAAATCTGTCCGGTTTGGGTAACGAATATAGTTTTTATTGAAGATAATTTTCAGATGATTTCCGATTTTGGACAATTATTCAACTGCAGAACCGAAGCTCAAAAGTGGAACGACAAATTGGCTTTCGCCTTGAGCGATTTCAAAAAATACATTCTGGATATCGAAGAAAAGAAAGTGGCTTATTTTATTTGGAAGAACCCTTATATGGTGGCGGGAAATGATACGTATATTAATGAACTTTTAAAACTGAATCATTTTAAAAATATTTATGAAGATAAAGGAAGATATCCGGAAATAGAACTCAAAAAAATGCGACTGGAAGGCGATCCTGATATCGTTTTTCTTTCATCAGAGCCGTATCCTTTTAAAGAAGAAGATGCTTTTGAAATAGGAAGATTCACGCATCATGCCAAAACAATCTTCGTAGACGGCGAAATGTTCTCTTGGCATGGAAGCCGATTATTAAAAGCTTTCGCTTATTTTAAATTGCTTCATGAAAGGCTTAAGAATTAGTTTTTTAGTTTCAGGTTGCTAATATTTTGAACATATTTAACCGCAAAGAGCGCAAAGATTTACGCAAAGATCGCAAAGTTCTCAAAGTTTTTAATACAAAGCTTTGCGAACTTTACGTTTTATAATAGGCCTTGTAGATAAAAAACCTTGCGCTCTTTGCGGTTAAATCGTATGCATAGTCAAGTAACTTATAACAAAAAAGAATGCCGACATCTCAAAGACGCCGGCATTGTTTAACTAACCAAAACCAAAATAATAAATAACCAGTTTATTACATTACAAAGATCCGACATATATCAATCTTAATGTGTTAAGACCTTGTTATTACTTTGTTGGATATAAGTTAATATCAAAATTTTAAAAAATAGGATTACAAAAGACACCTACATTTTGAGGTAATATTATGTTCATAACAAGACACATGAAACAAAAAAAACATGAAACCTGAAACCAAAATAATACAAAAAAAGAATGCCGGCATCTCGAAGACGCCGGCATCATTTAACTAACCAAAACCAAAATAATAAATAACCAGTTTATTACATTACAAATGTCCGACATATCTCAATCTTTTGCTGTTAAGGTTTTGTTATTACTTTGTTGACCATAAGTTAAGATTTGTAAAAACGTGTTTTTGAGCTTTCTGCAACGTTAAATAATTTTTGGTTATTAAAATATAATAACAATCAATTTTGTTTATGAATATGCTAAACATAGTTTTGTATATTTGATAATGTGTTAAATATCAGCAATATGTGCTTTTTGAAAAAAATTAGCATTTTAATAAAAATAACCAAAAAACAAAAGAGATGAGCGAATCAATTGAAAGTAAATGTCCATTTCATAACGGACAAATGAAAGTAACATCAGGAGCAGTAACCTCTAATAAGGATTGGTGGCCAAATCGTTTAAATCTAAACATCCTGCGTCAACATTCTAGTTTATCTGATCCTATGGAAAAAGGATTTGATTATGCAGCGGCATTTAAAACGTTGGATTTAAATGAAGTAAAAAAAGATCTTTATGCATTAATGACGGATTCTCAGGATTGGTGGCCGGCTGACTATGGTCATTACGGTCCTTTGTTTATTCGTATGGCTTGGCATAGTGCAGGAACTTATCGTATTTCTGACGGACGCGGAGGCGCCAGTTCAGGAAATCAGCGCTTCGCACCACTTAACAGTTGGCCGGATAATGGTAATTTAGATAAAGCTCGTTTTTTGCTTTGGCCTATTAAACAAAAATATGGCAATAAAATTTCATGGGCAGATTTAATGATTTTGGCAGGTAACTGCGCTTTGGAATCGATGGGATTTAAGACTTTTGGATTTGCTGGTGGAAGAGAAGATGTTTGGGAACCAGAACAAGATGTAAATTGGGGAAATGAAAAAGAATGGCTAGCGACTAGTGACAAACCTAATAGTAGGTATTCTGGTGATAGAGACTTAGAGAACCCTCTTGCTGCCGTGCAAATGGGATTAATATATGTAAACCCAGAAGGTCCAGATGGAAATCCTGATCCGCTAGGTTCTGGTAGAGATATCAGAGAAACGTTTGCCCGTATGGCAATGAACGATGAAGAAACGGTGGCTTTGACAGCTGGTGGACATACTTTTGGTAAAGCACACGGAGCTGGAGATGCATCATTAGTAGGAGCAGAACCAGAAGGCGCGAGCATTGAACAAATGGGATTTGGCTGGAAAAGTTCATATGGTACAGGAGTAGGTGGAGATGCTATTACAAGTGGTATTGAAGGCGCATGGAAACCAAATCCAACAACTTGGGATAATGGCTATTTTGAAACCTTATTCAAATATGACTGGAAATTAACTAAAAGCCCAGCAGGAGCGCATCAATGGACGCCAACTGATGAGAGTGCTGCTACAACTGTAGAAGACGCACATGATCCAACAAAAAGACATGCACCAATGATGACAACGGCAGATATGGCAATGAAAATGGATCCTGCTTATGAAAAAATTTCCAGAGACTACATGCAAAATTTTGACAAATTTGCTGATGCTTTTGCAAGAGCATGGTTCAAACTGACACACAGAGATATGGGGCCAATTAGTCGTTATTTAGGTCCGGAAGTTCCTTCTGAAGTGTTGATTTGGCAAGATCCAATTCCTGCTCCCAAAAGCGAATTAAATCATAATGATATCGCTGCTTTAAAAGAAAAAATTAAGGCTAGTGGTCTTTCAATATCGCAATTGGTATCGACAGCTTGGGCTTCGGCTTCGACTTTCCGTGGTTCTGATAAACGCGGAGGAGCAAATGGTGCACGTATTCGTTTTGAACCTCAAATTAGTTGGGAAGTGAATTCGCCAACTCAAATAAAAAATGTATTAGCAACTTATGAAGCAATACAAAATGAATTTACAAGTTCTGGAAAAGTGGTTTCTATTGCAGATCTGATTGTTTTGGGAGGATCTGTTGGAATTGAAAAAGCGGCTGCAAATGCAGGAATAAATATTGATGCTCCTTTTACACCGGGAAGAGGTGATGCAACTTTAGAGCAAACGGATGTTCATTCTTTCAACGCTCTAGAGCCAAAAGCTGACGGATTCAGAAATTATAAAAGCGCTAATTGTAATTCGGTAACCGAAGAACTTTTAGTAGATAAAGCACAATTATTAGGCTTGACAGCTCCTGAAATGACAGTTTTACTTGGCGGTTTAAGAGTGTTGAATACCAATTATGATGGCTCTAAACATGGTATATTGACAAAAAACACAGAAACATTGACCAATGATTTCTTTGTTAATTTGCTAGACTTGGGTACCGTTTGGAAAGCAATCAATGAAACTGGTGAAACTTTTGAAGGACGCGACCGTAAAACAGGTGAAATTAAATGGACAGCAACTCGTGCCGATCTTATTTTTGGTTCAAATTCAGAATTGCGTGCTATTGCAGAAGTTTACGCTTGTAATGATGCTAAAGAAAGATTCGTAAAAGATTTCATTTCCGTATGGACTAAAGTAATGAACGCTGACCGATTTGATTTGGTTAAATAAGGTTCAAAGGGACAAAGGCTCAAAGTAACAAAAGTTAAAACAAAACTTACTTCCAAATGAAAACCCGACAGATTTTTTAAAATCTGTCGGGTTTGTTTATTTTATGAAATGTAAATTCAATTTTAACGTTGTCTAAACTGGACTGAAGTCCAGCTCTACAATATGATTCGTTCCTTCGGAACTTTTAAAAAGAGCCTTCGGCTCGATGTATATTGTAGGGCCGGACTTCAGTCCGGTTTAGTTGTATATAAAATTAAAAATCTTAGAAGCTTAGCGTCTCAGAATCTTAGCATCTTTTAAGAAAAAACCACCGTCTTATTGCTGTAAACCATTGTTTTTCTTTCAGCATGGAGTTTTATTGCTCTTGCTAAAACAATTCTTTCCAAGTCTCTTCCTTTCATGATAAAATCTTCAACCGAATGAATATGTGAAACTCTTGCAATATCTTGCTCGATAATTGGACCTTCATCTAATTCTTCGGTAACATAATGGCTTGTTGCGCCAATAATTTTCACACCGCGCTTAAAAGCCGAGTGGTAAGGCTTTGCACCTGGAAAAGCCGGCAAAAAGGAATGATGAATATTGATGATTTTATTCTCGTAAAGGCTGATTAAATTCGGCGTAATAATTTGCATATAACGAGCTAAAACGATAAAATTGATTTCATATCGTTTTAAAAGCTCAATTTGTTTCGCTTCGCCTTCTTCTTTATTGTCTTTTGTGAAGGGAACACAATGAAACGGAATATTAAATCGTTCCGCAACGCTTCTTAAATCATTGTGATTGCTTATAATAACCGGAATTTCGACATTCAATTCATCAGCGCTGTAACGTCCTAAAATGTCAAAAAGGCAATGATCGTATTTTGAAACAAACAAGGCCATTTTAGGTTTTTGTTCCTGATTATACAAATCCCACGACATGTTAAAATCGGTAGCGAGTGTCTTATCGAATTCCTCTTTCAGACTTTCAATTGTAATTTTAGGATTGGTAAATTCACATTCCAATCGCATAAAAAAAACATTTTGCTCTACATCAACATGCTGATCGATGTAAGTGATATTTCCTTCTACTTTAGCAATAAAAGTAGTCACTGCGGCAATAATTCCTTTTTGGTCTTTACAGTGAATGAGAATGGTAATCTTTTGCATTTCGGTTTTTCGGTTTTTTGGTTAGTGACAAAGTAACAAAGGTTCAAAGTAACAAAGGCTTCTTTGTACCTTTGTTACTTTGTCTCTTTGCACCTTCGAAAAAAATTATTTTCCATCCTGCATTGCAAAAACGCTTTTCAATAAAGGCGTTGTTCTTGCACTGATATTATTACGGATTTCTTTTTCTTCTACAGCAATCATTTTAAAAACACCTGCCAAGGCTTGATTTGTTGTGTAATCAGTCAAATCTGGGTTTACTTTTTTCACTAACGGAATAGTATTGTATTTCGTGATGATTTTAGTCCAAACTGCATCGGCACCTACTTTTGCAAAGGAATTTTTAATCACAGGATTAAATTTTCCGTATAAAGCTGTTGTTGTACTTCCTTGCAAATAATTTGTTGCAGCACTGTCATTTCCTAATAAAATATTTTTAGCATCTGTAAATGACATATTTTTAACCGCCGACACAAATATTGGTGTTGCTTCTTTTACAGCATCTTCTGCAGCGCGGTTTAGCATTTTAACACCTTCATCAGCAAGCGAACTCAAACCAACTTTTCTTAAGGTGGCGTCCACTTTTTGTAATTCTTCGGGCATTAAAATTTTTACAGCTTCGTTTTTATAAAAACCGTCAACAGCGGTTAATTTGCTCACTTGCTGTGTAATTCCTTTATTTAGAGCTTCTTTTAATCCAGCTGAAATATCAACACCTCCAACCGGAATTTGTGATGATATTTGCGGAAATTGATTTAAAGTCTGCTGCATTTCTGCGCATGAAACAAGTGAAAATGTAAGGGCGAATAATAAAATCTTTTTCATTTGGGGGTTTTGTTTAAGTTTCAAAAATACTACTTATTCAAAAACAAAGCCATAATTTTATTTGAGGAGCAGAAAGATTTTGTTTCATAATTAACACTCGTCCCGCTATTCGTTGCAATCTTTTACTTTTTGGCAGCAAAAAGCAAAAGGATTTCCACTGCTATCGGGGCTAGACTAGAAGTTTTTCGTTTTTTTAGATTTAGCGAAAGAATAGAAAATTAAAAAAATAGAATTTAGATTATTGTTTTAGCAAATCAATTTTCTCGTCTGTTTTTTCAATATAAACAGACATTTCGCTGTATTTCCATTTTCCTCTTTTTTCGCCAACAACAAACAAGGTTGCTTTGCCTTTTGGACCTTTTAGCGGCACTTGTACATCGCATTTTCTGATGTCGTTTACAGCACTTACAGTTCCCGAAACCATTCCGTCGGTTTCTATAGGTGATCCAAGCTTTTCAATCAGTATTTTATTGTGCTGAACAA
Organism: Flavobacterium xizangense; assembly: GCF_054075145.1. Lineage (NCBI taxonomy): Bacteria > Pseudomonadati > Bacteroidota > Flavobacteriia > Flavobacteriales > Flavobacteriaceae > Flavobacterium > Flavobacterium xizangense. The sequence goes on along the minus strand of NZ_JBSIPG010000002.1, from coordinate 722,425 downwards.
GTTCCATCGACTCTATATAAGCATCAGAATCTTTGATGATTGAAGTTACTTCAAAGAATATTCCGACCAAGAGTAAAGCAAATAGTACTATTAAACTCAAACAGCCCGTTGGAACAAACCATTTCCAGTTTCGATTCCACCAGTTTCTTTTATCTTCAATAAGTTCGTTTGAATCTTCCATAATTTTGCATTTGATTTAATTGGTTGTATATCAAAGCTAAAATAACGATTAATTGTATTGTTTTAAGTGTTTTTGTATTAAATTAAAAATCCCTTTATAAATTTTATAAAGAGATTTTTAAGATTTAAAATTATTTATGTTTTATCTATTACTAAAAGCGATTTCTTCCAAAGCTTTTGGATTACTGATTGCTTTGGTAACCTCTTGTTTTTTCATTTCATCATTATCTCCCGTTCCAGTGCTTAAAGTAAGTTCTTTTGGCATAATCGGTTTTTTATTAAAGATTGTTGCAAATAGTAATGCTCCTTGTAAATAGCCACCATCATTTAAAAGGTGTAATGTGTTTTCACCAAAGCGGAGATTGTCTTTGTTTGCTAATAAATATTTATAATCATTTTTACCATTGTATGCATCATTTATAGCTTCTCCAACCCTAAATAATCCAGCATTTTTGGTTGTCTTTACAACTTCGATTGCGTTTTTTTGAACTTCATCATAGTATTCTTTGTATTCAGATTCTGTAAACGGAAGCGGAGACATTGCTTCATAAATATAAACTGCAACATCAGGGCTATTTTTGCGAATTTTATCTAGAATCATTTTTACATTTTCTTTGTATCTATCTAGTTCTGCTAAAGCAACTGGAGTAGATTCTTGTAGAATTACATAGTCGTAGTAATTCCCGTCTTTATCTGTTTTTGCAAAATTCTGATCAGCTTCTTTTTTATGGTCTGCGTAAATTTCATCAATAGAGACTCCCATAGTAACCAATTGATCAATATTCATTGGTTGATTATTTGCTTCACAGATTTCACCAAAAATCATAGGTGAACTTACGAAATATTCGGTATGACTGTTTCCAATAAATAGAATTCGTGGCGAGCCTTCAGCTTTTGGTGCTTTTGGTTTTAAAGTTATTTCTTCTTTTGAAGTTGATTGATTCTCAGCCGTAGCCGATTTGTCTTTGCAAGAAGTAAAAAGAATTGTTGCAATACCAAATAATAAAATGTGTTTTTTCATCATAATTTAATTAAAAGAGCTGCAAATTTCTCCTTATCTAAAAAAAATAATATCTTATAGAAGTTTTAAAATTGATACTTTTAGACAAAAAACATTGTTGAAGTTTTAACTGAACTTAGGCTAAAAATTATATTGTAAAGATTTTTTATTTCATTGCTTGTGATTAAAAATTATGATTAGCTAATTTTTAATGATTTGGGATAGGTACATGAAGAATTCGTGTGAAATCCAATAATAGATTTTGGAGAATTTATCTATTATCAAAAGCAATTTCTCTTAAAGCTTTTGGATTACTGATTGCTTTGGTAACCTCTTGTCTCCTCATACAATCATCATCGCCGGTTCCCGTGCTTAAAATTAGCTTTTTTGGAATAATTGGCCTTTTGTCGAAAATTGTAGCATATAACAAAGTTGCTTGTAAAAATCCGCCATCGTTTAAAACAAGGAATGTGTTATTTTGTTCATAACGAAGATTGTCTTTGTTATTTAGAAAATAGTTATAGCCTTTTTTACCATCATATGCGTCTTTAACCGCGTCACCAACTCGCAACAAACCTGCATTTTTGATATATACCATGGCCAAAAGAGCATTTTTGCGCATTTCTTCATGATATTCATTAAATTTTGAATCGGTATAAGATACTGGAGACATTCCTTCGTATATATAAATGGCTACGTCTGGGCTGTTTACATGTATTTTTTCGATTAGCATTTTTAAATTAGATCTGTATTTTTCAAGATCAGACAATGCAATAGGAGTTGATTCTTGAAGTATTACATAATCATAATAATTTCCATCTTTATCTCTATTTGAAAAATTTTGATTTGCTTCTGTTTTATTTGTATCATAAACTTTATCAAGCGGAACTCCCATTGTGGTTAATTGCTGCACATATACAGATTGATTGTTTGCATTGCATAATTCCTGAAACAAAGTTGGTGCGCTGACAAAGTATTCGGTATGGTTATTTCCTATAAATAATAAGCGTTTAAAACCTTCTGCTTTTGGCGCTTTTGGTTTTACAATTCCATTTTCAGATACTGTTATGTTATTTTTTTTGTTATCACATGCGGTAAGCAAAATTGCAGCAATACTAAAAAGCAAAATTTGTTTTTTCATTCTGAGCTTATTTTGAGATTTGTTTTTTATAAATTAAAATCTGGCAAACTTCAGTTTAAAAAATTGCAACCCAAGGCTCAAAAAGTTTTAAAATTAATAGAATAGGACTATAAAATAATATTTGATTTATACATCTTGTAAGCTGTTCAAATCGTGCAAACAATATAAATTAGGATTGTAAACGGGAGTGCTTGTTTTTATATCGGTCAAAATTTTATGTGTATGATCTTTGCCACCAATTGCTAAATAGAACAAAGATTTAGGTACGTGGAAAGGCCTTAAAGGAATTGATCTCCATCCATGTATTAAATTTTTTATAAAATGTTTTAATGCATATTTGAATACTTTTTCTTCAGGACGTAGAAAATAAATCGTTGAAGTTTTATGTTTAGTCATAGTATTAGGAAACATAATAAATCTTCCGCCTTGTTGAATTAATATATTGATTTCAAAAAGTGTTAATCCGTCTATGTTTTCTGTTTTCATAATAAACTGATTTTGTAAATTAATATTTAGTGGTATATTATTTTGCAAATTTCAAATTTTATTAATGCTTTTTTAAGACGTAAAAGGTTTAAAATCATCAAAATAAGTTATTTTTTCTTTGTGAATAAGCCAAAAAAAAGAGTGAATTTATCAAATGGTTGATAAATTCACTCTTAGAATTTTATTTTATTATTTGGTTAATTTAGTACTACATTTTGAGAAACTGATTCTTGATCTCTTTCATAAACATCCTGAAAGAATCCAATTTCACCATTTTCATTTACTAATGAAGTCAAATAAGTAATGTAAATTGGAACTTTTTTAGACAATTTAAAAATGTTTTCTACTTTTCCAGCCATAGCTTGGTCAATTTTTTCTGGCGTCCATTCAGGATAATCTGTGAGCATTGCAGCAGCTAATTCTTTTGCCATTTTTACATTAATACATCCGTGGCTGAAAGTTCTTTTTTCAAAATCGAATAACGTTTTTGCTGGCGTATCATGCATATAAATATCATCTGGATTCGGAAACATAAATTTTACCAATCCTAAAGAATTATCAGGTCCTGGTTTTTGTCTTACCTGTCCGTTAATCATTTCCATGTTATGATCGGCAAGATAATTTGGATCGGCAGCAATTTTAGATTTCAACTCATTTTGAACAATACTTTGCGGCACTGTCCAATAAGGGCTAAAAACAATTCTGTCGATTTCGCCATTAAAAATGGTAGTTTTAGTTAAAGTGGAACCAACAAATACGTTTGATTTCAACACCACTTTTCCGTTTTTAACATAAACCAATTCATAAGAAGGAACATTAACCAAAACATATTCATCATTACCAGCCATTTGATCCGAAATTGCGCGACATCTTTCTATGTTCAGCATTAGAGTTTTTACTTTATCAGTAAGCGGTACATTCATTTCCTTAATATGTTCTTCTGCAAGAATATAATTAGGTTTGAATCCGTTACGAACTTTGTATTTCATTACAGCATCCATCAATTCGCGGTCATAAACATCGCTTTTTGAATCTTGTTTTAAATCGCCTAATAAATATAAACGTGTTCTAACTTGCGCAATTGTGTTGGAAACAACATCAGGACGTAAGTCTTTATAAGGAGTTTCTGCAGGAACAATAGGTTTCCATTTATTTGATTTTTCTATTTTTTTATATTGTTTTAAAACATTTTGTAGTTTATAATATTGATCAAAAGTTACTTTATTATCTTCTGGCGCAGCAGTTGTTTTTTCAATTGTGCTGTAATTCATGAAGTCTTTCAGCATAGTATCATATGATATGTTTTTGTCAGCACTATTTTTTTTAGCGTATACAATATATAAGGTACTCAAAAGCATATCTGCATCTGTTTTTGAAAGATTTGTTGTAGCAGATGAATCAAAAAGTTGATCAATCTCTTTTTGATAAGGAATTACCAGATCATTTGTTTTTTTTGCTTTTTGATACAAAGCAGAAGCAAATTCATTTATTTGATCTTCATCATACCAAATAGTTCCTAAAGATCTGTTTTTGTACAATGACATCACATCAGATTTATATTTTTTTAAATCAGAGTATCTTTTAAAGAAGTCGTTTGAAATTTCATTTTGGTCATCATTTGGGGTACTATTGATGATGGCAGCGTTTGGAGTTTTTGTATATAAAAAATTTGTGTTTTCAATTTTGCTATAAGACGATACAAAAAAACTCAAACCTAAAATTACGGTGAATGAATATAGTGTTTTCATTTTTTTAAATTTTTACGTTATTACTTTTTATTTGCTAAGTTTTCGGTAAAAATTTGGGGCTTTTTCTACACTGCTAAATTACTACAAGAGAGCTCGAAAGATGTTTTTAGATTTTGTTTAAATGTTGCGAAATTGCCATGTCTTTAAGCTTTCTTTAACTATATCAATTAGTTGTACAATTTGTTACCTTTTAGGAATAAAAAAAGGGATTTGTCAATTCTTCGACAAACCCCTTTTCTTATTGTAGTTGTTATTTATTCAGCAGTTATAAAATTACTTAAATTTTTTTCTACATAATTTTTGATTTCAAGTTCACCACTGTTATTGTAGAATTCATTGTCAAATGTTTCAAATTGAGGAAAATCTTTATAAAGTTTTGAAAATTCATCCAAATTACCTTGATCCATGTTTTCAATATTAATTGATAATTTATAACACTCATCTTTTATTTTTCTTAATAATTTTGCAGTTGTTTTTGCTCCCCACTCTTCTAGTGTGTCTATTAGCCGACTTTCGAAAATATAAGAATTATAACCATTCCATATAAGTTGAATTAAACCGCCATTCAACATCTCATTATGCAAACAACCATATGTCAATAAACAGTGCTGTTCATCTGTGAATTGTTCAATCCAATTTTCACCACTATTATTTATTATATCGTGATATTTGAATAATATAATTTGTAAATAATCATAAGAATTCTCAGTAGATTCTAATGTAACCTTATTTATTTTTAGTTCTTTATTCATCTTTTTCTTTTTTAATTATACAAAATTAGGGCTCATAAATTAACCAAATATGGCATTAGAAGTTATTTTAATAATATAATAGGTCTAAAAGGTTAATGTTTTAAAAACGAAAACGATATATTTTTTTGTTAACATAAAGCTATTCTAGTAATCAAATATTAAAATAATTTGTACATTGGTCGCTTAAAATTATCATATTCATAAAATGGAACCACAAATACCATATATTCCTAAAAATAAAGTAAGAATTGTCACAGCTGCCTCGCTTTTTGACGGACATGATGCCGCCATCAATATTATGCGCAGGATCATACAATCAACCGGAGTTGAAGTAATACATTTAGGTCATGACCGAAGTGTTGAGGAAGTTGTAAATACCGCAATCCAAGAAGATGCCAATGCGATTGCAATGACATCGTACCAAGGAGGTCACAATGAATACTTTAAATATATGTATGATTTGCTTCACGAAAAAGGAGCAGGGCATATCAAGATTTTCGGAGGCGGAGGCGGTGTAATTCTGCCAAGCGAAATTTCAGAATTGCATGAATATGGAATTACCCGAATTTATTCTCCAGACGACGGACGTTCTTTAGGACTTCAAGGAATGATTAATGATTTGGTACAACGTGCCGACTTTCCTATTGGAGATAAATTAAACGGAGAAATTGATCATATCGAAAATAAGGTTCCAACCGCAATTGCGCGTTTGATTTCGGCAGCCGAAAATTTCCCTGAAATTGCAAAACCAGTTTTTGATAAAATTCACGAAAGTAATGCCACTTCTAAAATTCCAGTTTTAGGAATTACGGGAACGGGTGGAGCTGGAAAATCTTCTTTGGTAGACGAATTGGTTCGCCGATTTTTAATTGATTTTCCAGAGAAAACAATCGGATTAATTTCTGTCGATCCTTCGAAAAGAAAAACAGGAGGAGCACTTTTAGGAGACAGAATCCGAATGAATGCCATTAATAATCCTCGTGTATATATGCGTTCGCTGGCGACACGTCAGTCAAATTTGGCTTTATCTAAATATGTAGCCGAAGCGATTCAGGTTTTGAAAGCCGCAAAATACGATCTGATTATTTTAGAAACGTCAGGAATTGGTCAGTCTGATACGGAGATTATGGATCATTCTGATGTATCATTATATGTAATGACCCCAGAGTTTGGAGCGGCAACGCAATTGGAAAAAATCGACATGCTTGATTTTGCTGATTTAGTGGCTTTAAACAAATTTGATAAAAGAGGCGCACTTGATGCTTTACGCGATGTAAAAAAACAATATCAGCGTAACCATAATCTTTGGGATAAAAATCCTGATGAAATGCCAGTTTTCGGAACAATTGCTTCGCAGTTTAACGATCCAGGAATGAACACGCTTTACAAAGCAATTATGGATAAAGTGGTTGAAAAAACGGCTTCAGATTTGAAATCGACTTTTACAATCACAAAAGAAATGAGCGAGAAAATCTTCGTGATTCCGCCTCACAGAACACGTTATCTATCTGAAATTGCTGAGAATAACAGATCTTATGATGAAACAGCGCTTTTACAACAAAAAGTAGCACAGAAATTATACGGAATTTTCAAAACCATTGAATCGGTTTCTGGAAAAGTTCCGCAAATCAATAAAGCTGGAATTGATGATTCGACTGTTTTACCAAGTGGAATTCAAGAACACGACGAAAACAGAATCTTTTTAAATCTTTTACTGAATCAGTTTGATAAAGTAAAAATGGATTTAGATCCTTACAATTGGGAAATTATTCTGAATTGGGATGAAAAAGTAGCCAAATACAAAAATCCAGTTTACTCCTTTAAAGTTCGTGATAAAGAAATCAAGATTGCAACGCATTCTGAAAGTTTATCACATTTACAGATTCCGAAAATTGCTTTGCCTAAATATGAAGGTTGGGGCGATATTTTGCGTTGGAATTTACAGGAAAATGTTCCTGGTGAATTTCCATTTGCTTCTGGATTATATCCGTTTAAACGTGAAGGCGAAGATCCGTCAAGAATGTTTGCGGGCGAGGGCGGACCAGAAAGAACCAACAAACGTTTTCATTATGTGAGTGCCGGAATGCCTGCAAAACGTCTTTCGACTGCTTTTGACAGTGTAACTTTATACGGAAACGATCCAGATTTACGTCCGGATATTTATGGAAAAATTGGAAATGCGGGAGTTTCAATCTGCTGTTTAGATGATGCTAAAAAATTATATTCAGGTTTTGATCTGGTTCATGCATTGACTTCGGTAAGTATGACGATTAACGGGCCTGCGCCGATGTTGTTAGGTTTCTTTATGAATGCGGCAATCGATCAGCAATGCGAGATTTACATCAAAGCAAATGATTTAGAAAAAGAAGTTGAGGCCAAAATCAACAAATTATATAAAGAAAAAGGAATCGAAAGACCAAGATACCAAGGCGATTTGCCAGACGGAAACAACGGTTTAGGATTAATGCTTTTGGGTGTTACAGGAGATGAGGTTTTACCTTTAGAAGTTTATAATGAGATAAAAATAAAAACATTATCGCAAGTTCGTGGAACGGTTCAGGCTGATATTTTAAAAGAAGATCAGGCGCAAAACACGTGTATTTTCTCAACTGAATTTGCTTTGCGATTAATGGGTGACGTTCAGGAATATTTTATTACTAAAAACGTTCGTAATTTCTATTCGGTTTCGATTTCAGGATATCATATTGCTGAGGCGGGAGCAAACCCAATTACGCAATTGGCCTTTACGCTTTCAAATGGTTTCACTTACGTGGAATATTATTTGAGCCGTGGAATGAATATCAACGATTTTGGTCCGAATTTATCATTCTTCTTCTCGAATGGAGTAGATCCGGAATATTCAGTAATTGGTCGTGTAGCGCGTAAAATTTGGGCGAAAGCCATGAAAAACAAATACGGAGCCAACGAAAGAGCACAAATGCTGAAATATCATATTCAGACTTCTGGACGTTCGTTACACGCGCAGGAAATTGATTTTAACGATATTAGAACAACTTTACAGGCTTTGTATGCGATTTATGATAACTGTAATTCATTGCACACCAACGCTTACGACGAAGCGATTACAACGCCAACAGAAGAATCTGTGCGTCGTGCCATGGCGATTCAGTTGATTATCAATAAAGAATTAGGTTTAGCGAAAAACGAAAACCCAATTCAAGGTTCCTTCATCATCGAAGAATTAACCGATTTAGTTGAAGCTGCAGTTCTTCAAGAATTTGATAGAATTACTGAAAGAGGCGGTGTTCTTGGTGCAATGGAAACGATGTACCAAAGATCTAAAATTCAAGAAGAAAGTTTGTATTACGAAACTTTAAAACACAATGGCGATTTCCCGATTGTGGGTGTAAATACTTTCCTGAGTTCAAAAGGTTCGCCAACGGTAATTCCGGCTGAGGTAATTCGTGCTACCGAAGAAGAAAAACAATATCAAATTACGATGTTGGATAACTTGCATAATTTCCACGAAGCAAAAGTAAACGAGCATTTAAATACATTACAGCAAGCCGCTATTAAAAACGAAAACTTATTCGATCATTTAATGGAAGCGACAAAGGTTTGTTCTTTAGGTCAGATTACTTCGGCGTTGTTTGAAGTTGGTGGGCAGTATAGAAGGAATATGTAGAATTTTCAAATTTTCATAATCTGAAAAGCGCATTTGGTTTTTTACTAAATGCGCTTTTTTATTAAATAAAGTGATTATTTTTAGTGTTTGATATAGAGAAGAAATTTCTAAAATGGAAACTCATTTTTATGAAAATAGTATTAGAAAATAAAGGCATTAAAACAGATACTTATTATATACCACCTTTTACTTTGTATGAAGGTGAAATAATCGTTTTGTTCTTATACAATGGAATGCATTTTTATGATACAGAAATGTATCTTAAAGATATTTTTTGCGGGATTATAAAACATGAAAATGTTACGGTAAATAGAAAAATGTCTTTTGTTGATTTTTTTAAAGAGTCAAAATTTAGGGACATTTTTTTTCCTGCAACCGTTAACAGATTTCTTAAAAAGGATGCAGATCTTACGAATCCTTTTCTTGTAAAATTGTTTGAAGACATATATGTTACAAGAAAGACCAAAATAAATAAACTGGGTGGAACTCAAAGAAAGCTACTAAATTTATATAAAACGTTTTCAAAAACAAAAGATATTGTCTTTGATGTAGCTGGTTTGGATCCTCATGGAGCTACGCTGACTTTTAAAATGGTAAATGAAGTTGTAAAAAATGGCGGTTCAGCCATTTTACTTGATGGTTTTGATGACATGAAAGAACATACTTCTAAATTTATAACCTTAGAATGGAATGATGGCAGTCTTCCGCTTCTGGGAAAAGGGTGAATTTACTTTTAATTGAGAAAAACTCGTGCTAACATCAGCAAAAAGAATAATATGATAAATAAAATATCTAAAGTTATCGTGATTTCGTTCTTTATTTGTCTTTCAGTCATGATTGTGAGATCTTATTATGTTGGATATAAAATAGACAATTATGGGCAGACAATTATAGGTAAATACGTTTCGCATAAAAGTTATCCAAAATCGCAAGAAAATTATTTTATTTATTATGTTAACTCTAAAAGAATAACAAATTATTCAACTGAAAATGTTTCACTCGAATTTAAGCAAAACATTGGCAAATTTTATAAAATGAAATATCTAGATGAATATCCAGAAGTAATTCATCCAATATTTGATGAAGAAGTTGTAGATACTACAGAAATATTAAATGCTGGATTTTCTAAGGAGGATTTATAAAGAATAGATATTGGATGCAAATTAAGTGAAGTTTTAAATAATTAGGTTTTTATCAATTAGCGCAAGCGTCTCGCTCGTGAACGCAAAAGCAATGCACGAGCGAGACGCTCACGCTAGCAAATGGCGTGCTCAGCGCACGAAGATTTCTCCTCCGTCGAAATGACAAGATTGTGGATGATTTAAATGGTTATAGGATTATTCCTTTGCTAGTGGAAAAAATATGCAAAAACTTTTAGATTTAATCACAAATAAAAACCTTTCAGAAACGAAAGGTTTTTTTAATTTTAGTGTCATGAAAAACACTATCTATTATATTCTCTTTCTTTTTGTTACGGTTTTTGGATATACCCAAAACAAGCAATCGTTACAAACAGGAGTTATTATCGATTCGGTGAAAATTGCAACAGCTCCAACAGAGTCGTACGCCATATATTTTCCAAAAAAATACGATGCTAAAACCCCAATGGCATTGGTTTTTATCTTTGATCCGGCGGCAAGAGGCAAAAAAGGAATTGAACCCTTTATTCTGGCCGCAGAAACGTATCATTATATTTTGGTTTGTTCTAATACTTTAAAAAATGGATTAGTCCAAAATAATATTACCATTGCCAATAGATTATTTGACGATGTATTGCAGACCTATGCTGTTGATACTTCACAGCTTTATATATCAGGTTTTTCGGGAGGTGCAAGATTAGCTAGTCTTTTTGGGATATCTACAGGAGCTTTTCAAGGCGTTATTGCTTGTGGCGCTTCTTTTAATGGCATGGACAAGTTTATAACTCCGTCAAATAATTTCTCCTATGTTGGTATGGTTGGAGATCGGGATATGAATTATCAGGAAATGATTGAAAATAGAGAATGGCTCGATAAAACGAAGATTGTAAATACACTTTTTGTTGCTCATGTGGGGCACGCTTGGCCTAAACCATCTGAAATGCTTCGCGCATTTGACTGGTTGGAAATTCAGGCGTATAGAAAAAATATAAGACCAAAGAACGATTCGATTATTAAAAGAATTTATGATGCCAATTTGCGAATTGCTGATAGTTTAAAGACGAATAAAGAAATGCTACTTTCTGTAAATGCCTATGAAAAAGGGATTACTTCTTTTAATATCAATGAAGACAATACTCTAAGAGCCAAGATTGCCGAAATCAAAAAATCCAAAGAGTATAAAGATGAAATAGCCAAAATGAAAGAAATAAAGGCTTTGGAAAACAAAATAATGGGTAAACTTTCGCTTCGCTTTGACCAGGAATTAAAATGGGCTAAAAGTACTTCTAATTTAAAGTTTTGGAAATCTGAAATAGAGGATTTGAGTATTATGAAATCAGATGACAAAAATCTTTTAGCGAAGAATATGGCGTTTAGAATATTAAATTGGTTTCAGATTATGGTTTATGAAACGGGGCAGGAATATAAAAGAAACCAAGAAAATGATAAGTTTGCCTATTGTCAGGAATTGTATAAAATTATTAAGGAAACAAATTAAATAAAAAACCTCTCATTACTGAGAGGCTTTTTTATGTTTTATGAAAATTCGAATAGTTCCTAAACTTTTTTCTTAACAACTTTAGATTTTCGCTTCAGCTTTTCAATGATAGCATCGGCTTTTTCGTTTTGACAAATAAATCTTAGCGATTCTGCGTATCTATAATAATAAACAGGTTCTAAGTCAGATGTCATGGCGAATAATTTATCATACCAATCGGCGGCCTTTTCTAGTTTATCATGTTGATAGGAGGAATCTCCCAATTTCTGGAATAAGTCTACAGATTTGTAGCCTTTTGCAGCGATTTTTTCGTAGGTTTTTATAACATCAACATAAGCATATTTGTCACTTACTTTGTCGGTTATATATACGGCTTCATTTTGAGCAGCGGCACGAAATGAAAAAACAATCAATACTACTAAAACAATAAGTTTTTTTTGCATAAGTATTAGTTTAAAAGATTGGTTTTGGTGGTCATTTTCATCAGCAATATTTTCATTTGTGTATTCTTAATTCGTTTTGCAAATATATCTAAATCAGTAATATAGCTAGTAATTGAGCCGATTTTTTTTTCCTTTTATCGATTTTTTAAGATTGAAGTAAGAAATAATTTATGTTTTTGACTCAGAAATTTTTATGCGCCATAAATATTTAGATAATTAATTTTAAGTTTATCCAAAATATATCGACTAACTTTATGATTATCAATTGATAATTATGATGACAATTCAGCAATATTTGGATAAAATAGATTTTTTGCAGAAAGAGGAAAGCAAAGTAGCGCTTTTTGAGAAAGATGATCTGGAAAGTATTGTTTTAATAATTTCCCCGATGCAGATTCCTTTTGGGATTTGGTAAAAATAGGAACGAGGATTAGAAAAACAGAAGAACAAAAAAAAGCAGCTCCTGGAACGAGCTGCTTTTAATTTTGTTGGGGACAAAAAGGGGTTAGCGACGGAAAGAAGGACTTTGGTTTACAGTTTCGTCTAACTTTACGGCCTTCACTTTTTTGGCTACAACTTTAATTTCGTGTTTTGCAATCTTGCCATTTTCAGTTACTTCTAGCACATAAGTTCCGGCTGGATGACCTTCTAAACTTATTGTTTTTGAAACTTCTAATTTGTTTGCAGCAGATTCACCTGCGTAAACTAAATTATGGTTTTCATCATAAATAGAAAAAGAAACATTTTCAACGGTGTCTAAAGTAAAGCTTATTACTTTTCCGTTTCCGGTAACTATATTCAAAATATAGTCTCCTGTTCCATTAAATGCGTAGGTAAAAATCGAGGTAAATAAAAAGGCGGCGATTAAGCCCATTCTGGTAAATTTTGTCATGTTTTTTTAAATTACTTTTTTAAAGATTAATACTAAATAGTGGCGTAGCAAAACTACGAAAGAAATTTAATTTTATGCAAAAAATAGCCGTTTTCAAACGGTTAAGTTGCTGAATTAAAGATGTTTCTATAATTTTCCTACAGTATTTACGAAAAAATGCCTTTTTTGGTTTTTTTTTGATGAATTTTTTTAAAAGTGTAGAAATCAGACTTTTAAAATTATTAGGAATTACTTTCCTAAATCGGAAAAATTATAAAATTCAGTACAGTTTAAAGCAAAAAAAAACAGCTCAATAACCACAAAGAGCTGTTTGTAAAACAATCACGTTTTTACTAACTATCTAACCTTATACTCTTATGAGAAGTATAAATTTTTTAGCGTACTGCTACGCTAGTATTTTGAGCAGCATAACCTGCTTTATAAACTGACGAAACTGCTTTTGTAGATAAAACCGAAGCTTCATCAGTAATTGTAATTTCGTGTCTCACTTTTTTTGTATTGTCTTCAACTTCTAAATAGTAAGTTCCTTCTGGAAACTCTTCTAAGCTAAAGGTTCTCAAGATTCCGTCTTTGCCCGAAGCACTTTCAGAATAAATCAATTCTCCATTTTTGTCGTAAATAGCCAGATTGGCTTTTTTTACCTGATTTAGAGCAAACGTGATCAGTTTTCCATTTCCTTTTAAAACGTGAACATTCAAATTGTCATTCCCGTCAATTGCAAAAGCATTGCTTGTTGCGAAAAATACTGCACATACTAAACTTAATTTTAAAATCTTTTTCATAATCTTAGTTATTAAATTAATAGTTCTAATTCTCTGATGTAAAATTACTTTCTCAATGGGTAATTCAGCACAACTCTATTTGCCAATTTCTATGCTATATTCTCATTTACGAAACCGTTATAGGTTAAAGTTTGAATTATATTTATCGTTTTTGCCAAATCGCCTATTATTTTTCAATGTTTTTCTTAATCTTAAAATAACGATTTCTTAATTAAAAGAGATAATTTTAATGAAAACAGAATTGCTTGGTTCAGAATATAATAGCATAAAAAAAGCAGCCCAATTTTATATAGAGCCGCTCTCATTTAGCTAAATTTTAGCTTGATATTATTCCCAATTTTTTTATACCTATATATACGTATAGGTTTAGCGTACCGCTACGCTAGAATCTTTAGCAAATCCTGCTTTGTAAACAGATGAAACTGCTTTTCTTGATAAAACTGATGCGTCGTCAGTAATAATGATTTCGTGTCTCACTTTTTTCACATTGTCTTCCACTTCTAAATAGTAAGTTCCTTCTGGGAATTCTTCTAAATTAAAAGTTCTTAAAATTCCTTCTTTACCTGAAGCATATTCAGAATAAATAAGTGATCCATCCTTGTCATAAATTGCAACATTTGCTTTTTTCACTTGATTAAGTGCAAACGTGATCAATTTACCATTTGTTTTTAATACATGAAGATTAAAATCTTCATTCCCGCCAATTGCAAAAGCGCTAAATCCTGTGAAAAGCACTGCACCTACTAAACTTAATTTTAAATTTTTCATAGCATTAGTTTTTTAATTAATAGATCTAATTATCTGATGCTAAATTACTTATGAAATAAAGATAATCACACAACTCTATTTGCCGATTTATGTGTTGTATTCTCATTTACGAAACCGTTATAGGTTAAATTTTGAATTTAATTTAACGTTTTTGTTAATTGGGTAATTATTTTTTAAAGTTCTCGTGATTTTGACTTTGCATTCAGTTAAGGACTTCTTTACAAAACTAAGTATGTTTAACCGCAAAGACGCAAAGGTCGCGCAAGGTTCGCAAAGTTTTAAAATAACTTTGCGAACCTTAGCGTTTTTTTCTTTGCGTCTTTGCGGTTAAGAAAAATCTGCAGTTAAGTAAAGAGCAAAAAAAAACAGCTCAATAACCACAAAGAGCTGTTTCTAAAACCTGACGGTTTTTAAACTTTACTAACTATCTAACCTCATTTTTATACTGTATTCGAGTATAAATTTTTTAGCGTACTGCTACGCTAGTATTTTTTGCAGCATCTTTATAAACAGATGAAATTGCTTTTGATGATAAAACTGTAGCATCATCAGTAATTGTAATTTCGTGTCTTACTTTTTTAGTGCTGTCTTCAACTTCTAAATAATAAGTTCCAGATGGAAATTCTTCTAAACTGAAAGTTCTTAAAATACCGTCTTTTCCAGATGCATTTTCAGAATATAATAAAGTACCTTCTTTATCATATATAGATAAGTTTGCTTTTTTAGTTTGGTTTAAAGCAAACGTGATAAGCTTTCCATTTCCTTTTAATACATGAAGACCAAATTCTCCATCACCATCAATTGCATATGTATTGAATCCTGATAATAATACTGCAACTACTAAGCTTAATTTTAAAATCGTTTTCATATTTCTGTATGTTTAAATTTTTAGTTCATTTTTCTGATGTAAAATTAGTTCAGTAGTTGCTTTTTTAGTACAACTCTATTTTCCAATTTATATGCTATATTCTCATTTACGAAACCGATATAGGTTAAAATTTGAATTATTTTAAGTGTTTTTGTTAATTCGGCTATTATTTTTTAATGTTTTGTAAAAATTGGAGTTTGTTAAAAAGTTCTGCTTTTCTTACAGAAATAGCATATTTGTATTAAAAGATGGTTTTAAATGTGATATCTAAAAAAAATCTGCAATAAAAAAACGAGACTCTAAAAAAATGGCCATTTTGACATAAAATCAGCAGCATTGTTTATCGGTTTTTTATGAAAAATTCGCAGTTACGAAACCGTTATAGGTTAAAATTTAAATTATTTTAGGTGTTTTTGTTAAATTTGCTATTATTTTTTAAAGATATATATCATGAAAACAGTCGCCCCAGCTCTTGAAGTGATATCAAACTCATACGGAAGTTCTTTTACCTACACCAAACATGCCGAAAAGACCAACAGTAAAGCCCATTTGTGGCATTATCATCCAGAAATTGAGTTGGTTTATATTAATGGAGGTGCGGGAAAAAGACAAATAGGAAGCCATGTTTCCTATTACACAAATGGAGATTTGATATTAATAGGTGCCAATTTGCCACATTGCGGTTTTACAAATGAACAAACGGGAAATAAAAAAGAAACCGTTATTCATATTAAACCGGAATTTTTAGCGAATGATTTTTTTGTAGCTCCCGAAATGAGAAGAGTGCAAAATATTATCAATCAATCAAAAACAGGAATTGCCTTTAATGGCGAAACCAAAAAACAAATAGGCAAAAAAATCGAAATGATGGAGCACCAGCTTCCTTTTGAGCGCTTGCTGACACTTTTGAGTATTTTAGATGAGTTAGAGTCATCAGATGAATATACGGTTTTAAATGCTGACGGATTTTCGTTGGAATTGCAGAATCAAGACAATGACCGAATGAATTTGATTTTTAATTTCGTAAAAGATCATTTTCAGGAATCGATTGCCATTGACGAGGTTTCGAATCTGGTTAGTATGACGACGCCATCGTTTTGTCGTTATTTTAAAAAGATTTCGAACAAAACTTTTACTGAATTTGTAAATGAATATCGTTTAGTACATGCTTCTAAACTTTTGGCCGAAAAGCAAATCAGTATTAATGAAGTTTGCTACGAAAGTGGTTTTAATAATTTCAGCCATTTCAGCAAATCATTCAAACAATACACAGGGAAAAGCGCCTCGCAATATCGTTTGGAACATAAAATAATAATTAGTTAATGCTTTTTTGCCACTGATTTTGCAGATTGAAATGATTAATCTTAAAAATCATTTAATCTTTGGTTGAAAAAATGCAATTACAATATTTCTCAAATCCGATTGGCAAAAGCTGGTCGGATTTTTCATATAATTTATTTTGAAAAAGGTATATTTACATTCCCTAATCAGAAAAAAATATATCAGAATGAAGAAATTTAAAATGCTGCTGTCTTTGTTTTTGCTTTGCTTGACTACAATGACATATGCGGCAAAAGTAGACACTTTGCAAGTTGCCAGTGCCGCTATGGGAAAGACCTATAAAGCTGCGGTAGTTTTACCAAATTCTTATGCAAAAAGCAAATCAACTTTTCCGGTTATGTATCTTTTACATGGCGCTTACGGACATTTTAGCGACTGGCTGAAAAATACGCCAAACAAAAAATTAGTTCAGACTTTATCGGATCAATACAATATGATTATTGTGATGCCTGAAGGCGAGGTTTTCAGTTTTTATTTGGATAGCCCAGTAAATAAAGAAAGCCAGTTTGAAACTTTTATAACGCAGGAAGTCATTCAGAAAGTAGATAAAACCTACCGAACCATCAGCAATAAAAGCGGAAGAGTAATTACCGGACTTTCAATGGGAGGTCACGGCGCTTTGTATCTTTCGGCAAAACATCCTGATTTGTTTTGTGCGGCAGGAAGTATGAGTGGAGCTGTAGATATGAGTACGATGCTTAATAGAGATTCGGCAGCTCAGGTTGTCAAATTAATGCAACCCGTTTTTGGCGATAAAAGCGGAAGTACCGAAATGTATGAGCAATATGCCGTTATGAATATGCTCGATAAAATAAAAGCAAACAAACTGCCGTTGATAATAGATTGTGGTGTTGATGATTTTTTAATTGAACCAAACAGAGAATTGCACCGAAGATTAGTTTATAACAAAGTTGACCACGATTATACTGAGCGTCCTGGCGCACATACTTGGGATTATTGGGAGAATTCACTGCCATATCATGCATTGTTTTTCAATAAAATATTCCTTAAAAACCAAACTGTTGCAAAAAAATAATTAGAAATTTTATTCCGAAACCCGTTTAACAAAATTTTTGGTTTGGTTTTTGGAATACCTTTATAAACTTTAAAAAATAAAATATTATGAAAAAGATACTTACCTTATTTGCCGTTGTTGGATTAATCGCATTTTCAAGCTGTGAAGGGCCAGAAGGGCCTCCGGGATTAGATGCTCCAATTCCTTACGTGTTTGAAACTACTAAAGATTTTACAGGTCCTAATAATTATAGTTTCGATACTTCATTGCAAGGAATGTTATCGGGTGATAATATTTTAGTGTATGAATTAGTTGGTACAAGTGGAGGGGATACTTGGGCGCTGTTACCTCAAATTTATTATTTTAATAATGGTTTAGAGACAGCTCAGTATAATTATACTTTTTCAAAAAGTAAAGTTACAATCTTTATTGATGGAAGTTTAAGTGATTTTTCTCAATTACCTGCAAGTTTTAGACTAGGTAAAACATTTAGAATTGTTATTATTCCTGGTGATGATGGAATCAATGCTAAAAAAGCAAAAGTTGATTATTCAGATTACAAAGCTGTAATTGCAAGATATAATATCGATGATAGCAATGTTAAAAAAGTGAACTAGTAAAAAGGAATAAAAAAAAGGAAATCGTAAGATTTCCTTTTTTTATGTATTGTATTTTATAAAATATTACTCTTGATCAGAAGAATCAGAATCAGTCAATAATTTTTCTTTTCCAAATTTAAGCGAAACTAAAATTCCAACTAAAAGTGAAAGGGCAATAAATCCTAAAGAAGCCCATTCTGGTACGTGAATCCAATCGTGCAGCAGCATTTTTAACCCTACGAAAGCTAAAATGGCAACTAAACTGTATTCCAAATAACTGAATTTCGCCAGCATATTTGCCAAAAAGAAATACATAGAACGCAATCCAAGAATAGCAAAAATATTAGAACTGAATACCAAAAACGGATCTGATGTAATCGCTAAAATCGCCGGAACGCTATCAACGGCAAATAAAACGTCCATCACTTCAATTACAATTAAAGCAACGAATAATGGAGTAGCAGCTTTTTTTCCTTTTTCAGTTAAAATAAAAAATTTCTCATGATCCATGTGAGAAGTTATCGGAATAACTTTTCCTAATGCTTTATAGATGAAAGAATCTTTTGGATGAAAATCTTCATCTTCCCCTGAAAACAGCATTTTTATAGCTGTAAAAATCAGGAATGCACCAAATAAATAAGTTGTCCAGGTAAATTGGTTAATCAGCATAACGCCAAAGAAAATCATCAATCCACGGAAAACAATCGCTCCTAATATTCCCCAAAACAATACACGATGCTGGTATTTTTGCGGAATTTTGAACGAAGCAAAGATTATCGCAATTACAAAAATATTATCAACACTTAGTGAAAGTTCAATTAAATAACCTGTAATAAATTTCATGGAAGCTACTGCAGGTTGCAATTTATCAGGGTTTGCAATATAATCGGTTGTATAAAGCCAATAGATTACTCCTGAAAACAAAAAAGAGAGTGTTACCCAAATCAACGTCCATTTGCTGGCTTCTTTGGTACTGATAATGTGAGGAGTTTTGTTAAAGACACCAAGGTCTAAAGCAAGAATAAAAACTACAGCAAGTAAAAAGAGAGACCAGACTATCATAACAATTTTTTTTAATGATTTACAAAGATAAGTTTTGAAGTTTAAATTAAAAATTAATTATAAGAAAGGTATTCTTAAAAGTTATAAATTTTAAGTTATGAGTTATGAGTTTTCTGATTGTAGATTTTTAAACTTTGACAAAGTTGATGTTTATAAAAAGAAAAGAGCATAAAAAAAGTGCCAACAATTACGATGGCACCTTTCAGGATTTATTTTAAGCTTTGAATTATAGCGCTGATTTAACAGTTTTGATAATTCTAGCAGCAATTTTGTATGGATCTCCGTTTGAAGCTGGTCTTCTGTCTTCCAACCATCCTTTCCATCCTTTTTGAACAGTCATCAAAGGAATTCTGATAGAACATCCTCTGTCTGAAACTCCATAAGAGAAATCGTGGATAGAAGCAGTTTCGTGCTTACCGGTTAAACGTTGTTCATTGTAAGCTCCGTAAACTGCGATGTGCTCAGCAGTAACAGGACGGAAAGCCTCACAAATTCTTTCGTAAGTAGCTTGATCTCCGCAAGTTCTCAAGACATTGTTAGAGAAGTTAGCGTGCATTCCAGAACCATTCCAGTCAGTATCTCCTAGAGGTTTTGGGTGATATTCAATATAGTAACCATATTTTTCAGTCAAACGATCTAATAAGTAACGAGCAACCCAGATTTCATCTCCAGCTTTTTTAGCTCCTTTAGCGAATAATTGGAATTCCCATTGTCCGCAAGCAACCTCTTGGTTGATTCCTTCAAAGTTGATTCCAGCAGCGATACATAAATCAGCGTGCTCTTCAACTAATTTTCTTCCGTGTGTGTTTTTTCCACCTACTGAACAGTAGTACATCCCTTGTGGAGCAGGGTATCCTCCAACTGGGAAACCAAGTGGAAGTTGAGTTTTAGTATCCATGATGAAATACTCTTGTTCGAATCCAAACCAAAAATCATCATCTTCATCATCAATTGTAGCTCTTCCGTTAGATGGGTGTGGAGTTCCGTCAGCATACATAACTTCAGACATTACTAACCATCCATTGATACGAGTTGGATCTGGATAAATTGCAACTGGAACTAAAAGACAGTCAGAAGAACCACCTTCAGCTTGTTTAGTTGATGAACCATCAAATGACCAATTTCCAAGTTCTTCTAATGTTCCTTTGAAATTTTCATGCTCTTCAACTTTAGTTTTACTTCTAAGATTTTGAGTTGGCTCGTATCCATCTAACCAAATGTACTCTAACTTAATTTTAGCCATAATAATATAAATTTATTTTTTTTGTTTTTTCGCTGGGTCAAATATAGATTTATTTTTTTACTCCTAAAAATTAGGGGGCTATTTTGTTTTGCGGAGTATAATTTTTTAGAGAAGCGTAATTTTCGTAGGGGTATATTTTTAAAAAAGCAATTTTTAACCACTATAAAAAATAAATTCGTAATAATTAAGGGCTATTTTTGATTTTTTGGGTTAAGAAATTATGAAAAAATGTTTATTTAATGGGGATTCTTGTGGTTTTTTGTTACATTTCTTGATTGTGTTTGTTTATTCTCTGAAAAAAGCATGATCTGTTGAGAAATTGTAGTTCAAAAATCTAAAATTTATATTCTAAACAGGGACTTTTATTGTTTATATTTGTTCCTCCTTTTTTTAATGAAAATTAGTACGAATTAAAACTTAACATACCATGTCAACATTACGTTTCCAAGCTTTACAAGAAGCTTCCAACAGAAAGCCAGTGCACTTTGAAGAAATTGATCGAAAATCAAATCTCTTCGGATCGAATGTGTTTAATGAAAAAGCAATGAAGCAGTATTTAACTTCGGATGCTTTTAAAGGAGTAAGAGATGCCATTCAGCATGGAACTAAAATAGAAAGAAAACTGGCCGATTATATCGCCATGGGAATGAAAGAGTGGGCATTGTCAAAAGGCGTTACACATTATACTCACTGGTTTCAGCCCTTGACAGGAACAACTGCCGAAAAACATGATGCCTTTTTTGAAACTTCATACGATGGAAGTGATCCTGTAGAAAAATTTGGCGGAGCCCAATTGGTACAACAAGAGCCAGACGCGTCAAGTTTCCCGAATGGCGGAATTAGAAATACTTTTGAAGCAAGAGGTTACACAGCCTGGGATCCAACTTCTCCGGCATTTATATATGGTACAACATTATGTATCCCAACTGTATTTATTGCATACACAGGTGAGGCTTTAGATAATAAGATACCTTTATTAAGAGCATTATCTGCCATTGACGAAGCGGCGACTGAAGTTTGTAAATATTTTGACAAAAACGTAAAAAAGGTAACAGCAACTTTAGGTTGGGAACAGGAATATTTTTTAATTGATAAAGCGTTGGCAAATTCTCGTCCTGACTTGGTAATGACCGGAAGAACATTATTAGGACATACTTCTGCAAAAGGTCAGCAGTTAGATGATCATTACTTTGGATCTATCCCAACACGTGCTCTTACTTATATGAGAGATTTGGAGCAGGAATGTATGTTATTAGGAATTCCGGTAAAAACGCGTCATAATGAGGTTGCGCCAAATCAATTTGAGTTGGCTCCAATTTTTGAAGAAACGAATTTAGCAGTTGATCACAACTCTTTATTAATGGACGTAATGCAAAGAGTTGCTGAGCGTCATGATTTTAAAGTGTTATTTCACGAAAAACCATTTAAAGGTGTAAACGGTTCTGGAAAACACAACAACTGGTCTTTGGCTACTGATACTGGAGTTAATTTATTGAGTCCGAGCAAAACGCCAATGAGTAATTTGCAATTCCTAACATTCTTTATTAATACTATTAAAGCTGTAAACGATTATGAAACTTTATTAAGAGCTTCGATTGCAACGGCAAGTAATGATCACAGGTTAGGAGCTAATGAGGCACCGCCAGCAATTATTTCGGTTTTTATTGGAGCACAATTGTCAAAAGTTTTATTAGAATTAGAAAGTGTAACAACCGGAAAACTTTCGCCTGAAGAAAAAACAGATCTTAAATTAAATGTTGTTGGTAAAATTCCAGACGTATTATTAGATAATACAGACAGAAACAGAACTTCACCATTTGCCTTTACAGGAAATAAATTTGAATTTAGAGCTGTTGGTTCTAATTCAAACTGTTCAAATGCAATGACGACTTTGAATGCTATTGTTGCCAAACAGTTAATTGACTTTAAAAATGAAGTAGAGAACCTGATTGAAAATAAGGACATGAAAAAAGACGATGCTATCTTCAATGTCTTAAGAGAATACATCAAACAATCTAAAAAAATTCTTTTTGAAGGCGATGGTTATAGCGATGCATGGGAAAAAGAAGCAGCAAAAAGAGGTTTGAGTAATTTCAAAACTACTCCAGAAGCTATTAAAGCTAAAGTTTCGAAGCAAGCTTTGGACTTATTTGAAGAACTAGGAATCTTTAATCATGTTGAGGCTGAAGCGCGTTATGAAATTGAATTAGAAGAATACACTAAAAAAATTCAGATTGAAGGAAGAGTTTTAGGAGATATTGCAAGAAATCACGTAATTCCAACTGCAATTCGTTACCAGAATACATTAATTGAAAATGTAAAAGGTTTAAAGGAAATTTTTGGAAAAGAATTTGAGACGATTGCAAAAGAACAAATTACTTTAATAAAAGAAATTTCTGGACATATTGAAGGAATTAATACTAAAGTATTAGCCATGACTAATGAAAGAAAGAAGGCTAATCAGCTTACTGATGCTCAAAAAATGGCTGAAGCGTATTGCAATAAAGTGAAACCTTATTTTGAAGATATTCGTAATCATTGCGATAAATTGGAATTATTAGTAGATGATGAGAGCTGGACTTTGACCAAGTACAGAGAATTATTGTTTACTAAATAACGTTTTCTAAACATTCAGTTAAAGCCCATCTTAAAAAAGATGGGTTTTTTTTTGTGTGTGAATATGTTAAATTAACCGTTTTTATAACTTTTTTTTAACGACTGTTTAGGCATAATTGAAAAGAAATCTCGATAAATAGGTATTTTCTTACTAAGTAAAAAAAACACAAATGGTAGTTCATCGAGATAGTTTTGCAGTTCATCGAAAACAAGTTAAGTTCTTGTAAATTACGTATTTATACCTGATTTGATTATCAAGAAGTTTTCTAATTTTGAAAATGAAATCGAGAAATAATCCCAATTTTCGTTTGAGATTTCATTAAAATTGCCCAAATTTTTTCCCCAAATTACAGCCTGCATAATAATTTGTATTAGTAACCAATTAAATATATTTATTATGAAAAAAGTAATTTTAAGCATCTCCGCGATGCTGTTTGTAGGTGTTGCCGTGGCACAAAACACTAGTAATGTTGACCAAACTGGTTTATTAAATGGAGCATTAGTTGTTCAAGTTGGATCAAATGATTCAGATGTTCAACAAGATGGTATTTTAAATTCTGCAACTGTTCTTCAAATAGGTGTTGATAACTCATCAACTATTGATCAATTAGGTGTTGCAAACTCTGCTTCAGTTACACAAATTGGATGGGGAAATACTTCTGATATTGACCAAGGTCCACTATTAGGAAACAGCGCTACAGTTTTCCAATTTGGAATTGACAATAATGCTGATCTAACACAAATCGGATTCTTTAATAGTTCTAGTGCAACTCAAGTAGGTTGGGGCAACGATGCTAGTGTCTATCAATTTGGCTTCGGCAACGAATCTGACACTTATCAAGAAGGATTATTCAATTCAGCGTCAACAATTCAACTTGGAATTGGGAACTCTTCTAGTATCGATCAATATGGAGTTGCTAACTATGCTTTGACAGCACAATTAGGATGGGGAAATGTTAGTACTGTTACTCAAGCTGGGTTCTTAAATGGCAGCGTAGTGCTACAGGCAAACTAAAAAAACAAGAAAAGGAAGGACTTGATATAATCAGTTCTTCCTTTTTTTATTATTTCAAAAATTATGAAAGCTATTGTAATCTTATTTTTTCTTTTTACAGGAATTATATTCTCACAATCAATTGATGGGAATATAAGTGATTATGTTATAGCCATGAATGAATCAAACAATCGCAATCAAAACCAGAATACATATCAATATGTTATTAATCATAACATAGTCAAAATTGCACAAATTGGCAACTATAATCAGGCCAATTTTACTATTATCAGTAATAATGCTTATGTAACTGCACAGCAAACTGGTAATAACAACTACATGAATGTCTACAAAAAAGCAGACGAAATAAATCAATCCTATATACAGTCAGGTAATAATAATTATATAAGTGATGTTTCATCATCATACTCCCGAGGAGTCGAATCGATGAAAGTCAATCAGGAAGGCAATAATTTAACGATTTTCAGTATAGGATCAAATTCGATATCCAAGGATATGATCATAAATCAGTCTGGAAATTCAGGTACAATTTACGTATTCAATCGCTAGAATCATGAAAAAGTATCTTCACATAATTGTGGCATCTTTTTTTATTTTTTTTTCTGAAAACGGATTTTCACAAACCGAGTACAACAAAGAGGTAAAAGCGAAAATTGAAGTTAAGGAAATTGAGAATTTATTATTTATAACCGGAACTGCAGAAAATTTAAAATCAGAGTTCAAGAATATTTCATATAAACTAAGTGTATTCAAGAAAAACAAATCGAATTCAAATAAATCAACTAATGCGCAAGACGGAAGAGTAACACTGGAGCCGAATCAAAGGGTAGAATTGTCTAAAACGCAAATCAATTATACCAAACAGGACGAAGTGATTTTAATGTTGCTCATTTATGATGAAAAAAATGCCATAATTGGCAAAGACCGAATTGTTTTTAATGAAGAAACAGAATCAGACGCAGGAAAATCTGTCCCTGTTGACGGTATCGAAATGGTAGGAATTGTAGCCAATGATACTAAAACAAAATTGGGAAATGATTACTATGATATGTTTTATGCGCAATATTCGAAACTGAAAGTTCATACTACTAAAATCGTAACGGTTCAGGAAGAACTGACTTTTGGGCGCACAACCAAGATTACAATATTAGTAGATAGTGATATTATAGAGGAGTTTATTTCACGTCCCGATGAAGATTTTTTAAAATACATGGCTGATTCAGCGGCTCAAAAGCTATTCAAGTATTTTAAAGATCTAGAAAAACAAAACAAAATGATTACTCAATATTAAAATTCAGAATTGAGTGCATTTGTCGATAAAGCGTTTACTATTTAATGTTCAAACTAAAAAGTATCTATATGAAAACTATAGCATTACTCGTTTGCTTGATTGGTTTTAGTACAATATCAATTGCACAAAACCTTCAATATAAAGCAGCAAACCCAAATTTTGGAGGAGAGACTTTCAATTATCCGTGGTTGCTTAGTTCTGCTCAAGCTCAAAATGATTATAAAGAAGATACCAATTCGCAGTTTAAGCAGCAAACAGATTTGGAACGTTTCAAAAGCAATTTGAATAACCAATTACTAAACAGGCTTTCAAATTCATTATTTGATAATCAATTTGGAAGTAGCACAGGTACAGGAAATGGGACTGGAACGGGAACAGGCACTGGCACGCTTGCTCCAGGAACATATGTTTTTGGAACGCTTTCGATTGATATTTACCATTCTAATTTAGGATTGGTGGTTGATGTTTTGGATACAGATACGGGTGAGCAGACACAAGTAATTCTTCCGGGACAATAAATTTAATTGTCCGAGTAAAAAGTAAGGTTCATGTATTATTGTAAATAATTGAGATTATGAATAAAAGTCCCCTTTTTCTATTTTTATTAATTTGCCTATTCTCAGGATGTGGAGCATATTTTAATCAGCCTGTTGGGGTGCAAAAAGCAGTATATGGAGAAAATACTCCAGCGACTGCCAAATTGGTAGAAATGCCAAAACCAAAAGAGCAGATAGTTGTAGGTGTATATAAATTTAAAGACCAAACAGGGCAGTACAAACCTACTGAACTGGGAAGTACCTTTAGTACTGCTGTTACACAAGGAGCAACATCAATTTTAATAAAAGCCTTGCAGGACTCAAAATGGTTTGTACCCATTGAGCGTGAAAATCTGGGGAATCTTTTAAACGAAAGAAATATTATTCGTTCTACGCGTCAGGAATACGCATCAAAAACAGAACCAAATGAAGCAGTTTTAACACCGCTTTTATTTGCAGGAGTATTGCTTGAAGGAGGGATTATTTCTTATGATACCAATATTATTACAGGTGGTTTTGGAGCGAGATATTTTGGAGCTGGAGGTTCGACTCAATATAGACAAGACCGAGTAACTGTTTATTTAAGATTGGTATCGACTTCAAACGGAAAAATCTTAAATACGGTTTACGTTTCAAAAACTATTTTATCACAAAGTATTGATGCAAGTTTATTCAGATATGTCAATTTAAATAGACTTCTGGAAGTTGAAACTGGTTTTACCCGAAATGAACCAATTCAGATGGCAGTGACAGAAGCTATTGAAAAAGCAGTAGAAGGACTTATTGTTGACGGAATCAAAGACAAACTTTGGGAAGTAAATGCACCGCAAAAACAAATTGACGATTTTGTAGCGGCTTACGATAAAGAGAAAAGTGATGCTGATTTAGCCCAATTATATAATAGAAATTTAA
Source organism: Flavobacterium xizangense (assembly GCF_054075145.1). Classification (NCBI taxonomy): domain Bacteria; kingdom Pseudomonadati; phylum Bacteroidota; class Flavobacteriia; order Flavobacteriales; family Flavobacteriaceae; genus Flavobacterium; species Flavobacterium xizangense. Next base: position 695,452 of record NZ_JBSIPG010000002.1, on the reverse strand, counting down.
GTGAAAATAGAAGAGCAAGATTTGGTATAGAAGCAGTGGGAGGAACTGCAATAATGCAAGGTGATTATCCAAATCCGAAACCTATGCCGATGATTAGAGGAGCACTGAAATTCTTTTTTTCGCCAACTTTTAATTTAAGTGCATCCTCAAATGCTTTTCAAGTGGCAAATCGAAATTATATGGATTATGGCTATTTGTCTTTAGATTTAAATCTGGAATGCATCATATTGCCCCGCGACGTTTTTTCTCCTTTTGTTTTTGCCGGAACCGGATTCGAATTCGATCATCATCGGGAAAATTTTCATAGCAAAATACAGGCTGGAGCAGGTGTCGAATATTTGGTTTCGCCGCACGTTGGACTCAAATTGTATGGAGAATTTAATGCAGCATTTAGTGATAATGTAGATCATCTGGTCGCAGGAGTGCGGGATGATTATTTCTATAGGATTGGTTTCGGGATGACATATTATTTCCCCAAAAAACTTAATTATAAGAAAAAATAGGCAGCCTTTTGATCTTTAGTAATTAATGATTAAAGGATTAAATTCAATATAAGTTTAATAAAATTCAGTCTCAAATGAAAATAGGATTAAAAATTTTGGCGTGCTTTTTTCTTTTAATTTCTTGCAGCGAAGAGCAGTTTGATAATACAGGAACTGGTTCAATTAAAGGAAGAGTTGTTGATGTCCGAACATACACAGGAATCGAAAACGCCCGTGTGTCTTCTAGTCCAACAACCAGTACAGTTTATACCGATAAAGATGGATACTTTAAAATAGACAAAGTACCTGTAGGAAAATATGCTTTTCAGGCTCAAAAAGATGGTTTTATTGCCAGATTTGTCCCGGGCACAATAGAAAAAGATATTGAAATTGAAGTTATTTTCGAATTAGAAGTCTCAACTGCAACTAATAAACCGCCAGAAATCCCCGTGCTTACTGCGCCAACAGATAATGCTACTGGACAAGCTTTAAGTCTTAATTTGACTTGGACTGCCAAAGATCCTGAAGGAGATCCGCTTACATACACTGTGACTTTGAAAAACGGAACTACAGACGAAGTGAAAACTTATTCTGATCTTAAAACAACAACTTTAGCTATTAAAGATTTAAGTTTTAGTACCAAATATTACTGGCAAGTAAGCGTCGATGACGGAATAAACAAGCCTATAAATAGTGTGACAAATTCGTTTAGAACATTGGCATTCCCGAATCCGAGATATATGTATGTGAAAAAGATAAAAAACAACAATGTAATTTTTACTGCTGATGATGCCGGAAACGAACTTCAATTGTCTTCTGCAGAGGTGAATAGTTTCAGACCGAGAAAAAATTTAAGTATTAACAGAATTGCTTACATAAGTACTGACGGATCTCTGAATCAGATTTTCAGCATGAATCCTGATGGTACCGATGTGCGAAAAATTACAAATTTTGTACCGATAGCAGGTTTTAATATGGATAATGTGAGCTATGCTTGGAGCACAAATGGTAGTCAGCTAATTTATCCGAATTTTGATAAACTCTATCGCATAAATGCTGATGGATCTGGATTGACACAGTTGTTTAAAACACCAAACGGCAAGTTTATTTCTGAATGCGAATGGAGTCGCGACGGAAGCCAAATTGTTCTAAAAGTAAATGATGTTTCAGGTTACAGTGTCGAAATTTATGCAATTGATATGAGCGGAACTGTTTTATATACTGTGCTTTCTGGAGTAACCGGAGGCGCAAGCGGAATCGATATTTCGATTGATAATAAAAGAGTGGTTTACACGAGAGATGTTTCCGGATTTGAAAATGCAGATTACAGACGTTTAGATTCCAGAATATTTATTTACACAGTAGCAACAAATACATCGGCAGAATTGTCATCAGGTAAAGAAAATGGTTTCAACGACCTCGATGTGAAATTTTCGCCAAATGAAGCAAAAGTCATTTTTGTAAACACCTCAAATGATGGGCTTTCAGCCAAAAATATACAAACCGTAAGCACAACAGACGACAGTACAAGGACAACTTTGTTTCAAAATGCGTCGATGCCTGATTGGAAATAAAAATATCATAATCTTCGAATAATTCTGATGTCTAAAAATCGGCAGTGTTCTCGCTGTCGATTTTTTTTATAAAAACATAATTTCATTATAGAAGATTAAGTGACAATAAAAACTAATTTTAGATTGGTATAAACCTAAGAATTAAAAAAACTGGTTATCTTTGCACCACATCAACACAAACTAAGTTTCATGAGTTCAGATTCTAGCAAAAGGTACGCACAAAGAGGTGTTTCGGCATCAAAAGAAGATGTACACAACGCCATAAAAAATATTGATAAAGGTTTATTTCCACAGGCATTTTGTAAAATTGTTCCAGATTATCTTACCCAAGATGCAGAACATTGTTTAATTATGCATGCTGACGGAGCGGGTACAAAATCGTCTTTGGCGTATATGTACTGGAAAGAAACCGGAGATCTTTCTGTTTGGAAAGGTATTGCACAAGATGCTCTGATCATGAATATTGATGATTTATTATGTGTTGGCGCAACAGATAATATTCTGCTTTCTTCAACTATTGGAAGAAATAAAAATTTAATTCCGGCTGACGTTATCTCGGCAATCATTAACGGAACAGAAGAATTAATCAACGAATTAAAATCTTTTGGAGTAACCATTCATTCAACAGGAGGAGAAACTGCCGACGTTGGTGACGTTGTTCGTACAATTATTGTTGACTCGACTGTTACAGCTCGTATGAAACGCAGCGATGTTGTAGATAACGCAAATATAAAAGCAGGTGATGTAATTGTTGGTTTGGCTTCTTTCGGTCAGGCAACTTACGAAAAAGGCTATAATGGCGGAATGGGAAGCAACGGACTTACTTCTGCACGTCATGATGTTTTCGGAAAATATTTGGCTAAAAAATACCCAGAAAGTTACGATGCTGCAGTTCCAGAAGAATTGATTTATTCAGGACAGGTTAATTTGACTGATGAAGTTGAAAACAGTCCAATCAATGCAGGTCAGTTAGTGCTTTCGCCAACAAGAACTTATGCGCCAATCATCAAGAAAATTTTAGATAAATATACTCCTGCAGATATTCACGGAATGGTGCATTGCAGTGGAGGAGCGCAGACTAAAATTCTTCATTTCGTTCAAAATTTACACATTATAAAAGATAATTTATTTCCGGTTCCGCCATTGTTCAAGTTAATTCAGGAACAATCAAAAACAGACTGGAAAGAAATGTATCAGGTTTTCAATTGCGGTCACCGTATGGAAATCTATGTTCCGGAAAACATTGCACAAGATATTATTGAGATTTCAAAATCATTCAACGTTGATGCACAAATTGTTGGTAGAGTAGAAGCTTCAGACGATAAAAAGCTTACCATTACCAGCGAATACGGAACATTTAAATATTAATTTTTTATGTAGAGACGCACTGCTGTGCGTCTCTACAAATTATAAAACAGCAATATTATGTACGAACTACTTTTTTGGAGATATCTGGATGAAATCTACCTGAACAATCAGGAGGTTTATGAGGCTCTTGTGGAGAAACAAGAAGTAGAAGGTCTGGCTGCGCTTCAAGTAGATGTAATCGTAAATAGAATCAATTCCGTTTTTTCAGAATGGGAAAGAGTGGATGAAAATAGTTGGAAAAACCCAAAAGGAAAAGGCGCTTTTCAAGTCGTTACAACTCCTCAAAGCATAAAAATTGATTGTTACGGAACTGAAGGAAAAACCATGAACCAATTGGTTTCTGTGATGGAAGAATTCAAATGTCCGCTGTACGATCCGCAAGTTCCCGAGCGTTACGACGAAATGAGCGAGTAATTTTTTTGAGAAGAAATTATAGACTTTAGAAAAATAATAGCAAAAAAGTAAAGTCCCTAATGGGACTTTTTTTATTAAGACACTTTTTTAGCTACCAATATTTTACTCCTGCCTGAGTATAAAGATAAGAATAAATCTCGTAGAGATTATATAGCAGTAGAAAAGAATAATAATTCATAATTTGTCCCATAGGGGCTTTATATGCGAAAAATAATTTAATAACCAAAAATGAATTATGGCTAAAATATCAAATTTCAATTTCACAGATACTATTGTTTTAGAAGATGATTTTGTTTTGTTGCGCCCGCTTCAAGAATCAGATGTAGAAAACTTATTGGATATTTCAATCAATGAACCGGAAACCTGGAAATATTCATTGGTGGGAGCAGAAGGAAAAGAAAATTTGATGAATTACATTCAGCTGGCAATTAAAGCCAGAGAAAACGAAAAGGAATTTCCTTTTATCGTTTTTGATAAAAAATCTAAAAAATACGCAGGTTCAACACGTTTCTACGATATTAATCTTGAATTTAAAACTTTGCAGTTAGGATATACTTGGTACGGATCGGAGTTTAGAGGAACAGGTTTAAACAAGCATTGCAAATTTTTACTGTTTCAGTTTGCTTTCGAAACTTTAGGATTAGAAAGAGTAGAATTTCGCGCAGATAACAACAATAAGAGAAGTATTGCCGCGATGAAAAGTATTGGCTGTAAAGTTGAAGGCGTTTTAAGAAGCAATATGCCAACAAGAGACAGCAATCTGAGACGTGATTCTATAGTTTTAAGCATTCTTAAAAACGAATGGTTTGATGAGGTAAAAGAAAACCTAAACAATAAACTATAATCAAAAAACAAAGCAAAAAAAAGCCAGCGGCTCTATCTATTTTTAAACTGGATTGAAATCCAGCTCTACAATATAAAACGTTCCTTCGGAACTCTTTTCGATTGTATATGTTTTTTTCTAAATTTAAATCGATCGCATTTTTTTATAGAACTAAAAAAAAAACAGAATCATTGTAAAAAGCCGTTAGGCTCGAACCTTATGTAGGGCTGGACTGAAATCCAGACCTACAATATAATACGTTCCTTTGGAACTCTTTTCGATTGTATTCTTTTTTTCAATAAATTAGAATCTATTACTGTAAAATGTTTTTTTTCTAAATTTAAATCGATCGCATTTTTTCATAGAATAAAAAAAATAAACAGAATCATTGTAAAGAGCCGTTAGGCTCGAACCATATGTAGGGCTGGATTGAAATCCAGCTCTACAATATAATACGTTCCTTCGGAACTCTTTTGGATTGCATATTTTTTTTCTAAATTTAAATCGATCGCATTTTTTCATAGAGCAAAAAAAATAAACAGAATCATTGTAAAGAGCCGTTAGGCTCGAACCATATTGTAGGGCTGGACTTCAGTCCAGTCTAAATGAAAAGCGTAAAATAGATTCATTAATATCCCCATAAAATTTATGTTTTTTAAAAGCATATTTTGTTGTATTTTTCTAAACTAAAAGCATAGGTAAATCGTTTTAGTAAATGCTTTATTTGTTTTAGATTAAAAAATATAATGTTTTAAAAAATAACTAATGAATAGATTAAACTGCAAAAGCCTTCTTTTTGGACTTTCATTTTTGATGCTTGGAACCATTTCAAATGCACAAAAAAAAGAATCTGAAAAGCGAAATTTAATTCAGTATGTTGATCCAATGATTGGAACAGCAAGAATGGGACATACTTATCCAGGTGCTACCGTGCCTTTTGGGAGTGTGCAACTTAGTCCTGAAACTGACACAATTGCATATGGCTTGAACGGAAAATATAATGGTGAAGTGTATAAATATTGTGCAGGATATCAATATGAAGATAAAACAATTGTAGGTTTTAGTCATACACATTTTAGTGGAACTGGTCATTCCGATTTAGGTGATTTCTTAATTATGCCAACAACTGGCAAACTGCAATTGAACCCTGGAGTTGCTTCAAAACCGCTATCGGGTTATCGATCGGCCTTTTCACATTCAACAGAAAAAGCGGAACCAGCTTATTACAGCGTTTTTCTGGAAGACCACAAAATTAAAGCTGAATTAACAGCAACAACAAGAGTTGGAATGCATCAATATACATTTCCAAAATCAGATGAAGCACATATTATTCTTGATTTGACGTCTGGAATTTATAATTATGACAAGAAAAACGTTTGGACATTTGTTCGTATAGAAAATGATACTTTGATTACGGGTTATCGTCAGACAAACGGCTGGGCTAGAACCAGAACCGTTTATTTTGCAATGTCTTTCAGTAAACCTATTAAAAGCTACGGACAAGCAGCACAAGAAAAAAGTGTTTACAGAGGTTTCTGGGGAAGATTTGATCAAACGAAAAATTTTCCGGAAATGGCAGGACAAAATCTAAAATTGTTCTTTGATTTTAATACTGAAGAAGGCGAAAATATCAAAATTAAAATGGCTTTATCTCCAGTAAGTTCGGCCGGAGCATTAGAAAACATGAAAAAAGAAGTCCCGGGTTGGGATTTCGAAAAAGTGAAAAAACAAAGTCAGGAAGTTTGGAATCGCGAACTGAATAAAATTCAAATTGAAGCCATTCAAAAGGAAGATTATGTGAACTTTTACACTGCAATGTATCACGCCTTTTTAGGTCCAACAGAATACATGGATCTTGATGGAAATTACAAAGGACTTGATATGAATGTTCATAAAGCCGAAAAATTTAAAAATTATACCAGTTATTCATTATGGGATACTTATCGCGCTTTACATCCTTTCTTTAATATTGTTCAGCCAACTCGCAACGCTGATATGGTAAGTTCAATGTTGGCGCATTCGGATCAAAGTGTACACAAAATGCTCCCAATCTGGTCACATTATGCGAATGAAAATTGGTGTATGATTGGTTATCATGCGGTTTCTGTAGTTGCCGATGCAATTGTAAAAGGAAACATTAATTTTGATGCAGAAAAAGCGCTTCAGGCATGTGTCAATACGGCAAAAGTTTCTTATTACGATGGATTAGAATATTACATGAAAATGGGCTATGTTCCTGAAGATAAAAATGGAGCATCGGTTTCTAAAACTTTAGAATATGCTTATGACGATTGGGCAATTGCACAGGCAGCCAAAAAACTTGGAAAAACAGAAATTTATAATGAATTCATCAACAGATCTAAAAATTATAAAAATGTTTATGATGAGAAAACTGGTTTTATGCGTCCAAAATTAATCGACGGAACTTTCAAAAAAGAATTTGATCCGCTAGATACGCATGGTCAAGGTTTTATTGAAGGAAATTCATGGAATTACAGCTTGTACGTTCCGCAAGATCCTGCTGATATGATTAAATTGATGGGCGGAAATGAGAAATTTAAAGTTCGTTTAGATTCTTTGTTCAACATGCATCTTCCAGATAAATATTTCGAAAATACAGAAGATATTACCAGAGACGGAATTATTGGAAATTACGTTCATGGAAATGAGCCTTCGCACCATGTAGTTTATTTATACAACTGGACAGATTCTCCGTGGAAATCACAAGATAAAATCCGAATGATTTTGAAAAAAATGTATCGTAACGGAGCAGATGGTCTTGGAGGAAATGATGATTTTGGACAAATGAGTGCCTGGTATATTTTTAGCAGTTTAGGCTTTTATCCTGTTGCTCCTGGTTCTGCTGAATATGCATTAGGAAGTCCGCTCGTGAAAAATGCAGTTTTTAATTTGGAAAACGGAAAGAAATTTGAAGTAGAAACTGTAAATCAATCCGATAAAAATGTATTTGTTAGTAAAGTACTCTTGAATGGAAAACCATTAGACAGGCCATTTTTAAAGCATGCTGATGTTATGAATGGTGGAAAAATTACTTTTTATATGAGTAGTAAACCTAACAAAAAAGGCTAATAGTTGAGGTGCAAACCTAAAAGGTTTTAAAAACCTGATAGGTTTCAAGAATATTAATTCGTGAATTCGTGGCGAATAACAAAAAAACTTCACGAAATTTGCACTTCAAATAAAGACAATCAATATGAAAATAAATCTAAAATCAGGAATTGACAAATTGCTTTTCGGAATGAAACAGAACGACGTAACAGCTGTTTTAGGAAAACCTGATAAAAACTATAAAGACGAAGATGACAATGTGATTTTTGTATACAATGCGCATAAAATCAGATTAACATTTTATGAAGAAGAAGATTTGAAATTTGGTTATGCCGTTGCGTCAAGCAATGATTTAGAAGTTTTCGGATTCAAAATAATCGGAAGAAAAATTGCCGATGTAAAGAAAGATTTTGCTGCAAAAGGAATTACAAAATACAATCAGGAAACTTTTGATACTTTCGAAAATTACTTTAACGAAGACAATTGGTTTATTCTTCAAACCGAATTTGATGAAGTTGTAAAATTTGAGATTGGAGCAATCATTAATAATAAAGACGAATTTGACTGGAAGTTTCCGGTGAAGAAATAAAACAAATAAAAAAACCGACAATCACTTGCCGGTTTTTTTTATGTCTTAAAAAGAAATTATCCCTTTAACCATGCATTTTTAAGTTTGTCTTTTGAAGCATCAGTAGCTTTAAAAGTTTCAGATTCTTCATAAGGTAATTTTACAGTTCCTTTGATAGTTTCTTCTTTTCCTGCACGTTTGATTTTTACAGTAATTGGATCGTTTTCTTTCCAGTTTTCACTTTCTCCAATTAAATCATAAATATTCGCAAGAGAATAAGGTTTGTCGTTTACAGAAACCAAAATATCGCCACCTTTTAAATTAAGGTTTTTGAAAAACTCACTTGGTTCAATATTAGAACGAACGGCAATTTCTTTTGTTTGTTTGTCAACAGAAATATAAGGCGTTTGTCCTTTTAAGAATATTGGACTCGCTTTTTTCTCTGTTGCTTTTGTTACTCCAACTTTTGCTAAATAAACATCATAAGGAATTGGATTTGTTCCAGCTACATATTTAGTTAAGAATTCACCAACTTCAGGATAAGTCAATTGTGTGATTTTAGCAAAAAGTTCATCATCATTAAATGGTTTTTCAATACCATATTCGTTTGATAATTTATGCATTAAATCAAGAATTCCTCTCTCGCCATTGCTTTTTTCTCTAATAATAATATCGATGCACATACCAATCAAAGCACCTTTTTGGTAAACATTCAAATATTGGTCTTTATAGGGCTGTTCCAAAACATTTTTACTCATTACAGTAAATGACATCGTATCATTTAAGCCTTTTGCCTGTTCGATTTTATCAGCGATTCTAGTGTAAAATTCAGCTTCATCAATTAAACCTTGATTGATTTGAAAAAGATTTGCAAAATATTCTGTAACACCTTCATACATCCATAAATGCTCTGACATTTTTGGTGCATTGTAATCAAAATACTGAATTTCTTTTGAGTGAATTGTCAATGGAGTTACAATATGAAAAAACTCATGAGAAACTACATCTTTCATTGATTCAACCAATTTTTCTTTTGGCATTGATTCCGGTAAAACAACCGTTGTAGCTGTTGGATGCTCTAAAGCTCCAAAACCGTGTGCATCATCTTTTGCCAGGCTTGATAAATACAATAAAACAGTATATTTTTTAGTAGAATTGATTTTTCCTAAAAAGTTTTTCTGCGCTGTCATCATCGTTTTCATTTCCGGCGTAATGCTTTCTGCAGTAAATTTTCCTGTTGGAGAATAAACAGCAATCAGAATATCCATTCCGTTAACGTTGAATGTCGTATAATCTGGTTTAGAATACATAATTGGATTTTCAACCAAAACTGCATAGCGAGGGGTTGTAAAAACGTCGCTTGTCTTACTTGCATCTTCATCAGTCATTGAAGTTGCGCCCCAAAGCGTTTCAGGATGCGTGATAGTAACTTTATAAGGTACATCTAATTTATCTTGAAAATAACCAACAAAACCGTGTGTATTAACCATAAAATTTACTCCGGCGTTGATGTTAGTTCCTGCTGGCGAAAATACATCGTCATTTCCAAAACCGGTTCCTTTTTCAGTGTCGAAAGTATCTCCAACTAAATAAGTGATTTTTTTAAGTGTTTTTGCATTAGAAATTGACCATGAATTATCATCAATTCTTTTTACAGTTAACTCATTTCCTTTAACATCAAAAGCTTTAAAACCATCAGAATATTTACCGTAATTATCTGTAGAATAAGTTCCAGGAACTGTTTTTGGGATGCTGTAAATTACTTCATCCGTCTTAATTGTCGGAGGTGTAACAGTTACCAGGACTTTATCGTCTTTAACATCTACAAGATTGATGTTAACATCTACAGTTTTGCTTTTTGCATCTCCTGATGTGCTTCCCGTTTTACAGCTCCAAAATGTTACAGCAAGAGCTAAGGTGTAAATTATTTTTTTCATTTGTTCGCGTTTAGTTATGTGTATTTGACTCGTAAATTATCAAATTGTTACACTTTTATATAAATATAAAAAAAAACTCCTGAAATTCAGGAGTTTGTATTAATCTAGTTTGTTTTTTATGTAATATTTTCCATCCAAATCCTCATCAAAGTCGTCAATTTTTACTGGCTTTGGTTTTGGCTTATTTGCAATTGCCTTTTTTTTCCACATTTCAAATTTTTCTACAGGCATCTTCTTTTTCATGATTTCCAGAACTTCTTTTTCTGCTAATCCAAATTCTTTTTTTATGATTTCAAATGGATTTTTTTCTTCTAAAGCTAACGAAACAAGTCTTTCTGTTTGTTCCCAATTCAATTCTTTGCGGCTACTCTTTTTCATCTCGTGAAAATTAATTCAAAATAGAGGTTAATGATTAATAGATTGATTTTCATTTTATATATCAATATTAATAAAAAAAATAATTAGTTGGTGCGCTGAACTATTTTTTTTTATTGATTTTAACTGTTTTTTGCGGATCTTGATTTTTGAAACGGAATTTGCAGCAAATTTGCTAATTTGTTGTGTTCTTCGGGCTTCATATGAGTATCAACTCCGTAAATTAATTCTTCTTTTGGCAAAGTTGTAAATGTGCCGAAAAGACGGTCCCAAACCGAAAATATATTTCCGTAATTGCTGTCTGTGTAAGGAAGCATATAATGATGATGAACTTTATGCATATTTGGAGAAACAATTAGGTAACTTAAAAAAATATCCAGCTTTTTTGGGAGCGAAATATTGGCATGATTGAATTGCGAACCAATAACCGATAATGATTGATACAGAAAAACCATCCACATTGGACTTCCAACAATTAATACTCCTAAAGTTGTAAATATAAAACGAATAATACTTTCTCCAGGATGATGTCTGTTGGCCGTAGTTGTATCAATCCAGGTATCTGTATGATGTATAAGATGAAAACGCCATAGAAATTTTATTTTATGTTGTATGTAATGTGCCAGATAAGCGCCAATCAGATCTAGTAAAAGCAAGCCTATTATAGTATAAAGCCAAATTGGAATTTCAGGAAGCCATTCCAGAATTCCAAAATGATTTTCAGTAGTCCAAGCTGCGGTTTTGATTAAGATAAAAGCTAAAACGAAATTGACAATAATTGTCGTAAGCGTAAAAAAGATATTGATTCCTGCATGATGCCATTTTTTGTACTGCATCTGAAAAAGAGGAAAAGTATTTTCGATTAGCCAAAAAAGAGTTATTCCTCCAACCAAAATTAAGCTTCTGTGTGAAGAAGGAATTGTACTGAAATAGGTAATAATATCATTCATAATTCAATAATGTATTTGTTCAAATGTAATAAAATTGACGAAATAACAACATGAATTATGAGAAATATGTATTTAAACTTCTAATCTATTAAATTATTTAAAATAAAAAAAAGAGAAAAAAGGTTGTTAAAACTTCTTTTTTCTCTTGATATGATTTTATTAGGTAACTAATTTATTTTTGATGCCTTTGGCTTAAGCTTTTTTAATCAGGCTGATAATGAAGAGTAAAACCCACGCACCACCAACAGCAATTAAAATTTGCCAAAGAAGTCCGCCTCCACCAATGCCAAATTTTCCGGCAATCCATCCGCCAACAAAACCTCCAATGATTCCAACGATAATATTACCAATTAAACCAAAGCCCGCACCTTTCCAGATTTGACCAGCCAGCCATCCAGAAATTGCACCAATAAGTAAGAAATATAAAAATTCCATGTTTTAAGTTTTAATGTTTATATGTGATTTTAGCGTATGAATTTATGCTTCATCATTCGTCTGCAATAAGTTCTTGTAGATAAATCCAGCTACTATTGCACCTAAGATTGGCGCGACCCAAAACAACCAAACTTGAGATAAAGGTTCGCCTCCAGCAAAAATGGCCTGAGATAAAGATCGTGCAGGGTTAACTGAAGTATTAGTGATTGGAATACTGATTAAGTGAATTAAAGTCAAAGCCAAGCCAATTGCAATTCCTGCAAATCTTCCGTTTGCGAACTTGTCTGTTGCTCCTAAAATCACCAAAAGGAAAAATAAAGTCAATACAAATTCGGCTATAAAAGCGGCTTGTAAAGAATATCCGTCAGGAGAAAATGCTCCAAAACCATTTGATGCAAATGCACCAGCTTTTGTATTGTCAATTACAAAACCGGCTTTTCCAGAAGCGATTGTGTATAAAGTTCCTGCCGCCGCAATTGCGCCAATACACTGAGCGATAATGTAAGGGATAAGCTCTTTTGCTGAAAATCTTCCACCGGCCCATAATCCAAATGAAACTGCCGGATTAAAATGCCCACCAGAAATGTGACCAACAGCATATGCCATTGTAAGAACAGTTAAACCGAAAGCTAAAGCAACTCCTGCAAATCCAATTCCTAAATCAGGAATTCCGGCTGCAAAAATGGCGCTTCCGCAACCTCCAAAAACTAACCAAAAAGTTCCAAAAAACTCTGCAAATAATTTTTTCATAATTAAGTAATTTTAAATTAATAGATTCGATTATTAAAGGGTATATTGGAATGCCCAAAAAATCAAAACAATTTGTAAGGGCAAACGTACAAATAAAATCCATTTTGGTAAATTAAAACTTGCTTTTTTATTTTGGTACATGTACAAATTCGCCGGAAATACTGCAATTAACAATGCAATAATTCCCCATGCAGCAAAATGTTTTGTAAAAGGAAACAATAGGAGGAAGCCTAATATGATTTCGACAGCTCCACTTAAATTATTTAGTAATTTGGGGTTTTTAAATGCGGGCGGAATGATCTTAATGTACATTCCCGGTTTTCTGAAATGATTGATTCCGGCAATTATATATAGAAAAGCCATTAAATATAAATGCCAAGGTTGTTTCATGATATAGTGTTGTATATCACGAATTTATAAAAAAATTAACAATTATTGCATTACAAGGCCCTTTTTTTTAAAGAGCATCAAAATCGTCTATTTTTTAGCCTTGAAATTTACATTCATAATAATTATGGCGAAAATGATCAAAACAATTCCGACCCATTGTAAAAAGATAACTTTTTCATTTAAAAGAACAAAAGCCATTGTAACAGAAACGGGAAGTTCAAGAGCAGAAACAATACTTCCTAATCCAATTCCGGTCAAAGGGAAACCAGCATTCATTAACATAGGAGGGATGATAGTTCCAAACAAAGACAAAACAATTCCCCATTTCATAAAAATAGCGAGATTAAATGATCCAGTCTGAGTTACGAATGCGAAAGAAAAAACAATTATAGCTCCTCCTAAAAGCATATATAAACTACGTTGTGCAGACGAAATTGTGGTTGCAACACGGTTTGCGGTAAACATAGTTGTCGTGAAAGAAGCAGCTGCTAAAATCCCCCAAACGATTCCTCTCCAGTCTAATTGAAAATCAGCATGAATAAGATTTGTAGCCAAAGCTGTTCCAATAAGAACAATAAAAACGGCGATTACTTTTTGTTTTGAAGGCAGTTTTTTTTCTAAAATCATTTCTAATAAAACACCCATCCAAACGGTTTGCATCAATAAAACAATCCCAATTGAAACCGGAATATATTTTACAGCCAAATAATAAAACAAACTTGTCATTCCTAATGAAGTTCCGGCAAGCATCAAGCTAAAAATGTTTTTTGAAGAAGCTTTTACTTCAGTTCCTTTATTTTTGATTTTCTGAAATGCATTGATTATCAAAATTCCAATTATTCCCAAAACAAATTGTGAAGTTGTTACTTCTGCTGTTGTATATCCTTCAGAATAAGCCATTTTTACAAAAGTGGCTAGCATTCCGTAAGTTGTAGCTCCTAAAGCAACTAAAAAAACTCCTTTTAATACATTGTTTTGTGACATTTGATATTCCTGTTTTAAAATTAAGGCCGGCAAAGGTAAGCTATTTTGTTTGTGATTTAATAGAAAAACGAAGTAAACATTAGGATTAATATTATTCAAAGATTATTTTATGGCTTTAAATTGTATATTTTTAAAAAAATGAAAATCTGTAAAATGAAAAAACCATCAAAGCTTATGTTTTGATGGTTTCTTTTTTTAATAAATCTTTCAGTTCAATTATTTGACTGGCTGATTTTTATAAGTTTCAATTTCGAAAATTAAAGTTGCATTTGGAGGAATCACACCGCCAGCACCTTTTTCTCCATAAGCTAAATTTGAAGGAAGGAAGAAAATTGCTTTTTCGCCGTCAGTCATCATATCTAATGCTTCAATAAATCCAGGAATCATACCGTCTTTTTTGCCAACTGCAAAAGGAAAAGCTTTGTATCCTCCGCCAGCATCTCTGTTTGGATCATATTTTCCATATGCTTTTGCAACCGTCGCCATACTGCTATCAAAAAGATTTCCATCTTCAAAATAACCAGCATAGTGAAAATAAATTGTTGATCCTTCAGCGCCTTTTACGCCAGTTCCTTTTTGTGTAATCACATATTTTAAGCCAGATGCAGTTGTAGTTGCTTTTGCTTTAGTTGCTGTAAAATAAGCCGCTTTTTGTGCAACTACTTTTTGTGCTTCAAGTTTTTTTGTCTCTTCTTTTTTAACGTCATCAGCTAAAACTTTCACAGCATCAAACTTTTTAGCAGCGTCGCCCTTGCGTGTAATAGTAATTTTTGTCATGATATCATCCTGAACAATTTTATTTACATTGTCCATTCCTGAAACGACATGACCAAAAATAGTGTGTTTTCCGTTTAACCAAGGAGTATCTTTATGTGTAATGAAAAATTGGCTTCCGTTAGTTGCCGGACCAGAATTTGCCATTGCCAAAATACCACCTTTATCAAATTTTAATTCCTCAGTAAATTCATCTTTAAATGAATAGCCCGGACCTCCAGAACCATTTCCGTCTGGATCTCCACCCTGAATCATGAAATCATTAATAACTCTGTGAAATTTCAATCCATCATAAAATGGTTTTCCTTTTAGTTTTTCAACTTTAACATTTGGATTAGTTCCTTCTGCTAAAGAAATAAAATTAGCCACTGTAACAGGAGCTTTTACATATTCTAATACAACAACAATATCACCTTTTGAAGTTGAGATCGTTGCAAAAATTCCTTCATTAGGATTTGCAGGCGTAGCCGCTTTTACCGCTGCTGTTTTTGCCGGAGCTGCCGATTTTGTCGGAGTTGTTTTTGTTGCCGCAGCTTTTGGTTTTGCTGCTGGTTTTTTTGTTGTTTGAGCTTGTAAATTTAATATTGCCAAACAGAATAATAATAGAAATTTAAATTTCATTTTGTTTCGAATTTAAGTCTATGAAATAATTTATTATTGTGGTTTTTCTAACAATTGAATCTCGAAAATAATGTTAGCATTTGGTGGAATAACGCCTCCTGCGCCGGTTGCTCCATAAGCTAAATGAGAAGGAATAAAAAGTACTGCTTTATCTCCAAATGACAACTGCTCAATTCCTTCAATAAATCCAGGAATCAAACCATCTTTTTTACCTGCCTGAAATGGAATTGGCTGGTAACCGTTTTGTTCTGCTCTTGTAGCATCATATTTTCCAAAAGCTTTATTAACATCAGGGATACTTGAATCGAATAAAGTTCCATCTTCAAGGAAACCTGCGTAATGAATATAAATCTGGCTTCCAGTTGCTGGTTTTTTGCCAGATCCTTTTTCAGTAATAACAAATTCTAAACCTGAATTCGTTTTTGTTGCCTTTGGTCTGATTGAAGCATAATAAGCTACTTTTTCTTTTTGAACTCCGGCATACTTGCTTTTCTCTTTTGCAATTTCTGAAAAATAGTCATGAAATACTTTTACAGCATCAAATTTCTTTGCTGCTTCTCCGTTTCTGATAATCGTAACTTTTATAATCGTGTCGTCTTGCTTTACTTGGTTTACAACTTCTTGTCCTTTTTCAACTACGTGACCAAAAATCGTATGTTTTCCTTCTAACCAAGGCGTTTCAACATGCGTAATAAAAAACTGGCTGCTGTTTGTTCCAGGACCGTTATTTGCCATTGCCAAAACTCCTGGTTTGTCAAATTTCAAATCGGTAATTTCGTCTTTAAATTTATATCCAGTGTCACCTGAACCAGTTCCTTCAGGATCTCCAGACTGAATCATGAAATTTTCAATAACTCTGTGAAATTTCAAACCATCAAAAAAAGGTTGATTTTTTTTGTACTCTTTGGTTACAAATTCGTTTTTGCCTTCTGCCAAAGTCACAAAGTTTGCTACAGTAACAGGTGCTTTTGTATAGTCTAATTCAACAATGATATGTCCTTTGTTTGTTTCAATATCGGCGTATAAACCATCAGGCAAATTGCTGTGTTCATCTTTACATGAATAAAGTGAGGTTACGGCTAATAGTAATAATAAGATATTCTTTTTCATTTCTAAAATGTTTTTATTTAAGGGTTTACTGTATCTTTTTTAATTGGTGCAGCTGGTTTTGCAGCAACCGGTTTTGGAGTAGCAGGTTTCGGTGTTTGTCCTGCCGGAGTTTGCGTATCTGCAGATTGTCCAGCCAGAACAGCTGTTTTGGGAGCTGTAGGATCTGGAACAAAATTACGAAGCGTTACGGTACACATTAAAGATTCATTTGGCCCAATTTTATTATTGTCTCCATGATATCCGTAAGCAATGTGTGAAGGAAACAAAAAGGTAACAGTTTCACCTTTGTGCATATATTTGATACCATCACGCAATCCCATCATAATGTCTTGTTTATCTACATAATAGGTTTGCGGACCAAGATCAGCTTCAGAATAAATGATTTTACCCTGAATGTCTTTTACTTCTAAATTGTAATAAGCAATATCCCCTCGGCGAGGTGTTTGGGTTTCGTTTGGATTTTTTTCATCATAAGAAAACCAATAGCCTTTTTTTGTGGCATAATATTTTACTTTTGGATTGCTCTTTATGATTTTTTTGATGACATCCTCTTCATTAGCAACTAGCTTTTTATTTCGGTCAGCTGATTTTTTCATGAAAGTACCCGATGCTCTTGAAAGCGGTCTTCTGGCTTCTTCATGTTGCTTGCAGCTGGCAAATAAAACAGTAAAAAGAAGTGTGTAAATACTGATTTTTAAATATTTCATATTCGGTTATATTGCAAGTTTAGTAACTAAATTTTCAAATTTCGCTAAGGTTTCTTCCATTGATAATTCAGATTTTCCGCCGGCTGCATTGCTGTGCCCTCCGCCGTTAAAATGATCTCTGGCAAATTGATTTACATCAAATCCACCTTGCGAACGGAAAGATATTTTGATGATTTTCTCGTCCTTATTTTCGATAAAAATAGCGGTAAAAACGATACCTTTTATACTAAGTCCGTAATTTACGATTCCTTCAGTATCTCCTTTTACATAATCGAATGAATCTAATTCATCTTGAGTAAGTGAAGTATATGAGGTTTTGTGTTCTTCAAAAACTTTCATATTCTGTAAAGCACGACCCAATAATTGTAAACGGCTGTATGAGCTATTATCGAATAATAAAACGGGAATTTGAGTGTTTTCAACACCTAAATCAATTAATTCTGCAATAATTCGATGCGTGTTTCCTGTTGTTCCGGGAAAACGAAACGAGCCAGAATCAGTCAAAATTCCGGTGTAAATGCAAGTCGCAATAGTTTTATCAATATCTTCTTTTTTATTTAGAAAAGAAATAAAGTTGTAAACCATTTCGCAGGTTGAACCAAATTCAGTGTCAGAATACATGTATGTAGCATAATCATCAGGTTTTTGATGATGATCGATCATGATAAACGGAACTGTCAATTTTGCTAAAGTGTGTTCCATTTCGCCTGTACGATGAAATGCATTAAAATCAAGTGTGAAAATTAATTCGGCTGCTTCTAATATTTGGGTACAGTTTTCAATATCTTTTTCAAATATTTTTACTTTTTCAGAACCCGGAAGCCATGCTAAAAAATCAGGAAAATCATTAGGCGCAATTACCGTTGCCTGATGATTATTTTTTATTAAAAAATGGTATAATGCTAAAGTTGAACCCATAGCATCGCCATCTGGTCCTCTGTGTGGGATTATTACAATTTTCTTTGGGGCAGAAAGCAACAATTGTATTGCCTGAATATCTTGTATTTTCATAGTGTGCGAATTTACATTTTTTTAATGTAATGTTGCAATCATTTTATAGATTAACACACTTTTAAGTTAGGAGTTAGGTGTTATGAATTTTGTAATTTAAATTTTAGAATTTTAATTACAGATGTTCTAATTCCTTCTTCTGAAATTTTTGATATAATTTATACTTCGGACCTTTTACAATTTGTGATTTATAAATTCCCACAGAACCTGAAGAAAAATAGGCTACAGTGCATGCAATGGCTATGAAAATTCCAGGTTCTATTCCGAATAATTCCATTCCCATAATAGTGCAGGCAATAGGAGTATGGGTGGCACCCGAAAAGACAGCGACAAAACCCATTCCAGCCAAAAGTGCAATTGGCATTGGAAAGATATAAAATAATGCACTGCCTAAAGCTGCTCCAATAAAAAATAGGGGAGTTACTTCACCTCCTTTAAAACCAGCACCTAAAGTAAATCCGGTGAAGAGAATTTTAAGAAGAAAATCATACCATGCATTTGGATGATTAAATGAATCAACAATATAAGGAACACCAAGGCCAGAAAATTGTGTGAATCCAAAATATCCAAAAGCAATTGCTAAAACCACGCCGCCAACAACCGGACGAAGCGGTGGATATTTTATGGTTTTTGAAAAAAGAGAACTCCAAAAATGAGTGCTTCTTGCAAACAATAAAGCGGCCAAGCCCGATAATAATCCTAAAACGATAGTGTAGAATAAGCTACTAGAACTTAATTCAGGTACAACAGGAATACTGTACTGCGTATGTTTGATTTCCCAAAATTCAACTGTGAAATAAGCTGCATAAGCCACTAAAAAAGAAAGCAAAATACTTTTTAAATTGATTTTGCTAAAATATAAAACCTCTAAAGCAAAAATGGCACCGGCCAAAGGTGTTCCGAAAACAGATGCAAAACCTGCACTGATTCCGAGAATAATTAAAATTTTGCGTTCGGAATTATCGAGTTTGAAAAATTTGGTGAATTGATCAGCGATCGCGCCTCCTATTTGAACTGCTGTACCTTCACGTCCGGCAGAGCCTCCAAATAAATGCGTGATCAATGTTCCCAAAAGAACTAAAGGCGCCATTTTGAACGGAATTGCATTCTGCGGATTTTCGTATTCTTCCAGCAATAAATTGTTCCCTTTTAAAACAGATTCTCCCCAGTAATAATAACTTAAACCAACAAATAATCCGCCAATTGGCAAAAACCAGATAATCCAATCGTGTGCAATTCTAAATTGGGTTACCCATTCTAAAGAAACTAGAAAAAACGCTGAAGCTGAACCTGAAAATATGCCAATTAATGCACAAATAATTATCCATTTTGAAATAGAAAGCAATAATTGTTTTAGGTTTTGGGAAGTCATTAATGGATACTAAAATGGTTTCGCCACGAATTTCACGAATTTTCACGAATTAAAATAGAAAAAATCATTTTTTATCTATTTATCCCCATAGCTATCGGGAGTGGCAAAAGAAAAATAATTCTTGAAATTCGTGGCGGAAAAATATTATTGTACTACAGCTGTAAATTCGATTTCAACCAAATATTCAGGAGCAACTAATTTGCTGATTTCATAAAATCCGGTCGTAGGTTTTACATCTTTAAAGAAAGCCGAATGTGCTCTGGCAACTTCTTCAAAAGTAGAAACATCTGTCGTAAAAATTCTTGTTCTGATAACATCTTTAATTCCAACGTTCAAATCTTCAAGAACTTTTTCAACACGTTCAATAATGTTATATGTCTGTGCGTATGCATCATCGGCTTTAACTTTGTCGCCATCAACAATTGCTACAGTTCCCGAAACCTCGATGATATTACCAATTCTTACAGCACGGCAGTATCCCATTTTGTCTTCCCACGGTGATCCTGTTAAGATGTTTTCTCTTTTCATTTTATGATTTTTTTTTTGAATTGTTTTGGTGGTTTTTAAAAACAAATCCAGGTTAATTAATGCGTTGCAATTTATAAAATAAGGTGGTGAAAAAGAATCATTTTGGCTTGAAATCCTGTCATAAATCTTTATTTTTTGTGATATTTTAAAATCCCATTTGCTTATTCTCTTACTTCCTGTTCTTCGTAAATTCTAAGTTTGTTTTGGGTATTTGTTAAATGTTGTTGTAAAGTTTCAATTTTATTTAGTAGATGATAAATAGCATCAATTCCTTCTAGATTGATATTCAGATCATAATGCATACGCATCATTTTTTCGATTGCAGGCAATTGCTCAGGTTCTAGGTATTCATCATTTTCTTCAAAAATAATTTTGATCAAACCATAACTATTAAGGTCTTTTATAAATGTATTTTCAATTTCGTGATACAGACAAAACTGTTTTATTTGAATTAAATTTTTACTGCCCATGATTTCTAAGTTTAGATAATTCTGCAAATAACTCTTTTTCTTTTTCCGATAATTTAGTTGGGATTTTTAGATTGTATGTAACATACAAATCGCCAAATTGATTGTCTTTTTTATAAACAGGAAATCCTTTTCCTTTTAATTTGACTTTTGTTCCCGTTTGTGTTTCGGCAGGAACTTTTATTTTTACTTTTCCATCAAAAGTTTTAATGCTGATTTCTCCGCCAAGAATGGCAGTGTACAAATCCAAATCGACATTTGAATATAAATTGTTTCCGTCTCTTTTAAAATCAGAATTGTTTTGAATTAAAAAAGTAATGTACAAATCGCCATTTGGCCCGCCATTTACACCGGCGCCGCCATGTCCTGGGATTTTTATAACCTGACCGTTTTCAACTCCGGCCGGAATAGTGATTCTGATGTTTTTGCCGTTAACAGTCAGGCTTTGTTTGTGCGTAGTATATGCCGATGCTAAATCGAGCTGTAATTCGGCATTAAAATCCTGGCCGCGATATTTAGATTGAGCTCGGCTGCTTCGTCCAGATCCGTACATTGAATTGAAGAAATCGGAGAAATCACTTCCTGAAAAATCGCCTCCAAAACCAGAAAAATCCTGTCCGCTTTGTTGTCTTGAATATTGCTGTTGTTGCTGATTTGGATCATAACCTGCTTTTTCAAACTCATCGGCATGTTTCCAGTCTTTTCCGTATTTGTCGTATTTTTTACGGTTTTCAGGATTACTCAAAACCTCATTTGCTTCGTTTATTTCCTTGAATTTTTTCTCTGCTTCCTTATCATTCGGATTTAAATCCGGATGATATTTACGAGCTAGTTTTCTGTAAGCTTTTTTGATTTCAGCTTCGGTCGCGGTTTTCGTAATTTCTAATGTTTTATAGTAGTCGATATAATCCATTTTCCTATTGTTTTAATGAAGAAAAATTTAAACCTTGAATTTAGGAATAAGTTGCTTACTGTCAAAGTAAAAGAAGATTTTATAACAAAATTTTTACAAAAGAAATTACTTAGAATATCATATAGATCATATTTAATTTTTATAATTTGAATTAAACCTTGGCAGGTTTTTTGATTCTAAAAATTAGGCCAAATAATTGTTATAAAAACCTTAAAGTGAAAGTTCGGAAACAAATTATGTTATTTTTGCTTTGCTATAAATATTTTATAAAATTATAAAAGCCGATTCGATAAAACTTTTTCAATGAAGCATATTTTATTTGTCATATTATTTTTTTCTGTTGCCTCGGTATCAGCCCAAACTGAATTTAGTACTAAATTCAAGAGCATTCCAGCTCCAAAGTTTGGTGCAAAACCAAAAAAAATGCCTGTTCCAGATATGCCAAGTTTAAACGATCCGGCTGCGCCAACTAATGAAATTCCGAGTATAAAAACACCAAATGTTTACGATAATACCAAATTAACGACAAAATCTAAATTTCAGGTTGGAGAAGAAAAAAGCAAATTTACAATGTCAACCGAAACAGATTTTGCAAATCCAGGCGATCGTTATGTGGACAAAATGGAAAAAGATTTGGATAAGGCTTTAAAAGATGCAGGACTTCGCGAAGGCCGAGGAACATTGGTCAAAAAGAATATTTCGTTAGGAGATTTCAAAACTAAATCGCAATATTTTATTGTAAAATTTCGTGATTTTGGAGCAATCGACGGCGATTTGGTAAAAGTATCAAATAACGATCAAGTAATACGGGATCAGATATTTTTGGATTCTAATTTTAAAGAAGTGAAAATTAATTTATCCGATGGATTTAATAAATTGGATTTTGAAGCGCTAAATATAGGAACACTCGGAGGAAACACCGCCGAAATCCAAGTTTATGATGACAAAGGCGCATTGGTTACCAATGATTATTGGGACAATCTTGCCGCTGGCTTTAAAGCATCTATTGTTGTGACGAAAGAATAATTTTTTTGATATGCTAAGATTCTAAGATACTAAGATTCTAACTTTTTTAAACTTTAATCACTAACTATAAAAAAAGAAGGTTCTAATTTTAGAACCTTCTTTTTTTATATCTCAAAACTAAAATCTTAGAACCTTAGTATCTTAGAATCTCAGAACCTCAGAACCTTAGATTAAAACGGATCCGCAGTAACTTTAAATTTCATGTCTGCTTTAACCGTTACATCTTTGGTTAAAGTTTCTTTCAATGTTACTTGAGTTCTAATTTTGTAACTATCTGCTTTAATGTATTGATCCAGTTTTTTATCGGTACAAATCAAATCAATTGTGTTGCTGGTTGACATAATATTATCCTGATAAGCCAATTCTATTTCATCTGAATTTGTGGTCGAAATATACAAATGAACCGATTTTAAAAACGTAAATGTTTTATCTGACGGATCAGAAATCGATAAATTTAAGGATCTCAGTTTAACATCTTTTACAAGACTAGCTTTTGTTTTATTGTTTTCAAATTCAGCAGAAGAATTTGTTGTTACCTCCGGCGTGATTATTTCCGAAGGCAGATTAATAGGCGAAGTACTCTTAATTTTTATTGAAGTTTCATTCGAAATACTGAATGTCAATAAATCATCAACAGCATCACACGAAGTTAAAAAGATTGACAGCAAAAGCGTCAAGGCAATACATTTTGATTTCATAGTTAATTTTAAATTGGGTTTTTCGTTACATACGAAATATTTTCAGGTTTGGATTTTTGTTTTTAAGGTTCAAAGTTACAAAGGAGCAAAGTTACAAAGTAAAAAACTTTGAATCTTTGTTACTTTGCGCCTTTGCGCCTAAAAATCGGAACGTTGAAAAAAAATATTTATTTTTTCAACGTTCCGATTTTTCATTTTGGAATATAAAAAGTATTTTTGCGCATGCAACACAACGTACTTATTTTAGATTTCGGATCGCAATATACTCAACTTATTGCGCGTAGAGTTCGCGAATTAAATATATTCTGCGAAATTTTCCCTTACAATCACATTCCAAGTGATTTATCAAGTTATAAAGCCGTAATTTTAGGAGGAAGCCCTTTCTCTGTTAGAGGAGAAGATGCACCGCATCCTGATTTATCGCAAATTAGAGGTAAAATGCCTTTGCTAGCCGTTTGTTATGGAGCGCAATATTTAGCGCATTTCAGCGGTGGTGAAGTAGCAGCTTCTAATACAAGAGAATACGGAAGAGCTAACTTGTCTTATATTAAAGAGAATGAAACTTTCTTTGAAGGAGTTTCAGAAAATAGCCAAGTTTGGATGAGCCATAGCGATAGTATCAAAGCGCTTCCAACAAATGCTGTAAAATTAGCAAGTACGCATGACGTAGAATATGCAGCTTACAAAATTGAAGGCGAAACTACTTATGCAATTCAATACCATCCAGAGGTTTACCATTCTACGGATGGGAAGAAAATGCTTGAAAACTTCTTAGTAAAAATTGCTGAAGTTCCTCAAAACTTTACTCCAAATGCTTTCGTCGACGAAATGGTAGCAGAATTAAAAGAAAAACTAGGAAACGATAAAGTTGTTCTTGGTTTATCTGGAGGAGTAGATTCTACTGTAGCGGCGGTTTTATTGCATAAAGCAATCGGACAAAATTTATACTGCATCTTCGTTAACAACGGACTTTTACGTAAAAACGAATTCCAAAATGTATTAGACCAATACAAAGGAATGGGATTAAACGTTAAAGGCGTAGATGCCGGAGATCGTTTCCTTGGCGAATTAGCAGGAATCAGTGATCCTGAAACAAAACGTAAAACAATCGGTCGTGTATTTATCGAAGTTTTTGATGATGAATCACATTTAATCGAAGACGTAAAATGGTTGGCACAAGGAACAATTTATCCAGACGTGATCGAATCTGTTTCGGTAAAAGGACCATCGGCAACTATTAAATCGCACCACAACGTTGGTGGATTGCCAGATTATATGAAATTAAAAATTGTAGAACCACTTAGAATGCTTTTCAAAGATGAAGTGAGAAGAGTTGGAGCTACATTAGGAATCGATCCTGAATTATTAGGAAGACACCCTTTCCCTGGACCTGGATTATCAATCAGAATTTTAGGAGATATTACTCCAGAGAAAGTACAAATTTTGCAAGATGTTGATTCTGTATTTATCGAAGGATTAAAATCTTGGGGATTATACGATAAAGTTTGGCAAGCTGGAGCAATTTTGCTTCCTGTAAACAGTGTTGGTGTAATGGGCGATGAGCGTACATATGAAAAAGTAGTAGCGCTTAGAGCTGTTGAATCTACTGACGGTATGACTGCTGACTGGGTTCATTTACCTTATGATTTCTTGATGAAAGTATCAAATGATATTATAAATAAAGTAAAAGGCGTGAATCGTGTCGTTTACGATATTAGTTCAAAACCACCTGCAACAATTGAGTGGGAATAGTAAGATTTTTCAAATTAAGGCGTTACATTTGTAATGCCTTAATTTTTTAAACCTACTATTTATGAGAGAATTTTTAACGTTTTTTCTTGTCTTTATTTTGTCTTTTAACAGAATAACTGCACAAGATTCATTTATTGAGCACAAAATTCAAAAGGGAGAAACCGCGTATTTTATAGCCCAAAAATATAAGGTTTCGGTTGATGAAATCTTTAAATTCAATCCCGAATCTCAAAATGGAATTAAAGACAATCAGATTATTAAGATTCCAGTTCATTCTTCAGAAAAAATAAAATCAGATCAACAAATTACTCATATTGTTGGCGAGAAAGAAACACTTTACGGTTTATCAAAAAAATACAAAGTTTCTGTAGAAGCTATTCAAAATGCAAATGAGGAAATTCTTGCTGGCGGACTTCAGGTTGGTCAGGAATTGATTATTCCGCAGAACGCTTCGAATCTTTCGAAAACTGAAAATACAAATACTTCAAAAGCTTCGCATCTTGTTGTTGCTAAAGAATCGTTATTTAGCATTGCCAGACAATATAATGTATCAGTTCAGGATTTAGAAAATGAAAATAAAGAATTGCTGCAAAATGGATTGCAGATCGGGCAAACTATTTCAATTCCGAATAAAAGAAAAACTTTAGACGGAAGAGTTCGTGTGATTAATAAAGAAACAATTTTTCATGTTGTTGAACCAAAAGAAACGAAATTTTCGATCGCAAAAAAATATGGAATTTCTATCGATCAATTAGAATCACAAAATCCAGAAATTGTAAACGGATTGATAATTGGAAATAAATTAGCCATCAATACAAAAGAAATTAAACCTGCAAATGAAAGTGAAGAATTGATGCTTGCTCTTGCAGAAAAACAAGTTGTGGTTGAAAAAACAAAAGCCAAAACTGTAGAATTAGAAGATTTAAAAGACAGATTGGTTATTCAGAAAGAAATGAATCAGAAGATTATCAAAATCAATGATTTGAAAGTAAATCTGAATGACATGAATGGTTCTAAAGAAAATTCGGTTGAAAAATTGCGTTTGGTTTTAGAAGCCAATAAAAATGTTCAGGATATTTTGATGGCCAAATTAGATTCATTAGTCAATACAATGAATAATGATTTGGTTGAATTGAAACGAATGGATATTATGAATGTTGATGAGTCAAAACGTCTGGAAAAACAATCGTATGAAAGCATTGGGAAAACGAGTGAATTATCTTCTCAACTGAAAAAAGAATTGGCAGAAAATCGTAAAGCATATGCTGGTTTGATGAACAAAGTAGAAAAAATAGCCGTTGAAGAAAATCAGGAATACAAGAAGAAAATCCGCGAAAGCGAGAAAAATAATAATGTAAATTCAATACAACAACGTTTATCTTTAGAAGAAATCAAGCGTTATAAAATCGAGCAGGAGCAAGGTGATGCGCAAAACCAGCTTTTAATAGCGAAAATTGATTCATTGGATACTCAGAAACAAATTGAAGTAAAAAGACATATCAGCAAAGCTTCTTATTATAGTATGGAAGCACGAAAATTTGATGATAAACTGGCTTTGGTAAAATTGAAAAAGTATCAGGATGAGGCGATTAAAAAACAAAATAAATCGGGAATTTCTGAAGCTTCAAAAGTGGTTTCATTGGAAGAAATGAAGCGCGAATTAGAAGAAAATCCGCTTAAAAAAGGCAAAACAGTTAAAGTTGAAGTTTTTGATAATCTTAAAGAAGTTTCAAACGGCTATTACTTAGTTTTAGGTATATTTACAGACGCAACACTACGCGATAAGCTTATCATGAAACTTATTGATTCTGGTGATTTTAACGCAAGTTTCTTTTTCAATATAAACAGTCTTTCGTATTATGTTTACTCGGATAAGTTCGAAAAGATGGAAGAAGTTTTGTATAAATGCAAGAAAAAGGAAGAAGATGAGTTATATAAAGAGATAATTATTGCTAAGGTCGAGATTGATCTGAGATAATATTTGGGACGGAATTAACACTGGCCCGAATCTTGCTCTGACAAGAATTTAGTAACTTGTTTTTGAATTAAAAATTAAATTGTTTTAAGTCTATTATGAAATATTATTCAACATTATTGTTTCTTGTTTTTTTTATAACCTGTTCTGCTTTTTCGCAGAGTAAGACAGTAAAATATACCGTTTCAGGAAATGAAACTGTAAATGAGATTGCATTAAAATTTAAAGTTACGCCTTATGATATTTATGCATTGAATCCTGATGCAAGAAGTGGTGTAAAGCCAAATACGGTTTTGCTGATTCCTGCAAGCGGTTCAAAAACAACGGTAAAATCTGAACCAACTGTAGCGAAAACGGCAGTCAATTCTAAAGAAATTATTCACGAAGTACAGCCAAAAGAAACTTTTTGGAGTATTGAGCACAAATATGGGATTTCAGACGAAGCGTTGAAAGCTGCAAATCCATTTTTAGAGAAGGATGGAGTTGTAGTTGGACAGAAATTGGTAATTCCTGCAAAAGGCTCAGCTCCAAAAACAGCAGCTAGCGCTAAACCGTCTAAAAATAGTTCACAGGAAAAATATGTGTATCATGATGTTGCGCCAAAGGAAACAAAATTTGGTATTGCAAAGCAATATAATATGACAGTTGAAGAATTAGAAAAAAGAAACCCTGAAATTGTTTCAAACCTTCCAGTTGGATACCGATTGACTATAAAAGGAACTGCTCCAAATACAGAAGCGGCGCCAATTGCAAATACCACAAAACCTGCTGAAACTAAAAAAACGGAAACGTCTAAAAAGGCAACAACTTACATGGATTATCAGGTAAAGCCAAAAGAGACTTTTTATAGTTTAGGAAGAACTTTTCATTTGAGCCAAGAGGAGTTGACGGCATTAAATCCGGCACTTTCTGAAGGTGTAAAAGAAGGAATGGTTTTGAAAGTTCCGACAGGATATTTAGCGCCTCAGCCGATTATTGCTCAAGCACAGCCAGTAGAAAAAGCTATTGAAAAGCCGATTGAAAAAGCTGTAGAAACTTCTGCTCCAAGCGGTATTAAAATTGTTGATAAAGTGAAATCTGAAACGGTTTCTGCAGATCCTGAAATAGTAGAACTGACAAAGAAAAGAGGTCAGACTGAGCGTCAGAAAGTAGTTTTATTATTGCCTTTTAATCTGGCTAAAATGCAAAGTGATACTACAAGCGCTGCAAATCGAATTAAAAGCGATAAATTTTTAAATATGACATTGGATTTTTATTCGGGAGCGATGATGGCAATTGATTCGGCTAAAACGTTGAAACTACCAATTGATGTTGCCATTTATGATTCAGGAGAAACTAAAACTTCATCGAATATTTCTAGTTTGATTGCTCAGAATAAACTGCAGAATGCAAATGCAGTTATTGGACCATTTTATCAAAATAATGCCGAAGCGACTGCAAATATGCTGCGTGCAGATAATGTACCCGTAATTTCACCGTTATCAAAGGATGCCGCAAATCCAATTGATAATTTATATCAGGCCATCCCGTCAAATGATGTAATCCGTAATTCGGTTTTTGATTATATGCGTGCAAAAAACGGAAATATAGTCGCTGTTGTTGATAAGAAAAAAGAATCGGTTATAAATTATATTAAACAGAATCAAAAAGGTGTAGTGTTTGCTTCTTTGACAGAAACTGGCGGATTAGATGTTGCCAACCTAAAAGGTTTGCTTCTTCCTGGAAGAATGAACTATGTAGTTATGGAAACAGGAAATACAGCAATGGTGAAAACTACCATAAAAGCATTGCTTGATTCGCAAAAAACATGTCAGGTGCAATTGGTCATTTTAGAGCCAAACAGTACATTAGATACAGATGAAATCAGTTTTGATAATTTAGTGAAGTTGAAATTGATGTATCCTTCTATTACCCGCGAGAGCGACGAAGCAGGAGCATTGATTTTCAAAAAAGAATACCGATTGAAAAATAAAGTGAATCCAAATACTTATGCAACAAAAGGATTTGATGTTACTTTTGATACGATGATGCGTTTGGTTCAAGGAAAAACATATCAGGAAACAGCAGATTTAATGACCACAGAACAAGTGGATAATAAATTTCAATATTACAAAAAAGAAGATGGCGGACACGCAAATAAAGGTGTTTACATTTTATATTACGACAGCGATTTAACTTTAAAAGAAGCAAATTAATGACATCAAAAGTAACCTATTTAGGCGATTTAAGAACAAGTTCAATTCACGTGCAATCTGGAAGCGAAATTATTTCAGATGCACCATTAGATAATAACGGAAAAGGAGAGGCTTTTTCTCCAACAGATACAGTTGCAAATGCTTTAGCAAGCTGCATGATGACAATTATGGGAATTAAAGCCCGTGATTTAGAAGTTAATTTTGTGGGTTCTACAGCTGAAGTAACTAAAATCATGAATGCAGAACCAAGAAGAATTGGAGCAATTGAAATTGTGTTTCAAATGAAAAGCAATGCTGATGAAAAAAGTAAAACAATTTTAGAAAGAGCAGCGATGACTTGTCCTGTATTTTTGAGTTTAAGTTCAGAAATAGAAAAGAAAATTACTTTCAATTGGAATTAATTTTTGAATGTATATCAAAAAAGCAACTGTCGCAAAAGGGCAGTTCTTTTTTTTAAGCTTCGGAGAAGCGAAATATTTATAGCAAAGAATCCATAATATACAATATTAAGCTCCAGAGAAGCGACATGTCTTTTTTATAAGTAAAGACATGTCGCTTCTCTGGAGCTTTTTTCTCAGTTATCTTATTTGAATTCTATAAATATTTTACCCCGCTGGGGTTTTTATTTATAAAGTTTCGACTTTGTCTAAAGTCTTTTAAATAGCTTCTTTCTTAACCTTTTTCAGGTTTTAAATCTTCTAGAATTGGTGTTGTAATAGTTTTGACTTCTTTTTGAATAGTTTCATTTTTCTGTTCAAAAATGGTAATTTGGTTTTTTCCTTTTTTAAGCCAGCATCCTGGAACATAAAGCGTTTGTTGTGGGCCAACACTCCAATAACGGCCAATATTGATTCCGTTGATAAAGACAATTCCTTTTCCGAAGTCTCTCATATCTAGAAATGTATCTCCTGTTTTTTTTAAATCAAAAGTTCCTCGGTACAAAACAGGACGATTCGTTTTTCCTGAGTTTTTGTAAGCCGTTAAGTCAGGTTCTTTATTCATTGGGAATTTATACATTTCCCAATTACCTGTAATCGTTTCTCCATTAATAATTACGGGACTGATAATTCCTTTATTGTTGGAATTAATTTGTGATCCATAATTAATACGTCCCATATTTTCGACTAAAATATCTAAAGTCGCATTGAAAGGAACTTCAATTTCGCAGCTGTATTTTTTGTAATATCGGTTTAATTCGGCAACCTTTTTTCCGTTCAGATATACAATCGCATAATCACGCAATCCGTTTAATTCTAATTTTCCACTGATAGGTTGTGTAAATTTTTTACTGTACCAAACATAACCGTCACCTTGATTTAACTGCTCAAATGTTTGTGGTGTATCTTCGATTATCGGATCAATTTTCGATTTTAAATTTTCCAAATCAACGATTTTCGAAAGAGAAATATTTGGAATCGTGATTACAGGAAATTGCTCAGGGATATTAGGTGTTTCTTTAGTTTTTAAAAGTTCTCTTAAAGCATTGTATTTTGGAGTTGCCCAACCGGCTTCGCTTATTGGCGCATCATAATCGTATGATGTCATATCGGGCTGAATATCGTGTTCTTTATCATAATTGGCACCAGAAGTAAATCCGAAATTGGTACCGCCGTGAACCATATAATAATTGAAAGACACATTATTATCCAAATATTTTTTAGTCTGACGAACCGTTTGTTCCGGTTTTTGAGTCGGAAATGGTTCTGCCCAATGATCCAACCAACCCGGATAAAATTCGGCAACCATGTATGGACCTTGATTATTATTGAATTGATCTACGACTTTTTTAAGTTTTGTCACATCATCTTCGCCGTTTGCAGTTGGTAAAGCTCCCGGAAGAGCTCCGCCTTCAAAAAGCCAGCTTCCGTCTGAAGTGAAAAATGGAACTTCAAAACCAACATCTTTTAATTGTTGAAAAACAGTTGCACTATATTTTTTATGTTCTTCTAACGGAATATCTTTTCGCTGTGACACATACGAACCAAATTCATTTTCACCCTGAACCATAATAATTGGTCCACCCTTCGTGATTTGCAAATTGGCAACTTGTTTGTATAATTCCGTAAAATAAGCTTTTGTAGCGGCTAAATATTCCTTATTATTGCCACGAATAACCATATTGGGAACATTTTGCAAAAACCAAGGATAACCTCCAAATTCCCATTCTGCACAAACGTAAGGTCCCGGACGTAAAATCACAAACAAACCTTCTTCCTGAGCGGTTTTAATATATTCGGCTAAATTTTTATTACCTGTTTTGAAATCCCAAACTCCGGGAGCAATTTCATGATAATTCCAAAATACATAAGTAGCAACAGCATTTAAGCCCATTGCTTTCATCATCTTTAAACGATGTCTCCAATACGGCTGAGGAATTCGGGAATAATGCATTTCACCAGAGTGAATTTGTATCGGATTTCCATTTAAAAGAAAATTTCCATCGCGAATCGCAAAGGTTTGCTTTTGTTGTGCAGTTGACGATAATGCTGTGAAAAGCAAAAATATAAAAGTGTATAAGATTTTTTTCATTAGTGAAATACTATAAATAACTGTAATAAACAAGAGAGCATTTTTTTTAAATAATGCCCTCTTGTCCCTTTTAACTAACCAATAAAAAATATTTACTCAGAAAACTCTAATTTTTTCAATTTATTCCATCCTCCACGAGTAAAATCTGGAATTTCAACCGGAGCCGAATTGTTGTCCAATGAAATCTCAGTCAATGGACCAAGACAAGACCACTCTGCTAAATCGTAAACATCCATATCTAGCGGAAGTCCTTTTTGCAAACAGTGAATTAAACGGTAATCCATGATAAAGTCCATTCCGCCATGACCGCCTACTTTTTTGGCTTGTTCCTCAATTCCTTTTGCAATCGGGTGTTTGTATTTTTCCATCAGCGCTTTTTTAACTTCTTCAGGAACAAAAGAGTGTGCACTTAATTTTTCGTGGTTTGGTTTTACATCATCACTTAATTCTTTTCCATCCAAAGCATAACCTTCTAACGGATATTTATTTGCGAAACCTTTTGTACCGCTTAACTGATACATTCTGCTGTACGGGCGAGGCGAAGTAACATCATGTTGAATTTGGATTGTTTTTCCATTTTCAGTTCGAATCATCGTCATGGTATGATCTCCGTTTCTAAAATCTTTAATTTCTTGTCCCGATTTTTCTTTAATGTAAGCAGGATTTCCAACCGCTTTTGTATCCATTGAAACCAAGAAATTCATTTTGTCACCACGGTGAATATTTAATGCCTGACACGCAGGTCCCATTCCGTGTGTCGCATAAATATCGCCCCTGTGTTTGATGTTGTAATCCATTCTCCAGTTGTTCCAGTATTCCCCCCAAAACGGCTGTAAACCATGAATGTAAGAACCTTCAGCATGAAGAATTTCCCCAAATAAACCTTGCTGTGCCATATTTAAAGTAGTCAATTCGAAGAAATCGTAAACGCAGTTTTCTAATTGCATACAATGTTTTCTAGTTTTTTCTGAAGTGTCAATTAGCTCCCAGATTTCTTTCATAGTCAAAGCTCCCGGAACTTCAATTGCAACGTGTTTTCCGTCTTTCATAGCTTGAACACCAATTATAGCATGATGAAGCCAATCTGTAGCTACATAAACTAAATCTACATTTGGCAATGCTGTAACTTTTCTCCAGGCATTTTCATCACCATAAAATTCCTGTGCTTTTGGAAAACCGGCTTTAGTTAAAATTTCATTCGCTTTTGAAGTATTTTCCTGAGTCATATCGCAAAGTGCAACAATTTCAACACCAGGAATATGTGTCATGCGTTCAACAGCTCCAGGACCGCGCATTCCAAGTCCGATGAAAGCAATACGAACAGTTGGAATTGGCTCTGCCGCCATTCTGAGTACATCTTGTTGACCTTTTGCACGTGCAGGTGCTTTGGTCTTGATCATTTGTGCAGAAACAATTGTACATCCGAACAAAAGAAAAAGAACTATTACCGATTTAAAAAATGTAGTTTTCATGAGTAAATTAATTTGTTTTTTGTTGATCAATACTTCATCATTTGTGGCAAAGTATTGAAATTTATTTCCGGTTTTTTATTTTTTAATGGTCTTGTGAATATTGTTTTTGGTGTTGTAAAATCGTCAAAGAAACCACCATCTTTTAAGTAAAAAGAATCCTTTTCCAGTCCGCCGGCAAAGTCCATTCTATACCCTTTTGCGCCGGTATTGTCTGTTGTAAAACGAACCGAATTAATTTCAACCCAAATTCCTTTCTCATCACAAACCCATTGATTATTGAATAAAACGCTACGGGATAAATCACCTTGTTCAGGAACGAAATTTTCTAAAAAGGAATGAAATCTTTTTAAATAAGTATGTGTTTGAGGACGATTGAAACTCGCAATCAACAGCCATTTTTTTAATTCTGGTGCATAAAAATAAGCGGTATAATTTGTAGAATTGTCGTTTTGAGGATTTCCTTGCAATAAGAATTTATAGGTTGTACCAGCTTTCCACATATATTTCAGATAACTTTGACCACCAGAGCCTTCGCTTCCAAATTCGCCAGTGTGCACATTTTC
Organism: Flavobacterium xizangense; assembly: GCF_054075145.1. NCBI lineage: Bacteria > Pseudomonadati > Bacteroidota > Flavobacteriia > Flavobacteriales > Flavobacteriaceae > Flavobacterium > Flavobacterium xizangense. The sequence goes on along the minus strand of NZ_JBSIPG010000002.1, from coordinate 661,620 downwards.
TCCTTTTTTGAGCATTTTTATTTTCTGATTTTCAGGAATGCTTTTAGGATCATCTGTCGTATAAGGACTCCAAACAGAGAATAAAATTCGTCTTTCTGTTGCCGAATTTACCTGAATTCCGAAATAGCCTTCACCAAAACCATTTGCCATAAAATAAGAGCCAATTTTATCTTCATTTTTAGGAACTGTAATTTCGTTGTAATACCATTCGGCATTTATATTTTCGGGAACTTGATAATTTAAATGAACTGAAGGCCCGCGACGTCCCCAATGATAAAAGTTTCCTTCATTATTTGGCACATAAGAAATTTTTCCATCGTAATTTGAACTTGAAATTGTTAAACGGTCTATGGAAGGAAATTGAGTACCGCTTTTACTGATTCCTTTTATTTTTAGGGCAACATAACCTTCTTTTTTTATGGTCCAGGTTCCAATGGAAACCGCTTTTTTTGAAGTATTGAAAGTTGATTTTTTTACTTCATTATTTATTGAAAATTCAACTTCCGATTTTCCAAAAACTTCTACCGATTCTTCAACAGAAATCTGAAAAGTTCCTGGTTTTGAAATTTTAAAATAAACAGTAAAAAATTCCTTTGTATTTGTCCAGTTTTCAATACCATTGTCCGTAATTGTATTGCTTCCGTCAATATGCTCAGAACTGAATGCATTTCCCGCAAGCGGAATAGAAACCGTTGTTTCGGCCTCTTTTTTTTCATTCGAAAAAGAGACTAAAAGAAAAGCAAAAAACAGGTAAAATAAATTTTTCATTTGCTGTGATTTTGGTTTTTTTATTTAAAAATAACCTCTCTAATGAACCAGATTAGAGAGGTTTTCAAAAACAAAACAATTCAAATGGACCTTGCTAATTATTTTTGACTATTAAATCTTTTGATTAAAGGCGTTACATGTTTTTTAGTATCGTTATCTAATCCTGTTAATGCTTTATCTGCTTCTGTTGGAGAATATTTTGTTAATCCACTAACTCCTGCAGCAATTACGTTATATGATTGTTCTTTAATGCTTTCTTCCATTAAATTTTTATAAGAAGCATCACCTGTAGAAGCTAATTTTACAATAGCATTTGCTCTGGCGATTGTCTTTTTATCATTTTTAGCAATGTCAAGAAGCGTTTTTAAAACCTGATCTTTGGTTTGCTTTTCATTTAAATCAATTGCTTTGATGCTCAATACTCTTAAATCTTCCTGTTGATCCTTTAAACCTTCCAGTAAAATAAGTTGAGATTCCTGACTTCTGTCTTTTGTAGCAAATTTTATAGCTTCAATTCGGTTGTAATATGATGGCGCATTTTTATATTGAAAAAGATAATCAGCAGCAGTTTTTCTATCTACCTTAACTTCGCCCACTAAGATTTTATCTGGATCTAAATCTATAAATTCTGGTTTTGAAGGAAGATCAAAACTGAAGCTTTGTTGTCTTTCATTGATTAAAATATCCTTTCTTATTTTGGTTCCGTTTACGTAAAAATCAACTTTCAGAGGTAACGTAAAGGTTTGCACCGCACTATCCTGAGATTGACTTATTGTAATGATGATTTTTCCGTTAGCATACCTGTAAGTCACATCCAGAATCGGACTTCCAGCATTATAATACCATTGATCAAAATAAGGTAGCCAATCTTTTCCGGTCACTTCTTCCATCGATAAACGCAATTGATGTGGCTCGCCAGATTTATAAGCATTTGTAGTTAAATAATGATTTAATCCTTTAAAAAAGGCTTCGTCACCCATTTGGTTTTTCATAGCATACAAAATAATCGAACCTTTAGAATAGCTGATATTATCAAACATATCTTCTGCATTTTTGTAATGAAAACGTGCTAAAATAGGACTGTCACCATTTTTTTGAGAGCGTAAATAATTCTGCAATTTTTCATAACGTGACCTGTCTTCGGCATCTTGTCCGGCATCGTGTCCGTGCCATAAAACTTCTCCAAAAGTGGCAAACGATTCATTCATGGTTAAGTTTGACCACGACTCAGCCGTTACATAATCGCCAAACCATTGGTGAAAAAGCTCATGAGCTATCGTACTTTCCTGATTGTCATCCAGTAATTCTCTGGGTGTTTTTTGTACATACTCGCCATGCAAAGTGGCAGATGTGTTTTCCATTGCACCAGAAACATAATCTCTGGCAACGATTTGCGCATATTTTGCCCACGGATATTCAACACCTAACATTTTGCTGTAAAAGTTCATCATATCCGGAGTTTTACCAAATATTTGTTTTGCGTATGGGGCATATTTTGGTTCCAGATAATAGCTTACTTCTTTACCATTGTAAGTGTCTTTGGCTATTTTAAAATCACCAACAGCCATCATAAACAAATAAGGAGAATGTGGTAATTCCATTTTCCAGGTATCCGTTCGGGTTCCGTTTGAATTGACTTTTTGTGACGCTAGTTTACCGTTAGATAAGGTTACATATTTTGCGTCAACTGTCATCGCAATTTCAGAAGTTGTTTTCTGATTTGGTTTGTCTATTGTAGGAAACCAGGCCGATGAAGCTTCTGTTTCTCCTTGTGTCCAGATCTGGATTGGTTTATCATCTTTTCCATCAGGATTTATAAAATATAATCCTTTTGCATCTGTAATTGCCGCACTTCCTTTTACCTTTAATTCATCTGGTTTTGCGGTGTAACTAATGTAAATAGTGAACTTTTCAGTGCTTTTGTATTTTCTGTTTAAAGTGATAAAAAGCTGCTCATTGTCATACGTATACTTTAAATGTGTTTTTTTGTTTCCTTCAATAATTGCAATTTCTTTAAAATCCATTCCTTTTGCGTCAAGTGTAAGTGAATCGGTTTCATAGAAATGTGGTTTTAAAGTCAGCCACTCTTTTCCATACAGGTATCTTTTGCCATAATCAAAGGATACGTCAAGTTTAGTGTGAATTACATCATGAACTTTTTGAGGGGTAACTCGGTAAACAGACAATTCATCTTTGCTCTTGTCTGCGTTTTGTGCTTCTGTATTTTGACCCCCAAATAAGGCAAGACCAAAAAGAGTACATTTTAAGAAAAGGTTATTCATTTTTTTGATTTTAAATGATTGTTTTATGATTTAAAAATACAGCTAATTGTATTGTACTTTTAATACATTTTTTAAAGTTTTTCGATAATTCTGACTTCACCGTCTTTTTCATCTTCACTCAAAATATTCGATGGTTTTTTGGTGTAAGCCAATAAACTCCACTGCACTATTTTATTTGTCGGATATAAAGCTGCCTGATTTTTAATCCATTTTTCGGCCTCTTGTGAAGAAGATGTTTTTTCGATAGCCCAAGCCGAAACAAGGTTGTTTGCAGGAAGGAAATTCATAACCGTATTATCCACTACAGGATGGAAAGCGACTATTTTATCTAATGATTTTGAAGCCATTTCTTTGTTTCCAAGACTGCTGTAGCATTGATAATCTAGCCAGTTTTCTAGTCTTTCATCTATGTTTTCGTCATACGGTTTTCCTACGCCTAAATTCTCTGGAAACAGTTTGGCATCGGCAATAAATTGTAACGCTTTTTTGTACTGCTTGTTTTTGATTTCTGCTAAAGCTTGCATCAACTTAGCTTCATGATACAATTGTCTTCCTGCTGTCGCACCTTCAAACGGAAGGATTTGCAATTTGGTCAAGAACGAATCGGCTTCACGGTATTTTTTGTTTAGCAATAAAGTTTTAGCGTAAAGCATTCCAATCAAATAATTGTCTTGATGTTTTTTATAGAAAGATTCAGCCGTTGTAAGCGCTTTATCAAATTGTTTTTGAGCGATATAATATTCTGCCAACATTTTATGGTATCTCCAGCCTTGCGGATCCAATTTTATAGCTTGCTGAAGACTTGTCAACACTATTGAAGCATCATCTTTGAATAAAGAAGCTTTTGCGCCATAAAAAGCAGGATCATTTGGTTTTGAACCGCATTCTGAAAACAATCTTTTAGCTTCTGAGATGCTGTTACGATTCCATTCAATTAAACCTAAATGATATTTTAATTGGTATTGATCATTTGTTTTAATTAATGATTTCAAAATTTCAGCAGTTTCATTTCTAAAAGGGAAACTAGTTCCTGGTTTGATTTTGCTTATATCAGCAGGTTTGTTTTCTAAAAAGGCTTTCCAATAGATAATTTCAGCGCTTGGTTCTGCAATAGAAAACACTTTTAAAGCTTCTTCTTTTCGACTGATATTATTATACCAGATTCCTAATTCAAGAAAAGTCTGTTCTGGCATTTCGTTTTGAATGGCAGCAGTAAAAGCATTTTTTGAATCGTTTGAATTGTTCAAAAGGTATTTTTCAAAATCAGCAAAATGATTCAGCGGATCTAGTTTTGTGATGGTTTTTAAAACCAAATTTGCTTTATCAGAATTATTTTTAAGACGATATAAAACCGCTAAAACCTGTAAGCCTTCTATATTGTATTGATTGAATATCAAGCTTTTTTCAGCATATTCAACCGCTTTTGACAGATCGTTTTCTGCCAAATAAATTTTGCTTAAAGCAGTGTAAGCTGGGCTTCTAAATTCAACACTTGCAGCAGCAATATCAAAACCATCTTTTGCATCGATATTATTTCCTAAATGAAAATTCGCCAAAGCATAAAAATAATTTGCTGCAGGATCATAAGTGTCAATCGATAAAGCTTTACTTGCCGAATTTACAGCTGCTTTGTAATCTAATTTTCTGATTTGTAAAGAAGCCAATGCAGAAAGAGCAGGAGCGTAGTTAGCATCTAATTTTAAACAGGCATTTAATTTTTCTTCGGCAAGTACATAATCTTTAAAACTGATGTAATTTTTCCCCTGCAAATACAATCCGTAAACTGAATTATGATCAAAATCTTTAGGTATTTCTACATGACGATTAATATTTCCATCTTCTGGAGCAGAATTCCAAACCAGTTTATTGCCGCCTAAAACAAATTTTAATTTATTAGAATCAACTTTTACCTGAATAGAATCTTTAAAAGTTTGCATTGTATTCAGAGCAATATCTTTAGAATATACTTTTTTGTCATTTTCAAAAACTTCAATTTTTTCATTTAGTTTTTGAACCGGAGAAAAATAGATTTTCAGCCAGCCGTTTTCGTTTTTGATATTAACTGAACCATAATTGTTGGCTTTTACAAAACCTTTTGTATGTTTTACAGGAAACCAATATTCAGTCCAAGTATCGGTTTGATATGGAGCAAATGAACGTTGTTTGAAAGGTGTAAGATTACTGCCTTCGCTTGCCTGATTAAACAATCTTCCGCTTTGCACTTCTACATATTGTCCGTCGGTATCGGTTAATAATTTTTCCCAAATCATTCCTTGTTGGGACAATCCCCAAATCCATATTTTTTTGCCCGGTTTATCGTCATGATTGCCATATCTTCCCATTCCGAAATCTTCGTCATGATAATATCCTCCAAAGAAATCATCGTATTTTCCGAAGACATGGTAGGATTTGTAACCGCCGAAATTGTTGTTTTTGTAGAATGACAAATCTTTGCCGTTTTCTTTGTCAATCGGCCATGAATTGTATTCCCCGTTATGACCAATATAAGTTTGTCCTGGATAAATAAATTGCAGATTTTCGGCTGCTTTTATACCCGTATTCATCCAAGTATAATAAGGCTGTTCGAATTCGGTTGTGTTAGACCAAAACGAATTTGTCGTAAAATACGCTTTGTCTTTTGGCAGATTGATGTCCAATTTCCAAGAAGTTCTTGTCAGTAAATCTAAAACTCCAATCACGCAGCTAATACTTCCGTCTTCTCGGTTTATGATTTTATAATCGACAGGAGTTGCGCAGTTTGGCGTATGGCCGATAATTCCGTAATTGCCTTCAACACCTCCACTTGTCCAAGGTCCGCGCATGGCAATGTCTCTGAATTTCACAACATGATTATTGTAAACAATATCTTTTCCTGTAGATTTTTCTATAGCCGACCAAACTTTTCCGCCAATTTCTGGCAAGATCATCAATTTGATATAATCGTTTTCAATTTCGATTACTTTCCATTCTTTCTGAACAGATTTATCGGTAAAACCGTCAAAACGGAAATACGGATAAAACTTGGTATCCGGTTTCGGAATCGGATCAGGATCTGAGAATGGGTATGTGGTAAATACTTTTTTGTATTCTTTTACGGTCGGTTTGTTTTGTGCTGTGACACAGAGGCTTCCAAAAAGTATAATTGATAATAGTGGTTTAAATTTCATGATGGAGAGCTTGGTTTTTTGTGGTTATTTTGTAGAATAGTTAGGTTGTTTTTCCCTCATTTTTGTCATTCCTCGTTCCTCGGAATGACAAACTGAAAGGGATATTGTTTGTTATTGTTAATTACTTCACAATCAACAACCAACCTTTTCCTTTAGAAACTGGTATTTCGTCTTTTGCTGTGAACGTTTTTGCAGATTGGAAATTTGTAACTTCCGGAGCTGTAATTGTTGCTTTTGCAGAATTGATTCCTAGTTTTTTCCAGTCGATATTTAGTTTCACATTTACATCGGCATCTGCCCAGCTTGCAATTGAAATTAAAGCTGTTCCGTTCTTTTTGTAAACTGTTGCCATAACTTTGTCGTTGTTTGTTTTTACAGGACAATTTTCGCTCCAATATCCTATCATTTCAGAACCTTTAATTTCGAAAGAATCCCATAATTTCCAAATGTTTCTTGGGTCGGCACCATCGCTCCAAGGTAATCTGTTTGTCATTCCGTAAACCATTCCTCTCCACGGATTTCCACCATCTTGAAGCATTTCGCCCATTAATCCGAAAGGAATTCCACTTACTTCTGTCAAGAAAAAGTCAGGCTGATTTTTTTCGTAATCAAAATATTCTCCAAACCATAATTTATTGATGTAAGGGAAGTGCTCCATGTATAAGTTGGCACTGTTATTAAATCCGTCACTTTTGTTGTATTGGTTCGCACTGTGTAAATCAATAATTCCAGGATGACCATCTTTAGTCAAAACTCTTTTGATACGTTTCATTGTGATTCTGTCAAAAGCAACGTCATCTAAATAAATTCCGTCAATACCAACATTTTGAGTTAACCAATTCATTCCTTCCACATAATAATTGTGCCAACGGTTCATACCACTATTTACGATTGCTGCATCTTTAATTTCAGGTACAAACCAAGCTGCGATATAATCGTCGCCAACGTGTTCTTGCAACCAAGAGAATCCGCCTCCTTTTCCTGGAGAGTAGATTTCATGACCTAAACTTCTTAATGCAAAAGTTTCATAAGCTTTGTTTGAAACTTCTCTAACCGTATTATAGATTTTTACTTTTAATCCTTTTTCATGAGCTTCATCGATATATGTTTTCATCTTTTTAAATTCGATAAAAGGATAATTGATATACGGATTGATTGCATTTGCGTGGTGAATATTGATTACTGTTGCGCCAGTTTTAGCAATAGAATCGATCGGACTGTATTTGTGATAAAACTTTGTATCCCATTGAAAATCGGTATTGATTGTATGGAAAGGTGTAATCAATAAGTTGAAATTGTAATACAAAACATCGCCTTTTTTCATTGTTCTTGCGCCGCTGTACGCATTTACTAAAACTGATTTTTGATTAGGCGTAATTGTAATGCCGCCCTTATTTTCGTTACCCCAAGAAGTTGGAAGCAATAAAGGTTTTTGCAAATAGAAATTAGTATTTAAAGGGCGGCTATATTTTTCATCTCTAAGAGAAAACTGCAATCCAGAATTCACAGCACCTATCCAAGCGCCGTCTTGATTTTTATGAGCAACATCCCATTTCCACTCGAAAATTGCAGGACGATCACCACCTTTTTGACCTAATCCCATCATGTATTTTGCAGATGTTGGCTGTATCGGCATTTGGAAATTAATATCATTGAAAGAAACATCTTCAAGCGCTGTAACTTTAACTGTATAATGTACGAAACCATCAAATTCAACAGAAGCGTTTACATCCATTTGAACTGATTTTGAAGTAGAAGTGCTTTCCCAAGAAACTGTTCCAGCTTCTTTTTTAGTGAATTTCAAACCGTTATTTTTCCATTGCGCCTCTTTTCCAGAAGCATCAACAAAATGAAAATCGATTGGTGAACTTAAAATGTCATTTGCTTTTGCTGTTACAGAAGTCATTTCTGGAGTAAAGAAAGTTTGAATTTGCGCTGGAAATCCGTTTGGCGCTACAATTAGTTTTCTTCCTAATAAAGAAATTTCAGCATTTTTTACTTCTAAAGGAGTATAAGGAGCAATAACCGTATTTTCCTGAGCTAACGTTGAATTTAACCATTTTAAACGCGTCATTTTTTCTGGACTGTCTATTCCTCCGTTTTTTGTTACTTCGTTAGAAACCGTTATTTGAAGGCTAATTTCTTTTGATTTTCCGTCAGCTATTACAGTTGCTTTTCCGTTGTAAGTTCCAGCTGCTGTTGTTTGAGGAACATCAACACCACACCACATTGCTTGAATTTTTCCTTTTGAAACTGAAACAGTGTTGGTAAAAGGATTACCATCATATTTAGTTCCGTCAGTGTTGATACAACTAATATTTTTTGCATCAATTGTTCCTGTTGGACTAACTAAATTCGAAAAAGTAACTTTTACATTTTTCAAATCTTCGAGTGCATAAACACCTAATTGAAAAGCTAAATATTCGCCTTTCATTGCTGTATCAGAAAAACTGTTTTGAACGCCTTTCTGAATCCATCTTTGTGGCAAATCCGATTTTAATTTGATAGAATGTTCTCTATCTTCTGGAAAAACCAAAAAAGAATTTTCGTTGTTTTTAGCCACAAGAGCTGAAGTCTCAGATGCTGTGGCAATTACTTCCATCGGATAAAAACTATTGAAAGCATTTACACTCTGAATTTCAGTTACTGACGTATTGTCTTTTAAGTTTGCTTTTATATTAGAAAGCCATTGCGCATCAGCTTTGTTTTCAGGTTTCTGATAAATTCCTTTCGGATAATTTGCAGTTCCTTCATCAACATAAGGCATGTAATAAACGTAATATGTTCCTTTTCCGGAAATTGGTTCAAAGAAAATAGTTCCGTTTTCTCTATTGATATTTTCTGTTTTTATGTTCTGAATTTCTTTTCCGGATGCATCCTGAACGATGATCTTTTTAAGTTCGGGATTTGTGTCTCTTCTTCGCCATTCGATAGTTGTTTTAGCAACATTTCCGGAACCTGAAAAGGCAACTACAGCGCGGTGATTTCCTAATTGATTAGGATCCCAGCTGTCATTTCCATCTGAATATTTTATTTGTGCAGTCAATGAAATACTGAATACGAAAAAGCACGCAATCAATATTTTATTTATGAGTTGTTTGTTTAGGTTTAGTTTCATTTTGTTTTTGTTCAGATTATAATAGTGTAGTAAGATTTTGATATTAATAAACGGCTTTCCAACCATTTTTTTTCCAATACGCAATTATTGGTTTGTAAGGCCCGTATTTGTGTTGTTCTTCAGTAAAATTATCTTGAAAAGGACTGTGTGAATAATCAATTGGTTTGCCCATTTTATTTGGATAATCAAATGTTTTTGGGTTTGGTCTTGTATGTTGAGAATCGTCATTTACATAAGCTGCAATGTCTAGTGCTTCTTTATCAGTTAAATATGGTTTTCCAAGTTGTACTTTATCATAAGGCATATTGCTTTTCAGCCACTGTGCTTGTTTGATTACACGGTGCATGCTTGAACCTGGCTGATAACCGTATTCGCCCCAAAGTGGAGGATAAGTGTAACCCGATTTATCTGCATTGTAAACTCCTTCACCGTTATTTCCATGGCAACGTGCACAATTCTCTACAAATAATGCTTTTCCTCTTTCTGGACTCGCCGCAACATCTGGAAATTCGATTTCTAAATTTTTAGCTCCTTTAAAATTACCATCTTTTGGAACAAATTTGCTGATCCATTTAAAATAAGATAAAAATGCCACCATTTCTTTACTATCCAACGGAAGCGGTTTTCCAGAATGAGGACGCATGATACAGTTATTTACACGTTCAGCAAGTGTAAGTACTTTATTTTCACGCCCGCGATATTGCGGATAATTATCATGCGAAGACATTAAATTGAACGCATGAGGTTTTGTTCCTGCATCCTGATGGCAGTTTGTGCAGTTCATTTTATTGCCTAAATATTTTCCGTTTTTTCCATTTGGACCAATATAATAAGCAGTTTTCATCATCAATTCTCTTCCGTAACGAACTGACTCTCCAAATTGATCATCTGGAATTTTCGATGTATCAATTGTGATATAACCTTCATCTTCTTGACCTTCTTCAGTTGTTTGTGAAGCTAAAGTTTGAGAATTTGATTTGTTACAGGAATTGAAAACAGTCATTGATAATGCTGAAAAAAGTCCGATAAGAATTGTTTTTTTCATGTTCGCTATTTTTTTAATTTTGAAGAAAAGGTGTCATCTTTTCTTCTTCGATAAATTGTGTACGATAAGGCGGAATTTCAGATTCTAAAGCCCAAAGCAAAACACCTTTTTTATTGGTTAAAACCGTAATATGTCTTTTTGAACAACAAACTAAAAAGAGATCTTTATTGATCATATAAGCGCTCCCCATTCTGTCGTTATAAATATCTTTTGGTAGTTTTATTTGGAAATCCAGATTTACTGAATTGTCTTTTTCATTTACTTTTAAAGCAAAAACCGAAGATTGTTTTTTGTCAACTCCATTATCAAAAAACAATAAACTTCCTTCCTGATCAATATGCGCGGCATGCGCCTGAGAGAAATTAGTATCTGGAGCCATTTTCATTGTGCCATCTTTTCCTAATTTCCAGATGACTTTTCCGGTTTTAGAATCTACTTTCCAGATTTGACCGTTATTGTAGAAAGAAATCAGAAAATTTCCATCTGTATCATAATTAAGACTGTTGGCGTGTGTCCAGTCTTTTTTGTTTTTCAGTAAATCATTATCTTTAAAAGGATCTAAATCATCGAAAACACTCCATTTCCAAAGTTGTTTTCCTTTTTTATCCATAATCAAGATTCCGTCACTGTTAATAGTATCTTGTTTTTTGCCTCCAATAGAAGTCAAATCGATTATTTTTTGGTCAACGGTTATCGTCACAAGTTCGTTAGCCGATTTTTTTAAAATTTCATGATGAATAGTTTGTTTAAAATCGCCCTGACCTTTTTTGATATGGGTTAAGGTATCGCCTTGAAGATTAATTTCCAAGATCTCACTTCCGTAACTTGTTGGTTCGTCATTTGTTCCTAAAATAGAAAGAATGGTTTGGTCTTTTGTAAAATGTGCTACTTTAAATCCGGTTCCTTCGACTGTATGGTACCATCTTAGGTTTCCTTTATAATCAACAATATAAGCAGTTCCTGGTGTTTCTCTTTTTGCCAAAAGCATAAAACCTTTTTTGAAATTTTGAGGTAATAATTCTGGTTTTGGACAATTGGCTTTGAATTGTTTTTGAAGCCATTCTGGAAGTTTTCTTGATTTGAAAGTGTAAATTTTACTTGGTTTTTTTTCACCATTCTGAATCGTAACCAATTGATAATTATAATTCGTTTCCGGACTGATATTGCAAAGAACCAAAGAATGCTCGAGACCAGCTTTTGAAATAGGAGAAGTTGTTTTATTCTTGATTCCGTCTTTATCCGACCAATATTCTGCATATACCTGAACATTGTCCTTCGTAGTAACATCGATCTGAATTTTCAGTTCGTTGTTGCTATGAGTCCCAATATTGATATTTGTAATACCATTGCCCTGATTTTTGGAACAGCCTGCAAAAACAAGCAAAACCAAAATAAAACTCCATTTTAATACTATTTTTTTGATCATCTTAAAGGTTTTCTTTGTGAAACAGAAAAGTACTTTTTTTGTTTAAAAAATCAAGAATAGACAGACAATTTTAACTGTCTATTCTTGATTTAGATTTTTATTTATTGTCTGTCAGCGTTGCTTAATTTAGGGTTAAGATTCACCTGACTTTGCGGATAAGTGTAATACTTATTCTGAGGCATTTTGATCTGTGCAGCTTCTCCAACTCTAAGGTGATACGCATTTACAAGAACATCATATTTGTTCATTCTGATCAAATCGGCGCGACGTTTTCCTTCATAGAAAAGTTCCCAACCTCTTTCTTGTAATATTGCATCTCTCAACGTTTCTTTCGTCAAACCTGCTAAAACCAATAATTTAGCGTGTGATCTTCCTTTTACTTGGTTAATCAGGTTAATAGCTTCAGCGGTCGGGCCGTTAATTTCATTTAAAGCCTCAGCTCTGCTCAATAAAACATCAGCATAACGTAAAATATTTACACTATGTCCATCATAATAGGTTGTTGTTTCATCATCAGCATATTTTCTTGTTGATACGTCTGGCATGTAAAATTCACCAGCTGGTGGCTGAGCTCCCAATGATGGCGCTTGTTTGTGAAGAAGACCGTCAGTTCCCATAAATTCCGGGAAGAAACATTTTTTTCTATCATCTTCGTCGCCAAAAGTGTTGTAGAAATCCCAGTTTACAGTATAATACTGCCATCTGTTTTCAACTACTGGGTGATCAATTGGTCCAAAATGATTTAACAATTCTGTTCCGTTTGTGTTAGCATCACTTAAAGAAGAAAAGATGTTTTCACTGCACCATTTATTACTTTCTTTGAATAAACCTAAGTAAGAAGGATATAAACTATATTCGTTTAAAGCCATTACTTGTTGTGTCAATGTAACGACTTTTTGCCAGTCGTGACTGCGCATGTAAAGTTTTGCTAGTAAAGTAAGTGCGGCTCCTTTTGTTGCACGACCAACGTCGTTTGTGCCGTAAATGTCATTATTTTTGTAGTTTACAGGCAATACATTAGCTGCTTCTGTTAATTCTTTAACAAGGAAAGCATCAATTTCTTCGACAGATGATGGAGGTGTCTGATCCAGATAACCTGGACTTCCTAAGTTGGCCTCAGTGATTAAAATTACCGGTCCCCAAGAATCAGTTAAATCCATATAGGCAGAAGCTCTCAAAAATTTAGCTTCAGCTATAAACTGTGCTTTTTCTGCAGCTGTAATTCCAGACATTGGTGTAATGTTGAAAATTGCATTGTTTGCATTGGCAATCAATTTGTACATGGCGTTCCAGTCTTCAGCCAGTAATCCGTTTGTTGAACTCCAGGTTCCTAATGATAATTGTCCTGGATCGCCTCCATATTGACAATGTCCTAAATCTGTAGCAATATCAGTCAAGGCGAAGTGTCTTGTTGCCCAGTATGAAAAGTTGTCGCCTACAGCAGGACCTTTCAGTCTTCCGTAAATGGAATTGATTGACGCAATAGCATCTGACTTGGTTTGATACCCATTCGTATTAGTCAAATTGCTATATACTGTTGGATCCAAATCTTCGTTGCATGAAAATTGCACTCCTGCAGCGAGTAAAAGGAATAATATTGTATATTTTTTCATTTTCATAAATTTAATGTTACTTAAAAAAAGCTTTTTAGACTAGTGAATTGCTACTTTAATACCAAGTATAAAAGTTCTTGAAGCTGGGAACGAGTTAAAATCGATTCCACCGCCTAAATTGTTTCCTGAGTGCCCATTAACCTCTGGGTCATTTCCAGAATAATTTGTGATTGTCAATAAATTTTGTCCGATAGCATATAATCTGATGCTGTCAATAAATTTTACTGTTTTTAATGCGCTTTCAGGAATCGAATAGCCAATAGAAACATTTTTTAGACGCAGGTAAGACGCTTCTTCAACAAATTTAGAATTCACATAACTTCCATATTTGCTTTTATAGTAACCATCTCTCGGAATATCAGTGTTTTCATTTGTTCCGGCAACCCAACGGTTCAATGCATCTGTGCTTGTAGATGATTCGCCTACCATTGCAGTCATATTATATACTGAATAATCAAAAGCTCCTTGGAAAAAGATATTCATATCAAAATTTCCATATCTGAAATCATTATTGAAACCAGCAATATAATGCGGAATAGAATTTCCTAAATAAGTTCTGTCTGCAGCCGTAATGGTACCGTCTCCGTCAACATCTACATACTTTGGATCTCCTGGTTTAGAAAGCGGTTGTGGCGCATAAGTTTCTCCGGTTTTAATAACTCCGGCATATTTATATCCGTATAAAACACCCATTTCTTTTCCTGGTTCTAATCTTGTAAATTCTTGTCCAGAAACAGTTCCACTTGGATTTGAAGTATTTGTACTGATGATTTTTACGTTATCAGCAAGAGATACAATTTCTTGTTTGTTGTAAGCTAAGTTTAAAGATGAACTCCAAGTGAATTTATCTGTTTTAAAATTTACTGTGCTGATTCCTAACTCAATTCCGCTGTTATCAATAACTCCAGAGTTAACTCTTTGAGTACCGAATCCCCACCATCCTCCAACAGGAACATTCAAAAGAGCATCAGAAGTTCTTTTTTTGTAGGCATCAATTGTAACTGTAACATTGTCATTAAAGAATCCCATATCCAAACCTAAGTTCGTTTGAGCTGTTTGTTCCCATTTTAAATTCGGGTTTGCTAAGTTGGCTGGTTCAGTACCCGCAACAAATTGATCAGGTGCGATTGTTACGCCCCATGATTGCAGTCTGCTCATGTATGAGTAGTCACCAATCCCGTCACTTCCTGTAATACCGTAACTTGCTCTTAATTTAAGATCAGAAAAAGTGTTCAGATTTTGAATGAATGATTCATTAGACAATTTCCAAGCGACAGCTCCAGATGGGAAAATACCAAATTTATTGTTTGGACCAAAACGAGAAGAACCATCTTTTCTTATTGTAAAAGTGAAAAGATATTTGTCATTGAATGCATAATTTAACCTTCCAAAATAAGAAGTAAGTTTTGTTTCTGTTTTTTCAGTTTCTGGTTTTAAATAAACTGCAGCTCCCTGAAGATTGTAATAAGTAAGCAAGTCACTTGAGAAACCAGTTCCAGATGCTTTTACTCTTTCGTAAGTATCTTTTTGGTTTGAAGTTCCAATCATTGCAGTAAATGCATGTTGCTCTGCAATATTAAACTTGTAAGTCAAATATTGTTCCGTACTCCATCTGAAATACGTTCTGTTTTCCTCGGATCCAGATCCTTTTAATGCAGCTCCTGCCACTAAAGTACTTGGTGTATATTTTCCCTGAATAACTTCTTGCCATTCAGCACCAGCGCCAAAATGATATGTTAAACCTTTAATGATTTCATAATCTAAAAACATATTTCCGTTCACCATTCTGTTGATGGTATGGTCAGTAGGTTCTAGTAAAAGCGCTAAAGCATTATCTTTTCCTTGGTATTTGTAGTAAGAACCATCAGCATTGTAAATAGGAATTGTTGGAGGTGCAGTCTGGATAGAGAACATCGGAGATAAGATATTGTCTCCAAAATCACTGTTATTTCCTTCACTCACAGCGCCATAAACATTTGTTCCCATGTTTAATTTGTCATTAAATCTTTTTTCGCCGCCCATTCTTACAGTATATCTTTCAAAATCTGTATTTTCAATAGCTCCGGTTTGTTTTAAATAGTTTCCAGAAAGGAAAAATTTAGACGTTTTATCGCTTCCGCTAAAAGTAAGTGTTCTGTTTAATACCTCACCCGGACGCGTTGCAGCTTCAAACCAGTTTGTGTTTGCAATAGGAAAACTTGCAGGAAAAACCGGCGGTCTTCCATTTTCTAATGCAATTGCATTTTGAATATCAGCATATTGTTGTCCCGTAATTAAAGATGGTTCTTTGATGATATTTTGAAAACCATCAGAAATTTCAGCCTCAACCTGCATTTTTCCTGATTTTCCTTTTTTGGTAGTAATCAAAATAACCCCATTTCCACCTCGTGCACCATAAATTGCTGTAGAAGCGGCGTCTTTTAGAATCTGAATATTTTCGATATCATTTGGGCTGATAGATGCACCAGTACTTGTAATAAACCCGTCAACTACATACAAAGGCGCATTCGAAGTATTAATAGAATTTCCTCCTCTAATTACAACAGAAGGATTAGTTCCAGGCGCGTAGCTGTTTTGCTGTACCTGAACTCCAGAAGCACGACCTTGTAGAGCCTGCCCAACATTTGAAACGGTTCCGCCTAAGTTTAAGTTATCTTTGCTTATTGACGCAACAGAACCTGTAAGATCTTTTTTCTTTGATTTTCCGTATCCAATAACAACCTCGTCTAATTTTTGTCCTGCTTCTTTCATGACAATTTTTAGAGGAGAAGTTCCAACTGATACTTCCTGATCTTCCATACCAATGTAAGTTACAACAAGTTTAGTAACGTTGTCTGCTACAGTAATCGAGAAACTTCCGTCAACATCTGTCTGAACTCCTTTTGTGGAACCTTTTACGACAACATTTGCACCAGGAAGAGGCAGCCCGTTTTGATCTGTTACTGTACCTTTTACCGTTTTTTCAAAAAATAATGAAGTATAATTTTTGTTTGAAGTGCTTATTGATGTAGCTGCCGAAGCTTGAAATGTCAAAGCTAATAGTGAAAGAACTGTTAGTTTAATTTCTTTACGGGATAAATTGTTAATCCGAAAATCTCTTGGCTTTTTTTGGGTTAATAATTTCATACGAAAATTGGTTTTGGTTAATGATTAATTTGTTTTTTGTTGTTTGTAGGTTTTAGACTTCTTTTTTGATTCTCAAATTCATTTTTGTTTTTTTATGTGACTTCTGCTGTATTGTTTTCTTCTAAAAAAAATCAGTTTAATTTTTCAGTCGAAATACAGCTAATTCACTTCATTTTTGATCATTTTTTAGGCTTCAAAATCACCAAAAATTTTACTGATTTAACTCAGTTTTAAGATTAATCTCTGACGAAACTATAGATTATATTTTTATAAAACAAGAAAAAACACAAAAAATGTGCTCGAACACACAAAATTTATGTTCTCGAGCACATAAAATTGTGCGATACATTTTTTTTACGCTAAAATGATGTGATATTTTTAAAAAAAATTAGAAATTAGCGGACATTTAAAAAGCGTGCTTTTTTAAATAATAAATGGTGTTTTCAAAAATAGTTGTGAATTTCGCAACGGCTAATCCAAAAACATATAAATTAAGCAGGGTTTTCTGATGTATTTTTAAAGGGGATTTTTCAGTTTATTTTAGAAAAGCAAAGGTTTTTATTCATCTTTAAAGCAGATTTAGTTTCTTTAAAAATGAATGACTGTAAAAACGGAGTTTAAGGATGTTTTCGGGTTTTTTAAAAAATCGAAAATCAACAGAAATTTTAAATCAAAATCATGAAAGAATATCAAGTAGTTTTAATCACAGAAAATGTGAAAAATGAAATGGAAATTTTGGATCAGTCAATTTGGAAAAAGGCAAATTGTCTGACAGATTTTTCATCGCCGTGGAATAATGGTTTGGTTTCAAAAATTGAGTTTCGTGCGCTTTGGAATCCTGAAAACCTTTATTTTAATTTTAGGGTTTTTGATACTGATATTTACATTGATAAAAAAGACAATAGTATTGACAGTATTGGAAATTCAGATCGTGTTGAGCTTTTTTTTAGAGCAAATGATTCTCTGAATCCTTATTATTGTCTTGAAATAGATACTTCGGCAAGATTAATGGATTTTGAAGCAAAGCCGAACAAAGATTTTGATTTCAGCTGGAAATGGCCAAAAGAAGATTTAAGCATAATAGCTTCAAAAGATGAAGTTTCTTTTGCTGTTGAAGGAAGAATTAGCATTGAATCATTAAATAGATTGAATTTGATTCAAAACAATATAATTGAAGCGGGTATTTTTAGGGCAAAATTTTCTAAAGATGAAAATCAAAACTACGAACCAACATGGATTTCATGGGTAAATCCGAATACGGAAACACCAAATTTTCATATTGCTTCATCTTTTGGCAAGTTAATTTTGATGAAATAGTTTAGATAAAGTGATAAAGAAACAAAGGGACAAAGAAGAAAGGTTCAGGGGATTTTCCATAAGTAAAAACCTTAGGAGCTTAGTATCTTAGTCCCGATAACTATCGGGATAGCATCTTAAAAATAGAAAGATGCATTTTCAGAATTGATAATATCAATTGGAAGCAAAATAGTATCCGGAAACTCTTTTCGGAATAAAAAATGTTCCACCAAAGTGCTCACTCCCAAATAAGCTTGTCTTTTTTGATTTTGATGAATTAAAAAATGAACTTTGCCCTGATTTAAGAAATTCACATTCTTTTCGATTAAATCGTAACCAATAAGTGCAATTTTTTTGGTTGTTGCCAATGATAAAACAGAGGCAATTTGATATGCTTTTGAAGTGGTAATAAAAATCCCGCTTAAATCTGGGTTTTCTTCCAGAAATGCAGTAAACTTGGTTTCAATATTGGAATATTTGAGTTTCAGGGTGGTTAAAGAAAAGTCCGAAAGTTCTTTTTCGTCAAAATAATTTCTGAATCCTTTTTCCTTTTCCTGCATATGAACTGCGTTTTTAAGACTTTCGTCAATGTGGATAATCGCAATTTGGCCTTGGCTTAAAATTAAATTCATTAAACTCGCCGCAACGCGTCCGCTTTTGTGCAAATCCTGTCCAACAAAACTTTTAACAGATGAAGATTCAACCTGGTTGTTAAAAGTATTTACCATGATTCCCAATTCATCGTACTGTTTGATAATTTCGACGGTTTCTTTGTGAAATAGGGGAGTTAGTAAAACAGCATCGGGAGATTGCGAAATAATGGTTTCGTTAACCTTTAAAAATGATTTAGTACTTTCTGGATTGAAATAATGCGTTTCAATAATAACGCTGTATGCTTTAAATTCTGTAATGGCATCCTGAATTCCGTTAACACAAGGAAGCCAATAAGGGTCAAATGCCGGATCAGGAAGTAAAACACAAACGCGATAAATTTTTGTGCTCTTTAGATTGCGTGCAATTAAGTTTGGTTCGTAGTCAATAACATTCAAAACTTCATTGATTTTCTCAAGCGCAGCAGGAGAAACTTTTCCTCTATTATGCAAAACGCGATCTACAGTTCCTTTAGAAACTCCAGCCATTTGTGCAATATCCTTAATTGTGTACTTTTTATCCATATAAGCAAATATAAAAACTTTGATTTAATTATTGGAAAAAAAATTGATTGATTTAAATTATGTGCTCGAGAACATAAATTTTGTGTGTTCGAGCACATTTTTTGTTTTTTTCTTGTTTTATCAAAATTTAATATATAGTTTCGTAGAATCAAAACCGGAAATATCAAATAAATTTATAACCAATAAATATTGTAAATTACTGATTTATAATATTCTAATGTAAGTTGTTTACATGAAAAAAATTACTTCACTCGCCCCGGGCCGTACTTGTCTCTTTGGAGATCATCAGGACTATTTAGGATTGCCTGTTATAGCTTGCGCGATAGATCGAAATATAAAGCTGACCGCAGAGCAAAATAGCACAAATACATTTATTATTAATATGATTGATATAAATGAAATTAGAGTCATTGATATTAATGCTTCGTTTGAAAAACTGGAGCCACGAGATTATTTCGCTTCATCATTGCGTGTTTTGCGAAGGCATGGCTGTATTCCTACAAGTGGCTATACCATTACAATTACGGGAGATATTCCAATAAATTCTGGTACATCAAGTTCATCGGCTTTATTAATGGCATGGATTCGGTTTTTAATCGAAGCCTTCGGAGTTGATGAAGAAGTCACTCCGGAATTTATTGCCAAAATAGGATATGCTTCTGAAGTTTTAGAGCATGGAGAACCGGGCGGAATGATGGACCATTTTAGTATTGGAGTAGGGAATATTGTTTTTATTAATACAAAAGATCCTTTTTCTTACCGTTCTATTGGTACAGAATTAAAAGGCTTAATTACAGGAGTTTCGGGAGTTCCAAAAGAGACTATCGGATTAATTGGAGAGTTAAAAGGAAATGCTTTAATGGCTATTGATCTCGTAAAACAAAATTACCCTGATTTTGATTTGAATGCTTCTGAAATTGAAGATATTGGCCGTTATAAAAATTGCCTTCCAGATCGTTTGATTCCGTTTTTTGAAGCGGCATTGAAAAATTACCATTACACTAAAGAAGCATTAAAAGAATTTGAAAAGCCCGTTTTAGATCTTAAAAAAATTGGTTTTTGGATGAATCAGCATCATGAAGTTTTGCGCGATTTATTGAAAATTACCGTGCCACGAATTGATGCTATGATAAATGCTGCTCTTCGTGCGGGTGCATTCGGAGCAAAAATTGTAGGTTCTGGGGGCGGAGGAAGCATTGTTGTAATTGCTGATCCTAAAAATGAAGCTTCAGTTATTGAGGCAATTTTGAATGCTGGCGCACAAGAAGCATATAGCGTAACCGTTGATCCAGGCGTAAGAATTATTGAAAATATTGAAATTTAGAGAAAGAAATATGCACAACAATTTAGTTATCCTTGCGGGCGGAGCATCGTCACGTATGAAAAAAGAAGCCGTTACAGATAATTTATCTGCAGAAGAAATCGCTCAAGCAAATGAAAGAAGTAAAGGTTTGATTGGCGTTGGGTCGAGCGGAAGGCCTTTGCTGGATTATCTTTTATTGAACGCTAAAAAAGCAGGTTATCAAAATATTTACATCATTATAGGAGAACAGGGCGAATTGTTTAAAGAATTTTATGGAAGTCATGATACTGATAATGATTTTCATGGACTAAATATTTCATTTGCGGTTCAATATATTCCAGAAGGAAGAATTAAGCCTTTTGGTACTGCCGATGCACTTTTTCAGGCTGTTGAGCAATTTCCGGAGCTGAACGAATTGGAATATTCTGTTTGTAATAGCGATAATTTGTATTCTGCCGAAGCTTTGTTGGCTCTAAGAAAAACAGAAAGTCCAAATGCTTTTATCAGTTATGATCGTGATGCTTTAGAATTTCCTTTGGAAAGAATTTCACGTTTCGCCATTGCAAAATTGGATGAAAATAATCAGTTATTGGATATTTTAGAAAAACCAGAAGCTTCAGATTTGGAACATTATAAAGATGTAGAAAGAAAAATAAGAGTAAGTATGAATGCTTTTAAATTTACTGGAAAGACATTATATACACATCTTAAAAATTGTCCTGTAAATCCTGAAAGAGATGAAAAAGAATTACCTACAGTTCTTTTGAATACTGTAAAAGCAAATCCGAACACCACAATCGGAATTCCATTTTCTGAGCATGTTCCTGATTTAACCGCAAAAGAAGACATTGCCGACGTCAAAGAATATCTTAAAAAACATTACCCAGTTCTTGACTGGGAATCTTAAAAATATTAACAAAAATTTCATATCTATTTTAGGGATTAGTACAACTTATTACATTACTTTTGTATTGCAAAAAAAACGCAATTTTCTGCGTAAAAAACGCAAAATAGTTTAGAAGTGTTGATTCTACTGTAGATTGAAAGCAAAAAAAATCTATTAACAATCAACCCAAAAGTATTATGTCGAACATTGAAAATGTTATCCAGGTAAAAAAAAGGAATTCAATAATTCCTATGGTTATTTTGACTGCATTATTTTTTATTCTCGGATTTGTAACCTGGCTAAACGGACCATTAATTCCATTCTTTGAACTAGCATGTGAGTTATCTCCATCTCAGGCTTACTTTGTAACTTTTGCTTTTTATATAGCATATTTTGTTATGGCAGTGCCATCATCGTGGGTTATTGAAAAAGTAGGCTACAAAAATGGCATTTCGCTCGGATTATTGATTATTGCTTTAGGAGCATTTTTGTTTTATCCAGCAGCCGAAAGCCGTACTTTTTTACTGTTTTTAATAGCGCTTTTTGTTATGGGAACTGGTTTAGCAATTTTACAAACGGCTTCAAATCCTTATGTTGTTGTAATTGGTCCAAGGGAAAGTGCAGCGGCAAGAATAAGCGTTTTAGGAATTGCTAATAAATTAGCCGGATTTGTGGCGCCCATTATATTGACAGCTTTGGTTTTGTCTAATATGAAAGAGTTTACAGCAGATAAAATCGAAATGCTGGATGCGGTTTCAAAATCAGATGCTTTAAATTCGCTTGCATTACAATTACAAAGGCCTTATCTTTATATGGGATTGATTATTATGGTGTTAGCCTTGTTTGTGAAGCTGTCACCGCTTCCGGAAATTGATTTAGATGAAGAGGGAAATATTTCAAATCTGAGCATTTTCAAACAAATTAAAAATGCGTTTAGACGTCCGCAATTGGTTTTAGGAGTTATCACTTTAATGCTGTATTTGGCAGCCGAAGTTTTGGCTGGTGATTCAATTGGAGGTTTTGGAAAACAATTAGGCGTTTATGGAGACGAAGGGAATTTTTACTTAAAACTAACTTCTTTCACAATGTCGGCAATGGTTCTGGGTTATATTTTAGGGATAACATTGATTCCCAAATACCTTTCGCAAGTAACAGCTTTAAAGGGTTCTGGAGTTTTAGGAATCATTTTGGTTGTGGCAATTGTTGTGATTTCGCCTAAATTAATGATCCAGTTGCCTGGAATTCCAAATTTGCCAATTGTAATTTTGTTGGTAGCTTTATTAGGTTTGGCAAATGCACTTTGTTGGCCGGCTATTTGGCCAATGGCGTTAGAAGACTTAGGTGGATACACTAAAATAGGAAGTGCCATTTTAATTATGGGAATTATTGGCGGTGCAATCTTCCCTTTGTTTTATGGTTTGATTACCGAAACTATAAATGCATCAAATATTGCAGCCGGGACAGAAGCGACTTCAAGAAGCGGCAATCAGCTTGCGTATTTAATGCTTTTACCATCTTATGTAATGATTCTTTTTTATGCTTTACAAGGACATAAATACCGAAAATGGTAAAATAAATTAGAGAAATTAAAAAAAAACTATATCATGTTAAAAAGTAAAATCGACAAGGCAACGGGATTCGAAAAACGATTCGAAAACATCAACACGGTTGTTTTTGAAAATTCTTCAGAAGCTTCAAAAGCAGTTGCTCAGGAAATTGCAGCTTTAATTCAGTCAAAACAAAAAGAAAATCAACCTTGTATTTTAGGTTTGGCAACCGGTTCTTCTCCAAAAGGACTTTATGCTGAATTAGTTCGCTTGCATAAAGAAGAAGGTTTGAGTTTTAAAAACGTAATCAGTTTTAATTTGGATGAATATTATCCGATGGAACCAAACTCTATCAACAGTTATGTTCGTTTTATGAAAGAATTGCTGTTTGATCATGTCGATATTTTACCTGAAAACGCTCATGTTCCAGATGGACTTTTAACAAAAGAACAAATCGCAGATTATTGTCATGAGTATGAAGCTAAAATTGAAGCTTTAGGCGGAATAGATTTGCAGATTCTTGGAATTGGAGGAAACGGACATATTGGTTTTAACGAATCTGGTTCGCTTCAAAACTCTAAAACTCGTTTGGTGGCTTTAGATCATATTACAAGAGTTGCCGCAAGCAAAGATTTCTTCGGATTAAATAATACGCCAAGAACAGCAATCACACTTGGAGTTAAAAAAATCATGGAAGCCAAAAGAGTAATTTTACTAGCTTGGGGTGAAGGAAAAGCGAACATTGTAAAAAGATCTGTTGAAGATGAAGTTACAAACCGAGTTCCAGCTTCGTTTTTGCAGGAACATGATAATGCTGTTTTTATTTTAGATAAAGAAGCTTCTTCAAAACTAACAAGAATTAATAAGCCTTGGTTGGTTGAAAAAATTGAATGGACTGATAAATTAACGCGTAAAGCAGTTTTAGGTCTAGCTTTAGATCTTAAAAAACCAATTTTAAAGCTTACCGACGCTGATTATATCGAAAACGGAATGAGCGATTTATTAGCAGATTCTGGTCCGGCATACGACACTAATATTAAAATTTTCAACAAACTTCAAAATACAATTACGGGCTGGCCAGGCGGAAAACCAAATGCAGACGATACAAATCGTCCTGAAAGAGCTGAACCGGCTAAAAAACGTGTATTGATTTTCAGTCCGCATCCGGATGATGATATTATCAGTATGGGTGGAACTTTCATGCGTTTGCAGGAACAAGGACATGAAGTGCATGTGGCGTACCAAACTTCAGGAAATATCGCTGTCGCGGATGATGAAGCGTTACGTTTTGCAAGATTCGTAATTGATTACAACGAGAAATTCGGAATCAAAAGCGCAGAGGCTGACAACATTTACCAAAAAGCACACACCTTTCTAGAAAATAAAAAGAACAGCGAAATTGATATTCCAGAAGTCCGTTACATCAAAGGATTGATCAGAAAAGGAGAGGCCAGAGCAACCAGTCATTTTGTTGGTTTGCCAGATGACCAGATTCATTTTATGGAATTGCCTTTCTATGAAACGGGAACAATTGAGAAAAAACCAATCGGGCCAGAAGATATTCAGTTAACGGTAGATTTAATTGAAAAAATCAAACCGCATCAAATTTATGCGGCTGGAGATTTAGCAGATCCGCACGGAACGCATAAAGTTTGTTTGGACGCTATTTTTGAAGCTGTAAAAGTTCTAAAACCTAAATCATTTATGGACGATTGCTGGTTATGGTTGTACCGAGGAGCTTGGCAGGAATGGGGAATCGACGAAGTCGAAATGGCGGTTCCAATGAGCCCGGATCAGGTTTTAGCAAAACGTCACGGAATTTTCAAACACCAATCTCAAAAAGACGGAGTTGTTTTTCAAGGAACTGATGCCAGAGAATTTTGGCAAAGAGCCGAAGACAGAAACAGCGAAACAGCAGCTTTATATCAGCAATTAGGTTTAGCGACTTATGCCGCGATGGAAGCTTTTGTGAGATGGCATTATTAAGATGCTAAGGTTCTGAGATTAAGATTCTAAGGTTTTAGTATTCAGTCACAGTATTCAGTCACAGTATTCAGTCATAGTATTCAGTCACAGCTTCAAACTGTAAACTGGGACTGAGACTGAAAACTATTTTTTAATCTGTGGCAAAAGAATAAAAAATATAATAGTTTTGTATTCAATAGAAGCAAGAGGAGAGAATGAGTCTATATTCTTTCTTCTTGCTTCTTTTTTCTTTAAAAAAATGGAACAAGACAAAAAACTTCTCATAAAACTAGCTCATACCAAAATGCCTTTCGGGAAATACGAAGGCCGTTTTTTAATTGATTTACCCGAATATTATGTGGTTTGGTATCATAATAAAGGTTTTCCAAATGGAGAATTGGGGCAGCAATTGCAACTTATTTATGAATTAAAACTAAACGGATTAGAAGAATTAATACGAAATATTAAGAAGCAATATCCCAAACCGATGAAATAGTAGGAAAAATCTTTGGCGGTTTTAATTTTTTTTTATAAGTTTGAAATACAAAAATATTATAATTTCCAAAAACAAAGTGATACCACAGAATTCAAGCCTGAATTCATAAATGTGTACAAGTCAGTGTTTTTTAAATTATAATATTTTTTTTTGCTTTAAAAAAAACTACCTCATAGTAAAAATTCATCAATATACTTCTTTATTTTAAAGCCCTTTCTAAATATTTTAATCCAGAAATAAGGACATTCTTTAAAAATATTCCCAATTAAAACTTAAAATTATCGATTACAGAAACAACTAATCGATTTGTTTAAAAATTTACAAAATTATCTCATTCTCTATTTGATAAATTGTCTAATTAAATTTGTACTTTTGCCAAGTTTTTTACACAACTACTTACAAACAACAACAGAATGAATCAAACAAAATATATTTTTGTTACAGGAGGTGTGACCTCTTCATTAGGAAAAGGTATTATTGCGGCATCTTTGGCAAAATTGTTACAAGGAAGAGGATACCGTACAACTATTCAGAAATTTGATCCTTACATTAACGTTGACCCGGGGACACTAAACCCATATGAACACGGAGAATGTTATGTAACAGATGATGGAGCTGAAACAGACTTAGATTTAGGTCACTACGAGCGTTTCTTGAATGTTCCTACTTCTCAGGCAAATAACGTTACTACAGGAAGAGTTTATCTTTCGGTTATTGAGAAGGAAAGAAGAGGAGAATTTTTAGGAAAAACAGTTCAGGTTGTTCCTCACATTACTAACGAAATCAAAGACAGAATGCAATTGCTAGGTAAATCTGGCGACTATGATATTGTAATTACTGAAATCGGTGGTACTGTTGGGGATATTGAATCATTACCTTATATTGAATCTGTTCGTCAGTTAGTTTGGGAATTAGGTGAAAATAACGGAATTGTTATTCATTTAACATTAGTTCCTTATTTGGCCGCTGCTGGTGAGTTGAAAACAAAACCAACACAGCACTCTGTTAAAACGTTAATGGAAAGTGGAATCAAAGCTGATATTTTGGTTTGTAGAACTGAGCATGAATTATCTCAGGAATTACGTCAAAAACTAGCTTTATTTTGTAATGTTAAAAAGGAAGCGGTTATTCAGTCAATTGATGCTTCAACAATATATGAAGTTCCAAATTTAATGCTTGAAGAGGGATTAGATGTTGTAGCTTTAAAGAAATTAGATTTGCCTAAAAAAGCATCTCCGGATCTTAAAAACTGGAATACTTTCTTACGTAGATTAAAAAGTCCAAAACATACCGTTAACATTGGTTTAGTTGGAAAATACGTAGAAATGCAGGATTGTTACAAATCTATTTTAGAAGCGTTCATTCATGCGGGTGCTGCAAATGAAACTAAAGTAAATGTAATTTCTATCCATTCAGAGCATATAAATGCGGATAATGTTGAAGAAAAATTAGGAACTCTTGACGGAGTTTTAGTTGCTCCAGGTTTTGGAGAAAGAGGTATTGAAGGAAAAATCGAAGCAGTTCGTTATGTTCGTGAAAACAATATTCCTTTCTTCGGAATTTGTTTAGGAATGCAGATGTCTGTTATTGAATATTCCAGAAATATTTTAGGTTACGCAGAAGCGAATTCTACTGAGATGAACGATAAAACGCCTCATCCGGTTGTGAATTTAATGGAAGAACAAAAAACAATTACTGATAAAGGAGGAACAATGCGTCTTGGTGCTTGGAAATGTGATATTAAACCAAACACTTTGGCACATAAAATTTACGGACAGAAAACAATTTCTGAGCGTCATCGCCATCGTTATGAGTATAACAATAAATATGCTGATGAATTACAAAAGGCTGGTTTAAAAGCTTCTGGAGTTAATCCTGATACAGGTTTAGTAGAAATTGTAGAGCTTGAAAATCACCCGTTCTTCATTGGTGTACAATACCATCCGGAATATAAAAGTACAGTTGCAAATCCGCACCCTATTTTTGTAAACTTTGTGGCAGCTGCTGTAAATGCGCATAAAAAATAATAATTATATTCTAAGGGACTGTAACTTTTAAATTAAACGAATACTAATAGCCTCAAACGAATAACTTTTTTAATTAATAATGGAAGAAAAAAAATTAGACCTTAATTCAATCATTGGTTTTGTATTGATATTTGGAATTTTGATTTGGATTATGTACCAAAATCAACCTTCTGAGAAGGAAATTGCTGCTGAAAAAGCCAAGAAAGAATTAGTTGCTAAACAGGAAGCTCAGGCAAAAGCTGATAAAGCTAAAACTGTTGTTGCACCAGTAACGGCTGCGACACCTGGTGATACCGTTCAATTAGCGCAATTGCAAAAAACTTTAGGTGGTTTTGCTTATTCTGCAACGCTTCCTTCTGCTAAAGAATCTTTTACAACTATCGAAAACGAAAAGATTAAACTTAAAATTGCTAATAAAGGTGGTTACATTGTTGAAGCAACTTTAAAAGAATTCGAAAAATTTAAAAAAGGTTCCAAACAGTTAGTTGAGCTAATTAAAGATAATAATTCAAACTTAAATATTCAGTTACAGACTGCTGACAACAGAACTTTGAATTCTAAAGATTTGTATTTTGAACCAACATTAGAAAAAATTGGTGCAGACCAAGTTTTGACTATGCGTTTGAAAGCAGGGGCTAATGAATTTTTAGAGTACAAATATGTTTTAAAACCAAATGATTATTTAGTTGGTTTTGACGTTCGTTCTCAAGGATTGAATAAAGTTTTAAATTCTTCTAAACCATTGGATTTACAATGGGATTTAAAAACATACAGAAACGAGAAAAGTATTTCATATGAAGGACGTTTCTCTCAGATTGATTACAAATACGAGGAATCAAAATACAGTAATGTAAATGGTAATGGGGAAGGAAAAGAGGAAACTCCTGAAAAAGTAAGTTTTGTTGCTTTTAAACAGCATTTCTTCACGACAATTTTAGCAACTGAAAAGCCTTTTGAAACTTCAAAATTGCAATCAGATAACTTAGTTAAAGACGAAAAAATTGATACTGTTTTTACAAAACAATTCAGAGCTAATTTGCCTTTAGCATTCTCAAATGGAGAAGTTGACTATAAAATGAGTTTGTATTTTGGTCCGGCAGATTATAAAACTTTAAAAGCTTACGACAAAAATTTCGAAAAAATTATTCCATTGGGATGGGGAATTTTTGGATGGATCAACAAATGGATTTTTATTCCATTATTCGGATTCTTAAGTTCAACAATCGGGTTGTCATTAGGTATTGCGATTATCATCTTTACCATTATTATTAAATTGGCTATGTCGCCAATTACCTATAAATCATTCTTGTCTCAGGCTAAAATGAAAGTTTTAAGACCTGATATTACAGAGTTGGGAGAAAAATACAAAAAAGACCCAATGAAAAAACAGCAGGAAACAATGAAACTGTACAACAAAGCAGGAGTAAACCCAATGGCAGGATGTATTCCGGCATTGATTCAGCTTCCTTTTATGTATGCATCGTTCCAGTTTTTCCCAGCTGCTTTTGAGTTAAGACAAAAAGGTTTCCTTTGGGCAGACGATTTATCATCATTTGATGCGGTTGTAAAATTACCATTTACAATACCAGTTTATGGAGATCATATTAGTTTATTCCCAATCTTGGCAGCGGTTGCAATTTTCTTCTATATGAAAATGACTTCTGGAGATCAGCAAATGGCTGCGCCTCAGCAAGAAGGAATGCCGGATATGGCTAAGATGATGAAAATCATGATTTATGTTTCGCCATTAATGATGTTGCTTTTCTTCAATAATTACGGTGCAGGTTTAAGTTTGTATAACTTTATTTCAAACTTAATTACAATTGGGATTATGTTTGTAATCAAGAATTATATTGTGGATAGTGATAAAATTCACGCTCAGATTCAGGAAAACAAACAAAAAGAACCTAAAAAGCCTAGCAAATTTCAACAACGTCTTCAGGAAGTTATGGAACAGCAGGAAGCAGCAAAAGCGAATAAAAAGAAATAATATTTAAAATTGAAAAAAAACCGTCTCGTTTTTTAATGAGACGGTTTTTTTATGTTTAAAATTTAGGTAATAAAACCTTGTCAATGACATGAATAACGCCATTTGAACATTGTACATCTGTTGCGGTAATAGTGCTTACCCTTCCATTTGCATCTGTAATTTTTGCTCCGCCAGTCAAACCAATTGTAAAATTTTGTCCTGCAAAAGTATTTACTACCTGTCCGTTTGTTAACGCAGTAGAAAGCACATTTGCACCGGTAACCACATGATATTTTAAAGTTGTTTCTAAGACGTTAGCTGGAATGGCAGCAAGCCCAGAATATCCGGTTTCAGTCAAAAAGCTTGAAAAAGCAGTATTTGTTGGAGCAAAAACGGTAAATGGCGAACTAGCTGTGCCAGATAAAACTCCTGCAAACCCAGATGATGGATTGTAGGTTAAGGCAGCAACAAGTGTAGTAAAATTTTTATTTGCTATTGCATGATTTACAATAGTTGGCAGGCCTATTACGCCATCTACAACATGAATAATACCATTAGAAGCAGGGATATCAGCAATTGTCACCGTTGCTCCACCATTTGTTTTTCCTCCGTTAATATCAACGCCAGAATTTTTTTCAAGATACATACTTATAGTGTTTGTAGTTGATGCAGTTCCTTTAGCTAATGTTTTGACATAACCTGTTGTGATTTCGCTTGA
Source organism: Flavobacterium xizangense (assembly GCF_054075145.1). Taxonomy (NCBI): domain Bacteria; kingdom Pseudomonadati; phylum Bacteroidota; class Flavobacteriia; order Flavobacteriales; family Flavobacteriaceae; genus Flavobacterium; species Flavobacterium xizangense. The sequence continues at coordinate 631,693 of NZ_JBSIPG010000002.1, read as the reverse complement.
TTTTACCTTGGTATTTAAAACATGATTTAATAATAATTCTTTAAGTACGGGTACTGGCACGGCATTCAGATCAGCATAACCATTTGCAGTTAGAAAAGCACTAAAAGCGGCATTTGTGGGAGCAAATACTGTAAACGTGCCTGAAGATTTCAAGGTTGTGGCTAAGTCTGCTTTTCGTAAAGCAGTTACCAGAGAACTTAAATTTGGATTTGCTTGCGCAATTGATACAATTGTTTGGGGATTTTGACTTGAATCGTCATCATTGTTGCAGGAAACAGTGACGAAAGTAATTAACGCTATAAGAGCAATTAATTTAAATTTAATTGTTTTCATAATATTGTTTTTTTCGTTTGTACTGCTAAGTTAAATATTTTTGTTTAGCTTTTTTTAGTAAAAATTAAACAATTATTAAAATTAATATATATTTAATCTTTTTGTTTAATGGGGTAATGTGTTGTATGTTAGTTTGTTGTATTTGTTTTGTTGCTTTTTTAACGTTTGTTGGTTTTTATTTTGTTTTAGAAAAATTAAACAAAAATTAAAGCAATATTTAAGACTTTAAAAATCAGGATAAAAGTAAAATTGGTCATACTTTTGCGATACTAAAACTGAATTTTTGTTGTTATAAAGAAAAACGAATTATGAAAAAATTTTGGATTTTATTTTTAATAAGTACTGCAGCTTTTGCACAGGACGTTAATAAAGTCGATTCTGATGGTAAAAAAGACGGAGTTTGGAAAGGAACTTATGAACTTTCGAAACGTCCTCGTTACGAGGGAACTTTCAATCACGGAAAAGAAACAGGGATTTTTAAGTTTTTTGATGATACAAAAAAAGGGGACGTAATTGCAACGCGCGATTTTACAGCAAATGACGGTAGTTCTTACACGATTTTTTACGATCAGAATAAAAATAAAGTGAGTGAAGGAAAAGAGATAGGAAAAGCCAGAGAAGGAGAATGGAAATATTATCATAAGGCTTCAAAAGTGGTTATGACACTTGAAAATTACAAAAACGGAAAGCTTGAAGGAACGCGTTCTGTATATTATCCTGACGGTAAAATCGCCGAAGAAATGATTTATAAAAATGGTTCAAAAGAAGGAATTTATAAAAAGTATGGACAAAATGCAATTTTGTTAGAGCAGTCGACTTACAAAAATAATGTTTATAATGGTGAGGCGATTTTTTATGATTCAGATGGTGTAATGGCTTCTAAAGGAAAATTTCTGAATGGAAAAAAAGTCGGGAGATGGCAGTTTTACTTAAAAGGAAAATTAACGAAAGAAGTAAATATGAGCGACCCAAAAAGCAATTATCAAGCTGACTCTAAGCCTAAAATGGAATAATATATCTACTTTATAAAAGATTTTTTTTGCCACAAATTCGCGAATTTTTTATTCTAAAATTAATTCATGAATTCGTGGCAAACTTTTTTTAAATTTGGTTGACTAACACTTTTAAAAAAAAATGGATTTAAACGAACTAATAGGCAGATTTTTTTTGTTGTTTTTTTCAATTTTGGTTTTGTATTTTTTCTCCAACAGAAAAGACAATGAAACCATAAATCCATTGATGGTAATTGTGGGACTTTGTACCTTTTCACTTTGTTATTTGTTTACCAAAATTGAAATTGGAGTTGGGATTGGGTTTGGTTTGTTTGCCATTTTTTCCATTTTACGATTTAGAACACAATCTTTTACCGTAAATGCAATCATCTTTCTTTTTGCAACAATTACGCTTTCTATTTTAGATATCATGTATCCTTTTGAAAAAATAGAAATTTTGCTATTTTTTCAAATCATTATTATTGGATTTTATGTTGCTGCATCAATTATTGTCAACAAAAAAGCTTCAAAATATTTGAACACAATCGATGTGAAAATTCCGCTGGAAAACGGTTTTTCTTTAGATCATAAAAACATTCGAAAAGTTGTCGAAAAAAAAATCAATATAACCGATTTTGAATTCAAAATAGTTCTCGTAAACGGCGTTTCTAATGAAATTGATCTTCAGGTCTTTTATTGATTAATCGTTAAAAGGGCGGACTTGTTTGATGTATAAATCCCTGTTTTTGCCCACAATTTTAAACTCGATATCTACAGGATGAAATTGATTTTTGCGCCAATAACGGTACATTTTAGATTCGATTGTTTTACTCACAGTATAAAGCAGGTTCATTTCTTTTCGTGTTAGTAATGGCTCGTTATTGTTTAAATTTGAATTAGAGGTGTAATCAATTTCAAAATCTTCATCATCGTTTCCTTCGTTGATATGATAGGCCGTAAATTGTTCACAAATTTCTCCTTTTTCGGGTTTTACTACTGAATTTTCGCCCTTTTGAACATTGACCGTAAATCCTGGAAAGTTCCTTCTAAATATATTTTTTGTAATTACGACTCCATTGGCAATTTCTTCAGGAAAAGAACGATGGACTAAAACTCCCATCGCAATTTGGTACTGATCGATTCCAAAAAGTTCTCTTTCATTATAAGATGCTTCGTTCCATACACTCGCCCAAACTTGTTTGATTGCTTTTTCGAAACTTTTTATACTGTCGCCTAAAATTCCCGTTTTAGAATCATACAATCCGGCGCCATTAAAATCATCCAAATCTTCGGCATTTGTTGATGATCTGAATCTGAAGTTTTTGAAAGAGGCATTTTTAAAAGTCTCATTTAGTTTTGCAATCAACTCCGGATCAATTTTTTCTGTTTTAATAGCTTCCCGAATTTCTTTTAGCTTTTTATTTATCCAGCCAGTTGAATCTTTTTTTGGATAGTTCAGCAACTCAGTTATTAAAACAGAAATAGAAGATTTCTGAATATGTTTTGTATAATAATAAAAAGGGATGGCATGAGCATTTTCAGGAGTTTTAAAAGGAATATCTTTGGAGATCGCAATTAAATAGGCCATGTTTTGTGCTTTGGAACCAATATAATTTACTCCTTTTTTGGGAATAGAAGAGAGGTCAATTATTTCAGTTACAGAATTGTCTAGAGTTAGTATTTTCTTTTTTGAAGCATTTTTTCGAGTGATTTTTTTTGTTGTTTCTTTCAGATAAAAAGTATCAATTTCGGTTTTAAATTCTACTTTTTTAGAAAGTAGTCTTTTGATATTATTGTCTTTGTTGATGTTTTTATAAGCCATTATGGGGATTTTTCGGTTTTTGCCCAAAAGTACTAAATGACTCAGCGGAGTTTGAAGTTCGTTTACAATTATACCTTTCGCTTCTGGTAATATATTTGGAGTTCCGTCAAGGATAATAATTTCATCTGGATTGGGTTTTGTTTTCTCTAAATCCTTTATTTTGTATTGTTTGAGGATGCCAATTGCAGAGCCACCGGCAACTTGCTGGTAGGTAATTTCATTAAAAATATAATCTGATTTTACACAAGGAATTTTAAATTTTCCTTCTTGGAATAATGCTATTTTCTCAGGATCATTCAAATAAAATTTAAGATTGTCGCCAATAAAAGAACTATTTTTTACCTGATTATAAAACCATTCGATTTGAGACACTTTCATATGATCTGAAGCTGCAAGCTCAAAGATCCATTTTTCTGTTCCTTTAATGTGATTTAAATTCCCAAGCAAATAGTCTCTCTCTTTTTCACTATCGCTGTAATTTTCATTATTAAATACATCGATATCTTTGTCATAACCCAGATACTCAGTTGCAAATTGATAATGATGTGAAATAAGCTGGCTGTTAAAGTAGTACATTTTTTTCTGCCTCAAATCGTAAACAATTTTAACAGACTCAATATTGGAGAATTTATCAGACAACGGTTTGCCTTTAAAAGCCTTGTAAGCCTCATAATCAGGCAATGAAGCACGGAATCGCTGAGCACACAAAGATGCTGTCAAAAGGAGAAAAATTAAGCTGAAAACAATTTTTTGCATGACATTTTTATTGATTATTAAAAGTAATTAAAAAAAACGATAGGTTTTGTCTACTGCGGGATTATATAAACTAATCAAAACGACTATAATTTTCTATTATTTGGCTTATCTTTGCACCCTTGTAAAAATATAAACGATTTAGAATGAAACGTGTAGTTGTTGGACTTTCTGGTGGAGTAGATTCTAGTGTTGCCGCTTATTTATTGCAGCAACAAGGATACGAAGTTATTGGCCTTTTTATGAAAAACTGGCATGATGATTCGGTTACTATTTCTAACGAATGTCCTTGGTTAGAAGATAGTAATGATGCTTTATTAGTAGCAGAAAAACTTGGAATACCGTTTCAGACTGTCGATTTGAGTGAGGAATACAAAGAAAAAATCGTTGATTATATGTTCAACGAATACGAAAAAGGAAGAACTCCAAATCCTGACGTGCTTTGTAACCGCGAAATCAAATTTGATGTTTTCATGAAAATTGCCTTAAGTCTTGGTGCCGATTATGTTGCAACGGGACATTATTGCCAAAAAAATGAAATCGAAGTTGATGGAAAACCTGTTTATCAATTAATTGCAGGACATGACATTAATAAGGATCAATCTTATTTTTTGTGCCAATTGTCACAGGAACAATTATCAAAAGCATTATTCCCAATTGGTGCTTTGACCAAACCAGAAGTACGAGAAATTGCTGCTGAAATGGAATTGGTAACAGCTGAAAAGAAAGATTCTCAAGGTTTATGCTTTATCGGAAAAGTGCGGTTACCTGAATTTTTGCAACAGAAATTGCAGCCAAAAGAAGGTAAAATTGTTCAGATTGATAAAAATGATCCAATTTATGAAGTTGAAGATATTTCTGGATTATCCTTAGAAAAACAATTAAAAACTGAATCCAGAAAGCTGAATTATCTGCCAACAATGGGTAAAGTAGTTGGAAAACATCAAGGAGCTCATTATTTTACTGTAGGACAAAGAAAAGGATTAAATGTTGGAGGAACTACAGATCCCCTGTTTGTGATTGCGACTGATGTTGATACAAACACGATTTACACCGGTTTATCTAGTAATCATCCTGGTTTGTTCAAAAAAGCTTTATTTGTTGGAAATTCTGAAATTCACTGGGTTAGAGAAGACATGACTTTAAAACCAGGTGAAACAAAAGAAGTAATGGCAAGAATCCGTTATCGTCAGCCTTTGCAAAAAGCTATTTTGTATCAATTTGAAGACGGAATGTATGTTCGTTTTGATGAACCTCAATCTGCCATTACTGAAGGCCAATTTGTTGCATGGTATTTAGATAATGAATTAGTTGGTTCGGGAGTAATTTCTTAGCTTTATACTTTTTTACAGGGATTTACCCTTTTTAAAAAGTAAGCTATGAAATACTGTTTCGCTTTTTTATTGTTGCTTTTTTCTTCTGCTATTTTTTCGCAGGAAGATGCGTGGGTTTATTTTAAAGATAAACCGAGTTCGCAATCCTTTTTAGAAAAACCTTCTGATATGCTGACACAGCGTTCTTTAACTCGAAGAACAGCTCAGAATATTGCATTAGATATGACCGATGTTCCTGTTGAGAAAAGTTATATATCCCAAATAAAATTGAGCACAGGAATTACAATTTTGGCTAAATCAAAATGGCTGAATGCGCTTCATGTAAGAGGAACTCAAACTAATGTTTCGGCGCTAAAATCATTATCATTTGTTGATAAAGTAGTTTTTACAAATAAAACGCTGAATACAGCTAAAAAAGTTAATGAAAACAGAACTGTAGAGACAAACAATAAGCTTAAAACAACTATTGATTATGCGTATGGAAATTCTACAAATCAAGTCCAAATGCTTAATGGACAAGCTCTGCATAAACAAAATTACACCGGATCAGGAAAAATTATTGCAGTTTTAGATGCTGGTTTTCCTGGTGTGAATACAGCTCAGCCTTTTCAGAATCTTCAAACAAACAATAGAATTTTAGGCGGATACGATTTTGTTAACAGAAATACCAATTTTTATAGCGGCGATGATCATGGAACTTTAGTGCTTTCGACAATGGGCGGCTATAAAGAGAATTCTTTAGTTGGCACAGCACCAAATGCTTCCTACTATTTATTTATAACTGAAAATGATGCTTCAGAAAATCCGATTGAAGAATCGCTTTGGGTTGAAGCTGCAGAAAGAGCAGACAGTCTGGGAGTTGATATTATTACAACTTCTTTAGGTTATTTTGAATTTGATAAAGCTGGTGAAAGTCATACATACAGTGATATGAATGGTAGTACAACTTTTATTTCAAGAGGAGCAGAAATCGCCTTCAGCAAAGGAATGATTGTATTGGCTTCAGCAGGAAACGAAGGAAGAACTCCCGAACCGCATATTGGTGCTCCTGCCGATGCAGTTTCTGTGCTTGCTATTGGTTCAGTTACTTCAGCAAAAGTAAAATCTGATTTCAGTTCTATTGGACCAAGTTTTGACAATCGGGTAAAACCAGATATTATGGCGCAAGGAAGTGCAACAGCAGTTTCGGATGCTTCTGGAAATATTGGCACTGCAAACGGAACCTCTTTTTCATGTCCGGTTATGGCAGGAATGGTTGCGTGTCTTTGGCAGGCGTTTCCAACAAAAACAAACAAAGAAATCAGACAAATGATTTTAGAATCATCGGATCGTTATACAGCTCCAAATTTTAATTACGGTTACGGAATTCCAAATTTTGGCGCTAATTTAGGGACTAACGATTTTGTCATAAATTCGACTTTTTCAGTATTTCCGAATCCAGCAAAAACAGTAATTTCGTTTTCTTTTCCGGAGGAAAATTACAGCGCTTCAGTGGCAATTTTTTCGGTTTTGGGCCAAAAAGTAATTGAAAAACAAATTACAAATCAAAATCCATTTCTTTCTGTAGAAACATTAAACAGCGGTCTTTATTTTTATACTTTTGATGCCGATGGTTTACATAAAACAGGAAAGATAATCAAACAATAACAGCATATTGCATGAATAAAATTACGCAGATTTTTAATATAAAATATCCAATAATACAAGGTGGAATGATTTGGAACAGCGGTTATAAATTAGCTTCTGCGGTAAGTAATTCCGGAGGTTTAGGGCTTATTGGCGCTGGATCAATGTATCCGGAAGTTTTAAGAGAACATATTCAGAAATGCAAAAAAGCAACCGATAAACCTTTTGGAGTCAATATCCCGATGTTATATCCTAACATTGAAGAAATCATGAATATAGTTGTGGAAGAAGGAGTAAAAATTGTTTTTACTTCGGCTGGAAATCCTAAAACATGGACTTCGTTTTTAAAAGAAAAAGGAATTACAGTTGTTCATGTGGTGAGCAGCGGCGCTTTTGCCTTAAAAGCTCAAGCTGCCGGTGTTGATGCTGTTGTCGCTGAAGGTTTTGAAGCCGGTGGACATAACGGGCGTGAGGAAACTACAACGCTGACTTTGATTCCTATGGTAAAGGAAAAAATATCAATTCCTTTAATCGCAGCTGGGGGAATTGCAACAGGAAGAGGAATGTTAGCAGCGATGATTCTTGGTGCCGATGGTGTTCAGGTAGGGAGCCGTTTTGCAGCATCATTTGAATCTTCTGCTCACAATAATTTTAAAGAAACTATAGTTAATATTAAAGAAGGTGATACTCATTTGACTTTGAAAGAATTAGCTCCTGTGCGATTGGTAAAAAATAAATTTTATCATGATGTTCAGGCCTTATATGAGAAATGTCCATCTAAAGAAGATTTGGTTCAGCTTTTGGGAAGAGCCAGAGCCAAAAAAGGAATGTTTGAAGGAGATCTTGAAGAAGGTGAGCTTGAAATTGGACAAATTGCAGGACTTATTCATGAAATCTTGCCTGTTGAGCAAATTATGCAGCAAATGATAACCGAATTTGATGCTGCGTCCAAAGAAAAGTCTAAATTTGAATTTTAATTACCTGTAAGAAATATTTCATGAATTTTATTCGCATCTCTATATTGCTATTGTTTTTTGGTTTTGGACTGCAAGAAGCTCAAAGTCAGTCGTATAATTTTAAGACATCTGGTTTTAGTGTTTTAGAGAAAAATCAAAAAGGAAAGTGGGGCGAATGGTCTAACCTGGATTTGGTGAACTTGAGTGTTGTTTTAGATACTAATAAACACAGAATTGTAGTTTATTCTCAAGAAATTCAGCTTTTCAATATTTTGGATTATATCGAAAGAGAGGAAAATGACACTGATATTGTATATTCTTTCATGTGTAAAGACAATGACGGGAAAGAATGCAAACTTTCAATCATTACCCGAAAAAAACAAGATTTCCGTAAACAGCTTTATATCAATTATGACGATCATATTATAGTTTATAATATTTTTAGTGTGTAATTAGATTTTAAGGTACTAAGGTTTGACATACTGAGGTACTAAGTTTTTTGAACTTAAATTAAATAATAAACCCGACAGATTTTAAAAACCTGTCGGGTTTCCTATACTTAGTACCTTAGAAACTTAGTACCTTACTAGAACCTTAGTTTTCAATATCCTTAATAAACTCATCATATTCCAAATAAAACATTTCCAGAGCGTGCATATTTTCATTGAAGAAATCAAAAATGGTGTCCCAATTATTTCGGTTGCTGAAGCCAACTCCTTGTTTTTCAACCCAGATTCGGCTGATGGTTTTGCCGCTTTCCAGCGTGTAATTTTTTTCGAAAACCAAATCTTTGATAAATTCTTCTTCCAGAATATTTTTTAGTGCTTCAATTTTTTCAAAATAGGCAGTTCGTTTTTCATCGCTTCGGTGTTCAATATCAATTAAAACTTGTGCTTTTTTATTATCTACAAAAAACTTAAAAGAGAAGTCTTTGATTTTTGTATCATAAAGGACCCATTTTCTCGGATACTTTTCTGCAAAAGCTACCCAAAATTCTCTTTTTATTCGTTGTGATTCTTCTCTGCTGTACATTATTTATGGCTTTGTCTTAGAAAATTTGTAGAACCGCATTTTCTAGAGTATATTTATATTTTATTTGAAAGTACAAAAATAAACTTTGAATATGGATTTTCAAGATTTTTTGCAATATGTTCCTAATTTAATTCCTGTTGAACTGCCAGCGACGACATCGCACATAAAAATGGCGCCCGAAGAACGTATGCAAGAGCTTAAAAATCTTGATTTAAGCGCCAAAAATCCAAGAATTGCTGCTGTTATGATGTTGTTTTATCCTAAAAACGGAGAAACGCATTTAGTTTTGATCGTTCGAAATGCTTACAATGGAGTCCATTCTTCACAAATTGCATTCCCGGGTGGCAAGTATGAAATTTCAGATTTTGATTTTAAAGATACCGCTCTCAGGGAAACCAATGAAGAAATTGGTGTTCTTCCTGAAAAAATAGAAGTTGTAAAACATTTCACCCCCATGTACATTCCGCCGAGTAATTTTTTAGTTCATCCTTATATGGGAATTGCAAAAGAAGAGCTTTCATTTTATCCCGATATTCGGGAAGTTGCGGATATTATTGAATTGCCTTTGTCTGTTTTTCTAAACGATGAAATTATTATTGAAGCCACATTGTCAACTTCTTATGCAATAAATGCCTTGGTTCCTGCTTTTGGTATTCAAAATCATGTTGTTTGGGGCGCGACAGCGATGATATTAAGTGAGCTGAGAGACGTTCTGAAAAGTGTTTTAGGCGAAAATTTGTAAAAATGAAAAATTAACGATTTGATATTCATTATTATAACTATTTATTTCCGAAATTGCTTTATAGTATTGCTAAAAGAATAATTTTTGTATGTTTGCGAACTAACAAAAAAATATATTAAACAGCTATGGGATTGTTTAAACGAAATCCTTTTGGACATATTTTATTCATCAAGAAATGGTTAATCCGTGTCTTAGGAGCTATGACGCACCGCAGATACAGAGGATTTAATGAATTACAGATTGAAGGATCTGAAATTATTAAAACATTGCCTGATGCAAATGTGCTGTTTATTTCCAATCATCAAACTTATTTTGCCGATGTTGTGGCAATGTTTCATGTCTTTAACGCAAGTTTAAGCGGACGTCAAGATACTATTAAGAACATAGGATATTTATGGCAGCCAAAAATGAATATTTATTATGTCGCTGCAAAAGAAACAATGCAAGCAGGTTTGTTGCCAAGAATTCTTGCTTATGTTGGAGCAATTACGGTTGAAAGAACCTGGCGCTCAAAAGGTGTAGATGTTACTGAGAAGAGAGATGTGAATCCAAACGATACTGAAAATATCAGAATTGCACTTGAAGACGGCTGGGTAATTACTTTTCCGCAAGGAACTACAAAGTCTTTTAAGCCTGTTCGTAAAGGAACTGCACATATTATAAAACAGCATAAACCAATTGTAATTCCTATTGTTATTGATGGTTTCCGCCGATCATTTGATAAAAAAGGTCTTCGGATGAAGAAAAAAGGAATTCTGCAGTCTTTCATCATCAAAGAACCTCTTGATATTGATTATGAAAATGATACAATCGAAGAAATTGTAGAAAAAGTAGAATACGCAATCGAACAACATCCATCATTCTTAAAAGTTATTCCAGCTGAAGAAATCAAAGCACAAGAAGAACTTAACAGATTAAGACAGTGGGAATACTAGAAATTTTAGATTTTAGATTGTTTCAGGTTTCTCCCGAGGCTGTGGGATCAAGTTTTCAAACCTTAGAACCTTAGTGTCTTAGCGTCTTATAGCCTTAGAAATCAATTTTCTTCAACTCTTTATAATTCGCATACAATCTGCGTAGTAAAGTTCCGTATAGCAATCTGTAAATGCACCAGAATAATCCTAATATCCCTAATATTATCAGAAATAAAATTCCGACAGTAAAAAACATTGTTTTCCCGCTTTCGGCAAGTTGTTCTCTAAAAAACGCCATGTCTGGATTGTAAACAAAAGCAATAAAGTAACTTAAAATAGTTATTAAAACTAGCATTCCAAGATTATACCACACATAATACTGAACTGTTTTTCGAGTTCTTAAAATCGCACCCATGAGTGATTTAGTCGCTACTGTAGTTGAGATTGTTTTATAGTTTTTATAAAAAATAACGATAAAAACCAGAACAACTACGTAGTTAAAATAGGTAAGTATTTCCATGGCTAGGACAATCTCTGGATGATTCATTTTTTGTAATAAATCATCGGTATTGATGAATAAGTTTGAGAAAGTCCAAAAGCATACTTCCAAAATACTGATAATCAAAATCCACTTCACAATTGAAGATGACTTTTTGTGAATCATTTTGTAGATTTCTTTTTCAGAAATTTGTTCAAAAGAATCCGAGTTCTTTTTCCAGTCTTTTTTTAATAAATCCAGTTCTTTCATAATAATTTTTAAGGATTTAGTATTTTTTTAAGTTTCCCCTTAATTCTGTTCATTTTCACGCGCGCATTCACTTCGCTGATCCCTAAGGTTTCAGCTATTTCTTGATAATCTTTGTCTTCTAAATACATAAAAACTAATGCTTTTTCGATGTCGTTTAGCTGATAAACTGCTTTATACATCAATTTAATCTGTTCTTCCTCTTCATAATTGTAATCAACATCTTTTACGAAATGCTGATGACTTTCATATTCTATAGTCGATATGGTTCGTTTGGTTTTTCGGTATAATGTAATTGCAGTATTTAAAGCAACACGATAGGTCCAGGTCGAAAATTTACTGTCGCCTCTAAATTTTGGATAAGCTTTCCAGAGCTGAATGGTAATTTCCTGAAACAGGTCTTTATGAGCGTCTTCGCCAGCAGTATATAATCTACAAATTTTGTGGATTATATTCTGATTTGCCTGCAATTGCGCAACAAATGACTGTTCTAGATTTTCGCTCATATAAGTATTAGTAGTTATGAAATCATTTTTGTTACAGTTGGATCAAAATTTTCTCGTTTTATAATAGTTTATCATCAAGTCAATAAACTTACTGTAACTTTCCATTCCGTCTTTTTGATTATTTGTCTTTAAGAAATTATCCCATAAAAAATGAAAGCCTTTATCGATAAAAGTGTCGTACTTTTTCCAGAAATCCTGACTTTCCTGATAGTTTTTTAAGATTCCGACATGAACTGTTTTCTTCAATTCGTTAAAAATTTTCTCGTTCTTAAATTGCCAGATTCCAAGACAATAACGCAAAGCGAAGCTATATCCTGAATATTTATAATACAGATTATCATTTTTAACCGAAGCCAAAACACCAATAAAATTACATTCATTTTCACTGGCAAAACCAATTTGATGTGCCATTTCGTGTGAAGTTGTTATTGGAAAGTTGTACATTGGCAGTAAATCATTTACTTGAGCCTCATTTGTAAACGGATTCAAATAACCACCAAATCCCATGTAAGTAAGAGGAACACTGAATAAAGACTTTTTTACACTTAAAGTTTCATATTTAAAATAAGAATGTTCTTTAGCTAAATTATCATAACCATTTAAAATCATCTGAAATGATTCTTTTTGAGAATATGGAAAAACTACTTTTGAACTGTCGTTTTTTGTAATTTGAACCTGAATTTCATTCGTTTTTGTAATCAATCTTTTTGTAAAAGCTAAAAGCTCCGCATCAGAATATTCTTTTTTGATTTCCATCTTCTCGAAAAGCGGTTCACGATAATAATTGAAAGCCCAAAGCACGTGGAATAGAAAGTAAAAAACAGAAATTTTGCCTAAGATTTTTAGAAGATGATCTTTCCAGTTTGCTTTCCAGGATTTTCTGATATTCCAAAACCAACTTATAATCGAAAGAATTAAAACAGCATAAATACAGTCACCAACAGAAAACGGAACTTTACCTAAAAGTGTTCTTAAAAAATGTGAAATTCGAATAAATAAGTTGTTGCTGTAAAAACCTTCAACATAATCTGGGAAGTATTGCAGAATTTTTAAAAAGATAATCTGAACTACAAGGAATATAGGAAGTATATATTTTCGTTTCACGGATTGATTTTTTAGATACGTAAATATAAATACAATATCGAGATAAAAAAAGAATGTATTTGTGTAGTATGATTCTAAAAGAAGAAGAATTAGTGCTAATTACTGGAATTCGTGGCGAAAAAAAATATAAACTTTGTAACTTTGACAATCTTAATTGTTAAACTTCAAACAAAATATAATGAGTCAGGAAATTAGAAATCTGGAACCAAAAGCACTTTGGAACAAATTCGCAGATTTAAATGCTGTTCCGCGTCCGTCAAAAAAAGAAGAACGTGTTATCGAGTTTATGAAAAACTTTGGAAACAGTTTAGGTTTAGAAACTTTTGAAGATGAGATCAGGAATGTAATCATCAGAAAACCTGCAACTCCAGGAATGGAAAACCGCAAACCAATCGTAATGCAGGGACACCTTGATATGGTGCACCAAAAAAATGCAGATACTGTTTTTGATTTTGATACTCAAGGAATTGACATGTATGTAGATGGTGACTGGGTTCGCGCTCGAGGAACAACTCTTGGGGCTGACAATGGGCTAGGAGTAGCGACAATTATGGCAATCTTGGAAAGTAAAGATATTCCGCATCCTGCAATTGAAGCTTTGTTTACAATTGATGAAGAAACTGGAATGACTGGTGCTTTAAACCTAAAAGGAGGAATTCTTCAAGGTCAGATTTTATTGAATCTGGATACAGAAGAAGATGATGAAATTGATATTGGATGTGCTGGTGGAATTGATGTTACTGCAACAAGAACATACCATGAAGAAGAAGTTCCAGAAGGTTCTGTTGGATATACTATTACAGTAAAAGGCTTAAACGGAGGACATTCAGGAATGGATATCCATAAAGGTTTAGGAAATGCCAATAAAATCATGAACCGTTTGTTGTTTGATGCATTTGAAAACTTTGGTTTGCAGATCGTCGAAGTTAACGGAGGAAGTTTAAGAAATGCGATTCCGAGGGAAAGTGTGGCTAAAGTGATTATTTCTCAAATGTTTGATGAAGCTTATGTTTATGATATGCAGGAAATTATAGCTGATATCAAAGCAGAATACAAAACAACTGAACCAAACTTATCTATTGAAATCGTAAAAGGTGATTTGCCTGAAAAAGTAATGGATTTAGGAGTTCAGGAAGGAATTATCAGAGCAATTTATGCTGCACACAACGGTGTTTACAGAATGAGCGCTGATATGGCTGATTTGGTTGAAACTTCAAATAATATTGCTCGTGTTGTTATTAAGGACGGAGAAGTATTAATTGGATGTTTGACACGTTCTTCTGTAGAATCTTCAAAATTTGATTTGGCTAATTCTTTGCGTTCGGCTTTTGAATTAGTAGGTTGCGAAGTTGAACTTACAGGTTCTTACCCAGGATGGACGCCAAACGTAAATTCTGAAATCTTAGAAGTCTTAAAAGAGATCTACGAAAAACAAAATGGAGAACAGCCAAAAGTTGTAGCTTGTCACGCTGGTTTAGAGTGCGGAATTTTAGGAACAAATTATCCAGATATGGATATGATTTCTTTTGGTCCAACTATTCACGGTGCACACTCTCCAGATGAAAGAGCAAGTATTTCATCTGCTCAAAAATATTGGAAATTTGTATTGGAAATACTTTCTAATATACCAGTTAAATAGTAGTTTCAGTATTCAGTCACGGTTTTCAGTTTCCTATGAGACTGAAAACTGCGACTTAAAACTTTAGACTAATCTCTTTTAGGACTATTTTTCTTTTCTCTTTTTTCTTCTTTCTTTTCCTTAGCCGTTTTTAACGGTTCTTTTTTTGCTGTTTTTTTAGCATCTTGACCTTTTGACATGATATATTGATTTTATTTGTTTTAGATTCTTTAATAAAGTAAATGTAGGTTTTTTTAATTCCAAAAAGGCATAAAAAAATCCTCACTTTTTAAATTGAGGATTTTGGTTTCTTTATGGAAGTAATTTTTAATTACGTTTCAATACTTTATACTGTTCATAACATCCACTTATCGCATCTAAAATCTGCAAATCATTTGCTTGCTGAACAAAAGACTCTGAGTAGTTGCAGCGCTGTAAAATTTCTGGGATTTCTTCTTTTGTAATTCCTAAAAGCAAGGCAAGAGTTTCACGATCGTATTTAGTTTCAAGAAGATTTCTGATCGTGTCGTCTTTCTTCATGTCTTTAAGTTTCTTGAGCTCTTTTCCGTTTTTTCCAAAGAAATTATAGAGCATATCGGCGGGATTGAAAATCGAACCTAATACTTTTCCAAATGCATTTGGAGCATATTCACCGGCTTCATAACCTTGTGTAAGACCTGAAATACTATAACGGTAGTTTTCTTTCGTCGGAATTAATTTTGAGTCGATTTCAAGGTATCCAGTCAGGCTGAAAGGAGCAATGACAACTTCTTCAAGTGCAATTGCTTTTTCAGTAAGCTGAATTCTTGTGATTTTGTTTTTTATCCAGTCATTGGTAACTCTGATACGCAAAGATTGGAATCCTAGAAGAGAGAATTGCAGTGTGTCATTTTGTTGAACATCAATTTCAAAATAACCTTTAGCATCAGACTTTGCGCCTAGTACTTTGTTTTTGTTAATGATATTTACGTTTGGAAGAGGTTGTTTGCTATTATCATTAAAGATATAACCTGAAACTCTTTGTGGAGTTGTTGATTCTGTTTCCTGGGCAAAACCAATACTCGTAAGTAATACAAAAAAGAAAACTGCGAAATATTTCATATCCTGATTTAAAGCACTAAAAGTAGTAAATCGGGATTAAATATTTTGTAGTCTTGGAATATAATTATAAGAAAATTAACAAAGCAAAAAAGTATTCCCTTTAAACTACTGCGTGCATTTCATATTTTTTTATTCAACATATAGAAACATAGATTTTATTTTTAGAAAAGTACTTAAAAAGAAACTAGTTTCTAATACATAGCCAACTATGTTTGTTTAAAACAAGTGAAATGCCTTTTTTACGCCTCCTAAATCTATGTTTCTATGTGTTTGAATTAATCGCACTCAACTGGTTTGCTTTTAGTAGTTAACTAAAAAGAGCCAAGGTGAAAATTCTTGGTATAAAAAAATCCCAAATTCCAATTATGTCTGGAATTTGGGATTTCATATTTATGAGATATTAAATAATTAATCTCTTCTTGGTCTTCTTGGTCTTGACGAATCGCCAAAACTTTCAGAACGTCTTGGAGCTCGGTCTGAACCACCTTCATTTCTTCTGAAACCACCTTCTCTTGGAGCAGAATTTCTTTCACCTCTGAATCCTCCGCCAGAACCTTCACGTCTTGGAGCTGAGTTTCTGTCGCTTCTGAATCCGCCACCAGAACCTTCACGTCTTGGAGCAAAGTTGCCTTCTCTTCTTGGTCCGCCAGAATTACGTCCACCACCACGGTTGTTGTGATCGCGTCTTCCGCCACCGTCGTTTTTAGAAATTTCAACATTAATACGACGTCCTTCTAACTGAACGTTGTTTAAGATTTCCATTACTTTATCAGTGTGCTCTGGATCAGTGTTAAAGAAAGAGAAACCTTCTTTTACATCCACTTTGAAAACGTCATCACGACCTAAGTCTAATGTTTCTTTCAAATAATCTTTAAGAGACATCCAATCGAAATTATCTCTTGAACCAATATTTACAAAATAACGAACTGCTCCATTATTATTGAATTCTCTTGGCTCTGAATCATTTCTTTCGCGTCTTTCTCCTGAAGAAGATTGAGCAGAAATATCTCTGTTCTTTTTATAGTAAGCAATAAAACGGTTAAATTCTACTGAAACCATTTTTTTAATCAATTCTTCTTTAGATAAATCTTCAAGAACGTTGTTGATTGCCGGCAAGTAGTTGTCAATTTCGTGATCAACTTCGGTATCTTTAATTTTGTTTGCTAAGTGCAATAATTGAATTTCGCAGATTTCAATTCCAGATGGAATAGTTTTTTCTTCGAATTTTTGTTTGATGATTCTTTCAATAGAAGAAATTTTACGCAACTCGCTTTTTGTAACAATAACAATAGAAGTTCCTAATTTTCCAGCTCTACCAGTACGACCAGAACGGTGGTTGTACGTTTCGATTTCATCAGGTAATTGGTAGTTTACAACGTGTGTTACGTTATCAACGTCAATACCACGTGCAGCAACGTCAGTAGCAACTAGCATCTGAATTTGTCTTCCACGGAAAGATTTCATTACACCATCACGCTGTGCCTGAGATAAATCTCCGTGTAACGCAGCAGCACTATATCCATCTTCAATTAATTTTTCAGCAATAGCCTGAGTGTCTCTTTTTGTACGACAGAAAACTACTGAGAAAATATCCGGATTAGCATCAGCTAAACGCTTTAGAGCTTCGTAACGATCACGAGCATTTACTAAGTAAAATTCGTGAGAAACTGTTGCAGAACCTGAGTTCTTTGTTCCAACAGTAATTTCTACTGGGTCGCTCATAAATTGTTTTGCAATTCTGGCAACCTCTTGCGGCATAGTTGCAGAGAACAACCATGTGCTTTTTTGATCTGGTGTATCTGATAAGATAGATACGATGTCTTCATAGAATCCCATGTTCAACATCTCATCAGCCTCATCAAGAATACAGTAATCTATATTTTTAATGTTAACTAAGCCTCTGTTGATCATGTCTTGCATTCTCCCCGGAGTAGCTACAATAATTTGTGCCCCTCTTTTAATCTCTCTGGCTTGCTCTGTAATACTAGCCCCGCCGTAAACTGCTACCACGTTAATACCTTTTTCGTATTTTGAGTAGTTTTTAAGTTCGTTGGTAATCTGTAAACAAAGTTCTCGTGTTGGCGATAAAACTAATGCTTGTGTGTTTCTATTGTCAGCATCAATTTTTTGAATTAGCGGAAAACCGAAAGCTGCTGTTTTCCCTGTCCCTGTCTGAGCCAACGCAACCATATCTGTGTCTTTTTCCAATAATAGGGGAATCGCTTTCTCCTGTACTTCTGACGGATTCTCAAATCCTAGATCTAAAATCGCCTTCAGTAACGATTCATTCAATCCTAATTGTTCAAATTTATTCATATATGTATTTAAAATAGGGTGCAAAATTACTGTTAATTATTCAGATAAACTAATGCTATTTTAAGAATTATGTATTTCTTATGATTTGATAATCAAAAAGTTATGTTTATCTTGAAATCATTTTTTTAGATGAACGAAGAATTTTCGGAAAAATAACGCCGTGAAATATAAATTTTCGCTTCTAAAATGTTGTATTTTAAACAATTATTTTATTGTGTTCAGAAAATCAATGAGTTGCTGGGTTGCTTTTCCTCGATGTCCAATTTTATTTTTGGTTTCCAATGGCAGTTCGGCAAAAGTTTCTGTATAATTTTCTGGCTGAAAAATAGGATCATATCCAAAACCTTGAGTGCCAGTTTTATTAAAAGTAATTTCTCCTTTTGCAATTCCGGTAAAAAGATGCTGCTTTTCGTTTAAATTTAATGCAATAACGGTTTTGAACTGTGCACTTCGGTCGGATTTGTCTTTTAAGGCATCTAAAAGTTTATTCATATTATCGTCGGCATTTTTTTGTTCGCCCGCATATCTAGCTGAATAAACTCCAGGCTCTCCATTTAAGGCTTTAACTTCCAATCCCGTATCATCGGCAAAACAATCATAGCCATATTTTTCGGTTACATAATTAGCTTTCAAAATGGCGTTTCCTTCAATTGTTTCTGCAGTTTCCGGGATTTCTTCATGGCAGCCAATATCTTCTAAACTTAATAATTGTATTGAGCCTTTTAGTATGCTTTGAATTTCCTTGATTTTATTTTTATTGTTTGATGCGAAAACGAGTTTCATATATAGTATTTTTTAAAATAGTTTTTTCGATTAAAAAAATGAATAGTATTCCGAATGTATAAGCTAAAATATCGGACCATAAAAAGCCCTGACCTAAAACATATCGCCCAAAAAGTGTTTTTCTGAGTTCAATAATCCATTGTGCTTCATAAAGCTGTAAAAGTTCGATTGCATAGCAAATCAATAAAGAAAGAATTGCAATTTGAATGGATTTTTTATTGATTAGTATACTTCGTGCCAAAACATAAATCATTACAGCATAAAGAAAATCACCAATCCATAAAGGTACAAATGAAATTTTTCTTGAGATGATTCCAAGAAAAATAATTAATAAGAATAGAATGAAATATTGAAATCGGGATTTTTTCAAACTTAGATTTATGTTGGTAGGATTAGTCCTTTTTTGGGTAAACAAAAATACAAAGATTCGGATAGGTTTACTTTATTTTATAAATTTATCGATTCAAAAAAACTATTTATCTAAAAATAACCACATGAATGTAAAAATTTTTACTTTGATTTCCGCTTTATTTTTGCTTGGAAATCAGAGTTATGCTCAAAAAGGAAATTCGTTTAATGTTAAAAATCAATTAAACTATTGTGCTGAACAGGCTTCAAAAACATTAAAAGTGATTCCGAATGACGGAACTTCACCACGAACAGTTCCAAATGGTAGTAACGAATGGAAGTTTGTTGGTTATAAAGATTGGACGAGCGGATTTTGGCCAGGAGAATTGTGGTATTTATATGAAGCAACAGGAGATAAAAAGTGGGAAAAAGAAGCCGATAAATTCAGCCGATTTTTAACACCTTTATCTGTGAGCAAAGCTGGAGATCATGATTTAGGTTTTCAGGTTTTCAATAGTTTTGGAAACGGATATCGTTTGACAAAAAATAAGGAATACAAAGAAATTATTCTAAAAACGGCGGATACATTAGCCACACTGTTTAATCCAAAAGTGGGAACAATTCAGTCTTGGCCTCATAATAAAATGGGCGGTCATAATACCATTATTGACAACATGATGAACTTAGAAATGCTTTTTTGGGCATCTAAAAATGGAGGAAGTAAAAAATTATACGATATTGCTGTGAAGCATGCAGAAACAACAATGAACAATCATTTTAGACCTGATTATACTTCATACCATGTTGTAATTTATGATTATGAAACAGGGAAAAAGATAAAAGGAAGAACGGCTCAGGGATACAGTGATGACAGTATGTGGGCGAGAGGTCAGGCATGGGGTATTTATGGATTTACAATGGTTTACAGAGAAACAAAAGATCCTAAATTTTTAGATTTTGCACATAAAATAACCCGAGTTTATCTGGATAAATTAACAACAGAAGATTTGATTCCCTACTGGGATTTTAACGCGCCAGATATTCCAAATGCTCCGAGAGATGCTTCTGCGGCTGCAATTGTGTCTTCGGCTCTTTTAGAGTTGAGTGCTTATACAAAAGATAAAAATCTGAAAAAAGAATATCTGACAAAAGCTAAAAAAATGATCGTTTCGCTTTCAGACAATTATCAGAGCCGTGATGTTAATTCGGCGTTTTTGCTTCATTCAACAGGTCATAAACCAGCGGGAAGCGAAATTGATTGTTCTATTAACTACGCAGATTATTACTATCTTGAAGCGCTTTTAAGACTTCAAAAAATAAAATAATTTTAAAACTATGAAAAGAATAAGCCAAATTTTATCAGCAATTATAATTGTATTGATGTTGGTGAGTTGCAAAAATGCCAAACAAAAATTGCAGGAATACGTTGCGGCATATAATGCAGCGGCACCAAGTTTTAAAGCAGATAATGTTACGTTGACAACTGCTAGAGGTTATATTAATGATGATAAAATCGAATTGAGATTTGAGACTGGTTTGGAGCAAAATAAAGCAAATATGATGGCTGGCGATATGGCGTTTTCGAAACTATTAAAAGAAATGATAAATAAAAATCAGATTCCAAAAGATTTGGTTGAAGAAGGAATTCGGTTTGATGCTTATTTTTTAGCTAATGACAATACAGTACTTTCAAAAAAGATTATCGACAAAGAATCTATTTCGGAAATATTAAAATAAAGGAATTCCTGATATATCAGGCATTTCAAAATAATCTAGAACCTTTTTATGTTTTTAAAGAGGTTTTTTTATTTAATGTATTTAGTCTGATTTGTTTGCAGTGTATTTGTAATCAAATAATTACTAATTTTATTTTTTTACTACAATGTTGTTTTTGTGTTATAAGTTTGTTATGTTTGAGTTAAAAAATAACCAAAAACCTAAAAAATTATGAAAAAAATTACCCAAATCGCATTTGCATTTATTTTAATTTTAGTACTGGCCAGTTGTAAAAATACGAAGCAAAAAATTCAGGAGCACGTTAGCAATTACAATACGACAGCTTCTATAAAAGGAGGAAATGTTGTATCGACTAGCGCGAAAGCATTTTTAAATGACAATAAAATTGAAATTAGAATTGAAACAGATTTAGAAGGTACTGAAGAAAACAGATTAGCTTATCAGCAGACTTTCCCTAGTTTGCTTGCAGAAATGATTAAAAATGATCAAATCTCTAAAGAGTTAATTGAAGAAGGTGTAAAGTTTGATGTATATTTTATCTCTTATAATAATGTCATTCTGGCAAAACAATTAGTTGATAAAGAAGAATTAGCAACTATAGAAGGTTCTGAAGGTGCTGAAAACGGAAAAGAAACTGCAAAATTGTAATGCCTGGAGAATAAAATTACTTTTAAAAATAGATAAAATTTAAAAAGCCTCTCAGATTATTCAAAGAGGCTTTTTAGTTTAATTTCTTTTGGTAACGTTTGTTAAGTTATCGGGGAAATATAGTTCTGATAAATTGGTAAACTCATCGCCTCGCATAAAGATATTGATATCAACATCTGCAAAAGAAGTTTTTCCGGCAGCGGCCAAAAGTTCATTTGCCGAATGAAGTGTGTTTTTATGGAAATGATATACACGCTCTGATTTATCGGTAACAACCAAGCCTTTCATCAACATTTTGTTTTGCGTTGCAACTCCGGTAGGGCATTCATTATTATGACAACGCAATGCCTGAATACAACCTAACGAGAACATAAAACCTCGCGCGCTGTTGCACATATCAGCACCTAGAGCAACTGCATGTAAAATTGAATATCCCGAAATAATTTTTCCGCTTCCAATAATTCTGATTTTATCTCTGATGTTTAATCCAATTAGCGTTTTATTGACAAAAATTAAAGCAGGTTCAAATGGCATTCCAACGCCATCGGCAAATTCTAGTGGTGCGGCGCCTGTTCCTCCCTCGGCTCCGTCAACGGTAATAAAGTCAGGATAAATATCCTCGGCAATCATTTCGTGGCAAATCGCTTCAAATTCTGCTGTATTTCCAATACATAACTTAAATCCGATTGGTTTTCCGTTCGATAAATCACGTAATTTTTTTATAAAATGGATTAAGCCTTTAGCATCAGAAAATGCATGATGACCAGGAGGAGAAAGAATCATGGTATGTGGCTGAACACCTCTTATCTTGGCAATTTGTTCGGTATTTTTAGCCGCCGGAAGCACACCACCATGACCTGGTTTTGCTCCTTGTGAAAGTTTGATTTCGATCATTTTTACGTTTGGAAGATTGGCTTTTTCCGCAAAATTTTCGGGACTGAAATTCCCTTCTGCGTCTCTGCATCCAAAATATCCTGTACCAATCTGCCAGGTAATATCACCACCTCCAGCCAAGTGGAATTCGGTTAAACCACCTTCACCAGTGTTTTGATAAAAATTTCCTTTTTGTGCACCAATATTTATGGCACGAACAGCATGTTCGCTCAACGAACCGAAACTCATTGCCGATACATTAAATAAAGAAGCCGAATAAGGTTGTTTGCAATCTTTTCCGCCAACTAAAACACGAGGAAGTTCTTCATTGACTTTTGCTGGAAAAATAGAATGTTTAATTCCTTCGTAGCTTTCTGTATTTAAATTTTGCTGTGTACCAAATGGCGTGCTCGAATCTATATTTTTGGCTCTTTGATAGACTAAAGAACGTTGGTTTCTTGAGAAGGGTTTTCCATCTGTTGATCTTTCGATAAAATATTGCTGGATTTCCGGGGCAATCATTTCAAATAAATATCGGAAATAGCCCAAAACCGGAAAGTTTCTTAAAATAGCATGTTTTTCTTGTGATGCATTATAAACTCCAACGATTAGGAGTATAGGAAGAATGATAACAAGTAAAAATCCACGACCAGTGTAAAAATAAATTGCGGCAACAATTAGAAACAATAAGAATCCGTAAATGAAGAATTTTTTTCTCATGTTTTAAAAAAATTTAATAGATAATAAATGCGATAATTTAGGTGAATCGCAAACGTACATAAACGTGCTTGATTCCTTTTTTGTCCGATTCTCTTTCGTCGATTTCAAGAAAATCTGTCAATGATTTCAGCATTGGCGTAAGTTTGGAATAACCATAATTTCTTGGGTCAAATTCTGGTTTTTTCTTTACAATCAAATTTCCAACATCACCTAAAAAAGCCCATCCATCATCATCTTCTAAGTCTTCAATTGTAGTTTCGATCAATTCAATAGTTTGTTTGTCCACTTTATGTAAAGCTTTTTCTGCAGGTTTTTCAACTGGTTTTTTAGTGTCTGCTACGGCTGTTTTAGGTTTTTTCTTCTGAGTTGCACCATCCAGAACTTCGATGTAAATAAAACGGTCACAGGCTACAATGAAGGAGTTTGGTGTTTTCTTTTCACCTATACCAATGACTTTCATGCCCGATTCTCTTAAACGAATCGCTAAACGTGTAAAATCACTGTCGCTGGAAACAATACAAAAACCATCTAATTTTCCGGAATACAGCAAATCCATTGCATCAATTATCAAAGCGGAGTCTGATGAATTTTTCCCAACTGTATAACTATATTGTTGAATAGGAGTAATGGCATGTTCGAGTAAAACGCCTTTCCAGCCATTTGCATTTGGTTTTGTCCAGTCGGCATAAATTCGTTTTGTAGTTGGGGTTCCCAGTTTTGCAATTTCTTCCATCATACCTTTTACATTGCTGTAGGGAACATTATCGGCGTCTATAAGAACAGCTAATTTTAAATCTTTTGAAGTGCTGAATGCCATTATTTCGATATTAGAAAATTAAGTATCTCAAAGTTAAAATTAAAATTTGTTTTTATATGGTTTTAGTTCCGAATTAGTGTTTTTGATCTCCTTAATTATTTTGGTTATAAATAAGTTTGTCCATTTATAAAATCAATTAAAGATAAATCTGTCTTTTATTGTAAACCTTTATATCTTTGTAAGGAATTAATAAAAGAGATATGTTTTCAAAAGCGTGTGAGTACGGAATTAGAGCTTCTATTTTTATTGCTACAAATTCTTCAAAAGGAATTAGGGTTGGAATAAAAGATGTTGCTAAAGAAATTGATTCGCCAGAACCATTTACTGCCAAGATTATGCAGATTTTGACCAAAAACGGAATCATTCATTCGGCCAAAGGAGTCGGAGGCGGTTTTGAAGTTTCGAATGAAGCCGTAAAAACAATTAAATTAATTCAGATCGTCGATGCAATTGACGGCGATAAAATTTACCGAGGCTGTGGAATTGGATTAAAAGAATGTTCTGAAGCTCACCCGTGTCCGGTTCATTTCGAATTTAAAAAAATTAGAGAACTTCTTCATGAAATGCTTTCAAAAACAACTTTAGAACAACTTGCTTCCGGTGTAAAAAAAGGAGATTTTTTTCTCAAAACATTAAATTTAGAATAAATAGCAACTACTATAAAACGATTAACATTTAATTATTATCATAAAATGAATACAAAAACCAAAATTTCTATACTAATCCTGATGGGATTTTTAGCAGTTACTTCTTGCGGTAAAAAAGAAACACCTCCGGCTGATCAAACAGAAACGACTGAACCATCTACAGAAGGAGAAAAAGCACCAGTAACACCAGCAGCTGAAGAAAATGTACTACTCATTGAAGGAAATGACCAGATGCAATATAATGTAAACGAACTAAAAGCCGTTGCTGGAAAACCAATCAAATTGACTTTGAAACATGTTGGGAAAATCCCAAAAGAAGCAATGGGACACAATTTAGTGATTTTACAAGAAGGAACTGATCAGGCTGCTTTTGCTTTAAAAGCAAATGATGCCAAAGCAACAGATTATATTCCGGAATCTGAAAAAGCTTCAATTATCGCTCACACTAAATTGTTGGGTGGCGGAGAAGAAGATACAATCGAGTTTACAATTGATAAAAAAGGATCTTATCCATTCATTTGCTCTTTTCCAGGTCACGTAGCAATGATGAAAGGTGTATTAATTGTTGAGTAAATAACAAAGACTCCAAATACTGAAAACAGGTTTGGAGTTTTTTTAAAAACCAATAAAAGATAAAAATATCTTTTATTGAATTAAGGTAAAATAAAAAGAGAAAAAAAATTATGGATTGTTTTTGCATTGGTAATGAGAACCAATTGTTATAATCTAGATACTGGTATTCTTGCCATTTCTGAAAACCGTTTTGCAAGCCAGTGAAAGCATTAATCACGGAATGTGATATGCCCGTTCATCAGAATTAATGCAACAGCCAGAAATGATTACACTTAAATGGCTTCATGCTATTAGAGATTCAATCTTCGGAATCGGGTTTATTACAATGGCTTGGTTTGTATTTGAACTGACATTAAAAAACAAAAAAT
This sequence comes from Flavobacterium xizangense, assembly GCF_054075145.1. Classification (NCBI taxonomy): domain Bacteria; kingdom Pseudomonadati; phylum Bacteroidota; class Flavobacteriia; order Flavobacteriales; family Flavobacteriaceae; genus Flavobacterium; species Flavobacterium xizangense. The sequence continues at coordinate 606,285 of NZ_JBSIPG010000002.1, read as the reverse complement.
AAAAACATACTTAAAATTGATTATCATGGAAAATTCAAAAAACAAAACAATAGGGTCCTTTGTAGCTGAGGATTTTAGAACAGCTGTAGTTTTTTCAAAATACAAAATAGATTTTTGCTGCAAAGGAAATATAACGGTTACTGAAGTTTGTGAAAAACAAAATATTGACGCTGATATTTTATTAGAAAATGTATTGCAGGTGGCACAATCAGAAAACAACGGAAGAATCGATTTTAATTCATGGCCTTAGGATTTATTGGTAGATTATATCGAAAAAATACATCACCGTTATGTGGAAGAAAAACAAATGTATTGCTGCCGTTTTTAGATAAATTATGCAAAGTGCACGGCGCTAGTAATCCTGAATTATTCAGAATTAATGAATTGTTTATTGGTTCTGTACAATAAAAGACTATTTTATCTTTTATTGTGATAAAAATCATGATTTGAGAACAACTATATACTTAAACTATAAAGGTTTGTGTTAATTGTGTATTATTTGTCTTGTTAAATATAGTCAGATGAATTATTTTCAATAAAAATAATTGAGGTTCTTCATTTTAAATTAATAATGATTATTTTTGCTCGCTGATTAAGTTAAAATTATTACTACACTATATTATGGTAAAAGATTTATTCGAGAGAATTCAGGACAATAAAGGACCTTTAGGAAAATGGGCTTCTCAAGCAGAGGGCTACTATGTTTTCCCAAAGTTAGAGGGTGAGTTGGGTCCTAGAATGACATTTCACGGAAAGAATATTTTAAACTGGAGTTTAAATGATTATTTAGGTTTAGCTAATCATCCAGAGGTTCGTAAAGCAGATACAGATGCCGCAATTCAGTTTGGTGCCGCTTATCCAATGGGAGCTCGTATGATGTCTGGACACACAACGTATCACGAACAATTAGAAAATGAATTGGCTGATTTCGTAATGAAAGAATCTGCTTATTTATTGAATTTTGGTTACCAGGGAATGGTTTCGATCATTGATGCTTTGGTAACAAAAAATGACATCATTGTATATGATGTTGATTCACATGCTTGTATCATTGATGGTGTTCGTTTGCATATGGGGAAACGTTTTACATACAAACACAATGATCTTGAAAGTATGGAAAAAAACCTGCAGCGTGCTACTAAAATGGCCGAAGAAACAGGAGGAGGTATCTTATTTATTACTGAAGGTGTTTTTGGAATGCGCGGACAGCAGGGGAAATTGAAAGAAATTGTTGCTATGAAGCAAAAATACAATTTCCGTTTATTAGTTGATGATGCACACGGTTTTGGTACACTTGGTAAAACAGGTGCCGGAGCTGGAGAAGAGCAGGGAGTTCAAGATGATATCGATGTTTACTTCTCTACTTTTGCAAAATCTATGGCTAATATTGGTGCTTTTGTGGCAGCTGATAAAACGGTAATTGATTATTTAAAATACAACTTGCGTTCTCAAATGTTTGCAAAAGCGTTGCCAATGATTCAGACAATTGGTTCATTAAAGCGTTTAGAATTGTTGCGTAATTCTTCTGCAATTAAAGACAAGCTTTGGGAAAACGTAAATGCATTGCAAAACGGTCTTAAAGAAAAAGGATTCAATATTGGAGATACAAATACTTGTATTACACCAGTTTATTTAGAAGGAAGTATTCCTGAGGCAATGGTAATGGTAAATGATTTGAGAGAAAACTACGGTATTTTCCTTTCGATTGTTGTTTATCCAGTTATTCCAAAAGGAATTATTTTGTTGAGAATGATCCCAACAGCTTCTCATACTCTTGCTGATATTGAGGAAACTTTAACTGCTTTTGAAGCAATTCGCGAGAAATTAGTTAACGGAACTTATAAAGAAATTGCAGAACGTACAACTGTTGACGTTTCATAAGTACTTATAAAATTAAATTCTCAGAAGTGGGAATTATGTAAAAAAATCCATTTGTTCTACGAATGGATTTTTTTTATTTGAGCTAACTTTATATCATAATCAACAAAATAAAAATGACAAATTATGAAAAAAGTAATAGCAATATCGGCTTTAGTTTTGACGATTTTGGTTTCTTGTAAAAAAGCAACTGATACTGAACCAGTTCAAATTGAGCCAAAAGCGCCAAAAGATGCCGAATTAGTAGAACCCGCAGGTGATCAATGTTATGCTTCCCGACAAAATGGAAATATAATTTTAATAAGTTTTAATGTCAATTCCCATCAAGAAGTTAATGGAAAACTAAGTTATAATTTAACTGGAAAAGATAAAAACGAAGGAACCTTAGTTGGTAATATGAAAGGTGATACTTTAGTTGGCGATTATACGTTTTTATCTGAAGGAGTTTCATCTGTAAGAGAAGTTGTTTTTCTGCAAAAAGACGGAGCTTTAATTGAAGGATATGGTGATGTGGTTTCAACAAATGATAGAGTTACTTTTAAAGATAAATCGAAATTAAAATTTGATGCAAAAAATACCTTGATTAAAGTTGACTGTAAAGTAGAATAAATATAGTTTATAAATTGAAAAATCCATTCGTTTGGGGCGAATGGATTTTTTTTATATGAAACTGATCATTAAAAACTGTTCTCTGATTATTTTTATAAGTTCTTCAAATACGTTTTTCTTTGGCAGTGAATTTTTGGATCAAAGTTTTTCCATAATAAATGAATCGCATTATTTTCTAATAATTCAGGAGTTCGGATGCAATTTCTAATTCCTTTTTCTGAAAAAGTCTTGTAATATTCGTCAAAAATTAATGCCGTAACGCCTTTATTCTGATAATCAGGATGAACGCCAATTAAGTAAAAAACAACATCTTTACTGTGTTTTTTAGCCTTCAACAATTGGAGAAAGCCAAACGGAAACAATTTTCCTTTTATTTTTTGCAAAGCTTCCGTAAAACTTGGCATTACAATACTAAAAGCTACCAAATTATCATCTTTATCGACAATAAACTTAATGTATTCAGGATTGATGAAACTGATGTATTTCTTTTTAAAATATTCTTTCTGAACATCTGAAATAGCGACGAAAGAGGCTAGTTTCTCATAAGATTCATTAAACAAATCAAACATTTTGTCTACGTGAGGCATAATGTCTTTTGTTTTAGTAAAATTTAGGGATCTTACTCCGTAACGTTTTTTGATTAGCTCCACAGCTTTCTGAAAAAACTCTGGTTTTACATTCGAAAAAGGGAAAATACTTTCGATATATTCTTTTTCTACCTGAAAACCTAATTGTTCAAGATGCGTGACATAATAAGGATGATTGTACCATGTAATCATAGTTCCAACTTGGTCGTAACCTTCCGTCAATACACCAACTTTATCTAAATTTGAAAAACCCATTGGGCCCTCAGCGTGTTCTAAATTGTGTTTTCGACCTAATTCAAAAACTTTTTCAAGCAAAGCTTTAGTTACTTCAATATCATCAATAATATCAAACCAGCCAAAACGTACTTTTCTTTTGTGCTGATTATTAACTTCAGCCCAATTAATGATAGCGGTTATGCGTCCAACAGGTTCATTATTTTTATATGCGATATAAAAATAAGCCTCTGCATTATCAAAAGCCGGGTTTTTGGTTTTATCAAAAGATTCCAATTCATCAGCAATAATAGGAGGTACCCAATAAGGACTGTCCTTATAAAGTGAAAAGGGGAATTTTATATATTCGGTTAATTCTTTTTTGGTTTTGGCTTCTTTTATTGTGATCATTAAGTTGGAGTATAAGTTTCTCTTTTTTGAAGAGACTTAGTTATAAAATTTATTCGTATTTAGATTTTCGTTTTCTTTCTTTTTCTTGATAATCAATTTCTTTCTTGTTGTCAGAGTTCTTATCTGCTTTTTCCTTGCTTTTGATTGCCGTCAATTTTTCTTTATACCAACCATCATAACGCCAGGAAACTCCAATTCCGCCATATAATAATGAAGGAGTATTTTTAAAATTTGTGCTTATAGAGGCATCCACCTGCATATTTGATGAAAGAAGATAAGCTGCACCGCCACGAACAATTGCATCACTGTAAAAATCGCTTTTGTAGCCTTGATTTTCAATAAACCCTGACCATTTATCGTTAAATCCATGGGTCAAAGTTAGCACATATCCGTAACTTGGGTAATCTGTTCCAATATAATCTGCAATAATATTTGTTACAAAAACCCATCTTCCTCCGCCGAATAAATTTTGGGTAACCAAAGCTACTTTTGGAGAAATGGCACTTTGTGGAGAAAAATAATAAGGATTGTCGGCCCCAACAAAATTTGCTCCTGCAAATATAGAAACTGCCGGAATTAATTCACGCCAGTTAAAAGAATGATTTGCTTTGTAGCTGTATATATTGGCTTCCTTTTTATAATTTTTATAAGGATCGTAAATTAAATATTTCGCTCCTAAAACGGTTTGTCTGAAATCGTTTTTTTTGTAACTAGTGTATGGAGTATCAAAGTTTTCCATTTGATATTGAACATCAAGAATAAATTCTAATTGTTCCAGAAAAGCACCATATCGAAGCGTGAAATCGGTTCCGAAACCGCTGGCATCATAATCAAGTAAATCGTGTTTTTCTTTGATTCCGTAAATGCCTAATTCAGCCTGAATTACTGTTTTCCCTACGGCATATGCCGACATGGTTTCGCCGGGACGGTTAGAATTTATGACATCAGTATATTGTCCGAAAAAGAAATGGGGCACAAGAAAAAGAGCTGTGATAAATAATTTTTTAATTTTTAACATAAATGTATTTTTGGATTAAAAAGTTATAACGCATTTCAAATGTACTATATTTTATTATTTATTTAAGATTGATATTTTAATTTTAAACAGCGGATTTACTAATTTTGGCAAAAATTATATAGTTATGCAAGAAGCATCTTTTACAAATTTGTTTAAAACGATAATGTGGATCATTGCGTTTTATTATATTTTTAAATTTTTAGCTAGAATCTTTTTGCCAGTATTGGTGAAAAAAGCGGTTGAAAAAGCAGGCGAAAATTTTCAGAGACAACAACAATACAGCCAGGATAATTCTTGGCAAAGAACTCAAAATAACAACAATGATGAGATAATCATCAACACTGCTAATGCAAAAAATCCTCGCGAAACCAAAAAAGTGGGTGATTATGTTGATTACGAAGAAATAGATTAAGTTTGTATCCTGATAAAATAGGATTCATCATTTAACCAAACCTGCCAAAATTGAAAATAGTAAATAAGTTCATTCCGCACGCCCTTGTTGTATTGGGTTTTATTCTCGTTTCATTAATTTATTTTTATCCAGTTCTGCAAGGAAAACAAATTTTCCAGTCAGATATTGCTCAATACACCGGAATGGCAAAAGAGCAAAACGACTTCAGAGCTGCTGAACACGCTGAACCCTATTGGACAAATTCTGCTTTTGGAGGAATGCCAACTTACCAGTTGGGAGCTAATTATCCATACGATTTTGTGGGTAAAATAGATGATGTACTTCGTTTTCTGCCTCGTCCTGCAGATTATCTATTTTTATATTTCTTAGGCTTTTATGGATTGTTATTAGTACTAAAAACAGATCCGTTAAAAGCATTTATTGGTGCGATTGCGTTTGGATTTTCTACTTATTTGATTATCATTCTTGGTGTTGGACATAACGCAAAAGCGCATGCGATTGCTTATATGCCTCTTGTTATCGCCGGATTTATACTTGTTTTTCAGAAAAAATACATTTGGGGAGGTTTGCTCACCATGTTTGCGGTTGCGTTGGAAGTAAATGCCAATCATTTTCAAATGACCTATTATTTATTGATTTTCTTATTGATTCTTTCAGGTTATTACGCTTTTACTTTTATAAAAGACAAAGAATACAAACCGCTTTTAATTTCGATTGGAACTTTAGCTGTAGCTGGAATTTTTGCTATTGGTGCTAATGCTGGAAATTTATTAGCAACAAGTGAATATGCTAAATATAGTATTCGTGATAAAAGCGAGCTGACTTTTAATCCTGACGGAACCAAAAACGAGACAACCGCAGCAATGACAACAGATTATATTACTGAATATAGTTATGGAATTGCAGAGAGTTTAAATTTAATTGCACCAAGAATTTTTGGAGGTTCAAGTCATGAAAATGTAGGTACAGACAGCCGTATGTATTCGTTTATGATGGAACAAGGCGTTCCTTCAGATCAGGCTCAGGATTTTGTTTCTGGAATGCCGACTTATTGGGGAGACCAGCCAATTGTTTCTGCGCCCGCTTATATTGGAGTAGTAGTTTTCTTTTTAGCCGTTTTAGCATTGTTTGTTGATGACCGAAAAATAAAATACGTTTTTCTTTCAGGAGCATTATTTACTTTGGTTCTTTCTTGGGGTAAGAATTTTTCATTATTGACTGATTTCTTCATTGAATATGTTCCAATGTATGATAAGTTTAGAGCTGTATCATCAATTCAGGTAATTCTTGAATTGTGTTTTCCAGTTTTGGCAGTTATGGGGCTACAGTCATTTTTTAAAGCAAAAGATGAACCTAAATTACAGCAAAAAGCATTAATTCAAACAGCGGTTTTTGGACTTGGGATTTTGTTGATTTTAGTTTGTGCTAAAAGTTTCTTCCATTTTACCGGAATGAGTGATAAGAGTTATTTGGAAGCATACGGGCAAGCTTTTATTGATGCGTTAGTTGAAGATAGAAAGAGTCTTTATTCTGCAGATTTATTACGTTCCGGTTTTTTTATTGTGGTTACTTTTGGGGTTTTATGGCTATTTATTAAAAATAAATTTTCGCAGACTACTGCATTGATTATTGTTGGAATTTTAATGATTTTTGATTTGTTTTTTGTAGATAAAAAATATGTTTCAGCAAAAGATTTTGTGAGTCCTGTTCAAATCGCAGCTCCTTTTCAGGAAACTCCAGCCGATACTAAAATTCTAGAGGATAAATCAATTTATCGTGTATTTGATTTACAAGGACAATTGCAGGGAAGATCTTCTTATTTCCATAAAACTATTGGTGGTTACAGTGCTGTTAGACCAAGAAGAATGCAGCAATTGTATGATTATCAAATTGCAAAAAATAATTTAGAAATACTTAATATGTTAAATGTTAAGTATGTAATTCAGGTTGATAAAGAAGGAAATCAGATTCCAACAATAAATCCAGAAGCAAACGGAAATGCTTGGTTTGTAAGTACTGTAAAATTGGTAAACAAACCAGATGATGTTATGAAAGCTTTAGATCATATAGACACTAAGCAGGTAGCTGTTTTTAACGTTCATGAACATGAAACGAAGTTTAAAAACGCTCTTATGAAAAAACAATGGGATACAACCGGAACGATTAAAGTTGTTGAATACAAGCCGAATTATATTAAATATCAGTCTGATAACAAGAATGACGGTTTAGCTGTTTTCTCTGAAATGTATTATAAAAATGGATGGAATGCTTATGTTGACGGTCAGTTGACAGATCATTTCCCTGTTGATTATGTTTTAAGAGCAATGGAAATTCCTGGTGGAAAACATACAATAGAGTTTAAATTTGAACCTCAGGTAATCAAAACAGGAGGAACAATTACTCTGGTTAGTTCAATTGGAATGTTTTTGCTTTTAATTGGAGGTGTTTATTTTGAGAGAAAGAAATTGTTTGATAATAATCAATCCGTTTAATCTCGGTACAACTTTTAAATATTAAATCCATTTTTCTTGGAACAAAAAAAGCTCTTAATAATTACGTATTACTTCCCGCCAGCAGGAGGGCCAGGCGTACAGCGTTGGTTGAAATTTGTAAAATATTTACCTGAATTTGATATTCAGCCAATAGTTTATATTCCTGAAAATCCGACTTATCCAATTGTCGACGAAGGATTGGTAAAAGAAATTTCAGATAAAGTAATTATTCTTAAAAATAAAATATGGGAGCCTTATCAATTGGCTTCTATATTTTCAAAAAATAAAACCAAGAAAATCAGTTCTGGAATTTTTCCACATAAAAAAAAGCAAACATTTTTAGATAAAACTTTTCTTTGGATTCGTGGTAATCTTTTTATTCCAGACGCACGAGTTTTTTGGGTGAAACCTTCCATTTCTTATCTTGAAAAATATATTAAAGAGAATAATATCGATACCATTGTAACTTCTGGACCGCCGCATAGTTTGCACTTGATTGGTTTAGAGTTGCAACAAAAATTAAGCGTAAAATGGTTCGCCGATTTCCGAGACCCTTGGACAACAATTGGTTATCACAAAGCGCTTCGTTTATCAACCTATGCTGAAAAAAAGCATAAAAATTTAGAACATAAAGTTCTTAATTCAGCAGATGAAATTATTGTAACAAGCAAAACTACAAAGACCGAATTTGAGGCAATTACCAATAAACCAATCACGGTAATTACAAACGGTTATGATGTTGAAACAGTTGATAAACAAACTTTAGACAGTAAATTTACTTTAGCACATATTGGTTCTTTTTTATCTGATAGAAATCCGCCTTTTTTGTGGGAAGTTTTAGTTGAATTGCTGCAAGAGGTTCCAGAGTTTAAAACTCATTTAGAAATTAAACTTATTGGAGCTGTAAGTCAAGAAGTTTTAGATGCTTTAAATGAAAATCAATTAAATCATTATTTGAATTTAGTTGGTTACGTTTCTCATAAAGAAGCTGTTGAACACCAAAGAAAATCTCAGGTTTTGCTTTTAATCGAAATTAATTCAGACGATACAAAAAGTATTATTCCTGGAAAATTATTTGAATATATGGTCTCAAACCGACCAATAATTGCGATTGGACCAAAAGGTTCTGACTTCGCAGATATTGTTACACAGACAAATACTGGAGTATTTTTTGATTATTCTGAAAAAGCGAAATTAAAAAGTGTAATTTTGGACTTTTATAATCAATTTTTGGAAGGAAAATTACAAGCCAATGGTATTGGTTTACAGCAATATTCCCGAAAAAACCTAACAAAAAAGTTAGCACAGCTGATTAAAAAGTAATTCATAAAAATCTACATCTAAACTCAAGAAATGGGTATTGTCTTAAATCAGTCTTTTAAAAACACAATCATAACTTATATAGGTTTCGCAATTGGAGCCATTAATACACTTTATTTGTATCCTGTTTTTTTGGGCGCAACTTATTATGCTTTAACGAATTATATTACGTCGGCTGCGAATGTTATTATGCCTTTGTTTGCTATCGGAATGCAAAACACTTTGGTCAAATTCTACTCACAGTATAAAACCGAAGAAGAAAGGGAACAATTTTTATCGTTTACAGCTCTTTTTCCAATTTTAATGTGTATTCCATTAGGGCTTATCGGAATCTTCTTTTTTGATGATATTACAGCTTTTGTTTCAAAAGAAAATCCTGTTGTAAAAGAGTTTATGTACCTGATTCCGTTTATTGGAATTTGTATGGCTTATTTTGAGATTTTTTATGCTTGGGCAAGAGTTCATATGCATTCTGTTTTTGGAAATTTTATAAAAGAAGTCGGTTTAAGACTGCTTTCGACGATTGCTTTAATCGGCTTGTATTTTAAATGGATTTCATTGGTTCAGTTTGTCTATGTTACAGCTGCAATCTATTTTCTGGCTTTTATGATCACAATGTTTTATGCATTTTACATTAAAAGACCAAATTTCCAGATTTCAATTCCAGAAAATGTAAAAGCCGTAATGGAATATACATTTTACATTATCTTGTCAGGAAGTGTTGCTAATTTGCTTTTAGATGGTGATAAATTGATGCTGAATCAATACATGAAAATTGAAAATATCGCTTATTATTCTGTAGCAACCTATATTGCTTTGGTAATTTCGGTTCCAAGCCGTGCCATGCACCAAATTGTTTATCCAATTACTGCTAAATTGATGCATGAGAATAAACATGACGAATTGAATTCGCTTTACAAAAAAACATCAATCAATTTGCAGATGGTTGGAGGGTTTGTAATGCTGTGTATTTTTGTGAATATCAGCCAGCTTTATGAATTAGTTCCAAAAGAATATAGTGGCGGTATTGCAGTTGTGTTCATGATTGGATTGTCAAAATATTTTGATTTGATTTTAGGAAACAACAATGCGATTATTTTCAATACCAAATATTACCGAATGGTGTTATATTTAGGTTTGATGCTTGTGGTTTTGACCGTGATTCTAAATATGATTTTTATTCCAATTTTTGGAATTTTCGGATCTGCATTTGCGACTCTGTTGTCTATCACTCTGTACAGTTTGGCAAAATTGCTTTTTGTGGTTAAAAAATTGCATTTATATCCTTTTACAAAAGAAACAGTTTATTCAGCATTGCTGACTTTTGCCTTGTTTTTAGTTTTTTATTTCTGGGAATTTCCCTTTTTTCAATTAATCAGTATTGCTTTGAAATCTATTTTGGTTACGATTTTATATGTATATCTGAATTATAAATTTAAAATTTCGCCTGATATTAATAAGGTGATTGATGGCTTATTCAGGAAAATCGGAATTAAAATCTAACTTCTTTTTTATTAAAATTAGCACTATAAATAATTCTCGGCCAATAATTTTATTGGCCGATTTTGTTGTTTTATAATACTTACAAAAGTTTAAATATAGAGTTTTAAGTTTTTATAGTTGGAAATATTGGTTAAGTTATTGATAATAAGAAGTTAAGTTTAAAACTTTAACACTGTTTTTCTTTGAGATTAATTTTATTAAAACTAACTTTAGCTAAGAATTTAGCAATACTTTATTGAGAATGATAAAAAAAATCGTTCATTAAGCAATAATGTTAGCTGATTTGTGTTTTATTGAGATTGAAATACTTTTCAGAACCTGAAATGTGTTAAGTAGTTGTAGTAGTATAAATTAATATTTTAAATTAATTAATGATTATGAAAGGCAATCCACTTAGTCAAGAACAAAGCTTACAAGTATTTTCTAATATGATCTCAAACAAAGTTCATAATGGATTTATACTAGAAGAGAGAAATGATGAATTGCTTTTTGCAGTACTTTCAAAAGGAGGAAAAGCGGTAAATCATGGTTTGAATTTTATTATTTTTTGCTTGACTTTAGGATTGTGGTCGTTTGCATGGCTTTATCTTACTTTAGAAGCTTCAAAGCAGAAAAAAATATTGGTTGCCATCGATGAAGATGGTGTTCCTTTTGAAGAAAGATGTTTAGTCGCTTGATGCTATAGGTTTTACGCCATAAGTTATAAGCAGAAGTAACTTTAAAAAAAAGCAGCCATATGGTTACATATGGCTGTTTTGTATTTTACGATATGCTCACTGCATAAGCATTTTTTAAAGTTTGTCTTTTAAATAAACGCCAGTAACAGATTCTTTTACTTTTACAATATCTTCGGGAGTTCCTGCGGCTAATAAATGTCCTCCATTTTCGCCACCTTCAGGACCAAGATCAATAATCCAGTCAGCGCACTTTATTAAATCGAGATTGTGTTCAATTACAATAATAGAATGTCCTTTTTCAATTAAAGCATCAAATGAAGCCAATAATTTTTTAATATCATGAAAATGCAAACCTGTTGTTGGTTCATCAAATACAAATAAAGCTTTGTCTTTTGTTGCTCCTTTAACTAAGAACGAAGCTAATTTAATACGTTGTGCCTCACCACCAGAAAGAGTAGAAGAGGATTGCCCTAATTGGACATATCCTAAACCAACATCCTGTAAAGGCTGTAATTTTTGAGTGATTTTAGACTGTTTGTTTTTTTCAAAAAAAGCAATTGCATCATCAATAGTCATAGTCAGAATATCGTTGATGTTTTGGTTGTCAAAAGTAACTTCTAAAATCTCTTTTTTGAATCGTTTTCCACTACACGTTTCACACGGCAGAGAAACATCGGCCATGAAAACCATTTCAACGTTTATAGAGCCTTCTCCTTTACAAGTTTCGCAACGGCCTCCATCAACATTAAATGAAAAATGTTTGGCCTGATAACCTCTTATTTTTGATAATTTTTCTTTTGCATACAAATCTCGAATATCATCATAGGCTTTGATGTAGGTTACAGGGTTTGATCGAGAGCTTCTTCCAATCGGGTTTTGATCAACATATTCAATATGTTTGATTTGAGAAAAAGAGCCTTTTATTTCACTAAACTGACCTGCTTTTTCGGCAGCGTTTTCCAATTTTTTCTGCATGGCAGGAAACAAAATCTTTTTGATCAAAGTACTTTTTCCGCTTCCAGAAACTCCTGTGACAACTGTTAAAATATCAAGTGGAAAAGTAACATCAATATTTTTTAAATTGTTTTCTCTTGCGCCAATAATGTCAATGTGATTTTTGAATTTTCGCCTTTTTTTCGGAACAGAAATTTCCAGATCACCATTCAGATATTTTGAAGTCAATGAATCCGATTTTAATATTTCCGGATAAGTTCCTTGTGCTACAAGTTTTCCTCCAAAAGTTCCTGCTTCCGGACCAATATCAATAATCATATCGGCTGCTTTCATGATATCTTCATCATGTTCAACGACAATTACTGTATTTCCTAAATCACGAAGTGAAAGTAAAACTTTAATAAGTCGTTCAGAATCTTTTGGATGCAGACCAATACTCGGTTCGTCTAAAATATACATTGATCCCACCAAACTGCTTCCTAAAGAAGTTGCAAGATTGATACGCTGTGATTCACCTCCCGATAACGTTGACGAATTTCGATTTAACGTCAGATAATCTAAACCAACTTCTGTCAAAAAAGATAAACGATTATTAATTTCAATCATTAAACGTTTCGCAATTTGGGTTTCATACACGTTTAACTCAATGTTTTTGAAAAAAGTGACCAAATGTCTGATTGGCAAATCAACTAATTCTGAAACCGTTTTGCCATTGATTTTTACGTATGAAGCTTCTTCGCGAAGACGTCTTCCGCGACAAGCATGGCATTTCGTTTTTCCGCGGTAACGCGATAACATTACGCGGTTTTGTATTTTATAATTCTTTTCTTCTAATTCTCTGAAGAAATCATTTAATCCTTGAAAATACTGATTTCCTTTCCAAATCAAATCTTTTTGATCATCTGTCAACTGGAAATAAGGTTTATGAATTGGAAAATCAAATTTGTAGGCATGTTTTACAAATTCATCTTTGTACCAACTCATACTTTCGCCGCGCCAAGGATAAATTGCACTTTCAAAAACAGATAAGGAAGTATTTGGAACTACTAAATCGGCGTCAATACCAATGATATTTCCGTAGCCTTCACAAACCGGGCAAGCGCCATACGGATTATTGAAACTGAACAAATGAACATTTGGCTCTAAAAATGTAATGCCGTCTAGTTCAAAATTATTGGAATATGAAAAACGTTTTTCTGAACCTAATTCCTGGAGAAAACAAATTCCTTTTCCTTCAAAAAAAGCAGTCTGTACCGCATCAGCCAGACGATTGTAGAATTCTTCTTCTTCCTTTACAACAATACGGTCAATAATTAATAATATGTCTTTATTGTCTAGTGAATGCATTTCTGAAGCTGTAAAATCATCCAGACGAACCATTTCATTATCAACTAAAATACGTGCAAAACCTTGCTGTAAAAGTACTTTTAGTTTGTCTTCAAGCTGTCGCCCTTCTTCTAAATGAATAGGAGCCAATAAAAGCCATTTGCTGTCTATTTCTAATGATTTTACATCTGAAATAACATCGCTAACCGTATTTTTTTTGACTTCTTGTCCAGAAATTGGAGAAAATGTACGCCCAATTCTGGCATATAAAAGTTTGATGTAATCGTAAATCTCAGTTGATGTTCCAACGGTTGAACGAGCATTTGTAGTATTTACTTTTTGCTCAATTGCAATTGCAGGCGCAATACCTTTTATGTATTCAACTTTTGGTTTGTCTAAACGTCCTAAAAACTGACGCGCATATGATGATAAACTTTCTACATAACGACGCTGTCCTTCGGCGTACAAAGTATCAAATGCCAAACTGGATTTTCCTGATCCTGAAAGCCCTGTAATCACAACAAGTTTATTTCTCGGAATGGCAACATCTACATTTTTTAGATTATGTACCTGTGCTCCTTTAATGATTATATTTTGTTTTGGGTCGAGTGTAGAAAGATCAATTTGCATAAAAAAAGTCAATTTTTACAAAAGTAATCAAATTTAAATTGAGTTTAGTTAAGGAGATTGTTCCAAATTTTAACTAATTCAATAAGTTAAGCTTCGTTTCTGGCATTGATGCTTTTTTTACTAAAAACTTGTTGTTTCAATATAAAATAAGCTATTTTAGAAGTGTTTTTGTAATAAATTAATACCCCGATAGATTTGAAAACAAAACTTTCTGCCTTGTTTATTTTAATGAGTTTTTTCCTGTCCGCGCAGGAATTTCCGCCAATTATTAAATATTCTTCAGCAGTTTATGGCGCTGGAAATCAAAGTTGGATGATTTCGCAGGATGATCAAAATTACCTGTATTTCGCTAATAATGATGGACTTTTAGAATATAATGGAACAAATTGGCAGTTGTATCCAGCGCCAAACGAAACGATTTTGCGTTCTGTAAAAGTAATTGGGAATAAGATTTATACGGGAACTTACATGAATTTTGGCTACTGGATAAGAAATGCAGATGGAAAACTGAAATACAAGTCCTTAAGTGATGCAATCAAAAACAAAATTCTGGATGATGAACAATTTTGGAACATCTTAAAATACGATCAATGGATTTTATTTCAGTCGCTTAACCGCATTTATATTTACGATACTAAAACGGGACAATTCAAAATTATTGCGCCAAAAAATGGTGTAATTAAATCCTTTGCGCCAAAAAATGCCATTTATTTTCAAACTATGAAAGAAGGGCTTTTTGAAATTGAAAGCGGAAAAGCAAAGTTAGTTTCGGATAATCCAATTCTTAAAAAGTTTACGATTGCCAATATTTTTACCCTTGATGATGGTTTGTTGATTCAAACGCAGCTTGACGGAATGTATAAACTCGTTGGAAATACATTAACGCCTTTTTTGACTGATGTTGATTCGGAATTAAAATCGAGTTTTGTTTATAGTAGCCAGCGACTTCAGAATGGAAGTTTTGCTTTGGGAACGGTTTCGAACGGAATTTTTATTTTATCTGATAAAGGAAAACTAAAATACCATCTTTCGCAGAGTAAAGGATTGAGTAACAATACAGCTTTGTCACTTTTTGAAGATAAAGATCAGAATTTGTGGGCAGGACTTGATAACGGAATTAATTGTATTAACATGCAATCGCCGGTGCACAGTTTTACTGATGATTCGGGTGTTTTAGGAACGGTTTACGCTTCGGCAGTTTATAAAGGGGTTTTGTATGTTGGAACAAATCAGGGACTTTTTTACAGACCGCTTCACAGCAACAGTGATTTTAAATTTATAAACGGAACAAAAGGTCAGGTTTGGTCGCTTTTTGTTTATGAGGATACGCTTTTCTGCGGCCATGATTCGGGAACATTTGTTGTGGTAAATGATACGGCCAGAAATATTTTCGCTGCGTCCGGAACATGGAAATTTGAACCAGTTCCAAACTATAAAAATCTTTTGTTTCAGGGTAATTACTACGGGATTTCGGTTTTAGAAAAAATAAACAATCAATGGGTATTTCGGAATAAAATTCAAGGATTTGATTATTCTTCACGCTATTTTGAAATTTCAAATCATTTAGAAATCTATGTAAGTCATGAATACAAGGGTATTTTTAGATTGAAACTTGATAATTTATTACAGAAAACAAATGGTTTTTATACTTATAAATCGCCTAAAAATGGAACACGTGCGAGTTTGACGAAGTTTAATAATTCAATTTATTATGCTTTTAAAGGCGGAATTTTTAAACTGAATTCAAAAACAAAACAATTTGAAAAAGATCCTGTTTTGAGTTCGATTTTTGAAAAAGATGAATATACATCGGGTAAATTAATTGTCGATAATTCGAACAAAATATGGCTTTTCTCAAAAAATTATATTCATTATTTCTCGGCTAGTAAGCTAAGTAATCAGTTAAAGCAAAATGTAATTCCTATTCCGGCCTCGTTGACAAATTCAATGCTCGGTTATGAGAATATTACACAGATTTCTAAATCTAATTATTTAATTGGTACAACAGATGGCTATTATACTTTAAATATCGATGATTTAGTTTTTAAGAATTATAGTGTTCATATCACGGATATTGCGATTAACAAACAAAATGAAGTCTTAAAAGATGTTCCAATTCAGGAGGAAGGAAGCTTTAATTCAAACGATAATAATATAACACTGAATTATACCGTTCCGGAATACAATAAATATATCAATACAGAGTATCAATATTTATTGGAAGGTTTTCAGAATGAATGGAGTGAATGGAGTACAAAAGCGACGGTTAATTTTAAGAATCTTTCTCCCGGAAAATATACGTTTAAAGTTCGCGCGAAATATGCCAATAGCATTCTTGAAAATACTGCTGTTTATACTTTTGTAGTTTTAAAACCTTGGTATTTAACCAATCTGGCTGTTTTTATTTATTTTCTGTTACTGCTTGCAATCGCTTACTTCATTAATAAGGCCTACAGAAATTATTATCAGAAACAAAAAGAAAAATTAATTGAAGAGAATAATCTTTTGCTTGAAATCA
Organism: Flavobacterium xizangense; assembly: GCF_054075145.1. Lineage (NCBI taxonomy): Bacteria > Pseudomonadati > Bacteroidota > Flavobacteriia > Flavobacteriales > Flavobacteriaceae > Flavobacterium > Flavobacterium xizangense. The sequence goes on along the minus strand of NZ_JBSIPG010000002.1, from coordinate 589,737 downwards.
AAGAATTAGAAAACGAACAGCAATTGATGAAACTCAGAAACGAACAACTTTCTCAGGATGTGGATACAAAAAGCAGAGAATTGGCAGTTTCAACGATGAGTTTGAACAGCAAAAATGAATTGCTCGCTTTTATTAAAGAAGATTTGCAGAAAACAGGTGAAGGTAAAAACATCAAATCGGTAATTAGCACGATTAACAAAAATATTACAGAAGAAGATTCCTGGAATGTTTTTAAGGAAGCTTTTGATAATGCGGATAAAGATTTCTTAAAACGCATCAAACAATTACATCCTCTTTTGACTCCAAATGACCTTCGTTTGTGTGCGTATCTTCGCTTGAATCTTTCTTCAAAAGAAATAGCGCCATTATTTAATATTTCTGTGAGAAGTGTTGAAATAAAAAGATATCGTTTGCGTAAAAAAATGGATTTGCAGCACGAAATCGGTTTAGTTGAATATATTTTGGCTGTATAGTAGCGCAAAAAATGGCGCAAAAAAACTATACATTACCACAACATTCTGCATTTGAAAGGATTTTGTAATGTAAATGTTAAGAAAATTAACATTCGTACATATTAGTTAATTCGAGATATTTTTTGCGATATGTTGAATTTAGTTGCATTTTTTTTGTGATGTATGTTTTTTGTTGAGGTTAAATTTATTGGATTCCTAATCGGAACGAATAAATTTATCTTTCAATAAAAACTAACTAATTATGAAATCGAAATTGTTACTAATTGTACTATTGTTGTGTACATCATTTGCCTTTGCGCAATCCTATGATGTAAGCGGAACGGTAGTAGATGGGTCAGGATTATCATTGCCTGGCGTAAATGTAAAAGTTAAAAGTTCGTCGCAAAGTACAACCACAGACTTTGACGGATCTTTTAAGTTAACCGGAGTTCCAAAAGGATCTTTAATTGTATTCAGTTATATAGGTTACAGAACGCAGGAAATTGCAGTTTCTGGAACTAAAATGACTGTAAAAATGGCCGATGACGCAAAATCACTCGAAGAAGTTGTTGTTATTGGTTACGGTACTCAGAAAAAAAGAGAAATTACCGGAGCAGTATCAGTTGTTGATAGTAAAACACTGGACATCTTGAAACCAGCAAGAATTGAACAGGCTTTACAGGGAACAGTTTCGGGTGTGAATGTAACCACACAGTCTGGTGCGCCAGGTGCGGGATTAGATATTCGTATTCGTGGTATTGCTACAAACGGACAAAATTCGCCAACTGCAATTATTGATGGGTATGTGGGAGATTTTAGTTTGTTAAATCCAAATGACATTGAAACCATTACTGTTTTAAAAGATGCTCAGGCCGCAATTTACGGAACAATTGGTGCAAACGGAATTATTTTGGTAACTACCAAAATGGGTAAAAAGAACTCCAAAACAAAAGTTTCATTCAACAGTTATGCTGGTTTTCAGGAAACATCTAGGAAACTTCCAACTTTAAATGCTACAGAATACGCACTTTTATTAAATGAAAGTTATGCCAATGGAGGAAAACCACTTCCTTATCCAAATGTAAGCGGACTAGGAAAAGGCACAAACTGGCAAGATGAAGTTTTCCAGAAAGGAGCTCCTATTATTAATAACGATTTGACAATCTCTGGAGGTTCAGAAAACATTACTTATTCTATCAGTGGATCGCATTTAGACCAAGAAGGAATTGTTGGTGGCGATAAATCAGGCTATTTGAGAAATACAGCAAGAATTGGTTTAGGTGCTGATTTAAGCAGCAAAATCAAGTTGAGAACAAATGTGATCTATACTTATTTCACCAGAAGAACATTAAATGAAAACGGCCTTGGATCTGTCTTGTTTAATGCGTTAAACGTTCCGGCGACTTTAAGTCCATATAATGCAGATGGCAGTTTTACGCTTGTGCCAAACACTACGGGATTAGGAAATGAAATTATTAATCCGCTGGCGCAAATTGCAAATTCATATAACGATTATAATTATAAAAAAATAAACGGAAACTTTGGACTGGATTATAAAATCTTTAAAGGATTTACATTGTCTAGTGCTATTGGTTTTAATACTTCAAACAGTGAATCAAAAAGTTTTGCACCACAAATAAGCTACGGTGGAAAAGTTTTTGATGTACAAAGAAGTTCGGTTACTCAAGGTGCAGTAAATGATAACAATTATTCATTTGACCTTTATGGGACTTATACAACAAAAATTGCCGAGGCTCACAATATTACTGGAACTCTAGGTACAACAATCTTTAAAGAATGGGGTAACGGACTTACAGCAACGGGTTTCGATGTTCCAAATAACTCATGGCAATTTGCTGATATTTCTTTAACCAAAGGAATCTCAGAAACACTTACAAACAGTTCTTATAATTATGACCAAAGAAGGTTGTCTTATTATGCAAGACTTCAATACGATTATAAAGAGAAATATTTATTGTCTGGAATGACCCGTCGTGATGCTTCGACTAAATTTGGTCCAGGAAATAAAATCGGATATTTTTCATCTGTTACTGGTGGATGGATTGTTTCTAAGGAAGAATTTTTTGGAGAGCCTAAGTTTATCAATTTCTTAAAACTAAGAGCTAGTTACGGAACGTTAGGAAATGATCAGATTCCGAATTATGGTTATTTAGGACTTTTGAACGGTGAAGCGACCTATGTTTTTGACGGTGCAATTGTAAATGGAAGTTCAACAGGACAGGTTCCAAATCCGGACTTAAAATGGGAAGAAGCGAAAAAATTCGATGTTGGTTTGGATATGAAAATCTTAAACGAGAAAGTGTATATCGTTGCTGATTATTTCAATGATGTCAGGAAAGATTTATTGGTGCCAAATATTCCAGTTTCAGGAATTAACGGAACAGGCGCTCCGGGCGCAAGTGCTCCAACTTTAAATGCTGGATCGGTTAAAAATTCAGGTTTTGAATTTGCAATTGATTACAAAGATAAATTCTCAGATAATTTCAATTTTGCGGTAAGTTATAATGTTACGTTCCTTAAAAATGTTGTACAAGAAGTTAACAATGGTACAGGATTTATCGAAGGCGGTGCTTTTGGTGTTGGTCAGCCAGCGCCTTCACGTATGGAAGTTGGAAAACCAATAGGATATTTCTACGGATATAAAACAGATGGAATTTTCCAAAATCAGGCAGAAATCGATGCACATCCATCTCAACTTGCTTTAGGCGCAAATGCTGCTCCAGGTGATCTTCGTTATGTTGACGTAAATGGAGATGGAAAAATCGATACAAATGATAAAACCAATATTGGCGACCCAATTCCATCTGCTACAATGGGTTTCAATATCCAAATGAATTACAAAAATGTTGATTTTGCCATGTATTCTTTTGCTTCTGTAGGAAATGATATGGTTCGTAATTACGAAAGAACACTTTCTGACGCCAATCGTTTAAATTATGTTTTAGACAGATGGACAGGTGAAGGATCAACAAATTCAACGCCTAGAGTAACAACTGGAGCAACTGCAAACAATGTCTTTTCTGATTATTTTGTAGAAGATGCTTCTTATTTCAGAATCCAAAATATTCAATTAGGATATTCTCTTAATTCAAATGTGGCTCAAAAAGCGGGATTTACGAAATTAAGACTTTATGTTGGGGTAAATAATTTATACACATTTACAAAGTATAAAGGTTTTGATCCTGGTGCTTCATTTGGTCCGGGAAATCGTGATAATGTTTCTCAGTCTCCTATTGGTGCAGGAATCGATTACGGTTTCTATCCAATTCCAAGAACCTATTTAATGGGACTTAACCTTAATTTTTAATTTCAATTAAAATGAAAAAATATTTATATACAACCGTTATAACGCTTACTCTGTTTTCGACTTTATGTATTTCTTGTTCGGATGAGTTCGTAGATCCTACACCAGAATATTCTATTGATTCTGAGAATTATTTCAACTCAAAAGCAGATTATGATCAGGCGCTTATTGCTGCATATGATCTATTGCAAGCTTCGTATGCAAATGTCATATTAGGAGAAATTGCTTCTGATAATACATTATGTGGCGGGGAAAGTCCAACTGACGTAATTGGTTGGCAGCAGATTGACGACATGATTCATACACCTGTAAATAGCAATTTAAGAGATATCTGGAATTGGATGTTTGCCGGAGTTCAAAGAGCAAATTACATTCTTGAATTTAAAGATAAAACTGATTTTCAAGGAAAAGCACAAATTATAGCCGAAGCACGTTTTTTAAGAGCATACTACCAGTTTGAGTTAGTGAAATGGTTTGGTGGTATACCAATGAAAGGCGATGCGAGGTTTAAAATTGGAGATGAAAAAACAATCCCGCGATCAAGTAAGGAAGAGGTTTTTGCTTCTATCGAAGCTGATTTAACTTTTGCGGCTGCTAATTTATCTCCAATTGCATCTCAAAAAGGACGCGCAACAAAAGGAGCTGCTTTGGCACTTCTGGGAAAAGCGTATTTATATGAAAACAAATTTGCGCAGGCAGCAACTGCCCTTGACGGTGTAATTACTTCAGGTAAATATTCTTTAGTTAACGATTACAATTCCATTTTTGAAATGGATGGAGAAAATAATGCTGAATCTGTTTTTGAAGTACAATACACAGATGTTGAAGGAGCTGGATTTGGCTGTTTGCAATGTAGTGAAGGTAACGTAGCCGTTGGATTTAGCGGTGTGAGAAATTTTTCAGGACCACTTTTCTCTTCAGGATTTAGTTTTAATGTTCCAACAAAAGAAAGTGCAGATGCTTTTGAAGCAGGTGATAAACGTAAAGATGTTGCTATTTTAGATATTGCTGCTTTTGCTGCTGCAAATACTAATTATGATGGAGGAAAAGGCGTGAGCTACGGAAAAGGAAATGAAGACACAGGATATTTCAACAGAAAATACATTCCAAGAAAAAGAAGTTCAGCTGCAGCTGGAGATTTGAATTTAACAAATCCAAACAACTACAGAGCTATTCGTTATGCAGATGTTTTGTTGATGGCAGCCGAATCTTACAGTCGTGCAGGAAACAATGACGCAAAAGCAAGAGAGTATTTAAATCAGGTGAGAAGACGCGCTTTTGGAGATAATAATCACGATGTAACAGCTTCTGGACAAGCTTTAACTGATTTTATTTATGCTGAAAGAAGAGTGGAGCTTTTTGGTGAAGGACATCGTTTCTTTGATTTGGTAAGAACTGGAAAAGCTGTTGGAAAAATTCCTGGTTTTACAGCGAATAAAAACGAATTATTTCCGCTTCCAATAGAAGAAATTCAATTTGCAAACGGAAACTGGCAACAAAATCCTGGATACTAAAAAAATACAATTATGAAAAAAATATATTTAATATTAAATCTTTTCGTTTTGGCAACGCTGATGGCTTGCGCAAACGATGATGCTCTTGATGTTGACTTAGAAAGTGTAGCAGCGCCGACGAATGTTTCGGCATTGACAACCGTTACGCAGGATAATACCGGAAAAGTGACTTTTATACCTACGGGAGAAGGAGCAACACAGTATAAAATCAATTTTGGAGATGGAAGTACAGAATCAGTTTATATTCCTTCAGGCGGTACAGTAACACATACGTATAAAGAAGGAACGTATAAATCGAAAATTACAGCGATGAATGTGAACGGAAAAACAACCGAAGTAACACATGATGTTGTGGTTTCATTTAGAGCTCCGGAAAACTTGGTGGTTGAAATAACAAACGATTTATCAGTATCTAAAAAAGTAACGGTTAAAGCAACAGCAGATTTTGCTTTGTTTTATGATGTTTATTTTGGAGAAGCTGGAAAACCAGATCCAATTTCGGCAAACAATGGAGAATCGGTTTCTTATACGTATAAAGAAGCTGGTGTGTATACAGTTCGTGTAGTTTCTAAAAGTGCTGCAATCAAAACAACTGAATATACAGCTCAGGTTACTGCCAAATTGGTTGTAGCGCCTTCAGCATCAGCGCCAACGCCTCCAAACAGACAACCGGCAGATGTTATTTCGATTTACGGTACCAAATACACGAATGTTGCAGGAACAAACTATTTCCCAGATTGGGGTCAGGCAGGACAAGGAAGCAGCTGGGCAGAATTTGATTTAAACGGCGATAAAATGTTGAATTATATCAAATTAAGCTACCAAGGAATAGCATTGGCAGACAACGTAACAATTGATGTTTCAAAAATGGAATATTTACACTTTGATGTCTGGACAGCTGATTTACAAAAAATTGAAACTTCATTGATTCAGACTGGGCCTTCGGAAAAACCTGTAGTAAAAGATCTTACAGCAAATCAATGGACGAGTATTGATATCCCAATTTCGGCATTTACAAGCCAGGGATTAACAGTGGATAAAATTTTCCAACTGAAATTTGTTGGAACGCCTTGGGCTGGAGGAACAGTATTTATTGATAATATCTATTTCTATAAAGCACCTGCAGAATCAATTGCATTGCCTATTGATTTTGAATCAGCAAACTTGACTTATAATTGGGGAGGTTTCGGAAATGTTATTGCTTCTATGACAACAAATCCTGATAAAACCGGATCGAACGTATCTGATAAAGTGGTTAAATTGGAAAAAAAATCAGGTGCAGAAACTTGGGCAGGAGCAAGCTTAAATCTTGATGCTTCACCAGATTTTTCAAAAGGAACTAAAGTAAAAGTAGCTGTTTGGTCCCCTAAAGTTGGCGCTGATATCTTATACAAAATGGAGCTTTCGACTTCTCCAAAAGACGGAAACGGAAATCCAAGCGTTAATTTTGAAGTACATGCATCAACTACAGTAGCGAATGCCTGGCAGATTTTAACTTTTGATCTTACAAGTGCCGCGAGTTTTGATTCGAGCATTAAATATGACAGAGTAATTTTGTTTCCAGATTTTGGACAATCAGGAACGGGAGCGACTTATTATTTTGACGACATAAAACAATCCAATTAATATAAGAAATCATGAGCAAAAATATAATTATAAAAATAGTATCCATATTTACGATTCTCTTGATGACGGGTTGTCAAAAAGACGATTTTACTTTTGGATCAATAGATTCACCAACAAATCTTAAGGTTACGGCCGAGATTATTGGTAAAACTGCCACAGCTCCAAACGGAGACGGCTCAGGAACTGTAAAATTTACAGCTACAGCAGATGATGCAATATCATACAAATACGTGTACAGTGACGGAACATCAGACAATGCGCCAAACGGAGTAATAACAAAACGTTTTACAAAAACCGGAGTTAATACCTATACAGTAACAATAATCGCTTCTGGAAAAGGAGGAGTGAGTAGCACTACTACAACTGATGTTACGGTTAAAAGTGATTTTAGTGATGCCGAAGCTGTACAATTCTTGACTGGTGGTACTTCTAAAAAATGGTATTGGTCGGCTTCAGAAGCAGGACATTTAGGAGTTGGTCAAAATGACGGAGATGCTACTAAAAATTACTTCGGAAACTATTATCAGGCTGGAGCTTGGGAAAAAGCAGGTTCACCAACTAGTAGTTGTTTATACGAAAACGAATTGACCTTCTCTCTTGAAGGTGGTCAGCTTAAATTCCAGTTAAACAATGGTGGGGCAACATTCTTCAACGCCGCTTTTGAAAGTGTAGGAGGAGGAAGCTCAGGATCTGATGCTTGTTTGGCTTATGACACTTCAGGAAAGAAAACAGTTTCGTTGAGTCCTTCAGAATCTGTTGTAATGCAAAATCCAAATCATGCAACGCAAACAAGAGGAACAATGATGAATTTCTCTGATAACGGATTTATGGGTTACTATATTGGTCAGAGTTCATACGAGATCTTATCGATTACAGCAAACAGAATGGTTGTTAGAGCCGTTATGGGCGGAAATGCATCATTGGCTTGGTATCATATTTTTACGACTACAAAACCAACGCAAAACCCAACAACGCCAGATAAAGATTATACGAATTTAGTTTGGTCAGATGAATTTAATACTGATGGAGCACCAGATGCTTCAAAATGGGTTTATGATTTAGGACGTGGCGATAACGGATGGGGAAATAATGAAAAACAGAATTATACTAATTCGTCAACAAACATAATTGTTCAGGGTGGTAATTTAAAAATTACGGCTAAAAAAGAAGCTTCTGGCGGAGCAGATTATTCTTCAGCCCGATTGAAATCTGAAGGTAAATATAAATTTACGTATGGAAAAGTCGAGGTTCGTGCAAAACTTCCAATTGGAGGCGGAACTTGGCCGGCAATCTGGATGCTTGGTGCAAATTATGCAACAAATGCCTGGCCAGCATGTGGAGAAATAGATATTATGGAACATGTAGGAAACAGCCAGAATGTAATTCATGGCACACTTCATTATCCTGGACATTTCGGCGGAACAGCCAATACAGGTTCTAAAACAATCGCAAATGTTTCTACAGAATTTCATATTTATAAAACTATTTGGAGTCCTGAGGCAGTAAAAATATATGTAGATAATGAATTAATTCATTCGGTTCCTAATGATGCGAGTTTACCTTTCAACAAAGACTTTTTCTTAATTTTGAATGTTGCTATGGGAGGTAATTTTGGCGGCAATATTGATGCAGCTTTCACACAATCTTCTATGGAGATCGATTATGTAAGAGTATATCAATAGAATATAAATTAATTAGTAAGAATGAAATGAGAAGGTCAGTTTCGGCTGGCCTTTTCAATTTTTATAAATTTAAAAATAAACTATGAAAAAAGTGTTTATACTGCTGTTAATCAGTAGTGCTTGTTTTGCGCAGGAAGTAAAAAGAAAGCTTGTCTGGGAAGAAAATTTCAATAAAAAAGAATTAAATGAAAAAGACTGGAATTTCGAACTTGGTGACGGTTGTCCTAATCTTTGTGGCTATGGAAACAATGAAAGACAAATTTATACCAAAACAAATCATGAATTTAAAGACGGAAATTTAGTTATAGAAGCTAGAAAAGAAGGTGCTAAATACACTTCAACTAAAATTACAACTAAAGGAAAAAAAGAATTTAAATACGGCCGAATCGAAGCGAGAGCTAAATTGCCAGTTGGTCAGGGAATCTGGCCTGCATTCTGGATGCTAGGTGCTAATATTGATGAAATTCACTGGCCAAAAGCAGGTGAAATTGATATTTTAGAATATATTGGGCGTGATCCAGGAATGGTTTACACTACTTTGCACACTCAGGATAGTCACGGAAACACGATAAATACTAAAAGAACGCCATATCCTAATATTGAAGAGGGTTACCACGTGTTCGCAATTGAATGGACAAAAGAAAAAATGGACTTTTTTGTAGACAAAACTTTGGTTTATACATTTAATCCTCCAGTTAAAAATGAAGATACATGGCCTTTTGATAAACCTTTTTATATTATTGTCAATTTAGCAGTTGGTGGAAATTTTGGAGGACCAGAAGTTGATGATAAAATTTTTCCGCAAAAATACTATGTTGACTACGTACGCGTTTATCAATAAAAAATTAATAAAAGAGATATAAATAACTATAAGTATTTAATTGTAAGTTATTTATGTCTTTTTTTTTATTGTTTTTTATCTGCACATTATTTAATGATTTAACGGACTTTTCCAATAAAAATTAACTTATGTGTCTATTTTTTAAGTTTTTATTGTTAATTATTCTGTGTTTTATTTGCTTTTTAAAATAATAATTTGTTAAATTTGATGACTTAATTAACATAACTAAAAAAAGAGAAGCCTATACAATAAAATTACTTTTTAGAAAATTACTCCAAATTAAAAAAACTAAAAAAGTAAGTATTATGGCTCATCTGCACATTCCAGACGCTCTGTTAGTCAAAAATTATATCGATGGCAATGAAGTTGCGCTGTCGACATTAATTAAAAGGCATGAATCTAAAATATATGGTTTCATATATTCTAAGATCGCCGATAGAGATATTTCAAATGATATTTTTCAAGACACTTTTATTAAGGTGATCAAAACCTTAAAAAGTAATTCCTATAACGAAGAAGGTAAATTTTTGCCTTGGGTAATGCGTATATCTCACAATTTAATTGTAGATCACTTTCGTAAAACCAAAAAGATGCCAATGTACAGAGAAACAGAAGAGTTTTCAATATTCTCTGTAATGTCTGATGATTCGCTGACTATTGAAGGCAAAATGATTCTTGATCAAGTTGAAATTGACTTGAAAAAACTAATTGAAGAGCTTCCGGATGATCAGAAAGAAGTATTGGTAATGCGTATGTATCAAGATATGAGTTTTAAAGAAATCTCAGAATTGACAGACGTTAGCATTAATACGGCGCTAGGAAGAATGCGTTATGCATTAATGAATTTGAGAAAAATAATTGATAAACATCAAATTATTTTAACCAACTAATACTATTTTGAGTATTAGCTCGTTATACTGTATATAAACATTTTACAGTATGGCAAAAATTTACTCTAAAAAAGCGTTAGCTTCTAAAAATTTAAAACCTAAAAAAGAAGTTGTTTCTTTTTTACTTAGCTATTCACAGGCATTAACTGTTGTTAAAATAGACAACAAAAGTTTTGATATTATAGCAAATTAAGCAATCGGATATTTTGACCGAAGTTTAATGCTAACGAAAAACCAAATGGTCGTTTTGGTCAAAAGCTCACTATCAGTATATAAAATATTGATAGTGAGTTTTTTTATGCTTTTTTTAAAATCTTCAATAATTATGATATATTAGCAACGTTAAAAAAATGTTATATTTTAACAAAAAAAAGAATGGTATTTTATTGCGTATTCACTTTTTAATTCTATTTTAGATAAAAAATTATATTGTTTGTATGAAAAAGGAATAAACAATGGTATTTATAATGTAAATACTGTTAAAATTTAATTTTTTTAAAAAGTGATGTAAATAATGTTTAATTCCCTTAATATGTTTAACTATGATAAAAAACTACTCTAACTAACTATTCAGTTTGATAACTTTTGAATCCATGGCGAGGATGTCAAAAGTGCAATTTTGTCCAATTTCATGGATAACCAGCAAAATTGCTCGGAGAAGAACCCAATCTATTTAACTATCAAACTTGATCTACAATGAAAATGAAACTTATGATTTTATCAATAGTATTGATAAACGTTACGGCTTATGCCCAAAAAGCACAAATAAAAGATGCACAGGCTATTTTTGATAAAGGTAATTCACAAGAAGCGCTGAATATTTTGAATAAGACAGAATATCTTATCATAAATGCACCAGATGAAGATAAATCTGATTTTTATTTTTTGAAAGGAAATGTACTAAAAGATTTAGCTAGTAAAAATGTCGATGCAGCGAACAATTTCAGCCTTGCATCGCAAGCTTATCAGGATGTGTTTCTATTCGAAAATGAATCTGGAAAATTTAAATATACAGTAAAAGCCGGTCTTGCTTTAAAGGATATGAAATCTGATTTAGTGAACGGTGCAATGGCCGATTTCAAAGCAGGTAAATTTAAAGAAAGTGCTGAAAAAAGTTATAAAGTATATTTATTCGACAAAAAAGACACGCTTAATTTATTCAACGCGGCTTCTTCATCTTTAAATGCAAAAGACTATGGTTCAGCAATTAAATATTATGAAGAGTTGAAGAAAAAGAATTACTCTGGAAGCGGGGTTATTTATTATGCTACAAATAAAAAAACGAAAGAAGAAGACGCATTTATTTCACCAAAAGCAAGACAATCTGGGATTGATCAAGGTCTTTATGAGAAACCAAGAACAGAATCGGTTCCTTCAAAAAGAATAGATGTTATCAATAATTTGGCTTATTGTTACATGGAAAGTAAAGATTATGCGAAAGCAGAAGCTTCATATAATTCTCTTTTAGAGGTAAATCCAAATTATATCGATGCTTATATTAATCTTGCGTATTTAAAATTGGAGCAAAAAAAGGCTTTGGCTGATGAAATTGCTAACTTAGGAACTAGTCCAAAAGAAATGCAGCAATATGATAAACTAAATGCTAAAAAAGATGATATCGCAAGAAGTGCAATTCCGTTTCTTAAAAAAGCACTTACTATAGAACCTAAAAATCCAGATGTAACAAAAACGCTTTTAGGAGTTTACAGATCGCTTGATATGACAAATGAATACAATGCTCTAAAAGCGGGAATGTAATTTAAATTAGATAATTAGAAAATGTGATAATTAGAAAAATTAGATAATTAGATAATGAGTTTAAGATGAACCATCATTATCTGATTTTAACATTATCTCATTGGCACATTAACAAAATAAAAAAAGGCTCAAAGATTTTAATCTTTGAGCCTTTTTTTATTTTGTTGTTTTTGTCATTTCCTCAATTATAGATTTCTTTCCTACAGTTCTTGTTATAATATCTTTTTCAAGACTCCAGCCTCTTGCAGGAGAATATTCGCGTCCGTACCAAATAATTTGCAAATGAAGATCGTTCCAAATTTCTCTCGGAAATAATCGTTTTGCGTCTTTTTCGGTTTGCACAACATTTTTTCCATTAGAAAGATTCCATCTGTACATTAATCTATGAATATGTGTATCCACCGGAAAAGCAGGAACTCCAAAAGCTTGAGACATCACAACGCTCGCTGTTTTGTGCCCAACTGCAGGCAAAGCTTCAAGTGCTTCAAAACTCTGAGGCACTTCGCCATTGTGTTTCTCAATCAAAATTTCAGATAAACCGTGAATTCCTTTTGACTTCATTGGTGATAAACCACAAGGGCGAATAATTTCCTTGATTTCCTCCACAGACATTTTCACCATATCATACGGATTATCTGCTTTGGCAAACAACAAAGGTGTAATTTGGTTCACCCGCACATCAGTGCATTGTGCCGAAAGCAAAACAGCAATTAGTAATGTATAAGGATCTTTATGGTCAAGCGGGACAGGTATTGTAGGATAGAGTTCTTTTAACGTATTTATAACAAATTGTACGCGAGCTTCTTTATTCATTTCCGTATTTTTAATCCCGTAAAAATAGTATAATTTTTATGATGTGCCTAATCCAGCTTTCCGTTGCAACTCCTCATTATGTCAGTAACATTTTTAAGTATTTAAAAGAGCTTCCGTTGGTCGCTTTTTAAATACAAAAAATGTAAACTGTCATAATTCCGGGGTTTTCACTGCAATCTGGGGCATGTAAAAAGCTATTAATTATGAGTTGTGAATTATGAATTATGAGTTATCTTTATTCTTTGCTCTTTATTCTAAAATCAAAATCTAAAATAAAACATATGACAACATTAAAAGCAGGTGATAAAGCACCAAATTTTTCTGGAACAGATCAAGAAGGGAAAACACACAAACTGGCAGATTACGCCGGAAAAAAATTAGTGGTTTTCTTTTATCCAAAAGCAAGTACGCCGGGCTGTACTGCCGAAGCTTGTGATTTGAGAGATAATTTTCATCGTTTTCAGGCGAATAATTATGAACTTCTTGGTGTAAGTGCCGACAGCCAGAAGGCGCAGACAAAATTTAAAGAAAAATACGAATTGCCATTTCCTTTATTAGCCGATGAAGATAAATCGGTTATTAATGCTTTTGGAGTTTGGGGACCAAAGAAATTCATGGGAAGAGAATTCGATGGAATCAATAGAACAACATTTGTAATCAATGAAAACGGAATTATCGATGAGGTAATCGAAAAAGTAAAAACAAAAGAACACGCAGAACAGATTTTGAAATAGTTTTTTTTTGCTTCAAGTTTCAAGTTATCTTGACGAGTAAATTTAACCGCAAAGTACGCTAAGTTTTTATAGTTTGTATTGCAATACGCAAAGTTCGCAAAGCTTCATCAATATATATAGCTTTGCGAACTTTGCGTTTTATAAAACCTCCCAGATAAAAAACTTAGCGTGCTTTGCGGTTAAATAATCATTTGGCTCAAAACCTGAAACAAAAAAAAATCCCAAACAAGGGATTTTTTTATTAAGAATTTTGTTCTAGTTCTTTCTGTGGATGGTATCCGAAAAGATGATGTTCTTTTATGATTTCAGCAACTCCAGAAGGAAGCATTGGTTCCCATCCTGATTGTCCTTGTCCAATCATTTTCAATACCTGACGAGAGAATACATTTAATATATCTGGATTGTAGTCCTTAATGTCAACCACTTTTCCGTTGAATTTAAAGAATTTGTACAATTCTTTCATTCTAGGATGAACTTTTAAGTTATCTGAAGTAATAATTTCTCCATTATCACCTAACATTGGATATAGGAATACTTTCATGTCTCGGTAGAATAATTTTCCAAAGGCTTCTAAGATTCCACCACTTAAATGACGGTAATATTTCTCATCAAAAATATCAACAAGGTTGTTTACACCCATTGCTAGTCCCATTCGGGCTTTGGTATAATTAGAGAAATATTCTACTACTTTATAATATTCCTGGAAATTCGAAATCATTACAGTCTGACCTAACGAACAAAGTAATTCTGCTCTGTCCATGAAATCACGTTCGTCAATTTCACCATCAGAACGCAGGTTCGAAAGTGTAATTTCAAAAACGGTTAAAGTATTGTCTTTATCAACTTTATTTTCGCTGAGAAACATTTTTAATGATTTCTCATACATGTCAAGATTTACATTCGTTACAGGACGGAAACTTCCTCTAAAAGCAAGTAGATTCTTTTTGTATAAAACAGCGGCTGGCAATACGTTTTTTCCTTCAGGATTAAACATTACGGCATCCGTCATTCCGTTTTTAACTAATTGCAAACTCATCAATCGGTTGTCAACATCAGCAAAACGAGGCCCAGAGAAGTTGATTGTATCAATTTCAAGTTGATCTTTATCTAAGTGATCGTATAAATAGCGCAGTAAACGTTTTGGATCATTGTATTTGTAGAACGCGCCGTAAATTAAGTTTACACCTAAAATTCCAAGGGTTTCTTGTTGTAATCTAGCGTCAGTTTCTTTAAAACGAATGTGAAGTATAATTTCGTTGTAAGCTTCGTCGGGTTCTATTTGGTATCTAATTCCTACCCATCCGTGGCCTTTAAATTGTTTGGCAAAATCTATAGTTGCTACTGTATTGGCATAGCTGAAAAAAAGTTTGTTCGGGTGTTTTTCTCGGCTTAAACGTTCTTCGATCAATTCTCCTTCAAACGTAAGCATTTTTTTGAGTCGGTTTTCTGTCACATAGCGACCGTCAGCTTCGGTACCGTAAACGGCATCACTAAAATCTTTGTCATAGGCAGACATCGCTTTTGCAATTGTTCCCGATGAACCTCCGGATCTGAAAAAATGCCTAACGGTCTCTTGTCCAGCGCCAATTTCGGCAAATGTTCCGTAAATATTCTCGTTTAAGTTAATGCGTAACGCTTTGTCTTTTATAGAAGGAATCTGTTCGATGACCTTGTCACCTTTGAGTTTTATTTCTGTACCCATTTTATTTTAAATAGATTTGTTACAAAGTTAGTAAATTAGGCTTCTAATGAAAGAGAAATAATCCTATTTTTGTAAAAAAATTAAGTTCAATTGAAGGTCTATTTTTTAGGTACTGGTACTTCTCAAGGTATCCCAATTATTGGGGTTGATCATCCCGTTTGTAAAAGCACTGATGCTAAGGATAAAAGGCTCCGCGTATCTATTTGGATTTCGTGGGATGAGCATTCTTATGTTGTAGATTGCGGTCCTGATTTCAGACAGCAAATGCTTTCCTGTGGATGTCGAAAACTCGACGCTATCTTATTTACTCATGAACATGCAGACCATACAGCTGGTTTGGATGATATTCGCCCATTTAATTTTAGACAAGGTGAGATTCCCGTTTATGCACATCAGCGTGTGATTGATAATTTGCGTCGCCGTTTTGACTACGTTTTTGAAACCGTGAACAAATATCCGGGCGCACCAAGTGTAAAAACAATCGAAGTTTTAAATGATAAACCTTTTGCTGTTGGAGATAAATTAGCAATTCCAATAAATGTCATGCATGGTGATCTACAGGTTTTTGGTTATCGCATTGACGATTTTGCTTATTTAACCGATGTCAAAACAATTGAAGATGCCGAAGTTGAAAAACTGAAAAATCTAAAAGTTTTGGTTGTAAATGCACTTCGTGTTGAACCTCACGACACTCACTTTAATTTACAGGAAGCACTTGATTTTATAAATCTGGTAAAGCCTGAAAAAGCTTATTTAACCCATATTAGCCATGTTTTAGGTTTTCATGAAGAAGTTCAAAAAAAACTCCCGGAAAATGTTTTTCTGGCTTACGATAATTTAGAAATTACAATTTAATTACACTACAAAATGAAAAAATCCTTAATGCTTTATCTTTTTCTCCTTGCAATATTAATGAATGTTTTTACTTATACGTTTTACAGCGGCCAAGTAAAATTTGAGCAGGATAGATATGATAAAACTACTAAGAAACTTAGAGACAGCATCAATTTGGTTTCTGGAAAACTGGCAGAAGCCGATTATTTTTCACTGGAGCACAACGAAAATGCACAAAACTACTTTGATAACAGTGCTTCTGGTGGGAAAGTAATTTTATACGAAAAACTAATTCCGGTTGTAACTGAAAAGTTATTAGACTTAAATGCAAATCCAAAAGGAAATCCATATACAGGTCAGGATATGATTGGAGGAAAGAAATTCATCATCAATAAAATAAAAATTTTAAACCACAGATGGATTATTGCAGATTACAGCAATGGTGAATTATGGGGAGAAGTCTTGTTAAAATACTTTGTTGATAATGATGATAATATTACCTTTGAAGTAAATCAAACTTGGTTATATCAAAAATAGGATTTTTTAATCCTATTTTTTTTTGCTCAATTTTAAAATTATAGGATTATGAAAAAGATTATTTTGTTTGCAATTATGGTCATGGCTGCATTTTCTTGTGCAAAAAAAGTATCACCAGAAAAAACCGATTCTCAACAGCCCAAAAGTGAACCTAAAAAAGAAACAGTAGTTGGCGCTGATTCTGATGTTCATGGATGTAAAGCTTCAGCCGGATATACCTGGTCAGCACTTAAAAAAGAATGTATCAGAACTTTTGAAGGAACAAAACTATCACATTACGATGACGGAAAAGAATATACTACTGCATCATACGTAATTTTTGAAGGAAATAAAGCAGAACTTTTCTTAGACACTCAAAAAGAGTCCATCATTTTAGAAAGAAAATCGGAAGGTGATTCTTGGGTAAATGGTGATTGGCAATTAATTCCTTGGAAAGGATATGTTTTGAAAAAAGGGGAGAAGATTCTTTATACGGGAGAATAAAAAGTAAAAAGTGAAATGTAGTCTGGTTTATCCATTTTACATTTCACTTTTGCGTTTCACACATTTAAATTATTTCTTTAATAAAATCAGAAGTAACAACCTGAGCAAATTCTTCGTGCAAACTGGCTAAAGCGGTTTGATGAATTATTTCTGCGGAAAACGCTTCGCCATTTATGCCTTTTTTGTTGAAAGTTGCTGTTGCATCAGAAATTAAATGTACAGAATAACCAAAATTTCCAGCCATTCTGGTGGTAGTAGAGACGCAATGATCTGTTGTTAATCCAACAATAACAAGATTTGTGATTTTGGCATCATCAAGTAGCTCTTTTAAATTTGTTCCGATAAAAGCACTGTTTACTTTTTTTTTAATGATTGTTTCACCTTCAAGCGGTTTTACAACATCTTGAAATTCATTTCCGGGATTTGTTTCATTCAAAATCGAATTCGGATTTGAGGAACAATGCTGTACGTGAAAAATGGGCAATTTTTTAGATCTCCAAATCTCTAGAAGTTCACTGGCTTTTTGTTCTGCATCAATATTATTTCGGTCTCCGCCCCAATACGCAACATCATGAAAACCTTTTTGAATATCAATTAAAATTAATGCTGGATTATCAAGTTTTGTACTCATTTTTAAAGGTTTTAGTTACTATTAAACTGCGATTGAATGTTTAATTTTCTAGCCAATTCTTAAAATCAAAGAAATTCTGCGGTGCAACGCCATGTCCAACAGGATATTCTTTATAAGTAGCCGGAATATTTAATTTCTCCAAAATTGCCGGAGTTTTTCTAGCCCATTCTATCGGAATAACTTGGTCTACAGTTCCGTGTGAAGCGAATATTTTTAAGTTTTTAAAATCGTTATTTTCAAAACCTTCTTTTATGATTTCTTCATTGAAATAGCCACTCATTGCAACTACTCGCTGAATTTTTTCCGGATAAGAAAGTGCAGTAGCATAACTTAATATAGATCCCTGGCTAAATCCAATTAAAGTAACATTATTAGCATCAATTGGATAATTTGCCACTAATTCATCTATAAAAGAAGCAATTACATCACGAGAAGTCTTTGCTTGTTCATTGTCTGAAAATTTATTCTGATCGGCGTCAAAATTAATGGCATACCAAGCATAAGCTCCGTATTGTAAATCGTAAGGCGCTCTTGCAGAAATGATATAATAATTATCTGGAAGTTCAGAGGCAAAAGAGAATAAATCGGCTTCATTGCTTCCGTATCCGTGCAATAAAAGCAATAACGGATTTTTATCTAAAATTATTTTTGGTTCTTTTATTTTATATTCTAAAGATAGATTCATTTTTTTTAATTTTAGTCTCGGTCTCCGTTTTTCAGTAAAACTTAGACAAATTGTATTGGGAATTATTTATTTAATTTTCGTACTAGTACTTTCAAACCATTTTTCGAAATTATTAATTTTAGACTTTGTGCGATATTCGCTGTCATTTATTTCAATAATTTCGTTAAAGATTGTGTCCTTCGCAAATTGCTCTATAATCTTCGGATCTTTAATTTCCTCATTTCCTTTCAGTAACTTTCGGTCATAAAGTAAAAAACTACAATCATTAAGCCATTTTATTTTATATCTGATAATGTTGCCATTTCTGGTAAGGGTTTCAGTGTGAAATTGTTTGGTTCTTTCTATTATTACTTTACCGCCAAATTTACTTGGAGTTTCAAATTTACCTGTTTTGAAATTATCACAATCTAGAGAAATGTTAGTCAGAACTATAATAACAATAGGTATAAGGAACTTCATGGGAGGAATTTGTTTAATAAAAAAATCGTAGTTTTCTTTCTTATCCTATAGATTTAAACCATTTCTGGAATAGATTTCCAACTAATGGAATTGGTCTCATTTGCCCTTGTATAGCATTAAAAATACCAAAAGTCCATAGAATTGAAATACAAATCCACATTGGAAAAGTGATAAAAAAGCTGTCGAAATTACTGATAATAGCTCCAAACGAAATAAAAGTCAGTGATAAACCTAAAGCTTGACGAATATGAAAAGAAGCAAAACTGTTTTTATTTTCAGAATTCATGCTCATGGCGATTAAAACACCAATGATTAAGATGTAACTGGTAATGGCAATTGATTTTCCTTCTTCGACTGTATTGTTCATTGTATTATTTTGTAACAAGTTGATTTTGATTGAAAATTCCGTACACAGAACCTTGGATTTCAGTTCCTAAAAAAGCAGAATTTTTAGATTTTGAAAGAATGTTTTCTTTCGTAAAAGTTGATTTTCCTTCAGTAGTAAATAAAGTGAAATTAGCTTTTGCGCCTTCTTCAATCGAATTGTTTTCTAAACCGAAAATAGTTCTTGCTGAAGTTAGTTTTGCAACAATAGTTTCGACCGGTAAAACAGTTAATAAAGCTCTGAAAGCACTTTCTAAACCAATTGTTCCATTTTTGGCCATATCAAATTCCATTTTTTTGAATTCAATATCAATCGGATTGTGGTCTGATGTAATCATGTCGATGGTTCCATCAGCAATTCCGTTAAGTAAAGCCTGTCTGTCTATTTCAGTTCTTAATGGCGGAGTCACTTTAAAACGTGTGTCAAAACCGTCTAGTTTTTCATCGGTTAAAACCAAATGATGTACAGAAACACTTGTACTTACATTTAAACCTTTTGTTTTAGCTTCTCTAATTAATTGAACCGATTTTGCTGTAGAAATTGTTGGAATATGAAGCTTTCCGCCTGTATATTCTAATAAAAATAAGTTTCTTGAAATTTGCAATTCTTCCGCTAAATTCGGAATCCCTTTTAAGCCTAATCTTGTAGAAACAATTCCTTCATTTACAACTCCGTTTCCTTTAATGTTTGGATCTTGCGAATAGGCGATTACTAATCCGTCAAAATCTTGTACATATTGCAAAGCAATTTTTAAAATATTAGCGTTGTCAATACTTTTATTGTAATCTCCAAAAGCAATCGCTCCGGAATTTTTCATATCAAAAAGTTCTGCCATATCTTTTCCTTCGCTGGCTTTTGTTAAAGCTCCAATTGGGAAAATTTCAGTAGCAAAACCGTTTGCTTTATTTTTTACAAAATTTACCTGAGACTGATTGTCAATAATAGGTAAGGAGTTTGGTTGTAATGCAATCGCTGTAAAACCGCTTTTTGCTGCAACATTTAATCCGTTTGCAATAGTTTCTCTGTCTTCATAACCTGGTTCTCCAAGAGAAACGCTGCTGTCAAACCAACCTTGAGAAATGTGAAGATTATCAAATCGTACTACTTCGGCATCATCGTTTGGAAGTGAAACGCCAATTTTTTCTATTAAACCATCTGCAATTAAAAGATCAACTGTCTGATTATGAAACGGACTTTTTGAGTCGATAATTTTGGCGCTTTTGATGATTAGTTTCATATGTAGAGAAATTTATTTTTTTATTAAAAGATTCCGCTTTGTCATTTCGACGAAGGAGAAATCCCGCGAGATATTCCGTTTCAAATGTTATCAGCATGTGTGATTTCTACTTCGTCGAAATGACATACTAGATGACTATAAGAACCTTTATTTAACAAATTTTATAATTGCCATTTCTAATGCTAAAAACAACAGTGCAAAGATAACAAACCATTTCCAAATTTGGCTGTCTGTTCGTTCAGTTTGTAACGTATTAAAAATGGTCGAAATTGTATCGGCAGTTTTGAAATCGGAAACTACATTTGTATTTACCTGACTCAGGTCGCTTTCCGTTCTTTTGTAATTGAAACTCAAGTTTTCAATCCATTCTTTTTTGTCAAAAATGCTATAATTACCAGCTGTTTCCGGGAAATCATTAAACGTTAATTTGACCTTGTTATTAAAAATCTGCTGAATCGGAATAAACGAATCTTCTGTTCCTTTTACTTCTAAAATAGCATCTTTAGTCAATAAAACATCGACAAAATAAGGTTGATTATTTCCAATTGTCAATGCATTTACGCCAGTTTTTTGATTGTTTTGCGCGATTTTATAGAATAGCGGAACAATCAAAGGCGACTGCTGAAAATTCGAATTCACACTATTTATTGGTGCCGAAAAAATAGTAATTCCGGAAACAGAACTTTGAATTGCCGTTACAAAAGGGCTTTGATCTTCATAAGACAAAACAGCCGGATACGGACTTGAAACTGCAAATGAAGAATTTGTTTTTGGATATTGGAAATTCGTTATTTTATTCTCAAAAACCCCTGAAAATAATGGATGATCGAAGTTGATTTTCGTAATCAGTTTACTTTCAGTTTTTAAATAATTAAACTGAATTTTTCCAAAATTCCCTAGAAAAGAATTAAAGTTCGAAACTGAAGTTTTTTCAGAAGGAATGATGACCAAATTTCCGCCTTTTGAAACAAAAGCTTTTAAAGTGGTTTGCAATGCCTGAGGAACTTCAATTAATTCATTTAAAATGATTGTATTTTGTTTTTCTAAGCTATTATAATCTAAAGAGCTGATAGAATAATTGTTGTAATTGAATTCAGTCGAAGTGTAAATTCTCGATAAGAAATTACTTTTTTCAGGTTCGCCTATACTGATTACGTTCGTTTTTTTGTTTTTAGAAATGCTGAAATACAATTTGTTATCGTAAGTCAGACCATTATCTTCAATGGAAACATAACCGTGAAAAGCTTCTTTTGGAATCGTAAAACTGATTTTCTTTTTCTTTGCATCAAAATTGATGATCGTTTTGGCAATTAACTTATTTTGATTGTATAAAGCTGTCGAAATCGGGCTGAAATCATCACCATAAGCAGATAAACTTACGCCAATTTCATAGAAATTTTCCAAAGTCTGATTGATATAAACGCTGTCAATTGAAACGTTATTTTTTTGTTCGGCTTCAGGAATTATGAAATATGGTTTTTCCTCAAAATCAATATTTTTTACTTCTTTTTCAGTCAGTCCGACTGCATCAGTAATAATAACAATGTCTTTTTTATAGGCCGATTTATGCGCTTTAATCTTAGCCAAAATAGAAGAAAGCTCAAAAGGAGAAGCGCTATAATTTAGATTTTGCAACGCACTCTTTGAAGCTTTAATATCAGTATTCCAATAATTTTCGGTGTTTGTTAAAAGAGAAAATTGAGTGGTTTCCGGCGTGTTTTCCAGTAACTCCTGAACAGCACGCTTTAGCAATTCTCCTTTTTTTCCTTTGGCCTGCATACTGAACGAATTATCTAAAACAATATACATTTCATTCGTGGCATTTTTGCTGTCTTTTGCTTCAAAAAAGGGTTGAGCAAAAGCAATAATTGCACATGTCAGAAGTAATAATCTCGTGGCAAGTAATAATCGTTTTTTGATTTTTGAGCTTTTACGAGTCTGAATGGCAAGCTCTTTCAGGAAACGCACATTTGTAAAATAAGAAGTCTTAAAACGTCGTAATTGAAATAAATGAACCAAAATTGGAACAATCAATAAAAACAGAAAGTATAGAATTTCGGGATGTTTAAAATGCATTCTGGCTTCGATTTACTTCGCTACGTTTTGTTTTTCGCGAAGATGCAGGTCAAAAATACAAATTAATGTCCAAAGTCGAAAGTCCTAAAGTGGAAAGTGAACAATTGATTAAATGGATTCAACTTATATAACTTATTTGACTACTATATTCTGCAGGTAAACATCAAAAAAATGTAACTTTTGTAATTTCTTTTGTAACAAAGAAACTACATAAAAAAGATATTAATGCGTATTTTAGCCTATTCAAAAAATAATGGAATATGAAAAAAATATATGTAATCTTATTTTCAACTTTGGCAGTGATAACTGGAAAAGCTCAAGATAAATTCAACTTATTAGTTGGAACTTATACTAATAAATGCCAAAGCAACGGAATTTATGTTTACGAATTCGATGCTGCATCGGGAGATTTTAAGCTTAAAAGTTCTTCTGAAAATGTAATAAGTCCGAGTTATTTATCGGTTTCTGCGAACAATAAATTTGTATATGCCGTAAATGAAAACGGAACTCAAAGTGCAGTAAGTGCATTTGGTTTTGACTCGGCTTCGGGAAAACTTAAATTTTTAAATACAAACGACGCTTTAGGAGCTGATCCTTGCCATTTAATTAATGACGATAAAAATGTAATTGTTGCGAATTATTCTGGCGGAAATATTGTGGTTTATAAGAAAAATGCTGATGGAAGTATTTCAACTGTACAGCAATTAATTCAGCATGAAGGAAAAGGCCCGAACGTGGCGCGTCAGGAAAAAGCACATGTGCACCAAGTTGTTTTTTCTCCAGATAAAAAGTTTGTTTTGTCGAATGATTTAGGACTTGATAAAGTTTATATTTACAAATACAATCCAAATTCTAAAAATGAAATACTGACTTTAAAAGGAAGTATTGATGTAAAACCAGGAAGCGGGCCAAGACATTTGACTTTTAGTAAAGATGGTAAATTTGTTTATCTGGTTCAGGAATTGGACGGAACACTTACATCATTTAGTTATGATAAAACAGGAGTTTTAAAAGTAATTGCTGAAACAAGTATTTTGGCACAAGGTTTTAAAGGCGGAACTGGTGCGGCGGCAATCAAGATTTCTCCCGATGGAAACTTTTTATATTTAACAGATCGCGTAGACGCAAACGCTATTTCGGTATATAAAATTCAAAAAAACGGAAGCCTGGAATTAGTGGAACAACAAAGTACACTAGGAAAAGGCCCAAGAGATTTTGCGATTGATCCAACAGGAAATTATCTGTTAGTTGGACATCAATACACAAATGATATTATCATTTTTAAAAGAGATAAAAATACAGGAAAACTTACTGATACTGGGAAACGAATTGAATTGTGCTCGCCGGTTGGGTTGGTTTTTACGAAAATTTAATCAAAGTTGCTAAGGTTCTAAGATGCTAAGAAAAAAGGCTCAATAATACTTGTATTATTGAGCCTTTTAATATTTTTAAAACTTAGAATCTTAGCAACTTAGAACCTTAGCACCTAAAATTTTATTTATCCTTATCTTTTCTCTTTTTGTCTCTCGTTTTCAACATATTTCGATTGACAGATCCGTGTGTTTTCTTTTTTGTTTTAGAAGGACCGCCCAAATTGACTTTTTTATTCTTTTTAGATTTTTCATGAAACGCACCTTCACCTTCAAGTTTTGGTTTTTTCATTAAAAATTTAATAGGTTGCCTGTCTTTTTCAGGTTCAATAAGTTTGGTTGAAACTTCAACTTCTTCTGGGAAATCAGTGATTTCAAGTTCCTGATTCATCAAAAGTTCGGTTTCAATTTTATATTCTTCCTCTCTTGGAGTAACAAAACTAATTGCAGTTCCGGTTGCGTCTGCACGACCTGTACGACCAATTCTGTGCATGTACAATTCTGGTAATTCTGGAAGTTCGAAGTTGATTACGTGCGTGATATTAGAAATATCCAAACCTCTCGCCATAACGTCGGTGGTGATTAATCCGCGAAGATTTCCTTCCTGAAATTCAGCCATTGTACTCAAACGGTAATTTTGAGATTTATTCGAGTGAATTACACCAAATTGTCCTTCAAAAAGCTCATCAATACGATTGAAAAGCATATCTGAAATCTTTTTATTATTTACGAAAACCAAAACACGACTCATGCTTTCATCGGTTTCCAATAAATGTTTAAGCAGATTTACTTTTGTATTGAAATTAGGAACATTGTATGTAATCTGAGTGATTTTTTCAATAGGTGTTCCCGAAGCTGCAAGTGTAACTTCTTCAGGGAAATCAAAATAATCATTTAAAATATCATCAACTTCATCTGTCATCGTTGCAGAAAACAGGATGTTTTGACGTTTCGTTTTCATCATTGCCAAAAGTGATGTCAATTGTGGTCTGAAACCCAGATTCAGCATTTCATCAAACTCATCAATAACTAATTTCTGCGTTTCGTCAAAACGAACTACAGCGTCTAAAGCTAAATCCATTGTACGCCCAGGAGTTCCAACTAAAATGTCAACGCCTTCATATACGGCTTTCTTTTGTGTATTGATGTTTACACCTCCATAAATTCCTAAAGTTTTAACCGACATATATTTAGTCAATTTTTCAACTTCATCGACAACCTGAACAACTAATTCACGAGTTGGAACAAGTACAACAATTTTTGGAGTATTGGTATTTGTAAATTTATATAATTTTAAAAGAGGCAGTAAATAAGCAAATGTTTTACCAGTTCCGGTTTGTGCAATTCCCATCATATCGCGTCCAGACATGATTACAGAGAAAGATTTTTCCTGAATAGGAGTTGGTGTAACAAAACCTAATTCGTCTACAGCTTTTTGTAATGATTTTGGAAGATTGAATTTTTCGAAAGTGCTCATTTGCATTAAATTTTGTGCAAAGATAGCTATAAATAGCTGAAAAATTGGCATCTGTTAAGAATTACGATCGATTATTGCTTTCGTATTTCTCAAAAACAGACTTTAAAAAGTTATAATAATCGCTTTATTCGCAATAAAAGTTCATTTGGATTAAAAGGTTTTGCAATAAAATCATCAACGCCTAACTCAAAGGCTTCTTCTACTGTATTTTCCTCTTCACCAAGTGATGAGAGCGCAATAACACGAATATTTGGAAAGTTTTTTTTGATATGATTGATGATTTCCAATCCAGATTTGAGCGGTATAATAATGGTGGTAATGACCAAATCAGGCAAAATAACTGGAATGCGTTCCAGTGCATTCATGCCATCTTTGGCAACACTTATTTTGTAACCTTCTTTTTTTAAAATGAATTTTAGAATTTCAATTGCCATATCATCATTTTCGATGATCATAATTTTTTTTTCGTTGGTATTCATTTTGTTTTTTCGGCTTTTATTTTTTGTAAAGTTCAATTTCGTCAATCATTACCATTGGTTTTTTATTTTTTCTGATTCTCCATTCTGGTAATTTGGATTGATTTTCTACTAGTACTTTTATTTTAGCAAAACTACTAAAGCTCAGATCTTTAAATTCCCATGATTTTGTTGTAATTTCATAGTCTTCTGTTAAAATATCATAAATTTTCTCTTGTAGGAGCTTCCATTTCTCATCTTTAAAGCCATAAATTTTTATTTTCTTCGGTGGAAAAATCCAATGCCGCTGATCTTCAAGGAAATTTAATTTTAAGACATCAAAATTTAATTTTTTAGTTTCAATTTCAAAAGAAGGATTCGTGCCATACCAGCCAATCCAGTTGATGTTGAAATCTTTGTAACCTCGATTTCCATCAACGAGTCCGTAGCTTCCTTTACCTTTAAAATCCTCTGAGGGTTCAGTTAAAAAATTGACTTTCAAATCTTCACCTAAATGCGTTGTCCTATTTTCGCAAATTTTCAGCCATTCCTGATAATATTTATCGGGTGAAATCCCGTCTTCACTTAATTCGTAAATCCCAAAATCATTGCAGGATTTGCTGAAATTCAAAACTCTTTCAGTCAATTTTTCTTTGACTTCTTTTTCTCCTTTGTTATTTACGGTAAACATTCCGTGTTGGTTTTTTCCGTAAAATTTAGATTGTTCGAAATAAACAAATTCGAGAGCCAGACGAAGTTTTAGAACTCGTGCTTTTAAAGTACTATCATCCGCTACAGCGTCAGATGCTAGTTCAAGAAGTTTATCATATTGATCCATTGCGTCGGGCCTTAAAAACGTATTTCGGGCTTGAACCGGACCAGAATAAATGTCTAAATAAGAATTGCTTTTATTTTGGTTTTCAGTCAAAAGTTTTAAATAATCACTTACATGTGGTGCGGCTTTTCCGTAAAAACCTCTTAAAAAATCAGCTGTGACGGCTTTGATATCAATGTTTGTGTCCCAAAGCAGTTTTGCTAAAAGATATTGTCTTAATTCTGAAAAGTCGCCAGGAAGATCGGCGTAGCCTTGAACAAACAATCCTTTCACTTTGTTTTTTTCAAAAAGTTTATAATTGTTCTGTAAAGGCTCAAAATTCGGAAAAGGCGACATATAATTAGAAAACTGAACGGTGTAATCCCAGAGGAATAAATGTGGGGAA
Source organism: Flavobacterium xizangense (assembly GCF_054075145.1). Classification (NCBI taxonomy): domain Bacteria; kingdom Pseudomonadati; phylum Bacteroidota; class Flavobacteriia; order Flavobacteriales; family Flavobacteriaceae; genus Flavobacterium; species Flavobacterium xizangense. The sequence goes on along the minus strand of NZ_JBSIPG010000002.1, from coordinate 562,551 downwards.
GTTTTGCTCCAATTTTCTAAAACTTTTATAAATGAAGGTGCGCTTTGTGCCGATATCGCTTTACTGCGGTTTAATTCAATTGGACATAAAATGGTATAAGTATTTGAAGCTATTTTTAAATTTACAGGAGGTTTGAAAGTATGCAGATAGGCGAGCGTCGTAATTTTTGTTTTCGGAAAATGAGCCGCAATTTTATTCAAAAAATAATAAAAAGACCCTTGAGGACCGCCATATTTCTCGTTTAGTTTTCGGCATTCGCTACATTCACAATATACGATGTCGTCATTTTGGCTTATAGAATAAAACTTTGCGTCTGGTTTTTCGGCAATAATTTTGGCCATTTTTTTCTCGATCAAATCAACAACAGTGTCATTTGTCATGCATAAAGATTCTCCGTTTCTTTTTCCTTCATATAAAGCAAAAAGTTTTGGATTACTTTTAAAATACTCTTTTGGCGGCATAAGAACATTGAAAGAATGTCCCCAAATACCAAAATCATCAATATGCCAGTCAAGTTTATGCCAATCCCGAAAAGTTTCGTCATAGCAATCTGGAAAAAATAATGCGCGATAATCAAAAGAAGGCTGATATCGTTTTGTGAAATTTTTAGGAAATGAAAATTCGGTTACTTTTGGGATATACGTTTCTGTTGCAGTGAATTTTCTAAATTCCCAAATTTCCAGTAAAGTGTAAACGGCATAGCGCAGGTATTTTGGATTTTGAGCAATGAGATAAATGGATTTTGAATCACTTTTGATTAGAAACTCAGTTGGTTTTAATTTTTCTTCATCAGAAATTTGCAGAATTATTTCAGACACATCGTCATTTTTGTTTTGCGTAATATTTTCAAATTCTTTAGCAAAAGCCTTATCGATGTGTTTTTTTAGAATCAAAGCGGCATCACGACTTTCGTCAGATTTAGAAATAATGCTGTTTTTGTGCGTTATAATAATTTCAGACTGAGCCATTATGTTTAGGTTAAATAGAAAAAAAAAGAGGAGCAGTAATGTGATGTAAGGCTTCTTTTTCATGATTTTTAAAATTTGTATTGCAGTAAAAAAGCAAAATCAAGTTCTGTTTGAAATTTATTTGCCGCGTATTCCTGTTCATTGTCAGTAATCATAAACCCTGCGATATAATGACTTTTTATTAGCTTAAAAAATCCGGCGCATAAGCGGTACGATTTTAAAGACAATCTACTTTCATAATCTGCTGACCTAGTTTTGTCATCTGGGGAAGTTCCGTAACCAGCGATTAGTGTGATATAATCAAACTTTGTTTTATAATAATATCGCGAAGTTAATGTTAATGAAGTTCCTTCGCGTTGTATATAAGATCTTAAATTAACCCAATAAGAACCAAAATATTTTCCGAGGCCGATATTTAATGTTTTTACGTCGCTATCATCATTCATTAAAATGTAACGAACGCCCAAATCAGCTTCCCAGCCTTTATTGAAATTATGAAAATAGGAGTAGCCTAATCTCAATTTCGGGAACGCATTATCCTGACTGTAAGCAACATCAATGTATGAATAATTATTCTTTTTTGCAAAAAGGTAAGATTCGACTTCAAATTGCAGTCCGCTTGTCATTACAGAATTCGACGAAAGTCTTTTGGCATAACTGACTCTTCCAATGAGACTTCCCCAAGAGCGCTGCCGCAAATAATCGGCACTTACTAAATGCCATGGACCAATGCCATCACGGCTGATTGTGGTATAATTATAATATACTCCAACACGATCCATGTTGATTTGCGAATACAATTCATAAAGTAATTGTTGAATTTCCGGATCATTTGGGAATTTTGCTTTGATTGATTTTAAATATTTGGCTTCATTTTCAGTGTCATTCTGCAAAGAATAAAAAGCAATTCGTTTAAGTCTATACGCTTTTTCATCAGGATATAATTCAATGGCTTTATTTGCGATGGCAATACCTTCGTCATATCTTTTTTCGTCAATATTCAGGTTGATTAGATAAATAAAAGCTTCGTGATATTTTGGGTTTTTCTCAATTACATAATTATAATAATATCTTGCGCTGTCTTTTGCATTCGTCAAATCATAATTGCGTCCTAAAGCGAGATAAAAATCGAGATAATCTGGAGCTGTTTTTTTTCCTAATAATGCTCTTTGAATATTGAGTTTATAGTCTGGATGTGCATTTTTCATGTTGTTGGTTATTACAGTCAAAAGGCTGTCAGTATCTATTTTCTGTGCTTTTATATTTTGAACAGAAAACAGGATCATCCAGATTATTAGGTTTATATGTAAAATTCTGTCGTATTTCATAATCACATTATTTTTTATTTGGCTGATCAAAACCTTTTCGAACCATAACGCCCCATTTTTGTTCTTTTTTTCCAAAGAAATACCAATATCCTTTCAAAGCCGCATAAACAGTAACAGGATGATAGACAAACGGCTCAATTGCCGCCATTCCTATCAATGTAAGAAGCTCTTTGTGATTTGAATACGTTCGGTATAATGTTTCATCAATCAATATCGAAATAATCGTTATCGAAAGATAAAAAAGATAAATCAAAAGGCTGACAATCAGTAAAAATTGAAAATTAATCAATCCTAGCACAAAACTGGAAATCAAAGTTATAATGCCAATAAATTCAATAATTGGAACCATGAATTCGAAGGAAAAAAAGAATGGCAAAATTAAAAATGCCGTTTTTCCATATTTTGGATTCAAAAACATTTTTCTATGCAGATAAAGCGTTTGCACGAGGCCGCGCGCCCACCGTATTCGTTGTCTTAAAAAAACTGTTTTTGTACTTGGAACTTCAGTCCAGCAAAGCGATTCTGGAATGTATTTGATCAAAAAATTTTTATTGTTGTCGTGCATGTATCTTCGCATACGTGTAATCAATTCCATATCTTCACCTAAGGACTTATGCCAATATCCTCCGGCATTCACCACAATCTCTTTGTCAAACATACCGAGTCCCCCAGAAACCAAAAGCAATCCGTTGATTTGGCTCCATGCCATTCGTCCAAACAAAAAAGAACGGACATATTCTAATTCCTGAAAACGCGGATACCATTCTTTCGGATAATGAACTTTAAGCAAAAAACCTTCTTTGACATCACACGAATTTGAAATTCTGATTCCCGCGCCACTTGCAATAACAGGTGTTGTACTTTCCATGAAGGGTTTTGCAAGTTTCAAAATAGTATCCCGTTTTAAAATGCAATCTACATCGGTGCATAAAAAAAGAGGATATTGCGAGGAATTTATTCCAGCATTTGAAGCATCGGCCTTGCTCTTTCCGTTAATTTTATCTACAACGAGCAATTTAGAATAAACAGGATTTTTGGATCTATAATGTCCTCTTACAGGCTGGGTTGGAATTTTTTCTTGGTAATAAAAATCAATTTTTGATAAATCAAATTCGGAGATTAATTTTTCAAGTGTATCATCTGTACTTCCGTCATTTACAATAATAACTTCATATTTTGGATAAGTCAGCGAAAGCAGTGATTTTACGTTATAAACAATATTGACTCCTTCATTGAAGGCAGGAGCTACAACTGAAACTCCTAAAATATGATTGGAGCGAAGCAAAACTTCCTCCTCAAGATAACGCTGATATTTGACATGTTTGATGATGGCGAAATAAGATAGTATGGCTAAAAAAACATAAAATAAAATATAAGCAATAGAAAATATTCCTGCAAAAATAGCATAGCAATGAATCAGCAGGTATAAAAAATCTATTATCATAATTCTATTTTTCTAATATGATTAATCATTTTTTGCGTGTCGGCATCCTGATTTCCTAACTGATCTACACCAGCAGCGTCTAACGTATTGTAACAAAAAACCATTTTCAACTTTAAATCTTTTATTTTTTGTTTTGGAATTTCATTCTTTAAAAAAGAAATTGTTTTTTCTGATCCAATTACTGCTAATGTTTCTAGTATTTCTAATTGAACATCAATAGTTTCTTTGCCAAATAAAGAAAGAAGCTCTTCTTCGGCTTCATTTAAATAAAGATCGCGAATGGCGATTATCACGTCGATTCTTAACGCTTTGTGTTTGTGGTTAACCAGTTTTATAATCTCAGCCGATTTGTTTCTATAATTGTAAAACACCATCGTCATAACAGCTAGTTTTAAAATGGCTTTTTTTTCTGAATGTATCCAAATATCAATGTCTTTCGGAATTGGGATATTTTCAGAATGCAGCACATCCATTACTTTTATGGTTGTGATGCGCGATACTTTTACTGGGATTTTATCCAAAGCCAGCCAGTTGTCTTTTGAAAGTGCTAAAAAGGCGATATTGGCATTAGAAAGAATAATTTGGTTGGGATGTAGCAAATATTTTTTAATCATATGTATTCCGGGTCTATATCCCATCGCCTGAAAATGATAAAACCCAAGACATTTTTTATATTTTCTGAAGTCCCGAATTAAGCTGGCAGAATAATGATTTAAGTCAAGCTGTTTGTAGATGGAAAGGATATTTTTTGCCGTTTTTCCTTTTAAATTGCTTTTCATGCGGATCATATCGTCTATCAGCATCTCTTTGCACCAGTTTTTATGTATCGGAATTTCTGATTTGAACTGTGAAATTCTATATTTTAAAATATTTTTATCTGGTTTTGAAAGCGCAATTTCAGTTAAGAAAATTTCCGATTTTCGTATAATATGATGCCGGTAAGGCAGTGTGAATTGATAACGTATTCTTTTATAAAGTAGAATTACAATAAGTGATAAATTTATGAGTAAGAAAAATGGAATGACAAAATGTTTGATATAACCTATAAATTGCTCCATATCAATAACTTTATACTGTAATATTACGAAAAAAAACAGAAAAAAGCTAATGAAAAAGAACTCAGTTAAGGATTAAAATCCTTCAAAAACACCTAAGCCAAAAAGCGCAAAATCGTATTTTACAGGATCTTGGCTGTCCATTTCTCTAAGTTTTGAATCTAGTTCGGCCAAAGCTTTTCCGTCGTTTTGTTTTCGCGAAAGCAATCCTAATTTTCGGGCAACATTTCCAGAATGAACATCTAAAGGGCAGGATAAAATAGAAGGAGAAATAGTTTTCCAAATGCCAAGATCAACTCCTTTAGCATCTTGACGCACCATCCATCTTAGGTACATGTTGATTCTTTTTGCGGCCGAATTGTTCAGCGGATCTGAAATATGTTTTTGAGTACGAGGTAAGTGGTCGATTTCGAAAAACAATTTTTTGAATTCGTGAATGCTTTTCTGCAAACTGTTTTCTTCTTGATTTTTGGCAAAAACAGCTTCCAGGCCATTATGGTTTTTGTAAATATGCTGAAGTCCCTTTATGAAACCTCCCAAATCTTTTCCGTTGAAAGTACGATGCACAAAATTTTCCAGGCGAGCCAAATCTTCATCAGAATGCGACATGATGAAATCGTATGGTGTATTGCCCATTAATTCCATCATTTGATGCGAATTTTTAATAATCATTTTGCGATTTCCCCATGCAATTGTGGCACTAAGAAAACCAGCAATTTCGATATCTTCTTTTTGGGAAAATAAATGCGGAATCTGCACAGGATCACTTTCGATAAAATCCTGATTGTTATATTGGGTGACTTTTTCGTCAAGAAAATCTTTGAGTTCTGTTTTATTCATTTTCAGCTGTTCCTGTGTTGCTGATCTGACCATCAACCATTACCAATTTTCTATCGGCCATATTTGCCAATTCTTCATTATGGGTTACAATTACAAAAGTTTGCCCAAATTCATCTCTCAATTGAAAAAATAATTGATGCAGATTTTCGGCCGAATGTGTATCTAAATTCCCCGAAGGTTCATCGGCAAAAATAACATCAGGTTTATTGATCAAAGCTCTTGCAACGGCTACACGCTGTTGTTCTCCTCCCGAAAGTTCATTTGGTTTATGGTTAATTCTATGAGATAATCCTAAAAATGTCAGCAATTTTTTAGCTTCCGCTTCGGTTTCTGATGGTTTTTTGCCAGCGATGTACGCAGGAATACAAACATTCTCTAAAGCCGTAAACTCAGGTAAAAGTTGATGAAACTGAAAAATAAAACCTAAATTCAAGTTTCTGAAACTCGATAATGCCTTATCATTTAGTTTCAGAATATTTTCTCCGTTTATAGTTAATGAAGTATCTGTATTGCCGTTTGAAGGTTTGTCTAATGTTCCTAGAATGTGCAATAAAGTAGTTTTACCGGCACCTGAAGCGCCAACAATCGAAACAATTTCTCCTTTTTTAATATGCAAATCAACTCCTTTTAAAACTTCAAGCTGATCGTAGAATTTATGTATATTTTTTGCGTGTATCATTTTTTGAAACTGTTTCTACAAAGAAACGAAGATTATAGTCAAAATTCAAATTCCTAATAGAAGTTAAAAGTTAAAAGTGAGAAGTGAAATTTCTAAATCCAATTAAAAAATCTCAATTCGGTATATTTATTGATTATGGGAATTTAGAAATTAAAATCAAAAAAGAAATAATTCGATTTGATCAATTATTTTTAATTTAGATGAACTAAAAACAAATGTAAGATGCAGGAATTGAAAGTAATAGATGAAGATGATAAAAGCAGAAAACTTATAATCGGCTTGATTTTGGATGGAATTGGTATGGCGACTTCAGCAATTACAATTTTCGGTGATTTTGCCGATGTAATCTGGGCACCGATTGCAGCTTTTATAATGACGAGAATGTATAAAGGAAGAGTAGGGAAAGTGGCCAGCGTTTTAACTTTTATTGAAGAAATTCTCCCTTTTACAGATATTGTTCCGTCGTTTACAATTACGTGGATTTATACCTATTATTTTCAGAAGAGAAATAAAGAAGATTAGTCTTTAAACAGAAAACCTAATCCCATATTTTTAAGCATTTTCTTTTCGAAACTCCAAAAGAACTTGAATTGGCCAAAGATTGTTCCAATGGCAACCAGCAAAACTTGATAAATAGGGAAAATAATAAGTAAACGAATTAAAGTAAACCAACCTCCAAAATCTTCTTTTGTAATTCCGAGCCAAACGCAGAAAGGTTTAGACAGCCACGCAGATGCCGATCCGGTGATGGCAAAAACGACAAGAATGATAATGGCTTGAAAATTTGAGGTTATTCCCCAGCGTTGCTTTAATTTATTCATTGCTATTTGTAATGATTACAAATATAATAACATTATCTAGATGGAACGTACCCCCAAAGCTTTTGTTTATAAGTATTTTGAAAATAAATCATGTAGTTGTAAATTAGGTAATTCACTTCATAGCCATAATGAATCTCAGGACGATAGTCAATCAGCATTTCATATAAGTTAGGATTATAAAGCTGGGGCTGGCGTACGCGATTATTCCATTCGGTTACATACAGAAAGTTTTTGTTTTCAAGATAACTAAGAGAATAATAAAAACGAGGTTGTGCGACTGATGCCAACCAGGTCGAAAAGCCATTATCGATAATAATAACTTCATATTCAAGAGAATCATTTGCAATTCGGACAGTATCATTTACACCAGAATTTGGCTTGGGAGAATCTGCAGCAACCGCGTTATTTTTTGAAGCTGTAGAACACGCTATTACTGTAAACAAAGCAATCAATATGTAAATGCATTTCTTCATGATTTTTGTTTTAAACAATTAAAGTTACGAATTTTTTTTGAGGTTCTGAGATTCTAAGGTTCTAAGATGCTAAGTTATTCTCGGCTATAAAAAAAAGCTGTTTATTTTAATAAACAGCTTTTTGAATATTTTACAAAGAGACTAAAACCTTAGAATCTTAGAACCTTAGCAACTTAGAGCCTTTACTTGCTTCCAAACAATTTACCAATAAAGCCAGCAATACCGCCTTTGCTTTTAGTAACAACAAGAACATCTGCAACATCAACTTTTCCGTCGCTGTTTTGGTCAAGGCCAAATTGCATTCCATATTTAGAAATTGTATCCATTATTCCTGAAGCTTGTCCGCTGTTTCCGGAAATCGAGTTTATAATATCAGAAATTTGAAAACTACTATCATTAGGATCTTTTGCTTTGTTCACTAATGAACCTAAAATCTGCGGAATCAAATTGGATGCAACTCCATTTGAATCGGCACTGCTTAAACCAAATTTTTCGCCAAGGCTTCCGCTTAATTGTTGCTGAATTTGTTGTACGACTGGATTTGAACTGTCAATTGGTGAGTTTCCATTAAATAATCCCGCAATTTGATCGGTTCCACCTTCAGCAACAATCTTTTTTAATCCTTCAAAAATAGAATTGCTGGTTTCGCCAATTACAGCTTCATTATGCTCATTTGGGACAGCGGCATTATTTACAACTGCATCGCCTCCGTATTGTTGTACTAATTGGGTTAATTGTTCAAACATAACATTAAGGATTTAGATTAGAACTCAAATTTAAACAAAAAAAGAAAGGGATTTATTAAACAATGTTAATAAATCCCTTTGCAAATAATTTAATTATAGTTGATTAGCTTAACAAAGTAATAATTTGTGATGCTAATTCTGTACCAATTCTATCTTGTGCTTCTCCAGTTGCAGCTCCAATGTGTGGAGTCAATGAAATTTTAGAGTGCATTAAAATTGCCATTTCTGGTTTTGGTTCACTTTCGAAAACGTCCAAACCTGCAAAAGCAACTTTTCCAGAATCTAAAGCTTTTACCAAAGCTACCTCATCAATAACACCACCACGAGCACAGTTTACGATTCCAACACCGTCTTTCATGATAGCAAGTTCTTTTTCTCCAATGATGTAACCATCCTGAGCAGGAACGTGCAATGTAATGAAATCAGCTTCTTTAAATAAAGACTCTAAAGATTGAGAAACGATTTTAGTTGTGATAGATTGTCCGTCAAAAAACTCAACTTTTACATCTACTTCAGGAATAAAACTATCTGCAGCGATAACTTTCATTCCTAAACCAAGAGCCATTTTTGCAGTAGCTTGTCCGATACGACCAATACCAACAATACCTAAAGTTTTTCCTCTTAATTCAGTTCCGTTAGCGTAAGCTTTTTTTAAACCGTCAAAGTTAGAATCTCCTTCTAATGGCATATTTCTGTTTGAATCATGTAAGAAACGAACACCAGAGAACAAGTGACCGAATACCAATTCAGCAACAGATTCTGAAGATGAAGCTGGAGTATTGATTACATGAATTCCTTTGCTTTTAGCATAATCCACATCGATGTTATCCATTCCAACACCACCACGACCGATGATTTTGATTCCAGGACAAGCGTCGATAATATCTTTACGAACTTTAGTTGCACTACGAACTAAAATTACGTCCACATTATTTTCATTAATAAAGTTAGCTACTTGTTCTTGAGCTACTTTTGTAGTTATAACTTCAAATCCACCTTTTTCTAAGGCTAGAATTCCGCTTTTAGAAATTCCGTCATTTGCTAATACTTTCATTGTGTGTTTATTGTTTATTTGGTAAATCGTTAATTTGTTTAATCGATAAACCAGCTATTTGAATTTTCTTTTTTGATATTTTAAAAGAACCATTTTTACGATTAAACAGTTAAACAAATTAACGATTAACCGAAAAAAAGATTAAACTTTAGATTCTAATGCTTTCATTACATCAACCAAAACCTGAACGCTTTCAATTGGCATAGCGTTGTAGATAGAAGCTCTGTAACCACCAACAGAACGGTGTCCTGGCAATCCTGAAATTCCTGCAGCTTTCCATAAAGCGTCAAAAGTTTCAGTATGTTCTGGATTGTTCAATAAGAAAGTTACGTTCATTTTAGAACGGTCTTCAACATTAGCAGCTCCTTTGAATAATGGGTTTCTGTCGATTTCAGCATAAAGTAAATCTGCTTTTGCGTTGTTTAATTTTTCAACAGCTGCGATTCCGCCTTTTTCTTTAATCCATTGTAATGTTAATAAAGAAACGTAAACTGAAAATACAGGAGGAGTATTGTACATACTTTCTGCTTTGATATGTTTAGCGTAATCTAACATACTCGGAATTGTTCTTCCGTTTTTCTCTAAAATTTCTTCTTTGATTACAACTAAAGTCGTTCCTGCAGGTCCCATATTTTTTTGAGCTCCGGCATAAATCAAATCGAATTTAGAGAAATCCAACTGACGTGAAAAAATATCCGAACTCATATCGCAAACTACCGGAATAGAAGTTGAAGGGAATTCGTGCATTTGAGTTCCAAAAATAGTATTGTTACTAGTACAGTGAAAATAATCAGCATCACCAGGAATTTCATAACCTTTTGGAATATGAGTATAATTGTCTTCTTTTGAAGATCCTACAATAACAGTTTCTCCAAAAAGCTTAGCTTCTTTAATAGCGGCAGTTGCCCACGTACCTGAATCTAAATAAGCTGCTTTTCCGCCTTCTTTCATCAAGTTATAAGGAGCCATTAAGAATGCAGTACTTGCACCGCCTTGCAAAAATAAAGCCTGGTAGCCTTTTCCTTGCAGTCCTAATAATTCTAAAGCAAGGGAACGAGCTTCATCCATAACAGCAACGAAATCTTTACTTCGGTGCGAAATTTCAAGGATAGATAATCCTGAATCATTAAAATTTAAAATTGCTTTTGATGCTTTCTCAAAAACTTCCTGAGGTAAAATACTTGGTCCTGCGCTGTAGTTGTGTTTTTTCATGGTTGTTGTTAATAGTCGAAAATTTTAAAGACGCAAATTTCGGCAATAGGAGACGAAAAAGCGATAAATTATTCGAAATAATTAAACATATTTTTACTTTGTTGTTAACAAAAACGTTATAGTATCAACGTTATCTGCGTAATCCCATAATTGTGGTTTTTGAGTTTCCCCGAATGTTATGCTATTTTCAATTAAATCGTTGCTGACGATACACTGAATTTGTTCAGAATCAGTTTCAAGACGCGACTGTAAATCTTCAATATTTTCATAAAATTCATAAAAAACACTCGAAATAGGAGAGGCATAACTCGAATCTTCTTTAATAGTCAAAAATCCATTATCTAATAATTTGAAATTACTCATTAAAAATACGGCTTTATTATAGTCGTAATTATTAGCGTATTTTTCATAATGAATGACATCCTGATATTTGAACATGGCTTCAAAAAATCCATCAAACGAATAGCCTTTTGGAACAAAAATTTTGGATACATTTCGGCATCCTAATCCGAAATATCTGAAAATATCTTCACCCAAATTTTCTAAATCTTCTTTAGATTCTTTTCCGTTCAAAACAGCAACAGAATTTCTGTTTTTTCTGATAATAGAAGGTTTGTCTTTAAAGTAATATTCAAAATAACGAGCCGTATTGTTGCTTCCCGTTGCTATTACAGCATCAAAATTTTCCAATTTTCCTTCTACAAAAGTGATTTTATCTTTTAGATTTTCATCGACAGCTATTAGATATTTTGCTAAAAAAGGAAGCAAATGCTGATCGTTTGAGGAAGTTTTGATCAAAGCTTTATTTCCAGTAATTAAAACAGATAAAAAATCATGAAATCCAACTAATGGAATATTTCCGGCCAAAATCAAAGCGACGGTTTTTTCTTTACCCTCATTCTGAGCAAATTCAGCTTTGTATTGCGAAAGCCATTTGTCAATGTTTTCGGCAGTCAAAGCTTCTGCCCATGAATTTAGGGCAAAATAAACCTGTTCTGGTGTGTACCAGCCATTATGAGATTGTGATAAATGAATCAGATTTTCAAAATCATCAAAAAAAATGTCGTTATATAAAACGTCAGATTTTTTCTCGGATTCCTTTTCAGAGAACTGTCCTAAAAATTTTCCTAATTCAACAAAAACACTTTTTTTTGTTTCTAATGTCATAATGTTTGTTTATGAATTGTTTTGATTGTAATTTTGCACAAAAATAAGCTATATTAAGTTATAAGGCAAAGCCGATTAAAATGTTTGGCATTTTTAACCTAAAACCTATAACTTTTAACACGTAATCAAGAAAAAGATGGCAATTATTATAACTGACGAATGCATTAATTGTGGGGCTTGCGAACCAGAATGCCCAAATACAGCAATATATGAAGGAGCAGATGATTGGAGATATAAAGACGGAACAAGCCTTAAAGGAAAAGTAGTTTTACCTGACGGAACTGAGGTTGACGCTGAAGATGCACAAACTCCAATTTCTGATGAAATCTATTATATAGTTCCGGGAAAATGTACAGAGTGTAAAGGTTTTCATGATGAACCTCAATGTGCTGCTGTATGTCCTGTTGATTGCTGTGTACCAGATGATAACCACGTTGAAGATGAAGAAACGCTGTTGAATAGACAGGCATTTTTGCATGGTGAATAATATATAGGAATATTTAATTCTAGATATTTTAAAAATCCTGAGTGTTGCGCTCAGGATTTTTTTTATCTTATTTTTCGCATATTTTTAATTTTTGTTCTATAAAATACTGTAACTTAATGATTTATTTTGTTAATTTGATGATAATATTCTAAAAACAGCCTATGAGGAGACTGGTACTTTTATTTATTGTATTATTTAATTATACCGCCTTTGCACAAAATGCAGAGTATTCAATTGTTGTGAAAGATATTGAGACGCAATTGCCTATCGAAAATGCTACCGTTTTTATCATGAAAACAAAGCAGACATTACTAAGCAATGCCGACGGCAAGGTAACTTTTATGTTAAACGGATCTTCAAGTCTTGAAGTCACTCAAACCGATTATGAAAAAATAACACTTCGATGGGGGCCTTTGAAGCCAGATATGTTTGTGGTTTATCTTAAAAGCAACAATACTAAATTAGATGAAATTGTAGTCTCCAAAGAAAATCCTCAAAAAACGCTCCAAAAAATTGTTGTCAATTCCCGACAAAAACTAGCTTCGTCTTACAGATTAAAAGTATTTGTAAGAGAGTTTTTTATGCTTAACAATAAATATTCATATTATAATGACGGATTAGTAAATTTTCAATTTACGGCAAATCAAAAAAAATCAACTACAACATTATTAGTAGAGCAAAACCGTTCGTACGGACTTCTTGATACCGATGTCAGTGAAGATTTAAAAGGTTATAATCTGAATGATATCATGGAAAATTATTGTAATTTGAGATATTTTGATCCTCTTTTAGATTCTAAAACCAGAAAAGAATATGATTTTATTACGCGCGGCCATCCAAATAATAAAAATTATTACATAATGGCAATCACGCCTCGGGATAAATCAAAAAAAGCATTAGATACTTTTGAAGTTATTTATGATCCTATAAAAAAACTAATTGTTGAATTCAGTATTATAATTACGCCGCAAAATTTGCTTCAGGTTGAAGAACAAACAGAAGTAGGTTCAAAAAACGTGACCAGATCCATTGTTAGAGTGAATTATAGAATTAATGGCGAAGAATATTATTTGTTGAACTCAAATGAAGAAATTGCTTATGATCTCATTTTAAAAGATCACATTAAAAATATTCAAGTTCGTAATAATTTTGTCACCACACATTTTAACAGACAAAATTTCACTTATAAGGAAAGCGATGTTTTTAAAGAAAAATCACTTTTCAATAAAAAAAATAAGGTTATGACTAAATATTGGGAAATTTCTGGATTTACACCCACTGAAGAAGAAAAAGCCATAGTAGATTCATTAGAATTTAAATTGTAAAAATTAATTAAGCATAAAAAAATCCTGAACGTTTTGTTCAGGATTTTTTGTTATTGTTTTGTCAGATTGAGCGAAGCCGAAACCTTTTTTCTATTAGAAATTAAATCCAAGTCTTGCGTAGTAATAAGCTCCGCTGAATCCCATTTGCACCGCATCCCAGTAACCACCAGCTTCTGTGTTTCCTTGTTCATCTTGTTTTGTTGGGTAAACATTGAACAAGTTGTTGCTTCCAATGCTTAATTTTAAGCTTTTAGAAAGTCTATATCCTAGAGTCAAATCAGTTACTAATCTTGGGTTGTAAACATCTTCTTCATCAGCATAATCCACTAAAACAACTTTGCTGAAACGTGTGAAAGCCAATCCGGCATCAAATTTATTTTTAGCGTAAGTAAGATTTAAACCAAATTTGCTGTCTGGTGCTGAAGCTAATAAGAATGCTTTTTCGCGATTTCCGAAGAAAGTGGCTTCGTCTAAATCACCATTTTTAACTTTGTCAATTTTCATGTCATTGATGTTTCCGACCAATGTTGCACCAATATGCCCAAAATCATACGTTTTTTTCCATGAAAAAACTAAATCTAAACCATGAGTACTTGTGTCAACTCCGTTAGCAAAAAACTGCGCTTCAGAAACACCTAAGTTTAATGGTTCAGCATCAAAATATCCTGTAAGTACAATACGATCCTTTACTTTAATATAGTATCCGTCAACTGTTGCAGTAAAATCGCCATAAGTTGCCGTGAACCCCAAAGAAGCGTTTAAAGCTTTTTCTTCGTTTAATTTGCCAATTCCAAAAGCTCTTGTGATTTCACTGTCGTTTGGAGCTAGTAAAACTTCTGTCGCGCCACTTGCATTAAAGTTGGTGAATCGCAGATTATAATAAATTTGAGCCAAAGACGGGGCTCGGAAACCGGTACTTATAGATCCTCGCAAATTAATATGCTCATCAAGTTTTAATCTCGAAGCTAATTTTCCGTTAACGGTGCTTCCAAAATCACTGTAATTTTCAAAACGAACTGCGCCGCTGACCATAAAAGCTTCTGTAACATCTAATTCGGCATCGGTATATAAAGAAAAATTGGTGCGGTCTTTATTCACTTCGTTTAGAGGACTGTAGCCAGGAAAACCTTGTGAACCTCCAGGTCTTGGTTCGCCAGAGATTGGGTCAATTGGAGCACTTTGCGTTGTTGGGTCGGTTATAGGCTTTCCATTAGTATCATAAGTAGCATAAGAACCTTCTTCTCCTGCAAAAATTTCAAATTGCTCAATTCTGAATTCAGTTCCGAAAGCAATATTAAAACCGCTCATAATGTCATCATAGTTTTTAGAAATATCAAAATTGGTCGTATTTTGAAGAAGGCTATGTCCTCCTGCATCAAATTCGTGAGGTGATTTTTCTTCTAGCGAAGCATTGATGGTTCCTTTTATATCGTATTGAAATTTATTCTTTCCAAAAGTATTGCTAAGGTCAAATTTCCATCCGCCAGAAGATTCAGTTCTGATTCCCGCCGCAATCGAATTATCATTGATTTTTGATGTAATTCTTGGGGTATATCCGCCAGGATAAACAGATTCAACAACTCTTTCGCCATCATTTCTGGTAAAAGCATAAGCATCAGTATCTCTAAAATTGCTTCCGCCAAAAGCATAAAATTCAGTTTTATCACCAATTGGAATAGCCAAATTTGCAAATAAATTTACTCCCTGCATTTCAGCATCACCAAAACCTTTTCTAAAATCATAAGCAGGTCTTAAAGTTTTGTTTTTGCTCAAAAATTCACCTGTAATATTGACGTAACCGCCTTTGCTTCCAATTCCTGTTCCGTAATTTGCGGCTACTTTTACAGATCCTCCGTCAAAGTCTTGATCTTTTCCATATGAATTTCCATTACCATTTTGATCTAATCTAAAACCTTTGGTATTAGGAGTTCCAGGAAGAAAATCGCCTTTTGCATGTGTATTGAAAACACCATATGTTATAGAACCTGTAAGTTCATCTACATTGTCATTTGTTATAATATTAATAACGCCGGCAATGGCATCAGAACCATATTGTGCAGCTGCACCATCACGTAAAATTTCAATTCTTTTGATAGAGGCAGCTGGAATTGCATTTAAATCTGTTCCTGTATTTCCGCGTCCTCTGGTTCCAAATAAATTGATAAGAGAAGATTGATGTCTTCTTTTTCCATTAATCAAAACTAAAGTTTGGTCAGGTCCCATGCCTCGCAATGAAGCCGGATCAACGTGGTCTGCTCCGTCCGAACCAGATTGTTTGTTGGCATTAAAAGATGGGGCGACATATTGCAATAATTGATTAATTTCGATTTTACCGCTTTGAGTTGTAACATCTTTTACGTTGATTACATCAATTGGTACAGCCGAGTTTACAACAGTTCTTTTGGTGCTTCTGGAACCCACGACAACGACATCGCTTAGAACCTGCCCGCCGCTTTCGTCTAGTGTAACGTCAATTTTTCCACTTAAAGCTGGTCTTTCAACAGTTGTATAACCCACATAAGTAAAAACCAAGGTTGCGCCTTCTTTTACTTTAATGATATAGCCACCTTCAAAATCAGTTGAAACGCCATTAGTTGTTCCTTTTTCTACAACATTTACACCTGGTAATGGTGCGCCCGATTTATCTTTCACAACACCTGATACTTCTTTTTGCGCAAAAAGAAACGCCGTGTTCAGTAGAAATAATAATAAAACAATTTTTTTCATCTTAGTTTGATTTTTTGGTTTATTTTTCATTGGTATAGTTTATAAAAGTAGTATATTTTAACAAAAATTTAAATAAATGTTTAAAAATTTTTAAGATTAGCTTTAAAATTATATTATTGAACATTTTTACTTCGTGCAAGAGCTATTAAATCTTATATTTGCAAAATTTTAAAGCCGAAAAATATGATTTTGGCAGAAATCAATAAAAGAACATTTAAATCACAAAACATTAAAACACAATGTTTAATGTTTTAGACCTAAGCATAAAGGGTCGAATAAATAATATAGAAACAAACAGATGAAAGCAGGAATTGTAGGATTACCAAATGTTGGAAAATCAACATTATTTAATTGTTTATCTAATGCAAAAGCGCAGAGTGCGAACTTTCCGTTTTGTACAATCGAACCTAATATTGGTGTTGTAAACGTTCCAGATCCAAGAATCAACAAATTAGAAGAGTTGGTAAAACCAGAACGTGTACAAATGGCAACCGTTGATATTGTTGATATCGCTGGTTTGGTAAAAGGTGCGAGTAAAGGTGAAGGTCTTGGAAATCAGTTTTTAGGAAACATTAGAGAATGTAATGCTATTATTCACGTTTTACGTTGTTTTGATAATGATAATATCGTTCACGTTGACGGAAACGTAAATCCAATTCGTGACAAAGAAACAATCGATATCGAGTTGCAGTTGAAAGACTTAGAAACAATTGAAAAACGTTTAGAAAAAGTAAAACGTGCTGCAAAAACAGGAAATAAAGAAGCTCAGACAGAAGAAGCTTTATTGAATAGAATTAGAGAAGCTTTGTTGCAGGCAAAATCTGCAAGAACAATTATTCCTCAAAGTAATGATGAAGAAGTTCTAATGGAAGGTTTTCAATTAATTACGGCAAAACCAGTTTTATACGTTTGTAATGTTGACGAAGGTTCTGCAGTAAACGGAAATAAATATGTTGATCAAGTTCGTGAATTAGTAAAAGATGAAGATGCTGAAGTAATTATTCTTTCAGTAGGGGCAGAGGCTGATATTACAGAATTAGAAAGCTACGAAGAACGTCAGGTTTTCCTTGAAGACATGGGATTAACTGAGCCAGGAGCATCTGTTTTGATTCGTGCAGCTTATAAATTATTGAAACAACAAACTTACTTTACAGCTGGTGTAAAAGAAGTTCGTGCCTGGACAATCAACATTGGAGCTACAGCGCCCCAGGCAGCCGGAGTGATCCACACTGATTTCGAAAAAGGTTTTATCCGTGCAGAAGTTATTTCATACGAAGATTACGTTCAATACGGTTCTGAAGCAAAAGCAAAAGAAGCTGGAAAATTCAAAGTTGAAGGAAAAGAATATATTGTAAAAGACGGTGATGTAATGCATTTCCGTTTTAACGTTTAATTTTTTTTTAGAAGAAAGAGTAAAGAACAAAGAATAAAGACTAAAACTGCTGGAGAGATTCAGCAGTTTTTTTATGTCTAAAATGAGAATAAAATCCGTTTAAATCCGTGCTTTCGCGAAAGCGAATTCGTAAAATCCGCGTGCAATTTCAGGAAGTAAAATTTTTGGCTTAAAAATTGGTTACAGAAAAATTAACCAATTACTAATTTAAAATCAACCAATCAAAATGCTAAAAAAAACTTTCAAATTTCTAGGCTGGACACTCTTCGTATTTTTCACTTTCCTTGCTTTGTACATTTCATCTGTGTTGATTATTTCCAAAATCACAGTGAATTCAGATATCGCTCAAGTTGATGAACAAGAAGCGATTCCAATTTATATTCTTTCAAATGGAGTTCATACTGATATTGTAGTTCCCATTAAAAATGAAATTAAAGATTGGCGAAACGAAATTCAATTCAGCCAAACTCAATCTAAAGATTCTTTAATGAATTATATTGCTTTTGGTTGGGGCGACAAAGGCTTTTATCTGGAAACTCCAGAATGGTCAGATTTAAAAGCAAGTACGGCATTCAAAGCGGCTTTTGGAGTGAGCTCATCAGCTATGCATACCACATTTTTTAAACAATTGAGAGAAGGAGACGACTGCAAACGCATTTTGGTTTCAAAAGAAAATTATCAAAATTTAGTCAATTACATTTCTAACAGTTTCACAGATCCAATTCATCCACAATGGATTGAAGGTCATAGCTACGGAAAAAAAGATGCTTTTTATGAAGCAAAAGGAAGTTACAGTCTTTTTAATACTTGCAATACTTGGGCAAATAATGCTTTAAAAGCTGCGAATCAAAAAGCAAGCTTATGGACGGTTTACGATAAAGGGATTTTTTGTCATTATAAATAATGTATAAATGTAGTCCCTATGAGACAAATTTCAGGCATTTGTTTTTTTTATTACTAATGTTAAATCTCTACGAGATTATTCCGTTAGGAATTAAATATTGGTAGATGGAAAAAATATAAAATTGTCATAAAATCAGAGAAGAACTAAGATTGGATTATTGCGTAAATTTGAGAGATTGTCAAAAAAATCAGCTAATGAAAATCAAAAATATATTCTTCAAAACCTGGTTTCTTTTAAAGAATACCTTCTTAGAATTTAACGATGATAATGCTATTAAGCTTAGTGCTGCACTCGCATATTATACCATATTTGCATTACCACCTTTATTAATTATTATAATTACAATTTGCGGTTTCTTTTTTGGAGAAGAAGCGGTGACAGGAGAATTGTACGGACAAATTAATGGTTTGGTTGGTAACGGCGCAGCAAGTCAAATTCAGGAAGCTATTAAGAATGTACAATTGTCTGGGGATAATGTTTTTGCAACCGTATTCGGAATTGTTATGCTTTTAATTGGTGCCTCTGGAGTTTTTGCCGAAATACAAAGTTCTATTAATTTTATTTGGGGACTACGAGCAAAACCGGATAAAGGGATTAAGAAATTTATTCAAAACCGCTTGATGTCATTCTCAATGATTGCGTCGGTTGGTTTTTTAATGTTGGTCAGTC
Organism: Flavobacterium xizangense; assembly: GCF_054075145.1. Classification (NCBI taxonomy): domain Bacteria; kingdom Pseudomonadati; phylum Bacteroidota; class Flavobacteriia; order Flavobacteriales; family Flavobacteriaceae; genus Flavobacterium; species Flavobacterium xizangense. The sequence continues at coordinate 543,259 of NZ_JBSIPG010000002.1, read as the reverse complement.
TTTTTATAAGTACAACTTTAGATTTACTGAGTACACGTTTAAAAGTATCTTTTCCGGAAAGTACAGTTTATTTGTTTTATGTAATCAATATCTTTATTGTGTTGGCGAGTATAAGCACTCTTTTTGCTATTATTTTCAGAACATTACCAGACGGAAAAATAAGATGGAAAGATGCTTTTATAGGATCAGGCGTTACCGCTGTACTTTTTATGATTGGTAAATTTGCTATTGGTTTTTATTTAGGAAGCTCAACCGTTGCCTCAGTTTATGGCGCAGCCGGTTCTGTGATAATAATTCTGGTTTGGGTTTATTATTCGGCAATTATTCTGTATTTTGGAGCAGAATTTACTAAAGTCTATGCTAAATCATATGGAGGAAAAATTTATCCTAACGAATATTCAGTAGAAATAGCAAAAGAGATTTATGAAATCGACGGACCAAAAAAAGAACCAATAGAAGAAACATTACAAAAAGAGAAACCATGAAAATAATAGCCTTTGGAGGAAGCAACAGTACACAGTCAATCAATAAACGTCTGGCAACCTATGCAGCAAGTTTATTTGAGAATGCAGATATTGAAGTTTTAGATTTGAATGATTTTGCAATGCCGGTTTTTAGTGTTGATCTTGAAAAAGAACTAGGACAACACAAAGTCGCGCAAGCATTTTTAAATAAACTTAAAGAAGCTGATATTCTGGTCGTTTCAATGGCAGAAAATAATGGAAATTATTCAGTTGCTTTCAAAAATGTTTTTGATTGGAGTTCCCGAATCGAAAAAGATGTTTTTCAGCACAAACCAATGTTGTTATTAGCGACTTCTCCAGGAGGAAGAGGAGGTGCATCGGTTTTAGGAATTGCCCAAAATCTTTTTCCACGTTATGGCGCAGAAATTAAAGGAAGTTTCTCATTACCAGCATTTGGCTCGAATTTTGATTTACAGGAAAATAAAATATCTAATGTTGAGTTAGATAATGAACTGAAAAACATTATTAAATCAAATTTCTAAATGCCACCAAAAAAGATTGCTTTTATTTTCCTTTTTCTAAATGTTATTTTATTGAATTCCACTTTTGCACAAAAAATTATTGAAGTGGATAAAATTGTTGCAAAGTATCCAAAAAACTTTGCCAGTACCGAGAAGTTAGCAGATAAAATCGAAGGGGATTTTTCATCTGATTATGATCGTGCGCGAGCAATTTACAGCTGGATAGCTTTCAATATAAAATATGACTTCAATGCTTTTTTGAATCCACCTAGAACACAAGGTTTCAGTTATTCTTCTGAAGCAGAAAAACAAAGAAAAATAAAACAGATTAATGATAATCTGATTCAAAAAACTTTTACTTCAAAAAAAGCCGTTTGCGAAGGATTTACAGCATTGTATCAACATTTGGCAGGTCTGGCTGGATTAAAATGTGAAATCATTCGTGGAGATTCAAAAATTTCAGTTAGAGATATTGGTCGAAAAACAACTTTGTCAAATCACGCCTGGAATATTATTTTGATTGATAAAAAATGGCGTTTGGTTGATGTAACCTGGGGCCAAGGTTATTATGATAGCAGCAAAGGAAGAATGGTAAATGATTTTTCTCCAATTTATTTTGACACAGATCCTGATTATTTCTTTGCAAAACATTTTCCTGATTCAGGAACTTTTTTAGGAAACAGACTAAGTAAAGATGATTTCCTTAACGGACCTTTGATTTATAATAAAACAATTCAAAATGATTATAAAATTAAATCGCCTGATTCTGGAATAATCGAAGCTAGAAATGGTGATAAGATTACTGTTGAAATTAAAAATGTTTCAAAATCCAATCAGGTTTTTTATTTGAATAAATTCAATAGGCCAGTTAAAGTTCAAAATCCAAAAGAAAAAAGAGGCAGTTTAGAATTTCAAATTCTTATTGATAAAAATGTAGGCGAGTACATAACTATTTTTATCGATACCAACAGCATCGTGTCTTTTAAAATTATTTAGGAGCAAACAGTTGCATATATCTTAGTTGCTGATATTTTCTTCTTTTATTGAATTGGCGTATCTTAGCAATTCAGGATTTGAATTACTATGCTATGGAAACAACTTTTTTGAAATCAATCTTAGATAATGATTTCTATAAATTCACAATGCAGCATGCTGTTATCAAACTTTTTCCAAAAGCAAAAGTTCGTTATGGATTTATAAATCGTGGAAAGCATGTTTTTCCTGATGGCTTCGCAGATTTGCTTAGAAAGTCTGTAGATGCCATGGAAGACCTTCGTTTAACAAAAGAAGAAAAAAATTATCTGTCGCATTATTGCCCTTATCTTGATCCAACTTATTTAGACTTTTTGCAAGGCTATAGTTACGATCCGTCTGAAGTTCAAATTAGCCAGGAAGGATCAGAAATTAAAGTTACGGTCGAAGGATTTTGGTACAGAACCATTTTATGGGAAGTGCCATTAATGGCTTTAATTTCGGAACTTTTTTACAAATCCAATCATTTAATTCGCTTAAATGATGAAGCGATAAAGAGTCTTACTAAAGAGAAAATTGACAATTATAATAAATTGGGCGTTTCAATTTTAGAATTCGGTACAAGACGCCGTCATTCTTATGATGTTCATGCATTGGTAAACGAAACGTTGCAGTCTTTTGGCGGACATAGTTTCATCGGAACCAGTAATGTACATTTTGCAATGCTTAACAACAAAAGGCCTTTAGGCACGCATGCACACGAATGGTTTATGTTTCATGCTGCTCAATATGGCTTTAAAATGGCAAATTTGATAAGTCTCGAACATTGGACACAAGTTTACGGTGGCGACCTCGGAATTGCACTTACGGATACTTACACAACAGAAGTTTTCTTCAATCAATTTGATAAAAAATATTCCAAGCTTTTTGACGGCGTTCGACATGACAGCGGCGACCCAATTGAGTTTGCCCAAAAAGTGATTTCCCATTATACCAAAATGGGAATTGACCCAAAATCAAAAGCTATTGTTTTTTCGGATTCCTTAAATTACGATAAAGTAAAAACGATTGCTGATTTCTGTAAAGATAAAATCAAAATGTCTTTTGGAATTGGAACGAATTTTACCAATGATGTTGGGCTTCCAGCAATGAATATGGTAATAAAATTGACCGATACAAAACCTGACAATACACATTGGCAAGGAGTTGTAAAACTTTCTGACGAAAAAAATAAAAACACGGGAACGCCCGAAATGATTGCGCTAGCAAAAGAAGTACTGGGAATCAAATAATCGTTGTGTGCAATTTTTAACACTTAGTCCCGATAGCTATCGGGATTGTAAACTTATAAGAGGCCTTTCACTTGCATTAATAAACATAGCTATTTGTTAAGAAACTAGTTTCTTTTTTATACACTTTTTAAATATATAAAATCTATTTTTCTATCTGTTAAATAGTTTTTTGTTTTTCTGAATTTGGATTAAATAAGTTGAATTGGTATTTTTTTTGTTTCATAGCTTCTTTTTTATATTTTTAACGGTCGTATTTTTTTAAAATCAATTTAAATAGATTTAAAAACTGTTATTATTCGTAACAAAAGAAAAAATACGCTTTCATTTTTTGCCGATAAATGGTACATTAGCCAAAAATCCAATTCACCTTATGCTAGAGCAAAATCAATATACCGAAGATAATATCCGATCACTCGATTGGAAGGAACATATCCGTATGCGTCCGGGAATGTATATCGGAAAACTTGGAGACGGTTCTTCTCCAGATGATGGTATTTATATTCTATTAAAAGAGGTTTTAGATAACTGTATCGATGAGTTCGTAATGGGCTCTGGAAAAACTATTGAAGTGACTATCAAGGATAAAACGGTTTCTGTTCGTGATTACGGACGTGGAATTCCGTTAGGAAAAGTTGTCGATGTAGTTTCGAAAATGAATACAGGTGGAAAGTACGATTCTAAAGCTTTCCAAAAATCAGTTGGTTTGAACGGAGTCGGAACAAAAGCGGTAAATGCACTTTCCAATTATTTCCGTGTAGAATCGGTTCGTGATGACAAACAAAAAGCGGCAGAGTTTTCTGCTGGAAATCTGGTTTTAGAAGAAGATGTAATTGATACGACAAAACGTAAAGGAACAAAAGTAACTTTTACGCCAGATGAAACGATTTTCAAAAACTATAAATTCCGTTTAGAATATGTAATTAAAATGGTTAAAAACTATTGTTATTTGAACAATGGTTTGACAATTATTTTCAACGGAGAAAAATATTATTCAGAAAACGGACTTCGTGATTTGTTAGAAGAAACAATCAGCGAAGAAGATTTAGAATATCCAATTATCCACTTAAAAGAGCATGATATTGAGGTTGCGTTAACACACAGTAAAACGCAGTACAGCGAAGAATATCACTCTTTTGTGAACGGTCAGAATACGACACAGGGAGGAACGCACTTAGCGGCTTACCGTGAAGCTGTTGTAAAAACGATTCGTGAGTTTTACAATAAGAATTTCGAAGCATCAGATGTTCGTAAATCGATTGTGAGTGCGATTAGTATTAAAGTAATGGAACCGGTTTTTGAATCTCAAACCAAAACAAAATTAGGTTCTACCGATATGGGTTCTGATGACGGAACACCAGCAGTTTCTGTTCGTACTTTTGTAAACGATTTTATCAAAACGAAACTGGATAATTATTTACATAAAAATCCAACAACTGCAGATGCTTTATTACGTAAAATTCTTCAGGCAGAACGCGAGCGTAAAGAATTATCAGGAATTAGAAAACTGGCAACAGATCGTGCTAAAAAAGCCAATCTTCACAATAAAAAATTAAGAGATTGCAGAGCGCATCTTCCTGATACCAAAAATCCAAGAAACTTAGAAAGTACACTTTTTATTACCGAGGGAGATTCGGCTTCTGGATCGATTACAAAGTCGCGCGACGTAAATACGCAAGCCGTTTTCAGTTTACGTGGTAAACCTTTGAATTCATATGGGATGACGAAGAAAATTGTGTATGAAAATGAAGAATTCAATTTACTGCAAGCGGCATTAGATATCGAAGACGGTTTAGAAAAACTGCGTTACAACAACATCGTAATCGCAACCGATGCCGATGTCGACGGAATGCACATTCGTTTGCTTTTAATTACTTTCTTTTTGCAGTTTTTCCCAGAATTGATAAAAGAAGGACATTTATATATTTTGCAAACACCACTTTTTAGGGTTCGAAACAAAAAAGAAACGATTTATTGTTATTCTGAAGAAGAAAGAAAAGACGCAATCGAAAAGCTAAAACCAAAACCAGAAATCACCCGATTTAAAGGTTTAGGAGAGATTTCGCCAGACGAGTTTAAAAACTTTATTGGAGATACCATTCGCCTTGATCCGGTTATGATGGACAAACATACTTCAATCGAACAGTTATTATCTTTCTATATGGGTAAAAATACGCCAGATAGACAAGAGTTTATTATCAAAAATCTGAAGGTGGAGATTGATCAGCTTGAGGAGGTTTAAAAGATAATAAAAAGAATTATAGAAGAATTTTTTAGTAGTTATACTGAACAAAATATATGAAAGACGAAGAAGACGATAACATAATTCCAAACGACGACGAGAATAATCAAGATGAAAACCTGATGGATGACAATCAGGGTGGAGATGACGACGAGATTATCGATGTAGATGCTAAACATTTCGAAGGACAGCATTTTTACGAAAATCAGGAAGAAGAAGGAGAAGACGTTATTACCAAAGTAACGGGAATGTACAAAGACTGGTTTTTGGATTATGCTTCATACGTAATTCTGGAACGCGCAGTTCCTGCTATCGAGGACGGATTTAAACCGGTTCAGCGTCGTATTATGCACTCTTTGAAAGAGCTGGATGATGGTCGTTATAACAAAGTTGCAAATGTTGTTGGTCACACAATGCAGTATCACCCACACGGAGATGCGAGTATTGGAGACGCCATGGTGCAAATTGGTCAAAAAGATTTATTGATTGATTGCCAAGGAAACTGGGGAAATATTTTAACAGGTGACGGAGCTGCAGCTTCGCGTTATATTGAGGCACGTTTATCTAAATTTGCTCTGGAGGTTTTATATTCTCCAAAAATTACAGATTGGGGTGTTTCATATGACGGTCGTCGTGCAGAACCAAACAATCTTCCAGTAAAATTCCCTTTGCTTTTAGCTCAAGGGGCAGAAGGTATTGCGGTTGGACTTTCAACTAAAGTACTTCCACATAACTTTAATGAGTTAATTGATGCGTCGATTAAAATTTTAAAAGGAAAACCTTTTACACTTTATCCTGATTTTATGACCGCTGGTATTGCTGACGTTTCGAATTATAACGACGGTATGCGTGGCGGACGTGTTCGTGTGCGTGCTAAAATTTCGCAATTAGACAAAAATACATTGGTGATTACGCAGATTCCGTTTTCTACCAATACATCAACTTTAATTGACAGTATTTTGAAAGCCAATGATAAAGGTAAAATCAAAATCAAGAAAATTGAAGACAACACTGCTGCCGATGTTGAGATCTTAATTCATCTTTTCCCGGGCGTTTCACCAGATAAAACTATCGATGCCTTGTTTGCTTTTACGGCCTGCGAAACCTCTGTTGCACCTTTAGGATGCGTTATTGAAGACAACAAACCATTGTTTATTGGAGTTTCTGAAATGTTGAAAATTTCAACGCATAGAACAGTCGATTTACTTCGTCAGGAATTAGAAATTCAGTTAGAAGAATTAAAAAACAAGTGGCATTTTTCTACTTTGGAAAAAATCTTCATTCGTGAAGAAATGTATATTGATTTCAAATTATACGGAGATAGAGAATCACTTTATAAATATTTATACGATCGTTTTGAGCCATTTAAGAAATCATTTGTTAGAGAAATCACAGACGATGATTTACAGCGTTTGACTCAAATTCCGATGATTCGTATTACACGTTTCGATTCTGATAAAGCCGATGAATTGATTTCGAGATTAGAAGAAGAAATGAAAGAAGTCGAGCATAATCTGGAGCATTTGACAGATTTTGCAATCGCTTACTTTACGAAATTAAAAGAGAAATACGGAAAAGGCCGTGAGCGTCAGACTGAACTTCGTGTTTTTGATAATGTTGAAGCTACAAAAGTAGTTTTACGTAATACAAAATTATACGTAAACCGTGAAGAAGGTTTCGTTGGAACGAGCTTAAAGAAAGACGAATACGTAGCTGATTGTTCGGATATTGATGATGTAATTGTGTTTTTACGAGACGGTACAATGATGATTACAAAAGTTGATGCCAAAACATTTATTGGAAAAGATATTATACACGTTGCAGTTTTCGACAAGAGCGATAAACGTACTATTTACAATATGATGTATCGTGATGGTAAATCAGGTCCATCCTATATAAAACGTTTCAACGTCAGCGGAGTAACACGTGATAAAGCTTACGATTTGACTAACGGTACAAATGGTTCTCAGGTGGTTTATTTTTCACATAATCCGAATGGGGAAGCTGAAGTCGTAACTATATTACTGCGTCAGATCGGAACAATAAAGAAGCTGAAATTTGACATTGATTTTGCTAAGCTGGCTATTAAAGGCCGTGCATCAAAAGGAAATTTGGTAACGAAATATCCAATTAAGAAAATCGAATTAAAAGAAAAAGGAATTTCGACTTTACTACCAAGAAAAGTTTGGTTTGATGACACCGTAAAACGTTTAAATGTTGATGGAAGAGGAGAATTACTAGGCGAATTTAAACCGAGTGATAAAATCTTAGTTATAAGCCAGACCGGTAAATTAAAAGTGATTATTCCGGAATTATCAACTCACTTTGATGAGGACATGATTGTTTTGGAAAAGTGGAAACCTAAAAAGCCAATTTCGGCGATTTATTATGATGGTGAAAAAGAGCGTTATTTCTTAAAACGTTTCCTTGTTGAAAATGAAGGTAAAGAAGAAAGCTTTATTACGGACCATCCAAATTCGCAATTAGAAATAGTATCTACAGATTATCGCCCTGTTGCGCAATTGGTTTTTGCTAAAGTAAAAGGAGTTCAGAAAGAAGACCTTCATATTGATGTAGAAGATTTTATAGCCGTAAAAGGTTTTAAAGCGTTAGGAAATCAATTAACTACTGATAAATTAAAACAAGTGAATTTATTAGACCCACTTCCTTACGAAGAACCAGTCGAAGAAATTCCTGAAAAACCTGAAATTTCAGAAGATGATCCAGTTGAAACAGAACTGGATGATGATGGACAAATTGGTTTGGTTTTAGAATAAAATAGAAAACGCTAAGATTGAGTTCTTAGCGTTTTTTTATAAGTGATTTAGAAAATTAATTTTCAGTGATTGAAAGGGACTTCTTCGTTGATCCATTTTACTTCATTATTTTCAATAGTAACAGAAATAGTGTCTCCGTCCTTAACTTCTCCAGAAATTATTTTTTTTGCTAGAGGTCTTCGTAAATGTGTTCTAATAATACTTTTAATTGGTCTTGCGCCATATTTGGCATTGTAGCCATTTTCGGCAAGATAAAGTTTCACTTCCATTGGAATTTCAACTTGAATATTAATGTTTTTTAATAAATCAATGAACTCTTTTTTAAGATGGATCTCGAAGATCTTCAATGCATTTTCTTTACTGATAGGAGCAAAAGGCACTATTTCAGTCAAACGTCCCAAAAATTCAGGCCTGAAATAATTTCCCATAATCTCCATTAAAGAATTTGAAGTCGGAATTTCGCCTTTGTTGAAAGTATTAACAATATGATCTGCACCAATATTCGAGGTAAAAAGTATGATTGCGTTTGAGAAATCGCCTTCTTTTCCTAAGCGGTCGTGTAATTTGCCTTCATCCATAATCTGCAGGAAAACATCAAAAACCGATGGATGTGCTTTTTCAATTTCATCAAATAAAACAATAGAATACGGTTTCTGACGAATTTTATTTACTAACAAGCCACCAGATTCGTATCCAACGTACCCTGGCGGAGCCCCGAGAGATGGAAACTTCCTTCGATCCTGTTGTGTCTATGATGCTGAACGCATTGTCGTATGAACTCGAAAAAGTGGCTCACGAATTAGAAGACTCCAAAACTAGAGTTGTAGAGAGAGTTTTAGAAATTATGTTTCCGGAGGTAACTTCAGGAGCTAAACCAGCAAGAGCAATTTTGCATGCTTTGCCAATAGAAAATAATATAAAAGTCTCCTTGCAAAACCAAATGGTCACAAACAGGAGAATTCATAATATTTACAATCCATTGGCGCCTATTAAAAAGGAGATTGCACTTGCACCAACTCTGGAAGTAAAGTTATCTGCTTGTGAGGTGAAATATATTGCATACGAGAGAAAATTATATCAAATATCAAATCTTTTTTATAAAGATGAGGTTAGAGATTATAATCACACTTTGCCATCGGGAGACATTGTTTTAGGAATAGAGCTTAGCAATACAGATGTTTCGGAATTGGAAGATTTAATGCTTTACATTGATATCAAAAATACACATCAGAAGGAAATGTTTCATTACTACTTAAAACAAATGAAATGTTTTCATGATGAGAAAGAAATAAAAGTAGAGGAAGGTTATAATGTACCTCTTAATAATCTTGATGTTGAAAGTATTATCAATCGTAATTATACTAATCTGAGCGAACTCATGCAGGAGGTAAATGAATATTACTTTGATAATTTTTATACTTTAAAAGGAATTTTAAAATGTAAAAACATAAATGAATATGCTACGGAATATAAACATTTTGACAATGCAGCAAATAAAGACAGTAATTCGATTATTTGGCTAAAAATGATATTTCCAGAATCATTGGTTCCACAAATTATTGATAACGTTTCTTTTACTGCAAATTGTTTTCCTGCAATTAATAAAAAGAAACATGTTTTTATCAAGACGCTTGATACTTTTCTGTCGTATGTTGCTTTAGATACTAAAAATGATATTTTTTTGGATATTGATTCAGTCGTCGATGGATTACATAAACATTATGAGATAAAAGAATTTAAAGATGGGATTCTTGAAGAAGGAAATGCAGTATTGAGGACTGGAGGAGTTTCCAGATTTGATTCTCGAAGCGCTTCGGAATTATTGCAGAACTTATTAGATCTCTTAAAAGATGAAAGTTCATCATTTGCGGGTTTAGGAAAGGACTTTATGAACAGTTCACTGGTGCAAATCAACCAACTTTTAGCATCTGTAGAACAACAAGCGAATGAAAGTAGTTTTTCTAAAAATAATGACCCTTACTTGATGATTAAGCCTACAGCAGAAGATTCGGCCGGAAAATCATTTACGATTACTTATTGGTCAACTTGTGCTGAAGAAGGAAATGATATAAAAACTGGAACTGTTTTAGAATCAAAAGATGATTTATTTTTCATTGGTAAAACGGTTACTTTAATGACAAATACGGTTGGCGGTTTAAACAAACAGAATAATAAAGATAGAATTCTGGCTTACAGAAATGCATTATTAACCAGAGGCCGAATTGTAACTTTTGCAGATATTAAAGCATTTGGATTTAATCATTTTAAAAATTCGATAGAAGATATTAAGATTGAAAAAGGTACGCGAAAAGAAATCTCTATGAAAGCCGGCTTCAGCCGAACGGTTGATATTTATATTAGGACAAATAAGGAAGAAAAACAGCATTTATCTAATTCAGAATGGGAATATTTGTGTGATAGCTTCTTGAGAAATTTGAAAAATAGATCGTCAAACGTATTTCCGTATCGATTATTTATAGACAATTAGAATTAAGGAAAACCTGATTTTTTAAAGTCAGGTTTTCTATTTAAAGAGATAATTGAGATTGATCTCTTTTTTCTCTTTCAGTTTTTTTACAATTTTCAGGAAAGCAATCGCCGTGATATAAGCATCGCCCAAAGCTGTATGACGATCTTTTTTCGAAATATCAAATTTATCAGCAAGATCGTCTAAAGTATAATGATCTTTTCTTTCGAATAAATGAGACTTGATTAATGTTTTTTTGTATAAAATTGCTGTATCTAATCTCTTGTTGGTTAGTTCAGGGAAACCGTTTCTGTCAAGGGCCTTATTGATCATTGTAATGTCAAAAATAGTATGATGTGCAATAATAATTGAATCACCCAAAAAAGCAAGAAACTTTTGTAATGCTTCCAATTCAGTTGGGCGCTGAATCACAAATGCTTTTAAAATACCATGAATTTGAGCCGTCGATTTATCATAATGGTCTTGTTCGATATAAACTTCAAAACTATTTTGTACAGATATAATTCCATTTTGTAAAACTAGAGCTCCAATGCATAAAATTCGGTCATTTTCATAATCAAAACCAGTCGTTTCAGTATCTAAAACTACAAATCTTGTTTCTTCAATCGTAAGATTTTCGTCAAATAGATTTTCTTCTTTTTTCCAAAAATTAAATAAAGTCATAATTATACCAGATTTGAAATATTAAAACGAACCGAAATAAGCTCTTGAAGTTCTTTAATCGTTTTGAAAGTACGTTTCAGCTTAATTTTTTCCATTTTTGATAGCGATTCCAAAGCAATAAATTGCCCAGAATCATGATGTAGAAGTCCTTGTTTTGTTCTGAATTTTAATAACGCTTTAAATGAATAAGAACATGATAAATACAATTCTTGGTTATTAGGTTCAAGTTCAGCCAGTTTTTCAAAACGTTCAGCAGTGTTACTGATTCCTTTTATTGAATGTGACAAAATCAAAACACGTGCAGCATCTGTCAAAGGCATTAAAGCTCGTCTTTTAATATCAAAATTATCTTTATTGGCACCATCTTGTTCAACCAAAAATTGTCTGAAGAATCCAGTAGGAGAAGGGCTTTGCAAAGCTCCACTCACCAAATGCATATAAAAAATCGGATTGGCTTTTACATTTTCAAAAATAGAATCTGATAACTGATTTACAATTTCGGAATCGCCATAAGTTTTACTATAATCAAAGAAAATGAATGAAAGCAAAACTTCATTTTTGCCCGGATTTGTAATCCAGTGGTGGACTTGGATTTTCCACTCGTCTAGACTCATACACCATTTTGGGTTCGATGCCATCATTTCAGCTGGGCAATAATCATAACCGATATCAAAAAGACCTTTGTTAACGAGAGAAGCAAATTTCAAAAAATAAATTTTAGTTTCATCTTTAAAAACTTCGGAAACATTTTCATAAACAATTGCATTATCCTGATCGGTATGAAGCATTTGTTCGCCTCTTCCTTGACTTCCCAACGCAAGCCAAGCAAATTTTACCGGCGGCGGACTGCTCATTTTTTCCAGACAAATCTCGATAACACGTGTTGTGCAGGCTTCATTCAATTCAGTTATGATTTTAGAAATCAAAGTCATCGGAATATTTTGGTCCAGATATCCCTGAAGCAGTTGCATGATTCGGTTTCTAATTGGTTTTATTTCCTTCGTTTTTTTAGCTCTTTTTAATGCTTTTATTAAAACGGCTGGATTATTTCCTAGCGCTACCATTACATCATGTTTGGATAAAATCCCGACAGCTTTTGTGTTAACCGTACCATCTTTTGTTAGACATAAATGACTAATATTACTTTTCATCATGGCCATTTGCGCCTCTGTAACCGTCATTTTTTTAGGATACGTAATAACGGGTTTTGTCATTATGGTTTCGGCGGTTGTCATAATAGAGTATTCGCCGGTCACAATTTTGTTTCTAAGGTCTTTATCAGTTAAAATACCAATCGGAAGCATTTCATCAACAATTAAAATAGCACCGACTTTCTTTTTATTCATAATCTTAGCAACTTCCTTAACCGTTGTTGACGGACTGCAGGTCACAATTTTTTTTGAATATTTTATAGGAGTTAAATCAAATGAATCATTATTAGAATGTCTGTTTTCATTCAATAAATCATCATCGCCATACAATTTATCTTTATGAATATCGGAATACGGATTTCTCGTATTCGAAGCATAACTTTCGATGAGGAAATTTCCAACATTTCTATTTTCAAGTGCATAAGGCTTAAAAACCGCAATCGGAATGGCATATAAAATACTTTCTTCATGCGCCACAGCTTCCATGATATAATTTTCTTGTGCCAAAAGCGGACGTAATCCAAAAATATCACCCTCGTCACACATGTCCAAAACAGTATTTTTAGTCCTTTTTTTAAGTGCAACTGCGCCTTTATGAACAACATAGAAAGAATCGTGAGTTTTATCGTTTTCTGCAAAAATCACAGCATCTTTTTCTTTATAAACTATAGAAATCTGTTCAGATAGTTTTTCCAAATCCATTTTGTGTAAAAAATTAAAAGGAGGAAAATCCTTTAAAAAGTCGGCAACTCTTTGTGAAATGGTATTTTTCATTGGGTTAGATTAAAGTCCTAAAATACTATTTAAAATAGAAATGTAAAAGAAACATTTTTGTTTTTTGAGGTACAAAGAAACAAAGGAACAAAGATTCAAAGGTTTTTTCTTGGGATGATAATGAAGTGACAAAAAAAAGCTCCTAAAAGGAGCTTTGTATATTTGAAAAACAGTTTTAATCAACTTTAAAAACTTTACCTCGTTGTTTCTCTTCAGAACCAACCAGACCAAATTCAAAAGTATAAGAATCTTTAGACGTCGTTAAGATTTTCATGCTGATTGCCTTTTCTTCAGCCATATTTTTTGGATGTTTTTTCTGTAGAATATATTCACAGTCACTAACCCAGCGTACGGTTGCAGTATCTGTTTTTCCTTCAAAAGTCTCAATTTCAATACTGTCTTTGCGTTCGAAAAAAGTTATTTTCTTTACGCCGTTTACTTCAGTTTCAAATTTGAATTTTCCATTTTTAAAATCTTTGCAGTTGTGTTCGGCATTATAACAAGATGTTAATGCAATTAACGGAAGAAGGAATAGTATTTTTTTCATTTTAAATAGGTTGTTTTTTTTAGGATCCCGATAGCTATCGGGACTGCTTTTCATTACAATCTTTTTGTTTTTAAAGTAAAAACAAAAAGGATTTCCATTTCAATCAAGGTAGGGTTTTGGTTTTCAAAAGTTCTTCTTTAATTAAAGAACAAGAAGAAAATTACAAGAGTTATAAAAGTTAGAAAAAGCAAATTCCTTTTTTTGTTTTCAGAACTCTGCTCTTCGGTTAAATTTGTTTTGCAGAATTTAATTAAGATCCACCAACATGTGCCACCAAAATTTGCATAATATTCGATCATTTCAATCTTTTTAATTCATCATCGGTAAAGTTCTTAATTTCTTTTTCTTTGGCAAACTTTTCGGCATTGTAATTTCCGGATTTGTTTTTAGGAATCGATAAACTTTTCCAAGAAGTGCTTTTCAATTGTTTAGCATAAAATACAATTTGTCCAATATGATAAGGATAATGTGCCAATTGACGATTTATGGCTTCAATAACCGTGTGACCTTCATTTCTGATATAAATTATATCCGAAAGTTGTTGAGGTTTTAAACTTTCCAAAGCATTTTCTAAGCAATGCCAACCTTTTTCCCAGATTTCTAAAACTTCTTCTTTTGACTGTAAATCGTTTTCAAATTCTGCATCACGGTTTCGCCATTCTTTTTCACCATCAGAAGTTAAAAAATCGGTCCAACGCGAAAGCATATTTCCGGAAATATGTTTTATAATTGTAGCAATGCTGTTTGTATCTTCGTTTAGCGCAATGAAAAGCTGTTGAGGTTCTAATTGATCGATCGCTTTTTCGCCCAGCATTTTATAGTATAAAAACTGTTTTTTTGCACTTTCTAAATAAGAGGAATCAGCAGTCATAATTATACAATTTTAATATCATATTTATCTAAAAGCCCTTCGATTCCCTGAGTTGAAAATTGTGCTTTTTTCATCGGGTTGAATTCGGGATCGATTTTGTAATTGTAAGCCGATTTAAAATTTACTCCGGCTAATTGCGTTTCGTTAAAAATGGCGCCATCAAGATCACAATTATCAAAAAGCGAACTTGTTAAATTAGTTCCAATGAAAGTTACTTCGCGAACTGACGAATTGATAAACTTGGTTTTTGGCATTTTTTTGTTCGAAAACAAAGCATAATCCAAAACACATTCTTCAAAATGAACCTGAAACAAAAAATCGTCACATTCATTAAAAGCAATTCCAAGAAGTTTACAGTTTCTAAAAGTGACATTTTTCAAACTTGTTCCCGCTAAACCTGTCATTGATAAGTTGCAGTCAATAAATTCGCAGTCAAGAAAAGTGTTAGAATTAAAATTACTATTTGAAAAATCGCAGTTTTTAAAAACACAATCTTCAAATTCTCGATTGTTGATTTTTTTGTTGATGTAAACAACCTTCTCAAATGTTTTTTGAATATGGATTATATCTTCCATGAATGTTTTTTTGGTTTTCGTGCACTATGTCGCACTCGAAGTATATGAATAAAATCTTCTGTTATTTGATACGAAATTGCATAATTATAAACCGAATAAACTCTAAAACTGCCATCATTGTGAGTTTTTTGTTTGTCAGTTTTATAAACTTCGGGTTGTGTTTTCAGTAATCTGTGCTTTCAAAAATAGTATTAACTACTTTATCAGCAATTGTAATTGATTTACTTTCAAAGAAAATATAAAAATGAATGTCTTCTAATTGACTCAAAGCGTCGCTTGACCAAATTATTTTCTTCCCCATTTTTTTGCAATTTCTTTGGCTTCATCTTCAGTATAAAAATTACCTTTTTTAATATTTTCTAAGGCATTTTCAATATCTAAATTGTAAGCAGCATCTGAATCAATTGCAGTATTATTAATCGACTGTAAAAGATGTTTTAGTTTTTCTACAAAAGAAGGATCTTTTACTTTATCAATTTCTTGATGAATCCAGTTTATTTCAGCTTGTATATCCATAATGGAGAATTTTAGTAAAGATACAAATTAGTCATTAAATAAACCTTTCATGATGGTTTTCAATCCATAAAAAATCAAAAACATCGAACTTAAGCAAGCCACTATTCCAATTCCTAAAACAAGATAATGCCAATTTGTATGCTGATTCTGAAAAGCATTATAAATCAACGATGGGCCAATAAACATTAAAGGCAATGCGCCTGTTAAATATTTAATTCCTTTTCCTAGTAATTGTTTGTTTGTTGCCATCTTTTTTTGTTTCAAGTTTAAGGTTTTAAGTTGTTAAATTAGCTGAAACAAAACCTTTTTATTTATTGTAATTGTCAACAGCATTTCTCACACTGCCATATTTTTTTAATAATTCTGAAGCTTCGTCATACGAAACAGGAACTTCTTCCATAATCATTTTTACGCCGCGATCAACCAGTTTTATATTGCTCAATTGCATGTCGACCATTTTATTTCCCCTAACTTTCCCAAGTTGAATCATTGCTGCTGTCGAGATCATGTT
This sequence comes from Flavobacterium xizangense, assembly GCF_054075145.1. Classification (NCBI taxonomy): domain Bacteria; kingdom Pseudomonadati; phylum Bacteroidota; class Flavobacteriia; order Flavobacteriales; family Flavobacteriaceae; genus Flavobacterium; species Flavobacterium xizangense. The sequence continues at coordinate 526,898 of NZ_JBSIPG010000002.1, read as the reverse complement.
TAAAACTAGTTTTTGAGCAGTTCCGGCTTTCATTCTCGAGCTTCCAGTAATAAATTCTGGGCCCACTACTACCTCAATAGGGAATTGAGCGGTCAATGCCAGCGGACTTCCTGCATTACAAGTTATACATCCGGTAACAATATTATTTTGATTACACATTTCTAAACCACTGATAACGTATGGAGTTGTTCCAGATGCGGCAATACCAATTACAACATCATTAGAATCAATTTTATATTTCTGAAGATCAATCCAGGCATTTGTTGTACTATCTTCAGCGTTTTCTACGGCACGTCTTATGGCCGTATCACCGCCAGCAATAATTCCGTTTACTAAATCAAAAGGAACGCCAAATGTAGGCGGACATTCTGAAGCATCAACAACGCCAAGTCGGCCAGAAGTTCCTGCTCCAATATAAAACAATCTGCCGCCCAATTTTAGTTTAGCAACTATTTGTGGAATTAAAGCTTCTATCTGGGGAAGCGCTTTTTCAACTGCATAGGGCACAGTTTTGTCTTCTTGATTAATATTGGATAACAATTCATGAACAGACATTTTTTCTAAATGTTCATATTTTGATGCTTGTTCAGTAGTTTTTGTAAATGTCATTTTATCGTTATTTAGACTCGTCAAAATTAATGTTTTTTCTCTCAATCGCGAAATTTGCAACACAAACTCATAAAGAATTAAAGTTTTGTTTGTGATGTTGTGAAACCTTTCTTACTTCTTTATTAAAAGAACTAAAATATTATATTTGTTTAAATTTTTAGTTAAATAAATGGACAAATTGGATTTATTACAGGGAATTGCTCGAATATCAGTTTTCGTTTCGCTATTGCTTGCTTTTTTTTTGTTAACTGTTAAAACCGAAAATAAGCTGGCAAATCGCATTTTTGCTTTCTTTTTTATTTTCTCAGCAATTGATCTCAGTGGTTTCTTTATGTATTTGTATACAGAAGATCACAGGAACCTGGAAATTTTTAGAGCGACAGTTTGTTTGTTAGGAATGCCCTTGTTTTATCTATATGTACAGGCTGTGTGTTATTCTGATTTTAGGTTAAAGTGGAAACATTTGGTGCATGCACTTCCTTTTATAATTGTCAATCTTATATTTATTCCGAGAATTTACATGCGTATTAGCGACGGGAGTTTTATCGGCGTTCTCAATGAAATGTCGGAGATTTATTTTATTCAGATTGTAATCGAATTTCAGTACGCATTTTACATTATAAGCGTGTTTTTAATTTTGAAAAAATACAAGGAAATTTATTTGGAAAATTACACGAATACAGGTGTTTCGACTTATAAATGGCTTTTTCAGATGACTTGTGTTTTTCTTGCAACGCATTCTGTTGTGGCATTAAAAAATATAATACGCTACAGTGGTTTTAAGGAAATATTTCTTTGGGCTAATGTACTTGTCGGAAGTATTGCTTTGCTTATAACTTGCTGGTTTATTATGAAAGCGCTTAATCATCCGGAACTTTTTAGGGGAATTAATTCTAAATTGAAGCTGACAAAAGATATTCTTCCGGAAGTCGAAGAAAAATTAGAATTAGTAAATGTGCAAAATGATTTGATTAAGAATCAGATTATGACATTAAAAAAATATATGGCCGAAAAGGAACCTTTTTTAGACCCGTCACTTACCATACAGGAATTAGGAAATCAAATCAATATGCCAGTTCGTGATTTGTCAATTTTGATTAACCATCATATGAAGCAGCATTTTTTTGATTTTGTGAATGAATACCGCATTCAGAAAGCTATGGGTATTTTAAAAGATCCGTTAAAAAATCAGTTTACGGTGTTGGAAATATTATATGAAGTGGGTTTTAATTCAAAATCTTCGTTTAATACTTCTTTCAAAAAATATACAAATTTAACGCCTACAGCTTATCGAAATGCTTTATAATAAATGAATTCGTTAAATATCTAAAATATTATATTTCTTAAATAATCAAAAAAAATGGATATAGCCAGTCTTTTAAGTGTTTTGAGCGGAATGTCAGTTTTTGTTTCCTTTTTGCTGGCTTTTTTTCTATTCACAGTAAAAACCGAGAATAAATTAGCAAATCGTCTGTTTGCTTGCTATTTGATATTTTTTGCAATTGATAATATCGGAATTTTTATTAATGAAGATTTTATCAGACGTCACTTTAATTTTGAATTTTTCAGATGGAGTATCTGCGCTCTGATCATTCCAACTTTTTATCTGTATATATTATCTGTTTGTTTTGCCGATTTTCGATTGAAGCCTAAACATTTACTTCATATTATTCCATTTTTAATTACAAATGCATTTTATCTCCTCAGATTATACTTTTTAAATGATGCAGAAAAAATACAATTCTATGAGCATCGCAGTCAAATGCCTGAATTATACGGTTTCCAGCTCATGTTGGGTGTTCAAATTGTAGTTTATAGTATAGCTGTGTTTTTGATTTTAAAAAAATATAAAGCACTTTATCAAGAAAATTATGCCAATCCTAAAACTTCTATTTTTAAGTGGTTATTTCAAATAGCAACTGTGCTTTTTGTTTTGTATTATTTGTCAATAGCCAAGAATGCTTTACGATTTATTGATCTTGAAGTATTATGGATTTGGGCAAATGTCTTGATGCAATTTTTGGTTTTATCCATAACCTGCTGGTTTGTTTTAAAAGCACTAAACCATCCGGAACTTTTTAGAGGAATCGATTCAAAATTGCAATTAGCTCGAGATATCGTAAATGAGGAGGAAAGTATTGTTGAAGTAAAAAACAATCAAAACGAAGAAGTTATAGCTAAAATTGCTATTTTGAGACAATACATGACAGAGAAAGAACCTTTCCTGGATCCGTCGCTTACCATTCAGGAGCTTTCTAAGCAAATCGATATTCCGGTACGGGATTTATCTATTTTGATTAATCATCATATCGATCAGCATTTTTTTGATTTTGTGAATGAATATCGTATTCAAAAAGCTATGAGTATTTTAAAAAATCCATTAAAAAGTGATTTGACCGTTTTAGAAATTTTATACGAAGTGGGGTTTAATTCAAAATCCTCTTTTAATACTTATTTTAAAAAGTACACTAATTTAACGCCTACAGCTTTCCGAAATGCTTCATAATTAAAGCTTTGTAAAAAGTCGTACTTTGTAGTGAATAAAGTCGAACCAATTTCTTTAAGAGAAAATGGTTCGACTTTTTTTGTCGGTCGCACAGGAAGATTTTCTAAGGCAACTTTGCTTCAAATTAATCAAACAAGTTAAAATTAGAAATCATGAAAAAAGTAAATTTCCTTATCTTTTTAATATTGCCTTTATTTTCTTTAGCACAATCATTTCAATTAAAAGGAAAAATTATAAGTGAAAAATCTCCATTAGAATGGGCCGACATTTCAATCTCAAATGTAGAAGGAAAAATAATTGATGGGACAACAAGTAAACAAGACGGTAGTTTTGAAATCAGTCTTAAAAAAGGAACTTATAAAATAAACATCAACCTTTTAGGATTTACAGATTATGAAAAAGAAATCTCCTTAGAAAAAGATATAGATTTAGGACTAGTTACACTCAAAGAAAATGAAACAAAATTAGTTGAAGTTGTGGTTCAGTCTAAAAAGAAAACAATCGAGCAAAAAATCGATCGTTTGGTTTATAATCCGGAAAACAATGCAACAACAGTTGGAGGCGATGCTTTGAGTGCCATAAATACAGCTCCTGGCGTTGTAGTGCAGAATAATGCGATCAATATATTAGGAAAAGGAACTTCTCGTGTTATGATTGACGGAAGGATGATTGAACTAACAGGTGAAGAACTGAATAATTTCTTGAAATCTATTTCGGCAAGTGACATTAAAAACATCGAAATTATAAGTAATCCTTCATCAAAATATGAAGCCGAAGGAACTGGTGGGCTAATAAATATTGTGATGAAAAAAGGTGCCCGTGATTCCTGGAAAAACACAACTACAGCTTCTTACGATCAAAGTAAATATGGAATTTTTGCTTTAAGGAATAATTTCTTTTACAATAAAAATAAGTTTAGGTTTTCGGCTAGTATTAATGGAAAAACGGGTTATAGAAATATTGAAGAAAATCTGGATATGTATTTTGTTGAAGGACCTTCGAAAATGACGGCAGTAACAAAATTAAATGAAGCAAATTTATCAGGTAAAGTAGCTTTAGATTATGATTTTTCAGAGAAAACAACTATTGGTTTTCAAATTTTAAAAGATAAAAGTAATCCTGATTTTAGTTCTGATATTAGAATTGATAACTATAATACTCAAAATGAATTAAGTAATTATATAATTAATGAGAGTTTTTTAGATAAAAACACGGGTAATCAGACCTATAATTTGCATTTGATTACCAAACTTGATCCTCTAAATCGTAAATTATCTTTTGATGTGGATTACTTTAATTACAATTCAAAATTCGACAGAGAATTTGTAGCGAACAATTATTCATCTGATGGAACTTTTGTTGATGTCAATCAATCTGGACGAAATATTTCGAATCAGGATATTGATAATTTGAGTTTCAAGGCTGATATGGAACATCCGCTTCAAGCGTTAAATTTATCATACGGAGCAAAAGTGAGTTTTACAACCAGTAAAAGCGATGCTATTTTTTACAATACTATTACTGGGACTCCAGTATTAGATACAAATCAGTCCAACCAATTTGAATATGAAGAAAATAATCAGGCAATTTATATCAGCGGAGATAAAAAAATCAATGAAAAATGGAACTTTCAATTAGGATTGCGATTAGAAAATACGCAGACAAACGGTTTTTCTAAAACTTTAAATCAGGAAACCATAAATAATTATTTTAAATTGTTTCCAACTTTTTTTGCTTCTTATCAGAAAAATGAAAACAATAGTTTTAGCTTAAATTACGGAAAGAGAATCCGAAGACCTAGTTTTTCATTGTTAAATCCGTTTCGAGTTTACATCAGCAGTAATAGTTATTCAGAAGGAAATCCGTTTTTGAAACCTTCTTTTAGTGACAATTTTGAATTTGCACATTCGTATAAAAAAATATTGAGAACCAGTGTTTTCGCAAATTATATTACAGATGGTTATGGCGTAATATTTACTGCAAATCCTGAAACATTAACGCAAATTGTAACGAGAGAAAATTATTTTAAAGGTCTTAATTACGGAATTGGAGAAACGTATTCTGCGACTTTTGCAGATTGGTGGGAGAGTGAAAATTCATTGTATTTTTCAGGTTCAGATATTAAATTCATAAAAGATATAAATGCAACACCGGTAAATGGTCTTCAAGTTGATTTTTCGACAAACAATACATTTTCATTGGGCAAATCAACCAAACTGCAAATAGATTTTAATTATACTGCACCTTATAAAAGCGGTTTGTATGAAACGGGTTATACATCCAGTTTGAATATCGGTTTTAAGCAAGATTTGTTAAACAAAGCAATGCAGGTTTCCTTTCTAATAAATGACATTTTCAATACATCTTATTTAAAAAATGATGTTTCGGTTGTAAATGGCGTAAAACAAGTTTATAGTCAAAACGAAAGCAACAGATTTGCTCGTTTAACGGTTGTTTATAATTTTGGAAACAAAAAAATCAATGTGAAGGAACGCGCTTTTGGAAATCAGGAGGAAAAAAAGAGAGCAAATTAGGTAATTAGATTAGATGTCAATGAGTCAATTAGAAAATTATCTTATTATCTAATTGACTCATTTTCTAATTAATTCATTATAAAAAGAATGCCAATAGAATTCCGAGAACGATCATTGAAACTTTGGCAACATTAAATTTATGTCCTTCACTGCTTTCAAAGATAATTGTGGATGAAATATGGAATAGAATTCCGATAACGATAGCCGTTATTTCGGTGTAATATTCATTTAAAAAAGGCAGGTATTCTGATGCGATTGTTCCAAGTGGCGTCATGATGGCAAATGTCAGCATGAAGGCAAAAATGGCTTTTTTGTTTAAATCGGCATTGATGAAAAAAGTGGTTAGAATTACTGCAATTGGCAAATGATGAATTGCAATTCCGATTGCTAAATCATGATGATGACTCACAGGAAACCCTTCTAAAAAGGCGTGAATGCACAAACTGATAAATAATAGCCATGGAATTTGTGACATTTTTGCGTGGCCGTGTACGTGGCCATGTTCAGCACCTTTGGAGAAAAATTCTAATACAATCTGGAATAAAATCCCGACCATAATGAAAATTCCGATATTATGATTATGCGATTCGTAAACTTCTGGAAGAAGATGCATTACCGTTAGCGAAAGTAAAAATGAACCGCTAAAAGCCAGCAGTAACTTTAAATTGGTTTTGTTGTTTGGTTTAATAAACAAAGCCACGCTATATCCTAGAAGTACAGAAAATAAAGGTAGTAAATAGTTCATTTTGTATTGTTTAATCGTTGATTTGTTTAATCGGTTAATTGTTTTTTTGTTTAGCGATTAAACGGTTAAACAATTAAACGATTCACCAATTTATTTAAAAATCATGATTAATCGTTCGCTTTCAGTTTTATGGAATTTTTTGAGTTTATAATCACCAAAAATATCTAAAAGATAAATTCCTGCTTCATCCATTAAATCTTGAAAATCTTTTAAAGTTAAGGCTTTTACTTTTTCAGTAAAATGAAATTTTCTGCCTTGATCTTCAAAATTAATTTCCTTAAAAATATGTCCATCTTCTACATATCTTTTGATGTGAAAATCGATTCCTTCAACTGTTTTTACTTCTTGCGGAACCAAAGTTTCAATAACCTGAGCCACATTCATAAAATCAATTACGGCAAAACCGTATTCAGATAAACTTTCTTTGATTGCTTTTAAAGTCGTTAAATTGTCGTCATCGCTTTCGAAATAACCAAAACTGGTAAACAAATTAAAGATCGCATCGAACTTTTCTTCAAAAGGTTCGCGCATGTCGTGTACTTTAAAATGGAGGGTTTCGTTGCTGTTTTTGCTGGCTTCGGCAATGCTGTTTTCAGATAAATCGGCGCCTAAAACATCAAAACCAAGTTGGTTTAGATAAATCGAATGACGCCCTTTTCCGCACGCTAAATCTAATACTTTTGCTTTTTCAGGAAGATTTAGATAATGAGTAAGATTATCCATAAAAATCTGAGCTTCTCTGTAATTTCTGTCTTTATAAAGAATGTGATAATACGGAGTGTCAAACCATGAAGAGAACCAGTTTTCGGTGTTACGCTCCTGATTTGGTGTTGATGAGTTTGGTGCTTCAGACATTTATTCTATTTCAATTAATTCAAAGTACCGCAAATTTAGTGTATTTTTGCCGAAAAATAACTATTTCGCGATGATACCTAAATAAACGTTTGGATATTGCTGCGATTGGGGTTGTTTTTTAATACAAAAATAAAGATGGAAGAAAATTTTAGAATGATAGCCAAATGTTTTTTTGGCTTTGAAGAAATATTGGAGAAGGAATTGCGTGCTCTAGGCGCTCAGGATGTCGAAAAAGGAGTGAGAATGGTAAGCTTTAAAGGCGATAAAGGTTTTATGTATAAAGCCAATTTGTCTCTTAGAACGGCGCTTAAAGTTTTAAAACCTATTTATTCGTTTAGAGCCAATAATGAGCAGGCATTATATAAAGGAATTTCGGGCGTAAACTGGTCTAAATTGCTAAATGCGAATCAAACTTTTGTGATTGATGCGACAGTGCATTCGACTTATTTTAATCATTCTGAGTTTGTTTCTCAAAAATGTAAAGATGCTATTGTTGACCAATTTAGAGAAAGAACGGGGCAACGTCCAAGCATCGATAAGCAATATCCAGATTTAAGAATCAATGTTCATATTGATAAAGATCAGGTTTCAGTTGCTTTAGATACTTCTGGGAATTCACTTCATCAGCGCGGATACAGAACGGCTACAAATATTGCGCCTATAAATGAGGTTTTGGCAGCTGGAATTTTATTATTATCAGGTTGGGATGGACAAAGCCATTTTCTGGACCCAATGTGCGGATCTGGAACTTTCCTGGCCGAAGCAGCAATGATTGCCTGCAATATTCCAGCAAATATCAACAGAAAAGAATTTGCTTTCGAAAAATGGAAAGATTGGGATAATGATTTGTTTGATACTATTATCGAAAGTCTGATGAAAAAAACAAGAGAATTTCATTATACGATCAAAGGTTTTGACAAGGCGCCAAGTGCAGTAAGCAAAGCCAAAGATAATATCAGAAATGCTAATCTTGAAGATTATGTAACGGTTTCTGAAGATAATTTTTTTGATACTCAAAAAGAAGTAGAAGGAAAACTTCATATTGTATTCAATCCGCCGTATGATGAACGTTTAGATATTCATATGGAGAAATTCTATGCTAATATTGGCGACACTTTAAAGAAAAATTATCCTGGAACAAATGCTTGGTTTATAACCGCAAATCTTGAAGCTTTGAAATTTGTAGGATTAAAACCTTCCAGAAAAATCAAACTTTTCAACGGAAGTTTAGAAGCACGTTTGGTTAAATACGAAATGTATGAAGGAAGCAAGAGAACGAAATTTCAACAATAAGGTTCTAAGATGCTAAGTTTCTAAGGTACTAAGAAGTTTAGCTATTAAATTAATAATAAAATAATTTAGGTTCAAAGTTTAAGTTCTAAAAGGAAAACCTTAGAATCTTAGCATCTTAGAACCTCAGCAATTTAAAAAAAATGACAAAACTACAAGTAAGGGCTTTTTTATATCAATTAGGAACATTTGCAATTCTGTTTATTGCAGGTAGATTTATTATTGCGCAATACACTGGTTTAACAGGATTTTGGATTCCAATGACTTCATTTGTTATTGCAACGCTAATTGGACCTAAATTTCAGGCTGTAAAAACAAAAGATGGCGAAAAGCTTTTTATGAAATGGATTTTTATAAAAGGAATTAGAGAAATCGGATAATTTTTAAATTGGCAATATGAGGAAAATAGGTCTTATTGGAGGAATCAGTTGGGTTTCAACAGCAGATTATTATAAACTTATTAATGAAGGAATAAATGAAAAATTAGGAGGATTGAATTTCTCTGAATGTTTGATTTATTCGTTTAATTATGCTGATATTAAAAAAAATAATGAAAACAACGATTGGGATTCTACTTTTAATATGCTCTTTAAAGGATGTGAGTCTTTAAAATCGGGCGGGGCAGAAGCGATTGTTTTATGTGCCAATACCATGCATTTTATTGCTGACCGATTAGAAAAGGCAATTGACCTTCCAGTTATTCATATTGCAAGTGAAACTGCAACTGAAATTCAAAAACAAAAAATTAAAAAAGTTGGCTTATTAGGAACCAAGTTTACAATGGAATTGGATTTCTTTAAAGATAAATTGACTCAAAAAGGAATAGAAGCTATAATTCCAGAAAAACAAGAGGATAAAGATTTTATTCACCATACTATTTTTGAAGAATTAGGCCGCGGACTTGTAACTACTGAAACAAAAAAACGTTATTTAGAAATTGCAGAAGAGTTGATAAAAAAAGGCGCTGAAGGAATCATTTTGGGTTGTACAGAAATTCCATTAGTGATAAAACCTGAGGATCTTTCGGTACCGGTTTTTGATACTGCTTTAATTCATTCAAAAGCTGCTGTCGATTTTCAGCTTTCATAATTTTCAAAATAAAATAAAAAGCGACGAATTCTCAATTTGAATTCGTCGCTTTTTTATATTTAATGAATTATTTTATTTTTTAGGTGCAGTTTTAGCAGGTACAGGAATTACAGTTTTTTTCTTGTAAATTGGTATGAAATAAGAAACAGTATAGTTAAAACCAATTCCGAAACTTCCATCGTAAGTTCGGTTAAAACCAGGAATGTATAAATTGTCAAAACCAGCAGGTTTTGAATTGGCAACTAGCATTTTCAGCTGAACGCCAAAACCTACAAATACATTATTGAATACTTTTGCTTTTAAACCCATTGCCACTTCAATCCATCCGGCCGTAAGTCCGCTGTATTTTTGATTATTAACAATTGCAGGCTGTTCACCCCAATAAGGATTTGGGTTATAAATTTTATAACTGTTTAATTCCTGGCTAAAAGTACTAAAACCTCCTCTTAATCCTATAGTAATTAAGTTTTCCATATCTAGCCAGTTTTGGTACAAATTGTAATCAAAACCACCTTTAATATAGGTTCCTGTTGCTGATGAATTTAGTCGGTCGTCATCAGTAGTTTTGTCCTCAAAACCAAGTTCGGCCGCCAGGTAGTATTTTTTTGTCAAACGCCAATCACCAACGAATTCAATTCCTTTGTAATCCTTGTCGTAAAAACCGCGAGTCAATTTATACAAATCAACTCCAACACGAAGTCCATAACGATCAGTTTTGATGCTATCAGATTTTATTTCCTGTAATGCAGGCTTTGCTATAGCAGCAGTTTTAGGTTTTTCGGGAATGATTTCTTTGGTTACTGTAGTTGTTGGTGTTTCCTGAGCTTGCCCCAGGAACATTGAAAACAATAAGCAAAAACTAGAAATATACTTCAATGTGTGTTTCATTTTCTGTTTCAATGTTATATTCTTTTACATAAATTTGTTTCATCCAAAAACCTTTAGAATCACTGTCGACCTTAATAAATGGTGATGAAATAGGAGGTCCATCTGAAAGCGGATCAAGTGCGAAAATAGTTTTAAAGCCACACGCTCTTGAAACATAAAGATCCTGATGTGTATAGTTAAATCTTACTTCATCTGAATTTATAGCTGCAGCATTTTCATTACCAGAATCTAGCGTAAAAGTAAATGTCGAAAAATTTTCATTTGTTCTTAATGGAATAGAAATAGAGCTGCCATTTGTCAGATATTTTGCTTCACCAGTTGCAGTTTCATTAAAAATAATCGCTTCAGTCATATCCTTTCCGGTTATTTTTAAATTAGTAACATTTTTAGGTGTTGACGGACTATCAGCATTAAAAAAATTAATGACTAATCGAGGTGTTGTTGGAGTAGCTGGATCACAAATGTCATCTTTTTCACAACTTGATAAGCCAAAAGTAAAAAGCAATAAAATTGAAATTATTTTTCTCATTTATATTTTATTATCGAAGTTCTAAAAGTACAACATTTTCAACATGATGCGTTTGCGGAAACATATCAACCGGACGTACTCGGGTAACTTTATATTTTTCGTCCATTAAAGCTAAGTCACGTGCTTGTGTTGCTGAATTGCAACTTACATAAACTACTTTTTTTGGAGCGATTTTCAAAATTTGGTCAATTACTAATGCATGCATTCCGTCTCTTGGTGGATCTGTAATAATAACGTCTGGTTTTCCGTGATGTGCGATGAAACTTTCATTAAATACCACTTTCATGTCTCCAACAAAAAACTCGCAATTCGTAATATTATTGCGTTCCGCATTAGCTTTAGCATCTAAAATAGCTTCAGGAACACTTTCTACACCAATTACTTTTTTTGCTTTTTTAGAAACAAACTGAGCAATTGTTCCCGTTCCGGTATATAAATCGTAAACGGTTTCGTTTCCGGTTAATCCTGCAAAATCACGTGTAATTTTGTATAATTCGTAAGCCTGGTCTGAGTTTGTCTGGTAAAATGATTTAGCATTAATGCTGAATTTCAAGCCTTCCATTTCTTCCAAGATATAATCTCTTCCTTTGTAAAGTTTAATATCCTGATCATAAATCGTATCGTTTTGCTTGGCATTCACAACATACTGCAATGAAGTAATTTGAGGAAACTTCTCGTATAAATTATCTAAAACCAACTCGCGATTTACTTTGTCATCTTCAAAAAACTGAATCAAAACCATGATTTCACCCGTTGAAGCAGTACGAATCATCAAAGTTCTCAATAATCCAGAATGTTCTCTCGGATTAAAGAAAGCCAGATTATGTTCATTGGCAAAAGCCCTAATTTCATTTCTGATGGCATTTGAAGGATCTTCCTGTAAATGACATTTTTGGATGTCCAGAATTTTATCCCACATTTTTGGAATATGGAATCCTAAAGCATTTCTATTTCCTAAGTCTTCTGTGCTTCCAATTTCTTTTTCAGTTAACCAACGGCTGTTCGAAAACGAAAATTCCATTTTATTTCTATAGAAAAATTGTTTTTCTGAACCTAAAATATCTTCAAATTCAGGAAGTTCAACTTTTCCTATTCGTTGCAAATGATTTTTTACTTCATTTTGTTTGTAGTACAGCTGTTGGCTGTATTTCATATTTTGCCATTTACATCCGCCGCAAACACCAAAATGATCACAGATTGGTTCGATACGGTGTTTTGATAATTCATGAAACTTTACGGCTTTTCCTTCGTAATATGCTTTTCTTTTTTTGAATGTTTGTACATCCACTACGTCTCCAGGAACAACATTTGGAATAAAGATAACTTTTCCATCTGGTGCTTTTGCTACTGATACACCTTTTGCTCCTGCGTCTAAAACTTCAATTTGATGAAAGACAACCTTGTCTGTATTTTTTCTTCCCATAGCGCAAAAATAAGGGTTTGTAAACTTTTATAAATTTAATTTTCAAAATATTTTATCAAATTGTGTAATTTAACACATAAATCAAGTTTAAAAGTTACCTTTGTTTTTTGGTAAATACCCCAGTTACCAGATTTTTAACCTATAGATTGTTATTTTTTTATGAAATTATATCATAATCTGTCACAAATAAGCTTTCTTAAAAAAAGCTATTCTTTTAAATTCTTATTTGTTGCATTTATTGGAATCCACATCCCTTTAATTGGCATTTTATTTTTTGTACTTTTTTCATCTCACGATATTTCTTCTGTTTCTATTTTGATTTTTGCATTAATAATGACATTATTGGCAACTCTGGTTACATTGTTGGTTCTGAAGCAATTGATAAAACCGATTTCTCTCGCTTCAAAATCTTTGGATGATTATAGAAATAATCGAAAACTTTCTGTTTTGCCTACCGAATATACTGACGAAGCCGGTTTGTTGATGTGTAATATTCAGGAATCAATTTATGAATCTGAGAGTTTTATTAACGAAAAACAAGATTTGATTTATATGCTTTCGCATGATTTAAAAAATTTTGCAGGAAATCCGCAAGGGTTAGCAAAATTGATTTTAAGCGAAAATCCATCAGAATCGGTTAAACATTTAGCCGAATTAATTTGTGAATCGACTAATTTGCAATTTCGCTATATTGAAAATTTTATAAAACTTCTGAAGGAACAAGATCAGGTTGTAAAAATAAATCCGGAAGCAAAAACTATAAATTTCCCGAGTATTGTGCCCTTTATCAATGAACAGGTTGAACAGCGTTTGTTGGACAAAAATATTACGTTAGATTTAAATTTAGAGACTTCTGAAGCCGACCTTAGAATTGACGAAGGTTTACTGGTTCAGGTTTTGGTAAATTTAATAAGTAATGCAATAAAATTCTCTTATTTTGATAGCGAGGTTAAAGTTCGTATTTATAAAGATGATTCTAAATTAGCGATCGTCGTAGCGGATAAAGGTGTTGGTTTTGATAAAAATCAAATCGAAGAATTATTCAAAAAATTCACTAAAATGAGCCGATTAGGAACTGCCAATGAGCTGTCAACCGGAATAGGTCTTTATTTATGTAAAAAAATAATTGAACGTCATAAAGGTACCTTGAGCGCTGCCAGCGAAGGGAAAAATAAAGGAGCTGAGTTCAAAATTGAATTTGAGCTTTAGCTTTATTGCGCTTAAAAAGCGGTGTTTTTTAAGAATACTGGTTTCCCATCAACGCAACCAATTCCATCTGGTGGAAGGGGAACATCACAGGTTGAAGAAATATTCCATTTTACATTAAATGCTGCTTTTGCGTCAGTATATGTTTTTACTTTAGCCAGAAATTCGACTGTATTTATTTTTTTAGAATAAATAATGAATTTTTCTGGCCCGCCACAAGCTTTTGCACCAATTGCAGTAAAATCCCAATCTTTAGAATCAGTACAGGTTTGTGAATTCACTTGAGAAAGTGTCACAATTTCCTGATACATTGTTTCTAATTTTTGAATGTCTTCTTCCTGTTTATTATTGCTATTATTTTCATCATTATTGCAAGACATAAAAATCACACAAAGAGCAGCTAGTATAAAACTTAATTTTTTCATGGTTAATGATTGAGGGTTAGTTATATACATAGATGTGTGAATTCAAAAAAGGTTGCGTGGAGAAAGAAAGATGCTAAGTTGCTAAGGTTCTAAGGTACTAAGATTAGAAAAACTTAGTATCCTAGAATCTTAGCACCTCAGTACCTCAGTACCTTAAAAACTTACCATAAATGGTGAACTGATGGTTTTATGTATTTTTCATAAATCGCATTTATTGCGATGATTTTTTCTGGGCTTATTTTAGGAAGATCATAAACTGATAAATTCGATAATACATGATCTGCCTTTGAAGCACCAGGGATAATACAGCTGATTTCTTCAAAATTCAAAATCCATTGCAAAGCAATAGGCGCAAGATTTGGGTTTTCTGGAAATAACGCTTTTAGTTCTTCAACAGCTTTTAATCCTAATTCATAATGAATTCCTGAAAATGTTTCACCTTTATCAAAAGCATCTCCGTTGCGATTAAAATTGCGATGATCCTGAGGTTCAAAAGTAGTTTTTGAATCAAATTTGCCTGTTAAAAGACCGCTTGCTAATGGAACACGTGCAATGATTCCGATATCTTTTTTCTTTGCTTCAGAGAAAAATAATTGAGATGGACGTTGACGAAACAAATTGAAAATAATCTGAACCGTAGTTACATTTGAATATTCGATTGCTTTTAAAGCTTCCTCAACTTTTTCAACACTTACACCAAGATTTAAAATTTTCCCTTGATCTTTTAATCGATCAAACAATTCAAAAATTTCCGGACGATAATAAACTTCGGTAGGAGGACAGTGCAGTTGAATCAAATCGAGAGTTTCTAATCCCGTTCTTTTTAAACTGTCTTCAACAAATTTTTGAAGCACTTTTGGCTGATAACCGTCATTTATATGCGGATTAATTTGGCGTCCGCATTTTGTAGCCACATAAATGCGCTCAGATCGGGAACGCACAACACGCCCAACGGCAGTTTCACTTAATCCATTTTCATAAACATCAGCAGTGTCAATAAAATTAACGCCATTGTCAATTGCAGTATTTATAAGCGCATCGGCTGTTTTGTCATCAAATTCGGATCCCCATTTCCCTCCAACTTGCCAAGTTCCAAGTGAGATTTCTGAGATATTAAAGTTCGTTTTTCCTAGTTTTCTGTAGTTCATTTTTTTAAGGTGCTAAGTTGCTAAGGTTCTGAGCTGCTAAGGTTTTTTATTTTAAGTTGCTGAGATGCTTAAATTGTAGATAAAGTATTGGAAACCTTAGAATCTTAGCAACTTAGAATCTTAGCATCTTTTTTTTAATCAAATAAATCCGAAGACAAATAACGGTCACCACGATCGCAGATAACAGCAACAACAACTCCAGATTCTAATTGTTCTGCGATTTTAAGGGCAACAGCAACAGAACCACCACTGCTCATTCCGGCAAAAACACCTTCTTCAAGTGCTAATCTTTTTGTCATTGCTCTGGCTTCTTCTTCGCTTACATCTATAACGCTGTCTACTTTTGAAGCGTCAAAAATTTTCGGTAAATACTCCTGAGGCCATTTACGGATTCCTGGAATTTGAGATCCATCGCTTGGTTGTGCACCAACAATCTGAATTGCTGGATTTTTTTCTTTTAGATAAGTAGAAGTTCCAATAATTGTCCCTGTAGTTCCCATTGCCGAAACAAAATGCGTTACAGTTCCGTCGGTATCATTCCAAATTTCAGGTCCGGTCGTTTTGTAATGTGCTTTCCAATTGTCATCATTTGCAAACTGATTCAGCATCAAATAACCGCCTTCTGCAACTTTTTTGTCAGCATAATCTCTTGAACCGATAATTCCTTCATCGGCAGGTGTTAAAATTACTGTAGCACCATAAGCACGCATTGTTTGAGTTCGTTCTTTTGTAGAATCTTCAGGTAAAACTAATTCGATTTCTATACCAAATAACTGTGCAATCATTGCTAAAGCGATTCCCGTATTGCCGCTGGTTGCTTCGATTAGTTTGTCACCTTTTTTAATTTCCCCTCTTTCTAAGGCTGATGCAATCATGTTGTATGCAGCTCTGTCTTTTACACTTCCGCCCGGATTGTTTCCTTCGAGTTTGAGCAAAAGCTTTACGTTTTTATTTTTAACCAAATTGACAGTTTCCATCAATGGAGTATTTCCAATTAGGTTAAGCAATTTCTGTGGACTCATTGTTATTTTTTTTCTTTTATTTTTACTTCAGTTGTAGTGGTATTTAAAACAATGGAATCTGCCGGAATTGATTTTGTAATCCAGGCATTTCCGCCTACAATACTATTTTTTCCAATAATAGTTTCTCCGCCTAAAATTGTGGCATTGGCATAAATGCAAACATTTTTTTCTACAGTTGGATGACGTTTTGCATTTTTCATGTCTTTGCTAACACTTAAAGCGCCAAGAGTTACACCTTGATATATTTTTACATGTTTTTCGATAACAGTTGTCTCGCCAATAACAATCCCTGTAGCGTGATCGATAAAAAATGGCGATGCAATTTGGGCTCCGGCATGAATGTCAGTTCCGGTAATTCGGTGTGCGTATTCGCTCATTAATCGGGAGAATAATAATAAATCAAGCAAGTATAATTCGTGGCTTAATCTGTAAATGGCAATGGCATAAAAACCGGGATACCCCAAATAAACTTCATCAATACTGTTTGATGCCGGGTCATTTTCTAAGATATAGGCTGCATCCTGATTTAGTTTTTCTAAAACCGCAGGAAGCTTTTCCAGAAACTTGTCCCAAATGGATTCGCATAAATTTTCAGGTTTTTGACAAGCCAAAACGGCGATCTCTTTAAAACGAATTTCAAGATCATTGATGCTTTCGTCTAAAGCGGCATTCGAATCAAAAAGTGTATAAAAAAGCTTCTCGGTAAAGTCTTCCGTTTTAGTTTTGATTCCGTAATTTATGTTTGAATGGCTTTTTAAAGCTTTGATATTTTGTATGATAGTGTCTTTTGTCACAATTGATTAAATTGATTGAATATTTTGAAACGTTAAAAGTAAGGCGTTTTTTGTAAATAAAGACAGGTTTTAACTAAAGAAATTTTGTGTTGATTGTCGTATTTGTGATAAATCAGCGAAAGATTATTTATTATAAAACTTAAAAGCTTAAATGCTTAAATTAGCATGTAAAATTTATAAAAATGAAAAATAATTCAAGTTTTAAAAGCGCAATTTCTGGTATTGAATTTTCGGAAAACGAGAAAATCTGCGGAAAATCAATTCATGATCCGATTTTAGGCCTAATTATAAAAGATCATCCCACTTTTTGTGATGATGATTGTATATCGGTTCAGGAATTGAGTGAATATCGTCAAATGTATATTTCTAACTATTTATCCAGAGAAATTGGTGTGCTTTCAGATCTTGAGAAAAGTGTTATTTCATCTTTAAAAGAAGATAGATCAATTGTGAGTATTGTTGAAGATGAAGACGAATCTCGTAGTTTTGGGCAAAAAGTGGCTGATCAAGTGGCTGATTTTGGCGGAAGCTGGACCTTTATTATTTCGTTTGTTGTTTTTATCGCAATCTGGATTGGTGCAAATGTTTTTGTTTTGATGAACAAAGGTTTTGACCCGTACCCATTTATTTTGCTGAATTTGATTTTATCCTGTATCGCAGCATTGCAGGCACCTGTCATAATGATGAGTCAAAATCGCCAGGAAGAAAAAGATCGCAGCAGGGCAAAAAAAGATTTTATGATTAACTTAAAATCAGAATTAGAAATCAGAATGATTCATGATAAAATCGATCATTTGATTATGCATCAGCAACAGGAATTGATCGAAATTCAAAAAGTACAAATCGAAATGATGAACGATATTTTAAGTCAGATCAAAAAATAATTCTTACAAAATTACAGATAAAAGTGTTTGAGAAAATAGCCGGCAATTACAAAAACAAGATTCAGTAAAGCGAAATTCCAAACCAGTTGTTTATTCTTTTTTGATTTATTTAAAAAATAAAAAAGCACAAAACCTAAAAATAAAAGAGTCGAATAAAGTGCAGGATACATTTTAAAAGCGGCTAAAAATTCACCCTGAAAAAGTAAGAATAAAGCACGCTGAAAACCACAGCCCAAACAGTCAAATCCGAAGTAGGTTTTGAACAGGCAGGGGATCATATAATTTTCTAAATTCAAGGGGATGTTTTTTGCAATTTTACAAAAAAATATTGGATAACATTTTGGAAGAACCAAACTGCTATTTTAAAGTTTTATACTTTTGAATTCTTATAAGCTAAAAAAAATGAAAGGTTTAAAAATTTTAATAATGATTCTTGCAATTGGAGTAGCGTTGTATGAGCAAGTTTCTGAAGAAAAAAATATCTATATCATGATTATTGCAATTGTAGTTTTCATGTATGGAATGATGCAGTTGAGTGCAAAAACACCAAGTAAAAATCAAGATAAAGAAGAAGACGATGTTGAGTAAAGGAGATAAGGTTTCGGTTTTAGACGAAGCTATAAACGGAACGGTTGTTTCTGTAAAAAACAAGGAAGTTTTGATTGAAACTGAAGATGGGTTTATGATGACATTTTTTGTCAATGAATTAATTAAAATTCAAGAAACCAGTAATTTAATGAATTCTATTAAAAGAATTGATTTAGATTCAATTTCAAAAGAGAAAGCAGAACCAAAACCAAGAAGTTTTGTGAAAGAAAAGAAAGACAAACGCGAAATTTCTGCTCCGGAATTTGATTTGCACATCGAAAAACTGGTTCCCAATAAACGCGGAATGTCAAATTATGATATTTTGACTTTGCAAACAGAAACTGCAAGAAGGCATATTGAATTTGCGATCAAAAACAGGATTCCAAAAATCGTTTTTATTCACGGTGTCGGCGAAGGAATTTTAAAAGCCGAACTTGATTTTTTATTGGGGCGTTACGACGGAATAGATTTTCACGATGCCAATTATCAAAAATATGGTCTTGGTGCAACTGAAGTTTATTTTAGGCAAAACAATAAATAATTTATTTTTTATGCTTTAAAATTGTTGTTTTAAAGACATAAAAAAACTTCCGTTTTTCTTTCTGATTCTGTTGTGAAATCAGCTTGAAAAACGGAAGTTTTTTTGTAGGAATTAAAAAGTGATTTTCGTCCTTCTTTTTAAATTCCTTTTTAAGGTTTAATGGTTGTCACTGTTCCTAGAACAAATTCGGTTGCCAGTTTAAAGGTACTGTTTCCTTGTTTCATACTTGCATTTCGTAATACAACTTTATGCTTATAAACTTGATTTGTGTGTGTTGTAGTGACTTCAATAATACCACTTACATTTTCTTTACCTGTAACACCTATCCAAGTTTCTTTTACAGTTGGGCTTGTTGGCGTAACATCGTTACAATAATAATCTTTTACTAGTTCAGGTAAATTGTTGTTGTATGTTCTGTAATAAACATTATTTGACACAACTGCCGGGCTGCCACTGCTGAAATTGATTAAGCTTTTTCTTGGTTGTCCAATAGGAGTATCTACATCTTGAATTAAGTTTTTATCTAAATTTTCAATTACTAATGAATTTGATAAATTGTTATTGTAAACTTTTTTCTGAACATCACAATACTTTGCAACTTCATCTGTAAAAGCAACAACTACTGGAGTAACTGTTGTTTTAAAGTCTCCAAAAACAAAATTATCTTCAACCTGAGTTGGTCCTGGTTTAGAAAACGTAATTCCGTTGAAAGTAATATTATGATTATAACCTTCAATTTCTGTATGCCCGTCTGCGGGAGCCGGAGTTTTGTAAATTGCTGAAGTAACAATCTCTATTTCTCCGCCAATTGCGTACCATTCCTGATTAATATTTGGAGTTGCTGGTGGTATTGCATCACAAATATTTGATTTTGTGATCGCGCCATCATAAGTTCTGTAAAAAAAGCGATAAGTACTATTGTTAAGATTGTAAGTTAAGGTATCAGGCTGCGTTGCAAGTGTACCTGTTGGCATTTGCAAAATGATGGCTTCCTGAGGTTTGAGTTTATAGATCAAAGTATTGGTTGTAGGATCACAACTTGTTGCGGTCACATCTTTAAAATCAATCGTTTCTACAGTTAAATCACCATCATCACAACCGTTTAATAAAAACGCAAAGAATAGAAGGCTTACATATTTTTTCATCGTAATTTTATTTGGGTCAAAAATAGTGAAAATTTTGGCAAATGATATTGAAGATTGGACAATTGATATTTCATAACTTTGCAATAATGAAAAAAGTATATCTCGACAACGCCTCTACAAGCGCTATGCGCCCTGAAGTAATTCAGGAAATGACAAAAGTTATGACGGAAGATTTTGGAAATCCATCTTCTACGCATAGTTTTGGGCGAAATGGAAAAACCATTTTGGAACTTTCAAGAAAAAGCATTGCAAAACATTTAAATTGTTCGGCTCAGGAAATTATTTTTACTTCTGGCGGAACAGAAGCTGATAACTGGATTTTGCGTTCAGCAGTTGAAGATTTAAAAGTGAAGCGAATTATTACTTCAAAAATTGAGCATCACGCTGTTTTATACACTGTTTTAGCGCTGGAATCAGATTATGGAATTCAGGTTGATTATGTGAATGTAAATCCGGATGGGAGCATCGATTTAACGCATTTGTCTAATTTATTGTCAGAAGATAAAAAGACGATTGTTAGTTTGATGCATGTTAATAACGAAACCGGAACAATTTTAGATTTGGAAAGAGTTGGAGTAATCTGCAGACAATATAATGCGTTATTTCATTCCGATACGGTACAATCTGTTGGGAAAACGGAGATTGATCTTCAGAAATTACCTGTTGACTTTATAGTCGCAAGTGCACATAAGTTTCATGGTCCAAAAGGAATTGGGTTCGCTTTTGTTCGTAAAAATTCAGGTTTGCAGCCTCTCATTTTTGGAGGTGAACAGGAAAAAGGACTTCGTGCCGGGACTGAAGCCGTTCATCAAATTGCCGGAATGGCAAAAGCGTTGGCTATTTCTTATGAAAATTTAGATCAGGAAAGAACTTATATTTCAGATTTAAAAACATACCTGATCGAGCAATTAGAAATTCATTTTCCTGATTTTAGAATTAATGGGAAAAAAGAGGATTTCTACAATATCATCAATATTATTTTACCTTTTTCTTCAGATAAAACTTCGATGCTATTGTTTAGTCTCGATATGAAAGGAATTGCAGTTTCAAGAGGAAGCGCCTGCCAGTCAGGAAGTATCAAGCCATCACATGTTTTAAAAGAAATGCTTTCGGAGACGGATTTGAAATTACCAAACCTCCGAATCTCATTTAGTCATTATAATACCAAAGAAGATATCGATTGGCTGATTGAGAGTCTTAAAACTGTTTAAAAGTTTCAGGTTTCAGGTTTCAAGTTTTAAGCGAATGTGAAACTTGAAACCTGAAACAAAAAAACTATTTGCGAATCACTTTAACCTGCGAATCGTTTGTTAATTTGATAATTGTAGAAGATTTTCCGTTGATTTTATCCTGATTCAGTTTCACAACGTAATCAACACCATTAATAATTTCGGGACTAATATCTTTAAAACTCAGCGGAGTTGGTTGTCCTGAAATATTGGCTGAAGTTGAAACTAAAGGTTTTTTCATCCTTTCCATCAATTTGAAGCAGAAAGGCTCTTTTACCAAACGTACTCCCAAAGATTTGTCGGCAGCAATAATGTTTGGAGCAACATTTCTGGCATCATCCAGAATCAAAGTTGTTGGTTTATCTGATAAATCCCAGATTTGCCAAGCAACTTCAGGAATGTTTTTGAAAACATTGTACATCATTTTTTCTCCGTTCATCAAAACAATCATACTTTGAGTTTCGGCACGTTGTTTTAATTTATAAATTTTTGCAACAGCTTCAGCATTAGTTGCGTCACATCCAATTCCCCAGACTGTATCAGTCGGATAAAGAATGATACCGCCCTCTTTGATAACTTCGTAAGCTTTGATTATCTCTTCGTTCATTGTAAAAAAAAGAATATTATTATGATGCAAAAATAATCTTTCTAGTTGGTAAAAAGTTGAAATTTAATTCAGAATAATGAAGTTTTTGTAATTTATAAGATTATTTTTGTTGCTTGAGTTAGAATTTTCAAAGAAGACGTTTGATGAAGCGATAATTTGAGATTCAATTTAATGTCAATCCTAAACTAAAATATGTCTAAAAATCTAGTAAAAGTTGTTATTCCTGTGTATAAGGAATATTTTGGTGAACTTGAAGAGAAATCATTTTTGCAATGTTGTAAAGTTCTAAAAGATTACGAAATTGTAATTGTGTATCCAGAAGGATTAAATTATTCTTATCTTTCGGAGAAACATCAAAATTTGACTTTTAAAAGCTTTTCTAAAGACTATTTTGCTAGTATAGACGGTTACAATGAATTATTATTGCGACCAGTATTTTATGGAACCTTTTTAGGTTCAGAATATATTTTGATTTATCAGCTGGACGCTTTTGTTTTTAAAAATGAGCTGACGGAATGGTGTAATAAAGGTTATGATTATATTGGCGCTCCTTGGATTGCAACTTCAAAAAATTCTGTCTCTAATAAAATAGCAAGTTTGTTTTGGTCAAAAAAGAAAAAAGAGCGTCAACAGATTTTCTTTAAAGTTGGCAATGGAGGTCTTTCTTTACGTAAAGTTGCTTCACATTTTGCTATTGCAAAAGAACAAGAAAAATTTATCTCTGAGTTTTTAGCTGAAAAAGAGAAAAAAATATATGCAACCGAAGACGTTTTTTGGTCTTTAAAAGCAATAGAATTTGATTCTGATTTCAAAATTCCAGATTATAAAGAAGCTGTTTATTTTGCAATAGACAGAAAACCTGATTTGGCAATGAAATTAACAAACAATGAACTTCCGTTTGGTTGTCATGCTATAAATAAGCCAAAAGTGATTGATTTTTGGAAACCAATACTAAATCAATATTAATTTTTTTAATTAAGTATGATTACAAAATTTAAATTTTCTGATTCAATAGTAAGTTCAAAAGATGTTCTTTCGGCTATCAAAAATTTTGATTCTGCGGGCGAACTTTTTGGCAATGGCGTACGAAATAAAATCAAATTGTTTCCAGTAAATGGGAAAACAATTAATATTAAATCGTTCAAAATTCCAAATATCATCAATAAAATTGCTTACAAGTATTTTCGAAAATCTAAAGCCAGACGTTCATACGAATATGCTACGATTTTGCTGGAAAAAGGAATTGGAACGCCTATGCCGATTGCTTTTCTTGAAAACTTCAATTTTATTGGTTTAAAAGACAGTTATTATGTAAGTGAACATTTGGTTACAGAACTAACGTATAGAGAATTGGTCGAAATTCCTGATTATCCCGATCGTGAAAATATTTTAAGGCAGTTTACGAAGTTTAGTTTTGATTTGCACGAAAAAGGAATTGAATTTCTCGATCATTCGCCTGGAAATACGTTAATTAAAAAAAGAGATGAAGGCAAATATGATTTCTTTTTAGTTGATTTAAACCGAATGAATTTTCATGAATCTATGCCTTTTGAAATGCGTATGAAAAATCTTTGTCGCTTAACTCCTCTAAAAGAAATGGTTGCTGTTATGAGTAATGAATATGCTAAATATTATCCTGAATCTGAACAAAAGATTTTTGATACTTTATGGAAAATGACAGCCGATTTTCAGGAACAGTTTTATAGAAAAAAACGTCTAAAAAAGAAACTTAAATTCTGGAAGAAGTAATTCTGTTAAGTTCTTTATAACGCACAAAAATACTATACGCATTTAAGTAACAAATCGTAATTCCTTTTGCGCCATCTAAAATGCCAAGCCGAATTAAATATTGATATAAAAAAGTATAAACAGGATGGAAAACCATTAAAAAAAGAGATGGTTTCTGTCCTTTTTTTAATTTTTCATTAGCTTTTAAAACGCCATATTTATACATTTTTTCTTTATAATCCTGAAAAGATGTATAAGAGAAATGGATGATTTTGTTTTTTAATACAGCAATTTCACCATTTACAATAAGTTTTTCGTGCACCATTCTTTCCTCATTGTATCTGCACTTTGATTTATTGAAAAGTCTGAAAATTTTATCAGTTTGCCAGCCACTGAAATTCAGTTTACTATTTTTGAACATAAAAGTTCTGTATATTAAATAGGCGCTTGCAGCATTTTTATTATTAATCGTAGAAAGAATTTCCGACTTTAATTCAGGCGTTAATTTTTCATCTGCATCAAGAAATAAAACCCATTCGTTTTTTGCTTGATCTAAGGCAAAATTACGTTGAGAAGTGTAGTTGACAAATTGATTCTGACTGAGTTTGACATTTGGAAAAGACTCCGTGATAGCAACAGTTTTATCGGTGCTAAACGAATCTACAACAATGATTTCATCGGCAAAATCAATATCTTCTAAAAGAGATTTTATACGATGTTCTTCGTTTAGCGTAATAATCAGAACTGATAATTTTTGCTTTTCATTCATTTGAATGCTTTTCAATTTTTATATTCCTGAAAATAAGCTTCCAATTTTTTTAGCATCAGTTCTAAAGGATACTCCGCATAATATTCAAAAGTATGCTCTTTAATGTATTGTTCTGTGTGCTGCGCGTAGATTTCTGGTTTTAAGTCTTTTAAATGGATTGATACATTTTTTGCTTCATTTTCAAATGTTTGCCAGGTTTCTTTTCGCACCGATGGTGTAAAAATGGAGAAAGTCGGGATTTCTAATGCTTTTGCCATATTTACGGCTCCGCCTTCGTTTCCTATTAACATTTCACATTGAGAAAGCAACGCTAAAAATGGACGAAGTTCAGTGCAATACAAATCAAAAATAATGTGCTTTTTAGTTTCTTCAGAACAATTATTATAAACTTCTAAAGCTTGTTCTTTCTGATCCGGAATATAATTGAAAATAATAGTCGCATTCGTTTTAGCAACAGTAAAGTCGATAATTTTTGCCATTCCGTCTAAAGGATAAGTTTTGTAGAATTCGCTTCCTAAAATACCAAACATAATTAATGGCTTTTCAGTATCGACATTGTAGCTTTTCAGTAGATTTTTAGCTTCAGTAATTTCAGATTCTTTTAAAAAGATTTTTGGTTTTACATCCGTAATTTTTTCTGAAATGAAAGGTTTTAGAAGCATTAATCTATTTTCAATTGCCAATCCAAATTCTGATTTTACGGCATCTAATCTTTCGTAGCTATAATTATAAAATATATTAGAATACCATTTCGAATACGAAACTTTATACTTCGCACCAGAAAATAAGGTAATCAAATTAGTCTCTAATTTACTGTAGACATCAATTACAGCATCGTATTTTTTTCTTCTAATTTGAAAAATAAATTTAAATAAAGAAGGAATTGATTTTCTTACCGTATTTGTCAACGGAATGATAGTATCAATATTGGGATTTTCTTTTAGTACATCCACAGAATTTGGATAACACATATAGTCTATCTTTGATTCTGGAAACTTCGCTTTTAAGTTGTTGCAAATTATTGTACTTGTTAATACGTCTCCAATTCTTTTCTGCTGAATAACTAAAATCCTCATTTATTTCTATGTTCAATTTGCAGGCTAAAGTACAAACAATTTTATCAAGTGTACAAATCGAATACTGAATAAGGATGGACAAGTTTAAAAAAAGCCGTATTTTTGCTCAAACCAAATCAAACTTAGAATGAAAATTAGCGGCCTTGTCATTACATTTAATGAGGAAAAGAATATTGGAAAATGTATTGATGCTTTGTTTAAAGTATGCGATGAAGTTATTATTGTAGATTCTTTCAGTAAGGATCGTACCGTTGAAATTGCTAAAGAAAAAGGTGCAACAGTAATTGAACAGGCTTTTTTAGGCGACGGGCCACAACGTACACATGGTTTGCCTTATTGCAAAAATGACTGGATTTTAAATCTCGATGCCGATGAGTTTTTGGATAAAGATGCTGAACAATTTATTCTCGCTGGAAAATATTTAGAAGGAAATTATGATGCTTTCAGTTTTAGAGTGAAAAACTTTTTAGCAGATAAATTAATTGATTTTTCGGGCTGGTATCCAGATCATAAAGTTCGTTTTTTCAACAAACAAACTGCTCATCCTTCTGAATCTAAAGTGCATCAGAAAATCATTACTCAAAATGAAAAAAAGGTAGCTGTACATATTTTGCATTATGGCTGGAATTCTTTCGATCAGATTATTGCTAAAAAAAATCAATATTCAGGCTGGCACGCACAACAATTATTTGATCAGGGAAAAAGAATTAATGCTTTGAAACCTATAATTAATGGAGCAGTATCTTTTATACGATGTTATTTTTTTAAAAGAGGAATTTTTAATGGCATCGACGGATTATCCATTGCCATGATCCAGAGCTTCTTCTCTTATATGAAATATGCAAAGCTTTTGAAACTTCAAAAAAAGCTAAAATAAAATAGGACAACGAATACTCTATTTCTTGTTTAGAATGTTTCTTTATTAGAATAAAAAAAAAATATGTGTGTCTAATTTTTTTTAATTATCCTAAATAAAGCCATTTGGTTTAATTATAGTTGTCTTTATTATCGAGCATTTTTTTTATTTAATGTATTGATTGTTAGTGGTTTTGATGAATTATAAGATAAAGACAAACGCGTATTTTATGCTAATATTATTTTTCGCTTAATTTTTTATTTATTGTGATAAATAATACTATTAATCTATAGATTTGCACAAAAAAAGTGCATGTCAAAGTTACCAATCTTAATGTACCATAATGTTGTTGAAGATGAAGCTAAATCTTTGAACTTAAGTATTTCTGTGTCAAAGTTAGAGTCTCAATTAAAGTTTCTTAGCGATAATAATTATACTACATTTCATTTTAAGGATTTAGAGAATTTAAAAACGCTTCCTTCAAAAAGTATTATTATCACTTTTGATGATGTTACAGAGTGTCAGCTTTTATATGCAGTTCCTTTACTTGAAAAATATCAAATAAAAGCTTCTTTTTTTATACCATTTTCTTTCGTTGGAAATTTTGATTATTGGATTGAAGGAAAAGAGAAAATAATGAGTGTTGAGCAGTTAAAAGGCTTGAACAATAATTTAATTGAGTTAGGATATCATTCTTTTGAACATAAAAGATACAGTTCGTTATCAAAAGAAGAATTGGAAGCTGATTTTATTAAGTCAAATAATTTTATTAGAGAACATCAATTAGATATAAAACCTGTTTTGGCATATCCATTTGGTAACTATGCTAAGAAAGAGGCTCAATTTGCTGTTTTTGAAAAAATTATGCGCGAAAATGGCATAAATTATGGTTTAAGAATTGGAAACAGAGTAAATAAATTTCCTTTTAAAAATAATTATTTGGTTAAACGGATAGATATAAAAGGAGAAGACAGTTTGTTTAGATTTAGGTTAAAATTGAGGATTGGAAAACTTAAATTATTTTAAAGAAAAGAATGGAAATCAGCGGATTGGTAATAACCTATAATGAAGAAAAAAATATAGGGAAATGTATAGATGCTCTCTTCAGAATTTGCGACGAAGTAATTGTTATAGATTCATTAAGTGCTGACAATACAGTAAAAATTGCAGAAGAAAAAGGAGCTAAAGTGATCTCCCAAATGTTTTTAGGAGATGGGCCGCAAAGAATTCATGGACTTCAATATTGTAAAAATGACTGGATATTAAATCTGGATGCTGACGAGATTTTGGCAGAAGACGCCGAAAAATTCATAATGTCGCGAAAATATGAAAATCAAAGTTTTGATGTTTTTACTTTTAGATTGTATAATTATTTAGGGGGAAAGAAGATAGATTTTGCAGGTTGGTATCCAGATAAAACAGCACGATTTTTTAATAAAAAAACAGCTTCTCCGTCAAAAGATAGGGTGCATCAAAAGGTTTCAGGAAGCAATAAAGCACATTTAAAAGTGCATATAAATCACTATGCTTGGGAAAGTTTTGATCAATTTATAAAGAAGAAAAATTTATATTCAACTTGGCATGCACAACAGCTTTACGAGCAAGGGAAAAGAATAAATAGTTTCAAACCGATATTAAACGGAACGGTAGCTTTTGTAAGATGTTATTTCTTTAAAAAAGGTTTTGTAAACGGATTAGATGGACTAACATTTTCAATAATTCAGGCTTTTTTCTCCTATATGAAATATGCTAAGCTTTTAAAACTTCAGCGAAAAAATAAATAAAAAAACGGAATGGATTAATCATTCCGTTTTTTTATTTATTTAAGATTGTAAATTAAACAGCAACATCGTATTCACGAAGTGCATTATTTAATGAAGTTTTCAAATCTGTAGATGGTTTACGAGTACCAATAATCAATGCACATGGAACTTGGAATTCTCCAGCAGCAAATTTCTTAGTATAACTTCCTGGAATCACAACTGAACGCGCAGGAACAAAGCCTTTCATTTCAACCGGCTCATCACCAGTAACATCGATAATTTTTGTTGAAGCAGTCAAACAAACGTTAGCGCCAAGAACAGCTTCTTTCCCAACGTGAACACCCTCTACAACAATACAACGTGAACCAATAAAAGCGCCATCTTCAATAATTACCGGAGCAGCTTGTAATGGCTCTAAAACACCACCAATTCCAACACCACCACTCAAGTGTACATTTTTACCAATTTGTGCACAGCTTCCAACAGTTGCCCAAGTATCAACCATAGTTCCTTCGTCAACATATGCACCAATATTTACATAACTTGGCATTAAGATCACACCACTTGAAATATAAGCTCCGTAACGTGCAACTGCGTTTGGTACTACACGAATTCCTTTTTCAGCATAATTTCTTTTTAGCAACATTTTGTCATGGTATTCAAAAATACCAGATTCCCATGTTTCCATTTTTTGAATTGGGAAATACATTACAACAGCTTTCTTCACCCATTCGTTTACTTGCCATCCATCACCAACTGGTTCAGCGACACGTAATTTTCCCGCATCTACTAATTCGATAACTTCTCTGATAGCATCAGTTGTAGCAGTTTCTTGTAATAAAGCTCTGTTTTCCCAAGCTTGTTCAATTATAGTCTGTAAAGAATTCATATAGTTTTAATTTTTGGCAAAGATAGCGTATTTGTAGAAAAGCGGAAAAGTAAAACCTTTTGGAAAATGTTATATATGTAACATTTTGTTTTTAATTTGATAAATTAAAGAATGTTATTTATGTTTTTATTTATAAATAGGTCACTAAAAGTTTTTTTTATATCAAAATATGACAAAAATCAGATTTTACCTTTTTTATTCGGACTACTTTCGCGGCGTTAATTCTGAAAAAACAGAATTAATAAAAACCATTCCAAAACAAATTATATAAGCATTAGATAATGAATCAGGAAAATCAGCTCCACAATAAAGTTACAGTAATTGACAAAGAAGTTACTTGGGATAAAACGCAAGTCATAATGAGTAAAACAAATGCCTTTGGTATTATTGAATATGCCAATGAGGTATTTGTTGATGTTTCGGGTTACGAAGATTATGAATTGATGGGACAGCCGCATAATATTATTAGGCATCCAGATATGCCAAAGGTTATTTTTAAAGTGCTTTGGGAAAATCTCAAACAAGGAAAAAATTTTCATGCCATCGTGAAAAATTTAGCAAAATCGGGAAGATACTATTGGGTTATTACCGATTTTGAAATTGCAAAAGATGAAAATGGGGTAATTGTAAATTATTTTGGAAGAAGACAATCTGTTCCGCACGAAGTAGTTTCACTTCATATTGAGCCTTTATATAAAAAGCTTTTGCAGATTGAAGCAGCGAGCGGAGTTGAATTCAGTGAAAAGTATTTAATTGGATTTTTGGAAGAGAAAAAGAGAACGTATGTTGAATATATTAAGGAGTTAATTCTTGAACATGAAAAATCCCAATCTAAGTTTTTACAATACGAACAGCAAACTGAAGGTGAAGAGGAGGAAAGAGGTTTTTTTAGAAGACTATTTAATAGATAAATTGAATTTTTAGGTTTTGAATATTTTGGAAAAGATCCGCTTTGAGTTTTTAAAGCGGATTTTTTGTTTTGTTTTTGAAATAAATAGAAAGCTTGCTTTTGATATTCTTGAAAAGAAAATACTAAAATGATTACCTTTGAAAAAAATATAAAATGCCAAGAATCCTTTCCATAGACTACGGCCAAAAACGCACCGGAATTGCTGTTACCGATGAAATGCAGATTATAGCATCAGGCTTAACTACAATTCCAACCAATACTGTAATTGATTTTTTAAAAGATTATTTTGCAAAAGAAAAAGTTGAAGTCGTTTTAATTGGCGAACCAAAACAAATGAATGGTCAGCCATCTGAAAGTGCTTCAATAATAAAAGGTTTTGTAACTCATTTTTCGAATATTTTTCCTGATATGAAAGTGGTTCGTGTGGATGAACGTTTTACTTCAAAAATGGCTTTTCAAACTATGATTGACAGCGGGCTGAGTAAAAAACAGCGTCAGAACAAAGGTTTGATCGATGAAATTTCTGCAACGATTATGCTTCAAGACTATCTTTCTTCTAACCGTTTCTAAGTTTCGGGCTTAAAAATTTCACTTTATTTAGAAAAAAATATGATTTCCTAACTTTTATCATGCAAATTTTAGTTTTTTTTTGCGATTGAAAAAAGTACCTTTGCATTTTTAAAAACAATTACTATTATGCCTGACAATACAATACGTTCTAATAGTGAAGTAGTGCTTATTGGAGCTGGAATTATGAGTGCAACTCTTGGTTTAATTTTGAAAGAGCTGCAACCCGATATTAAAATTGAAATTTACGAAAGACTTGATGTTGCTGCAGCTGAAAGTTCTGATGCATGGAACAATGCTGGAACCGGACACTCTGCTTTTTGTGAATTAAACTATACACCAGAAAAGGCGGATGGAAGTATTGATCCTAAAAAGGCAATCAGCATAGCAGAATCATTCGAAGTTTCACGCCAGTTTTGGTCTTATTTGGTACAGGAAAAGAAGGTACCGTCTCCAGAAAATTTTATAAAAAGTGTTCCTCATATGAGTTTTGTATGGGGTGATAAAAATGTCGAATATCTAAAAACAAGATTTGAGGCATTGCAAAGCAATCCAATTTTTTCTGAAATGGAATTCAGTACTGATTTTGAACAGTTAAAAAAATGGATGCCATTAGTAATGGAAGGTCGTGAGAATGATCAAAAATTAGCTGCGACATACATGGAAATTGGAACCGATGTTAATTTCGGAGCTCTTACCAGAAGCATGTTTAATTATTTGGAAAAACTTGATGGTGTAAGTTTGTATTTTAATCATGAGGTTAAAAAATTAAAACAACGTGAGGATAAATCATGGAGAATTAAAATAACAGATCTTTCTACAGGACAAAAACGAAAAGCGTATACTAATTTTGTATTTATTGGAGCTGGTGGTGGTTCATTGCCATTATTAGAAAAAGCCAACGTTCCTGAAGGAAAAGGTTACGGTGGATTCCCAGTAAGCGGTCAATGGCTAAAATGTACAAATCCGGAAGTCATTGCAAAACATCAGGCAAAAGTTTACGGAAAAGCTAGCGTTGGAGCTCCTCCAATGTCTGTGCCGCATATTGATACTCGTGTAATTGATGGTGAAAAGGCATTGCTTTTTGGACCATTTGCAGGTTTTTCAACTCGTTTTCTAAAAAACGGTTCTTATTTGGATTTGCCATTATCGATAAAATCAAATAATTTAATTCCGATGCTGGCTGCCGGATATCACAATATTCCGTTGACAAAATATTTAATTGAGCAAGTACGTCAGTCTCCGAAAGACCGAATGAAAGCACTTCGTGAATATTTACCTTCTGCACGTTCTAAAGACTGGAAACTTGAAAAAGCGGGTCAACGTGTTCAGGTTATCAAAAAAGATGAAAAAGAAGGTGGGGTTTTAGAATTTGGAACTGAAGTAATCAACACGCATGACGGTTCTCTTGCAGTTTTATTAGGAGCTTCTCCAGGAGCTTCAACTGCTGTGGCAATTATGATAGATTTAGTAAGCAGATGTTTTACAAATCAGATTAAAACTCCAGAATGGGAAGCGAAACTGAAAAAAATGATCCCTTCTTATGGTCAGACATTAAATGATAAACCAGAGCTTTTAGCTAAACTTAGAAAAGAAACTTCTGAAGTTTTGAAACTAAA
This sequence comes from Flavobacterium xizangense, assembly GCF_054075145.1. NCBI lineage: Bacteria > Pseudomonadati > Bacteroidota > Flavobacteriia > Flavobacteriales > Flavobacteriaceae > Flavobacterium > Flavobacterium xizangense. The sequence continues at coordinate 494,664 of NZ_JBSIPG010000002.1, read as the reverse complement.
TAATTAAGTTCAAAAAAATATATAAAAAGCAGCAAATCCAGATGAATTAATCTGGATTTGCTTCTTTTAGTTCTTTCGTGATTTTTAAAATCTTTTCGGCGAGATTACTCATCCAGATTAATTGTTCAATAACCAATTGAGCCTCTTGCATTTTCGCCTGACGTGTTTCTTTATCGAGTTCGTCATCTTCAGCAAGACGAGTGAAATTTTTACGTTTAAGCTCTTCAAATTGAAGTGTTACATCTTCTTTATCGAAAAAAGTATCTTTAAGAATTATCTCATTTTTCAGAATAGAAATCGACTGATCTAAATTAGATAAGATTGTTTTAATGATATAATTAAAAGAGTCTGAAGCTCGTGTTGTTTGATGTGACTGGATATAAGTTGATAAAGAAGCCAAAGCGGATAAAATCGAATGATTCAGCACAACTAGTTTATTGACCAATGGCAATGTTTTTTGCTTGGATTTTGGCTCTTGCATCATTCGCTGAAAAGAAGTCATTAAATTACCAATTTCTACAAAAGCATGTTTTCTGGCTAAACGGTAAGAAGTAGGGATTTCTCCTTTTTTATTATAAAAATCTGCAATTTCTCGCAAATAATTACGATTAGCACGAATGGAATTTTCAATATGTATAGGCGTATTAATAAACTCCCAGGCCGGCCACAAAAATTGATTGGCTAAAAATGCCAAAATTGCTCCTGCCAGTGAATCCAGAATCCTAAACTGAATTACTTCAACAACATCTGGCGTCAAAATTCCATAAATAAAAACGACATACATCGTTACAAAAGTCGCACTGATTTTGTAATTAATTTGCGTAAACGAAATTCCCAAAAGCATACAAATAATTGAAAATATGCTCAATGCAACATGATTTTGAACAACAGACACAATTCCGAAAGCGATTAATCCTCCTAAAATAGTTCCAAAAATTCTATTATAAGAACGCTCTTTTGTCAAGCCATAACCCGGACGCATAATCACAACGATCGTCAATAAAATCCAATACACATTTTGGAACGGAAGAATTTTTCCGATCAGGAAACCAATTAAAATGGTAATTGTCAATCTGATTGAATGCCTGAAAATTGACGATGAAAAAGTTAAATTTTCAGTCAGAGTTCGCAACGGATAATATTGTGGAGTAAGGAATTTTTCCAGTTCTTTATCTTTGTCTTTTAGTTTGTAAGACTGCATTGCTAATGAAAAAGCACGCTGAATAATTTTGATTTTTCCAACTTGGTTTTTAGCATAGTTCAGCATATTGGTAAGCATCAAAACACCTTCTGAAGCTTCTTCTTTTCCTAACGTTTTTTCATAATCAAAAATGGCAAATTCGAGTGCATCTAATTCATTTTTTAAATCATTTTTGTCGACATAAACTGCAATGTGATGCACATTTTTAGAAAGCTTTTTTAAAGTTGAAGCCAGTTTGTAAGCTACATTTTGATATGTTCGAAGCACTTCTGGATGTTTAGCAAATTTTTCATGAAGTTTGCTGTGGTCAAAAGAAGTGTATAAAGCAAGTTCTTGTATTTCGACTAAAGTGATGAAAACCAAAAGCATTTTTCGATTTTGAGCCGTTGCTGCCGAAGTGTTTTGATTGCCAATAAGCATTTTTCGCAAATCTTCGTGAATCAAATTCAACTCAACCTGAACAGCCAATTGTTTTTCTATAATGGCATCTCTATTGGCTTCGGGATTCCATAAATCACCTCTTAATTTCAGGTATTTAGCGGTAAGTTTTATTCCTTCCGCAATTTCTAATTCAACATATTTATAAGGCTGTATAAAGTGAAAAACAAGTGATACAATTAAGTATAGAATTCCTCCGATAAATATAAAACCTGCATATTCAAACGCTTCCCAGCCTTCATGTAAGTGTCCAAACGACAAAGAAATTGAAAGTAATGCAGAAAAAGATACTAATGTTGCACGCTGTCCGTAAACCGAAATCATCGAGCATAAAAACAATAAAAATCCTAAGAAAGGATAAAACAAAATCGGGTAGGGATATGTAAAGTTTACGAGTAAATTAACTCCCGAAACAATAAACGATGCAACAACAAGTCCTTTTATTTTGTGGCTTAATGAACTCGGAATATCACTAGGATAGGTGTAAAAAGCTCCAAGTGCAATGGTAAACCCTATTTCAAAATGCCCTAAGAAGTTTAAAATCAGCACAGGAACGACTGAAGCAATAGTCACTTTGGACGCGTTTAAAAAAGAAGTACTGTTCGTAAATTTCGTGATGCGGTCAAACATATATAGAGGTTTACTAACAAAGGTAAGAATTGTACGAATCAATTTGGCATAATTATAGATGAGATTTTAACATACTGTCAAAAAATGAGATATAATATGCGGTTTAGAATTATTCGTAGACTATTTTTTATTATTTTTGCCAGCTGAATTATAGGAAACTAAAATTCAGTTTTTACAATAGATAATGCAATAAAAAAATACAAATGATTTTACCAATTGTAGGATATGGTGATCCTGTTTTAAGGAAAGTGGGAGTGGATGTTACACCAGATTATCCAAACCTAAAAGAAACAATAGCAAACATGTATGAAACCATGTATAATGCTTACGGTGTTGGGCTTGCTGCGCCACAAGTAGGTTTAGCAATTCGTTTGTTTGTTATTGATACAACTCCTTTTAGTGAAGATGATGATTTAGAATCTGATGAGGCAAAAGAATTAAAAGGATTCAAAAAAACTTTTATCAATGCTAAAATTGTTAAGGAAGAAGGAGAAGAGTGGAGTTTTAACGAAGGTTGTCTAAGTATTCCTGATGTTCGTGAAGATGTTTACAGAAAACCAACGGTTACGATTGAATATTGCGAAGAAGATTTTGTAATGAAAACAGAAGTTTTTGACGGATTGATTGCAAGAGTTATTCAACATGAGTATGATCATATAGAAGGCGTTTTGTTTACAGATAAAATATCTTCTTTGAAAAAACGTTTAATTCAAAAGAAATTAAAAAATATTACAGAAGGCAAGACTTTTCAGGAGTACAGAATGAAATTTGCTGCCGCTAAAAAAGGGAGATAATTGTTCGGAAAAAGAACAAAAAAAGACAATAAAAAATTCTTAATACTAATATTAATACAACATGAATTTAGACAAAATTTTAGCCATTTCAGGGAAACCAGGTTTATATGTACTAAAAGTGCAAACTCGTACAGGTTTTGTGGCAGAATCATTAACAGACGGAAAAAAAATTACAGTAAACTTAAAAAGCAATGTAAGTTTATTGTCGGAAATCTCAATTTATACATACGAAGGAGAAAAGCCATTAACTGAAGTAATGCAAAAAATTGCGACTAAAGAAAATAAAGGTCAAGCTATTTCACACAAAGAAGATAATGCAACTTTAGCAGCTTATTTTAAAGAAATTTTGCCTGATTATGATGAAGAAAGAGTTTATCCTTCTGATATCAAAAAAGTATTAAACTGGTACAACACACTTCAGGCAAAAGGATTAGTAACTGATTTAGCTCCTGCAGCAGTAGAGGCAACTGAAGAAGCTCCAGTAGCTGAAGAAAAACCAAAGAAAGCGCCAGCTAAAAAAGCAAAAGCTAAAAAAGAAGAATAGTAGTTCGTTCTTTCAAATATATTAATCCTGTTGAGATGTTTTCTTGGCAGGATTTTTTACTTTTACACTATATCGGTTACAATTCAAAATAAAATCAAAATGAGCAAAGAACTTCAGCTTAAAGCTTTCGAAAGACTATTAATAATTATGGATGAACTTCGTGAGCAATGTCCTTGGGATAAAAAACAGACTTTGCAGACTTTGCGTCATTTGACAATTGAAGAGACGTATGAGCTTGGAGATGCTATTTTGGATAATGATTTAAATGAAGTTAAAAAAGAATTGGGAGATTTATTGCTTCATATTGTTTTCTATGCTAAAATTGGCTCAGAAACCAATAATTTTGATATAGCTGATGTCTGTAATGAAATCTGTGACAAATTAATTCACCGTCATCCTCATATTTATAGCGATACTGTTGTAAAAGATGAAGAGGAAGTAAAGCAAAACTGGGAAAAACTTAAACTTAAAGAAGGTAAAAAATCAGTTTTAGAAGGTGTTCCAAGAAGTTTGCCTGCTTTAGTAAAAGCGAGCCGAATTCAGGACAAAGTAAAAGGAGTTGGTTTTGATTGGGAAGAACCACATCAGGTTTGGGATAAAGTGCAGGAAGAACTGGAAGAACTTCAAGTCGAAGTAAAAACAGGAGATCAGGATAAAATTGAAGCCGAATTTGGAGATGTTTTATTCTCCATGATTAATTACGCCCGATTTTTAAATGTAAATCCCGAAGATGCATTGGAGCGTACTAATAAAAAGTTCATTAAGCGTTTTCAATACTTAGAAAGCAAAGCGGATGAATTAGGAAAACCTTTATCAGAAATGACTTTGGCAGAAATGGATGTTTTTTGGAACGAAGCAAAAAAACTTTAATTATTCTGCTATTTTTTTTAATGCTTTTACGTTTTTCAACATAATTTTTTTTCCAACAAGTTCAATCAGCTCAAGTTTGTTAAAATCAGATAAAAGTCTAATACAGCTTTCAGTTGCGGTACCAATTATTCCTGCAAGTTCTTCTCTTGTAAGCTGAACTTTTAAGGTTTTATCGGCATTTTCGCCAAATTCGTCATGCAAATGCAGTAAAGTTTCTGCCAAACGTTGTTTTACTGTTTTTTGAACTAAAGCAATTTTATCGTTTTCTGATTCTTTCAAATCTTCACAAATTGATTGCATCAAGTTCAATGAAAATTGATTGTTGTTATTAAAAAAATGTATGATTTCAGATTTCGGAATAAAGCAAACTTCCATATCGGCGATTGCCTTTGCAGATAAATTAGCCGGTTCATTACTAATCATAGAACGCTGTCCTAAAAGTTCACCAGATTTTACCAACTTTACAATTTGGTCTTTTCCGTTTGCACTTAATTTTGATAATTTGCCTACACCATCTTTTATGCAAAAGACGCCATTCGTAACTTCTCCTTCTTCAAAAATAGCTTCTCCTTTTTTAATTGAATAACTCGTTTTGCTATTGGCTAACTTTACAACTTCTTCTTTATTAAGGGCTTTTAAAGACGACAACTGGCGTACAATACATTGATCACATTTATTCATCGCAATATAATTTAGGTGCAAAATTAACCAATATTCGTATTGAAAGGCATTGTTTTGTCTTAAAATATGCAGAAAAATTTTACGGATGTAATTCGCCCATTTTATTTTATTAAATTAGAATTTGATTTCATTTTCATATGATAAATATCATATTTATAGTTAAATCTTATTTGGAATATTTGTTACATTAAAAAAGAAACAAATTATGACTGAGCAGAGCTGTTTTCATTGCGGGATTGACATTCCTAAAAATGAAGAAATCAATTTTGATGAAAAAAAGTTTTGTTGTGCCGGCTGTAAAACGGTTTACGAGATTTTTAGCCTTCATGATTTAACCTGCTATTATGATTTCGAAAAATCGCCAGGTGCCACTCCTCAGGACATTCAGGGGAAATACGATTTCTTAGACAATGAAGTTATTACGTCAAAAATAATCGATTTTCAGGAAGGAAATACTTCTATTGTTTCTTTAAATATTCCTCATATACATTGCAGCTCTTGTATTTGGATTCTGGAAAACTTAAACAGAATTCAGCCGGGAATTAGTATGTCACAAGTTAATTTTCCGCAAAAAAGAGTCCGCATTACTTTTAACTCTGAGCTAGTATCTCTTAAATCAATTGTTTATTTGTTGAGTACAATTGGTTATGAACCCTATATAAGTCTTGAAAACTATGAAACCGGAAAAAACAATGTTGATCGAAGCCTTACTTATAAACTTGGTGTAGCTTTCTTTTGTTTTGGAAATATCATGTTGCTTTCGTTTCCGGAATATTTTGAAATCAAAGAATTTTGGTTGGATAACTACAAACCTTTTTTCAGGATTTTGATTTTTCTTTTGGCTTTACCGAGCTTTTTGTATTCAGCAAGCGGCTATTATGTTTCGGCTTACAAAAGCATTAAATCAAAAATGCTGAATATTGATATTCCAATCGCATTGGGAATTATTGTCATGTTTATCAGAAGTACTTTTGATATTGTCATGAATTATGGCGGCGGTTTTTTTGACAGTTTAACAGGTTTGGTTTTTTTCATGCTTCTTGGGAAAATGTTTCAAACTAAAACCTATAGTTTTTTAAGTTTTGAAAGAGATTTTAAATCGTATTTTCCAATTGCAGTTACCAGAATTAATTCAGATACTTCCGAAGAAAGTGTACCAATTTATGATGTTTTAAAAGGAAACAGGTTATTGATAAGGAATCAGGAATTGATTCCGGTTGATGGAATTTTGATCAGTGAAAAAGCAGATATTGATTATAGTTTTGTGACTGGTGAAGCAGTTCCGATTACGAAAAAATCAGGAGATAAAATATTTGCCGGTGGAAAACAGATTGGAAAAGTCATTGAAATGGAAGTATTGCATTCGGTTTCGCAAAGTTATCTTACCCAACTGTGGAGCAATGAAATTTTCCAGAAAAAAGTAGATCAAAAACACAAAACAATTACCGATAAAATAAGCCGTTATTTTACTCCTATACTATTATTAATCGCTTTTACAGGATTTGGCTATTGGATATTTATTGATGCCAATACTGCTTTTAATGTTTTTACAGCAGTTTTAATTGTCGCCTGTCCATGCGCGCTGGCACTTACTGCGCCATTTACTTTTGGAAATATCCTAAGAATTATGGGCAAGCAAAAAATGTATCTTAAAAATGCGTTAGTAATCGAACAATTAGCTAAAGTTGATACAATAGTTTTTGATAAAACGGGAACAATTACAACAAACAAAAAATCAAGTATTGTTTATGAAGGAACGGCAATTTCTGATGAAAATATGATTTTATTAAAAAATGTTCTACGAGCTTCAAATCATCCTTTGAGCAGAATGCTTTATGATTTCCTGCCAGAAACAAAACGAATCAAAATTGATGAATTTGAGGAAATTACGGGAAAGGGATTATTAGCTAAAACAGAAAATAAGACGATAAAAATCGGTTCAGCTGCATTTGTTGAAAGTCCGGATTTGGATTCTTCTGAAATGGAAAAAACGGCGCTGCATATTAAAATTGGCGATGTTTATTTTGGCCGATTTAATTTCCAAAATCAATATAGAGATGGTCTTGCAATGTTATTTTTAACTTTAAATAAAAAATACAAGTTAAAAGTCCTTTCTGGAGACAATGATGGAGAAAGAGCTAATCTCGAAAAAATTCTGCCAGAAGGTACAGAACTTGTCTTTAATCAAAAACCAGAACAAAAATTAGAATTCATTAAAAATCTGCAAGATAAAGGTCAGAATGTAATGATGGTTGGTGATGGTTTAAATGATGCCGGGGCATTGGCACAAAGCAATGTTGGGGTGTCAATATCAGAGAATGTAAATGTCTTTTCACCGGCCTGTGATGCGATTTTAGATGCAAATGAATTTTCGCGTTTACATTACTTTTTAAAGCTCTCTCATAAATCAATTTTGATCATCAAAATGAGTTTTGTTTTATCCTTGCTTTATAACGTGGTCGGGCTTGCTTTTGCGATAACTGGAAACCTTCTTCCATTAGTTGCGGCCATTATTATGCCATTGAGTACAATTACTATCGTAAGTTTTGTGACTTTGATGTCTAATTACTTCATTTCTAGTAATTTAGATTGATTTTAAGTAATTTCGAAGTATTTTTTTACTAAATTTAACATAAGTCTTTTGACTATGATAATTATCATATTTTATGCCATAGTAACCTGTTAATTTTGTTAACATAATTGTAAAGGTATGAGTGTAATTTATCTATTAATTTCGGTTAGTATTTGCGTAGCAATTGGCTTCTTCATTGCATTCATCATCGCTGTCAAATCTGGACAATACGATGATGATTATACGCCATCCGTCCGAATGCTTTTTGATGACGAGACAAAAAACATCCCTCAAAAAAATAATCCACCAACCGAAGAAAAACAAGTTTAATTATGGAAATGGAACAGTTTTATTACGACAACAAAATTGTAAAAAAATTCATTTATGCCACTATTCTTTTTGGAGTAGTAGGTATGTTAGTAGGGCTGACCTTAGCGGTTATGTACCTTTTTCCCAACATGACAGATGGGATTTCGTGGCTAAGCTACGGACGATTAAGGCCTTTGCATACTAATGCAGTTATTTTTGCCTTTGTCGGAAATGCCTTTTTTGCGGGTTTGTATTACTCGCTCCAGCGTTTGCTGAAAGCCAGAATGTTCAGTGACTTTTTAAGTAATTTGCATTTCTGGGGCTGGCAGTTAATTATTGTTGCTGCCGCTATTACCTTGCCATTAGGTTATACTTCATCAAAAGAGTATGCCGAGTTAGAATGGCCTATTGATATCGCAATTGCCTTGATTTGGGTAGTGATGGGAATCAATATGATAGGTACAATGCTTCGCAGAAGAGAAAGGCATTTATATGTTGCTATTTGGTTTTATTTAGCCACTTTCGTAACTGTTGCTGTTTTACATATCTTTAATAATATTGAGTTGCCAGTTTCTGCATTAAAAAGCTACTCCGTTTACGCAGGTGTTCAGGATGCGCTGGTGCAATGGTGGTACGGACATAATGCGGTTGCATTTTTCTTGACAACGCCATTTTTAGGATTGATGTATTATTTTATTCCTAAAGTAGCAAATCGCCCTATTTATTCTTATAGATTATCTATTATTCACTTTTGGTCATTAATCTTTATCTATATCTGGGCTGGGCCTCACCACTTATTATATTCTGCATTGCCAAACTGGGCTCAGAATTTAGGTGTTGTATTTTCAGTAATGCTTATTGCTCCTTCTTGGGGAGGTATGATCAACGGACTTTTAACTTTAAGAGGTGCGTGGGATAAAGTTCGTGAGGAACCAGTTTTGAAATTCTTTGTTGTGGCTATTACGGGATACGGAATGGCAACTTTTGAAGGTCCAATGCTTTCTTTCAAAAATGTTAATGCTATTGCACACTATACAGACTGGATTATTGCACACGTACACGTTGGAGCTTTAGCATGGAACGGATTTATGTCATTTGGTATTATCTATTGGCTGATTCCTCGTATGACAAAAAGCACTTTGTTTTCTAAAAAACTAGCTAATTTCCATTTCTGGATTGGAACTTTAGGAATTATATTGTACGCATTGCCAATGTATGTGGCGGGTTTCCAACAGGCTTCTATGTGGAAACAATTTAATCCAGATGGAACTTTAACATATGGAAATTTCCTTGAAACAGTTACTGCGATTATGCCTCTGTATTGGATGAGAGCAATTGGTGGTACTTTGTATCTAATCGGGATGCTGACTTTGGTTTATAATATAATAATGACAGTAAAAGTAGGAAATACAATTGAAGATGAATTAGCGCAGGCTCCAGCATTAGAAAGAATCAGTAGTAACAGATTAAGTGGAGAAAAATTTCATACTTGGTTAGAAAGAAAACCTATTCAATTGACCATATTGGCTACGATTGCAATTTTAATTGGAGGTATTATTCAAATTGTACCAACAATTATGGTTAAATCCAATATCCCGACAATTTCAAGCGTAAAACCTTATACGCCTTTAGAACTTGAAGGACGTGATTTGTATATCAGAGAAGGATGCGTAGGTTGTCATTCACAATCAGTTCGACCATTTAGAAGTGAAGTTGAAAGATATGGACCACAATCTAAAGCGGGAGAATTTGTATATGATCATCCATTTCTTTGGGGATCAAAACGTACTGGTCCAGATTTGTTGAGAGTAGGAGGCAAGTATAATGACAACTGGCATTTTAATCATATGTGGAATCCGCAAAGTACTTCTGCCGGTTCAATCATGCCAGGTTACAAATGGTTATTTGATAATAAACCTTTGGATATTTCATTGACGCAAAAGAAAATGCAGGCAATGGTTTCACTTGGCGTGCCATATTCAGAAGCTGAAATTGCAAATGCTCAAAAAACACTGAGAGATCAAGCTGTTAAGATAGAGAAGAGCTTAGAAAATGATCCTGATTTTGTAAAAAGTTATGAGGATAGTAAAAAGAAAGCCGCTGCAAAAGGTGAGCAATTTGTTCCAATGAACGAAAGAGAAATTGTTGCTTTGATTGCTTATATTCAAAGATTAGGGACTGATATAAAAGTAAAAGAGACTGCTAAAAAATAAGGCTATGTTTGAACAAATAAAACACAATATGGAGACAATATCGGGTATAGAAATTTACCCGATTCTTTCTCTCTTGATCTTCTTTTTATTTTTTGTTGGATTAGCCTTTTGGGTGTTTTCATATAAAAAAGACAAGATTAAAGAAATGAGTGAAATTCCTTTAAATGAGGACTTGGTATAATTTCAAAAGATAAATAAAATGAAAAAGTTTTTCCCAGTATATGTAAGAGTACCACTTATTTTCTTCATCGGTTTTGCTTTGATGGAGTATTTTATTGATTCAGGCGATAAGCCAGCTTTTATAAAATTCCCTATGGTTTCTGTTTTCTTGGCTATATTTCTATTTGTTTTAGTTGCAATTGAAATTACGCTCAGTGCAGTTAATCGAGTGATGTATCATTTAATGTCACCTGAAGAAAAAGCAAAATTGGAGTACGAAAATAGTCTGAGTTTAAGTGAAAGCACTTGGTTTAAAGAGTTGATGCATAAGCTTACAAAAACACCTCCAATGGAAAAAGAAGCTGATTTGTTGATGCATCATGATTATGACGGAATTAAAGAGCTTGATAATAATTTACCACCCTGGTGGGTATATTTATTTTACATCACTATCTTTTTTGGAGCCGTTTACCTTGTTCGTTATGAAATCCTCGGTGCAGATGATCAGGAAACAGAGCTAAAAAAAGAGATGGCTCAGGCTAAAATTGATGTTGATGAATATCTAAAAACAGCACCTGATTTAATGGATGAAAAAACTGTGGTATTGCTTACGGATGAACCAAGTTTAGCAGCAGGTAAAGAAATCTTCATGACAAATTGTGCAGCTTGTCACAGAGCAGATGCCGGAGGACAAATTGGTCCAAACTTGACAGATGATCACTGGATTTTAGGTGGTGGAATCAAAAATGTTTTTCATACTATTACAAATGGAGGTCGTGATGGAAAAGGAATGGTTTCTTGGAAAACAAACGGTATGAAACCAAAAGACATTCAAAAAGTGGCTAGTTATATTTTGTCTTTACAAGGAAGCAATCCTAAAGATCCAAAAGAAGCTGAAGGAGAAGTTTGGGTAGATGAAAGTGCTCCCAAAAAAGATGACGCAGCTACAACGGCAACAACTAGCCCAAAAGATAGTACAGAAGTTAAAAAATAAAAATCATGTCAAATTTATCAGACGAAGCTTTTAGAGATACCATTGGAACAATCGATGACAGTGGTAATCGGAAATTTATTTTTCCTAAAAAACCGTCTGGTAAATTCTATGATTACAGAAAGATTGTCAGTTATGTTTTGTTGGCAATTTTAGTTGCAAATCCGTTTATAAAAATCAACGGCAATCAATTTATGATGTTCAATGTTATGGAACGTCGTTTTAATATTTTTGGTTTTCCGTTTTGGCCACAGGATTTCTATCTTTTTGTGATTTCAATGTTGGTCGGAGTCGTTTTTGTTATTTTGTTTACAGTTGTTTTTGGAAGGATATTTTGCGGATGGATTTGTCCGCAGACGATCTTTTTAGAAATGGTTTTCCGCCGAATTGAATATTGGATTGATGGCGACCGAGGTTCTCAATTACGCTTAGCCCGACAAGAGTGGAATGCTGAAAAAATTAGAAAAAGACTTTCTAAATGGACTGTTTTCTTTTTGATTTCTTTTGGTATTGCAAATGTGTTTTTGGCGTATTTGGTTGGCAGTGATCAATTGTTTTTAATGATTGAGCAAGGTCCTTTAAAACAGGCAAGTAACTTTATAGCATTGCTGATTTTTACAAGTGTTTTTTACTTTGTTTTTGTCTGGTTTCGTGAACAGGTTTGTATAATTGCCTGTCCGTATGGACGACTTCAAGGAGTTCTTTTGGATAATAAATCTATTAATGTTGCCTACGATTTTGTTCGCGGTGAAAAGGAGGAAGGACGTGCAAAATTCAATAAAAAAGAAGACCGGACATTAACAGGAAAAGGAGATTGTATTGATTGTCTCCAATGTGTTCATGTTTGTCCAATGGGAATTGATATCAGAAACGGGACACAATTAGAATGTACAAACTGTACGGCTTGTATTGATGAATGTGACCATATAATGGAAAGCGTAGGTTTGCCAAAAGGTCTTATTCGATATGCTTCTGAAGATGAAATAACTAAAAAGGAACCTTTTAAATTCACCAATAGAATGAAAGGCTATACAGCTGTTTTATTCATTTTATTGAGCGTTTTTGTTGGAATGCTGTTTTTAAGAACAAATGTTGAAGCTATTATTTTGCGTTTACCAGGACAATTATTTCAGCATAAGGGAGATAAAATAAGTAATGTTTACACTTATAAAATCGTTAATAAAACAATGAATGATTACAACGATATTCATTTTGAGTTAATTGACCAAAAAGGTGAAATTAAAAATGTGGGAAATAAAAACTTCAAAATTAAAAGAGAAGAAACTGCGCAGGGAACTCTGTTCATAGAAATCGACGAGGCAATTTTGGAAAGCGATAAAACCACAGTGAAAATTGGTGTTTACAACGGAAAAGAATTGCTCGAAACCACAAAAACAAACTTTTTAGGTCCGAGAAGTTTTAATTAAAATAGTACTATCATGAAAATAAATTGGGGAACCGGAATTGTTATAGCTTTTGCTCTTTTTATGAGTTTTATATTGTATTTCGTTTTTGAAGTGCAATCTAATGCTAAGTACGACAATGATTTGGTTGTTGAAGAATACTATAAGCACGATTCACATTTTCAGGAAGAAATGTCACGTGTTCAAAACGCACATGATTTACAGCAAAAACCTTCCATAACTTTTGGTGATGCTGGCGTAAAAGTGGCGTTTCCATCAACTTTTGAAAGCGATAAAATCACGGGAAATATTTTATTATATCGACCTTCAAATAAAAAATTTGATTTTAATACTAAAATTGCTTTAACAAATTCAGCTTTATTTATCCCGAAAGGTAAATTAATAAAAGGACGTTGGGATGTTAACATGGAATGGCAGTATAACGGAACAAAATACTTGACTAAAGAAGTAATCTACGTAAATTAATTTACAAATGTTGTATTCTGCATTCATATTAGGTCTCATTAGCAGTCTGCATTGTGTAGGTATGTGTGGGCCAATTGCTGTAATGCTTCCGGTTGATCATCAGGATGAGGCTAAAAAAGTAATTCAGATTGTCACCTACCATTTAGGACGGTTGACCGCTTATGCCGCAATAGGTTTCATTTTTGGTTTATTAGGTCGTGGCTTTTTTATGGCTGGAATTCAACAGAAAATATCAATTTTCATTGGTATAGCAATGATCGCTGTGATTTTGATTCCTGAAAAAACATTTGCCAAATACAACTTCTCTAAACCGGTTTATAAAGTAATCTCAAAAATTAAATCAAGTTTAGGAAGTCAGTTTAAAAAGAAAACTTACAAATCACTTTTTATAATTGGCTTATTAAATGGTTTTCTTCCTTGTGGAATGGTATATGTGGCTTTATTTGGTGCAATTGCGATGCAAAGTGCAAGTTTAGGCGTTCTCTACATGTTGCTTTACGGATTAGGAACTATTCCTTTAATGACCATTGTGGTTTATATGCATTCATTATTAAAATTGCCGTTCCGAAATAAAATTCAGAAGGCAATTCCTTATGTTGCCGTTTTTATTGGTGTATTGTTTATTTTGAGAGGCTTGGGATTAGGAATTCCGTATTTGTCTCCTTCAAATATGAGTTTGTTTGTTCAGCAGACACCAAATTGTCATTAAATCATCATTAAACTGTCATCGAAAACAGATTTGTTTCTGGTGATTTTCTTTTTAAATGTAAATCAAAAGCCATACAAATATTGCGGACAAAAGGCCTTCCGGCTTCTGTAATTTTAATTTTGTTGTTTTCTATTACAATCAACTCATCATTTTCAATTTCCTTTAAAGCCAATAAAACTTCTGGCAATTCTTTAAAATATAAAAAATCTTTGCTCCAGGAAGTTTCAAGTTCGCAGGTTAGATTTAAAATGTGTTTTCGAATAATCAGATCTTCATCATTTAAAATATGACCTTTCACAACAGGTAATTGATTAGATTCTAATATTTTATAGTATTCTTCTAAACTTTTAGTGTTTTGGGCAAAACTATACCAGCTATCACTTATTGAAGAAACACCCAAGCCAATCATAAGTTGTGTTTTTGAAGCGCTGTAACCCATGAAATTTCTATGCATCTTTCCGTTGTGTGCAGATTGAAATAAGCTGTCTGAAGGCAATGCAAAATGGTCCATTCCAACTTCATGATAGCCATTTGCAGAAAGTAATTTTTTTCCGACCTCATAAAGCATTCTTTTTTCGGCATCTTTTGGCAAGTTTTCTTCGTTAAAACCGCGTTGTCCGTTTCCTTTGATCCAAGGCACGTGTGCGTAACTGTAAAAAGCTAATCGGTCTGGTTTCAATGAATTTGTTTTTTCAATTGTATCGACAATATTTTCTAAAGTTTGAAATGGAAGTCCGAAAACAATATCATGGCCAATTGATGTATAACCAATTTCTTTAGCCCAAAAAGTTACTTTCGCAACATTGTGGAAGGGTTGAATACGATGAATGGCTTTTTGAACTTTTTCGGCATAATCCTGAACTCCAAAACTTACTCGGCGAAAGCCTAAATCGTATAATTTTTTAAGCTGTTCGTAAGTGGTATTATTTGGATGTCCTTCAAAACTAAATTCGTAGTTTTCGGCTTTATCGGCTAGTTTAAGAATACCATTTATAAGATTTTCTAAATTTGAAATTGAAAAAAAAGTGGGAGTTCCTCCGCCTAAATGAATCTCTTTTATAAGTGGTCTTTGAGGAAGAAGTTTGCAATACAGGCTCCATTCTTTTAAAACCGCGTCGATATAAATTTCTTCAACTGAGTGATTTTTCGTAATTCGTTTGTTGCATCCGCAAAAAGTGCACATGCTCTCACAAAATGGTAAATGGATATATAAACTGATTCCGTTTTGCGTATTACTTTCTAAAAATGATTTTTGAAAAGATGTTGTCCATTTTTTCAAAGTAAAATTGGTTTCATTCCAGTATGGAACGGTTGGGTAACTTGTATATCTTGGACCTGGAACGTTATATTTCTGAGTCAGTGAAATTTTCATAAATAAAACATTTAGAGAGGTATCAAAATTACCTTACTGTCTCAAGAATTAAAATGATAAATATCATATTAATGACAAAAAAAAGAGACTCAATAATTGAGCCTCTTTGCTGAATTAAATAACTAACGTGAAATAGAATCTTGGATGATTTTAAGCCATTTTTTTGCAAAAACATGATCTTGATAAGCGCTAATTTGCTTGATACGGTCATCATCAAAATCATAGAATGGTATGGTGATTTTTTGAGAAGTTTCGTTTTGCTGAAATTCAAAATCTATTTTTAGAATAGTATCA
Source organism: Flavobacterium xizangense (assembly GCF_054075145.1). Classification (NCBI taxonomy): domain Bacteria; kingdom Pseudomonadati; phylum Bacteroidota; class Flavobacteriia; order Flavobacteriales; family Flavobacteriaceae; genus Flavobacterium; species Flavobacterium xizangense. The sequence continues at coordinate 478,998 of NZ_JBSIPG010000002.1, read as the reverse complement.
GAATTCCCGTCTGTCGTTAAAACCAATTTGCAGGAAGAAACATTTTTTAAGTCGACAAAAGTTGATTCTTGCTGATTTGGATTAAAATTCATTAAAATGAATCTTTTGTTTTTTTGATCCAGAGTAAGCGTTTTATTGCTTTGAGATTCAGTCAAATCAAAATCTTCAGGATGAGTTGAGTTGAATTTCTTTTTGATGTTTAGGATTTTAGATTTGTTTGCAGCGCTCGTTCGTGCTGAATAATAGATTGGAATTGCGACTATAATTGCAATTACAGCACCAATTATGGTTACACTTGTTTCCATTTTTGATTTTTTTTAATTTGATAAATAATATGAAATTCTAAACAGTTTTTCAGATAGAAAACGGTTTTAAGATTTGTGAAAGAAAGGATTTCTTTCGAATAAAAATTTCAGAGATTTATTTACCAGAAAAAATGGAAAGCGTAGAGCATTAAAGAGATTTTCTTGCTTTGAGTCGAGAATTGACGTGTAAAATTAAATGCTGATTTAACAGCTTTATGTTGTGGAACGATTGACAGTAAAGAATCAAACCATTTTATTACCGCAGGATATTCTGTTTTAATACTTGCAGCAAATTGATAGCTTGCCTGTGGTTGAATAAATGCAGAAGAATCAGGGATATCTTTGGAGAAGTTAGTATCTGTTTTTTGACTTTCAATTTGTTGAATAGGAACATCTATTGCCTGTGTGGCAAAGAATGCTATAATCAAAAGTGATATAAACAAGACGGTCTTACGAATCCAATTCATGGTGGCGAATTTAGTTCATAAAACACAATAAATAAAATTTTGAAGTGCTAATTAAGTCTTAAAAATGCTTTTTTGTTTTATCCTCAACCTAAACAGATAAGTTGAGGATAAAAGTATATTATTGTTGCATTTTAAAATAATAATCGGCGGAATGCTTTCCCCCGCCATAAAATAGAAAGAAAATGCAAAGCAACAAAACTGCTATTGCAAGAATTAGGCTTTCAGAATGCATTCGTCCCATGAAGTTTACTAAAACTGCTCCAAAAAGGATAGGCAGTTGTGCGGCAATAGCCCAACGGGTGAGCAGACCGAAAACGATCATTATTCCTCCAATCATATGTGCGGGTGCAATATAATGCAGAAGGAACATTCCGCCTCCAAACTGGTCGATTGGAGAAATTAAATCATGCAGATATTGAACGTTAGTTACAAATGAAACTCCTTTCATAAATAAAAAAACACCCAATACGATACGTATTAAATCTACTGGTAAATAAGTGTGCGCATTTGCCCATTTATTCAAGCTTTTTACATTTTCCATGACATTGCGTGATTAAAAATTGTTTATTAAAATTACGAAATTTTAATAACATATTTAATAATAAGTCGTTGAAAATGAGTTTTTTGGTGTTTATTTGACTTAAAATGAGAATTTCGGAATGCTTTAAACTTGAATAACGCCTAAATTAAATGGTTTTTGAATAGGAGCGTGGTTTGCAGCCTCGATTCCCATTGAAATCCATTTGCGTGTATCAAGCGGATCAATGATTGCATCTGTCCATAATCTTGAAGCAGCATAATAAGGCGATGTTTGTGCGTCATAACGTGCTTTTATTTTATTGAAAAGCTCTGTTTCTTTGGCTTCATCTACAACTTCTCCTTTAGCTTTAAGCGAAGAAGCTTCAATTTGTGCCAAAACTTTAGCAGCTTGCGTTCCACCCATCACGGCAAGTTCCGCGCTTGGCCAGGCAAATATTAATCGAGGGTCATAAGCTTTTCCGCACATTGCGTAATTTCCTGCACCATAAGAATTTCCAACAATTACAGTAAATTTCGGTACCACGGAATTACTCACGGCATTTACCATTTTTGCACCATCTTTGATTATTCCTCCATGTTCAGATTTTGAGCCTACCATAAAACCAGTAACGTCCTGTAAAAAAACTAATGGAATTTTCTTTTGATTACAATTGGCAATAAAACGGGTTGCTTTGTCGGCACTATCAGAGTAAATTACGCCTCCAAATTGCATTTCTCCTTTTTTAGTCTTAACCACTTTTCGCTGATTCGCAATAATTCCAACTGCCCAACCGTCAATTCTGGCGTAACCTGTAATGAGAGATTGTCCATAACCTTCTTTATAAGCTTCAAATTCAGAATTATCAACCAAACGATTGATAATTTCCATCATGTCGTACTGTTCTGTACGGGCTTTTGGTAGAATTCCGTAAATATCGCTTGGCTCTAAAGCAGGTTTTTCGGCTTTGATTCGGCTATAGCCCGCTTTATCAAAATCACCAATTTTATCTACAATATTTTTGATTTTGTCTAAAGCATCCTTATCATCTTTGGCTTTATAATCAGTAACCCCAGAGATTTCGCAATGTGTTGTTGCGCCTCCTAAAGTTTCATTGTCGATAGTTTCACCAATTGCGGCTTTTACCAAATAACTTCCAGCAAGAAAAATACTTCCGGTTTTGTCTACAATCAAGGCTTCATCACTCATAATTGGTAAATAAGCACCACCGGCAACACAACTTCCCATAACGGCAGCGATTTGGGTAATTCCCATACTGCTCATTTGGGCATTATTTCTAAAGATTCGTCCAAAATGTTCTTTATCTGGAAAAATTTCATCTTGCATAGGCAGATAAACTCCTGCGCTGTCAACAAGATAGATTATTGGAAGTCTGTTTTCTATAGCAATTTCCTGTGCACGTAGGTTTTTTTTTCCTGTAATTGGAAACCATGCACCCGCTTTTACAGTAGCGTCATTGGCAACAACAATGCATTGTTTGCCTTTTATGTAGCCAATTTTTACCACAACGCCACCAGAAGGACAACCGCCATGTTCTGTATACATTCCTTCACCTGCGAAACCACCAATTTCAATATTTTGTGAATTTTCATCCAATAAATAAGCGATACGCTCACGAGCTGTCATTTTTCCTTCAGAATGAAGTTTTTCAATTCGTTTTTCGCCGCCGCCCAGTTTTACTTTGGCAAATTTTTGTTTTAATTCTGAAAGTAGTAATTTATTGTGATCTTCGTTTTTATTGAAGTTTAAATCCATGATATAATATTGATTTTACAAAATAGTGTTGGCTAATTTACAAAATCAATTGAAATAAACCGAAAGTTTTAAAAATGGCTGAATTTTAAATTTTAGAGAGATTGAGGAATAAAAAAAAACAGAAGTTTTAGACACTTCTGTTTTTATATTTTATCAACTGTGATTATTTTTTTGGACTACAGACCATTCGTTTTAGCATTGCCCATTGTTTTAGAGCATCTCTGGCTTCAACGGCTGGATAACCCAACATAGTTTTTCCAGCAGGAACGTCTCCAGTAACACCAGATCCGGCACCAATTACGGCACCATCGCCAATATTTGTATGATCTTTTATTGATGCGCTTCCGCCAATGATAACACCGTTTCCTAAAGTCACAGATCCGGCGAGACCACTGTTCCCAGCCATAATACAGAACTTGCCTAACTTACTGTTGTGCCCAATTTGAACTAAATTGTCAATTTTACAGCCGTCTCCTAAAATTGTAGAACTGAATTTTCCACGATCAACACAAGTATTTGCACCAATTTCAACACCGTTTCCAATAATTACATTTCCAATTTGCGGAATTTTTACAAGTCCGTTTTCTTTGCATGGACGAAATCCAAAGCCATCAGCACCAATAGTTGCATTTGGATGAATAATGCAATCACTACCAATATGACAACGCTCTCGCACAACTGTTCCAGACCAGATAACTGTATTTTTTCCAATAGTACATTCGTCTAAAATCGTAACATTTGGGTATAAGGTAACATTTGCGCCAATTTCTACTTTTGGACCAATATAACAGCCAGCACCAATTTTTGCACCTTCAGCAATTACTGCGGTTTCATCGATGTTGGCTGTTTTGTGAATATTGCTACGAAATATGGGTGCAGGAGGAGTAAAAAGGGCAAGTATTTGAGACATAGCCAAATCAGCATTTTTTACTTTGATAAAAGCACGATTTTCACCAGGCTCGATCGAAATATCTTCATTTACAACTGCTATTGATGCGTTTGATGCGGGCCAATGTTTTTCATATTTTTTATTTCCAATAAATGAAATTTGCGAAGAAGTTGCCTTTTCCAGTTGCTCGGTTGCAGTAATGCTTTGAGAAGTTGAGCCGTATATCACGCCATTAATCACTTCGTTTATTTCTTGAATTGAATAAGATTTCATTTAATGTATTTAATAGTATTTGGGAATAATTTTTACCAAATAAAATAAATTACATTTTAATTACCTAATATTTTTAATGCGTTTGTTGAAAGATATTTAAAATAATAGTTTAAATATTACAAAATTAACACTTTAGGTATTAAAATTTTGATGGTTTTCTAATTTTAACAGAAGCACAAGTGTTAATTTATATTGCTTAAAACGAAGTGGTTTAGTTTTTTTGAACGAATAAAAGAAGTTATTTTTTATTGATAAGCAGTAACTTACATTTTTTTTGTTAATCGCGCGAATATCAAAAAAAAACGATTCACTTTTTAAAAGGAATCGTTTCTTGATGTTTTACATTATTTAGTTTTAGAAAGAGAAACTGCATTTATGCAATAACGCAGACCAGTTGGTGGCGGGCCATCTGGGAAAACGTGTCCTAAATGTGCATCACAGACATTGCATACAACTTCAACCCGAATCATTCCGTATGATTTATCGGCATGATACCCAATTGCATTTTCTTTAATTGGCTGTGTAAAAGAAGGCCAGCCCGTTCCTGATTCAAATTTTTCGCTTGCATCAAAAAGAACCGTTCCGCAGCATTTACATTCGTAAATTCCAGGATCAAATAAACTGCATAATTCTGAGCTGAAAGATCTTTCAGTTCCTTTTAAGCGAGTAACCTGAAATTCTTCTGGCGTTAGAATTTGTTTCCATTCTTCTTCCGTTTTTTCCACTCTTTTATCTGGAGTAGGATTTCCTTTGTTTGTAAAATGAATTACATCGGCCCATTTTATCATAACTTGTTTTTTGAGTTTAAAGCTGTTTCAAGTTTCAGGTTTCGACTTTATTGTGACTGAAAACTGTAACTGTTACTCTTCTTCTTTTTGCCCCATCATCATTAAATATGCTTTAAGGAATGGGTCAATATTTCCGTTCATTACGCCATCAACGTCGCTGGTTTCATAGCCTGTACGAACGTCTTTTACTAATTTATAAGGTTGCATAACGTAGTTACGAATTTGCGAACCCCATTCGATTTTCATTTTTCCGGCTTCAATATCAGCACGCTGTGCTTGTTGTTTTTTCAATTCAATTTCATACAATTGAGAACGAAGCATTTGCATGGCACGCTGTCTGTTATCTTGTTGCGAACGTGTTTCAGAACACTGAATCTGAATTCCGGTTGGTTTGTGAACCAACTGAACTTTTGTTTCCACTTTATTTACGTTCTGACCTCCGGCACCACTCGAACGTGAAGTCGTAATTTCGATATCGGCAGGATTAATGTCGATTTCAATACTGTCATCAACTAATGGATAAACATAAACCGATACGAATGAAGTATGACGTTTTGCATTACTATCAAAAGGCGAAATTCGAACCAAACGGTGAACTCCATTTTCTCCTTTTAAATAACCAAAAGAATAATCACCTTCAAACTCTAAAGTTACGGTTTTGATTCCGGCAACGTCGCCTTCTTGAAAGTTAAGCTCTTTGATTTTGTAACCATAACTTTCACCCCACATCATGTACATACGCATCAGCATTCCAGCCCAGTCACAACTTTCAGTTCCGCCGGCTCCGGCAGTAATTTGAACAACTGCGCTCAAGCTATCACCTTCGTCAGAAAGCATGTTTTTGAATTCGATGTTTTCAATGTGTGATTGCGCACCATTGTATTGCTCGTCTAATTCTTCTACAGAAAGTTCGCCTTCTTTGTAAAAGTCATAAGCAAGTTGAAGTTCATCAGTAAGCGCAACGGCTTTATCGTAATCTTCAATCCATTTTTTCTTGTTTCGAAGATTTTTTACGATGTTTTCCGCTTCTTTCGGGTTATTCCAAAAATCTGGAGCAAAAGTCTTTTCTTCTTCGTTTGCAATTTCGATTAGCTTGGCATCAACGTCAAAGATACCTCCTCAACGCACCAAGGCGCTCCACAATACCTTTTACTTGTTCGGCTGTTGTCATAAATTAATAAGTAGTTTTATATGTTTTTTGAAGAAATTACATTCATTTGTTTGTGTAATTTCGTTCTACAAAAATAAGATTTAGTTTTTAGAATACAGCAATAAATTTAACATACAACCTTTTGTGTATAAATGGTTAAGGCTTAGTTGTTTCGCGTTATTTTTTATTTTTTAAAAGATGCTATTTCTTGTCAAATAAGATAGTTTCTAAGCTTGGGGCTCAATTTTTGAATTATTAATGTTAGTTTTATATGTTTTTTACAATTATTACGTTAATTTGGTTGTGTAATAATCGAAAGTTAAAATTTATGAAAACTTGCGATTGATAAATAACAGTAATACGTAATTTTGCTGTCCAAAAAGATATTAGTTTTATATGGAAATAAATTTAGTTAGTGATACCATTACTAAACCTACATACGAAATGCTGCAATATATGTTTAACGCACAAGTTGGCGACGACGTATATAAGCAGGATCCTACGGTTATCGAATTAGAAACAAGAGTAGCCGAATTTTTTGGTATGGAAGCTGGACTTTTTTTTCCGTCTGGAACTATGGCAAACCAAACGGCCATTAAACTACATACACAACCAGGCGAGCAATTAATTGCTGATAAATTTGCACACGTTTACAATTATGAAGGAGGCGGTGTCTCTTTTAATAGTGGTGTTTCATGTTGTTTGTTAGATGGTGATCGAGGAATGATCAATGCATCTCAAGTCGCTGCAGCAATCAATGACCCAGAATTTTATCACAGTCCGTTAACGAGTTTGGTTTGTGTAGAAAATACAACAAACAAAGGTGGTGGAGCTTGTTATGAATTAGAAGACTTGAGAGAAATCAAAAAAGTATGCGATGCAAATAATTTGAAATTCCATTTAGATGGGGCTAGAATTTGGAATGCATTAGTTGCTAAAAGACAAAATCCGAAGGAATTTGGAGCAATTTTCGATACAATTTCGGTGTGTTTGTCAAAAGGATTAGGAGCGCCAATTGGTTCAGTACTTCTTGGAAGTAAAGCGGATATTCATAGAGCATTAAGAATAAGAAAGATATTAGGAGGCGGAATGCGCCAGGTAGGTTATTTGGCTGCTGCCGGATTATATGCTTTGGCAAACAATATTGAAAGATTGGCTGAGGATCACAGAAGAGCTAAAGAAATCGGCGCAATTTTAAGCACGAAATCATGGATTGCTTCTGTTGAACCAGTAGAAACTAATATTCTGATTTTCTCATTGGCAGAAGGTTACAGCGATACACTTTTAATCGAAAAATTAAAACAGAAAAATATATTAATAAGTTCGTTAGGTCACAATAAACTAAGAATCGTTACTCATTTAGATTATAAAGAAGTGATGCATACTTATGTGATGGAAATTTTCTCGAAAATTTAGAAAAAGTGACAAAGGTTCAAAGTGACAAAGGAACAAAGGCTAACAAAAAAAGACGCACAATTTGTGCGTCTTTTTTTGTTTTCAATAAGAAAAACTTTGTCTCTTTGAGCCTTTGCAGCTTTGTTCCTTACTTAAAAAGATTATCCATTCCAGGAATCATTGGCATATCCATTTTTGCTACGGCATCAAGTTCTCTTTCGTTTATGTTTGTAGCTTTTTCAATTGCCTTATTCAATGTTACGATTAGGTAATCTTCTAATTGTTCTTTATCTTCTAAAAGCGAATCATCAACAGAAATTGTTTTTATTTTTCTGCTTGCTGTAATTGTAATTTTCAATAATCCGTCAGCGCTTTGTTCATCAATTAAAACAGTATCCAAGCGCTTTTTTGTATCTTCAATTTTTTGTTGGGTTTCTTTAAGTTTCCCCATCATTCCCATTAAATCCATTTTCTTGATTTTTTAAATTATTTCAGACAAAATTAGTATATTGCTATGGTAAATCAATAGAATATTTTATGAAAAAATTAATTTTCGTTCTCTTTTGATTGTACTACTTTTGCCACTTCGTATTTAAAAATAAATGCTCAATCAATGCAAAACAATATATTGGCTCCAAAAGCCACAGAAATTCCAAAGAAACTTAAAAAGCATAAAGAAACTAGAATTGATAATTACTTTTGGTTGAATGACCGCGAAAACCCAGAAGTTATTGATTATCTGAATAAAGAAAACGATTACTATCAAAATATGACCGCTCATACTAAAGGTTTACAGAATTCTTTATATGAGGAAATGAAAAGCCGAATTAAAGAAGATGATTCTTCGGTGCCTTATTTTTACAACGGTTATTTCTATATCACACGTTTTGAAACTGGTCAAGATTATCCAATTTTTGCCAGAAAAAAAGGAAGCCTTTCTGCAGATGAAGAAATTTTGTTCAACTGCAACGAATTGGCAAAAGGGCATGCTTATTTCAAATTAGGAGGTTTAAGCATTAGTCCGGATAATAAGTTTGCCAGTTTTGGAGTAGATATTGTTGGAAGAAGAATTTATACCATTCAAGTCAAGAATCTGGAAACAGGAGAAATTCTTTCAGACAAAATTGAAAACGCTACTGGAAGTTCCGTTTGGGCAAACGACAATAATACATTGTTTTATACCAGACAAGATGAAGTTACTTTAAGAGCGGATAAAATTTTCAGACATAAATTAAATACAGATTCTAAAGATGATATTTTAGTTTATAATGAAACAGATGATACATTTAATGTTTCTGTGCACAAAGAAAAATCTAAAAAATACATTGTAATCAGTTCTGGAAGTACCTTAACGACAGAATACAGAATTTTGAATTCGGATAATCCTGACGGAGAATTTGAAGTCTTTCAGACACGCGTTCGCGGATTAGAATACAGTATTTCTCATTTTGAAGATTCGTTTTATGTTTTAACCAATAAAGACAAAGCGACTAATTTTAAACTGATGAAAACGCCTGAAAATAAAACAGGCAAAAGAAACTGGGTAGATGTTATTCCGCATAGAGAAGATGTTTTGTTAGAGGATATTGAAATTTTCAAAAATTACTTAGTCGTAGAAGAGCGCTCAAATGGTTTGAATCATATTAGAATCATGCCTTGGAATGGTGAACCAGATTATTATCTGCCATTCGGAAGTGAGACTTACAATGCGTACACCACAACAAATATTGATTTTGATACTGATATTTTACGTTACAGCTATCAGTCACTTGCGACGCCATCGTCTGTAATTGATTTTAATATGAAAACTAAAACCAAAGAAATCTTAAAAGAACAACAGGTTTTGGGAGGTAAATTTAATAAAGAAAATTATGTAGAAGAACGAGTTTGGGCAACTGCAAGAGACGGTGTAAAAGTGCCAATTTCGATGATTTATCGAAAAGGATTAGAGAAAAATGGTAAAAATCCGCTTTTATTGTATGCCTATGGTTCATATGGAATTACAATGGATACTTATTTCTCTTCAACAAGACTTTCGCTCTTAGACCGCGGATTTATTTATGCTATCGCTCATATACGTGGTGGAGAAGACTTAGGAAGACAATGGTATGAAGACGGAAAACTGTTAAAAAAGAAAAATACCTTTACAGATTTCATCGATTGCTCTAAATTTGTAATAAACGAGAAATACACATCTTCTAAACATTTGTACGCAGAAGGCGGATCGGCAGGAGGACTTTTAATGGGAGTTATCACAAATGAAGCTCCTGAATTATATAACGGAGTAATTGCTCAGGTTCCTTTTGTGGATGTCATAACAACAATGTTAGATGATACCATTCCGTTAACAACAGGAGAATATGATGAATGGGGAAACCCAAACAATAAAAAGTATTATGATTATATGTTATCCTACTCACCGTATGATAATGTAAAAGCTCAAAATTATCCAAATATGTATGTATCTACAGGATTGCACGATTCGCAGGTACAATATTGGGAGCCTGCTAAATGGGTAGCCAAATTGAGAAGTATGAAAACAAACGAAAACCTTTTGTTTTTAGATACCAATATGGATGCCGGACATGGCGGTGCTTCAGGACGTTTTGAGGCTTTGAAGGACTTAGCAAAAGAATTTAGTTTTTTATTAGATTTAGAGAAAATTAAAAGCTAATTAGAAAAATTTTGTTAAATTTGCAACCTATCGGGGGTTTTAAAAAAAACCTTTGATTAACTATTTTTTTATGAAAGAAGAAATAAATGCTTATAATAATGTTTTAGAATTAATAGGTAACACCCCACTTATTAAGCTAAATAAAATCACCGAAGAGTTAGAAGGAAATTTCTACGCAAAGGTAGAAGCTTTTAATCCAGGTCATTCCTCAAAAGATAGAATCGCGTTATATATTATTGAAGAAGCTGAGAGAAAAGGAATTTTGTCGCCAGGTGATACGATTATTGAAACTACGTCAGGAAATACAGGATTTAGTTTAGCAATGGTCAGCATTATTAAAGGATATAACTGTATTTTAGCTGTAAGTTCAAAATCATCAAAAGATAAGATTGACATGCTGAGAAGTTTAGGAGCAAAAGTTTATGTTTGCCCAGCACACGTTTCAGCAGATGATGAAAGATCTTATTACAACGTAGCAAAGCGCTTACACGAAGAAACAAAAGGTTCTGTTTATATCAATCAATATTTCAATCAACTGAATATTGATGCACATTACAATACTACAGGCCCTGAAATCTGGGAACAGACAAAAGGAAAAATCACACACTTAATTGCTTGTAGTGGAACAGGAGGAACAATCTCTGGTACTGCAAAATTCTTAAAAGAGCAAAATCCTAATATTAGAATTCTTGGTGTTGATGCTTTCGGCTCGGTATTAAAGAAATATCACGAAACACGAGAATTTGACAGCAAAGAAATTTACCCTTATCGAATAGAAGGTTTAGGTAAAAACTTGATTCCGTCAGCTACAGATTTTGATATCATTGATAAGTTCATAAAAGTAACAGACGAAGAAAGTGCACACTCAGCAAGAGAGATCACTCGTAAAGAAGGATTATTTGTTGGGTATACCTCTGGAGCAGTAATGCAGGCGATTAAACAATATGCTGAAGAAGGTGAATTTACTAAAGATAGTAATATTATTGCCATTTTCCCAGACCACGGTTCTCGCTATATGAGTAAAGTCTTTAGTGATGACTGGATGAACGAACAAGGATTCTTTGATAGTATCAATGAAGAAGAAGTTCAAAAAATTGAATTTGTAAAGTAATTAAAAATACTTTTCTAAATATGAAGCTCCATCGTTTGATGGAGCTTTTTTTTGGGACTAATTCAAGTGTGTAATTCCAATAAATAGTAAATTATAAGTTTATAAGTCAAATTATGTCTTTTAGAATGAATAATTATAAGTGGTTGATTTTTATAAATACCGTATTTATACGTAAGAAATTTTGTTTTTGATTGAATTAAATTTAAAAAATTAATATTATTGTTAAGAGTATAAATAAATACAATTAATCGTTTAAAATTATCAATTTTTGTTATTTAAACGATTATTTAGGTTAGTTATCGAAAAAATTTCTGTTGGAAAACATAAAAATATAGTTTAGCAGTGTTAAAATGACACAATGTTTTTTAATAACCCTAAATCTATCGCTATGAAAAAATTACTACTCTCTTTAATGTTTGTAAGTTATTTGAATGCTACTGCGCAAAATCCTATTCAGGAGTTTAACTTCAACGGAACTTTAAACAATACTCAAAATACAATTACTTTCATGGGAACAAATAATTTTGTTACTGATCGTATGGGAAATCTTAATAGCGCTCAACGACTGAATAACAAAGCGTTGGAAGCTGTTATTGATGATTTGCCTCAAAATAATGCTGCACGAACAATCAGTATTTGGGTAAAACTAAATGATATTTCTAAGGCAAATTATATTTTGGGTTATGGTACAGCGTATAATGCACAATATTATGGGCTATTACAACAAGGGACATCTTCTTCGAATTCAGATTTAAGTATGGCAGGATGGGGAGCAAGCAATGATGTGATTGTTTCTACTCCGTTGGCAAAAGCAACTTGGTACCATTATGTTATTACATTTGATGGGAAAATATCTAAAATTTACCGCGACGGAGTCCTGTTGAAATCTGTAACAGGAATTGAGCGTTCCACGAAAGGCAATATTTTTAGGCTTGGAGAAATAAATACGACTGTTGGCATTAATGCGGATATAGATGATTTGAAAATCTACAATGTTGCAATGACAGATGAACAAGTTGCAGCTCTTTATGAAGAATCTAAACCTATAGTTGCTATTGTTGCAGAAGCTGCAACGCCGAAAGTTGCGCCAGCCAAAGCGGTTGTTGGAAAAACTAAAGTTGCTGTTAAAGCAGCGCCGTCAAATGCAATTATTGCAAATAGTGATGTAAATGGAGATAAAAATGTTGAAGTTTATTCACAAGGACAGAAAATCATTGGAAATAATTCCATGAGCATTAGTGATTTGCCTGAAGGTACTTATTTGTTGAAAATCACAAATGCACCATCAAAAAAAATCACATCAAAGTAAAGAAATTTGGTTAATAGAAATAGTTAGTTAGTTTTTAGTTTTTTTATCATGTTGTTTAGTAAGCAATTTATTTTGGATAGTAGAAAAAAAGCCTTTTGATATTCAGAAGGCTTTTTTAAAGTTGTTTTGTAAAAATGTTTTTACAAATTCTGAAAAGAAATGCTGACTAATTTTTATTTTTATAATTTTAATAAGAATATCTTATTTTTCCACACGATGTTTTTGGTAACGTTGAATTAAAATTATATTTTTAACAAAATTTTTGAAATAAAAGAATACTTTAAAATAGTTAAGAGATATCCTAAATCACCTTAAAATATTAAATATGAAAAGATTATTACTTACGTTAATGTTTGTAACTTTTTTAACTACTAATGCCCAAAACCCTGTTCAGGAATTCACATTTAATGGAAATTTAAGCAGTACTGACAATACCATTACATTACTAGGTGCGCCAAATTTTGTAGCTGATAGAACAGGAACTCCCAAAGCAGCTCAACGACTTACAAATAAATTTTTACAAGGTGTAGTAGGGGATCTTCCTCAGGAAAATAAGCCGAGAACTATATCTTTTTGGGTAAAATTTAATACGGTTGCTTCAGCAAATTATATCTTGGGCTACGGAACTCCAACAAATTCTCAATTTTTCGGATTATTACAGCAACCTGCAGTTTCAGGAAATTCAGATGTAAGTCTTGTTGGATGGGGCGATGCTAATAATGTTATTGTTTCTGTTCCTCTTCAAAAAGAAGTTTGGTATCAATATAGTGTGACGTATGATGGTACTAATTCTAAATTATATCGTAATGGAGAATTGTTAAAATCAGCAACAGGAATTACACGAGCAACGAAAGGTTATATTCTTAAATTAGGACAAATAAATGGAGCAACTACGATTAACGCTGATATCGATGATCTTAAAATATATAATGTTGCTATGACTGATGAGCAGGTAATGGAATCTTATAATAGTTCAAAACCAGTTGCAAATCGTGTAGCTGAGCCTGCATCAGTTAAAAAAGTTGCAGTTGCTGCACCTGCAAAAACTGTTGCACCTGCAAAACCAACAACGTCTGTAGCGACGACTTCAACAGATGCTAATACAGCTACAACTACAACTAAAACTGTTGAAGTTTTTTCTCAAGGAAGAAAATTAACTGGAAGTAATGCTTCTAACATTGGTGATTTACCAGAAGGAACCTACTTATTGAAAATAACAAATAAAAAATAATACGTTTTACTTTATAGTAAAGTCAAATAAAAAAGCCTTCTGAAATTTCAGAAGGCTTTCTTTTTTAATGTTTTTTCTGTTGTCCTGGAGCATAAGCTTTTGCGCTTTTGTCTCCATTCATTTTTTTTGCTTGTCCTGGTGGTAGTTTTTTAGCTTTTGGCGCTGGCCCCGGACCTGTATGTACATGAGTGCTACAGCTTATTACGCTTAGGACTAAAAACAAAAGCACAAGTGTAATTACCGCTATTTTTGTGTATTTTGATGTTTGCATTTTTATATTATTTTTTTGTTTGAGGTGTTGCAAATATAATGGTTAAAATGTTTTTTGGAAACATTGGTTCTAGTTTAAAATCATTACAAACAAAAAAGCTCTGGAAAAATCCAGAGCTTAGATATTTTTTGAGAAAAAACTATTCTTCTTTCATTGTATGATAAACGTTCATAACGTCATCATCTTCTTCGATTTTTTCGATTAGTTTTTCAACGTCAGCGATTTGAGCTTCTGTCAATTCTTTAGTTATTTGAGGAATACGCTCAAAGCCAGAAGATAAAATTTCTAAACCTCTGTTCTCTAATTCTTTTTGTAAAGCACCAAAACTTCCAAAAGGAGCATAAATTAAGATTCCGTCTTCGTCTTCAAAAACTTCTTCAGCACCAAAATCAATCAATTCTAATTCTAATTCTTCAGCATCAAGACCATTATTTGCAATTCTGAAATTGCAAGTGTGATCAAACATAAATTCAACTGAACCCTGAGTTCCCATTGTTCCGTTGCATTTATTGAAATAACTACGGATGTTTGCTACTGTTCTGTTATTATTGTCAGAAGCTGTTTCAATCAAGATTGCAATTCCGTGAGGCGCATATCCTTCAAAAAGAATTTCTTTATAGTTGGCAGTATCTTTATTACTTGCATTTTTAATCGCGCGCTCCACATTGTCCTTAGGCATGTTGGCCGCTTTCGCGTTTTGTATTACAGCTCTTAATCTAGAATTGGCATCTGGGTTTGGTCCGCCTTCTTTAACAGCCATAACGATATCTTTACCAATTCTGGTAAATGTTTTGGCCATCGCTGACCAACGTTTCATTTTTCTTCCTTTTCTAAATTCGAACGCTCTTCCCATTTCTAATTATTAGTTTTGTGATGCAAAAATACGGTTATTCCTTATTTTTCCAAAAACAATACTATTCTTTTTTTTAATGTTTTAAGTTTCAGGTTTCACGTTTCAAGTTCAGATTAGAACGTGAAACCTGAAACGTGAAACCTGAAACAAAATAGTTATTTTGAAGCATTAAATTCATTGATAACATTTACAGCTTCATTCAAATACGGATTTGTTTTTAAATTGTCAATCTGATATTGATTTACGGTTTTGTCGTTAGGATAAACTCCAAGCAAAAATTGATTTACAGTTGAATTGTAAACATCCAGCGGATTGTTTTCGTCATTGAAAGTATTGATTTCTTTCCAAAGGGAATTGACTAGTTTTTTTTGCTTGAAAACGGCATCCAAAGTCATAGGAAGTTCAGCTTTTGGTGTATTTACAATTTGATCAATTTTTTGGTTTATTTTTTTGATGTCGTTAAAATAATAATTATCAGCCAGTCGGGCCGCTGAATTTTTAGCTAGTTTATCAATCAACGGGCGTTTTGCATAAGGTTTGTATTTTAAGAAAGGTTCAATACTGTCGTTTTTAATAGCCGTCGGAAAATCACTTTCTTTTTGATAAACGTCTTCATAAAATTCAGGAAGAACCACATCAGGTTTTACACCAACATATTGGTGGCTTTTTCCTGTGACACGATAAAATTTGTTAATCGTAATTTTTAAAAAGTCTGTATTTTTTTGCTCATCAAGAGAGAGAATAGTCTGCATAGTTGCTTTTCCAAGGGTAGTGCTTCCTATTAAAAGAGCGCGATTATAATCTTGCAGAATAGAAGCAAAAAATTCACTTGCCGATGCTGTATTACTATTTATAAGAATTACGATTGGGCCTTTGTAAATTAGTCCTCTATAAGGATCGTTTATTACAGATTTCTCTTTTTTATTATCAATTACAATCGAAATCGGACCGTAATCGATAAACATTCCGGCTAGTTTTATAGCTTCTTCCATCGAACCGCCGCCGTTGTCAATTAAATCGATTACTAAACCTTGTATATTGTCTCTTTCAAGTTTCAAGACTTCTCGGGCAACATCATCAGCACAGCCTTTTCGGTTGTTTTCATCTAAATCAGCATAAAAACTAGGAATTTTGATGTAGCCAATTTTACTGTCTTTTCCAATAATAAAACTGTAAACCGAATTATCTTCATCTTTCATGACTTGTTTTTCAATATAAACATCAAAGCTTTTTCCTGAGTTTCTTTTCAGCGTAAGCGTAATGCTTTTATTGGATTCCGATAAAATCATGGACGAAATCGATTCTAATGATGAACAGGAAACCTTTAAAGTTTCCTTTTGGTTTGATATGGAGATAATCTGGTCGCCTTTTTTAATAAGTCCGGTTTGGTATGCAGGTCCGTTAGGATCAATTTCCGCAATAATAATTTCATTTTTTTCATTCAGATTTACGCTCATTCCCAATGAAAGATGTTCTTTAGATAGTGAAGCCACAAAACTGGTTTTTGAATCATCATTGAAATAAGCGGTATGCGGATCAAAATAAGTACAGAAATAATTATAAAGGTTTTCTTCTTGTTTGATTTTGTTTTCTAACAAGGTGTTTATTCGGCAAATTTCATTCGACAAAATCATCTGTTTTGTTGCTGTTTCAATTGATTTGAAGTTAGCTTTTACAGAATCAAGATTTTCACTGCTTTCGGCCATTTCATCTAAAATCTGATAGCGTAGTTTTTTAAGCCATACTTTCTCCTGATCTTCTTTTTTTAAATAAAAAGGAAAAGCTTTTTTGTAAAATCGGATAGTGTCTTTTATTGTATAATCAATATTGGTCAATTGAATTTTTTCTAAAACCGCTTTCGTTCTCAAAAGTCCGGTTTTGTATTTTGAAGTAATATCTTCTAAGAAGCTGCAGTTGTTGTTCAGAATCAAATCGTCTAAATTCAGGCGATATTTTTTAGACATTTCGTCGTATTCGGTTTTAAAAAAGATGTTTCGTGACGGATCTAATTCATTGATTAGGTTATCAAAAACAAAAACCGATAAGCTGTCGTCTACTGGTTTTGGGCGAATGTGTTCGCTCTGAACAAGCGCATTAATTTTATTTAAAATCTCGCATGTCTGAGTGCTATTTTGACTAAATAGAACAGTTGAAGTCAGCAGAAATACTAATAATAGGCTTTTCATAAATCTGTAAATCATCGGTTACATTAAAATTACGGTAATTTTTTGATAAAAGACAGTAATTTCTCAAGAATATCGATGACTAAAAGATTTTATCTGTGAATGACATCTGATGAATAAAATTCGGCATAAAAAAAAATGCATTGCCATTTATATCGCAATGCATTTCTATAGTATTCAGTCAAAAATTATTTTTTATAAAAAGGCAATTTTACCACTTTAGCAGCAACATCATTTTTTCTAATTCTGATAAAAATATTGCTATCAATAGCACTGTTTGCCGCAGTAACATATCCTAAACCAATTCCTTTATTCATAGAAGGCGACATCGTTCCAGAAGTTACAATTCCAATAACTTCACCAGAAGCGTCAACAATTTCGTAATCATGCCTTGGCACTGCGCGTTCCTGCATTTCAAAAGCAACTAGTTTTCTTGTAACACCAGCTTCTTTTTGTTTTTTAAGTGCTTCAGAATTTGTGAAATCTTTAGTGAATTTCGTAATCCATCCTAAACCAGCTTCAAGTGGAGAAGTAGTATCATTAATATCGTTTCCGTAAAGACAGAATCCCATTTCCAGACGTAAAGTATCACGAGCAGCAAGACCAATAGGTTTAATTCCGAAAGCCGCTCCAGCTTCAAAAACTTTGTTCCAAATTGCTTCAGCATCTGCATTTTTGCAATAAATTTCAAAACCTCCAGAACCTGTATATCCTGTAGCAGAAATGATTACATCGCTGAATCCTGCAAAATCTGCCACTTCAAAATGATAATAAACAATAGAAGATAAATCAACAGAAGTTAAAGACTGCATAGCTTCAACTGCTTTTGGTCCCTGAATAGCTAATAAAGAATAATGATCAGAAAGATTTTTCATATCAACTCCCAAATCATTATGAGAAGAAATCCAGTTCCAGTCTTTTTCAATATTCGAAGCATTTACAACAAGTAAATACTCTTCTTCTTTCATTTTATAAATAATCAAATCGTCAACAATTCCGCCTTCATTATTTGGAAGACAAGAATATTGTGCTCTTCCAATGGTCAAAGTCGACGCATCGTTAGAAGTTACTTTCTGAATCAAAGCCAATGCATTAGGACCCGTTAACAAAAATTCACCCATATGCGAAACGTCAAAAACGCCCACACCGTTACGAACTGTTTCATGTTCAGCATTAACTCCTTCATATGTAATAGGCATGTTATAACCAGCAAAAGGAAGCATTTTTGCTCCTAAGCCTTCATGTATGTGCGTAAGCGCAGTATTTTTCATTGTGTTGTTTTATAAAATTGTTTTGCAAATCTATTCAAAAAATATCGAATTTAAATGTCTTAAATTATAAATTTCGCAATAATTAGGAGCTATTTCCTGCTATCCGTTATATCTTTTTGTTTTTAAAGAAAAAACAAAAAGGATGCCGCTTCTATCAAGGCTAGCGCTTACTGTTTCAAAAGAAGAATTCGTGATTTCGATTTTTTACGTAATTTTAATGTTGAATTATGCTTTTCAGGTTTAGCTATGTTTATTTAAACAAGTGAAACGCCTTTATTCGCAAAGTAAAGCTATGATTCTATGTGTTTAAAATAAAAAGCTATTGAAATGAAATCACCGTATTTAATCACAAAAGAAGAAATTCTAAAAATATACAAACCTGTAGATTCCAAAGCACATAAAGGAACACAAGGTCATGCTGTGATTATTGCAGGAAGTTATGGAAAAATTGGAGCAGCTGTTTTAGCATCAAAATCCTGTTTAAAATCGGGTTGCGGACTCGTAACGACTTTTATACCAAAATGCGGTTATCAAATTCTTCAAATCGCGATTCCCGAAGTGATGACTGTAACCGATGAAAACACAAATTTCATTACCAATATCCATTTGCCCTTAATTCCGCAAGCCATCGGAATTGGTCCCGGAATAGGAAAAGAGCTTGGAACACAAAAAGCCTTATTTGAGTTTTTAAGAATCAATAAAATGCCTTTGGTTTTAGATGCGGATGCGCTAAACATTATTTCAGAAAACTTATCGTGGTTGGAATTAGTTCCCGAAGACACCATTCTGACGCCTCATCCTAAAGAATTAGAGAGATTAATAGGCAAATGGAATTCAGAATCAGAGAAATTTCAAAAAACAATTACATTTTCAGAAAAATACAAAGTCATTGTCGTCATGAAAGGCGCACCAACATTTATCATAAACAGAAATTCAATCTACGAAAACACTACTGGAAATGCAGCGTTGGCAACAGCAGGAAGTGGCGACACTTTAACGGGAATCCTGACAAGTTTGCTAGCACAAGGTTGCGAACCGAAATATGCGTCAAAATTTGGGGTTTATCTTCATGGATTAACGGCTGATTTAGCTTTGCCAAAAACAGGTTACGAAGCATTTACAGCTTCAACAATTATTAAATATTTGGGAAAAGCTTTTTTGAGTTTAGCTTAACCGCAAAGAGCGCAAAGGTTCAAGCAATCCCGATAGCTATCGGGAGCAAAGTTTTTTAATCTCGCAAAGACGCAGAGTCGCAAAGTTTTAAATTTCTTTGCGACTCTGTGTCTTTGCGAGCAAATTTTGCATTAAGATAAAAATCCTTGTGTCCTTTGCGTAAACCTTTGCGGGCTTTGCGGTTAAAATCATTAAGTTTGTAATATCAAAGATTGAAAACTTACCATCTTAGTTTCTTAGCATCTTTGAATCTTTAAAAAAATGAAAAACAACTTCGATCTCAGAACGGTAAACGTCATGCGATATATAACGCCACTGCGCGAAGGCGGATCATTACCCGCTTTGGCAGAAGCCGATGACGATTTTAAATACGTATTAAAATTTAGAGGTGCAGGACACGGTGTAAAAGCATTAATAGCCGAATTAGTTGGCGGACAAATCGCAAAAGCTTTAAAACTGCAACTTCCAGAATTAGTTTTCGCCAATCTCGACGAAGCTTTCGGAAGAACCGAAGCCGACGAGGAAATTCAGGATTTACTGCAAGGAAGCCAGGGATTAAATTTGGCGCTTCATTTTTTATCAGGTGCAATTACTTTTGATCCTGCTGTAACGACTGTTGATGCAAAATTAGCTTCACAGATTGTTTGGCTGGACGCTTATATCACAAACGTTGACAGAACTTTCAAAAACACCAATATGCTAATTTGGCATAAAGAATTATGGCTGATTGATCACGGAGCATGTTTGTATTTTCATCATTCCTGGAACAATTGGGAACAACATGCCAAAAGCCCGTTTGCGTTGATAAAAGATCATGTTTTATTGCCACAGGCGTCACTTATAAAAGAAGTCGATGCTGAATTTAAAGCGATGTTAACGCCACAAGTTTTAGAAGAAATTGTAAATACGATTCCGTTAGACTGGTTGCAATGGGAAGATGCAGAGGAAACGCCGGAAGGCTTGCGAAACGTTTACTTGCAGTTTTTAAAAACAAGATTAGAGAATTCAGAAATATTTGTAAATCAGGCTCAAAATGCAAGATAACCACTTATACGAATATGCTGTGATTCGTGTTGTGCCAAGGGTAGAACGCGAAGAATTCCTGAATATCGGAATCATTTTGTTTTGCAAAAAAGCCAAGTTTATAAAAGTTCTTTTTCATTTGAATAAAGAAAAAATTCAAGCCCTTTCAAACGATTTTGATATTGAACAATTAGAGTGCAATTTAACTTCATTGGAAAAAATAGCAAGCGGAGCCAAAGACGGCGGACCAATAGCTGCATTTGAAATTCCGGAGCGTTTTAGATGGTTAACGGCTATTAGAAGTTCTGCGATACAAACGTCGAGACCTCATCCGGGTTTGTGTCAGGATTTGGAGAAAACGATTCAACGTTTGTTTGAAGAGTTGGTACTTTAGTTTTTCTGAGTTAATAGTCAAAGATCGTTTTTCTGAAAATAAAAAGCCGTAAAGTTTGTCTCTTTACGGCTTTCCGTACTTTATAAATAGTTATTTTTTTTACGTTTGTGTCACAAAATCCCATAATCTATTGTACACTTTTAAACTATTATAAAAATGAAATTTCAAAAAAGTACTATTTTCACTTTTGCTTTAATTATTTTGTTAGCAACGGCCTGTTCTTCAGAAGATTCTCCTAAAGATGAGCAAGAACAAGAAATTAATCCTGCAAATCAAAAACTAGTTTCAATTACTTATCCTACGAGTAGTAATTTAGCTTATATGAATGATAAGCAAGAATATCAATACGACGATTTAAGTAGGATAAAATTAAATGGAGCAGTAGAAATAAAGTATGTAAATGATGATCTGATTGAAACAAATCTATTAGAAGACAATATTTCAAGTATAGATTTAGAAGCAAAAGGATACATCAAATTGAAAGACAAAAACATTGTTTCAATTATTGGTAATCGAGTTTTTAAAAAGCTTACTGGAGAAATAACAAGTATCGATAGAGATTCAACTGTTATTAGTTATGAAAATGGATATTTATTTAAATTAGTAACTTATTTTAAGAGTATTGCAACAGGCTCTACTGGAAAATATTATTTACAAAAGCAAATAGATTTTACGATTACTAACGGAAATATTACTCAGACTAAAACTACTGAATATGGAGATGTGGTTGTAACTAATTATACGTATGATTCTTCACCTTATATTCCAATGGGTGATTTTGGTTATGAAACACCATTGCATAAGGTTGGATTGATCAAGCCTTTAGCTTACAATAAATTAGGAAAAAGTAGTGCAAATAATATTATAAAAATTGAAAATGTTTTTACTAAAACGCCATTTCAAAAATCTTATAAAACAATCAGCTTCAAAAGAAATTTTGATAAATATGGAAGAATAAGTGAAATTTTGCTTTCTGGCAGCTGCGTTACAAGTAATCCTGCTAACGTAGCAACTGATTTTACAGATGAAAAGGTACTATTTGAATATAAATAAATCGGTTTAAGTAAATTTAAAAAATAATCTCGCAAAGTCGCACAGTAGCAAAGAAAAATAAAACTTTGCACGTTGCGACTTTGCGAGATTAAAAAAGAAAATCTTTGTTCCTTTGAACCTCTGAATCTTTGAACCTTTTTAAAGCTTCTTCTTTAAATATATAAACTCCAATGGTTCTTCAGAAACAGTAACATGAATTCCGCTTTCAGGAAAAGCTTCTCTTTCGCCTGTATCCACATAACCATGACGTTTATACCATGCAATAAGTTCTTCACGAACCGAAATAACGGTCATAATAATACTCGACAAATTCAAAAATTTAGCATGATTTTCGGCTTCGGCCAAAAGCTTTTTCCCGATACCACTATTTTGAAGTTCTGGTGAAACTGTTAGCATTCCTAAATACAATTGATGTCCTTTTTCAACTAATAAAACTGAACCAATAATTTTGTCATTTTCAGTGAATTTCAGAATCGTGTTTTTTGGATTCTGGAAAATGGAAGTGATTTCCTGCTCATCGGTTCTTTTTCCTTCCAGTAAATGCGCTTCGGTTGTCCAGCCTTTTTTAGAAGTTTCTCCTCTGTATGCAGAATTGATTAATATAGTCAAAGCAGGAATATCTGCTAATGTTGCTTTTGAGATCATGAATTACGGTAATTGTAATTTAGCTTCTTTAGGATTAAAAATCAGATTTAATATTTTGCAGGTTCGCTAGCTTTAGGTAATGATTGTTTTATAAATGTTCTGATGTCTTCATTTGCAGTTTCCAGGTCAGCTTTTCTCAAATACATCATATGGCCGCTTCTGTAGCCTTTCCATGACATTCTATCTGTTAGTTTTCCGCTTGGATCCATTTGCCATAAATCGTATTTAGCATTAAAGTAGTTACAGGCACCATCATAATATCCTGATTGAACCATTACATGCAAATATGGATTTTGCGCCATGGCTTGTCTTAGGTTTTCGCCTGTTTTATCATTAGATCTGTCCCAAGGATGCACCGGACCAAACATATTGTATTTAAAATCCGTTTTGTAATTCAAATTATTGCGTACATACATATTGATGGCAGGTGTAAAAGAATGCAGCCAAGATGTAAGTTCCGCATTAAAATCAACGCTTTCTCCAGCGTCTTTACGGTCAATTCCTTTGTATCTTGAATCAAGTCTTCCTACTGTGTAGCCTTTGTCCCTTAGCAGCTCTTTCCAAAAATAATCATACGGAACGTCTAAATTGTTTTGCAGGATAACTTGTTCAGATATACCAGAATAACGTGCCATTTTAGCGGCAATTTCTTTTCTTTTTTGTTCTTCCAAAAATCCTCCTTTGCTCAGCGCAGGAAGAAGCTCGTTTATAGTGAAATCTTCAACCTCGGGTAACATATCCGTTAAATCTTTGTTTTGAAGGTCAGAGCTAAGCTTTTTGTGATACCATGCAGTAGCAGCAAAATAAGGTAATTTAAGAGCGGCATCAGAAACAACGCCACGTGTTATTCCTAAGTCAGTAGGAGATACCAAAATCACTCCGTTAAGATACATCCACTGATTGTTTTGCAATTGAAGTGCTAATCCGGAAACACGGGTTGTACCATAACTTTCGCCTATTAGGTATTTAGGTGAAGCCCAACGATTCGTGCGGGTTACAAAACCATTGATCCAATCGGCTAAGTATTTGATATCGGCATTTACGCCGAAGAATTTTGTAGCAGGGATTTCTTTGCTTGTAGGTCTTGAATACGCTGTATTAACAGGGTTTACAAAAACGATATCAGCGACATCTAGAATAGAATATGGATTTTCTTTTATTCCATAAGGCTGCAAAGGATATCCTTCATCATCAATATTTAATAAACTTGGTCCCGTATAAGCAATCTGCATCCAAACTGAAGCAGATCCAGGCCCACCATTAAATGAAATAACCAAAGGACGTGAATCTCTATCTTTTACATCAGAACGCTCATAATACGTATAAAACAATCCGGCAATTGCTTTTCCGTCTTCGTCCCAAACTGGCATAGTGCCGGTTGTTGCCTTATAAGGAACTTTTTGTCCTTTTATTGTGGTTGTATGATTGGTGACAACTTGAGAGTCCGGATTGAAAGTAAGGTTGGCAGGTGAATTTTCTTCTTTTGCAGCCGGAGGCGCAGCGGCTTTCGGTTTTGAATCCTGAGCGTATGAAGTAAAAAATCCAGCTAAAAGGAATAAAGTAAATATTTTTTTCATAGAATTTGGGTGTGTTATTGAATTTTGCTGTTCTAAATAGGTATATAATTAGAGTTTTTAAAGATATAAAAAAATTGTAAGTGATGTTTTTTAGTCTTAAAGAAGGACTAGTCTATTTTTATGAAAGTGTTTAATAAAGAGGCTTCTGATTTTTTAATTTATCAAAAGTAGCTCTTTCAAGAAAATTATTGAAATTTGTATGGAACACAAAATCAATAAAGTATGAGCAGAATACATTTGTTTGAATTTGAAGATCAGCAATGGCTTCCAGAATTTATTAGAAATTATATGACCGATTTTTTGCAGTTTCTTTCGAATAAAACCGCCATGTATAAGGGAATTGTACCACTAATAGAAAAAGGTTTAAAAGGAAGCCAAACCAATCAAATTATCGATTTAGCGTCGGGTGGAGGAGGCGGACTGATTTGGCTCAACACCGAATTAAGAAAAACCAACCCCGATCTCAAGATTCTATTGACGGATTATTTTCCAAATATTCCTGCATTTGAACACACTCAAAAACAAGCCAGTAATTTCGATTTTATAAAAACATCTGTCGATGCCAGAAATGTTCATGAAAACTTAAAAGGACTTCGAACACAATTTTTATCTCTGCACCATTTCAAACCCAAAGATGCTCAGCAGATTTTGCAAAATGCAGTCGACACCAATAGCTCAATTGCCATTTTTGAAGGGCAAGAGAGAAGTGTTCCAAGTATTATTGCCATGATTTTTTCACCGATTAGTGTTTTGCTAACAACGCCTTTTATCAGACCATTTAAAATTAGCAGAATTATTTTTACGTATCTGATTCCCATTGTACCTATTTTGGTTTTGTGGGACGGTGTAGTTTCTTCGTTAAGAACCTATTCTGTTGAAGAAATGAATGAATTGATTTCTAAATTAGATAACGCGGCAAGTTTTAATTGGGAAGTTGGAAAAGTAAAATCTGGACCTGCGAAGATTTTGTATTTGTTGGGAACTAAAAAATAAACTTTTTTTTTATGACTATATTATTTGCGCGCTGTGCGAAGTCTCCCGACTTCGTATACGCTTCTATATTGCGTTTCAATTGTTTTATACTTTGCGTTGTGGCTAATTGGAACGGGTGCGAAGTCGGGAGACTTCGCACAGCGATTGTTGCAAATAATTAAGACACTTAGTAGAGCGGGGAGAACTGCTGAAAGCGTTATTTAGTCCTATCGTTTAGCCAGCGGAGGACTTTTTTTTGCTCTCTTTTTTAATTGCTCATTAATGTTAATCACAGCATATTCGCTAATATTTATTGTAGCATATCTTAAAAAGCTTTTAGCCATTACAATTGCTGTTTTATCCGTTTTTTGAATATAGTTTTTGGGATTGTAATTGTTATTACTAGTTTGCACCGAAATTTCTTCAGGTATTTCCTCATTGAGATCATAGTCCCAATTCTTTTCAATAAAGATATTACTTGCGCCAATTTTTTTGAATCCATAAAAAGAAGCCGTTAAATCTTCATCATAATAAGACGAATAGTCGCGATCATGATAAGACGTTTTGTAATTTCCGTTTTTGCTCACGGCGATAGAATCTAGAACTAAATTCAGTTTATTGGTATCTTGTAATTCCTTTTCAAATATTTTTTTGCAAATCAAGAAAGAATCAATTTTAACATAGGAATCAGCATGTATTTCCAGTGCCTCCATAGGATTTGCTTCTGTTCCATCCGATTGAAATTCCACGTTGAATAAGATAAATTCATTTTTAGAGGTATTTAAAATTCCGTCTTTATTAGAAACTCTAAATTTTAAAGGTTTTGAGCCGTTGATTGTAACTTCGTGATTACTATAAGAAGAAAGCCTGATTGTATCTAAAACGCCATGCGTAATCAAAGTGTCTTCGGAATTAAAAATTAACGTGTCCGATTTGCCATTCCCCACAATTGTAATTTTGGGGTTATCTCTTCTGCAGGAAACTAAAGAAATAAAAAAGATAATAATTAAGGAATTAAGAATGGTTTTTTTGAGTAATTTTTGTTGCATCTCTTTAAAGGGATTTATTAAATTTTAGTTTATTGGTAGTGTCAAACATAGCAATTTTACTTACAAAAAACTAATCTGTTTAAAAATAAAAAGCCACAACAAAGAGCGTAAAAATCTCTTTATTTGTGGCTTAAAACTATTTTAAAAGGATGAAATATTATTCAATTGCTAGCGCAAGCGTCACGGCTGTGCGAAGTCTCCTGACTTCGCACCCATTGCTATATTTCGTTTGCATTGCTCATTGGAATGGGTACGAAGTCGGGAGACTTAGCACAGCAATCGTAGTTATTAATTAAGTAAACTTCGTAGAGCGGGTGAGCAATTACTTTATTTTCTTTTTTTCAAAGTGTCTTGTTTTTTTAATGCATCAGGATTTTTTTGGATAAATTGTTTTTCCCACTTTATGTTTAATTCTTTTATTTCTATAAAGTTTTTTGAACTATTGTTTTTTATACTATCCAGTTTGTCCAAAATTTGAATAGTATTTTTTGAATCATCAATTGAATTATTTCCCCAAGGATTCCAGATACCAAAAATTCCTAAGATTATGGCTATTGCAATGCCAAACCACGCAACAAATAAATTTTGTCTATGTTTTCTGTCTTCTTTTGGAATAAATTTATTTTTAACTAAGTCAATAATTTCTTCGTTTGGAAATATAGGTCCTAAAATGTTGTTGACTAAATCATAGTAACCATTGAATAAAACTCCTTTTAATATTAATTGGTTGTCAATATTTCTTATATCATCAGGTTGATTTGAAAGTAAATAATCACCCTGATCATTTAGATTTACTATATTTCCAACTTGAGCGTTAGGAGCTAAATTAAATTCTGAATATATAGTTTCAAAGGGTGAAAAAGGAGCTGAAGGAATTTCAATTGATATATATCTGTTTTCTTTTAAATATGACAAAAGATTTAATAACTCAAAAAGCTCAAAAAAACTTCGCCTAGATTCATTTTGGTCATTATGGATGTTTGGATTAACATAATATAAAACATCTCTTGTTGTATGATTTATAATTAAAGCTTTTTGGTTATTTGCTGTGAAGAAAAAATATTCTAGAAATTCTTTGGTGAGTGGTAATTTATTAACATCTATTTCGCTGATCTTTTTTATTATATTTTTTTCTCTGACGTTAAATTCTCTCATAAAGTTTTTTTATATTGGCTACAACGTTCTGGCGTTTGGCGAGGTTAACTACTAAATTAACTTTATCTTTCGGTTAAGCACTATTTTTTTCAAATACAAAACCATCTTTAAATTTTGGCTAAAACCTCAATCTCGCCAAACGGTTGTTAGCGGTGTCTTTTTCGTTCATATAGTTTTTGTGAATGTTTTCTAAGTTGTGCCATAGAATTATTCAATTTTTTAGCTTGTCCTTTTGAATGTATTCTCATAAATGATAAATTCAATTTAGTTTCGACATCAGTTGAACCGATTACAATCAAATTTGGCTTTCCTGCTTTAATTAATGATTCTGTGTCAATACCGTCTTTATATAAATAAGTTAAATTTGATTTTGCAGAATTTGCACGGGTAAATTTATTGGCTCTTGAACTGAGATATTTTATATAGTTTTCATTAGCATTCTCGTTGAAGTATATTGTACTAAAACAGTTCACAAATTGCAGAATATTTAAGTTATCAACGTCTTGCTCATTTGTAATATTAATAATCTTTTGTTTTCTATCTCCCACTTTGTAAATAGCTGAATCATAAAAAACTAATGTTAATGCAGAAGTGATTGGAATAAATATTTGGAGACCATCCAAACCATATCCAGATTTAGAGCCAATCCATTTTTTTAATTCTAAATACTGATTATATTTTACAATTGGGAAATCTGAAGTTATAAATGGTTTAGTAGTTGTATTTGAAAGAATTTTATATTCTAAATCTCCAATTTCAGGCACAACCTCTAATATATTGCCAAGAGACATTTGTACCGCTTGTTCATGGGTAATACTAGGGATAAAATTATCAGGATTTGCAGTTGAGTCAAGTTCTTTAATACGATTTCTCACTTGTTCAAATCCATCTTTCATTAAACGTATCCTAACTGGATTTCTTAAATCAGTTAAAACAATAAAAAATAGTAGATTAATATGATCATTTGAAAGCTTATTAGGAACTATTTTGTTAGTAATTAAATTTTTTAGAGTTGTTCCTAGATGTCCTTCAATTTCTGATAAGTCGTCTTCAATTTGACCATCTTGTCCATAAAAGAAATTCTTAGAACCTTGACTTTTAAGTTTTCCTCTATGAATGAATACTTTATTATCAATATTAAATACCCCAATTTGCTTTCCATTATTTTCAACGGAAAATTTTCTCAAATAAAATTTCGGTATATAATGTTGGTTTTTCTTTTCAGTCATTTGTTTTTACTTGGTAAAATCACCGCTAACTCATTTATAGGCGAAGGTCTGTTTTCGTTTTCTTATTTATCAAATATAAGTACTTTTCATTACTAATTTTTACGGATTTCCGTAGTTGAAATATTTATTATGCGCTATTCAATAAAAAAGCGAGTAATTTTTTTTACTCGCTTTAATCGTTTATTATATGTTTTTTACCCCAAAAAATCCTTCAACTCCTCATAACTAGAAATCTTCACACTAACTTTCTCCTCATTAATAACACTCTCAATTTGAGCAGGAATAGGAAGCGTAATTCCTAAAGCAGGTTCAACAACATCCAAAAACTTAATAGGATGTGCCGTTTCTAAGAAAATACCAATGGCGTTAGGGTGTTTCTCCAATTCTTTTTTCAAACCTAAATAACCAACAGCGCCGTGTGGTTCTGCGATATAACCGTCTGTGTTATAAATTTTCTTTAGGGCAACTAAAGTTTCTTCATCAGTATAACTATAAGAAGAAAAGTCTTTTTCAAACGCTTTTAAGTCATTATTGTATAATTCCTGAATTCTAATAAAGTTACTTGGGTTTCCAACGTCCATTGCGTTAGAGATTGTGGCTTTAGAAGGTTTTGGATCGTATTTTCCGTTTTCTAAGAATCTTGGCACTGTGTCGTTTACGTTTGTAGACGCAACGAAATGCTCAATTGGCAAACCTAATTTCTTTGCCATAATTCCAGCGCAGATATTTCCAAAGTTGCCGCTTGGGCAAGAGAAAACTAAAGGTTTGTTTTGGCTTTTCAACGCTTTGTAAGCAAAGAAGAAATAAAACATTTGCGGTAACCAGCGCGCAATATTAATAGAATTCGCCGAAGTCAGGTTTTTGTGCGCTAAAGTTTCATCTAAAAATGCTTTTTTCACCATATCCTGGCAATCGTCAAAAACGCCGTCAACTTCAAGTGCTTTAATGTTTTGCCCTAAAGTAGTCAATTGTTTTTCCTGAATATCGCTCACTTTTCCTGACGGATATAAAATCACAACATCAACGCCATCAACGCCTAAAAATCCGCTGGCAACAGCTCCGCCTGTATCTCCGGAAGTAGCTACTAAAACCGTGTTTTTAGCATCTTTTTTATCTTTATTGAAATAGCCCAAACAACGTGACATAAAACGCGCTCCAACGTCTTTAAACGCCATTGTTGGCCCGTGAAATAATTCTAACGAATAGATTCCGTCTTCGACTTTCACCACCGGAAAATCAAAAACTAAAGTTTCAGCAATTATTTCTTTTAATTTATCTGCAGGTATTTCATCGCCAACGAATTGTTTGATGGCTTCATAAGCGATTTCTTCGTGGCGTAAACTTTCGATTTTATCAAAAAATGCAGTATCTAAAGCGGTGATATTTTCCGGGAAATATAATCCTTTGTCACTCGCTAATCCTTGTATTACGGCTTCTTTAAAAGAAACTTTTGGGGCATTATGGTTTAAACTGTAGTATTTCATTGGTTGTTTTTTTTTAACCGCAAAGAACGCAAGGAATTGGTTTCTTTTGAAAACGCAGAGATCGCAAAGCTTTGTGGTTATATTTTTTATTCAATAATTATTTTTAAGCATTTTTGTCATTTCAACGAAGGAGAAATCTTCGCAAGTAACTTCGTTCCAATAAGTCAATCTTTGTAGAGCTTCTCGTGGAGATTTCTCCTTCGTCGAAATGACAAACTGCACGGTTATGTATTGTGTCTATACTTTACGGTGGCTTCGACTCCGCTCAGCCTGACAAACTTTGTCTTAATACTTAATTCTTCGCACTTAATACTTCTCTACAAAATCCTTACACCATCAGGATTAATCTTCGAAACGTGAATTTCATAAGGTAAATTCATTTTTTCGTAAACGTCGCTCATGGCTTTGGCGATTTTTTCGGCGGTTTCTTTTCCTCTGCTTAAAGCGAAAATCGAAGGGCCAGAACCTGAAATTCCAGAACCTAATGCGCCGTTTTCGTAAGCTGTTTGTTTGATTTGATCGAATCCTGGAATCAAAACGCTTCTTAAAGGCTCCACAATTTCGTCATGAAGCGATCTTCCAATCAATTCGTAATCTTTGGTGTATAAACCAGCGATTAATCCGCCTACATTTCCCCATTGCATGATGGCGCTTTTCAAGGAAACGTTTTGTTTTAAAACCGAACGTGCATCAGAAGTTTTCAATTCAATTTGTGGATGGACTACCGTTGCGTACAATTCCTCTGGACTGTCAATTCGGATAATATCAAGCGGAGCATAACTTCTTACCAAAGTAAATCCGCCTAAAAGGGCAGGAGCAACGTTGTCGGCATGCGCGTTTCCGCTGGCTAATTTCTCGCCCTGCATCGCAAATTGAACCAAATCTTTGCGAGAATACGGTCTTCCTAATAATTCATTTATCCCGAAAACCGCTCCGGCAGAACTAGCAGCACTGCTTCCGATTCCGCTTCCGGCTTTTATGTTTTTATAAATTTCGATTTCGAATCCAAAATCCAGTTCGTCTAAAGTCGCAAGCATAGCCAAAGCCGCAACTCCGGAAACGTTTTTCTCGGTTTCCAAAGGCAAATCGGCACCCACAATTTTAGTGATTCGAACTCCTTTTTGATCGACTTTTCGAACAATCATTTCATCGCCCGCATTGTCTAAGCAAAGTCCAAGTACGTCAAATCCGCACGAGAGGTTTGCAATTGTAGCGGGACAGAATAGTTTAATTTCCATTTTTAAGGTTCTGAGGTTCTAAGATGCTAAGATTCTAAGGTTTCTGTAGCAACTTTTTATTTTTAGTTTCTAAGGCTTTGAGATTCTAAGAGGCTAAGATTAGTTTTGAAAAAACTCAGAACCTTAGCATCTTAGAACCTTAGCACCTTTAAATATTTCCTATTCGAATAACGTCAGCAAAAATTCCCGAAGCTGTAACGGCTGCTCCGGCACCGGCGCCTTTGATCAATAAAGGCTGATCTACGTAACGATCTGTGTAGAACAATACGATATTGTCTTTTCCTTCTAAATTGTAAAAAGGATGATCTTTTGGAATGAATTGCAGACTAACTCTTGCTTTTCCGTTTTCGAATTGCGCCACGTATTTCAATCTTGAATCTTTTGCTAAAGCTTCGTTGTAAATGCCTTCAAAATGAGCAGCGTGTTTGATTAACGAAGCGAAGAAATCTTCGTTGTTTGTTGTGGCTAAACATTCTGCTGGTAAAAACGATTCATTTGCAATGGCATCGATGTCCATTTCGTAACCGCTTTCGCGAATTAGAATCAGGATTTTACGAGCCACATCAACACCGCTTAAGTCGATTTTTGGATCTGGTTCTGTGAAACCTTGAACTCCGGCTTCTTTTACCACATCGTGGAAAGAATTGTTTTTATCAAAATTGTTGAAAATAAAGTTCAAACTTCCAGATAAAACGGCCTGAATTTTATGCACTTTATCACCAGATGCAATAAGGTTTTTTACAGTATCAATAATTGGTAATCCCGCACCAACATTCGTTTCAAATAAAAACGGAGCGTTGTACTGGCGAGATAAGCTTTTTAATTTTTTATAATTATCATACGCAGATGAACAGGCAATTTTATTACAAGTTACAACGGCAATACTTTCTTTTAAGAACTTCTCATACATTTCAGAAACGCTTGCATTTGCTGTAATATCAACAAAAATACTGTTACGTAAATTCAGTTCTTTGGCGCGAGCGATGAATTCTGTTGGAATTGCTTCTTCTCCTTTATCCAAAGTCAATTGCCAATCTTTTAATGAAATTCCGTCTTCGTCAAAAAGCATTTTTCTTGAGTTTGACAATGCAATTACGCGAACATTAATCTTTAAATTTTCTTTTAAGAACTTTCTTTGATTGTGAATTTGTTCGATGAATTTTTCTCCTACATTTCCAACTCCCATTACGAATAAATTCAGCTGTTTTGTGTTTTCTTCAAAGAAATTTTCGTGTAAAGTGTTCAATGCTTTTTTAACGTCTCTTTCGTTAATTACAGTTGAGATATTTCTTTCCGAAGCTCCTTGTGCGATGGCACGAATGTTTACGTTGTTTTTTCCTAAAGTGCTGAACATTCTTCCGCTTAAACCTTGGTGATTTTTCATGTTCTCACCAACCAAAGCAATAATGCAAAGGTCTTTTTCTACATAACAAGGATCGATTTTGTTCTGTGCAATTTCAATTTCAAAAGCTCTGTTAATTGCAGCTTCGGCATTGTCAGCATCCGAATTTAAGATTCCGATACAAATTGAATGCTCAGAAGAAGCCTGAGTAATAAAAATCACGTTGATTTTTTCCTGAGACAACACTTCAAATAAACGACGAGAAGAACCCGCAACTCCAATCATTCCCGGACCTTCAAGTGTTAGAAGCGAAATATTGTCAATATGGCTGATTCCTTTTACAACAGTATCTTTTGATAAAACAGTATCAGAAATTAAAGTTCCTACTGCTTCTGGCTCAAAAGTATTTTTGATCAGAATAGGAATGTTTTTTCTTAAAACCGGCTGAATTGTTGGCGGATACAAAACTTTGGCACCAAAATGCGACAATTCCATTGCTTCTTGATACGAAATGTTCGCAATTGGCTGTGCTTGTTTTACGATTTTAGGATTTGCAGTAAACATTCCATTTACGTCAGTCCAGATTTCAAGTTGTTCTGCATCGATTGCTCCGGCAATAATGGCGGCAGTATAATCAGATCCGCCGCGTCCTAAAGTTGAAGTAATTCCGTCTAAAGTCTGCGCGATAAAACCTGGCAGAATATTGATTTTTGATTCATTCGAAGCAAAATATTCCTGAATTAATTTGTTTGAAATTTCGAAATTCACAACCGCTTTTCCAAAATCAGCATTTGTTTTAATCAACTCACGACTGTCTTTGTAAACTGCGTCATTGTTAATTTGCTCGTAGGCTTTAGCAATAATGAATGAAGATAACAATTCTCCAAAACTTAAAATAGTATCAGCCGTTCTTGGAGATAATTCGCCCAATAAGAAACAGCCGTCTAATAAAGTTTCTAAGTGATTTATGATTCTTTTTACATGACTTAGCAAGCTGCTTTGCTCGCTTACCGGAATTAATTCTTTTAAAGTGTCAAGGTGTTTTTTCTCGATTTCAGCAACGATTTCTCTAAAGTTTTCGTCATTTGCTGCCGCTTTAGCTGCCGCTGACTGAAGTAAATCCGTTACTTTACTAAGTGCAGAAACTACAACAACTAATTTATCTTTTTCAGCTTTTTGTTTTACAATTTCGAGAACGAGTTTTATATTTTGAGCATTGGCTACCGAAGTTCCGCCAAATTTTAATACTTTCATTTTTGATATTTTTTTCTTTTTATGCAAATATTTTTATGTATCTAATAACTCTCTTCTTTCAAGAAAAAAGTATAGGTAACCTAGGATTATATGTGAAAATGTATACCCCTAAGGGGTAGTAGTTGTTGTAGTAGAAATAAAGGTAGCAGCAATTGCAGTTCTAGTTTGAACTGTCATTGTAGATTGATATTTTATGCTGTTACTTTTCATTTTTGATTTTTCAAAAGTACAGCTTTTAAGTAGGATTAAAAACTCTGAAAGGCTTTTTGCGAATATTTTAATAATTCAAATTTCAAAAAATCAATATTGAGTATTTGTTAAAATTCGGCAATCTAAATTGATGTTTTGATATATTTAAGATTGATTCTTTTGCGGACAAAACATATATAATGAATTGATTTTTAACAAAATTCTTGTCGAAAAATGTTGATTTTGGCCAAATTTCGGATTGCTGAATAAATAAAACTTAAGAATTGCTCTGATGTGATTTTTAATTATTGTGATAAAATGTTGCTTTTTAATATTGATTTGTTGAATTTTGACGTCTTAAATTTAAAATAATCATGAGAGAGATTCATTATATAAGTACTGAAACGATAACTTTAGAAACATTACAAGAGATTTTAGTTAATGATAAAACACTTGAATTATCTGAAGAAGCAAAAGTGAACGTTCAGAAATGCCGTGATTATCTAGATAAAAAAATGTCGACGCATTCTGCGCCTATTTACGGAATCAATACTGGTTTTGGATCACTTTACAGTGTGAAAATCTCAAATGAAAATCTTTCTAAACTTCAGGAAAATCTAGTAAAATCGCATGCTTGTGGTACTGGCGAAGAAGTTCCTGTTGAAATCGTAAAAATGATGTTGTTACTTAAGATTCAATCTTTAAGTTATGGGCATTCCGGAGTTCAGCTAATCACATTGCAACGTTTAGTTGATTTTTATAATAATGATATTCTTCCTATTATTTATACACAAGGTTCGCTTGGTGCTTCTGGAGATTTAGCCCCACTTGCACATTTGTCTTTACCTTTATTAGGAGAAGGCGAAGTGCTTTTTGCAGGAAAGAAAATGGCTTCTGCCGAAGTTTTAAAACATTTTAACTGGGAACCAATTGTTTTGCAGTCAAAAGAAGGCTTGGCTTTGTTAAACGGAACACAGTTTATGAGTGCTTACGGAGCTCATATTTTAATCAAAGGTTATAAGTTATCTTATTTAGCGGATTTAATCGGGACTATTTCACTTGAAGGTTTTGATGGAAGAATCGAGCCTTTTAATGAATTGATACATTATATACGTCCGCACAAAGGACAAATTGTAACGGCACAACGAATTGCAGAATTCTTAGACGGAAGTGAAATTATCGCTCAAGAAAAGAAACACGTTCAGGATCCGTATTCTTTCCGTTGTATGCCGCAAGTTCACGGCGCTTCAAAAGATGCGATTGATTATGTTCGAAAAGTATTTAAAACCGAAATTAATTCGGTTACGGATAATCCAAATATATTTGTTGAAGCAGATCAGATTATTTCGGGAGGAAATTTCCACGGACAGCCATTGGCTTTAGCTTTAGATTTTATGGCAATTGCTTTAGCAGAATTGGGAAGTATTTCTGAAAGAAGAACCTATCAGTTAATTTCAGGATTGCGAAATCTTCCTGCGTTTTTAGTTGATAATCCGGGATTGAATTCAGGATTTATGATTCCGCAATATACTGCGGCAAGTATTGCGAGCCAGAATAAGCAATTGGCAACGCCAGCAAGTATTGACAGTATTGTTTCGAGTAATGGTCAGGAAGATCATGTAAGTATGGGAGCAAACGGAGCTACAAAAGCGTTACGTGTTTTAGATAATTTGGAGCGAATTTTGGCAATCGAATTAATGAATGCATCGCAGGCAATTGCGTATAGAGAGCCTTTGAAATCAAGCGATTTTATCGAAATGTTTTTAAGTAGTTATCGTGAAGTTGTGCCTTTGGTTAAAGAGGATAGAATCTTACATTATGATATTGAGAATACAATTTTGTTCTTAGACAGTTTTCAAATTGAAAACGATTTGTTAACAATGGCTTAACATTATAGAATATTATTGAAGTAATTTTGCACTATCAAAAATATAAAAATGTCAATAAACAGTATTTTCCAATTTTTAGTGCCGAAAGACAAGAAATTCTTTCCACTTTTTGAAGAGGCTTCAAGCAATTTAATTGAATTAGCATCTAACTTACACGAAGCTGTAAACTTACCATTGAAAGAAAGAGAAGTTCTTTTTCAGAAAATTGATGAATTAGAGCAAAAAGGAGAAGACATTACGCGTCAAACTAACTTGGAATTGAGTAGAAACTTTATTACTCCATTTGATAGAGAAGATATTCACACCTTAATTACTTCAATTGATAACGTTGCAGATTACCTTCATGGAGCTGCAAGTCGTATGAGATTGTATCAAGTTGACAAGATTACAAAATCAATCAGAAAAATGACAGAAATCAACCTTGAAGCTTGTCAAAATATTGATAGTGCTGTAAAAGAGTTGAGCAACTTGAAAAACATGAAAATTATTAAAGATTCATGTGCCAGAATCAACAAACTGGAAAACAAATCTGATAACGTCTATAACAAAGCAGTTTTTGAAATTTTTGAAAACGAAACAGACGCTAAAAATATTATTAAATATAAAGAAGTGTTATCTGTTTTAGAATCAGCAACAGATAAATGTAAGAGTGTTGCGAATATACTAGAATCTATTTCTGTAAAACATTCTTAATTCAATTTTTCATTCTGAAGTTATAATTTTATGACGCTACTTATATTAATTATAGTATTAGCCTTAATTTTTGATTACATCAATGGTTTTCATGATGCGGCAAATGCTATAGCGACTGTTGTTGCTACAAAGGTTTTAACGCCTTTTCAGGCGGTTCTTTGGGCAGCATTTTTTAACTTTTTAGCTTATTGGGTTTTCGGATTTGGTGTTGCAGATACTGTTGCTAAAACAGCGCACACAATGGAAATCAACCTGGTAGTGATTCTTGCCGGAGTTATTGCGGCAATCTGCTGGAACTTATTGACTTGGTGGCTTGGAATTCCTTCAAGTTCTTCACATACACTTATTGGAGGTTTTGCCGGAGCAGCCGTTGCGCACGCTATCGCAGTTCACGGTTTTTCGGGATATGTTGGTGAAGATGGAGCTACTCATTACTGGTACGAAATTGTAAGCTGGTATAAAGCCGGAAAAGATGGCGGAATGCCTTCGGGAGTTCTTATTATTATTGCTTTTATTGTTCTAGCGCCTTTATTAGGAGCTTTGGCATCGTATTTAATTTCTATTTGGTTGTTGAATGCTTCTCGTAAAAGTATTTGGCCTAAAGTATTTACTGTAGGCTTAATGATTGCAACTGTTTGGTTTGTATATACACAAATGGTTCCTTATGAAGAAATTATAAAAGATGGTCATAAAGGAAGATTTGATTCTCATTTTTGGAGTGTAGCTTTCGATCCTCATAATATTAAATGGTTTTTAGTAGCCTTTATTATATTAACGGTAAGTGCATTTTGTTTGATATTTAGTAGTTTGAATCTTCATCAAGCTGATGCTGCTTTGAAAAAAATGCAATTATTATCTTCTGCGGCTTTTAGTTTGGGGCACGGAGGAAATGATTCTCAAAAAGTAATGGGTATTATCGCTGCTGCTGTAGCGGTTTATATCAACACAAATCCTGGGGTTCACATGGATTCTTGGTTAGATGTTGTTCTTCCAAATGATGATTTGGGAATTAAAGGAGTGATGCCGGGATGGATTCCATTAGCTTGTTATTCTGCCATTGCAGCAGGAACTTTAAGTGGTGGATGGAAAATTGTGAAAACAATGGGTTCTAAAATCACAAAAGTAAGCTCATTTGAAGGAGTTGCTGCTGAAACTGCCGGAGCATTGACGCTTTATTTTACAGAGCATTTAAAAATTCCAGTAAGTACAACACATACTATTACAGGATCTATTATTGGAGTTGGATTAACAAAACGTGTTTCTGCAGTTCGCTGGGGAGTTACCGTAAGTTTAGTTTGGGCTTGGATTTTGACTATCCCAATTTCAGCTATATTAGCAGGTTTGGTTTATTTTGTACTGAGCGTGTTTATTTCGTAAAACGATTATTTGAAATGTGTGATATAAATTGCATTTTCTATAAAATATTAAAAAGCCGATTTCAATTTTGAAATCGGCTTTTTTTATGTCTTATAATGACAGTTTTAAACCTTATAGAAACTTTTAATTGCTTTTGTTTAATTGACCTTTGCAAGTTATTTGAAATATATTTATAGAGATAATTATGAAAGCAATTTTTGATAAACCATTAGTTTTTGATGGTGATGATGAAAAAGTAGTTTTGATTTATTCAAACTATATAATAGGAGATATTACCAAGGAAGACGCTAATTTAAGTATTGAAAAGATTAATAAAGAAGTATTTGATGCATCTTTTTTTGAATCTACAATTAAAATTGAAGATATTTTTGAATATGAGTTTGAACTAGATGTTGACAATTGTATCATGTTTAGTGTAAAAAATAATGATGGAACGAGTTACAAAAACGTTGAATTTAAAGATGTTGAAACTGCAAAAGCAGCAGAGCAATCTTTTAAAGATCAGTTTAAGCAACTAGGTTTTAAAAGAAAAGAAGAACAATTATCAGCAATGTCTGCATCTGTAACTCCATTAGTTGTTACGCTGATTGTTGGTATTATTGGAGGCGCGTTAACTTGGTTTGCATACGAACTTGAAGATTATGAAAATACAAGAACAAGAGTGGTAAAATGGTATGTTTATTTAATGGTAAAAATTTCTAAAGCTGTAGGATATTTACCGTTTTTAATTATAACTGCATTACTTGTTGTGTTATGTTTATTTTGGGTTGCTAAAAGAATGACTAATCCGCCTGTCAAGGTTAGTGCAGTGAAATAAAATATGTATGTTTTATAATTTAAAAGCCGATTTCATATATGAAACCGGCTTTTTCTGAATCAAAACTTCTGTAAATTCTTATGATTATG
Source organism: Flavobacterium xizangense (assembly GCF_054075145.1). Taxonomy (NCBI): domain Bacteria; kingdom Pseudomonadati; phylum Bacteroidota; class Flavobacteriia; order Flavobacteriales; family Flavobacteriaceae; genus Flavobacterium; species Flavobacterium xizangense. The sequence continues at coordinate 439,893 of NZ_JBSIPG010000002.1, read as the reverse complement.
TTTTCGTTTAAAATGTGTTTGCTTTAGATTTTTTTCATCTTCAGAAATAATGCTGATTGTTCCGTCAATTTCGAGCATTGCCAGTTTTACATTTTTAAAGAATTCTATTCCGTGTTCTCTCATGGCTTCTTTTAATTCGTCATGCGAAATATCTAGTTTGCTAAGCGTTTTGAAATCTAATTTTCCGTCGTGAATTAAGATTTCAGGTTTGTCTAATAATAAATCTCCAAAAACTTTGTATTTGTGAGTCAGTTTTTTGATGATGAAGTTGATTATGAATAATACTAATGCTGCAATTAAGCCGCCAGTCAAACTTGTATCAGGGCCGACCATTGCATTCTGAACAGAGTTGCTAATTAATAAAATCAGAATTACATCGGCGGTATTCAATTGCGAAAGTTCTTTTTTACCGAATATGCGTAAAGCAATCGTCATGAAAAAATAAACGGCGGTACTACGTAAAACAATATCTAAATAAGGAAAAGCCATGTTTTTTATTTTAAAGTTAAATAAAAAAAGCTTTGCCAAAGTTCTTAACTTTGCCAAAGCTCCTAAAATATTCTTGAAATATTAAGTTAAAATAAATTTAGCTAAGCTTAAAATTTTTTTCAATTGCCTTAATCATTTCTCCAGCAACATCTTTGTTAGTTGCGCCTTCAATTCCTTCAAGACCTGGCGAAGAGTTTACTTCAAGTAATAAAGGTCCTTTTGAAGAGCGAATAATATCAACTCCTGCAACTTTTAAGTCCATTGCTTTTGCTGCTTTAATCGCGATTTTTTTCTCTTCTGCGGTTACTTTTATAACAGATGCTGTTCCGCCAAGATGAATATTAGCTCTAAATTCGCCCGGCATTGCTTCACGCTGAATGGCTGCAACGACTTTTCCATCAATTACAAAACAGCGAATATCTTTTCCGTTTGCTTCTTTGATGAATTCCTGAACTAAAATATTGGCATTTAAACTTTTAAAAGCATTGATAACACTTTCTGCTGCTTTTTTGGTTTCGGCTAAAACAACACCTTTTCCTTGCGTTCCTTCTAATAATTTTACAATTAGAGGTGAACCACCAACCATCTTGATTAAGTTGTCTGTATCAAGTGGAGAATTGGCAAATCCGGTTGTTGGAATATCAATTCCGCTATTTAAGAGTAATTGTAATGAGTATAATTTATCTCGTGATTGTGTTATAGCTGTAGCTGAATTTAAAACGAAAACCTTCAACGCTTCGAATTGACGTGTTAATGCGCAGCCATAAAAAGTGATGCTTGGTCTTATTCTAGGAATGATTGCGTCAAACTGATTTAATATTTTTCCGCCTCTGTAATGAATTTCCGGAGTTTTGGCGTCCAGTTTCATATAACATTCTTTGATGTTCAAAAAATGCATTTCATGACCGCGCATTTCGCCGGCTTCCATGATTCTTTTATTACTGTATAATTCTGGATTGCTGGCCAAAAGCCCAATTCGTAAACCAGAACTTGCTTTTTCTGAGTTTTGATATAATTCTTTTAAAGATTCGGCTGTAGGCTGCCCCAAGAGGTATTTTTGTTCTGGATCGACCAAAACTCTTCCGCTCATCGCTTCACGTCCTAAAAGCATGCGAAAACCCATCGAATCTCGATTGGTTAAAGTCATTTCGATTGGCCATTTTGCATCGCCAATTTTTAAACTGGTTTGGATAACATATCGATGTTCTCTAAAACCACTTGAGCTTTTTACGATTCTTTTGTCAACCAGTGGTGCTTCACAATGGATGATGGTTTTGATGTTATTCTGAATTGGATTAATGTCAAATTTTACCCAATTGGCATCATTTTTTATAAAAGGAGCTATGTTGATAGCGTGCATTGCCGAAGTTTTGGCACCAGAATCGACACGAGCTTTAATCGTTGGGATTCCGAGTTCTGGAAATGAGCACCATTCTTCGCTGCCTAAAATGACTTTTTGTTGAAGCATACGTTAATTTTATTATAGAATTTAAATTCAAAAGTAGCTATTTGCTTTTACTAAAGATAGTGATTTTTACAAAAAAAAAATACCCGTTATGTTATGAAAACGTAACGGGTAAGTTATTTGTGTTATAAATTTTAACTAATTTATTGATTTGTTGGCTCTTCAGCTTTGTGAATTTCTACCGATAATTCTTGTGAATCATCTTTTAAATCCATCATGATTTCATCACCAGAATGTATTTTTGAAGTGATGATTTCTTCGGCTAACAAATCTTCAACGTATTTCTGAATCGCTCTTTTCAATGGTCGTGCTCCAAATTGCTTATCAAAACCTTTTTCAGCAATAAATGCTTTTGCTTTGTCTGTCAAGCTTAATTTGTATCCAAGCTCAGCGATACGAGAATAAAGTTTTTTCAATTCGATTTCGATAATCAAATCGATATCCGCTTTTTCTAATGCATTAAATACAATTACGTCATCAATTCTGTTTAAGAATTCTGGAGCAAAAGTTTTTTTCAATGCATTTTCGATAATGCTTTTTGAGTTTTCATCAGCCTGAGCTGTTCTTGCCGCAGTACCAAAACCAACACCTTGTCCAAAGTCTTTCAATTGACGCGCTCCAACGTTAGATGTCATGATGATGATAGTGTTTTTAAAGTCGATTTTACGACCTAAACTATCTGTTAAATAGCCATCATCTAAAACCTGAAGCATCATATTGAATACATCTGGATGCGCTTTTTCGATCTCATCTAAAAGAACAACACAATAGGGTTTTCTGCGAACTTTTTCAGTTAATTGACCACCTTCTTCGTATCCAACGTATCCCGGAGGTGCTCCAACTAAACGAGAAATCGCAAATTTCTCCATGTATTCACTCATGTCAATGCGAACTAATGCATCTTCAGAATCAAATAATTCTTTTGCTAAAACTTTAGCTAGTTGCGTCTTACCAACACCAGTCTGACCTAAGAAAATAAATGAACCAATTGGTTTGTTCGGATCTTTAAGTCCGGCTCTGTTACGCTGAATAGAACGTGCGATTTTAAGAACCGCTTCGTTTTGACCAATTACTTTATTTTGAATTAATTCAGGTAATTTGGCTAATTTGTTGCTTTCTGTTTGTGCAATTCTGTTTACAGGAATTCCAGTCATCATTGAAACAACATCTGCTACATTATCTTCAGTAACTTCAATTCTGTTGTTTTTAGAGTCTTCTTCCCATTGTTCCTGAGCAACGGCTAGATCTTTTTCAATGCGTTTTTCGTCATCACGAAGTTTGGCAGCCTCTTCATATTTTTGTTTTTTAACTACCATATTCTTCATTTCGCGAACTTCTTCTAACTGACGTTCCAGATCTAAAATTTGTTTTGGAACATCAATATTAGTGATGTGAACACGTGATCCGGCCTCATCCATTGCATCGATCGCTTTGTCTGGTAAGAAACGTTCAGACATATATCTGTTTGTTAACTTAACACAAGCCTCAATTGCTTCTTGAGTATACGTTACATTGTGGTGATCTTCGTACTTGTCTTTTACATTGTTCAAAATAGCGATTGTTTCTTCAACAGAAGTTGGTTCTACAATTACTTTTTGAAAACGTCTTTCCAAGGCGCCGTCTTTTTCAATATATTGTCTGTACTCATCAAGAGTAGTAGCACCAATACATTGAATTTCGCCTCTTGCTAAAGCAGGTTTGAACATGTTTGAAGCGTCAAGCGAACCTGTTGCTCCTCCAGCACCTACAATAGTGTGAATTTCGTCAATGAAAAGAATGATGTCATCATTTTTCTCAAGCTCGTTCATTACGGCTTTCATCCTTTCCTCGAATTGTCCTCTGTATTTTGTTCCGGCAACTAAGCTGGCCAAATCAAGAGTTACGACACGTTTGTGGAAAAGAATGCGAGATACTTTCTTCTGGATGATACGCAAAGCGAGTCCTTCTGCAATAGCAGATTTACCAACTCCAGGTTCTCCAATAAGGAGTGGATTGTTCTTTTTTCTTCGGCTTAAAATTTGAGAAACGCGTTCAATTTCTTTTTCGCGTCCTACAACAGGATCCAGTTTTCCCTCCTCGGCCATTTCTGTTAAATCTCTCCCAAAATTATCTAACACCGGAGTCTTAGATTTTTTGTTTGACTTATTGGCGGGATTATTAAAACTACTTTCTTTAAGACTGTCATCTTGTCCTGAATCGTCATTGTATGACTCATTTCTTGGCAAGTTTTCTAAAAATTCTTCTTCGTTTGGCGTCATGTTTAGATATTGTTCTTTAGCTATGTCATAATCTATTTTTAGTTTATTCAATAGCTTGGTTGTTGGATCGTTTTCGTTTCGTAAGATGCATAAAAGCAGGTGCGCCGTGCTAATCGACGAGCTTTGAAATACTTTTGCTTCAAGAAATGTCGTCTTAAGGGCTCTTTCAGCCTGGCGCGTAAGATGAAGGTTTTTCTTTTCAGTGTTTATCTCAATGCTGTGATTGGCTGGACTCAGTATTTCTACTTTCCTGCGTAAATGATCTAAATCAACTGCTAGGTTATTAAGTATATGAATAGCTTTTCCGTTACCATCTCTTAAAATGCCTAGCATTAGATGTTCAGTACCAATAAAGTCGTGCCCCAGACGCAGAGCTTCTTCCTTACTGTATGTAATAACATCTTTTACTCTTGGTGAAAAATTATCATCCATAATATAGAATTCGTAATGTAAATTTAATTATTTACTGGTTGAAAAACAAAAATCATACCTATTGAGATCTGCTGTCAGCTAATTGACAAAAAAAATAACAATAAAAGAGTTAAAAAACGCTTAATTTATTAACTAAAAGCGAAAATAAAGTTGTTAATAAATCATTGAAATAAGTGTAAGGAAATAGCTGAAAAAATTTCAAAAAAACGTATCTTGGCACGCTTTGAAACTAATATAATTATTTAAACATAACAACTTATGTCTGAAGGAGAAAAGTTAATTCCTATTAACATTGAGGATGAAATGAAATCAGCTTACATCGATTATTCGATGTCAGTAATTGTATCGAGAGCACTTCCGGATGTTAGAGATGGCTTAAAACCAGTGCACCGAAGAGTTCTTTACGGAATGTATGATTTAGGTGTAACTTCAAGATCTGCCCACAAAAAATCTGCAAGAATCGTAGGAGAGGTTCTGGGTAAGTATCACCCACACGGAGATACTTCAGTTTATGATGCGATGGTTCGTATGGCTCAGGAATGGAGTATGCGTTATTTATTAGTTGATGGTCAGGGTAACTTTGGGTCTGTCGATGGAGATAGTCCTGCTGCAATGCGTTATACTGAGGCCAGAATGCGCAAAATTTCAGAAGATATTATGGCAGATATCGAAAAAGAGACAGTTGATTTTCAATTGAACTTTGACGATACTTTATACGAGCCAAAAGTAATGCCTACAAGAGTTCCTACTTTATTAGTAAACGGAGCAACTGGTATTGCAGTTGGTATGGCTACAAATATGCCTCCACACAATTTAACAGAGGTTATCAACGGTACATTAGCTTATCTTGATAATAACGATATCGAAATTGATGAATTAATTACACATGTAAAAGCTCCAGATTTTCCAACTGGAGGTGTAATATATGGATACGAAGGTGTTCGTGAAGCTTTCAAAACAGGTAGAGGTCGTATTGTAATGCGTGCTAAAGTTGGTTTTGAAGAAGTTGACGGAAGAGAATGTATCATTGTTACTGAAATTCCTTATCAGGTTAACAAAGCCGAAATGATCAAGCGTACAGCTGATTTGGTTAACGAGAAAAAAATAGAAGGTATTGCCAATATCCGTGATGAATCGGATAGAAATGGTATGCGTATCGTTTATATCTTAAAACGTGATGCTACACCAAACGTAGTTTTAAATACCTTATATAAATACACTCAATTGCAATCTTCTTTCAGTGTAAATAATATTGCATTGGTTAAAGGGCGTCCTCAATTATTGAATCTGAAAGATATGATTCATTATTTTATTGAGCACCGTCATGATGTTGTAGTTAGAAGAACACAATTTGAATTACGCAAAGCGGAAGAAAGAGCTCATATTTTAGAAGGATTAATTATTGCTTCTGATAATATTGATGAAGTAATAGCGTTAATCAGAGGGTCTAAAAATACAGATGAAGCAAGAGAGAAATTAATTGAAAGATTTAAATTGTCTGATATTCAGGCTCGTGCTATTGTTGAAATGCGTCTTCGTCAGTTAACTGGACTGGAGCAGGATAAATTAAGAGCCGAGTTTGACGAATTAATGAAATTAATTGAGCATTTGAAAGCTTTATTAGCGGACGTTAATTTAAGAACAAATTTGATCAAAGAGGAATTAATCGAAATTCGTGATAAATACGGTGATGAGCGTCGTTCTCAAATTGAATATTCTGGTGGAGATGTAAGTATCGAAGATTTAATTGCCGATGAAAATGTAGTAATTACAATTTCACACGCAGGTTATATCAAACGTACAAACCTTACTGAGTACAAAACGCAGAATAGAGGAGGAGTTGGGCAAAAAAGCGCAGGAACAAGAGATCAGGACTTCCTTGAGCATATGTTCGTGGCAACTAACCACCAGTATATGATGTTCTTTACGCAAAAAGGAAAATGTTTCTGGATGCGTGTTTACGAAATTCCGGAAGGAAGCAAAACAGCAAAAGGTAGAGCAATTCAAAACTTGGTGAATATTGAAAGCGATGATAAAGTAAAAGCTTTCATTTGTACACAAGATTTAAAAGACAAAGATTATATCAATACACATAACCTTGTAATGGTGACAAAACAAGGTCAGGTTAAGAAAACTTCTTTAGAGAAATATTCTAAACCTCGTGTGAATGGTGTAGCGGCTATTACCATTAAGGAAGGTGATGAGTTACTTGGTGCTCAGTTAACAAACGGAGAAAGCCAAATTATCTTAGCTGTTAAATCTGGTAAATTGGTTCGTTTTGAAGAAACTAAAACACGTCCGATGGGAAGAACAGCTTCTGGAGTTCGTGGAATTACACTGAAAGATGAAACGGATGAAGTAATCGGAATGGTGACAGTTGATAAAAATGATATTTCTGAATCACAAATTTTAGTTGTAACTGAAAATGGTTACGGAAAACGTACAAAATTAGTTGACGACGATGGTGAAGATGTTTACAGAATTACAAACCGTGGAGGTAAAGGTGTTAAAACGCTTAATATCACAGAAAAAACTGGAAAATTAATCTCAATCAATGCAGTAACAGATTCTGATGATTTAATGATTATTAATAAATCAGGATTGACAATCAGAATGGCGATTGAGGATTTACGTGTAATGGGTCGCGCAACTCAGGGTGTCAGATTGATTAACCTGAAAGGAAAAGATTCTATTGCCGCTGTAACTAAAGTAATGAAAGACGAGGCTGAAGAAGTTGTTGTTGATGAAGATGGAAATATTGTTGAGTCTGCAATAGAAAGAGTTAAGCCAGATCTTGATGAAGTTCTTGAGGATGACGGAACAGCAGATGACGATGATGACGCTGATGATGTAGTGGAGGACGAAGAAGAATCTGATGAGGAGGAATCTGAAGAATAATAAAAAAGAAAAATTAAAATTAAATATACAAATTGAATATTATGAAAAGTAAATATCTATTACTTGCTTCAGCGTTATTGATTTCAGCAGCAACTTTTGCTCAGAAAGATCAAATCAAAAATGCTGAGAAAGCTTTAAAAAGCGGAGATGCTCAAGGAGCAATTGCAATATTAAAAGATGCTGAAAATTTAGTAACAAATGCTAAAGATGTTGAGCAGGCTCAATACTATTTTGTTAAAGGAAATGCTTATTTGGATTTAGCGAATAAAAAAGTAGAAGAAGGTAAAAATTTGTCTGCTGCTGCTGAAAGCTATAAAACATTAATTGATGTTGAAAAAACTTCTGGAAAACAAAAGTATTCAACTCAGGCTGCTGCTTCAATTACTGAGATTAAAGGAAAATTAATCAATTCAGCTATTGCTGACTCTCAGGCTAGTAAACACAATGAAAGCGCAAAAAAATTGTATGATGCTTATCAATTGGATAAAAAAGATACAATCAATTTGTATTATGCTGCTTCTACAGCGGTAAATGCTCAGGATTACGATACTGCCTTGCCAATGTACGAAGAATTGAAAAAACTAAACTACTCAGGAAAAGGAACTCTTTATACTGCAGTAAATAAGATTTCAGGAAGTGAAGATGGTTTTGCTAATGCAAAAGATAGAGATTTAGCTGTAAAATTAGGAACTCACGAAAAGCCTAAAACAGAAGCAGTTCCTTCTAAAAGAGGAGAAATCTACAAAAACTTAGCTTTGATTTTAGTTCAAAAAGGAAAAACTGAAGAGGCTAAAAAAGCAATTGCTGATGCAAGAAAAACAAATCCAGAAGATACTTCTTTGATTCTTACAGAGGCTAACTTATATCTTGAAACTAAGGATTTTGATACATACAAAAAATTGGTTAATGAAGCTTTAGAGAAAGATCCTAACAACGCTGATTTAATTTTTAATTTAGGAGTTATCAGTGCTAATGCTAAAAATCCAGCTGATGCTGAGAAATATTATGCTAAAGCTATTGAAATCAAACCTGATTATGTAAATGCTTATATAAACCTTGCGGCATTAAAATTAGAGGCTGAAAAACCAATCATTGATGAAATGAATAAATTAGGTACATCAGCTAAAGATATGAAGCGTTACGATGTATTAAAAGCACAAAGAGAAGGTGTTTTCAAAAGCGTAATTCCTTACCTTAAAAAAGCAAACGAATTAGATCCTCAAAATGATGATGTTAAAAAGACGTTATTAGGAGTTTACAGCGCTCTAGAAATGACAGCTGAAGCTAAAGCTTTGAAAGCTAAAGGATAACAAGAATCCTGAATTTATAAAAAAAACCATCGACCTAAGTCGATGGTTTTTTTATGCGTTAAAGTTTTATTTAACTTACTAAAGTTGCATTCAATGTTATTGTTGTATTTAAAAGCTTGGAGATTGGACAAATTTCCTTTGCTTTTGCAGCTGTGGCATTAAATTCTTCTGATGAAATGGATGGAACTTTTCCTTTTAGCTCCAAGTGGATTAAGGTTATCGTTCCGTCTTCAAAAGTTACTGTCGCTTCTGTAGTTAAATTATCAGCGGTAAAACCTGCTTCATTCAGTAAAAAACTTAATTGCATCGTAAAACAGCCGGAATGTGCTGCAGCAACAAGTTCTTCTGGATTTGTTCCCACACCATCAGCAAATCTTGTTTTAAATGATAATTGTGCATTATCTAAAGTTGTGCTTTGGGTGCTTATTGTTCCTTTTCCTTCCATGCCGGTTCCCTGCCAATTGGCGTGTGCTTTTCTTGTAAATTTCATTTCTAAGATTTTTAAATTAATAATTGTATTTAAAATATTGATTGTCAGTTGTTACGATTGTATCAAATATAAGCAATATTTTGAAGTGTTGTTTTATCAATTTGTTATCATAAATTCCAGGGCAATAAAAAAGGCGTAATGAATATTTTCATTACACCTTTTTTTATTTGATTAAATCTGGCTTTATTCCTGATTTAAATTACGTAATTGTTTCAATTTGTCTTTCCATACTTCAAGGCTTTCTTTATGGATTGCTATGTTTTTGCGTACTTCAAGAACAATTGAGTTTTCTTTTTTAGCGTTTTTAGTATTCGTAAAGAACTGAATGTTGTTTTCTAATTGAAAAATTTCATTTTGAACTTCTTCGATTTTACGCATTATAAAAATCTTCTCATTATCTAATTTGCGTGTATCATTGCTGTCAGAAAGAGAATCTATACGATTAGAAAAACGCATCATCTCGCTTTCTTTTTTGCTTAGGCTTAATTTTTCAAAAAGCGCATCAAGGATTTTATTGAATTTTCCTTCAATATGACGTCTTGAAAAAGGTACTTTTCCGTAACCTTTCCAGATTTCAATATGTTGTTTAATGGCATCTAAATCTGTTTTGTGATCGCCAGTAAGTTGGTATGCTCTTAAAATGTCTAAATAAGCCTTTTTATTGTCAAAAGCCGCAACTTCATCCTGATTTTCTTCAGATTTATGTTCTTTTAATTTGTCAAAATAATGGTTGCAGGCATCTTTAAATTCTTTCCAGATTTTATCTGAATATTTTTTAGGAACGTGACCAATTTGTTTCCACTCTTCCTGAATTTGTTTCATGATCGGAGTAGTGCTGCCAAAATCAGTACTTTCTTGTAATTCTTTGGCTTTTGCAACCAAAGCCATTTTTTTATTTAAATTATCGTTTTGATCTTTTTTAATGTCTTTGTAAAACGAATTTTTAAATGCATTGAAATTTCTAACAGCAGTTTTAAAAGCTGCCCAGGTTTCTTCATTTACATCCGAAGGTACTTTTCCAGCTGCAAAAAAATCATTTCTCAGCGCTTCAACTTTTTGAATCTGCACAAGCCATTGCGAATGAGAATTGACTTTTTCAGTTCCTAAAACTTCAATTTTGCCTATTATTTCTTTCTTCACTTCAAGATTTTGTAGTTCGTTTGCTCTTTGGCTTTCAAACAATACTTCTCTTTTGTCATGAATTTTTTTAGTCAGTTCACTGAATTTGTTCCAAATAACATCGCGGTGTTCTTTTGAAACAGGACCAATATCTTCTTTCCAGATTCTGTGTAAATCCTGCAATTCACGAAATGCTTTGTTGATATCAGTTTCGTTGGCTAATTCTTCAACGCGTGTGATAATTTTTTGCTTTTGTTCCAAATTGTATTTGAAATCCAAATCTCTCGCTTCACGGTCTAAATGCAGATAATCATAGAAATTTTCTACGTGAAAATGGTAATTATTCCAAACATGATTATATTTATCTTTTGGAATTGCTCCGGCATTTTTCCATCTTTCCCTAAGTTCATTAAAGTGCTTAAGAGTATCTTTGATGTTTTCCTGCGGATTTATAAGTTCTTTGAGTTCTTCAACAATCGCAAGTCTGTTTTCTAAATTTGCTTTTAAATTAGTTTGTAAATGTTTAAAATGAGCATTTCTTTTTTCTCTAAAAACATTATAATATTCATCAAATTTAGATTTTAAAGGAGAATGATATTCAAATTCTTCATTTGGATCTTGCTTTGAAGCATTGAATTCCTCTTTTTTCTCTTCAATTAAATGATTGTATTGTAGCAAAAATGATTTTTTAATTTCTTCAATATGATCTTTAACAGACATCACTTTATCTGTCTGAATCAGTTTTTTTAGCTCATCAACAAGTGCATCTAATGAAAAAGTATCATAATCCTGCATAGGAATATCATGACGCTCTTTTAGCGTTTCATCTTCACCTTCTTCTGCATTAGAATTTGTGATGGCATCTAACGCATCTTGGTGATCATCTTCGGTCGTTTTTTCTTCTGTTTTAGTTTCTGTTTCCGAAACTGAATTTTCAGTAGCCTCTTCCGTACCCAATGTTTCTTCAATTGCGTTCTCTTGAATAGAATCAGTAGTGTCGATTCCTAATTTTCCGTCTGCTTCTTGCAGGTTATCATTCTTTTCTTCTAACATTTTAAATGTATAAGGTTTGTACTTTAAACAGTGCGAAAGATAGTAAAGGTGTTTCTAAATACAAAATAAATCGCTTGTTTATGCTTTATTTTACGATGAAATTCTTATTCTTTGTTCCGTTTTGTAAGTATGATATCTTAAATTTTGCTTTTTCTTTGAATGAAGTATAAATTTGAATTTGTTATAATTTTTTGGAAAAAGGAATCAAAAATGATGTTATAGGTCTAAATTTATTATAGATTTTAAACTAAAACAAAATTAATAATCCCATTTCTATACCAAAATTGTAAGATTTATCATCTCCAAATGCTGCACTTGGGTGTATATATGCAAGATTAGTTGGTGTGATTTTTCGCCCAAATTCAACAAAGGCATTATTTTGAAAACCGTCAAGAACGTAATTGTATCGAAATGCTACATCTGTTGCAATCCAGTTTTTGCCAAAGAACCATAAAAAATTATTTTCGAGGACTGTTACACTAACATCACTTCGGTTGTTTGAACCTGCAAAACTTTGGGAATGTTCTACGTCAGAAATCCATAAAAATTTTCTTTGTTTAAAATATCGGGCATAAAAAAGAGCTGGAATAACAACCCATTTTCCGCTTCCAAAACTTGGATCAGTAGCTGAGTTTGCTGTTACTCTTGTTCTAACAGCAAAACCTTCATTTTTCTTGAAATAGGGAATGTAACTAATTCCTGCACCAACATCACCAAGGCCGGTTTGGTTGATTGAATTTGAATTAGTTGAAATTAAAGGAAGGTCAAATCGAAGATTCCAGGATTTGTTTCCAATAGGGTGTAGGACACGTAAATTAGTAGTATTGAAGGAACCGTTTTTTGTATCTAAATATTCATTAAAAAGTAAAATAGTTTTTAAGAAATAATTAAAACGCGGTTCATTAAATGGACCATCCTTTCTGTTAATATCTTCATCTTGTGCTTTGACAGCAAATGAGAACAGAAAAAACAGGAAAATGTAAAGTAATTTTTTCTTCATAACTATCTACAAATGAGTAGACTAAGTTACAAAAATTACTTTAACATTTTGATAGTCAGCATTTTTTTATTTATTCCAGATTTTCCAGGCTTTTTCTGCTTGAAAAATTAACATATCATAGCCATTTTTTATAATTGCACCTTTTTCTTTAGCATTTTTCAAGAACTGAGTTTCAGCTGGATTATAGATCAAATCATAAGCAATATGCTTGTCTGTAAAGAATTCATAAGGCAAATCAGGACAAGCTTCAATGTTTGGAGTTGTTCCCACAGGCGTACAGTTGATTATGATTTGAAAATTATCAAAAGTAGTGGCATTGATTAAATCGTAATCGATGATATTTTCTTTGGCTTCTCTAGAAACAAAAGTATAAGGAATACCAAGCTCATCAAGGGCAAAAGCTACACCTTTTGAAGCTCCTCCTGTTCCAAGAATTAATGCTTTTTTATGATGAGGCTCCAAGAGAGGCTTTAATGATTTTTTAAAACCGTAATAATCTGTATTGTAGCCTTTTAATTTTCCTTTTTTAGTAAATTTAATTGTATTTACTGCACCAATCAGTTTTGCTTTTGTTGAAAGTTTGTCTAAAAAGGGAATAACTTGCTCTTTGTATGGAATGGTGACATTTAAGCCTTTCAAATCAGGATTGTTTTTGAGCAAACCCTTGAAATGGCTGATTTCAGAAATGTCGAAATTTTCATAGGTATTTCCGGCAAAAACTTCATTATTGAATTTTTCAGTAAAATATCCTTTTGAGAAAGAGTAGCTTATATTGCGGCCTAATAAACCGAAACGTCTTTTTAAAGTATCAATCATTCCTATTTCTTATGTTTTTCAATATAATTTTTAACCATTTTTTTCGACCAGACAACCGGAAACAAATCTTCGATCAAGATATAATTATCAAAGTTTAATCGCAAGCCATTGCTTAAATGAAATTTTGCTTTTGTATTGTCCTGAATCATGAAATACAGTCCTGCCAAACGATATTCGATTTCGTTTTCTTCAGGAAAATATTCACACGCCTGCAATAAGGTCTGAATAGCGCTTTCAAATTCACCTAAAAACTGAAGAATATCCACCCAAAACAACCAAGTATCTAAAGCATAATCTCCAAATTCTACGGCTTTTCTGTATCCAAATTCAGCTTCTTCAAAAAAGTTCATTTGTTTGTTAATCGTTGCGTAGCGTTTCCAATACAAACGATTTTGATTATCGATTGCCAATGCTTTGTTGACAAAAAATAAGGCTTTTTGAAAGTTTTTTTGACGAACATAAAAATCGGTAATGGCAATCCATCCTTTGTCTAAAAGCGGATCTTCATGAACGGTCTGATTATAATATTGAAGTGCTTTTATAGCATTTCCAAGTTTTTCATAACATTTTCCGATGCGCAATAATGCGTATGAAGTTGCGTCATCCAGCTCGATTGTACGATTGTAGCTTTCAATTGCTTCATTGTATTTTTTAAGGCGCTCATAAGCTTTTGCTTTTTCCATAAATGCACCCAAAAATTCATCATCAATCAGTGTTGCATAATCAAAAGCCCGAATGGCAGCCTCGTATTCTTTTACACCATAATGCAGACGTCCCAGCTGATGCCAGGCAATTTCGCTATACGGATTTCTGTTTATGTATTCGTTAAGATAAACGATAGCTTCCTGATTTTGATCTAAAAATTCAAAACAGTAAACTACGTTGTATAAAGCTGACTGATCTTCTAAGTCTTCTTCAAGACATTTGATGAAGCTATCTTTAGCCATCTCAAGATTATCCATAAAAAGATATTCCATTCCAATCAAGTTGTACACATCAGCGTAGTCATCTGTATATTGCAAGGCAATTTTAAGTAATTCTACAGCTTTTTCGTGTTGATCTCTTTTAGAACAAATATTTGCTTTCTGGATATAAATTTCCTCGTTGTTGGGTTCAATTGCATACAACTCGTTTAAAAGCTTCTCAGCGATGTCGAGTTTATCGTCGTAAACCAGCATTTCTACTTGTACTAATTTTAAGCCTGTAGATTTTGGATGCTGATCTAATGCAAGTTTCAAGGCCTTTTTTGCTAAATTAGCCTTACCTATGTCTAAATAATGAAGAATTATTTCTTCGAATTCTTCAGAATCAAAAAAGAGTACTTTGTTAGTTTTTAACATCGACTCAAATTTAGATAGGGATAGGTTATAATCTTCTTCTTCGTTGCTTAATTGCATACTTTCTGTATTTGAAATTAGCCTGTTATAAATTTAGGCAACCATATAATTGTTGTAAGGAAAGAGAATTAATTGTTTTGAACAATTTAATTAACAAAATATGGTGTTTTTTATTCTATTTTGGGAAGAAATCTCCTTTGTTCTTAAGGGATTAGCTTCGTTTTAATTATTTTTTAGATTACAATCTGAATTTTAATAGATTGTAAATCTGTTGTTTAATATTCTGTGCCGATTAACGAAAGCAAAAAAATGAATAAAATTTTATTTGTTATTCCTTTTTAAGATTTCGTCCATAACTGCCAGTATTATTGAACAGCCTTCTCTGATTTCATCTTCTGAAATAGTTAAAGGAGGTGTAATTCTAATCGCACATCCTTCGAATAAAAGCCAAAATAAAATCAGTCCTTTGTCCTGACAATTTAAAATGACTTCGTTGGTAATTTCAGCCGATTCTGTCATAGCTGCCAACATTAATCCTTTTCCTCTTACTTCAGTAATCAAAGGATGTACCAAAAGTGATCTGAACAGTTTTTCCTTCTCCAGCGTTTCTGCCATTAAATTTGTTTCAGTTAATTCCTGCAAAGTGGCTAAACAAGCTGACGCAATGACAGGATGACCTCCAAAAGTAGTAATATGACCGAGTTTAGGATTTTCAGTTAGAAGATCCATTTTTTCTGCCGATGCTGTAAATGCACCAACTGGCATTCCGCCACCCATACCTTTTCCCATCACGACAATATCCGGAACAACATCATAGTTTTGAAAACCAAAAAGTTTTCCTGTTCTTCCAAAACCAGGCTGAATTTCGTCTACAATCATTAGCGCGCCAACTTCATCACAGCGTTTGCGGACTTTTTGCAGATAATTATCATGAGGCTGAATAAAGCCAGCACCCCCTTGGATAGTTTCTAAAAGAATTGCTGCCGTTCTAGTGGTTATTTTTTGTAAATCTTCTTCATTGTTGAAGGTTACAAAATCAACATCTGGTAATAAAGGTCTAAAGGCTTGTTTGCGTTCTTCAAATCCCATAACGCTCATTGAACCCATTGTGTTTCCGTGATAAGCATTATGACAAGAAATCAATTGACTGCGTCCTGTGGTTCTTTTTGCTAATTTTAAGGCTCCTTCGATAGCTTCTGTGCCTGAATTTACCAAATACGTTTTATTTAACGATTCAGGAAGGAGTGAAGCCATTAATTTACAATATTGTACAGCAGGGCTTTGCGAATATTCGCCATAAACCATTACGTGCGAATATTTATCCAACTGGTCTTTTATCGCTTGATTTACACGCGGATGCTGATGTCCCAGTGTACAGGCAGAAACACCTGCAACAAAATCTAAATATTTTTTATCGTTTGTGTCGTAAATATAAGAGCCAATGGCGTGAGAAACTTCCATTCCTAAAGGATAAGGAGAAGTTTGTGCCTGATATTTTATAAAATCTGAATTCATTTTTTTAAGGTGCTAAGTAGCAAAGGTACTAAGGTTCTAAGGTTTTAGTTTTAGGCTTAAGTTAATTTTGTAAACTGACAACTGCGACTGAAAACTACTTTTTCTTAGGTTTTGCTTCTGTCTTCACAGTCGGTTTTTTCTTGTCATAATTCAAAGTCTCTTTCCTGACTTTCATTGGGACATTTTTATCCTTTTCTTCCTGATCTTTTCCTTCTTGAATTAATTTGTCATTCAATTCATTATCTTCAGCGGTAAAAATATCGTCTTTAGATTTAATACGTTCATCACCACGCCAACGCATTCCTCTTAGTTTACGAGCATTTTCGGGTAAGTCGGCCTCTGGATATAAATCACCATCTACATTATTAAACAGTGTCAACGTTTCAATTTGATTATCTTCTAAAATCAGATTGATTTTACTGCTTACACTTTTATCAATTCCGACAAGCTCATTTTGTTCATTTCGGCTATAATAAATAACCTCGGTATTTTTGACTATATCGACATTATGTAGCTTTCCATCTTTGAATTTTCCAAATAAATTAAGTCCTTTTACTTGATTGTATCCGGTGCCCAAGGTATCTCTAGAAATCAGGAAAGTATTATTGAGCACTTTTAACGAATCTATTTTTTTTGTGTTGTTGTCGCCAATTAAATGCATGACATCGCCTGTTATTTGGCTTTCTCCACTCCATAATATCGGATTTCCAATCAATTTTGTCAATGCCGTTTTTGAGTTTGAATGAATAGAATCGCATTTACCGCTCATATCGGTTTTATAAAAACGGACATTTTTGAATGCTCTCAAAATTCTTTCGCCTTCTTTTCCAGTCACCATTAACTTTTGTCCGTGAATATAAACAGAATCATTTTCAACAAAATTGACAGCTACGGCTCTTTTGGTCACAAACATTGAATCTTTCAATTTGAAAATTTCGGCATAATGACCCTTTACGATACCGCGATTTATGGAATCTGTTATTTTTACATTCCGTGTGGCCGATGCAAATTCGGTATTTCGATTATAATACAAACTATCACCTTCAATGCGTCGGTCATCGTATTTTATGTATGATTTTCGGAGGAAGTGAGCGAGGTTCTTTTTTGTATCATAAAACCCTTTTTCAGTATAAATATAATTGGCTTTACTTGTAATTGTCGATGGACCAAGTAAATAAGTGTGTCCAGAGTTACTGTAATAATCCAGATGATTGGATTTAATAACATATTTAGGGTTTGTAATCGTTACCTCAGTCAAAAACTGAAACTTTTTTTCCTCTACAAAATAGCGTCCTGATTTGCTTACTAAAGTATTGTCTTTATTAACGATTGTTCCTTTGGTGTTGTAAAAAACCTGCTGAACATTTCGGTCAAAATTAATCGTGTCAGTTTGTAAAGTTGCATCTGGTGAAGTCATCACGGCATCTCCCGTCGCAAAAGCTTTTTTGAAATTTCCGTTGTATTCAGCGTATTTACTGTTTAAATATAAAGTATCTCCTTGTACCAATTGCACATTTCCAAAAGCTTTTAAATAATTTTCTTTCTGAAAAAAATAAGCCTTGTTGCAAGTTAAAACTACTCCATCATGATTTATTTTTACATTTCCAGTCAATAAAACCGCATCTGGCGCTATTTCCTGGTTGACATCAGAAAAGTCAGCGTTCTCGATAATTATTTTTTTAGTTCCTGGTTTGTTTTTTGATGCCTGCGCAAATCCAAATTGCACAGTTAAGAACATCAGACAAAAAGATATGAAAAATAGTGATTTCTTCAATTGATTAAATTTTTGTCAAATTTATGAAAAAGGTTACAACCTTAGATTGTTATTAGGATTAATTTATATTTTTAGATCGGGAGGCACAAAGGGGCAAAGTTATAATTGATTTTTGTTTGGCATTTTTAATGATATTTAAGAGCCTTTGCTACTTTGTCACTTTGTATCTCTGAGTTTTTTAATTTATTAACAAAACATTCTACTCTCACGTTGTAGTTCACTGTTTTGAACTGAATATAGCATAATTTGAAATCAGTTTTATTTCAGTTTTAAAAATTAGACTAAATTTAGTAAATGGTTTTGGAAGCCGAATTTATTCTGAAATCTCAAAAAAGACCGATTATATAAAAAATATGATGAATAAACGAATTTTTGTTGCAGGAATGGCAGCAAGTATGCTTTTTTCGGCATGCAAAACAAAAGATTTAAAAATGAGCACGGCAAAAGAAGAAAATGCTTCAACTAATAAAGTTGTAGTTTATCAAGTTTTTACACGTTTGTTTGGAAATAAAAATACGACAAATAAACCATGGGGAACAATTGAAGAAAATGGTGTTGGAAAGTTTAATGATTTTACCGACAAAGCGCTTCATGAAATTAAAGATTTGGGTGTAACCTATATTTGGTATACAGGTGTTCCTCACCATGCTTTGGTTCATGATTATACTACTTTCGGAATTTCAAATGATGACCCAGAAGTGGTTAAAGGCCGTGCTGGGTCTCCTTACGCAGTAAAAGATTATTATAATGTAAATCCTGATTTGGCAGAGAATCCAGCAAACAGAATGCAGGAGTTTGAAGCGTTAATAGCTCGTACGCATAAAACAGGTTTAAAATTGATTATTGATATTGTTCCAAATCATATTGCAAGAAAATATGAAGGGAAAAACAATCCGGAAGGTGTGTGTGATTTTGGTGCTGATGATGATGTTTCGGTTGAATATAAAAGAGATAATAATTTCTATTATATTCCAAATTCTCCTTTTGAAATTCCAGATAACGATGTTCCTTTAAACGGAGAAAAAAATCGGCTTATTGATGGAAAATTTGCAGAAAATCCGGCAAAATGGACAGGAAATGGTTCCCGAAAAGCTAAACCAGATCAAAATGACTGGTACGAAACAGTAAAGGTGAATTATGGTGTTCGTCCAGACGGTTCAAAAGATTTTCCTGAACTCCCTTCAGGATTTGATCAAAAATCCTATAAAGAACATTTTGCTTTTTGGCAAGATAAAGATGTTCCAAGCTCATGGAAAAAATTTAGGGATATTGCTTTGTATTGGACAGCAAAAGGTGTAGATGGTTTTCGTTATGATATGGCCGAAATGGTACCGTATGAATTTTGGAGTTATATGAATTCTGCGATCAAAATGAAAAATCCAAATGCTTTTTTATTGGCTGAAGTTTATAATCCGAATGAATATCGAAATTATATTCGTTTAGGAAAAATGGATTATTTATATGATAAAGTAGAAACGTATGATAAATTAAAAGATGTAATTCGAGGAAAATCATCGCCAGATGGTTTGTCAGATATTCAGAAAGGAATGGCTGATATTGAGCATCATATGCTTCATTTTTTGGATAATCATGATGAACAGCGTTTAGCAAGCCCTGAATTTGCAGGAACTCCAGAACGCGGAAAGCCTTTAATGGTTGTTTCGGCAACGATTAGTACTTCACCAACGATGATTTATTTTGGACAAGAAGTAGGAGAGGCCGGAAATGAGGATGCTGGTTTTGGAAAGCGTTCCAGAACTTCAATTTTTGATTATATTGGAGTTCCGAATCATCAAAAATGGATGAACGACGGAAAATTTGATGGAGGAAAACTATCTGATTCAGAGAAAAGCTTGCGTGATTTTTACAAAAGACTTTTAAATTTTTCCATCAAGAGTTCGGCTTTAATGGGAAGTTTTCAGGAAATACAATCTATAAATCGTCAAAATAATAGTTATGACGAATTGGTTTACTCCTATGTTCGTTGGTCTGAAAAACAAAAACTGATTATTGTTGCTAATTTTTCCTCAGATAAAACAAGTGAATTCGAATTAAAAATTCCAGCTGATATCATTTCAAAATGGAAACTGAAAGACGGTTCTTATGTACTTGTAGATAAATTATATTCAGAAAGCAAAACCTATTTTACGGTTAAGAATGGGGAAGGTACAGTGCTAGTAAAAATAAGACCTTCAGAATCATTTATTTATGAAGTAAATTAATTTAAAAATTTAAATGAAAAACTGGTTTAGATTGAGTTAATTTCTAAATCAGTTTTTTCATATTTCTACTAAAAGTGATACTATTTCTTTAATTGAAAAAAGAGCACCACAAACAAATTCATCTGAAGCGCCATAATAAATTGTTAGAGTATCTCCGTCTGGCGCGATAATATGGCCATTTGTAAAAACAACATTTCCAAAAAATCCACTTAATTCGTAATCTGTTTTCGGATACATAATTGGATCTTCAGTTCTTGAAATTACTTTTGAAGGATTTTTAAGATCCATTAAAAAAGCGCCTAGACAATATTGATGATGTTCATTGGCTCCATGGTAAATTTCCAGCCAGCCTTTTTCTGTTTTTATAGGAGCTGCACCGGCACCAACACGTTTGCTGTCCCAGAGTTCTTTTCTCGTTTTGACAATACATTTATGATTTCCCCAATGAATGCCATCAGGTGAAGAGGCGATCCAGATATAATTTCCGCCAATATCAACGCTGCTAGGACGATGCAATGCATAAAATAATCCGTTTATTTTTTCTTCAAAAATGGCGCAATCTTTATTATGCGGAGGCAAAATCATTCCGTGTTTTTGAAAAACTTTCCAATCCGTCGTAGTTCTTAAACCAACTCCAACGCCATTGCCTGACACTGAGGTAAAAGTTAGATAATATTTTCCTTCAATTAAAGTAACACGACAATCTTCGATTCCGAAAGTTTCCAGAATTCCTTCTCCTACTAAATGCGGATAATCTTCCGGTTCATAGAAATGTTTTCCATCATCACTACATAATAATCTAATATGTGACAATGTTGTCAGGTAATCAATTCCTTCGTAATTGATGACGCGGGCATCTGTGGCAATTAGTTCGGGATGATCTTTTAAAATTTCTATAATTTGAATTGCACCAGTTTCAGTTAAAATTGGAAACGATATAAGAGTTTCAATTTGTTTTGGCCTTTCTGCAACTCTTACTGCCAGCCATATTTTATTTTGAAATTGAAACACTCCAGGATTCAATAGGCAGGTAATTTCTAATCCTTCTCTGCTTGGAGGAATATCTGCAGGAGACAACAGCGGATTTTCGATAAATCGATTGGCGATATCTTTCATGTTCTTTAAATCAGAACATTAAGTTATAAAAAAAGCTGATACTTTTTTTAGTATCAGCTCTTTAATTATACTTTTTTAACTTTTTTTAAAGCTTCTTTGTAGTTTTCGTTTGCTTTTTCCCAATTTATATGTTTGTAGAAAGCATCAATATAACTTCCTTTTCTGTTTTGGTAATCAAGATAATAAGCATGTTCCCATAAATCTATTCCTAGAATTGGAGTTCCGCGAATCACCGCATTTTTCATTAAAGGGTTATCTTGATTCTCTGTTGTTGTTATTTGTAGCTTTCCATATAGGTCAACTATTAGCCAAACCCAGCCAGAACCAAATTGCTTTTCAGCCTGTCCTTTAAACTGATTTGTTAAATTATTAAAAGAACCAAATTCTTTATTAATTGACCCAGCCAGTGTATCTTTTGGCGTTTGCTCTTTTTGCGTCAGTAAATTAAAATACATAGTGTGATTATAATAACCACCAGCATTTTGACGAAGTTTGGCATTACTTAAATCCATCTTTTTTAAGATATCCTCAATCGGCATGTTTTCGTACTCGGTAGAAAGGATTTCTTTATTTAGGTTATTCGTATAACTCACATAATGTTTTGAATAATGTGTTTCTAAAGTAAGAGAACGAATATCGGGAGCTAATCCATCGTAAGAAAAAGGCAATTTAGTAAGCCCAAATGATCCAGGTGCTACTGTTACTTCATCAGGAGATCCGATAGTAATTTTTTCTTCTTTAGTTGGTAAAGGAACTTCGACAACTTCAGTCAGTTTATTACTGTCGTTACAAGAAAATAATACAAAAAATGAAGCTAAAATGCCAAAACGAGTAATGTTTGTCTTCATAATTAATTTATTTTGATGTTAGTGAATTAATGATTTCGATATAACTTTCTTTTGCTTCATCAATTGAAATATGACTGATTTGCATCCATGCATTTGTTTTGAATGCATCTCTCAGGTCAAAATTTTGTGATTGATTGTAAACGGCTGTTCCAAAAGTAGCTTGTTTATAATAGGCATAAAGTCTTAACTGCACATCTTGTGGCAATGATGCCTGAGTCATGTGCATTGCAGCTTCAACAGCTTCAGAAAAACGTGTATCTAAATCTTTTTCAGTCATTAAGCTTTTGTAGCTATGATTGTTTTACCACCAATTGCTTTTTGCCCTAAAACCACATCAATTGGAGTGCCTAAAGGTAAAAATAAATCTACTCTTGAACCAAATTTAATAAAACCTGCATCAGTTCCCTGAACAACCTGCATTCCTTCTTTAGCGTAATTTACAATTCTTCGTGCCAAAGCTCCGGCAATTTGTCTGTAAAGAACAGCTCCGAAAGTGTCATTTTCAATTACAACTGTAGTTCTTTCGTTTTCCTCGCTCGCTTTTGGGTGCCATGCTACCAAAAATTTCCCAGGATGGTATTTGCTGAATTTGATAATTCCGTCCATAGCGTAACGCGTAACGTGTACGTTTATAGGAGACATAAAGATTGAAACCTGTAAACGTTTATCTTTAAAAAATTCACCTTCGTAAACTTCTTCAATAACTACAACTTTTCCGTCAACAGGAGCTAGAATATGGTCGCTGTTGCGAATTGCAATTCTTTTAGGGTTTCTAAAGAATTGTAAAATAATAATCAAAACTACTACGCCAAAAATTTGAACTAGCATTCTAAGCCATGTAATATCAATGAACTTTTCAGCTATTAAAAGCAAGGCTACTGCAAAAACGGTACCTAATAAAATGGATGGTCCTCCTTCTTTATGAAACATAATATAAAATTTGATAAAATAAAAATATAATTGGTGCTACAAATATAACACTATCTAAGCGATCTAGAATGCCTCCGTGTCCTGGCATTATTGAGCCACTGTCCTTTACGCCAGCAATTCTTTTGAATTTGGATTCAATTAAATCACCAATGGTACCAAAAATACTCACAATTACAGCAATTATGGTCCAGATTAAAATGGATCTGCTGCTAAACTCGGGATTAGGCTGAATGTATAATTTTGATATCAAGTAACCGGCAAAAGCTGCAAAAACAGCACCGCCCAAAAATCCTTCGATCGTTTTTTTAGGAGAAACTCTTTCAAACAATTTGTGTTTTCCCATTGATTTTCCGACCAAATAAGCAAACGTATCATTTGTCCAAATCAAGATAAATAGTCCAAGTATAATTTTTGGATTGTAATCATTGGTTCCAAATGATATTTTAACAATAAAAATAAATGGTAATGTAATGTATCCTAATAAATATAAATATTTTGAAGAAGTACTTATTTTTTGAACTGAATCATAAAACAAAAACAAAATACATTTTATAGAAACTACAATTGTTACAGCAAGTAAAACTAAATCTAACTGCTGAATATTGGTAGTTAAATCGAACTCTGAATTAAAAGTTTTATCCAGAAATAAAGTGGTTGGTTTGTTGTAATGACTAATTAATAAAACTGTTGAATACAGTAGAATTCCAAAGACAATTGAAAATGCTTTATTAAGACTTACAAGATTGCAAAATTCATAAATTGTAATAATTAAGAAGATTCCAAAAAGAATAATAAAGCTTTCAGTAGAAAACAGAATAGAGGTAAGCAGTAAAGCAATATAAACAGCACCAGAAATGGTTCTCTTCAATGTTTCGTTCATCTTAAAGATCTTCTAAAAGCAGTAAATAAAGATTTTTGGCAACACTTCCGTATTGAGTAAAATCTTCCTCTTTTGCCTTTTCGAAATATTTTATAGTGGTAATGTTGGTTGGGTAGTCTCTTTCGTATTTGCGTTTAATTGCGCTTAATCCGTCACTTTTCATTGGCAGAATCTGGCTCGTAGTAGCAATTATTACAATGTTTGCAGGAAGTTCATTAGGTTTGTCCTGTCTAATTTGTTTTGATGAAAACAAAATAGAACCTTCATCGGCAATTAAGTTTTCGCAGGAAGCTAATAAAAATTTAGGGTTTCTAGGTGAAATATAAAGTAGTTTATTTTCTTCTAATAAATGAAAAAGGGCAGGTTCATAACACAAAACTTCATTTTCAAACCAATCATTTTCTTCTAAAATATTTTCAAATTGTTCAGCAACTTCCTGTGTGTTTTCACAATACAAAAATTTACCGCCATTTTTCTTGAAATTAAAGATGAATTGTTCGTCTATAGATAAATGACTGTTCTGAATAGGATTCCCTCCGTATTCGCTTTCATTTTCTTCATCCGAAGCAGCATCACTTGAACCAAATATTTTTTTGAAAAAATTCATTTTTATATGAAATACTTTACATGTTAATTGAAAACGTTCAAAGATAAAAAAATCTTAATTCAAAAGGCTATTTTGAATTAAGATTTTAAAAAATATTACATATTTATAAATTAATTTACGAAACCACTTCTTCTAGATTTTTATCAAAAGTACGTTTTCCGAAAATTGTTTCTAAGTCATCTTTAAAAATAACTTCTTTTTCTATTAAGATATCAGCAAGCTGATTCAATTTGTCTTTGTTTTCCTCAAGAATTTGAATAGCTCTTTGATATTGGCCTTCAATTAATTCTGAAATCTCTTTGTCAATTACTTTTGCAGTTTCGTCAGAATAAGGTTTAGAGAAATTGTATTCGCTTTGTCCTGTTGAATCGTAATAAGTAACATTTCCAATTTTATCATTCAAACCATAAATCGTTACCATAGCACGAGCCTGACGTGTAACTTTTTCTAAATCGCTCAAAGCACCAGTCGAAATTCGGTCAAAAGTTACTTTTTCAGCAGCTCTTCCGCCCATAGTAGCACACATTTCGTCTAACATTTGATCTGTTCTTACGATTTGTCTTTCTTCTGGAAGGTACCATGCAGCTCCTAAACTTTGTCCACGCGGAACAATTGTTACTTTAATAAGAGGAGCAGCGTGTTCTAACATCCAACTTACAGTTGCGTGACCCGCTTCGTGAATCGCGATTGCTCTTTTTTCTTCTGGAGTAATGATTTTGTTTTTCTTTTCAAGACCTCCAATGATTCTGTCAACGGCGTCAAGGAAATCTTGTTTGTCAACAGCGTCCTTATTATTACGAGCAGCAATTAATGCAGCTTCGTTACATACATTTGCGATATCAGCACCAGAGAATCCGGGAGTTTGTTTTGCTAAGAAATCAAGATCTAAACCTTCAACTTTTTTGATTGGTTTCAAGTGAACTTGGAAAATTTCAGCTCTTTCGCGAATGTCTGGTAAATCAACAAAAATTTGTCTGTCAAAACGTCCTGCACGCATTAATGCTTTATCAAGAACGTCAGCTCTGTTTGTTGCAGCTAAAACAATTACGTTTGAGTTTGTACCAAAACCATCCATTTCTGTCAACAATTGGTTCAGCGTATTTTCTCTCTCGTCGTTTCCGCCAGACATATTACTTTTTCCTCTTGCTCTACCTACGGCATCAATTTCGTCGATGAAAATGATAGCAGGAGATTTTTCTTTTGCTTGTTTGAATAAGTCACGTACACGAGATGCACCAACTCCTACAAACATTTCAACGAAATCAGAACCTGATAAAGAGAAGAAAGGCACTTGCGCTTCGCCGGCAACTGCTTTTGCAAGCAGAGTTTTACCAGTTCCCGGAGGCCCTACCAGTAATGCTCCTTTTGGAATTTTTCCTCCAAGATTGGTGTATTTTTCAGGGTTTTTAAGGAATTCAACGATTTCCTGAATTTCTTCTTTTGCACCTTCTAAACCAGCAACATCTTTAAATGTTGTTTTGATATCTGTTTTTTCGTCAAAAAGCTTTGCTTTAGATTTTCCGATATTGAAAATCTGTCCGCCTCCGCCAGCGCCTCCGCCAGACATTTTACGCATAATGAAAATCCATACACCAATAATGATGATAATTGGAAGAAGGCTAATTAAAATATCGCTCCAGTTGTTTTTCTGAAGAAAATTGAAATCTTTTAGTTTTCCTTCACCAACAGCTTTCTCAAGTTTGGTTTGAAAAATTTGATCATTACCGATTTCTAAAGTATAATGTGGCCCTTTGTTTGGATTTTTAAAAATATCTTTTGAAACCTTTTCGTTTGCTTTGTCTTTTAATGCTGCGGCAGTAAGATACACTTCGGCTTCAGCTTTGTTATAAACGATAACTTTTTCAATTTGTCCTTTCTCTAAAAGCGTATTGAATTTAGAAGAAGTCAATTGAGCAGGTTCGCTTAAGTTAGATCCTCCGGTTGCAAAACTTATAAATAAAAAAACTAAAAGTATTGCGGTGTATATTAACCAAGGACTTATTTTAAATTTATTCGGATTTGGATTATTATCTTTAGCCATTAGAAAATTTTTTCTTTAGTATTTGTTTTCGATTGTAGTTATTTTGGCGTCACCCCAAAGGCTTTCGATATTATAGTATTCACGAATGTGTTTTTGGAAAACATGTACCACTATATGCACATAATCCATCAGGACCCATTCCGCGTTATCGGTTCCTTCTACGTGCCAGGGTTTATCTTTTAAGTCTTTAGATACTGTTTTTTGAATTGAGTTTACAATGGCGTTAACTTGGGTGTTTGAGCTACCGTTGCAAATAACAAAATAGTCGCATACAGCCGTGTCAATTTCTCTTAAGTCAAGAATATCGATATCATTTCCTTTTACTTCCTCAATCCCTTTGATTATGTTCGCCAATAGAACATCATTATTAATAGTCTTTTTCGCCATGAATTATTTTTATGAATTTGTAAAGTTACCAAAATTTGTGATTATTTTTGAACCTTAACAAAATATTAAATTAAGTTAATTTAAATTACTTGAATGAAACTAATCAAACTCGATGCCATAGATTCGACAAATGACTTTCTAAAAGCAATATCAAGCAAGGGTGAATTGGATAATTTTACCGTGGTAACGGCTGAAAATCAGACAAAAGGCAAGGGGCAAATGGGGTCGAAGTGGCAGTCGGAATCAGGTAAAAACTTAATTATGAGTGCCTTGGTAAAGGATTTTGTGTTTGACAGCGAACAGGTTTTTAATTTAAGTTTAATAGTTTCATTAAGTGTCATTGAAGTGCTAAAATCATTAAATATTCCTGATTTAAGTATAAAATGGCCAAACGACATTATGTCATATAATAAAAAAATTGGTGGCATACTAATTGAAAACACCATAAAAAGTGATGGCAGGATCGTGTCAGTTGTTGGCTTGGGGCTGAATGTTAATCAGACTAATTTTGATGAACTACCAAATGCCTCTTCTTTGGCCGTAATTTTAGGAAAACCTTTTGATAAAATGATATTACCTGAATTGATTATTGAAAAAATCAAAGAAAAAATCAATTCCTGGGAAACCTCAGCATCTTTTTTTTGGAATGAATATTATAATACATTGTTCCGAAAAGGTATTCCAATGCCTTTTAAAAATCTTAATTCTGATAATTTTGGACAAAATTTCATGGGAATTATCCAAGGTGTTTCATCAACAGGAAAATTGCAGGTTTTGCTTGAAGATGATTCGGTTTCAGAATTTGAGATTAAAGAAATTCAAATGCTTTATTAAAAAGGTTCTAAGTTTCTAAGATGCTAAGATTCTAAGGTTTTTCTCAATGAAGCTGTTTAACTTGGGTTGATTATTGTTTTTGCTTTTGGCTCTATTTTTCTGTTCCAGTAAATGATGTAGAATGTACCTAAAATTGAAGGCATTATCCATGCAATTAAACTGCCAATTCCTAATCCGGCAACTATGTATGCTGTAATTGAAGCGATTAAAGCGCCAACCATTTTTCCGATATGTTTTGAAAGCCAATTTCTATTGGTTTCTGAAAAGTTCCTGAAAAAGATAAAATCCTTTAGGGTCATAAAAAGCCCGAATCCGCCGAAAAACGTGAATAATATTCCGTTTGAAATATTGTATAGCTGACTGTATAAACCAATTGAAATCATAATTATAGAAAAGAAAAGCATAGTTCCTGAAATTACTTTATCCAATAAATCTGCTTTTGATTTGAACTTAAATGTCAAAGCTCTATTTCCTGAAATAACTAAATAGATTGTAAATAATCCTATAAGGAATAAAAAGATATTTTGATGTTTTGGCATCCAGCAAATTGGCAGTGAAATTAAAGAACTAGTAATCATTCCGATGGAAAATGACTTCCCCATTCTTTTATGCAATTTTCCGCCTTTTTTAACAACGATACTTCCAATTCCTGTAATCAGTCCAATTCCGCCAAAAAAAGCGTGAATGTAAATTAAAATCTTAATAGCTGGTTCCATTTTGATCTGTTTTAGTTTGATGATTCAAACTTCGATCAATATTCCAACGGAGAATAATTTTTGTTTCTGAACTGTAGTTTTTTTGAGATGAAGTGTTTTTTTTTTAAAGATGCTATCCCGATAGCTATAGGGGTTAAGATGCTAAGCTTTTTAGCTTTGTGAATTAATAAATCTGTTTAATCTGCAAAATCTCCATGAAACAAAAAAAATGCCCGATTTTAGTCGGGCATTTCATTTATAATTCACAATTAATAATTTACCATTATTAAAGTTTATTCATATTGTTAGCAAGAGTTTCGATAAACTTGCTGATTGGCCCTTTGATCATCATGGCCATCATCGCATTGAATTCACCTTCAAAAAATAACTGAACAGCACTTTCTGAATCAGAAATACTATCAATATTTGAAGTCAAAGTAAAAGGCAGTTTATCGCTCGCAGCACCTAAAACAATTTTGTTTGGAGCTACTTTATCTTTCATTTTTAACTTGATTTCCGGCATACCTTTCAATCCAAAAATAAAAGCGTCTTCGCCAGTCACTTCAAATTTAGCAATGTTATCCGGCATTAATTTTTCAAAATTTTTTACGTCAGTCAGTTGGTCGAATAAATCCTGAGCTGATTTCTGAACTGTAACTTTTGGACTTTCTAAGTTCATATTGTTTTTTGTTTTTTTTGTTTTTAACGCAAATGTTTTTTTACCGCAAAGGACGCAAGGTTTTTTGATTTTACTTTGACTTTATATAAGTTCGTAAAGCTCAAACTTTAAATAAATTGCAAAAGGAGCAAAGCGACTTTAAAATCTAAAATCTAAATTTATTCCTGCCCCCAAGTTGATGGACTTGCGTTCCATTCAAGTAAGGTAGATTGTTGGTCTTCTGTTATATATTGTTTTTGAACGGCTAAATCAAGAAGGTTTTCGTAGTTGCTTAATGTGAATAAATCAATATTAGCTTCTTTAAAATTTTCTTCGGCAACACCAAAACCGTATGTAAAAATTGCAGCCATACCTTTAATGTTAGCGCCTTCGCTTCTTAAAGCTTCAACAGCCATCAAACTGCTTTTTCCGGTACTAATCAAATCTTCGACAACCACAACATTTTGTCCTTTTTGTAAAAAACCTTCCACCTGGTTTTGTCTTCCGTGTTTTTTAGGTTCCGGGCGCACGTAAACGAAAGGAAGACCTAAACTTTCGGCAACCAAAATTCCAACACCAATCGCTCCAGTAGCAACACCAGCAATCACATCAGGTTTTCCAAATTGTTTTTCAATGTTTTTAGCAAATTCATCACGAACATAGTTTCTGATGCTCGGAAATGAAAGAATTAACCTATTATCACAGTAAATAGGAGATTTCCAACCAGAAGCCCACGTAAAAGGATTTTCGGGATTCAATTTAATTGCATTTATTTGCAAAAGCAATTCGGCTGTTTTTTCGGCAGTATCTTTATTAAAAATCATAATACAAATGTATAAAGTTTTTGTAAACGACAAACCACTTTTTTTGACAAATGAAATCTCGAAAGAAACAGATTTCCAATTGTTCTTGTTGGAGAGCATTGATATCGAACAGCTTATCATAAAAATTTTTCAAAATAAAATTCAAAAAGCTATTCTCTATCATCCAGATGAAAGTGAGATCATGAAGACCCTTAAAGCCAAAATTCCTGTGAATAAAGCGGGCGGAGGTTTTGTGTACAATAAGAAAGGAGAGGTTTTATTTATTTTCAGAAACGGAAAATGGGACCTCCCAAAAGGCGGAATCGAGAAAGGTGAAGACATAGAAGCAACAGCAATGCGCGAAGTCGAGGAGGAAACTGGCGTAGGTCAGCTCCGAATTATAAATAAACTCCAAAAAACCTATCACGTATTTAAACGCAACGGAAAATACAAACTCAAGATCACGCATTGGTTTGAAATGCAGTCTGATTTTGAAGGAACACCACACGGACAAATTGAAGAAGGAATTGAAAAAGTTGCCTGGCTAAACCCAGAGCAAATCAAAGAAGCGCTTAAAAACTCATACGAGAATATTAAATTGTTATTTGCAGAAGAAAATCAATATAAATAAAGCAAGAAACAATTGCGAGTACAGTAAATAATGCGATTAGCTTTTTCATTTTACTTTTTGTTTGCGTTATATTTTATAGTACAAAAAGCTTGAAAAGGTTGCATTGTGGTTGATGATTAAAATTTGAAGCTTAAATAGTTGGGCGTGCCACCATCCCGATAAAAGGGCTAATTCACTTTGCGTTTATTCGCCCTTTTATCGGGATGCTGTCGGGCTATCCGCACTGCTTCGGCAGTTAGCTTCTATCCCTCACGCGGAGCTACACTTTATAGTTATTTTGCTTCAGGTTTTTCGTTATTGGACTATTATTTGAAGATAAGCACATCCAAATAAAAAGATAGAAAATAGGATATCAATATTCCTGATTAGTTTCCCGTTTTCTGAAAAAAGCAATAAAAAACTAGTCACAGGCCTTAAAATCAATTGTGATGCAAAAGCAATAAATAGCAATAAAAAGCCAAAGTTTAAATTGAAAAAATCACCATTTAAAATCCTTTTAAATGAAGTCGTAAGGCCGCAGGTTTTGCATTTCATTCCGATTTCAGAATAAGGACATTTAATGCTGATGATATTGGTTTTTAAATACAAAATCAAAAATAAGATTGCCACAAATATCAAAAGATTAAAAAAATGATATTCCTTATTTCGAAATAGAATCTGTTTTGATAGAATCATTTTTAGCATTCTGTATAGAATCTTTTTTCAGTTCTTCTTCCAATTTTTCTTCCACTTTTTCCAAAACCTTTTTTTGAATCGTATCAATAACATGTTTTTCGGTATTGTTAAGCGATTGTTCGATCTCGGCTTTAGTTTCAAAAACGTCTTGATATTGATAATATTGGAAAGCGCCAATCGAAATAGCGACAGCTCCAACGATCAAACCTGCAAGCGAAACCGAAGTGTTTTCGTTTCTTTGTTTTAAGCCAGCGTATGAAATTCCGCTAAAAGCCAAGGCAAATAAACTCGGGCCAACGGCATAAAATCCAATGCACGGAATCATGGAAAAAAGAAAAGCAATAATAGCAAATACTAATCCTATAATAGCAAAAGGTTTTGGGCTTCCTGACGATGAGTTTTCTGACGATGAATTTCTTGAAGGTTGTGGATTCATTTTTTAGTTTTGATTTAGGTATTTTTTGATTAGGTAAAGGATTAAATGTAAAACTTCATTTTTGAAGAAAATAACAATCAAAACTAGGACAGTAAATCCAATGATTGCGTTAATAAAACCGCTTTCAAGCACTTTTTGAAACGATTTTCTACCGAAGAAAGCAAGCCAGTGAAAAAGCGCTCCCAGATAATTTAATCCGTAAAATATTCCCTCAACAATAGTGTCGCCGGTTTGGTTATTCATAATTTTTGGTTAAGCAGGTTAGAATTTGGTAATTATATTTGAAATTCAAATATAGAATGTTGGGATTGAATTTAGTTACGGGAAGCCGTAAAAAAAATAAATAAAAGTTTTTCTTATTATCAAAATAACCAAAGCGTTAGCGCGGATTTGCAATCCGTGCCCACAAAGTATATCAGTTTTTGTGTTTTGATATTGCTTCACTTTTCGGGCACGGATTGCAAATCCGCGCTATCGGATATAGATTGCAAATCTGCACTATTGTGATTTCAAATGTTTAATATAATTATCAAGCAAACTTTGAATTTGAAGAGAAGCTACAGGATTAGCTGAATGAACATTGAAATTTAGATTTTGTAAATCAAATCCAGATTCATAAACCAGCCATTTAGCACAAGCGTAACCATCTTCGGCGACAGTATCATTTTCATCAAGTCCTAAATCATTGTCAAAGCTAATTAAATCGGGTAATCCTTTTTCTAGAATTACAGTTTTAAAATCCTCAAAATTTCTTACTATGACAAAATCGCTGTTTGTGAGATTCTTGTAAACCATATTTACATCTCTAATATCATCAAGAAAAAGTTTGTATGTCATAATTTTAAATTAAAAAGTTTTTTTGAGATTCAACTTTGACAAAGTTCTACACGTTCAGCTTTGCGATCTTAGCGTTTTCTAAACTCAATCAAAATCAAAAAACCTTGCGTCCTTTGCGTTAAAAAAATCTACAAAACCCTATAAACAGGATACTGCAAATGCGCCTTTTCATAATAAACAGAATGCTTATAAATCCAATCCAACTGCGCTTCAGAGCTTTTAGCAAATTCGCGATCGTTTTGTTTTTTGGTTTCTAATTCTGCTTTTAAAGCTGGATTATCTTTTAAAAGTTGTGCTGCAGTATCTTCAAAAATATATTCAGAATAATGTTCTTTTTGCTGTAAAATTGGATCAAAGAAATTCCAATTAAAAAACGAATCAACACCTTCTGGTTCAAAAGCTTCAATTATATATTTAACGCCTTTTTGGTTTGTTGGAACATAATAATCACCTTTTGCGAAAGCCATTTTAACGATTTTAGAAGTTACGGTTGTGTTTCGATGTGCATAATGCCCTTCGTAAGCTGACGGAACCGTTTTAAAATCAGCAATTTTGTAGCTTTCAACTTCTATAATCGTATCGTTTTTAAGTTGACGGAACGAAATAGTATTGTTTTTCAAAAGATCAATAATATTCCAATAACCTCGCGGAACTATATACGCCGTAGGAATCACAACTTCTTTAACCGATTTAAACTCTTTGATATACGGAACATCTTTTTTATACGGTTTGCTTCGGTCATAATACAAACGATCTCCCGTTGTTGCTTCGCTTTTTTTGTAACCAGCTTCGTAGCCTAAAAAAGTAAATTTTGTGGTTTTTGTGCTATCCATTTCCCATAGCAAAGTGTATTTTTTCTTAGGCTGATATTGTTCTAAATTCTTTACTCTTAAATCTTTAATTTTTTGATAATTCGCATCGGTAAAATCTAGAGTCGATTTCGTGTATTCATAGGTCATTTTTACACGTTCGGCATATTTTTTCAGCATGTGTGTTTCTACTACAAAACCGATTGTATTAAATAGGGAAGTATAGCCCGTAGTATATCTTGGACTGTCAACAAATTGTCCAAAACCTTTGTCTGGTGTATCTTTAAATGAATCTACATAAGGCGTCGTTTCGATTTTCTTGTTCTGAAGATCTTTTACCAAAGCCGGCATCATTTCGTTATTCATAAAATCACCCAAAACCGTTCCGAGTTTATTATGTTGTGTCATAATGTAGGTCAGTTTGTATTGATAATCAGAACCGTTGCTCACGTGATTATCGATAAAAACATCGGCATTTATTTTCTGGAAAATTTCTACAAAACTTTTGGTATTTCGAGTATCCGATTTCATTAAATCACGGTTCAAATCGTAGTTTCTGGCATTTCCTCTAAAACCATAAATTTCGGGTCCGTCCTGATTGGCGCGTGTTGTCGAATTGCGGTTTAAAGCCCCGCCAATATTATAAACCGGAATGGTAACCAAAACGGTATTTTTTGGCGCTTTCATTTTTCCGGTTGCTAAATCTCTGTAAAACTGCATTGTTGCGTCGATTCCGTCTGGTTCTCCGGCGTGAATTCCATTATTTACAAAAAGAACAGCTTTTGTTTTCTGAATTTTATCAAAATCAAATTCTTTGTCCGGATTAAAAGTTATCATGTGCAATGGTTCACCAGAATCGGTCAATCCCATTTCTTTCATTTGAATGGTTGGAAAATCAGCGGCAAGCATTTTAAAATAAGCTATAGTTTCCTGATAAGAAGCCGATTGATTTCCGTTTCCTTTTTCGAAAAACGTATCGTATTTTTTGTTGTTTTGAGCGAAAATGGTAATGGTGAAAAGTGAAAGGAGAACGGTAAAAAGTTTCATGAGTTTAATTTTAATAAGAATCAAATATAAGTTTTTTTTGTTTCAAGTTTCAGGTTTGATATGCGGGATAGTTTAACCGTAAAGCACGCAAAGTTTTTTTATGTAGAAAACTTTAAA
Organism: Flavobacterium xizangense; assembly: GCF_054075145.1. NCBI lineage: Bacteria > Pseudomonadati > Bacteroidota > Flavobacteriia > Flavobacteriales > Flavobacteriaceae > Flavobacterium > Flavobacterium xizangense. Next base: position 405,364 of record NZ_JBSIPG010000002.1, on the reverse strand, counting down.
AAAACGCAAAGTTCGCAAGGCTTTGAACATATACTTGGCGAACTTTGCGTAAACCTTTGTGTGCTTTGCGGTTAGATAACTTGAAACAAAGAAAACCTGAAACTTGAAACAAAACTTTTTTCCCTACTTTTGCAAAATGAATAAAAAACACCATTCCAACAACATACTTTCGAATTTAGGGATTGAGAGCCTAAACGAAATGCAAGAAATGGCGCAAGATGCTATTTTGAACGAAAACAATGTTTTATTGCTTTCTCCAACAGGATCAGGAAAGACATTGGCTTTTTTGCTTCCAGTTTTAGAAATGCTGCAGCCTGAAATTCTTTCTGTTCAATGTTTGATTTTGGTTCCATCACGCGAACTTGGGCTTCAAATTGAGCAAGTTTGGAAGAAAATGGGAACACAATACAAAGTAAATATCTGCTACGGCGGGCATTCAATTGATACTGAAATCAAAAATTTAAGCAATCCGCCAGCGGTATTAATTGGAACTCCTGGAAGAATTGCAGATCATATTGACAGAGAAACTTTCAGGACAGATAAAATTCAGACTTTGATTTTAGACGAGTTTGATAAATCGCTTCAGTTAGGGTTTCACGAACAAATGTCTTTTATTATTGGAAGGTTGCCTAAAGTCAATAAAAGAGTTTTGGTTTCTGCAACTTCAGATATTGAAATTCCGAAATATACACGTGTTATAAATCCAACTGTTTTGGATTTTATTCCAGAAGAAGAGGAAAAAGCGAATCTGTCGATGAAAATGATTGTTTCGCCAGCCAAAGATAAATTAGGAAGTTTATTCAATTTGATTTGTTCTTTAAAATCAGAATCGGCTATTATTTTTTGCAACCACAGAGATGCTGCAGAACGTATCAGTGATACTTTGAATGAAAAAGGAATCTATTCGGTTTATTATCATGGCGGAATGGATCAGGATGAACGCGAGCGCGCTTTAATTCAGTTTAGAAACGGAAGTATTAGCTATTTGGTCACAACAGATTTAGCGGCCAGAGGTTTGGATATTCCAGAAATGAACCACGTTATCCATTATCATTTGCCATTAAAAGAAGACGAATTTACACATAGAAATGGTCGTACAGCGCGTATGCAGGCGAGCGGAACAGCGTATGTCATTATTCACGAAAGTGAAAAACAGCTGGATTACATTGATTATGAAATGGATGTTTTAGATGTCGAAGGAATTGTTTCGTTGCCAAAACCACCACAATTTCAAACCATTTACATAAGCGGCGGAAAGAAGACAAAATTGAATAAATTTGACATTGTTGGTTTCTTTTCTCAAAAAGGAAAATTAGAAAAAGAAGATTTAGGATTAATCGAGGTAAAAGATTTTGTTTCGTTTGCAGCTGTAAAATACAATAAAGTCAAAGATTTGCTGAAGCATATCAAAGACGAAAAAATGAAAGGCAAAAAGTTTAAAATTGAAGTGGCCCGTAATGTCGTAAAGAAAGAAGATGAAAAAAGTAAAAAATACTAGATTGAGGACAAATAGAACAGTTGAGTAATTTTTGTTCTATTGTATTGTTTGTCAGTATTTTACAAAATTCAAATTAAGTTTTACAATTTTGTGTTAAAAAAATAATGATTTGATAGCGATTTTTTCATTATTTCTATGTTTTTTTGCTACAGTAAAATTGTAAACCCCAAATACGTTATGAAAAACATTATTACCATTGCTACTTTGTTCTTAAGTTTCGTTTCATTTGCACAAATTAAAGTTCTTGAAACAGTTCCGGTTGAAAAATTAGGAAAAGTAAATAACAATTACATTCAGAAAATTGGAGATGAATACACTGTGTATTACACTAGTATTCAAAATGATGATGATTCATCAACTTTGAGAAAATTTTCATTCAAAAATGTAAACAATGATTACGCAAGTCTTTACTCTATTATCATGAATGGTTTTTCTGCAAGCCCATTATATGATATTAAATTAGAATTGCCTAACAACTATATCTGGTTGCATTACACAGGAAGTGTTATTCCAGAGAAAGCTACAGTTCAGTTTATGGTTTCAAGCAAAGAAGCTACTTCAGCAACAAGCAGCGTTTCTGAGCCATTTGTAAAAGATCAAATCAATAAATTATTCCAAAAATAATTTACTTAAACATAAAAAAAGCTGTTCGACTGAACAGCTTTTTTTATGTTTAAAAGTTATGAGTTATAAGTTATGAATTATGAGTTTTAAAAAAAAACTTAGAATCTTAGTAACTTAGAACCTTAGAATCTTTAAATCTTCTTTACGTATTGCGTGATAATCACAATTTGCTGACCATCGACTTTTCCTTCAATATATTCAGCGTTTTCGTGATCTAAACGAATGTTTCTAACAGCAGTTCCTTGTTTGGCAACCATGCTAGAGCCTTTTACTTTAAGATCTTTAATCAAAACTACAGAATCTCCGTGTTGTAAAACAACGCCGTTGCTATCGCGGTGAACCAGTTTATTTTCGTCATCTTCTCCTTCTCCTGTTGCTTGCGCCCATGCCAGCGTATCTTCGTCTAAATACATCATGTCAAGTAATTCCTGAGGCCATCCTGCAGCGCGCATACGGCTTAGCATTCTCCAGGCTACAACCTGAACCGGAATGTTTTCATTCCACATGCTGTCGTTTAGACATCTCCAGTGATTTAAATCTACATTATCAGGGTTTTCAATTTGGTCAATACAGGTATTACAAGCTAAAATGCTTTCGTCAAGTCCGCCTTTTTGAGTTGGTAAAACTTGATATACTTTTAGATTTTCCTCGGCGCCACAAAGTTCACATTTCGATCCGCTTCGCTTGTTTAATTCTCTCTCGATGCTCATTATTTCTTGTTTATTTTAAAAATGCGAAATTACTTATAATTTGCTTCGCTTACAAATTTATGGTTGGAAGTGTTAGTGTCTAACTACTTCGTAAATTTTATTTTCAGTGAAAAGTTTTTGCAGCTCTCTTTTGGCTATAGTTTTTTTGTTTACATAATTTTCTTTCAGATCAATTTTTCCAGTTTCCTCTTTGTTGTCAATTTCCATATTGTTGACTAACAATACCAAACTGTCTTTTGAAATTTCATCCAATTGCATTGTTGAGTAAAATCCAGTTGAGCTATTTATAAGATAAACGTCGCCAATTTTTGGGCTTTTAATGAAATTTTCAGTATCTTTTGTTGTTTGTACTGAACTGTAAAAGCCATAAAGAATAAAAGCACTTACAATCATCAATCCTGAAAACATCCAATAGGGACTGTTGACTTTTCCTTTCGATCGGTCGATTTTTTGCTGAGTTGGCGTTGGAAGTTCGTGTCTTTCAAATGTCTTTTTACAGGAATTACATTCTGCAAAAATTAATTTTTTGATTGGAAAAAAAGGAATCCAATAGATGTGAACATATTTTTCAAATATGCTGTATCTCATGGAAACTTTCGAATCGCAATGTGAGCAATCTACGTTTAAAACTTGGTCATTTTTGATGTTTGCAGCTTTGGTTCCGTAAAAAATCATTATTTAGGTTTTAAGTGTTAGGTAAACAAAAATAACGATTTATCTTACCTGTGCAAATAAGTTTGCTTATTCCCTTATTTCGTAACTCTTACAGCGTCTGGAACTAACATTTCATATTCGCCGCCATTTCTTAATACATCACGAACAATACTTGAACTGATAAAAGAAGTTTTTGCGGCGGTCAATAAAAATACCGTTTCGATTTTTGAAAGTTTTCTATTTGTATGAGCAATTGCTTTTTCGAATTCGAAATCGGCTGGGTTGCGTAGGCCTCTCAAAATGAAATTGGCTTTTTCTTTTTTTGCCAAATCAATCGTCAGTCCTTCGTAAGTTATTACCGAAATTTTCGGCTCGTCTTTAAAGGTTTCTTCGATGAAACGTTTTCTTTCTTCTAATGAAAACATGTATTTTTTCTCGGCATTTACACCAATAGCAATTACGATTTCATCAAATAAAGAAATTCCTCTTTTGATGATATCTTCGTGTCCTAACGTAATTGGGTCAAATGATCCCGGGAATATGGCTTTTCGCATTTTTTTTGAGGTTCTAAGGTTCTAAGGTTCTAAGATACTAAGATTCTAAGTTTTTTTCTTGGATGTAAAATCTCAGAACTTAATTATTAATCAAGTTTTTTCTGGAGATTTTTATGATTTCGTCGTCTTTATATAATTTTAAAAGTTCTTTTCTGGAATACGAAAACTTTTTGTCTGAGTAATTTTCGGGTTTGTTTAAGTCATCAACTTCATAAGACATGTATGCATTAAAATCGTTGTGAGTTGCATAAATACTATCAGTGGTTACTTTGTCTATTCTCATATTGGAATAATAACCATTTGAGAATTTCAAATTATAGACATCACCTTCAGCCGGATTTTTTATAAAAATAGCCGTTTCATTCTTTGCATTGAAATAGTTGTTTAGAAAAAAAATGAAAACTATTAAAATAATTATAGATCCCGAATATGTCCATAAAGAAGGATCTAATTTTTCAGATCTAATTTTTAATTGACCAGTTTCAGATAAATCTTCATAATCAAAAGGTTCTTTGCAATTATTGCATTCAACGATTAAAATTTTCCCAACAGGAAATAAAGGAATAAATGTAAGATGTGTATATTTTCTATAAATACTAAAATGCAACGAATTTTCCGCATTGCATTTTGGACATTTTTCATTTGAAATCACTCCATTTTTTACATTAAAATCTCGAGTCCCGACTAGAAATAGCATTTTTTAGATTTTGAGTGATTAAATTTAAAACAAAAGATGCTAAGATCTTAGAACCTTAGCATCTCAGTATCTTAGCACCTTTAAGAAAGCGCTAGCTCTATCGCATTTGTAAATAAATCTTCCAAAGAAATTCCGGCTGCTTTTGCTTGTTGCGGAATCAAACTTTCGGTTGTTAATCCTGGAATAGTATTCATTTCGAGCATATATGGTTCGTTGTCTACGATGATGAATTCGCTTCGTGAGAAACCTTTCATTTTTAAAACTTTGTAAGCACGCTTTGCTGTTTCTCCGACTTTTTGAGTTAACTCATCAGAGATTCTTGCTGGCGTGATTTCTTGTGATTTTCCTTCGTATTTGGCTTCATAATCGAAGAAATCATTGTCAGATACAATTTCTGTAATTGGCAAAACTTTGATTTCGCCTTTGTAATTGATTACACCGACAGAAACCTCAGTTCCGTCAAGGAAACTTTCAATGATGATTTCGTTATCCTCTTTATAAGCAACTTCAATTGCGATTGGAAGTTCAGCTTCTGATTTTACTTTTGAAATTCCAAAACTTGACCCTGCTTTATTTGGTTTTACGAAACAAGGAAGTCCCACTTTTTTAACGATTTCGGCAGTATTGATTTCGTCGCCTTTGTTTAGATAATATGAAATTGCCGTTTTGATTCCGTATGGTTTTAAAACCGATAATAAATCTCTTTTATTGAAAGTCAAAGCCGATTGATAATAATCGCAAGATGATTGTGGAAGACCAATTAATTCAAAATAGGCCTGCATTAGTCCGTCTTCGCCCGGAGTTCCGTGAATGGCATTGAAAACACAGTCAAAAGTGATTTTTTCTCCGTTTACAGTTACAGAAAAGTCGTTTCTGTCAATTGGGAATTCGGCGTCGTTTGCGTCTACATAAACCCATTTTTCTTTGAAAATATGAATTCGGAATCCGTTGTATTTTGTTTTGTCAAGATATTGGTACACAACGTTTCCGCTGATAAGCGAAATTTTGTATTCGCTTGAATATCCGCCCATTATTATGGCAATGTTTTTCATTGACTTGTTATTTATTTGTTTAATCGTTAATTTGTTTAACTGTTGATTCGTTTAATCGTTTTGTTTGCCACGAATTTCTCGAATTATTTTTTGTTCGTTTTGCTTGTCAGACTGAAAATGTCTTTTGAAACCGAGTGACCTAGCCCTGATGGGAGCGACATCCTTTTGTGCCGGGGTTCGGCGCAAAAGATACAGCGGACAGCAGGAAACAGCTCCTAAAAATTGAAATTTTAAATTCTAAAATACCAAATTCCAAAGATTTTAGTTTTTAATAGAAATAACAATCGCAGGGCATTTTTGTTTTAAACAAAATTATCATTTTTTTTGAAATGAAATACTTTATCTTTGCGTTCAACTAAAAATTAATTTATGAGTTTACGTAAGTATTTAACTAGCCGCGTATTTTTTTTACAATTGTTGAGTGCGGCAGCTATCATTGCAGTTTTGGGTTATTTGTTTATGCATTGGCTGACTTTTACGACTGATCACGGACATGAAATTGCGGTTCCGAATTTAGCAAGATTAACTGAAGAACAGGTTGAAGAGAAATTAGACGAACTGGACTTAGATTATGTGCTTTTGGATAGTGTTGATTACCGAAGTGAATTTCCGAAATTCAGTGTTGTTGAGCAGGATCCATTGCCGGGAACTAAGGTAAAAGTTGGAAGAAAAATATATATTAAAATTAACGCATCAGGATTTTCATCTGTTAAAATTCCTGATTTAATTGAAAAAACATATCGTGAAGCAGTTCCTACTTTGAAAGCTTTAGGGCTTGAGCCGGGAACGATTACTTATATTCCGAATCTTGGAAAAGATATGGTTTTGGAAATGCGTTACAAAGGAAGAAACTTAAAAGTAGGAGACCGCGTATTGAAAGCTTCTAAAATTGATTTGGTTTTAGGAGACGGAAAAGCGAGTTATGTAGATGACAGCCAGGCAGACAGTACGGCAGTGCCTGTAGAAACCCCACAAGATGAACAATAATATTGAAGAAAATTTAGATCTGGAAGACGAATTATTCGAGCATTACAGATTTGAAGTCCCTAAAGGTCAGGCGTTTTTGCGTATTGACAAATATTTAATGTATTTGATTCCGAATGCTACACGAAATAAAATTCAGAATGCAGCAACTAATGGAAATATCTTTGTAAACGATATTCCGGTAAAATCAAATTACAAAGTAAAACCTTTTGATGTGATAACGGTAATGTTGTCGCATCCTCCATTTGAAAACCATATTCTTCCTGAAGATATTCCGTTGAATATTGTTTATGAAGATGACGCACTTTTGCTAATTAATAAAGAGCCGGGAATGGTTGTGCATCCAGGGCACGGAAATTACACTGGAACGCTGGTGAATGCTTTGGCGCATCATTTTGATAATTTGCCAATGAACAGCAGTGAACGTCCGGGATTGGTTCACCGAATTGATAAAGATACGTCAGGACTTTTGGTTGTTGCCAAAACTGAAGCGGCAATGACACATTTAGCGAAGCAATTTGAAGCTAAAACTACCGAACGTGAATATATTGCTCTTGTTTGGGGAAATGTGGCTGCAGAAAGTGGTACAATTGAAGGAAACTTAGCAAGACATTTGAAAGACCGTATGCAAATGGCTGTTTTTGCTGATCCAGAAATTGGAAAACCGGCAATTACGCATTATAAAGTTTTGGAGCGTTTTGGTTATGTGACTTTGATTTCATGTAAACTTGAAACAGGAAGAACCCACCAGATTCGTGCACACATGAAACATATCGGGCATCCTTTATTCAATGATGAACGTTACGGCGGACATTTGATTTTGAAAGGTACGACGTTTACTAAATACAAACAGTTTATTGAAAATTGTTTTAAGGCTTTACCACGTCAGGCGCTGCATGCTAAAACACTTGGTTTTGTTCATCCAAATACGGGAGAATTGATGCGTTTTGATACGGAATTGCCGCAGGATTTTCAGGATTGTATCGAAAAATGGCGTACGTATGTGAAATCACATAATACTGAAGATGACGAGAATTAATTAGATAATGTGTCAATTAGATAATTAGATAATTTCTTAATGAGAATAAAAAAAGCTCCTATTTGGAGCTTTTTTTATTCTGCGGTAATATCAAGTAATTTTCTAATTGACACATTATCTAATTGACTAATTCGGAATGAAATTTTATTTTTCCGATTGAACCTGTTGGATTTGGCAAAAGCTCGAAAACAGAAGTAGGAGCGAGGCCAGCTTCAATTCGGTGTGAAACGTATAAAATAGCAACGTTTGTTTCTTGTTTTATGGTATTGATAAGCTGAATTACTAAATCTACATTTTCGTCGTCTAGGCCTTCTACAGGTTCGTCTAAAATTAATAATGGCGGATGTTTTAAAACGGCGCGAACAATCAGCGCCACTCTTTGCTGACCGATTGAAAGATCTATAAAGCGTTTTTTACGCAAATGCGTCATTTCAATTACATCAAGCCATTGATTTACAATTTGCAGTTGATGCGTCGTTGGTTCGTTATAAAGTCCGATGGAATCAAAAAAACCGGAAAGAATCATTTGTTCCAAAGTATGACCTTTTTGAAATAAATCGGTCATAGAAGTGGTGAAGATTCCGATTTGTTTTTTGATGTCCCAAACGCTTTCTCCGCTTCCTTTTTTTCTTCCAAATAAATATAAATCCTGACCAAAACCTTTTGGATTATCGCCCGTAATCAATGATAAAATGGTGCTTTTTCCAGAACCGTTTGGGCCAATTAACTGCCAAAATTCACCTTGCTTTATTGTCCAGGAAATTTTGTCAATAATTTTGCGTTCTTCGTAGCTTACCGAAACTTCTTCCATTTTGATCAGCACACTGTCATGAAAAGAATGTGGTTCAATTGCTTTTGGAATTGCAGCTGTATTTAAGGTTTTAAAATGATTTTCGGTTTTTAAAATAGGATGTAATTCAAATGAATTGTCTTTGATTTGCGCTTTATTCGGAACAAATTCTAAAACATCTGAAACGCGATTTACAATTTGGATTATGGCAATTTCATCTGTCAATTTTTTTAAGGATTCTGCTAGCACAACACGCGATGCCTGATCCAAATGATCAAATGGATTATCAAAAATGATAAAATCAGGTTTTTGGATGATGCAGTATTTTAAAAACTCTTTTTTGCGTTCGCCAGAAGAAAAAGTCCTCAATTGACGATGCGATTCCGGAGAAGCTTCTACGATATCATATTGATACTCTTTTTCAATGAATTTTTCAATTGCGATATCTGAGAACAGAATTCCTTTTTTATTGTTGAAAAAGGCTAATTCTCCTTTTGATTCGCTATTGAGTATATTGTCAATAAAAGCTTTTTTGTTTACCTGGTTAGATAAAAGTATGTCCCAGTGTTGCATTATAAAATCTTAAAAATAATTATTCTAGTTTTTTTGTTGCCATTTCGCGGTCATTTCTCGACCATTCGCTCCATGAGCCAACATATAGTTTTGGAATCGGAATTCCGGCATAATCCATTGCAAGTAAGGTATGGCAGGCTGTTACACCAGAACCGCAATGCACAATTACATTTTCTGAATTAATATCGCCTAAAATGGCACTGTACTTTTCTTTTAAAATTTCAGGAGATTTGTAAATTCCTTCTTCATTTAAATTTTCACTAAACGGAACATTAATTGCGCCTGGAATATGTCCGGCAATTAAATCCAATGGTTCTGTCAAGCCGTCAAAACGATTTTTATCTCTAACATCGATTACTATATTTTCGCTGTTATTTCGAGCTTTTTCAACTTCTTCAATATCGGCTAAAGCCAATTCCCAATTTGAAACGGGATAATTGCTTTGTTCAAATTGCTCAATTTCTGAACTTATTGGAAAACCTGCTTTTACAGCTTCCTGCAAACCTCCATTTAAAACCTGAACTTTTTCGTGTCCCACTGCTCTCAGCATCCACCAAAATCTTGATGCAGCATTTGAGCCGTTTTTGTCATCATAAATTATGACATGGCTTTCGGGCCAAATTCCTGTTTTAGAAAGTACATTAGCGAACTTTTCTAACGACGGAAGAGGATGTCTTCCACCATTTTTCGGATTACAGTCGACTGTTGCCAAATCTTTGTTTAAATCAATATATCTCGCACCTTCTAAATGCTCTTTTTGATAATTTTCTTGCGCATTTAGTCCGGCTCTGGCATCGATTAAAACAATTGCTTTTGAATGCGACAATTGAATTAATTCTTCAGAATTTATAATTGGAGAAAGTTTGTCTGACATTTTGAGATTATTTACTTTTTTTATTTCCAAACAAAAGCAAAGCATTCAAAATTACTTTGTTTTGTATTTCATTTTCAAATGTATACGAAAGAGTTTTGTTTGTCTTACCTTCATAATCAATATCATTATGTCCCATATTTACATAAAGCATTTTGTATTTTTTATTCGTCCAAACAACTGGATAATAACCGCTGTGCCAAATTTCATGTGCTTTCGGGCCTGTTCCTAACGGAAAACTACTTTCGTTAATCGCTAACAGAATTTTAATGTCTGGATTTTTTGTCAAATCATTGCCCCATCGGTACCATTCGTTTGGTTGTGATTTGAAAGTTTTAGGAATACTTTTAGTTATCGGATCCTGGTTTTCAACTCTCAAAATTGCTGATGTTGGTTTCCAGGTATTACTTCCATATTCTCCAGAACCCAGAAAAGTATTGTGGTACCAGTCCCAGTTTTGTGGATAAGAGGAATTATTTAATGCAAAAGCCGAAAAATGAAACCCGAGGAAACATCCGCCATTTTCCATATATTTCTGAAAAGCTTCGCGTTGTGATGGTGTTTCTGGTCTTGTATCTAAAAATAAAACGACCTGATAATTAGCTAAAAACTTTGCATTCAGATTGTCCCAATTGCTTGTTGAATCGTATACAAAATGATTTTCTTCGGCAATTTTTGGAAACCATTTATTGGCTTCGTGCACAAAACTGATGTGTGCCTGATCGTTTTTGCCTGTATAAAAAGCAATTACTTTAAATTTTGGTTTATCTTTTTTATGTTGTGAAAATCCTGTAAAGCAAATTAGAAAAAGTGCTCCTAAAACTAGATTTATTATTTGATTAAAAATCTTCATTCTTTAAAAATTAACTAGGGATTTTTTCGATTAAAATTTCATTTTCTGCTTTATCAAAATAAGTACAAGTCATTTCGACAATATTAACACGCCATTTTGCGATTCCGCATTGTGCACATTGCATACAAAAAGTCATATAATCGGATTCACCATGCTGATGCTTTACCAAAAATTCAATAAAAAGTTCTTTATTAGGAAAATCAGCGACTTTTATTTCAGGATATTTTTCTTCAGCTGCAGCGGTATAATTATTTAATCCAAAATAAATTACACTTCCGTCATGCACAAAAGTATCATAACCTTTTACGCCAAGAATGATTAAATCTTGAATATAATTTGGAAAATCAGCACCGCTTTTGACTTTAGAATGTGCTTCTTTGATTTGGTCGATAGTAAACATAATAGTGTGGTTTTAAATAATTATTCTTTCAAAAATACGATTAATGGTTTTATAAATTGATCAAAAGATTCAATATGTGGCAAATGCCCTGTATTTGGAATTTCGACCAATTTTGAATTCGGAATTGCTTTTTGAGTTCGTTTGCCTAATTCGGTATAATTTCCCATTGTTGCCTGAATATCTTCTGAAACTAAAGGTTTTCCTAAAGCTGTTTTGTCTCTCGTTCCAATAATTAAAAGTGTAGGAACCTGAATATTTTTGAATTCATATAAAACAGGTTGAGTGAAAATCATATCATACAAAAGCGCCGAATTCCACGCGACTTTTTCATATTCTGGATCTTTTGTCCAACCAGCGCTAAGTTCGGCCCATTTTTGATAATTGGCATTCCACTTTCCGTTATAATAATTAGCCATTTGATAATTTTTGATGGTCTGAAAGTTTTGTTTCAATTCTGATTCGTACCACCAATCTACAGGTTTATAAGGAACGACTAATTTCCAGTCTTCCAAACCAATTGGATTTTCTAAAACTAATTTTTCCGTCATTTCCGGATACATCAAGGCGAAACGGGTTGCCAGCATTCCACCCATAGAATGCCCTAAAATAGTCGCTTTCCCGATTCCAAGATGATCTAATAATTTTTTGGTGTTTTCTGCCAATTGCTGAAAAGTATATTGAAAATTATCGGGTTTAGATGATTTTCCAAAGCCAATCTGATCTGGAACAATCACCCGAAAACCTGCTACGGTTAAAGCTTTTATGGTAGTTTCCCAATACGCTCCGTTGAAATTTTTTCCGTGAAGAAGTATCACATTTTTGTTGTTGTAATTTTCCGGAGTTATATCCATATAAAACATTTGCATGTACTGACGCTGGCTGGTCAATTCTAAAAATTGAACAGGATAAGGATATTCGTAATTGGTCAAATTAATATCTAGAGGTTTAATATTGGCATCTTGTGCGAAAACCAAAAAAGGAAACAGGAACAATAAAAGCTTTGCAATTTTCATTTCAGGGCCGATTATGGGTTAAGAAGTATAAAATTACCGTTAACCATTTGGAAATGCAAAAATTAATGTCTTAAAGTTATCAGAAAAAGAGCATCAAGAATAATTTAATGATTTTTAATGTTAATAATCGATGATTTATTTAAATTTTGTCGATTAAATGACCCTGATTTTAAAAATAATGCATTTTAACGGGTAATGTAGCATTTTAGGGAACATCTTTACATTAATAGTAAAAATGTATGTAACTTAGTATCAGAATGTTGTAAGCTAAAAAATAGTATTATGAAAAAAACAATACTTTTATTCCTGCTCACAGTCCCCACATTTGCCCAAGAAATCAACACATTTGATTTCGCCGTTATAAACTCAACCTTAATTTCTGCAAATATCGATCTGGATAAAGGGCGAAGCGTTGTCGCGGCCAATAAAGATCAATATTCGGCTTATTTTCAGTATGCTTTTAGTATGTGTGATGACGATATTATTTTTGGCGCTGGAATTGACAAATCGGAAATTGACCGGACTTACATTGGCTATATCGGAAAAATTTGCGGTAAGTTCAGAGCCACCATTGGTGTAGGATATCTGGAATCGCGGAGTGGTTATGATGGAACTTTTACAGGTTTTAGCGTTTCATGGCATTTTTCTGAAAACACTTATATTGGCGGAAATCTTGAAAATCTGCATTCAACAAGTGTGGATTATGAAACCGATGAAAGTTTTGATTATTATAAAAAATTGGTTCCGAAAGTTTTTGGAAGCTATGAAATTATACCCCATGTGATTGCTTTTGGACAGCTGAGTTCAAGAGTGAATGATATTGGTTTGAAATATCAGGTTCATCGATTTTCAGCCGGCGGATTTTATTCAGGGCATTCGGTTGGAGGAATCTTCGGAACTGTCAATGTTGGCCGGTTTGCTTTTTCCTGCAGTACGACTTTTGAGAAAGTAAATTTTGGGTTAAAGTTTGAATAAAATAACGTCTATATTTTCTAACACATAGAAACATAGATTTTGTTTAACGAAAAGAGTTGAGAAAGAAACTAGTTTCTAACACATAGTCCCGAAGTCTCGGGATGCATTTAAATTAGTGTAATGCCTTATTTTGAGTTATAGGATCTATTGTTTTATGTGTTGAAATTTATTACTGCTTGATCGTCACCACTCTTTGCGGATACGGAATATCGATTTTGGCTTCATCAAAACGTTTTTTAATGCTTTGCAGTAGATCGCAATACATTATGAAACCGTCTGTAGAGTTTTTTGCCCAAGCCCAGGCTTTTAAATTCACGCTTGAATCGGCGAGAGCTACAACTCGCGCCACAACAAGAGGTGCTTTTTGATTTTTGGCTTCTTTTGTGCGTGTATCAATAAAAAACGGATGTTTGGCAATTTCCTCTTTCATGATTTCCAATGCTTTTTCGAGATCAGAATCATAACCAATTCCAATTTCAATTATTTTGCAACATTTTGTATCGTGCATATTTGTATTGACAATAATTTGGTTGCTGATAACGGAATTTGGAATTATAATTCGGTTGTTTTCAGCATCTTTCAAAACGACTTGTCTTAAATTGATATCTTCCACAGTTCCAACAAAATTGTTGATTGTGATTTTATCGTTGATTTTGAAAGGCTTAAAAATCACCAAAAAGATTCCGCTGACAATATTGCTTAAAGCTTGTTGCGACGCTAAACCAGCGACGAGGGAAATAACGCCGGCACCAGCTAAAAATGAATGCCCAATGATTTTAAATTCAGGAATTTGGATTAAGGCAAAAGCAAATCCAAGAATGTAAATTACTGTTATGATTAAGTGCTTTAAGAATCTAAAACCAGTGGCGTCATATTCTTTGTCGTTTAGTTTTCGATATAAAAAATAACGAAGAATTTTATCTGTTAAGCGCCCAAAACTATAGTTACAATGGCGATAATAACGATAAAAAATACAATTCTAAAGTCTTTTACGTAATCAATCATAGATTTTGATTTTGAGAAAAAAAATCCAAAAAACAATATTCACAATTGTTTTTTGGATTTTATAAAGTTAAAATAAATATTACCAGTTAGGTGTAATACATGAAATTTTTATTTAACACATAGAAACATAGATTTTATTTGTAAAAAGAGTAAAAAAAGAAACCAGTTTCTAACACATAGCTCGCTATGTTTATTTAAAACAAGTGAAACGCCTTTTTAAGCATCCTAAATCTATGTTTCTATGTGTTTGAATTAATTACACCCAATGGGCTAAATTTTACTAGTTTTTATAGTCCAACAAAATCGTCGCTTTTTGGGAAAATGCTTAGCGCTTCGATTGCAATTTCTGGCGTTGGAGAAGCCAGTTTTCGTAATTTTGTGTCCATCCATGCACCGTCAACAGTAATTGTTGCGCAAAGTGTATCGTCTTCTCTTCTAAATTCATGAATGATTGACCAGCGTGAAGCATCGGCTTTCATTTTTGAAGTTTTGGTATGAATGAAAATTTTATCCGAAAGTTTTAATTCTTTTCTAAAAACACATTCTTCTCTAAACAAAACAGGACCAAAACCCTGCGTTTGCATTACTCTCAAAGTCAATCCTAGCTCTTCAAGGATTTCTATACGATGCTGTGCACCAAAATCGTAATAAGCACTATGACGAACGTGAAAATTTGGGTCTAAATCTGACCAGCGAAAAGAAATTTCTTTAATAAATGAAGCCATTTTGTAATTGTAATTTTAATGAGAAATCGAAATTACGAATAAAAAATAAACGAATATCATAAAATTACTATGCGTGCATATTTTTTTATTTCATTAGATATAAAAAAACATTTTCAATTATACTCGTTCGACTAAACAGTTATAGCAGCCTTGTCTTGCATTATGGATGTGAATGTAATTTATTTTTTCGTTTTCAAAAGTTTTAATAATACTTTCTTTGAGAGTATTTCCTTCTGCGACAGATGCTTCTTTCATTATGCCATTTTCGTCATAACCACGTAACGAAAGTAATCTGTGATTAAGCATGAGTGGAATTTGGTTGATTTCGAATGTTGGCGTAGTGGTCTTTTTTCGTATAAAAATCGGTCCGCTTGCTTGGTAAGGTGAGGCTGTTTTATGATGGTTGTAGGGCAATAGAATAACTTCTTCACCAATTTGAGCATCTTCCAGACTTATTCTGCAAGGAAAACCTGGGAATTTATCTACAGTCATTTTAATTGCGCCGATTTTTTCTAGTTCTGGATTTGTTAATTCGAAGTAGCCTGAAAATTCTGTATGATTTAAAGGCTTGATTTTAAAATTTGTTTCCATAATATTTTTTAAGCAAAAATCACATTTGTTAGGAAGCAAAAAAATCCAAATCTTGCTATGTTTCTTTAAACCATATTTACAATGTCATAAGTTTTATTTTGAAAGAAGTTTTTTGATTTCAGCGGCAAGATTATCTAGATTTCCTTCTACATTTCCTGTGGTTGCAAATTTTATAACTCCATTTTGGTCAATAAGGAAGTTTTTTGGAATTGAACTGGTGGCATAATCATTCCATATTTTTTTATCTGGATCGATTCCATAATTAAAATCAAGACCATCCTTTTTTAGTTTTGTTGCTTTTTTCACAACGAGATTTTCAGCTTCGCCACTTGAGATGGCCAAAAATATAAAATTATCGTTTTTAAATGGTTCTGTAATTTTTGCCGGGACATCGTAAAATTCCTGAAGACAAGGTGCACACCAAGTAGCCCAAAAATTAACAAGAACCACTTTTCCTTTTAGATCGGAAAGTTTTATTGTTTTGCCATCAAGGAGTTTCAAAGTAAAATCTTTAGCAGTATCATTTATATTTAAAAGATATTCCTCAGTTTTCTTTGGAATTTCATTTCTTGGTGCATCAGCAACGCTGCTTTTTTTTCCAAGGTTTTCTTGTTCAGTAAAAACCTCAACAACTGTTATAAATTCTCTGTCTCCAATTTTATCGCCATATTTTTCGGCTAATTTGTTTCTTTCTTCTTCAGTAACGCCTTTATTCATTGATTTAATTCTGCCTTCCTGAGCATATTTCTCAACTTGTGCCATTGTTACAATTTCATTGTTGATTATAATGACAGTTTCGGGCTTTTTGGCGACTTTATTTTGTGCGTAAAAAAATGATGTAATTAAGAGAAGAGTAAAACAAATTAATTTTTTCATGTGGTTTGATTTGATAGTTTTGTGATAAATATACTATTTTTTTAAAAGAGAACTTTTAAATTTTATGGCTTAGAGCAAAATGTCGTTTGTGTTAAGCACTTAATCTAGAGCGGTTTTTTCTTTGTTCAGAAAATTTAAGAAGAAAATCAGCAATCATTTCAATTTCGTCATTTAGAAAGCTTGCGTCGAAGTATTTTATATAAGGAAGTAATTCGTCTAATGTGACAATTTTTACAAATTCAAATTGCTCTAAAGGTTTATTGTTGGTGAAAACAATTACGTTTTTGATAGGTACTTTTCTATTTCCCCAGTAATGTTGGGCAAAATTTTTATTCAAGCTGCCTAATTCGGTATTAAGCATTTTATACAATGCAAAATTAGTTCTGAGAATTTGCCGAACGGGAGATCGAAAATCTGGATTATCTATTGAATTGTTACTCCAATTTTTTGTTTCAATTAAAAAGATACCAGCTGGCGATAAAAGCAAGTGATCAATCTGAATAGAATGAATGCGATCTTTATCGTTTTTATTATAAATTGGAGGATGGAAAGAGCAACAAAAATCATTTATCAAAATATAATCGTTAGAGAGTTTTTTGAGTACAGTTTCTACTTTTTGTTCGCCAATTGCGCCGTAAATTATGTTATTTAGATTTTCAACGATTTCTTTTTTCTTTTCTAGCGCTTGTAAATCAGGGAAACAGCTTTCATTTACAGCATCTTGAAAATTTGTAGAAAGATATTCTAACCGTTTATTTTTTTTGGAAAGTATTTTTTTTGCTTGATAATTAAAAAGTAAAATATCAAAATGGAATTTAAGTTGTACCAACCAAAATTTTATGCAGATAACAAGGTTGAACCAGTAATCTTTTATTGTTGGAATAATTCTGGAATGGGTTTCGGGGAGGTATTCAATTTGCAGATTTAAATCTTCAAGTTTTTGTTTTAATTGTTCTTCAAGATCGATTTTCTTTTGTGGAATAACTAGGTTTAATTCAGCAATATCTTTTTCAACACTTTTTTTTTCTTCTTCTATAAATAGAGAATGATCAGCGATAATCTGTTCTTCAGTTGCACGATAATTTTTCCGAAAATTAATCAGCTCATTTAATGTGTGAAAGTGATCAGCATTATATCTGATAAGTTGAATTTGTAAAGTATTCAGACATCCAATGGTATTATAAACTCTACACATAATCTTTCTCGATTAATTACCATATGATATATTTTATAGATGTTTATGACTTCATTTTCGATAATTCAACTTCGAGTTTATCAAAGTTTTCTTCATTTTTATCGACAACGTAAGGTTTCAGTTTTTGGCATTCCTCAACAGTTTCAAAAAGCATTTTAAAAACTACTTTCGTTTGATTTTCGGCAACGGTTTCAAATGTGGTCAGAATTTGGAACAGCGGTTTAGAATGGCGTTTCCATGCAATAAGATTCGGTTTGTCTATTTTTATGAATTCACATTCATTGGCATAATTTCCAACTTCGGGGCCGTGCATAATAAAGCTCCATTTTCCACCTTCGCAAAAATTAAATTCATGAAAAGTATTGGTAAAACCTTTTGGTCCCCACCAATTTTTTAAATGGTCAGGGTCACTCCAGGCTTTAAAAACCAATTGTTGCGGAAAATTCAGAATTCGTGTGGTAACAATTTCTGATTCTGGCGTGGTTACTGTAATTTCTGATTCCATTTGATATAATTATTTAATTAAAAAGATAGTATCAGGGTCTTTCTAAGTTATCCCATTCATATTCAATTTTATTAATTTTAATGAAATAAGGAATTAACAATAGAAGTTCTAAACGTAATTGAATATGTCCATCTCCAGAAGTAAATGGAAGTACAAACATCGAAATAACACAAATTACAACACCAATAATTGCATCAATTTTGGCAATTGAAATCGCATTTGCTTTTTCGAACCAAAGTGAATATCCTGCATAACCTTTTAAGGTCATAACTGCTATAAGAAAAATTCCGATACCAGAGTATGCAGTGTTGGTTTCAAAGCCATATAACGAAAGTTGAACATTTGTAGAGAAAGCACTTCCTATCAAGGTCCCTAATCCGCAAAACGCTAAAATCATAAAAATCCAGCAGAATGTTTTCATCCACCAAGGAAGTAATTTTCTTCTGATTATTTCTGTTTTTTCAAATTCGTCAAAATTGCTTTGTAATTCTTCACTCATTTTTTTGTTTTTGGGCGTTAGTAAATGGTTTATCGAAAGTACGTAAAATATTAAAATTCGTAAGCGTATTTACTTATAAATTACTTCTGAGCGAGCTCTTTGTCTTTATTGGTTGAGTTTATTTTTTTAACTACCCACGGTTAATGGTGGCTGAAATTTCAAAAAAAATGATTCTTGGATTAATCTCGATTTCATTCATCGTCGGAATAATCTGATTGCAACCCGAACAATAATCAAAATAATAGGGAAGGGCAGTTTTGATTTTCCGGCAAAAGCAGAATACCGATTACAATGGTTAATATGAAAATGATTATGGTGTAGTTTTCCACTTTAATTATTCAGCTGTTTTTCTAAATTTTCAATTTCAGATGGCCCGCTTAGTCTTTTATTAATGATATTTCCATTTTCATCTGTCAAAAAATGCCACGGAATTCCAATGGACTGACTACCATATAATTGTCTTAAATCAGCATCTAATTTTTCATTTGCTCTGATATGAAAACCTTCTAAATTGTAAAATTGAACCATTTCCTGCCATTGTTTTTCGCGATTATCTTTGTCGATTGAAACGTAAACCATTGTAATGTTTTTGGATTTTAACAATTCATACAATTTTGCATTACCTTTAAATTCTTCTTTGCATGGCCCGCACCAAGTTGCCCAGATATCAACATAATATTGTTTACCACTTAATGTTTTCAGTGCGTCTCTTACCGAATTGAAAGTTGTTGTGTTAGCAATGAATTTTATTTTTTCATTTAACGGTTCAGCCTGTTTTTTATGAAAAGTAATAATGGGAATAATTACAGGTTCTAAGAAATGGGTGTACGAACTTGATGGATATTCTTTTTTGAATTGCTCAAAAAGCGTTATCAGTTCCTTTTCATAATTATTATTAATGGCTTCGTAATAAATGTACGCAGCGAAGTAATATTCTAATTGAAGACCTGATAAATGTTTTTTAGCATAATCAATATTATGAGTATGAATAAGTCCTTGTTTATTAAATTCAGTTAAAGTTGACCTATCTATCGCATCTATTATTAACTCATTATAGCGTAAATAATTTTCGACATAAAAATAAAACCATGGCGAACCTAAAAGCTCAGGATTTGTTACGGGATTTGTCTCGAAAATTCCCGCCCAAAGCTTTTTATATTCAGCAGGAGAAAATGAATTGTTTTTTTGCGCCGAAATCAAATAATTTATAAAAGCAAGACTTCCCTGCATACCTTTATAGAAATAATCTCGGTCTGATTTTACCAGATTATAAAAATCTTTAGAAATGGTTTTGTCTTTTAGTAATTGTTGAAATCCGGAAATTTCGAGTTCTCTTTGGTGTTCAATTTTTTGTTTTACTTCGGAGGAAACACTGTCATTTTTATATTTTTTTGTTTCGGATTCAAAATGACCATCACCAGTAATCATGTTTCGGGTTGGAATTTGATTGTATAAAGTTTGTCCTTTCTCATTTTTAGAAGTAACCCTAAATTTATTTTCAGGAGATTCAGTATTGATGGAAATGTTATAAGTCATTCCAGGTTCTGTAATTAAAGTTCCGAATGATTTGTAACTATTTGATAAATCTATAAAACAAGCTTTATTGGAATAAACATTAATTTCAAAATTCCCCTTCGAATCCGGCTGTATGGAATTGGTAAAACCAAAATATTCAATTCCGTTAATGGGTAAAGTATATTCAATTGTTTCAGGAACTTTTCCGGCTATTTTTCCGATTATCTTAATATTGTCCTTTTTGGTTTGGCAGACTGCAAAGAAGGGAAACAGCAGTACAAGTATTAATTGAAACAACTTCATGGTTCGAGGTTTAATTAATTTTGATCATCTCAAATATAGATTTTTTATTCGGAAAAAAGAGATTTCAAAAGAGATAACTGCCTTGTAATTATATCATAACCGGAAAGTTTGTTGAATATTAATGACAGCTTTAAGGCTAATATGCCATGCATGTCATGTATTTAAAATGTCATGTTGTCAGATGATTTTTAAACTCCCGACAGTAAAACTGACAATTTTATTTAGTTTTTTATCTTGGCACAAAGATTGACTTATGCCACATGAGTTTAAAATTTAAATCAAAAATTAAATATATAAAAAATGGGTAAAATAATCGGAATTGACTTAGGTACGACGAACTCTTGTGTTTCTGTAATGGAAGGTAACGAAGCAGTTGTTATCCCTAACGCAGAAGGAAAAAGAACTACACCATCTATCATCGCTTTTGTTGAAGGTGGAGAAATTAAAGTAGGTGATCCTGCAAAAAGACAAGCAGTAACGAATCCTACAAAAACGATTGCTTCTATTAAACGTTTTATGGGACACACTTTTGCTGAAACTCAAGATGAGGCAAAAAGAGTTCCTTACAGTGTTGTAAAAGGTGACAACAATACGCCACGTGTGGATATTGACGGTCGTTTATACACTGCTCAAGAATTGTCTGCAATGACACTTCAAAAAATGAAAAAAACTGCTGAAGACTATTTAGGTCAAACAGTAACTGAAGCGGTTATTACGGTTCCTGCTTACTTTAACGATGCGCAACGTCAAGCTACAAAAGAAGCTGGTGAAATCGCTGGTCTTAAAGTTATGCGTATCATCAACGAGCCAACTGCTGCTGCACTTGCTTACGGATTAGATAAAAAAGGAAATGATCAAAAAATCGCGGTTTACGATTTAGGTGGAGGTACTTTTGATATCTCTGTTCTTGAATTAGGAGACGGTGTATTTGAAGTATTATCTACAAATGGTGATACTCACTTAGGTGGTGATGATTTTGACCAAGTTATTATTGACTGGTTAGCTGACGAATTCAAATCTGAAGAAGGAATTGATTTACGTTTAGACCCAATGTCATTACAGCGTTTGAAAGAAGCTGCTGAGAAAGCTAAGATTGAATTATCATCTTCTGCTGAAACAGAAATCAACTTGCCATATGTAACGGCTACTGCTTCTGGACCAAAACACTTAGTAAAAAAATTATCTAGAGCTAAATTTGAGCAATTATCTGATTCTTTAGTAAAACGTTCTATGGAACCAGTTGCTAAAGCATTAAAAGATGCAGGTTTATCTACATCTGATATCGACGAAGTAATCCTTGTTGGAGGTTCTACTCGTATGCCAAGAATTGCTGACGAAGTGGAGAAATTCTTCGGTAAAAAAGCATCTAAAGGTGTTAACCCTGATGAGGTTGTTGCTATTGGAGCTGCTATTCAAGGTGGAGTTTTATCTGGAGATGTAAAAGATGTATTGTTACTTGACGTAACGCCTCTTTCTTTAGGTATCGAAACTATGGGTGGTGTATTGACTAAATTAATCGAGTCTAACACAACTATCCCAACTAAAAAATCTCAAGTATTCTCTACTGCTGCTGATTCTCAACCATCTGTTGAAATCCACGTATTACAAGGAGAAAGAGCAATGGCTGCTGATAACAAAACTATTGGTCGTTTCCACTTAGATGGTATTCCACCAGCACCAAGAGGAGTTCCTCAAATCGAAGTAACTTTCGATATCGATGCTAATGGTATCATCAAAGTTTCTGCAACTGATAAAGGAACTGGAAAATCTCACGATATCCGTATCGAAGCTTCTTCTGGATTAACAGCTGAAGAAATCGAAAAAATGAAAAAAGATGCTGAAGCTAACGCTGATGCTGACAGAATTGCAAAAGAAAGAGCTGAGAAATTGAACGAAGCTGACAGTACTATTTTCCAAACTGAATCTCAATTGAAAGAGTTAGGAGATAAATTGACAGACGATCAAAAAACAGCTATCGAATTTGCTTTAACTGAATTAAGATTTGCTCACCAATCTCAAGATCTTGAAGCAATCCAAAAAGGATTAGACAATGTTAATGCAGCTTGGAAAACAGCTACAGAAGCAATGTACGCTCAAGGTGGTGATCAAGGCCAACAAGCTGCTCCACAACAAGAGCAATCAGGAGACAATGTTGAAGACGTTGAATTCGAAGAAGTAAAATAATTTACTCTTAAATTGAATATGAAAACCGAGTCAGAAATGGCTCGGTTTTTTTATGTTTAATTTTTATTAATGTAGAAAAGAATTGCAGTTTTTCTGCATTAAGGTTTCTACAAACTGACAATTGTCATTTCCCATTCCAAATCTTTTTCGTAATATTACTATTGTAAATTTTCATGAATGAGAAAGATAAAATACAAGAAAGGACGCAAAGTTCAGCATATAACATTAGAGTATACAGGATTACATAAAGAGCATGAAACTGAAATGCAACTTTTTGTATATGATGATACAGATGTTGTTGAATATGATAAGTTTACGGTTTTAGCATTGAATTCTTGTTTTGATTATACTAAAAACAATTGGTTAAATGTTCATGGCTTAAATGACATTGGCTTGCTTAAAACAATTGGGGCACATTTTAAACTTGACGACTTCCTTTTAGCAGACATTTTAAATACAACGAAAAGAACTAAATTAGAAGAACAACCAAATATTTTATTTTTCAATATAAAATCACTTTTGCCTTCTGAGTACTCTGATAATATTAGTGTTGAGCAGCTTAGTTTTATTTTGAAAGAAGGAATTCTGATTTCATTTCAGGAAAAACGAAGTGATTTTTTTACGCATATTCGTGAGCGACTTCGCACACATGCAGGAATCGTAAGAACTAAAAAAGTAGATTATTTGCTGTATTTGCTTCTGGATGCCGTAATGGAAAACTTCTACATTACGATTGAAGATGAAGAAGATAAAATTGAAGAATTAATTAATCAGGCCAAAAAAGGAGCGCATCCGGTTATTCTGGAAAAAATTGAGAATCACCGAGATAATTTTAATTTTTTAAAACGTTCCATTGTGCCGCTTCGAGATTCGTTGTATTATCTGAAAACAATTAAAGATGATGATGAAAATAATGGCTTGATTCAGAAGGAAACATTTAATTTCTTTATTAGACTTCATCAAAAGAGTTTAGAGCTCTTAGAACAAATAGAATCCGATATGAGCGCATTAGAAAGCGCATCCAATTTTTATTTTTCGGAACAAAGCCGAAAAATGAATGAGATTATGAAAACGCTGACTATTATTTCGGCTATATTTATTCCGCTTACCTTCATAGTTGGAGTTTATGGAATGAACTTCGAAAATATGCCAGAACTCAAAACCCAAAACGGCTATTTTATTGTCATGGGAATCATGTTTTTATTAGTTGTTGCCCTGATTATATATTTCAAAAAAAGACGTTGGTTTTAATGCCAATTAATAAAATATCAGCAAATTAAAAATTTAGTTTAAAAATATAAATTATGAGCAAAGCAATTTATATTGCCACAAGTGACCACAATAGCGGAAAATCAATTATTACGCTGGGAGTGATGAGCATTTTGATTGGCAAAACGGCCAAAGTGGGATATTTTAGGCCAATAATTGAAGATTTTGTAGACGGAGAAAAAGATAATCATATTGAAACTGTTTTGTCTTATTTTAATCTTGATATTAAGTTTGAAGATGCTTATGCAATTACCAAAAGCAAACTGATCAAGAAGAAAAATAAAGGTAAAATTGGAGAGGTTTTAGATCTGATTATTGAAAAGTATAAAAAACTCGAAGACCGCTTTGATTTTGTTTTAGTGGAAGGAACTAGTTTTACTGGCGAAGGAACATCAATTGAATTAGATTTAAATGTTTTAATTGCTAAAAATCTTGGAATTCCAACGATTATTATTGGTTCAGGGGTTGGAAAAACACTGGAAGAATTGGTAGACAGCTTATATCTGGTTTATGATTCTTTTAAAGTAAAAGAGGTTGAGGTTTTATCTGTTTTTGCTAATAAAGTACAACCAGAAAACATCAAATTGGTAACCAAAAGTCTGCAAAAAAGTCTTCCGCCAAATGTTTTGGTCAATACAATTCCGCTGATATCGAGCTTAGACAATCCTACAATGCAGGAAATTGTAAATGAGCTTGGTGCCAAAGTTTTGTTTGGAGAAAATTATCTTAATAATGAAATTGGACATTACAGTGTTGGAGCGATGCAATTGCATAACTATTTGGTTCACTTGCATAACAATGCTTTAGTAATTACTCCAGGAGACAGATCTGATATTATTTTAGGCGCTTTACAGGCCAATGAATCGGCAAATTATCCAACAATTTCCGGAATCATTTTGACAGGAAATATTGTTCCTGAAGAAAGTATTTTAAAACTAATTGAAGGACTTTCAGCCGTTGTTCCTATTATTGCGGTTGATGGCGGAACATATAATATTACAAATAAAATCGGTTCGATAAAATCAGAAATTTATGCTAATAACACACATAAAATTGAAACCTCGATAAGTACATTTGAAAAATACGTTCAAATAGAAGCTTTATCTGAAAGGGTAATTACATTCGAACCAGAAGGAATGACGCCAAAAATGTTCCAGTACAACATGGTAAAAAGAGCCAAACAGCACAGAAAACATATTGTACTACCAGAAGGAAATGATGATCGAATTATTACTGCTGCATCAAGATTATTGGATATGAATGTAGTTGATATTTCTATAATTGGCGACAAAAAACAAATTGAAAGCAAAGTTGTTGAACTCGGACTAACATTTGATTTCTCAAAAGTCAATATCATCAATCCAAAAGAATCTCCGTTGTATGAGGATTATGCCAATACGTATTATGAGCTTAGAAAAGCGAAAAATGTAAGTATAACTATGGCAAGAGATTTAATGGAAGATGTTTCGTATTTTGGAACTATGATGGTTTATAAAGGTCATGCAGATGGAATGGTTTCAGGAGCAGCGCATACCACTCAACATACTATTTTGCCCGCTTTGCAATTCATTAAAACAAAACCAAATTCATCTGTAGTTTCTTCAGTATTTTTTATGTGCCTGGAAGATCGAGTTTCTGTTTTTGGGGATTGTGCTATTAATCCAAATCCAACTGCGGAACAATTGGCAGAAATCGCAATTTCATCAGCAGAATCAAGCTCTGCATTCGGAATTGAACCAAAAATTGCAATGCTTTCGTATTCATCTGGAGCGTCTGGAAAAGGAGATGAAGTAGACAAAGTAAGAACAGCCACAGAAATCGTAAAACAAAAACGCCCAGATTTAAAAATCGAAGGTCCAATTCAATACGATGCCGCAGTCGATCGTGCTGTCGGAAAAAGCAAAATGCCAGATTCAGAAGTTGCCGGACAGGCGAGCGTTCTTATTTTTCCTGATTTAAATACAGGAAATAATACATACAAAGCCGTTCAACGAGAAACCGGAGCTTTGGCAATTGGCCCAATGTTACAAGGTTTAAATAAACCAGTAAACGATTTAAGTCGCGGCTGTACAGTCGATGATATTATCAATACGGTGGTAATTACGGCAATTCAAGCACAGGGATTGTAGTTAATTGTGAATTGTAAATTGTAAATTATGCCGAGTCTTTAATAAAAAGCTTAGCACCTTAGAAACTTAGCATCTTAGCACCTTTTAAAAAAAATGAAAATACTAATTATAAACTCGGGGAGTTCGTCAATAAAATATCAATTAATGGTTATGCCAGAAAACGAAGTAATTTGTTCAGGTATGATTGATAGGATTGGTTTAGAAACTTCAAACGTGACTTTTAAAACAGCTTCAAATTCGATAGAGGAATTACTTCCAATTCCAAATCACAAAGTTGGTCTGCAAAAAGTAGCCAATATGCTTTTGGATGCTGAAAAGGGCGTTATAAAATCAACTTCAGAAATTGCTGCAGTCGGACATCGCGTGGTACATGGGGGTAGTGATTTTAGCGATACAGTAAAAATTGACGAGAAAGTAAAATCAAAAATAAAACAACTTTTTGAGTTGGCTCCGCTTCATAATCCTGCAAACTTAGAAGGAATTAATGTTGCTGAAGAAATATTTAATTCGGCTGAACAGATTGCTGTTTTTGATACCGCTTTTCATCAAACAATGCCAGAAGTGGCATACAAATATGCAATCCCGAATTATCTTTTGACAGAAAACAAAGTACGCGTTTATGGTTTTCACGGAACAAGCCACAAATATGTTTCTGAAAAAGCAATTAAATTTCTAGAAAATCATTCGAAAATAATTACCGTTCACTTAGGAAATGGATGCAGTATGGCAGCTGTAAAAGACGGAAAATGTATTGATACTTCAATGGGATTTTCGCCTTCAAATGGTTTGATTATGGGAACGCGAGCAGGAGATATTGACCAGTCAGTAGTTTTTTATATGATAAAAAACCTCGGTTATACTCCAGATGAAGTAAATGCTGTTTTGCTAAAACAAAGTGGTATGCTTGGTCTTACTGGTTACAGCGATTTGCGCGATATTGAAGCTGAAGCAGCAAAAGGAAATAAGGATTGCCAACTAGCTTTATTGATGAATGCTTATCGAATTAAAAAAACAATTGGAGCTTATGCAGCTGCTTTAAATGGATTAGATGCTATTGTTTTTACGGCCGGAATTGGTGAAAACTCTTCCTATATGCGCAATCTGGTTTGTACAGATATGGATTATTTCGGAATTGAAATTGATTCTGAAAAAAATCAAATTCGCTCAAAAGAAGTTAGAGAAATCAATAAAATCAATTCAAAAACTAAAGTCTTGGTTGTGCCAACAGACGAAGAATATGAAATTGCAAATCAGGTTTATCAGTTATTGAACAGTTAAGATTTTAGCCAATTTACATAACAAAGCTTCTCGTTAGAGGAGCTTTTTTTACGCCTGAAATTAAATATTTGTCAGTATCTTTGACTATAAAACCGAATATCTTGAAATCGATACTTTTTAAACTAGTTTTCTTCTTTTTCATTGCTTCGAACTTACAAGCACAAGAATTACTTCCTTTTGTCGAAAATTACAATAAATCAGATTATCAGGGCGATAATCAAATCTGGAATATTGTTCAAGGACAGGACAAAGCCATGTATTTTGCTAATAATCATTATCTATTGCGATATGATGGTGTTGTTTGGGAAAAATATTCTTTGCCCAATAAAACAATCATTCGTTCCATTTTAATTGAAGGGGATCGAATTTATTCAGGTTCTTACAAAGAGTTTGGTTATTGGCAAAGAAAAGATGGAAAAATGTATTACGTTTCGATTACAAAAAATCTGCGTTTGTTTGATGAAAAAGATAATGAAGAAATCTGGAAAATTTTTAGATTCAACGGTTCATTGTATTTTCAATCTTTTAATGATGTTTTTATTTATGACGGCAAACACATTAAAAAAATCAAATTTCCTTTTCTGATATCCTATTGCTTTGTTGTTGATCAAAATCTTTATGTAGCGTCTGTCGATAAAGGAATTTTTAGAATGAACGGATCAAAAATTGCAAATCCGAAAGGATGGAATGTTTTAAAAAATACCGTTGTTCATGCTATCGAAAAATACAAAGGCAAAACTTATATTTTTACTCATAAAAAAGGAATTTTTATTGTTGAAAAAAATGGATTATCAGCTTGGAAAAATCCATTAAATGAAACGCTGAAAGGAACAGGAATTAATGTCGCAAAATTTATTAAAAACAATAAATTGGTCATTGGGACAGGAAATAAAGGCGTTTTTATTTATGATTTCAGTACTCAGACTTTTAAAAATATTGACCGAAATAATGTTTTGATGAACAATTCAGTTTTATGCATTGGTTTTGATAAAGAAGAAGATTTGTGGCTCGGACTTGATAACGGAATTGCACATGTTGAGGTAAATTCGCCAATTTCATTTTTTTACGATAACTCAGGCATTTTAGGTTCTGTTTATTCGGTTGCTACAATTGATAAAGGATATTTAATTGCATCAAATCACGGTATTTTTGAATTTGATTCGGGTAATTTTAAAATGTTGCCTAATACACAAGGACAAGGCTGGAATATTACCAAAATCGCTAATAAATATGTTATAGGTCATAATGACGGAACTTTTGTTTATGAAAATGGTGCATTGACAAAAATCAATAATGTCAGCGGTGGATGGAATTTATCAAAAAGCATTATTAACGATACCTATTTTCAATCTACTTACAGCGGAATTTTAGTTTATAATAATGCTTCAAAATTGACAGAAAGTTCTAAGTTTAATGATCTTTCAAAACCAATAAAATATGTTGCACAGAACAAAAGAAATGAAATTTGGGCAGCAGATAATTACCGCGGATTATATAGAGTTCTTTTTGACGACAATTTTAAAACGACAAAAGTCGAAAATATCACACAGCAAAGTAAAATTGAAAATGATTTTGGCGTTAAGATTTTTGAGTTTAGAGAAGAAATCCTCTTTTTAATAAACAATGTTTGGTACACATTTAATTCAATTACCAATAAATTAGAAGAGAATGAATTGTTCAATACAAACTTTAAAAATATTTCTGATGTCGTAGCGATTGACGAAAACCATTTTATAGTACTTCAGGAAGGAATCTTATATCATATTTATGCAAATGGAAATAAGTTTGTCTGGAATATGATTCAGGAGAAATATTACAAAGGAAAATTAATTAATGAAAACCTGCGCATCTTCAAAAGCAAAAATCATTATTTAATGAATCTTGATGATGGTTTTATTTCGTTGCAGCTGTCATATGAAAACAAGCAAAACAAAGGAGTAAAAGTTGAAGCATTCAACAATAATATTTTGTTGCCGAATGAAGGTAAAATAAAACACAATACTGAATTACGTATTAATGTGATTTCAGGAATTTATGGAGCAAGCAAGCCAAATTTATTTTACCAGATCAATGGAAGTAAAAATTATATTCCAATTTCAAATGGAACAATTGTCTTAAATAATCTTAACAGTGGTTTTCATTCTGTCGAAATTTTTAAACACGACGGAGCAAATTATGATAATGTTGCAACATTTGAATTCAAAGTTGCTCAACCCTGGTATTTTTCTTTTTGGATGATTCTGCTTTATTTATTGGTAATAGGCGCTGTATTGTTCTTTTATTACAAATGGAACAAACTTCGATATACGCAAAAATTAAAATTGCAGGCAGAGGAACTGAAACATCAGCGTGAAATTCTTGAAATGGAACTGAAAAAAGAGAATGAATTGAATGTTCAGGAATATGAAAAGCACATTTTAGAATTAGAATTGCAAACAAAATCCTCAGAAGTTGCTGGTAAATCATTGTCCATTGCAAAGCAAAGCGAAATGATTGAGAATATTCAAAATATTTTGGACTCTGAAAAAGATTTCAATAAGCTTAAAAGCGAAATCAAAAAAGCGATTAAAATTAATGAAGTGAATAAACACGAATGGGAGATTTTTGAAACCAACCTGAATCAAATCCACAATGAGTTTATTATTAATCTTTCCAAGAAATTCCCAAATCTCACTCCGAAAGATATAAAACTGTGTGTTTATCTAAAAATGAACCTTTCTTCAAAGGAAATTGCCCCTATGATGAACATCTCTTTTAGAGGTGTAGAATTGCATAGATATCGCTTAAGAAAGAAACTAAACCTTAATCAGGAAGAAAACCTGTCAAAGTTTTTATTAACTGTGTAAGATTAGCATTTAAATTTTAAAGATATTCTATTTTTTTAGTTCTTTTTTTATATAATTCCAATACATCATTACTACATCATAAGGTTATGTTAAAGAGAATAAATTAACATTTATATGGCTGAATTTTAGTTAGATATATTAAGTTTTTAACATAATGATGTAGCTGTGTAGTAGTGGTATTTGATGTACTACAACGTTGTAATTGTTTAATTTGGCTCTACTAACTTAAACGATTACATACTGTATGAAAAATTTTATTTTTAGCTTTTTAGCGCTATTGCTTCTTCCAGCATATATGTCTGGACAAGCAATTAAAGGAAAAGTAGTAGACGGTAGCGGAATGGGGGTTCCAGGGGCGGTTATCAGCGCTTCTAATTCCAGAACAACTGCTGATGCTGACTTCGACGGTAATTTTACAATCAATGCCAAGGAAGGTGAGATTTTAAAAATCTCAATGCTGGGTTTCGATGCTGTCTCTGTACCAGCAACCCTGACACCAATGCGAATTACATTAAAAGAATCTGATGACACTGCTTTAAAAGAAGTAGTTGTAATTGGATATGGAACCAGAAAAAAGGTCGATAATACCACAGCAATTTCTTCTATAAAAGCAGAAGAGATTACGAAAACAAAAGTTTTAAACGCATCTCAGGCCATTCAAGGTAAAGCTGCTGGTGTACAAGTTACTTCATCAGATTTGCCAGGAAGCACACCATCTGTTGTTATTAGAGGTTTAGGTACGGCTTTAGGAGGAAGAACACCACTATATATAGTTGACGGAATGGCAACGGAGAATATAAACAATATCAATACTAATGATATTACTTCGTATGACATTTTAAAAGATGCATCTGCATTAGCTATTTATGGAACAAGAGCTGCAAATGGAGTTATCATTATTACTACTAAAAAAGGTAAAGGTGATAAAGTTTCTGTTGAATTTGAAAGCTTTGGAGGTATAAGAACACCGCTTAAGAAAGTAAAAATGGCTGGTAGTAATAAATTTGCATATTACACAAACTCAGCTTTACAATCAACAACTTTTTCTCAGGATCAGCCAGTTAATACAGATTGGTTTGATGAAATCACAAGAACTGGAAGTTATACGCAAAACAACGTATCTGTTTCAGGAGCAACTGAAAGTATTAAATATTTTTTCAGTTTAGGAAACTATGAAGAAGATGCAATCTTAAATGGTCTAAGTTACGGACGTACTACATTTAGAAACAATAATGAGTTTAAAATTTCTAAGAAATTAACTTTAACTCAAAACTTTAGTTTAACATCAACTAAATCAGCTCCAAAACCATTGTCAGCATTTACTAATGCTTACAAGCAATCACCAGTTGTTCCAGTATTTTTTCCTGATGGTAAATATGGAGTTTCTCGTGTTGGAGATAACGGTTTTGCAAGCGAAACAGGAAGTTCAATCAACAACGTTGGAAATCCAGTTGCACAGTTAGATTTTTATGATGAGCAGCAAAGAAGTGTTTTCTTGCAAGGAGGTTTAAAATTAGATTATGAAATTTTGCCATCTTTAAAATTTACTTCACAATATAACGGCGAGTACTATACTTGGAAACAGTATAATTTCGACGATACAAAAAATATCTGGTTAGCTGCAAATCCAAACAAAGTAGCTAGTGATTATGAAAAAGAATTTCCTAATGCTAACATTAATTTATTAACAAAAGGAAGAGAAGATTATTACAACTGGAGTTTGTCTAATTATTTGACATACAATAAAGTGTTTAATGAAATTCACGATATCGAAGTTACTGCAGGTATCGAGACATATGTAAAAGGAGCTAGAGAAAAACTGACTATCAAAAGAAAGAATGTGAATTCTGATGCTGATTACTGGTCATTAAAAGATGTTGAATATGCTACAAATGTAACTAGTTATAAAGATGAACTTTTTAATGAAACTAAACTTGCTTCTTATTTAGGTCGTTTTCAATACAAATTAATGGACAGATACTTATTAACTGGAACAGTTAGACGTGATGGTTCGTCAAATTTTGGAAAAGACTACCGTTGGGGAACTTTCCCAGCATTTGGAGCAGGATGGATTATTACAAAAGAGAAATTCTTAGCGGATGCAAAAGGTATCAACTTATTGAAATTAAGAGGAAGCTGGGGTAAATTAGGAAATCAAAATGTACCGCTTAACAGCCAAGGTTATACTTCAGGTTTAAATGCTTATTTAGGAGGTTCAATTTTGAATGAAGGAACAACTATCAACTCTCAAATTGATCCAAGTTTATCTTGGGAGATTACAGAAGAAATTTCTGCAGGTTTGGATTTTGAATTTTTGGACAGCAGATTAAAAGGAACTTTTGATGTGTATGACAAAAATACAAACAATGTAATTTTAAATACAAAACCTTATTTTACATCTGGAATTACTGCTGCTTCGCCTGCACACGTTGGAGAAGTTTCTAATAAAGGATATGAAATCTCATTACGTTGGGATGATAAAATTGGTGAAAACTTCAGCTACTACATTGGAGGTAACTTTTCAAACAATAAAAACGAGCTTACTGGTTTAAAAAATGTTGTTTTGTCTCCAGTAATTGGTGGCGGATTAGGAAATGGTCAAGATACAAAATTACTTGACAATACTACTGTAGGTCAGCCATTAGGAAGTTTTTATATCTATGAATATGCTGGTTTTGACCCAACAAATGGAAAAATGTTGTACTACAATGCAGCAGGAGATAAAGTAACTCAGGATGCTTTAAGTGCTACAGCTGATAAAAAATATGTTGGTTCAAGTTTGCCAAAATCTAACTATGGAGTTTCTTTAGGATTTGTTTACAAAAACTTCGATTTTTCTGTTGACGGATATGGTACTTCTGGAGCAAAAGTTTACAACGGAAAAAAAGCACAACGTTTTTATGGTGAAAACATTGAAAACTCAATTGCTACAGATTTCTGGACACCAAATAACTTAACAGCTTCAAATCCTGCACCATTTAATCAGGTACCAGTTGCTTCTACTTATTATTTAGAGTCTGGTGATTTCTTTAGAGTGAACAACATTACTTTAGGATACAAACTGCCATTACAAGGAGATAGTTTTGTAAGCGCATGCAGAATCTATGTAAATGCTATTAATCCATTTATTACACAAAAATTCTCAGGATTTTCTCCAGAGTTAAATGGTGATGGAAATCCTTATGGAACTCAAGGAGTAGAGCTGGATGCGTATCCAACTTTAAGATCATTTGTAATTGGTGCTAATTTAAAATTTTAATATTATGAAAAAGACATATATAGCGGCGTTTGTATTATCAGCGTTCTTTTTTACGGGATGTGCAGACGACTATTTAGACGTAGATCAAACAGAATCTATTTCGACCGGCGATGTAGAGCTGTTTAACAATGAGGCTGGGGCGGCTCAGTTCGTAACGGCAATTTATAACAAATTTTTAAATTGGGATATGACCTCTTTTGGTTGGATCGGTTTATCAAGTATTACATCTGATGATGCTGATAAAGGTTCTTCTGCAGGTGATACAGGAACAGATAAAGACGTATTAGATGCTTTGACTTACAATGCTTCTAATCCTTCTGCTGAAAGTACATTTATTGCCAATTATGATGGAATCAACAGATGTAATCAAGCTTTAAATATGCTTCCAAAATTAGATAAAGTTGATGCTAATTTAAGAAACAGATTAGCTGGTGAAGCTAAGTTTATGAGAGCTTTTATGTATTTTACTTTAGTAAAATGTTATGGAGGTGTACCAATCGTTGATCACTTGCCAGTTCCAGGTTCAGATGCAGATAGAATTATGCAGTTAACACGTAAAACGTCTGCAGAAGTTTATGCTTTTATTGAGGCTGATTTGAATGATGCAATTGCAGCATTACCTGAAAAAACAGCTTATTCAGCTAATGAAAAATCAAGAGTTTCAAAAGGTGCCGCTTATGCATTATTGGCAAAAGTAAGTTTGTACCAAAAGAAATGGCAGCAAGTAATTGATAATTGTAATAAGGTTACAGGATATTCACTTGTAAGTGATTATGCATCGCAGTATAAAGCGACAGGAAAATTTGATTCTGAGTCTATTTTCGAAATCTATGCGCAAGGTGCTGTACCTGCAAAAGGAATCGAGGGCTATTCTAATACACAAGGCGCTCGTGGTACAGGAGGCTGGGGTTGGGGCTTCAATACGCCATCTCAAAGTTTAGTAAATGCATACGAACCTGGTGATGTTAGAAAAGCGGCAACAATTATTTTTAGAGGGCAAACTTTATATGACGGAAGAGTAGTGCCAAATACCGTTGAAAATGAAAGATACAACTACAAAGCTTATTCATCTGCTTATACAGATGCGTGGGAAACAGATGTTGATATTAAATATTTAAGATACGCTGAAGTTTTATTAATGAAAGCGGAAGCATCAAATGAATTAGGACAAACTTCTGCCGCTATTCCATTATTAAACCAAATCAGAAACAGAGCTGGATTAGGAAATACTACTGCAAGCTCTCAGGCTGATGTAAGAACTGCAATCTGGAAAGAAAGAAGAGTTGAGATGGCTTTTGAGCACGACAGATTCTTTGATTTAGTGCGTACAGGTCAGGCTAAAGCTGCTTTTGCAGTTGATGGTAAAACTTTCACAGAAGGTAAAAATGAATTATTCCCAATTCCGGCATCATTCATTAAACAAGCTGGTGGTTTATCAGCTCAAAATCCTGGTTACTAATCCTTAATTCTAATTAAAATGAAAAAAAATAAATCTATTTTATTACTTTCTTTTGCTTTGGCTTCACAAATTTTTGTAAGCTGTGAGGATAGTATAGATAAAGTTAATAGTCCAATTCCATACGAGTCAATTGGCGGATATGAGAATTCAGATGAAGTAGCTGCAACACACTTAGTATCTAAATTAAGTTTTGACGGAAATATTACTGATTCAAAAAGTAATATAACAGGTGGAGTAGGAACAAACGTAGGATATGATACAGGTATAAAAGGGCTGGCTTACAAAGGTTCTAGTTCAGAAGCGAGATATATAATCGGTAATGCTACAACAAAAATTACTTCCTTAAATGATTACAGTATTTCATTTTGGATGAATACGGCTAATACTGTTCCCGATGGTGGAAGTCCAGGACAAGGAAAAGGAGCACAAGGTATTTTTTCAATTGTCAGACCAACTGAGTTTTGGGGAGGAATTAATTTGTTTTTAGAGAATCCAGATAACGCTAATCCAAATAGATTAAGATTAAAACTTGGAGTTGAGAATGGAAGAGATGGAGTAGCATGGAGAGGTCAAAGTGTTATCGTAAATCTTGATAATAGTTTAAATACATGGGTGCATGTTGTTCTTGCATATGATTCTAAAACAAGTACAATGAATTGTTATACTAATGGTGCAAAAAGTGCAAATGTTGGTGGGTTTCCTTATGCTCCTGCAGCAGGGGTTGTTGGCACCGCTATTTGGTATGCTGACGATCCAGGAACTTATGACAACGCTAAAAATGCTCCTAAATATGGTGCTTTTCAAATGGTCGGCACAAATGGTAAAGTAGTTTTTGGGACACATCAATTTGAAACTACACCACCATTGAATAATGGATCAGATCAAGGTTGGGCTACAAGTTATGTGGGACTAATGGATGAATTCAGAATTTATGATGCAGCACTTACAAGTAACGAAGTTTCTGCTCTTTATAAACTGGAAAAAGATAAGAGATAAGTATTTTTCAATACACCTGGAAGGTTTCTTCCAGGTGTATTAATTTGTTAATATTATTTAGAATAAAATGAAAATTTCAATATACCTAGTTGCTTTTCTGAGCTTTTTTAACTCATGTTCTTCATCAACGCCAGATGGTTCAAGCGGAGGCACTCCATTACCGACAAATCCAACAACGCCAACTAAACCTTTGACTGATGCCGAGGCAATGGATCTGATTCAAAAAGATGCAATAAAATATTTTTGGGATTATGCTGACCCTAATTCAAAATTGGCAAGAGAAAGATACTTGACAGAAGATCCTAATTTTGAGTCAAATATTATAACTACAGGAGGTTCTGGATTTGGATTAATGAGTATAGTTGTAGGCGTAGAAAGAGGTTTTTTGCCAAGAGCTGAAGCTGTTTCTAGACTTACTACGGCATTAACTTTCCTAGAAAAAGCCGACAGATTTCACGGTGCTTGGCCACATTGGATGGACAATAAAGCGGGTAAAGTTATACCATTTGGAACAAAAGATAATGGTGGAGATTTAGTAGAAACTTCTTTCGTTTGCCAAGCTTTAATCACGATTAGAGAATATTTTAAAGACGGAAGTACATCAGAAAAAGCATTAGCAGCAAAAGCAGATGAACTATGGAAAGGTGTAGAGTGGGATTGGTACACAAAAGGAGAAAATGCACTTTATTGGCATTGGTCACCAAATTATGGTTGGGAAATGAACTTTAAACTTGAGGGTTATAACGAATGTTTGATTACATATGTAATGGCAGCTTCATCTCCAACACACCCAATTTCTGCAGAAGCTTATCACCAAGCTTGGGCAAGAAATGGCGCTATAGTAGATGGCAGATCTCAATATGGAATTCCAGTAGTTTTAAATTATAATGGAGCTTCAGGCAATGTTGGACCAATGTTTTGGTCGCATTATTCGTATTTAGGTTTAGATCCAAATACATTAAAAGACAAATATGCCGATTATTGGCAATTGACACAAAACCATGCAAAAATCATGGTTCAATACAGCGTTGCTAATCCAAAAGGTTTTAAAGATTATTCAGATAAATGCTGGGGATTAACTGCAAGCTATACTCGTAATCCTGACGGAACAACTGGTTATACAGCGCATCAGCCAAATAATGATAACGGTGTAATTTCACCAACTGCGGCATTGTCATCTTTCCCATATACTCCAGTAGAATCTATGAAGTTTTTACATTATATATATGATGATAATAAAGCAAAACTTGTTGGAATTGCAGGGCCATACGATGCTTTTTCACCACAGTTTAATTGGGTAACAGCTCGTTATTTGGCAATTGATCAAGGAACTATTGCTCCTATGATCGAAAACTATAGAACTGGCTTGTTGTGGAAGCTGTTCATGAATGCATCGGATACAAAACAAGGTTTGAAAAAACTGGGATTTACATCGGGTAAATACGGAATTTAATTGTTTTTAAATGAAATATAAAATCACGCTTTTTGTCTTATTATTTTCTGTTATTTCTTTTGCTCAAAGTGAAACAATTGGGGAAATTAACACGGTTATAATGTCCAAGTATGAACTGGGTTATGCACTGCATAAGCCTGCAAATATAAAAGAGAAGAAGCCGTTGATTGTTTTTATTTCGGGGGATGGAGAAAAAGGAACCGATATTGAAAAGGTGAAAATTCATGGTCCTTTCAAATATTTAAAAACACATCAATTAGATGCTTACATTCTGGCTCCGCAATGTAAAGAAGATGAAAATTGGGATATAGAATCGATTTATGAGCTGATTTTAAAAATTCAGAAAGAAAATAAAATTGATTCAGAAAGAATATATGTTACTGGTTTGAGCTCAGGAGGTTGGGCTTCATGGAATTTGGCTTTTGCACATCCGGATCTATTTGCAGCAAACGTACCTGTCGCTGGTTTTGTAGATTTAATTCAGTTAGAGAATGCTTGTGAAATAGCCAATATTCCAACCAGAATATATCATGGATTACTAGATGATGTCGTAAATGTAAATTATGCAATCACGATTTACAAAGAATTGAAAAAGTGCAATGCAAAAGATGTAAAGCTTACCATTTTTGATGATGCAAATCACGACAGCTGGACAAGAGTTTATGATAATGCAGCTATCTACGATTGGATGTTGCAGCAGAAAAAAACGAATACAAACAAATAAATAAATTATAATGAAAAACAAATTAGTCTTGCTTTTTTTAGGATGCGCTGTTTTGGGTTACGCTCAAAAAAAGCCTGCTAAAAATACAGTAAAAATTAAACCAAAGTCTGAATTTGTAGCAGAGTTAATGTCAAAAATGACTTTAGACGAGAAATTGGGTCAGTTAAACTTGCCAACATCTGGTGATATTACCACAGGGCAGGCAAACAGCTCAAATGTGGCAAAAAATATTGCTGAAGGTAAAGTGGGCGGTTTGTTCAACATTAAGTCAGTTCAAAAAATTAAAGAAGTACAAAAAATTGCCGTTGAGAAAAGCCGTTTAAAAATTCCATTACTTTTTGGAATGGACGTTATTCACGGTTACGAAACAACATTCCCAATTCCGTTAGGATTGTCTTGTACTTGGGATATGGGCCTAATTGAAAGAAGTGCTCAAATCGCTGCAAAAGAAGCTAGCGCAGATGGAATCAACTGGACAT
Organism: Flavobacterium xizangense; assembly: GCF_054075145.1. Lineage (NCBI taxonomy): Bacteria > Pseudomonadati > Bacteroidota > Flavobacteriia > Flavobacteriales > Flavobacteriaceae > Flavobacterium > Flavobacterium xizangense. Next base: position 366,787 of record NZ_JBSIPG010000002.1, on the reverse strand, counting down.
TCTCTCCAATGGTAGATATTTCTCGTGATCCACGTTGGGGAAGAGTATCTGAAGGTTCTGGAGAAGATCCTTATTTAGGAAGCCAAATTGCAAAAGCAATGGTTAACGGTTATCAACAACATGATCTTTCTAAAAACAACTCCATTTTAGCATGTGTTAAGCACTTCGCATTATACGGAGCTCCAGAAGCCGGACGTGATTACAACACAGTTGACATGAGTCATATCAGAATGTTCAACGATTATTTCCCGCCTTACAAAGCAGCAGTTGACGCTGGAGTAGGATCGGTTATGGCTTCTTTCAACGAAATTGATGGAATTCCGGCAACTGGAAATAAATGGTTAATGACAGATGTTTTAAGAAAACAATGGGGTTTCAAAGGTTTCGTAGTAACTGATTTTACCGGAATTCCGGAAATGATCGAGCACGGAATGGGAAATCTTCAAGATGTTTCGGCTTTAGCTTTAAATGCAGGTGTTGAAATGGATATGGTTGGAGAAGGTTTCTTAGGAACTTTGAAAAAATCTCTAGATGAGAAAAGAGTTTCAATGGAAACAATCGATAATGCGGTTAAACTTATTTTAGAGGCAAAATATGATTTAGGATTATTCGAAGATCCATATAAATACTGTGATGAGAAAAGAGCTAAAACTGAAATCTTTACAATGGATAGCAGAAAAGAAGCACGTCAAATTGCAGCTCAATCATTGGTTTTATTAAAAAACCAAAACCAATTATTACCTCTTAAAAAATCGGGAACAATTGGTTTGATTGGACCATTGGCAGATGCTAAAGAAAATATGCCAGGAACATGGAGTGTGGCAACTAAAATGGAAAATGCTGTTTCATTATTAGCAGGTATCAAAGAAGTTGCAGGACCTTCAACTAAAGTTTTATACGCTAAAGGAAGCAATTTAGATTACGATGAAACTTTCGAAACAAATGCTACAATGTTTGGAAAAACATTACACCGTGATGGACGCTCAAAAGAAGAATTATTGGCTGAAGCTTTAAAAGTAGCAAATCAGTCTGATGTGATTGTTGCAGCATTGGGAGAATCTGCTGAAATGAGCGGAGAATCAAGCAGCCGTACAAACTTACAGATTCCTCAAGCACAAAAAGATTTATTAAATGCTCTATTAAAAACAGGAAAACCAGTTGTTTTAGTTTTATTTGATGGACGTCCTTTAGTAATTACTGACGAAGAAAAAACAGTTCCAGCTATTTTGAATGCTTGGTTTGCAGGTACAGAAGCAGGTTATGCAATTGCAGATGTTTTATTTGGAGATGTAAATCCTTCTGGAAAATTGACAGCAACTTTCCCAAGAAGCGTTGGTCAATTGCCAATTTACTATGCACACAAAAATACAGGAAGACCACTTTCTAACACAGAAGGTAAATTTGAGAAATTCAGATCAAACTATATTGACGAAAGAAACGAGCCTTTATTCCCATTCGGATTTGGATTAAGCTATACCACTTTTGATTATTCAAACCTTAAAATTTCTTCTGATAAAATGAATTTCAGCGGAAAATTAAAAGTAACGGTTGATGTTACAAATACTGGAAATTTTGACGGAAAAGAAACCGTTCAATTATATATTAGAGATTTAGTTGGTTCAGTAACAAGACCAGTTAGAGAACTAAAAGGTTTCCAAAAAATAGCACTTAAAAAAGGTGAGAAACAAACGGTAAGTTTTGATATTACGGTTGAAGATTTAAAATTTTATAACTCTGATTTACAATTCGTAGCAGAGCCTGGACAGTTTGATGTTTTCGTTGGAGGAAATTCAACTGCCGAAAAGAAAGTTAGTTTCGAGTTAACTAAATAGTTGGTTTATTGGTTAGTTAAAAGCCCTTCATTTGGAGGGCTTTTTTTCTAAAAGACAAAACCTTTTTAATTTTTAAAAGTCATGAATATTTTCAAAAAATCCCATACTTTCTTTTTTTTAAGTTTATTATTTGCTTTCTCTTTTTGTAATGCCCAAAAGAATGCAATTGTAGCGCATAGAGGTGCGTGGAAAAAAAATAATCTTCCGGAAAATTCCATTGCTTCCTTAAGACATGCAATTGATTTAAAATTGCCTGGATCAGAATTTGATGTTTGGCGCACTGCCGATGATTCACTGGTAATTAATCACGATGCGCATTTTAATAAATTACTGATCGAACAAACCAATTACCCTGATTTGATGCAGTTTAAATTATCAAATGGTGAAAAGCTTCCAACACTTTATGAATATATTTCGGAAGGAATAAAAAACAACAAACGCACTCTTTTGGTTTGCGAAATAAAACCTTCAGAAATAAGCAAAGAAAGAGGCCAAAAAACAGCTTTAATGGCCGTTGAAGTCATTAAAAGATTAAAAGCAGAAAAAAAGACTTGTTACATTAGTTTTGATTATGATATTCTAAAGCAAATTAGAGCGATAGATGCTAAAACTTCTCTTCAATATTTAGAAGGAAATAAATCTCCAAAAGAAGTTAAAGCGGACAATATCAATGGTGTTGATTATCATTATTCCGTTTTTCAAAAACATCCTGAATGGATCCAAGAAGCAAAGGACAATAAAATTATTCTAAATGCTTGGACTGTCAATGATGCAAAAGATATGGATTGGATTATCGATCAAAAATTCAATTACATCACGACAAATGAACCAGAACTTTTAAAGGAAAGATTAAGTATTAAAAAGTAATCTTTAATGCCTTTACCAAACAAATCAAATCAGATCATGAAAAAAATATATAAACAACTGATACTGCCGTTTGCATTGTTTTTGATTGTTTTCAATAACACTGTATTAGCGCAGAATACTGGTAAAACTGAATGGTTTGATCCATCTAAACCGGCAACAACATATTGTAATCCAATTAATATTGGATATAATTATACAACGTACAATCATAACGGAATTCCTTATTCTCGACGTTCAAGCGCAGATCCGGTGATTATTACATACAAAGGCGAATATTATTTATTTGCAACCAATCAAGCGGGATTCTTTTGGAGTAAAGACATGTCTGATTGGAATTTTGTTTACGGAAGTTTTCAAAGACAGCCAGGAGATGATGATCAATGTGCTCCTGCAGCTTGGGTTGTGAACGATACATTGTTTTACGTAGGTTCAACTTGGAAAAGAGATCATCCAATTTGGAAAACAGCCGATCCAAAATCAGGAAGATGGACGCGTCATGTTGATAAAGCAATGTTGCCAACTTGGGATCCGGCTATTTTTCAAGACGATGACAAAAAAGTATATATGTACTACGGTTCAAGCGGAAAACTACCTCTTGTAGGAACAGAAGTTGATTATAATACTTGGCTTCCAAGAGGAAATCAGGCTGATTATGCACAGTTATACAAAGCAACTGAAGTAGAAGATATTCAGCGACCGTATGGGCAAATTAAAGAAGTTGCAATTCTAGATCCTTCTGCTCATGGTTGGGAACGTTTTGGACCAAATAATGATATGGAACCTGCGCCTTGGGGGAATTTCATTGAAGGTGCCTGGATGACCAAACATAATGGGAAATATTATATGCAATACGGCGCGCCGGCGACTGAATTTAAAGGTTATGCAAATGGTGTTCATGTAGGGGATAATCCGTTAGGGCCTTTTACGTATCAAAAACACAATCCGATGTCATATAAACCAGGTGGATTTGTAATTGGAGCGGGACATGGAAATACATTCGCAGATAATTACGGAAATTACTGGAATACGGGAACATGCAAAATTTCTATCAAAGACCGTTTTGAGCGTCGTATTGATATGTTTCCTGCCGGATTTGATAAAGATGACGTAATGTATTCTATCACAGCTTATGGAGATTTCCCGATTGTGCTTCCAACAAGCCAGCGCGATCAAACAAAAGGTGCTTCATCTGGTTGGATGCTTCTTTCATACAAAAAGCCAGTTACAGTTTCTTCTTCTGAAGAATGTATGGAAGTAGAAACGCACAGAATGGATAATGGGGGTAAAAAAGTATATGAGAAGTTCTGTTACGGACCAGACAATTTAACGGACGAGAATATCCAAACCTATTGGTCAGCAAAAACAAGTAATCCAGGAGAATGGCTTCAAATGGATTTAGGAAGACCAATGGAAATTAATGCCTTGCAAATTAATTACGCTGATCATAAAGCAACGCAGTACAATAAAGCAATGGATATTTATTATCAATATAAAATTTTTATGTCTGATGATGCTGTAAACTGGACTTTGGTTGTAGATAAATCCAAAAATGATAAAGATGTACCGCATGATTATGTAGAGCTGTCAAAATCGATAAAAGCGCGTTATATCAAAATGGAGAATATTCATAATGCATCTGGTTTATTTGCAATCTCTGATTTTAGAGTTTTTGGAAATGGTTTGTCAGAAAAACCCAAAGCAGTTTCCGGATTTAAGATTGACAGAAATAAAGCGGATTCTCGTAACGCTATGATATTATGGAAAAAGCAGTCAGACGCAATTGGCTATAATATTTTTTATGGCATAGCTCCTGATAAACTGTATAACAGTATTATGGTTTACGGAGAGAACTCGTATGATTTTAGAGGTCTTGACAAAGACACAAAATATTATTTCACTATTGAGCCTTTTAATGAAAACGGAATTGGTACAAGAAATAAACTTATTGAAGTAAAATAAATTTTATGTAATACAATATAATAGCTCTGATTTGCAAATCGAAAGATAATTGCAATCAGAGCTTTTTTTTTGACAAAAGTCTGCAAAAAAAAGTCTGACAGTTCTAAAGATTTTTGTTCCTTTGTAAAACAACCCAAAAATGCTATAAAAAACATGAAAAAAACCATTCTTTTAACTGCTTTAGTTTTAAATGGATTGACCGCATCGTTTGCACAATCAAATGATGAAAAAAACATTAAATTATTTTACAAAAAAGCTTTAACCGAAGCCAAATGTTATTCTTGGTTAGAATATTTATCAAATGATATCGGAAGCCGTTTATCTGGATCAAAAGGTGCTGCAGAAGGTGTAGAATACACAAAAAGACAATTAGAAAGTCTTGGTCTTGATAAAGTTTATTTACAAGAAGTTATGGTCCCTCACTGGGTTCGTGGCGAAAAAGAAACTGCTTTTATCTTAGACGGAAAAGTAAAAACTGCTGTGCCAATTTGTGCATTGGGAGGTTCAGTTGCAACTCCAAAAACCGGAATTACAGCAGAGGTAATCGAAGTACAAAGTCTTGATGAATTAAAAGGACTTGGTGATAAAGTAAAAGGTAAAATTGTGTTTTTTAACAGACCAATGAATCCAGAAAATATCGGAACTTTTAACTCTTATTCTGAAGCAGGAGATCAAAGAAGAAGTGGTGCAAAAGAAGCTGCTAAACTTGGTGCAGTTGGAGCGATTGTACGTTCTTTAAACTTACGTTTAGATGATTTCCCACATGCAGGTGCTCAAAGCTATGGCGATTTACCAAAAGAGCAATATATTCCGGCAGCAGCAATTAGTACAAATGGAGCTGAATTGTTGAGTAAATTATTAAAATCAAACCCAGCTATAAAATTATATTTCAAGCAATCTTGTGAGACATTGCCAGATGCATTATCTTATAACGTAATTGGAGAATTAAAAGGTACAGTAACTCCAGAAAACATTATTGTTGTTGGTGGGCATTTAGATTCTTGGGATTTAGCTGATGGTTCTCACGACGATGGAGCAGGAGTAGTACAAAGTATGGAAGTAGTTCGTATCCTAAAAAACTTAAACTATAAACCTAAAAATACGATTCGTGTTGTATTGTTTATGAATGAAGAAAACGGTGGAAAAGGTGGCGCTAAATATGAAGAAGTTGCAAAACAAAAAAACGAGAATCATATTTTTGCTTTAGAAAGTGATTCAGGCGGATTTACACCAAGAGGATTTTCAATCGAAGCTGATGATGCTAACTTCAAAAAATTACAGGAATACAAAAACCTTTTTGAGCCTTATTTAATTCACAGTTTTGTAAAAGGACATGCAGGATCAGATATTGAGCATTTAACATCTAAAACAATTGTTAAAGCAGGTTTACAGCCAGATTCACAGCGTTATTTTGATTACCATCATGCAGCAAACGATAAATTTGATGCAATCAACAAAAGAGAATTAGAACTTGGTGCGGCAACTATGACTTCATTAATCTATTTAGTAGATCAAAACGGAATTGTTCTTCCTGCTTCAAATTAATTTTTGATAATTCTAAAAAACAAAAAAGCTATGAGTTTTGCTCATAGCTTTTTGTTTTAATATCTGTATAAGTTTAATAAGTGTCAATAACCGTTTTCAATAAATCAGAATCGGCAAGATCAGAAGGTGCAACTACTTTTTCTTCCAGTGGAATTTCATTACCGTATCTTTCTTTTAGTATTTTCTGAACTCGTTCGTCAGCTAAATTAAAATCTTTTAATTGTTTAAGTTTTGATAATTCGATGCCAGCGACGTTTTTATATATTTTCCAAATTAATTCAGAACAATAAATTCTGGTATCAGTCCACTCAAAATAAGCGTCATATTCTTTTCCGTTAAATTGCTGACTGTAATCTTTCATTTTCTCCAAAGTTGAAGGCGTTAAAACTTTGTCTGCATTTTTTAGTCTTTTTATGAGATATTTATTGTCCTTCCCGTGTTGGATCCAATCTTCCAAACGAGTTAATTTTACAGGCTGAACGGCTTCAAAAACAAATAGATTTCCGTTTATTTTATAGATAATGCCACAATGGGAAAATTTAGAATTTGTGGCAATTCGTACTGCTTCGCATTGTGGAGATTCTGAAGTTTGAAAAATAATATCGCCATCCTGAATTTTATCTGAAACTGTATTTTGAGGCTTTTTTCCCGAAAATGGATTGTTCGGAAAAACTTTCATCGCGACAAATAAGGCACATCCAAAACTCAATAAAAAGGTAATTATAAGAAAGAGATATTTTTGTTTTTTCATATTCAAATTTTTAAAATTTAAAAGTATAATTTATTCTTCAGTTTTTATTCGTAATTAACAGATACAAAAAAGCAGAATTTCAAATGAATGAAATTCTGCTTTTATTATTTTGTAAAGTAATCTTTTTAGATTCTGAAAATTCCTCCAACAGCAATAATTCGCTGAAAATAAGTAAAGTGCTGAGAAGCTTTATCTTCATTGCTTATTGTGGTTTTAATATCTGGCATATCAATATAACCACCTTTTAACTCTCCCTGAACATAGAAGTGTTTAAAAAAGGTAATGTTTAAACCAGCTTTTGCAGAAACACCATAACCAGAAACGTGAAAATCATCGTGACGTTCTTTACCTAAAATTGTAGTATTGGTTTTAGGATATAAAACTCCAGCACCAATACCTTCGGTTAAGTTAATCTGAACTTTATCAATATTTGGTAATCCAAACCATTTTGAAACATCATCAAATCTCGCCACCTCAGTATTAATGTAGTTTAAACCATCTGTATGTTCATACATTAAAAAAGCAGGACCGTTTGGATTTATTTCACCTTTGTTATAACCGCCTTCTATAGCTCCTCCCTGAGACATATCTACAGGTGTGTTATTGTAATTTCCATTGTAAATTGATGCAGGATCATCGGCAGGTAAATTGATGTTTCCGTTCACGTTAGCAATTTGATTTTGTGACATTACATATTTCATGTGGTCCACACCAATTGTAACACTATAATGATCGCTGAAAAAATAACCTAATCTCAAATTCGTTTGAGGAATTGTCATATTTGCAGGATTGATATAATCTACATGCCATCCTTTTGGTTTATCATGAGCTTGCATGTTCTCAACTGTAAAGTTGTAATCTTTACCTCTGAAATTTACATCAGATTTAGAGTAACTTTCTCTGTTACCACCCCACATCACAAAGAATTTTCCTTTATTGTGTGCAGCGTATTTTTGTACCGGAATTTCTTCCTGAGCAAAAGCGTTTAGTGAAACGCAAGCCAGAAGGAAAAATAAAATTTTTGTTTTCAAAGAACTTAAGTATTATAAATTAAAATGCGTTAACCGTTTTTCTAATGGCAACTAATTTTGTCATCAAACCTTCAAAATAGTCTAAATGAAGCATATTGGCACCATCACTTTTTGCATTAGCCGGATCAAAATGTGTTTCGATAAAAATACCATCAACACCAACTGCAATACCCGCTTTAGCAACCGTTTCAATCATATCAGGTCTTCCGCCTGTAACACCTGCAGTTTGATTTGGTTGTTGTAAAGAATGCGTTACATCCAAAACTGTCGAAGCATATTGCTGCATAGTAGGAATACCTCTAAAATCAACAATCATGTCCTGGTAGCCAAACATAGTACCACGATCAGTAACCATAACGTTTTCATTATTACAGTCCAAAACTTTTTGAACAGCATGTTTCATGCTCTCCGGACTCATAAATTGCCCTTTTTTCAAGTTAACCGTTTTTCCTGTATTTGCCGCAGCAACAACAAGATCAGTCTGACGAACCAAGAAAGCTGGTATTTGCAATACATCAACGTATTGCGCTGCCATATCAGCATCTTCGTTTGTGTGAATATCAGTTACAGTTGGAACATGAAAAGTTTCAGAAACTTTTCTTAAGATTTTTAAAGCTTTTTCATCTCCAATTCCAGAAAAACTGTCAATTCTAGAACGGTTTGCTTTTTTAAAAGATCCTTTAAACACATAAGGAATCTGAAGATTGTCGGTAATACCAACTAATTTTTCAGCAATTCTCAGCGCCATTTCTTCTCCTTCGATAGCACAAGGCCCCGCCAATAAAAAGAAATTCCCGCTGTCAGTATGCTTAATTTGTGGAATATGTTGTAAGTTCATAAAATTATTTTTTTGCACTGCAAAGGTAGTTATGATTTATGAGTTTAGGATTAAGATTTAAGATTATTTTATGAACCCTGATAGCTATCAGGGGCTGCTATTCGTTTCAATATTTTTCTCTACAACTTTTTTTTCCAAAGTCTGTTCAGGAGCTTCCTCCGGTCGCTCTGCCAGTCAGGAAAAAATAAGTTTTAGAGAAAAATGATTTCCACTTCTATCAGGGCTAGATTTAGTGGAATTATGAGAAATTAAGTTAAATTTTTAAATTAATTGATTCTATTTATAAAACATAAAGTCTAACAAGTTTTAAAAAATAATCTTCCTCATTTTTATTATATTCTGATTGATTTTTTTGTAGAGAAATAACTTTAAACTTTTCTAGTAGTTTATTTGCAGTGTACAATTCTATAATTAAATCATCTCCAGAATTATAACATCTTAAATTAATCCAATTTTCTGGTTTTGTGACTTTTCTGGTTAGGGGTTCATTACAGTAATCAGCATCACCAATAACAAACGCATCTTTTTTATAAAAAGTCCAGTTTATTATTTTACAATAATTCCTTTTGAAGCTTTTGGCATTTTTAAAACTAATCGTATCATTTTTATAATAATTACCATTAGTATTGTCTGTAAACCAAGGATTTGAATCAGTGTCTATTGTTTTTCTTGTTTGAACAATTGTTTGTTTAAATGCTTGTAATAATTCGTTTTTGGAAACATTTTTTTTTTGCGAATGCCCAGAATAATACATAAGTAATAAGAAAAAAACTAAGAAGTATTTCATTATAATAATTTATGTGAATTTCTAGTTCTGCTTCAAACTCAATCCCATCGGAACCATTAAAATTCCTTTTTCATAAATGTTTAAATACAATATTACAGGCTTTTTCTGTCCTTCCCAAGTCAATTCATAAACATTCAAAAATCCTGCACCCATATCGCTTCTTTTTGTTGGAAACGGGCAACATGTTTCTAATCGTTTATAAGTGATTTTTTCGCCACTTGGACCAGCAAGCGCATTTAGAAAACGAGTTTCGTTTAAGGTTTCGTCTTTAGTATTTCGGTAGAAAATATTTACGGGATAATCAGGATCGTAGCCATATTTTTTGTCTTTGGCAAAAAGTGTAATGGCAAACGTATTGTCTTTCTTTAAAATTAAATCGGGAGCATTATCATCTACATTCTTTAATGTTGATTTAGTACTAATACAAGAAGATGCACTGATTAATAAAATTAAAAAGATGAATATTTTTTTCATGGTTATGCTTTTTTGGTCTTGCAAATTTAAAAGGTTTTTCCGTCACTGCTAACAGCTATCAGAGAAATGATTCTTAAGATTTAAAACATAGAAATCCTAAGGGATGTTAGTCCGCCTTTTTTGGATTCAGTTTTAATATTCCAATTACAATCAGATATTGTGCCACAAGATAAGTAAGCATAATGAAAAACGAACTTTTTTCAATTGGCGTGTAGAATTTGTTTATGGCCAAAATACTATCAGAAATGACAAATATTGCTGCTCCCGAAAAAACATATAAACTTCCTCGTTTTTCCCAAATTAAATAGCCATTAAAAGCAAATAAAAGCATAATTGAAATAACACTTGCATATACTATTACCGGAATTTGCAAATCGCCTAAATTGGGTAATAAAAACGAAAGCATTCCAATTAAATAAAGGGCAATTACAACACTTCCAATTCCAAAAAACAATAAGTTTCTCTTGACTTGTCTTCTATTCTGTTTGTTGAACAAAACGCAATAAGTAATATGTGAAATAAGAAAAGCAACCAATCCTAAAATAAAATAAATCTCACCTAAGTCGGTAAAAAGCAAAATTACATCACCTATCCATGAAAAAAGCAGCGCAAGGAGCAGAATGTCTTTTGTTGGGAATGTTCTGTAAAAATAAATTCCAAAACTTAATAGCGGAATTAAAATTGGTTTTAAAAACAAATCTAAGTTTTCATACCCCAAAAGTAAAACAATGAGGTATATGAGGCAAAATGCGAGGTAAATTTTAAAATAGGTAGCGTTTCTCATAAGGGGTTGAGTGAGTTTATGGTTTGGTTTTGGTTATTTTTAAAATCAACGTTTACAAAATATATTGTGGTTAAAAATGATAAACCTAAATAGGTTAAAATGACAAAATTACCTAATGAAAAAATAGCATTTAAGCCAAACCAGTCACTATTGTAAACTATAATTGCTGCAGCAATACTAAATCGGAATCCTTCCCACACGATGGCATATTTGCTTTTGTCCATTAACTCGCTGTAGCTATAGATTGTTATAAATATAAAAAATCCGTATATAAAAATGTTTGGCAAACCAATTTTAGCAATATTATCAAAAAGATAACTCACAAATAAAAGCGTAATGAAGACTTGTGCAACCGACCAATAAATGAGTTTTTGAGAGTTTTGAGTTCCATATTTTTCAAAGTCGAATACATTTTCGATTTTATTTACCGGATATTTTTCTTCAAAATTTTCTGGTCTCCAGCCAGTTGGTTTAAACCAAATTGTTAATTTGTCTTTCCAGTTTTCGGCACGCCAAGCATCTTTGATAAGAAGCGTTAAATGCTGAAAGTTGATTTTAATTGGATTCCAGGTATTTGCTGGTCTGGTAATTCCAAAAACTGGTGGAACTTCGTCCAATTCAGCTTGGAAAGTACCAAACAGTTTATCCCAAAAAATAAAAATCTGCGAATGGTTTTTATCTAAATATTCCGGGTTTATTGCGTGATGGACGCGATGATGTGATGGCGTCACAATAATATGTTCCAAAAATCCCATTTTGTTAATGTGCTTGGTGTGATACCAAAACTGCATAAATAAATGCAAAGGAAGCGTAATGGCAATCACAGAAGCCGGAACTCCCAAAAGTGCTGCAGGAATCAGCAAAAATGTAAACAGATTTACCAAGCTTGCAATTGGTTGGCGTAATGCACAGGCAAGATTAAACTCTTCACTGCTGTGATGAATAGCATGTTTGTTCCAAAGAAAATTGATTTGATGTGCTAAGCGATGGCTCCAATAACCATAAAAATCAATCACGAAAAAAGCGATGAAGTAGGAGAGAACACTTGGTTCTAAATGTTGTAAAGCAATTTTAGAAACCAGCCATTCATACGAAAGAAAAGTAATGCTAAGTCCCAAAACATCTTTTACCGAATTAGTAATTCCGGAACTGATGCTCGATACACTGTCGATTAAAGGTGCAGTGTCATTTTTTTTATAAATGCCGTAAATTTTTTCAATAATAATTAAGGCCAAAAAAATAGGCATCGCAATGATTAATATTTTTCCGTATTCTTCCATAAAAAAAGCATTCTATTTTATCCAAATATAGAATAAAATAGAATGCTTTTTAAATTATTTGCGATTAAACAATCTCGGCGCTCAATCCAGCTTCTAAAAGTTGTGTGCATTGCGGTTTTAACTTGTCAAGCGGACCCGTTTTTACAGTGCATTTTCCGTTGTAATGTACGATTAAGGAACATTGTTCTGCTTGTTCTGCGGTATGGTTGCAAACACGCATTAAAGTATCAATTACATGATCAAAAGTGTTTACATCGTCATTATAAACAATAATTTCGTTATTAAAAACTGTTGCTTCCTTCTCGCGAACTCTTTCTTTTACTTTTTCTTTAGTACTCATCTCATTTGGTTTTTGTACTTCGTAACTTGTGACTAATTTACGTATTTTAATGAAACCCAATTATTTCTTTGAAATTTTTTAACATACGTTAACCCTTTTTCAACGCAGGATGCATCAATAAACGGAATGTCTTCTTCGTAAAAACCGCTGAATAATATAATTCCTTTTGGGTTCAAAGAATCGACATACGCTTGCATGTCATTCAGTAAAATATTTCTGTTGATATTGGCAATAATCAAATCGTATTTGTTACCTGCTAGCAAAGCTGCATCGCCCTCATAAACGCTGATGTGTTTGCAATTATTGCGTTCGGCATTTTCGATAGAGTTTAAATAACACCAATTGTCAATGTCAATTGCGTCAATTGGTTCAGCTCCTTTCATTTCGGCTAAAATGGCCAAAATAGCAGTTCCGCATCCCATATCGAGTGTTTTTAAGCCTTTAACATCCATTTCTAATAAATGTTGAATCATCATGTGAGTTGTCTCGTGATGACCAGTTCCAAAACTCATTTTGGGTTCAATTAAAATATCAAATTCGGCATCTGTTTTTGGGTGAAAAGGAGCACGAACATGACATTTTCCGTCTACATCAATTGGTTCAAAATTCTTTTCCCATTCTTCGTTCCAGTTTACTTGATCGATTTCTTCAATGGTATATTCAATTTTAAATTCTTCAGACTGTAAAATATAAATATCATCCAGAATATTTTCGTCCCATAAATCTTTCTTCACAAAAGCCGAAATTCCGTTTTCTGTTTCTGTAAAACTTTCAAACGCTTTTTCGCCTAATTCTGCCACTAAAATTTCTGATCCTAGTTCTTTTGGCTCAATCGTAAAATGATATCCTAAATATATATTTGACATAAAAAAAATTTTTGCAAAGGTAAGAATAGAAAGCAGAAGTTGTCTAAAAAACTAAAAGAACATTCTTAATTTAAGAATAATTTAAAACATAAAAAAAAAAGCGACACATAATGTATCGCTTTGTATTTTAATCTGTGGCAAAAAATAAATCTTAGATAGCAGTTACAATAGCTAAGAAATCGTCTGCTTTTAATGCAGCACCACCAATTAAACCTCCGTCAACGTCTGGTTTAGAGAAAATTTCTTTAGCGTTGTCTGGTTTAACTGAACCACCGTATAAAATAGAAACTTCATCAGCGATTTGAGCTCCAAAAGCTTTACGGATAGTTTCTCTGATAAATTCGTGCATTTCCTGAGCTTGCTCTGGTGAAGCAGTTTCTCCAGTTCCAATAGCCCAAACTGGCTCGTAAGCCAAAACAATTTTCGACCAAGATTCTTTTGCAATATGGAAAACACCATCACGTAACTGGTTTTCAACAATATTGAAATGATTTCCAGATTGGCGATCTTTTAATTCTTCACCAAAACAGAAAATTACTGTCATGTCATGTTTTAAAGCAGTGTCAACTTTGTTTGCGATTAATGCATCAGTTTCGTGGAAAATAGCTCTGCGCTCTGAGTGACCTAAAATTACTGTATTAACGCCAATGCTTGTCAACATATCTGCCGAAATTTCTCCTGTAAAAGCACCACCTTCAGCTTGGTGAACATTTTGAGCAGATACTCCGATAGTTGTATTTTTTAATTTTGTAGCAGCAGCTTGTAAGTTTACAAAAGTTGGCGCTACAAATACTTGTGCATTAGTTTTTGCTGGAATTTTAGCAATTAATTCGTTTAATAATTCTTCAGTCTGTGCAGCATTTTTATGCATTTTCCAGTTTCCTGCAACAATCGATTTTCTCATTTTGGTAGTTTTTATTATTCTTTTAATTTTTTGTTTTTTAAGTAATTATTAAGCTTGTTTTAAACCTTTCAAAGCTTCGTTGATTTTATCAAAATCAGTTTCAATAGCACGGTAAAGCACTATATTTCCTTTTTTATCAACGATGATGTAACGGGGAATCCAATCTAAGTCGATCGCTTTTCCGAATAATCCTTTCATACCGTCATTCATCATGTAATGATCACCTTTTAATTCGTGTTTTTCGATTCCGGCTTTCCATTTATCAGCTGTTTTGTCAGCAGAAATGAATAAATAAGACACATCTGGATTATTGGCTTGCAATTCTTTTACTTTCGGCATTGCTTTTACGCAATCTCCACACCATGAAGCCCAAACTTCAATAACTAAAGTTTTTCCTTTGTATTTTTTTAAAATCTTGTCGAAGGCAACTTGTTTTCCATTTGAAGCCAATAATTTTTCAGACAAGGCTTCTTTTGAAAATTCTTTTTTCTGAGCCTGAGAGCATGAAAATGTAATAAAAGCTATAACGACTAGGGCTAATTGTTTCATATTATATTAAAATTATTTTTATTTAGTACTGAATTCACAAAGTTAAACAAACAAATTGAATGCCAATTGTACATTAACAAAATTTGAAGAATCGTTTATTTTGTAACAAAATGTGAAATTTGGGTTACAAAAAACAGAATGAAATCGTAATAGTTATGGCTAAAATCCGGTAAATTTTTAATTAGATTTTATAACGGATGAAAAAACAAGTAAAATTTTGATTTTAAGAATGGGTTTTTAACTAAAAAAAACGTCAGCTTTTCAATAAAAAAGCTTTCAATAATTTAATTTATGGAAGCATTATTTTTAATTCAAATCATAATTTCCATTTGCCCATTTTTTACTTGGAGCAATCCAGTTATCGGCAGCTTTATATAAAAATCCGTGTTTTAGATTTGTATTCAATTCGATTTCTTTGAAATGATTTATTTTCAGTTTTGAAGTTTCTTTTCTTTTAATTGCTGAAACACCGTAAATGTCTGATTTTTCATAAATCGTCAAAATATTTCCGCAAAAATTGATCTCCGGAGCTTGCTCAATATCACTATCTCTAAAACATCCAATAAAAACAAAATTCACATTTGAATTGGCTAAATAAGTTGAAACATATTGCGCAATATAACCGCCCTTTGAAGTTCCAATTACAGTTATTTTATCTGGAGAAATTCCTTTTTTTAATAATGTTTTTATTTGCTTTACAATTTTATTGGCATATTTTGCTGCATTAGTATTTTTACTTCTGATTTCGCTGTAAACAATAAAATTATCTTTTCTGAAAGAAGCCAGAATTTCGTTGTATTCAGCTTTTCCATATTCAGGATGTGGAACATTTAATGGATTTTGCTCTACATATGCATTGTGTAAGAAGAAAATGTAACGTTGATCTTTGTTGGTTTGAGCAGAAATCTGAATACTACAAAAAGTAATAAATAGTAGAATAGCAATTCTTAAGAATCGGGTCATAATTTAAATCGGTTTTGGAATAGTTTGTAAACCAAATATAAACAAACAATTGGTGGATTTAGTATTTTTCTTACGAAATAAAAACGCCAATATTCCTAAAAAAGAATATTGGCGTTTAATAGAATTATTTATGCTTTTAAATACCGTAAGCTACATCAGATAACTTTAAATCGTCAACATCATTATAATGCACTTTTTGAACGATAGTTCCTTTGTGTAAAACTACAATACTAGGATTTGCTCTTTCAACTGTTTTTAAAGCTGTTGCATCACAGAAATAAAAATCAACATTTAAACCATATTGTTTTTTAGCTTTTGCAATTTCTTCAGTTCCAGAAGCCGTCATTCCAATAACCTTATAACCTTTAGCTTTTGCATCTGCAGCAACTTTTGCTAATTTTTTCATTCCTTCAGGATTTGATAAAGCTAAATCGTAAGTAACAAAAAGTACTAATTTTGGTTCTTTCAATAATTCTTCTTTATAATCAGAATCGTCTTTTGTCATCGTGAAATCGTGAATTGGCGGTACAAAACCTTCAGTGATTACTTTGTCTTTTCTATCCACGAAAGTTGCACCTTCGGGAATATTCATTAAATCTTTTTCTGTAAATTCTTTGTCAACGCCGTTTACTTTGTAAATGAAAATCATTTCAACAACCGACTTTGGTGCGCCTTCCGGAATTTCCATTCCTTTCTCAATGTTTGTTCCTACTTTATACGGACGGAAATCTTTAATCGGATTATGGTTTAAAACCCAAACTGCCATGAAAACACATAAAACAATGCTTAACAAAGTAAGAATGTTGGTCACCATTTTTGAAAATAATGGTTTTACTAATTTTTTATTGATGAATAAAATCAGAATAAAGAAAAGCAAAACAACATCTTTTGTGAAGGATTGCCAAGGCGTTAAGTGTAAAGCATCTCCAAAACATCCGCAATCTTTTACTACATCAAAATAAGCAGAATAGAAGGTAAGGAACGTGAAGAAAACAATTAAAAGCAATAATGCCCAAATGGTCAATTTTGATTTATAGCCAACTAACAACATTACGCCTAAAACTACTTCCAGAATAACTAAAAAGATTGCCATACCTAAAGCCAATGGCTCTAAAAATGGCATATTGAAAACCGGCTCGCTGAAATATTCTGCTAATTTATAAGAGAAACCAACAGGATCGTTTAGTTTGATTAATCCGGAAATGATAAATAATACACCGACAAATAAGCGGGAGAATTGGGTAAGGATGTTTTTCATAACAAATGTTTAAGTATTAAAATTCTAAACTCCAAGTTTAGCATTGGAATCTGGAATTTCTTTTTTTTTTTTGAATTTGATTTATTTTATCGGATTTAGAATTAATGCAAAAACAGAGTAATTAATCATATCCTGATAATTAGCATCAATGCCTTCAGAAACTAAAGTTTTTCCTTTATTATCTTCAATTTGCTTAACGCGAAGGAGTTTTTGCAGAATCAAATCGGTTAAAGAACTCACACGCATATCACGCCAGGCCTCACCGTAATCGTGATTTTTCGCTTCCATTAAGTCTTTTGTCAGTTTTACTTTAGCGTCATATAATTCAGTTGCTTTTTCAACATCCAAATCTGGTTGATCAACAACGCCCAATTCTAACTGAATTAAAGCCATAATCGAATAATTGATTATTCCGATGAATTCTCCTTTTTCATCTTCATCAACTTTACGGATATCGTTTTCCTGTAAACTTCTGATTCGTTGCGCTTTTATGAAAATTTGATCGGTTAGAGAAGGAAGTCTTAAAATTCTCCATGCACTGCCGTAATCTTTCATTTTATTGATGAATAAGGTTCGGCAAACCGCGATAACATTATCAAATTCTTGGGAAGTATTCTTCATTTATATGCTGTATATTTGCTTAAATTTTTCCAAAAATAAGGATAATTTTTTAAGAGTTTCAAGTTTCAGGTTTTCTTTGTTCCAAGTTTTTTCTAAACAAAGTGTTAACGGTTATAACTTGAAACCTGAAACAAATAAAACTTGAAACAAAATGCTGATTAACTGCAAAGGCGAACTTATAGATTTATCAATCCCTAAAGTGATGGGGATTTTAAATGTTACGCCAAATTCTTTCTTTGATGGAGGAAAATATAAAAACGAAGACGAAATTATTTCACAAGTCGACAAAATGCTTTCCGAAGGTGCGACTTTTATCGACATTGGAGCTTATTCAAGCAAACCAAGTGCCGAATTTGTTTCGGAACAAGAAGAAATTGACAGAATTGTTCCAGCCATAGAATTGATTTTAAAGCATTTTCCGAAAACATTATTATCAATTGATACTTTTAGAGCAGAAGTTGCAAAAGCAAGTATAGAAAGTGGCGCAGCAATTATAAACGATATCGCTGCAGGGGAGTTAGATGACAAAATGTTTGATGTGATTGCAAAATATAATGTTCCTTACATTATGATGCACATGCGCGGGAATCCACAGACAATGCAGAGTTTGACACAGTATGATGATATTGTAAAAGAAATACTTTTTTATTTTTCTGAAAAGGTAAAAAAGGCGAGAAGTTTAGGAATCAACGATTTGATTTTAGATCCAGGTTTCGGTTTCGCCAAAACAACGGATCAAAATTATGAAGTGATGCAGAAAATGGAACTTTTTAATTTATTAGAATTGCCTGTTTTAGCAGGGATTTCTAGAAAATCGATGATTTATAAAGTACTTGATATTACAGCTCAGGAAGCTTTAAACGGAACAACGTTTTTGAATACAATTGCTTTGACAAAAGGTGCTAAAATTTTGCGTGTTCATGATGTGAAGGAAGCTGTAGAATGTGTTGCTTTATATAATAAATTGTACATTTAATTCCCTAGTTTCTCGGAATGACAAACCGGGTTTAGAAAAATTATAAAAATGAAATACTTTACCTTAATTATTGCTTTTCTTCTGTTTTCCTGCGGAGAAAAAAAAGACGTTTTACTTCCAAAATCAAACGTTACAATTGTAAAAGACGTTCAGGATCATTCGCCAATTTACATCTTTTTCAAAACGGAAGGAAAAGACACAATTGCAGATGTAAATCGAAAAAACAGCATCATTTCGACCAATTGGATTTTCAATATCGACAAACGTTTGCCATTGAAATTAGTAATTCCAGAAGTAATAAAATTACAGGAAAAAAAACGTGGCGACAGCGCACACAAAAACGAAAATGCACAAAATTATTATTCTTACGCTGATTCAATCGGAAAGAATTTAGCTTTTTTACCTTTCACGAAAGTGTATTATAAAATGGAAATTGCAAATAACAGAAGCCAGCTGTATTTTAAAAAGAACGGAATGGTGAAATACAATGGAAGAAAAACCTATGATTTTCCAAAAAGTAATTTAAAACCATTTTTAGATAGTTTAGTTATCAATCCAAAAGCTCAGATCACATTTTCATATGATAAAAATCTGAGTTATGAAGAATATATTCAATGTAAGGTGTTAGTGAAAACTATAATTGATAAAAAGATTCCGTTTGTCTTTATAAATGAAGACGAAGAATTTATTTTTTAGAAACTGCGATTAAACAATTAAACAAATTAACGATTAACAGTTACTGATGATGATAAGGTTCATTTCTTAAAATTGTAAATCCACGGTATAATTGTTCGATAAAAAACAAACGAACCATTTGGTGCGAAAACGTCATCAGCGAAAGCGAAACTTTTCCTTGCGCTTTTTTATAAACGGTTTCAGAAAAACCATAAGGACCGCCAATTACGAAAACCAACGTCTTTACACCAGAATTCATTTTCTTTTGTAATTCTTCAGAGAAACCAACACTTGAGAAAGTTTTCCCGTTTTCATCCAACAAAATTAATTGATCGGTTGCAGAAAGCTTTGAGAGAATCAATTCGCCTTCTTTTTCCTTTTGCTGGCTTTCAGACAAGTTTTTTACATTTTTGATATCAGGAATAATCTCCAAATCAAATTTGATGTAAAATGACAAACGTTTGGTATAATCGTCAATCAAAGTCTGAAGCGATTTATTATCTGTTTTGCCTATTGCGATAAGTTTGATGTTCATGTGATGCTTTTTTTCTTTTTGCCACAGATTAAAAGGATAAAAAAGGATTTTTAAAAATAATCTGTGAAAATCTTTTTAATCTGTGGCAAAACTATTTTTTATTTTCAAAAACGGTTTCAAAATGTTCTACAACAGGAAACGGTTGATAATAATGATGCAAAATCTTTTTCCATTCTAAATACGCTTCAGAATTTCTAAAACCGATTGTATGATCTTCCAACGTATTCCAATCGACCAACAAAAGATATTTATTTTCGACTTCCAGACATTTTTCTAAACGATGTCCTAAATAACCTTCGATCGATGAAATGTATTGACTTGCTTTTGTGAAATCAGCTTCAAATGTTGATGCTAATTCTGGTTTTATAAAAAGATATACGGCTTCTAGAATCATATTTAATTAATTTTTTATCTGCCAGATCTGCTAAATCAGCGGGAAAAAAAATATACTCTCGCAGATTTAGCAGATTTGGCAGATTTTATGTTTTTATTAGTTTTTAGAAAACTTCGATTCAAAAACTTTAAATCTATTATCAAGATCTTTAATTAATTGTTTTTTAACTGATTCATCCTGAATAAAACTATAATTGATACTGTTGTAAACATATTTTTTTATTGTCCCATACGAAACGTCTTGATATCTTTTTGCTAATAAAACATATTGCTCGGTCATATTGCTTCTTAAAATTCCTGCATCATCAGTGCTGATTACAATTGGCACATTGAATTCTTTGTAAAGTGTAAACGGATGTCTGTTTTCTTTTACTTTCAAAATGAATTCATTACTTGCTAAATTAATCTCAATCGGAATATTATTTTTCGACATATATTTCAATAAATCATATGAATTTGCTTCGTAAGCGATGTCAACTCCATGGCCAATTCTGTTAGCTCCTGCAACATAAATAGCATCGTTAATATGCCAGGTTAATTCTTCGGGCTGAACCAAACCTAAAGTCAATTCGCCTGCATGAAGCGTGTATTTTACATTCGGAAATTTATCGTGGCAGTATTTAAACATAACCATGTGAAGCCAATAATCTCTCATAGAAGTTTGTCCATGTTCTGGAGAAACGATGTTTACGCCGGCAGTTAATTTGCTTTCGCTTGATGACATAAAAGCAATAACCAGATTTTTGAATAAATCTACTGGTTCCATAAAGCGCAATACAAAGTTTTGATAACGCATCGTGAATTTTTCGTCATCAATTTTAAAGTCTTTGTGAAGTTTTGCTAAGAAATTAGTATTGAAATCTTCGGCGTATTTTTTGGCATCTTTTTTCTGAAGCGATTTGTATAAATCGTCTAAAAGTTTTAGAACAGCTTTTTCATCTTTTTGCGCTGATGCCTGACGCAATTTTAAATTAAAATCCGATAAATCTGAAACATTCATATCACACGGAATGGTTGATAATTGTGTTTCGATATAAATTACATTTTCGGCAACGGCACGCTTTTTCAATTCGAGCATTCCTTCAGCAAAATGACCAGGAATTGTCGGCTCAAATTTCATAAACGAATCAAAAAACAAATCATCAGAAGGAACAGAACCATTATAATCTTTAGCCGACCAAGTTTGCATGATTTGCTGTTCATAATAATCCAGTTTTTCGAGTTTTTTTATACTATCGAAATTTATCCAGTTTCCTTTTTCAGGTTTTGTTTTTGAAACTGCCAAAGTTTCTAAATTAAGATAAAAGTTTTCAGAAATGGCTCTTTCTAAAAGTGGTTCTGCGTAAATTGATCCTGAAAAATGGTGGTGTAAATCGCCTCCTTTTGGCATTTGTTGAAAAAAAGCTGTTAAGAGAGCTTCATTATTTCTGATTTTTTCTAAATAACTTTCAGCCGATTGAGAAAAGCCGATTTGTGCTATAAAAATACAGAAAAGCGTAATTATCCTTGTCATACTCTAAGTTTAAATTACGCGCAAATATACGAGTTTTCGGAGAAATTTGAAAATTGAAATTTGTTACGTTGATTTTAACCGCAAAGAACGCAAGGTTTCTTATATACTAAAACTTAATATAAACGCAAAGTTCACAAAGCTTTATCTAAAAAAAAACTTTGCGAACTTTGCGTAATCCTTTGCGTGCTTTGCGGTTAAAAAAGCTTAGCCCCTTTAAGAAAAAAGTACATCATGTATTTCAGGAACCTTATCAAAAACGCTTTTAGCAAAAGGACAAAGTGGAATAATTTTTAAATTATTAGCCCTTGCATATTCTACCGAAGCCATAACCAGTTTTTTGCCAACACCTTTTCCGTTGAATTCTGGGCTTACTTCAGTGTGGTCTATGATGAATTTTGAATCTCCAGCCCAAGTATAGGTCATTTTTCCGGCTTGTTTTCCATCTTCTACAGCTTCAAAATAGCCTCTTCTTGTATCGTTTATTTGTTGAATTTCCATGTTTTTAAATTAATGTGGTTTTGATTTCGATTGAATGTGTCAGTGTTTTGTGAATTGGGCAGTTGTTTGCAATTGTTTCCAATCTTTGTCTTTGCGTTTCGTCAACTTCGCCGATTACTTCAATTCTTCTGGTAAATGAGGTACAATTTCGCTCTGAATCTCTTTCAAAGTCAATTTTTATATTGATTTCTTCGACGCTCCATTGCTTGCGATTAATGTACATTCGTAAAGTAATCAATGTGCAAGAAGCCAATGATGAAGCCAAAAGCTCTGTCGGATTTAAACCTAAATTTTTCCCTCCAAGTTGTTGCGGTTCATCTGAAATTAAAATATTTCCGCTTGCCGAAGTAATTTCCGTCCTATATAAACGCGTATCTATTTTTGCTGAAATTGTATCCATAATTATTTGATTCTTGGTTCAGGTAATGGAACAAATTCGGTTTCTCCCGGAACTTTTGGGAAAGTCTGTTCTGTCCAGTCTTTTTTGGCTTTTTCGATTAATTCTTTATCCGAAGAAACGAAGTTCCAAAATATAAAATGTTCTTCAGGAAATGGTTGTCCGCCAAAGATGTAAACGGTAGAGTTTTCAGAAATTTCAAATTCACAAAGAGAAGCTTCAGTTGTAATTAAAATTTGTCTCGGATCATAAACATGTTCGCCGTTTTTGATACTTCCCTCTAAAATATACAAACCGCTTTCGCCGAATAAATGGCTTCCAATATTGATTTTCTTTGCTTCTTTACTTTTAATTTCGATAAAATAAAGCGGACTATAAACCGGAACTGGTGATTTTTTTCCAAAAGCTTCTCCGGCGATTAATTTGTACGAAACGCCATCTTCTTCCCAAGCCGGAATATCATCTGCTTCAACATGCGTAAAATTCGGATCCATTTGCTCCAATTCTTTTGGAAGCGCTACCCAAATCTGCAAGCCGTGAAGCATTTTGTCTGAATCTCTTAAGTATTCTGGAGTTCTTTCAGAATGTACGATTCCTTTTCCGGCTGTCATCCAGTTTACGGCGCCGGGCTTTATTTCTAATTCGGTTCCTAAACTATCGCGGTGCATAATGCTTCCTTCAAACAAAAAAGTCAATGTTGAAAGTCCGATATGCGGATGCGGCGGAACATCCATATTTTCATGATCACTTAAATGTGCAGGTCCCATATGATCGATAAATACAAATGGCCCGACAGCTCTTTTTTCACGGAAAGGCAATAAACGACCTACCATAAAATTGCCAATATTGGCTGAGCGTTCTTCGATAATTAAACTGATATTTGACATCTGGTATTTTAATTTGATTTGAAAACAAAATTACAGTTGTGATAGAAATCTGTAACTTAATTTAGATTAAGAAAAGTTGTTTTTGGATTTTTGAATTATAAAAGTAAGGAAAACCTCCGAATAATTTATTTCATTTTTGTTATTGTAAAGTGAAGTGTATTTTTGTCAGACTGAGCGAAGTCGAAGTCCCGCATGCTGAATCACTTTGCGAGACTTCGACTTCGCTCAGTCTGACAACACTAAAGATATTCTGTTTAATCAATCAACTCAAACTCCAAAACTTCACTCTCTGTCCCATTAATAATAATCGACAATTGATGAATTCCAGTATGAAAAACTCTCGTTGTAATCAATTTAAAAGACTGATTTCTTTCAATCTTAGTCAATTGATTCGGATGATAAATTTTCTCACTGATTTTAAAGACTTTTTTTGCTAAATGTCCTTTTGCTTTTTTGTAATGAACTGCATATTCTAATCGAATCGTTTTAGCTTCTTCGTTTTTATTATTTAAATGAAAATGAAACTGTAAATAATCTCCAATTTTCACAATAGGTGTTTTAATTTCAAAAGAAGAAAGTTCAATATTGGTGCTTTCTAAACCATAATGACTTAAAATTTCAGGATGACCTTGTTTTAATAAAGTTCTGCATCCGTGTTTTATAATTCCTTCAGTTTCTTTGCTTTGACCTTTCCATTTATTAGCAATTTCTAATACAATTTGCGGATTATCTTTTGCAATATCATTTAAGTTATTTGCAACGCTTCGGCGGACATATTCTGAAGGATCATTTTTTAAATTCTCCAAAATGGGAAGGATAGAAGAGGGATCTTTTTTGAGAAAAGGAATCGCCATTGCCCACGGTAATCTCGGGCGCGAACCTTCGCTGGCTAATCTTCTAACATGATGATTTTCGTGTAAAGACCATTTTACCATTTCATCAATCATTTGTTCTTTATATTTTAAAATAAAAGGGCGAACGGCAAATTCACAGCTTATAAACTGTGTTATCGATACAAAGGCTTTCGCCGAAGTTTTAAAATCGTCTAAACCATATATTTCGATATAATCAGCAAAAAAGATGAAAGCCAAATTGCTGACTCCAAAGTTGTTTTTCTTCAGATTTTCGATGATTTTATCAATTGTGGCAACGGCTTCGGGAAAATTTTGAGGCATAAATTGGTGAAACACAACTGTTGTATGTTTCATTCTTTCTTTCCATTCTTTTTGTGCAAAATCGCCTTCGTAAATGGCTTCAATAAATTTTTGCTTGTTGAATGTTGGATGCACTTCGGCGACAGCCTGACTAAATTTTTCGTAAAAAGAAACCGAATAAATATCTTTAATTAATCCCATGATTTTGTTTAAATGAACCTCAAAGATATTTAATCCAACGCTTATTAAGGGAGTAAGTTTTGTTAAGAATTGTAACTTTTTTTTTCTGAATATTTTAATGGTTAAAAAAGAAAATTTTAATGTTTTGAAAAATTTTTCATGTTAAGTAAACTTTCAAATCCATAAAATATATCCTAATTTAGCATATTATTAAAAACAGAAAAATGATAAGCGAAGCGCAATTTCAGGCAGAATTACAACTTTTGATAAGCAATGCCATAAGAGAAGATGTTGGCCCGGGCGATTACAGTTCATTGGCTTGTATTCCAGATACAGCTCACGGTCAGGCTAAATTATTAGTAAAAGATCAAGGGATTATTGCGGGTGTTGCCTTGGCGAAAATGATTTTTGAATTTGTTGACCCAAAATTAAAGATAAAGACTTTTATCGAAGACGGAACACATGTAGAATATGGTGATGTTGTTTTTGAAGTTTCAGGAAGTTCGCAGTCTATTTTAAAATCTGAAAGAGTGGTTTTGAACACCATGCAACGTATGTCGGCAATTGCAACAAAAACCAATCATTTGATGCAACTTTTAGAAGGAACGGGCGCTAAAATTTTAGATACACGTAAAACAACTCCCAATTTTAGAGTAGCTGAAAAATGGGCAGTAAAAATTGGCGGAGGCGAAAATCACCGTTATGCTTTGTATGATATGATTATGCTGAAAGACAATCACATTGATTTTGCTGGAGGAATTACGCTTGCAATAAAGAAAACAAAAGAATATTTAAAAGCCAATAATTTAGATTTGAAGATTATTGTTGAAGCCCGAAACCTTGATGAAATTCGTGAGATTTTGTTAAGCGATGGCGTTCACAGAATTTTGATCGATAATTTTAATTATGAAGATACTAAAAAGGCTGTGGATTTAATTGGCAAAAAATGCCAGACAGAATCTTCGGGAAATATCAACGAAAAAACAATTCGCGAATATGGTCTTTGTGGTGTAAATTATATATCTTCAGGAGCTTTGACGCATTCGGTTTATAATATGGATTTGAGCTTAAAAGCGTTTTAGTTAAGTTATTAGTTTTGAGTTATAAGTTATGAGTTGAATTTTGTGATCTAAAATTTAAACTCAGAAATCTAAAATCTAAAATCAAATAAATATGTCGCAAGAGATAGAAGCTCGGATTGAGAAACTGCCTGTGGTACGCTCTTTCGCCCGACTTTTAAAGAAAATAAAATTGCCTTGGCTGGAAGGTTTTTCGCTGTATGACTTGATCGAAATGTACGTTATCGGTATTATTGATGGCGCATTTTCTTATCATGCGAGTGCGGTTTCTTTTAGCTTTTTTATGGCTTTGTTTCCGTTTGCTTTATTTATTTTAAATTTAATTCCCTTTATTCCGATTGATAATTTTCAGGAAGATTTTCTTCAGTTTGTACAGCAAGGAGTTCCTCCCAATACGTATGATGCTATCAGCAAAATTATCAGCGATATCTTAAATAATAGTCACTCGGGATTATTGTCAACCGGTTTTTTTCTTTCGATTTTTTTGATGGCAAATGGTATTAACGGAATCTTGAGTGGTTTTGAATCCTCTAAACACGTTTTTGATAAACGCGGATTTTTGCATCAATATCTGGTGGCGCTGGCAATTTCACTTGTTATGACTATAATATTATTTGTAACCGTGGCAACGATTGTCGTTTTTGAGGTATTTATTCAAAAAACAATCATTCAGGATGTGCTTAGTGACAGGATTCCGCTGATTATTTTAGGCCGATATTTGTTTGTTGTTTTGATGATTTTGATAACATCTTCAATATTATTACGTTATGGTACTAAGCAGTACAATAAAGTGCCTTTTATAAGCATTGGATCTGTTTTTACAACGGTGTTAATTGTTATATCTTCGTTCTTTTTTGGGATTTGGGTTATAAAATTTTCAAAATATAACGAACTTTACGGTTCAATTGGGACATTATTAATTCTAATGTTTTACATTTGGATAAACTGTATGATTCTGCTTTTAGGGTTCGAATTGAATGCTACTATCAGAAAATTAAAACAAAAAAAAAAATAAATAGTATGAAAAATTGGATGTTAGCAATTGGTGTTTTTTTCTTCGCAATGAGTATTCAGGCTCAAAGTGTTATTGGAAAATGGAAAACAATTGACGATGAAACTGGAGAAGCAAAATCAATCGTAGAGGTTTACGAAAAATCGGGAAAAATTTACGGTAAAGTAGTAGAAATACTTCGTGAGAATCACAAAAAAGATGTTTGCTCTAAATGTGACGGCGCTGAAAAAAATAAACCAATTTTAGGAATGGTTATCATTAATGGTCTTAAAAAAGACGGAAGTGAATATAACGATGGAACTATTTTAGACCCGACAAATGGTAAAAAATACAAATGCTACATCACTTTAGAATCTGCTGATAAATTAAAACTTCGTGGTTACGTTGGAATCTCTTTAATGGGAAGAACACAATACTGGACACGAGTGAAATAATTAATTCAAAAAATACATGCGAAAATTAACTTCGATAATTTTATTCTTAGTTTTAGTTTCAAACAGTTTTGGACAATCTAAGAATTCGCCATTACAAATAAGTCATCTTACAGGTGACTTTTATGTTTATAAAACGTTTCATGATTATAAAGGAACGATGATTTCTGCCAATGCCCTGTATCTGGTTACAGATAAAGGTGTTGTTCTTTTTGATGCTCCTTGGGACGAAACGCAATTTCAGCCTTTGTTGGATAGTATAAAGACAAAACATAACAAAGAAGTTGTAATGCTTTTTGCTACGCATTCTCATGATGATCGCGCAGGAGGTTTTGATTTTTATAGAAAAAAAGGAATTAAAACGTATTCTATTAAGTTGACGGATGATATTCTTAAAAAAGAAAAGAAACCGAGAGCTGAATTCATAATTCCTAATGATAAAACTTTTACTGTCGGGCAGCATGCTTTTGAGGTTTATTATCCAGGAAAAGGACATTCGCCAGACAATATTGTGGCTTGGTTTGATAAAGAAAAAGTGCTTTATGGAGCTTGTTTTATCAAAAGTGCCGATGCTCAGGATCTTGGTTATTTAGGCGACTCCGATGTGAAAGAATGGAAAACATCTATTAAAAAAGTACAAACGAAATTTAAAAGTCCAAAGTATATTATTCCGGGTCATGAAGATTGGACAAATACTCAATCTTTAAATCATACTCAGAAATTAGTTGATGAGTATTTGGCTCAAAAATCTTCAGGAAAAAAATAATTTTCCAAATCATATAAAATTGTTGCATGTTTTTTATCGAAGTTATTTTACCGCTTTCCTTAGCAAAAACGTTTACCTATCGAGTTTCTGAGGCCGAATATCATTTCATTAAAAAAGGAATGCGAGTGGCGGTACCTTTTGGTAAAAATAAAATTTACACAGCACTAGTTTTAGACATTCATGAAAATGCGCCAACATTATATGACGCCAAAGAAATTCATGAGATTTTAGATGAAAAACCAATTGCAACAGAAACTCAGATAAAACACTGGCTTTGGGTGGCTAATTATTATATGTGCGGAATTGGCGATGTTTATCGTGGTGCCTTTCCAAGTGGATTATTATTAGAAAGTGAAACAATAGTTTCGCATAAACCAGAAGTTATTGTAAATGATAGCGAACTTTCAGATGATGAATTTTTGGTTTACGAAGCTTTACAGCATCAAAGTTCATTGAAGGTTCAGGAAATTGCTTCAATTTTAAATAAAAAAAACATACTTCCGGTTCTTCAAAAATTGATAAGCAAAGATATTATTGTTTTAGAAGAAGAAATAAAAGAAAGCTACAAGCCAAAATTGGTTCGGTATGTAAAACTGCATTCCAAATACGATTCTGATAATGGTTTAGCAGAATTGCTTGAAGTATTAAAAAGTGCCAATAAACAAAAAGAAATTGTTTTGGCTTATTTTCAGCTTAATGCCTCAGAAAAAAAGCCAATCACAGTAAAAAAACTTACTGAAATCGCTAATGTGACATCAGCAGTTGTAAAGGCTTTAATCGAAAAAGAAATCTTTGAAGAATATTATTTACAGCACGATCGAGTTTCATTTAATGGAATAAAATCAGAAAAAGAACTTCATTTAAGTGAGGCTCAGGAAAATGCTTTTAAAGCTATAAAATCGAGTTTTTCTGAAAAAGAAGTTTGTCTGCTCCATGGTGTTACTTCAAGCGGAAAAACAGAAATATATATCAAATTAATTGAAGAATATCTACAGACGGGAAAACAGATTCTGTATTTACTTCCTGAAATTGCATTGACGACTCAATTAGTTTCTCGTTTACGTCTTCATTTTGGCGATAAAGTGGCTGTTTTTCACTCCAAGTACAGCAATAATGAAAGGGTTGAGGTTTGGAAACAAACACTAGAGAATTCTGAGAAAGCACAAATCGTAATAGGAGCGAGGTCGGCTTTGTTTTTGCCTTTTAATGATTTAGGATTATTAATTGTTGATGAAGAACATGAGCAGACTTTTAAACAAACAGATCCTGCGCCGAGATATCACGCAAGAGACAGTGCAATAGTTTTGGCTAATTTTCATAATGCCAAAGTTTTATTAGGTTCAGCAACGCCAAGTATTGAAACTTATTTTAATACACAAAATGATAAATACGGTTTAGTAACGCTTACAGAGCGCTATAAAAATGTTCGTATGCCTGAAGTCGTTTTGGTTGATTTGAAAGACAAACATTTCAGAAAAAGAATGACTGGGCATTTTAGCGATCTTTTACTTGAAGAAATTGCAGAAGCTTTGTCTTTAGATGAACAAGTTATTTTATTTCAAAATAGAAGAGGATATTCTCCTATAATAGAATGTTTGACTTGCGGACACGTACCTCATTGCCAACAATGCGATGTGAGTTTGACTTTTCATAAGTTTAAAAATCAATTGCGTTGTCATTATTGTGGTTATTCGATTGCAAAACCAACGAATTGCCACAGTTGTTCAAGTATTGATTTAACGACAAAAGGTTTTGGAACCGAACAAATAGAGCAGGAGTTAGTTTCTCTTTTTCCAAAAGCAAAAACAGCGCGAATGGATCAGGATACAACCCGCGGTAAATTTGGTTTCGAGAAAATCATTGATGCATTTAAAAATAGAGAAATTGATATTTTGGTCGGAACACAAATGCTGGCTAAAGGTTTGGATTTTGATAACGTAAGTTTGGTCGGGATTATGAATGCTGATAATATGTTGCATCATCCAGATTTTAGAGCTTTTGAACGCAGTTTTCAAATGATGACTCAGGTTGCGGGAAGAGCTGGAAGGTCAGAAAAACAAGGGAAAGTTGTGATTCAGACATACAATCCAAATCATAATACAATTCAGCAGGTTACCAATCATAATTATATAGGTATGTATAAGGAGCAATTATACGACCGCCAAATCTATAAATATCCGCCTTATTTCAGAATTATAAAACTTACTATAAAACATAAAGATTTTGATAAATTGAAAGAAGGATCAATGTGGCTGTATCAGGTTTTGAGCCAAAATTTGAATATGCCAGTTTTAGGTCCGGAAGAACCAGCGATAAGTCGAATCAGAAATGAATATATCAGAACTATATTAATTAAGATTCCGCAAAACCTGCATTTAGGAAACACAAAAAAAACTATTCAGAAGATGTTGAATAGTTTTGAAGCTGTTGCTCAATACAGAGCTATAAAAGTTGTTGTGAATGTCGATTTCTATTAAGACGAAGTAGATAATGCTTTAACTAAATCTTCTTTTTTGTTTCGGCTTAAAGGAATTTTTGTAATTCCGATTTCGGCAAATTTACTGTTAAAGCGTTCTACCTTATCAATATTAATAATATAGGATTTGTGCACACGAATAAATTTGTCTTTTGATAAATCGTTTTCAAAAGATTTCATTGTTGAAAGTACCAAATTGCTGTCATCCTCAGTAACTACTCTAACATAATCTCCAAATGCTTCGATCCATTTAATTTTAGCAGTAAAGATTTTTAGTTTTTTAAGATTACTTTTAATGAAAATATGTTCTCCTTCTTCTTCTTTGACTTCTTTTTTAAGTAAGTGCATATCGATCGCCCTTTTGACAGAAGCGTTGAATCGATCAACAGCAATTGGTTTCTGCAGATAATCAGTGGCATCATAGTCAAAGGCTTTTAAAGCATACTCTGCTTTAGAAGTGATAAATATAATTTGTGGTTTTGATTTTAGTCCGTCAAGAAAGTCAAAACCATTGATAACAGGCATTTCGATATCAAGAAATATTAAATCGATATTATTTAAAGAGATACAGCTTTTTGCTTCTATTGCATTAGAAAAGTCCCCGATTAAGTGCAAACCTGGGTGATTATTAACTAATTTTGCAATAATGGTCCTCTGTATAGAACTATCATCTACAACAACACAGTTTAGTTTCATAACATTTAAATTTAGAATAAATTCAGGATAGCATTAGTAAAAGTATTATTTTTTTTGTAAAAAAAACTAAACTGAGCATATATTTTTTGCAGTATGACGAATAAAAGCAAAAATGTGTTGTTTATTTAAATTTTATGATTACTTTTGCACCCAATTTTAACAAATAAATATTGTATTTATGAATCATTATGAAACTGTTTTCATTTTAAATCCCGTTTTATCTGAGGTTCAGGTGAAGGAAACAGTAACGAAATTTGAAGAATTTCTTACTAGTAGAGGAGCTGAAATGGTATCGAAAGAGGATTGGGGTCTGAAAAAAATGGCTTACGAAATCCAAAACAAAAAAAGTGGTTTTTACCATTTATTCGAATTCAAAGTAGCTGGAGAAGTTCTTGTAGCTTTTGAAACTGAATTTAGACGTGACGAAAGAGTTATGCGTTTCTTAACTGTAAGTTTAGATAAACATGCTATTTCATGGGCGGAAAGAAGAAGAGCTAAATTAAAATCTACTAAAGCGTAATTATTATGTCTACAATCGAACAATCTGCAAAAGGAAAAAAAGACGGAGATATCAGATATTTAACGCCTTTAAACATTGAAACTAACAAAACTAAAAAGTATTGCCGTTTCAAAAAATCAGGAATCAAATACATCGATTATAAAGATGCTGATTTCTTATTGAAATTTGTAAATGAGCAAGGAAAAATTCTTCCTCGTCGTTTAACTGGAACTTCATTAAAATACCAAAGAAAAGTTTCTGTAGCTGTAAAAAGAGCTCGTCACTTAGCTTTAATGCCATACGTGGCCGATTTATTAAAATAGTATAAAAAAAATCTAGTCGCTGGTTTCTGCTTGATCAGAACCTAACTTCTAAAATATAAGGACAACAACATGGAAATTATTTTAAAACAAGACGTACAAAACCTAGGGTTTAAAGATGATGTAGTATCTGTAAAGCCTGGTTACGGTCGTAACTTTTTAATTCCTCAAGGTTTTGCTACTTTAGCAACTCCTTCTGCTAAAAAAGTTTTAGCTGAAAATCTAAAACAAAGAGCACACAAAGAAGCTAAAGTTGTTGCTGATGCTAAAGCATTAGCTGAAACTTTAAAAGCTCTTGAAATTAAACTTACTGCAAAAGCTGGTGGAGAGAAACTTTTTGGTTCTATCACTAACATCGACATTGCTGAAGCTTTAGAGAAATCTGGTAATGCTATCGATAGAAAATTCATCACTAGCGGTGTTGTAAAACGTTTAGGAAAATACAACGCTACAGTTCGTTTACACAGAGATGTAATCGTTGAATTAGCTTACGAAATCGTTGCTGAAAAATAACATTTTGTTAGCTTATTGTTAATAAAATATTGAAATCACTCTTCGGAGTGATTTTTTTTTGCCTAATTTCGAGTTTAATAACTAACTCAAAATCAGGAAAATGAAAAAAATCTTTGCATTAATACTACTTGTGCTTGGGCTTACTGTAGTTACTGGGCAAACTACTACCTCGAGTATTAAAGGTATTGTTAAAAGCTCTTCGAATGAGCTATTACCAGGTGCTGGTATTTTAGCAATCCATACACCAACTGGGACAAAATACTCAGCCATTTCGAATGAAGATGGAAGGTTTAGTATTTTAAACATGAGAATTGGAGGACCTTATAAAATTGTGGTCACATTTGTAGGTTTTCAAGATCAGGAGTATACTGATGTATATCTGGATTTAGGGAAGCCTTTTAATATGGATGTTTTGTTAGCAGATCAAAGTCAGACGCTTGAAGAAGTCAAAGTTACCGCTAAAGATAAAGTTTTTAAGAGCGGAAAAACAGGAGCAGAAACTACGATTGGTAGAAGAGAATTAACTGCGTTGCCAACAATTTCGAGATCTGCCGAAGATTTTACTCGTTTAGAGCCAACAGCAAGTGGAGGATCTTTTGGAGGAAGGAATGATCAGTATAATAATTATTCCCTAAATGGTGCCGTTTTTAATAACCCTTTTGGTTTGGATGCAGCAACTCCCGGCGGACAGACAGGAGCGCAGCCAATTTCGTTAGATGCAATTGAGCAAATTCAGGTTGCTACGGCTCCTTATGATGTTACTTTATCTGGTTTTACTGGAGCATCTGTAAATGCGGTTACAAAGTCTGGAACCAATGAAATTCATGGTACAGCTTATGCTTTTTACCGAAATCAGGATTTAACAGGAAGTAAGGTGAAAGGAGAAAAAATATTTGTTCCTTCTCTTGAGCAAACTCAGGCTGGATTTAGTTTGGGAG
This sequence comes from Flavobacterium xizangense, assembly GCF_054075145.1. Taxonomy (NCBI): domain Bacteria; kingdom Pseudomonadati; phylum Bacteroidota; class Flavobacteriia; order Flavobacteriales; family Flavobacteriaceae; genus Flavobacterium; species Flavobacterium xizangense. The sequence goes on along the minus strand of NZ_JBSIPG010000002.1, from coordinate 333,200 downwards.
CGCCAATAATTAAAGATAAATTGTTTGTTTTCGGGAATTTTGAGATTGATAAGCGAAGTGATTTAGGGTCTAACTTTGTTGCAAATAATAATGATGGAGTTACCGGAATCAATGAATCAAGAGTTTTGGAATCTGATTTAATCGCTGTTTCGAATGCTTTGGCAAACTTAGGTTATAATACAGGTGCATATCAAGGGTTTAAGCATGAATCTAATTCAAGTAAGGGAATTATAAAAGTGGATTGGAATATTAATGACAATCATAAATTGGCAGTAATTTATAATTTTCTTGATGCTTCAAAAGATAAGCCTGCTCACCCAACTGCGCTAGGGTTTAGAGGTCCAAATGCTTCAATATTGCAATTTCAGAATTCAGGATATCAGATCAATAATAAATTAAGTTCTTTTTTATTAGAGCTGAATTCAAAATTCAGTGAAACGGTTTCGAATAAATTACAGGCGGGTTATACTCATTTTAATGATTATAGGGATCCATTTTCAGTTCCAGCACCCGTTATAAATATTCAGGATGGAGCGGGGTCAAATTATATAATTGCAGGTCACGAGCCATTTTCAATAAATAATACTTTAGATCAAAAAGTAATTCAGATTACTGATAATTTAACTTATGCTGTTGGTAAACACGTGTTTACTTTTGGCGGTTCATTTGAGAAATTTGCATTTAAAAATTCATTTAACCTTGCTGGGTATGATAATTTCACTAACCCTAATGGTTATGCAGGAACATTCTTTACTCCATATTTTACTGTACAAGACTTTTTAGACGACGCTGCTAAACCTTTTGCGACTAGTATTATTGCTCAAAATCTTCAATATGCTCAGAATACTTATGATGCAAAAAGTCAGTTTGCAGTAGGTAGTGATGGAGGTTGGAAATTAGCCGAATTAAATGTAGGTCAATTGGCTTTTTACGCACAGGATGATATTAGTGTAAATGATGATTTTAAGGTTGCAATAGGATTGAGAATTGACAAGCCTTTGTATTTTAATACAGCAGATTTGATTCAAAAATACATTGATACTGATAATGGGGGTGCAGGTAGAGACAATAGTATAGATTATTATGACCCACAGACTGGTCAGGAAGTAAAATTGATTTCGACCGATTTGCCTAGTGATAAAATTCTTTGGTCGCCTAGAGTCGGTTTTAATTGGGATGTAAAAGGAGATGCTACTTCTCAGCTTAGAGGAGGAACAGGGATTTTTACAGGAAGAATTCCGTTTGTTTGGTTAGGAAATCAGGTCAGCGGTGCTGATGATAGCTTTTTGCAGATTATGGATCCGAGTTTCAAATGGCCACAAGTTTGGAGGTCTAGTTTAGGGTATGATCATAGATTTGAAAATAATTATATTGTGACGCTTGATTTTGCTTACAATAAAGATATAAATGGGGTACATGTTCAAAATTGGGGATTGAAACCTCCAACCGGCACTTTGGCTGGTGTTGACAATAGGTTGATTTATACAGCGGCAGACCATGGAGCAAATAATGCTTATGTAATGACTAACTCTGATAAAGGAAATGCTTTTACAGCAACGGTAAAGGTGCAAAAGACTTTTGTAAATGGTTTGTATGCAAGTGTGGCTTATAATTATTTGAAATCGCAAGATGTTAACTCAATTGAAGCAGAAATCACTGGAGATGCATTTGCGTTTAATCCTGCTTTGGGAAATGTAAATAATGATGTTTTATCTAATTCAAAATATGGAGATACACACCGTTTTATTGGCGTTGCATCAAAAAAATGGAAATATGGAAAAGACAAATGGGCAACTACGGTTTCTACTTTTTTAGAATATGCTCAGGGAGGACGTTATAATTATACTTATGGTGGTGATATAAATGGAGACGGTTCTTCTGTTAATGATTTGATTTATATTCCTACAACTGCTCAAATTGGTCAAATGAATTTTAGTGCGCCAGGTCAGGCTGAAGCTTTTGATAAATTTATTTCTCAAGATAAATATATGAGGGATAGAAGAGGGCAATATGCAGGTCGTTATGGTGCAATATCGCCTTGGAGAGGAAGATGTGATCTTAAATTAATGCAGGATTACAATTTTAGAGTTTCTTCGGCATCTGAAAAAACAAATACAATTCAGTTCAGTATAGATGTTTTGAATTTTGGTAATTTAATAAATTCTGATTGGGGTGTTGTACAAGTACCTACAAGTGTTCAGCCAATTGGTGTGACTGTTGCAGGAAATGTGCCAACATACACTTTTAATAATACGCTTGTAAAAACATATAATTATGATGCAAGTTTGACATCGAGATGGCAAGCGCAATTTGGTATCAGGTACATTTTTTAGTACAATAAAAAAAGTCTTAAATTTGCCCTCGCGTTTGCGGGGGCTTTTTTTTTGTAAAATTTCAAAAGTCTTTGCACCGTTTTAAACTTGATAAAGAAAATGAAATACACAAGATTAACAAAAGAGCAATTTGATGAATTGCATGCTGAATTTGCCAGTTTTTTGGCGACACAAGCAATTGATAAAGCAGAATGGGATTCTCTTAAAAAAAACAAGCCAGAAGTTGCTGAGCAGGAATTGGATGTTTTTTCAGATTTGATCTGGGAAGGTGTTTTGTCAAGAGCTGAATTCCTGGAACATTTTTCTAAAAATCATATTTTCTTATTTCAGTGTTTTGAAACGCATGTTCAATCTATCGTGTTAAAGTCGTTAGTGCCGGAAACTGATTTTTTGACTCAAGAAGGTTTGCAGTGGTTGAGTGATAATATGTTTACAGAAACAATTGAGATGAAAGTTGGTAAAAAAGTATTTACTGAAGATCGAAACGTTTCAATTTTTGAATTAATTCAGCAAGGTGCTTTTTTAAGTGATGGACAATTATTTAAACAGATTAACACAATTATCCAATCATAGTAAGCAAAAACTATTTAAAAATAAAAAAAGGTTGAACAATTTGTATTTGAATTGTTCAATCTTTTTTTATTTTTTTAACATTTGTTTAAGTTTTAAAATTTTTATTACCACGTACTTTTACGTATTTATTTAAGATTTCTTAATATTTTAAGATTTTTGTATTTAAATTTTTAGTTTATAATTTTTTTTTGTTTTTATTGTTAAATATACATCGTTTTAAACTTATTTTTATAAGTTTTTTCTTTCTTTTTTAAAATTTAATATTAGATAAACGTATTTTTTACACACTTTATAAAGTGCTTTTTTTGCCCTAAAAACACGGTTTTTTCTTATATTACTGGCTTATTTTGCTTTTTAATCTGCTTACAGTTCGAAAAAAAAATAAGAATATTAGGTTGCTTTTTGTTTTTATTTTATATATTTTTGAAAGAGAAATGTTAAACAAAATGATTTGGCCCTGTTTTGATAATTCTATTTTTGCAGTGTTTTGTTTAATTTTTTGTTTTAAAAGAAAATGTTTGACCCAAATGTTTTTCTTTTTTAGTAACTTAATTATATGCGTATGGAATTGACAATTACTCTCATTATCAAGTTTGCATTAAGTGTTCAAGTTATTTTTGCATTATTTAATGTTGCGAAATTTGCTCGTAAAATTTCTTTCTATTCAAATCTAAGTTTATTTCAAAACCACAATCAATATATTAATTTATTATCATTGCCCAGTTGGCAACTAGGTTAATAAATGATGATTTATCGTGCTTATTATTAGTTAATGCGATATATGATTATTTATCAATCACTGTTTCAAGTTTTAAAATCTTATTAAAACCCTGAGAGTCTAATCAGCTTTCTTGTGATATTGAACCAGTATTTTTTTATTCCCCCACAACATAACGTTTAAATTTTCTTAATTGAAAATTATGTAGCAAACAAATCACTTCATCAGGAAGATTGGTCTAGATCAGTATTTCCTAAAAGTTTTGAGGGATTTTTTATTCAGGATGAATAAAAGTATTCTTTGGTATACATAAAAATGTATACTCTAATTTAATTTTTTTTAATGAAATAAGATTTTAAAGTTCAGCCCCAAATACTTTAGATTTTATTTTAACTAGTTGAATATTAGTGTTTTTTATAATTGCCTAAGCATTCGTGCTTTTCGCAACAGGTATTTTATTGTCCATTTTCTAATCTTCCAAATTATGAAAAAAATCTTTACTTTTTGTAATCTCATTATTAAGAAGAGATTATTGGGGCTATTATTTTTATTCCTATTATGTAGTAATGCTTTTGCTCAGAATGTTTGCCGACCAGTTTCGCAAACAAATAGCCAGGCAGGTTTATTATGTGTAGGTTTAGATGTAAGTAATCCCACGTTGGCCTATGACAACGATCCGGGGCTAACAACATTTGCAACTCTGCAAAATGCGGTCGGACTCCTATGCTTGGTTGAAGAGACCATGACACTGAACCAGACCGTTAGAGCCGGAGATGAAATTGTACTTTATTTAGGTACAGGAAATGGTTTGCTTGATGTTGGACTATTGTCCAATGTATCAATTCAAACAAAGCTTTCAGGAACAAATGTAGGTCCAAGAGTGGCGCTTAACAGCCCAGTTTTGAACCTTAGTTTGTTATCTGGAAATGCTATTGGAGAAGTCCGATATACAGTTCCTGGCGACGCCAATCAAGTACAAATTCAGGTAGGAGGTCTTTTAAGCCTGCTTGTTAACTTACGAGTTTATGATGTTCGTCTTGATTTTGCAAAACCAACAGTAACAGGTGGTTTAAATCAGACGATTTGTTCAGGAACTTCAACGACTTTAACTGCTACACCGGTAGCAGGAACAACTTTAGTATGGTATAGTTCAGCATCTTCTACAACTGCGTTAGCAACTGGAAATACTTTGGTTACTCCAACTTTAACTGCTAGTACTACTTATTATATTGGTGTAGAAAGAGCCGGAGGATGTGAAGGTAACAATCGTGTGCCAGTGGTTGTTAATGTGTCTAATCCTGTTGCACCGGCAATTAGTTCTTCGGGGACTGCGGTGTGTTCTTCGGGAGCAACACAACAAACTACTTTGTCTTTGATTAATCCAATTCCGGGAACAACTTATAATTGGTATTCAGTACCTACTGCGGGAACAATTCTGGCTTCGGGAACTTCGTATTCTCCAACAGTTCCTATTGGAACAACTAGTTTTTATGTAGAAGCTGTTATTGGAAGTTGCATAAGTCCAACTCGAACTCAGGTAGATGTAGTTTCGGTTGCGGTTCCGGCAGTGGCTAGTGCTTTGACGCAAAATGTAACCATTCAATCTGGACAAAATGCCACTTTGAATGCCACAACATCTGAAGCTGGAGTGACGCTGAATTGGTATGATGTAGCGACAGGCGGAACAGCTCTTGCAACAAATACCTCAACTTTCACAACTCCGATTTTAACTGCTACAAAAACCTATTATGTAGAAACTCAAAGTGCAACTGGTGGTTGTGTAAGTGCTTCAAGGACTCCAATTACAGTGAACGTAGTGAGTACTCCGCTTGGAGGATGTTTACAAGCAAATAGTCAGCAAACTAATATCAATGGTCTTTGTTTGTTATGTAGCAGTACAAATCCAGATTTGTCTGTTGACGGAGATATTAATACAGCGGCGCGTTTAACCGTGCCTGTTGGTTTAGTAAATGGATGGATTCAACAAACATTACAATTTAATAATCCAGGAAAAGCAGGTGATATTATAGATGTTGAATTAGAATTACCGGGTGGTGTTCTAGATTTAAGTTTATTGAATTATATAAGTTTAGCAACCTATAATGGAGCAACTTTTAATAATGACAGAGTTTCGATAAATAACTTAGTAAGTGTTCAATTATTAGGAGGGAATCGTTTTAGAGCTAGTATAACTGCAGGAGCAAATTTTGACAGAGTTGAAGTTCGTTTAGGCGGTTTAGTAGCTGCATTGACGAGCTTGGATATTTATCAGGCAAGTTATCATTATGGCGAAACAAATGTTACAGGAAATAAAAATATTTGTAGTGGACAAAATACAGTATTAACTGCAGGCCTTGCTGTTGGAGAAACCGTTAATTGGTATTCTGCAGCCACCGGCGGTGCTTCATTGGCAAGTACTGCAGCTTTTACCACACCAAATTTAACTGTTGATACAACATATTGGACAGAAGTAACTCGAAATGGTTGTGTTAACAGTGTGCGTTATGCTGTGCCAATTACAGTAAATAATCCTGTAGTGGCAACTTTGGCGGCAGCTTCTTCAAGTATTTGTGAAGGACAATCTACGACAATAACAGTTCAGTCTCCAGTTGCAGGTACTACTTATAATTGGTACGATGCAGCAACAGCTGGAAATTTATTGTTTACAGGAACTACCTTTACAACTCCAGCTTTAACTTCTTCAACAAGTTATTATGTTGAATCAGTAATTGGAAGCTGTACTACTTCAAGCAGAGCGCAAGCCAGTATAACTGTTAATCCACTGCCAGCATCGCCAACAGTGGCATCTTCAACGGTAATTATTCCTTCAGGACAAGTTGTTACATTACAAGTTTCAAATCCTGTGGCAGGTATCGCTTATGATTGGTACGATGTAGCTACGGGAGGAACAGCGTTAGTGACGGATAATCCAAGTTATACTCCAAGTCCAGCTTTAACAGCGGACAAAACGTATTATATAGAAGCAAGAAACGCTTCAAATTGCGTTAGTGCAACAAGAACAGTAATCAATGTTGTTGTAACACCTCCAGCACCAGTAACTTCATGTTTACAGGCAAATGCACAAACTATCTCAACAAGCGGTATTGCTTGTGTAGGTTGTGGTGCTGTTTTAGGAACAGCTAATTTATCTGTTGATGGTGACAATACTACTGCAACTACTCTTCAAAATCCTGTAGGAGTAGCAGGTTATGTACAACAAAGACTAGATTTTGCGAGTTCTGGCTTTACAGGTGATATAATAGAAGTTGAGCTTGGCTTGCCAACCGGACTTTTAGATATTAGTGCCCTCTCTTATATTACTTTAGAAAGTTATAATGGAGGAACTGATAATGGAGATGGTGCAGCTATTAATTCATTACTAAACGTACAGTTATTAGGTGGAAACCGTTTCCGAGCTACTTTTGCAGCAGGCGCAAATTTCACTGGTGTACAAGTTAGATTAGGAGGAGTACTTTCGGTATTGAGTGAATTAAATATTTATGGAGCTTCATTTAGATATAAAGAAGCTACAATTACTGGAGCATCTTCACCAATTTGTTCAGGAGCGTCTGCAACATTGACAGCTTCAACTACAGGAGGAGATATACTTAGCTGGTATGACGTTGCTAGCGGAGGTTTAGCTTTGGCTTCAAACACAAACACTTATACAACAGGACCTTTGACAGGTTCTAAAACCTATTATATTGAAGCTGTTCGAGGTGGTACTTGTATAAATAGTGTTCGTCAGCCGGTAACGGTAACGGTGTTACCTTTATCAGTTGCGGCAGATATTACTATTGCAAGTCCAGTAACATCTTCATGTGATGGAACAGCTGTTTTGAATCCAACTTCTGGTTTAACCGGAGCACAATTTAAATATTACACAGATCAGGTTAAAACACAAGAAATTATTACAGGATCAACAGTTGTTGCTCAGCCTGGAATTACTTTTTCTAAAGATGCATCAACAGGAGCACTTACTATAAGCGGACTTGCTTCAGGAGTATCTTATACTTATTATATCGCTGTTGGGAATACAGCAAGCTGTGATAATGCAATAAATACTTTAAAACCAGTCGTGGTTAATTTCCCGGCAACTACTACAAGTTTGGCAGTAACATCGCCATTAGTTGCTTGTGGAAGTGCTAATTTAAAAAATGCGATTACAGGACTTGATACTAGCGGAAATACAACTTATACTTTTTTCGATCCTTCAAATGCAATTATGACAGACGAAGCAGCATCGAATGTAACGATTAGTGGTGTTTACTCAATTCAGGCTCAAGGCAGCGGAGTCGATTGTCCATCTGCAAAACAAACAGTGACAGTGACAATTAATGCGCTGCCAAGCTTGACTGTTGACCCAGCACAATCTGTAGCTCAAGGTACAAATGTGACGCTGAATGCAACTTCAAATGGTGTATTAGCGTGGTATGACCCACAAGGAGTGGCAATAGCAGGACCTCCATTTACTACAGGTGCGCTTAATGTTCCTGGTATTTACACTTATACAGTTGTAGCAACATTAGGAAGCTGTTCTGTAACAGGTACGCTTTCAGTAAATGTTAAAGATCCGGATAATTGCCAATTATTAACTGAAAGAGTATATGCAAATGGACAAAGTTCAGGATCAATTGTTACTGGAGGCGTATCAAATGGACCAAATGCTATTGATGGAAATCCACAAACATTTTCAACGATTACTACCGGAGTAGGACTTTTAGGAATCGGTACAACCTGGCAAAACTTAACTTGGTCTTCAAATATTGCAAAAGGAACACCAGTAACTATTAAATTGGGTTCTGAATATAGCGGATTAGGAGTGGCACAAGGAGTTTCAGTAATTGGAACTAAAGCTGGAGTTGATATCGGAACATTGCAATCTATTTCAGGAGCATTATTGAATTTGCTTCCGGGAGATAATGCTTATGAGTACACCTTTGTACCTTCAAATGCTGCAGGTCCACAGGATTATGACGGAATCCGAATTGTATCAGGCGCAGTTTTAAGTGTTGCTCAAAATACTAAAGTTTATGAAGCTTATTACAATAAATCTGTTTCTACGGTAGCATGTACACCAGGAGATATTCAGGATATTTTTTATGGAACAACTGATTTAGGACTTCCTGTAGGAGCGTTGACTGCTACAGTTGGAGTAAGCGATGCCTGGAATATAGCTGATAATGATGTTACGACTTATGCTACAATGTATAGCGGTGTTGGTGCTCTTGCAGCTGCAGATATGACAGTGCAATTCAAAACGCCTTCAGTAGTAAGTGATACATTAAGAATAGTGATTTCAAAACCAAGCACATTATTGAATGTTAATTTGTTAACTGGTTTTAGCATTCAGCGTTATCTAGGAAACGTTGCGGTTGGAGCTCCTATTCAAAATAATAGTACATTATTAAGTTTAAAATTATTATCTGCCAATACGATGGCAATGGTGTTAGTATCTTCTCCAACAGAATCATATGATAGAGTGAGAATCCGTTTTGGTGGAGTAGCGGGTGTTCTGGAATTCTTAAGAGTTCACACAGTTGAGCGCGTAGCTAATACTTCGGTTATAGATGGAGGAACTGATAATAAGGTTACAGTCTGTCCGGGAAGTCCCGTAACACTTCAAATACCAGAAGAAGCTTGTTCAACTTATGTTTGGTATGATTCACCTACGGGAGGAGCAATTGTAGCGAATGGTGTTACTTATAATGTGCCAGCAAATTTAGCGGCAGGTATATACAAATATTATGTTCAGCCAGTACGTTACGGTTGCGAAGCAATGACTCGAGGTGAAGTTACTGTTGAAGTTAGAGCAACAAGTCCAGAGCCTACTTTGACAGATATTACTCTGAATGGTACTGCAACAACTGCGATTTGTGCTCCTTCAGGAACTATAACTTTAGCTACAAGTTTAGTGGGTACGTTTACGAATCCAGTTTATCATTGGTATAAATTTGATGGAAGTGTAAGTCAGCCTGTAGCTGGTGCGACAGGACCATCATTGATAGTGAATGGTTTAATTCCTGGAACTTATACTTATTTTGTTGGCGTTAGTTCAAATGAATTTTGTGAAACGGCTGAAGCGGATAGAAAACAAATAACGTTTACTATTTTACCTCCTTCATTAGCAAGTGATATTGTAGTTGATGATTTAACAGTGTGTAATGGTGTTGCTGCATCATTGACGCCAACTGCGCCAACATTGACAAATCCTATTTTCACTTGGTATGCAGATGCTAGTAAAACTCCTCTTGTAAATGGAACACCAGCTGGTGTAACTTATACAGTAAGTCCAACGGGAGTCTTGACAGTTACTGGTTTAACACGTGCGGTAAGTCCAATAACTTATTATGTTGCTGTTTCGAGTGATACAACTTGCGAAAATCTAGCAGGAACATTACAAGATGCTGTAATTATTATAAGTGATCCAAATACACCAACGACAACAAATTCTACTCAAAATTTCTGTTTAATTAATAATCCAACAGTTGCCAATATTCAGATAAATGAATCAAATGTGGTTTGGTATAGTACAGATACTTCTACAACACCTTTGTTATCTACTGACGCTTTAGTTACGGGTACCTATTATGCCACAGCAAAAGATCCAGTTACTAATTGTGAAAGCAGTGTTCGCTTGGCAGTTGCAGTTAATGTAAACGATCCAGGAACACCGACACTAGTAACAGCAGGCACACAAAATTTCTGTTTGGCAAATGCACCTACTTTTGCAAGTGTTCAATTCAATGAAACAAATATTGTTTGGTATGATGCTTTGACAGGCGGAAACTTGATTCCATCAACTCAGGCATTGACTAACGGAACTTATTTCGCTACAATCAGCGATCCTGCAACAGGATGCGAGAGCGCAACAAGATTGAGCGTGACTATAAACGTAAATGATCCAGGAACTCCGACACTAGTAACAGCAGGTATACAAAACTTCTGTTTGATTAATTCACCGACTTTTGCAAGTGTTCAGTTCAATGAGACAAACATTGTTTGGTACACAGCTTTGACAGGAGGAACTTTGATTCCATCGACTCAGGCATTGACAAGCGGAACATATTTCGCTTCAATAAGTGACCCTGCAACAGGATGTGAAAGCGCAACAAGATTAAGCGTAACAATCAATGTAAACGATCCAGGTACACCGACATTAGTAACAGCAGGCTCACAAAACTTCTGTCTGATTAATGCACCGACTTTTGCAAGTGTTCAATTCAATGAAACGAATATTGTTTGGTACACAGCTTTGACAGGAGGAACATTGATTCCATCGACTCAGGCCTTGACAAGTGGAACTTATTTCGCTTCAATCAGTGATCCTGTAACAGGTTGTGAAAGTGCAACAAGATTAAGCGTTACAATAAATGTAAACGATCCAGGAACACCGACATTGGTAACAGCAGGCACACAAAATTTCTGTTTGGTTAATGCACCTACTTTTGCAAGTGTTCAATTCAATGAAACGAATATTGTTTGGTATGATGCTTTGACAGGTGGAAACTTGATTCCATCAACTCAGGCATTGACTAACGGAACGTATTTTGCAGCAATCAGCGATCCTGCAACAGGATGCGAGAGCGCAACAAGATTAAGCGTTACAATAAATGTAAACGATCCGGGAACTCCGACACTAGTAACAGCAGGAACACAAAACTTCTGTTTGATAAATGCACCGACTTTTGCAAGTGTTCAGTTCAATGAGACAAACATTGTTTGGTATACAGCTTTGACAGGAGGAACATTGATTCCATCGACTCAGGCATTGACAAGTGGAACGTATTTCGCCTCAATCAGCGATCCTGCAACAGGATGCGAGAGCGCAACAAGATTGAGCGTGACTATAAACGTAAACGATCCGGGCACACCGACATTGGTAACAGCAGGCACACAAAATTTCTGTTTGGTAAATGCACCTACTTTTGCAAGTGTTCAATTCAACGAAACGAATATTGTTTGGTATACTGCCTTGACAGGCGGAACATTGATTCCATCGACTCAGGCATTGACAAGTGGAACGTATTTCGCCTCAATCAGTGATCCTGCAACAGGTTGTGAAAGTGCAGCAAGATTAAGCGTGACTATAAACGTAAACGATCCGGGCACTCCGACACTAGTAACAGCAGGCACACAAAATTTCTGTTTGGTTAATGCACCTACTTTTGCAAGTGTTCAATTCAACGAAACGAATATTGTTTGGTATGATGCTTTGACAGGAGGAAACTTGATTCCATCAACTCAGGCATTGACTAACGGAACGTATTTTGCAGCAATCAGCGATCCTGCAACAGGATGCGAGAGCGCAACAAGATTGAGCGTGACTATAAACGTAAACGATCCAGGAACTCCGACATTGGTAGCAGCAGGAACACAAAACTTCTGTTTGGTTAATGCTCCTACATTTGCAAGTGTTCAGTTCAATGAGACGAATATTGTTTGGTACACAGCTTTGACAGGAGGAACATTGATTCCATCGACTCAGGCATTGACAAGTGGAACGTATTTCGCCTCAATCAGCGATCCTGCAACAGGATGCGAGAGCGCAACAAGATTGAGCGTGACTATAAACGTAAACGATCCAGGAACTCCGACATTGGTAACAGCAGGAACACAAAACTTCTGTTTGGTTAATGCTCCTACATTTGCAAGTGTTCAATTCAACGAGACAAATATTGTTTGGTACACAGCTTTGACAGGAGGAACATTGATTCCATCGACTCAGGCCTTGACAAGTGGAACTTATTTCGCTTCAATTAGTGATCCTGTAACAGGTTGTGAAAGTGCAGCAAGATTAAGCGTTACAATAAATGTAAACGATCCGGGAACACCGACACTAGTAACAGCAGGCACACAAAATTTCTGTTTGGTAAATGCACCTACTTTTGCAAGTGTTCAATTCAATGAAACGAATATTGTTTGGTATGATGCTTTGACAGGAGGAAACTTGATTCCATCAACTCAGGCATTGACTAACGGAACGTATTTTGCAGCAATTAGCGATCCTGCAACAGGATGCGAGAGTGCAACAAGATTAAGCGTTACAATCAGTATTACAGATCCATTGACTCCTACGACTACAAATGCATCTCAAGTTTTCTGTTCTGGAAATGCACCAACAGTTGCCAATATCCAAGTGAACGAAATAAATGTAGTTTGGTACAATACAGCGAATGGCGGAACAGCAATTCCTGCAACAACTGCTTTAGCTAGTGGTACATATTACGGAGCTATGAAAGATCCTGTAACAGGTTGTGAAAGTAGCGTAAGATTGGCAGTTAATGTTACGGTTGGAAATACAATAAATCCGACTACAACAAATGCATCGCAAAGCTTCTGTTCAACAACAGCGCCTACTATTGCTAACATACAGGTAAACGAAAGCAATGTTACTTGGTTTAGTTCAGCAACAGGAGGAACAGCAATTCCAGCGACAACTGCATTAACAACAGGTGTTTATTACGGCAATATTGTTGATCCAGTAACAGGATGCGAAAGTTCAACTCGTTTACAGGTTACGGTTACGGTAACAAACCCAAGTCCGACGCCAACAACAACGAATGCAATTCAGAACTTCTGTACACTAAATACACCAACAGTTGCTAATATTCAGGTTAATGAAGCAAATGTAGTTTGGTATAGTACAGCAACGGGAGGAACAGCAATTCCGGCAGCAACAGCATTGACTACAGGAACATATTACGGAGCTGTTTCAAGTGCAATAGGTTGCGAGAATCCAGTACGTTTGGCAGTTGTGGTAAATGTAAATACTCCGGGAGTTATTACAACACCAAGAACAACACAAACATTCTGTTTGTCAAAATTGCCAACACTTGCGAATATCTTAGTAAATGAACCAAATGTAGTATGGTATTCTTCTGCAACGGGCGGAACACCTTTAGCAGCAAATACACAATTAACTGCTGGAACTTACTATGCTTCGGCTCTTGCAAATACAACAAATGGATGTGAAAGCGCAACAAGATTAGGAATCACTATTGCTTTTGAAAATGATGCTTTGGTTCCGATTACGACAAGCGATGAGACTCCATGTGTTTTCCAAGGTGTAACTTATTCAGTAGCAAATGGTAAATCGAATTATGTATGGTCAGTTACTAACGGAACAATTATTTCTGGTGGGGGAACTGCTGACGGAAATGTAACAATTTCATGGTCTGATATTGGTTCTGGTCAAGTAAAAGTTACATACATCAACACTTGCGATGAAACAACTACTAAAACATTGAATGTTACAGTGGCAACTTGTTCAGATTTAACTATTACTAATACAGTGAGTAATCCAACTCCAAATTTTGGTGAGCAGGTAACATTTACAGTAACAGTAAACAATGTTGGTCAGGGAAGTTTTATAAATACTCTGGTAAGTGATTTATTGCCTAATGGTTATGATTTGATTAGCTCTAGCACAACTCAAGGAACATACGATCCAACAACACAGCTTTGGACAATTCCAACACTAAATGCAGGTCAGAGCGTAGTGCTTACAATTGTTGCCGAAGTAGTTCATGGTACTGATTATTTATCTGTTGCAACTATTGAAATATCAACTCCTTTAGATGTTTCTGCAGCAAACAACTCGGCTTCAGTTTCAGTCGAACCAATTTGTTTAACAGTTTATAACGAGTTCACTCCAAATAATGATGGAGCTAATGATCTCTTTAGAATTGACTGTATCGAATCGTATCCAAATAATGAATTGAAAGTATACAACAGATATGGCGCATTAGTTTACAGTAAACAACATTATGAAAATGATTGGAACGGAACTGCGAATGTATCTGGAGTTATTAGTAGAGGAGATATGCTGCCAACAGGTACTTATTTTTATGTGATAGACATTGGAGACGGAACGGTTAAAAAAGGATGGTTATCTATAATGAGATAAGCAGACAATGTTAATCATCTAATTAATTAAACTAAATAAGTATCGTTATGAAACTATATATAAAATCATTAGAAGCATATTTTATTCTAATATGCTCTTTTATCACAGTCTGTGCCAGTGCGCAGCAAGATCCGGAGTACACGCAGTATATGTACAACACAATGGCGGTAAATCCAGCATATGCTGGGTCTACCGGTACTTTAGAAGCAACACTTTTGCACCGTTCACAATGGGTTGGAATTTCTGGAGCGCCAGAAACACAGTCTTTTTCAATTCACGCACCGCTTCGAAACGAGAAAGTTGGTTTAGGACTTAGCGTTGTCAATGACAAAATTGGTCCATCAAATGAACTTTATCTTGACGGAAACTTTTCTTATTCAATTCCGCTTGGATATGAAAAAAGATTAGCCTTCGGTTTGAAAGCAGGTATGAGAATGCTGAATGTAGATTGGTCAAAAGGGAGATATTATGATCCGAATGATGTTTTGCTAAACCAAAATATCGACAATCAGGCAAAACTGGCAGTTGGAGCCGGAATCTATTACTATACTGACAAATGGTACGTAGGTGCGTCAGTTCCTAGTTTCATCGAAAATAGTTATTATGATGATGTTCAGGAGTCGATTAACTATGATCGTTTGCATTATTATTTCATGGGAGGTTATGTTTTTGATTTGAATCCAAATCTAAAATTCAAACCTGCATTTTTAGTGAAAGCAGTAAGTGGAGCTCCACTTACTGCTGATATATCGGCGAATTTTATGATTGCTGAAAAGTTTGTGATAGGTGGTTCATACAGAACAGATGATTCTGTGAGCATCTTGGCAGGTTTTCAGATTTCTAAAAGTTTTTATGTTGGATACGCTTTTGATTATACCGTTAGTGATTTGAATAAATACAACGACGGATCGCACGAAATTATTCTGCGTTATCAGTTCAATAAAGGCGAAAGTAAAATCAAATCTCCTCGATTCTTCTAAATCTAAAACCTATGAAAAAACTATATATCCTAAGTTTAGTCTTGAGCATTACGTTTAGTTTTGCTCAAAAGACTAATTTAAAGAAAGCCGATGCGCTGTTTAGAAATTTTGCTTATGCAGATGCATCAAGGGCTTACGAAGAAATTTTGCAAAACACCAAAAATCCTTCAGCGCAAACGTTAAAAAATGCAGCCGACTCGTATTATTTTATTTCCGATGAAAGAAATGCCTTAAAATGGTACAAAAAACTATACGAAGCACAAGGCAATAATTTAACCGATATTTACTATTTGCGTTATATTCAGTCGCTAAAAGGCGTAATGGATTATGACGAAGCAGATAAAATGACAAAAGAATACTTGACCAAAAAAGGAGATCAAAAAGAGGTGAACCGTTACCTTGCTCAGAAAAAACTGCTTGATAGTTTGTCTAAAGCAAAACCACTTTACACAATTAAAAATCTTGACATTAATACAAGTAAATCTGATTTTGGTGCTACTTTTTTTCAAGACAGAATCGTGTTTACGTCTGCCAGGGATACAACAAAATTTAGCGAAAAATTGTACACTTGGAACAATCAGCCTTTCTTAAATCTTTATTTATCCGAAAGAAATCCAGCTGATGGAAGTTTGTTCAACGAAACATTATTTCTTCCAAATGTAATGACAAAGTATCACGAAGCAACAGCCTCTTTCGATGCCAGCGGAAAAACAATTTATTATTCGACAAACATTGTCAAAAAGAATAAATTAGTTATTGATGAAAGCAAAACCAATAATTTTCAGATTGTTAAAGGAAGTATTGTAAATAATAAATTAGAAAATCCGCAAAAACTTTTCTTTGATAATGACGATTATTCAGTAGGACATCCTTCATTAAGTGAAGACGGAAAATGGCTTTTCTTTGCTTCAGATATGAGTGGAGGAATTGGTGAAACCGATTTGTATTATGTCAAAATTGCTGACGACGGAACAATGAGTTCTCCGGTAAATCTTGGTCCAAAAATCAATACGCTTGGAAATGAGGTTTTTCCATATTTTCGAAACGGAAAACTTTATTTTTCTTCTGATGGACATTATGGTTTAGGAGATTTGGATGTTTACGAAAGCAAACTTTTAGCTGACGGAACTTTCTCTGATCCAGTAAATTTAGGTGCTCCAATAAATAGCAATAAAGACGATTTTACTTTTATAATTGACAGCGCTGAAACTTATGGTTATGTTTCATCAAACAGAGCAGGAGGTAAAGGCGATGATGATATTTACTCATTTGTAAAAGGAAAACCAGTTTGCAATCAGAGTATTTCGGGTATGGCAATAAATAAAAAGACCAGATTGCCGCTTACAGATGTTTCAATTATGGCATATAATTCATATAGCGAAATTCTTGGCGAAACAAAAACAAATTTTGAAGGGAAATACGCCATCGAGGTGCCTTGCGGAAAAACAGTAAAAATGATTGCTGCAAAACCAAACTACGCAAGTGATGAAAAAACCGTTGAAACCACTAAAGAAAATGGTGGAGAAATTAAAGATGTCAATTTTGAATTGAGTAACTATGACGATTTAGTAGTCAAAAGCAAAGGCGTTGAAAAAGTGGATGTAAAACCTATTTACTTTGATTATGACAAATATGATATTACACCATTGGCAATTGAAGAATTGACAAAAGTAGTTTTTATCATGCAAAAATTTCCAAACATTAAAATTAAGATCGAATCTCATACAGATTCCCGTGGAAAAGACTCCTATAACTTAAAACTTTCAGACAATAGAGCCAAATCCACCCGAGATTATATTGTTTCTCAGGGAATTGATGCTTCTCGAATTGAAAGCGCAAAAGGTTATGGAGAAACCAGGTTAATTAATAAATGCAAAAATGGTGTAAAATGTACCGAAGAAGAGCATTTGTTAAATAGACGTTCTGACTTTATCATTATCCAAAAATAGTTTTATATTTGCATCCTAATTATTTGATTATCAGTGTAAAATATAAAACGAAGAAACCATTTGGAAGTTGGTTTTGTTTAATTCTTTTTTAAGAATAGTGGACAAGAAGAAAATCAAGTCGCATTTTTTTGTGACTTGATTTTTGATTTTTTAAAACTTTTATTTTTTGATGTTTTTCAACGAAAATAATTATCTAATTTTGATGTTTCAGTATTTCTAAATTAATTGGCATCATTTTAATATCCTATGAGTATTCAAGAAACTATTCAAACTTTAAGAGACGAACTTAACCAGCACAATTACAATTATTATGTGCTCGATAATGCGACTATTTCGGACTATGATTTCGATAGAAAATTAAAAGAGCTTCAGGATTTAGAAAACAAACACCCCGAATTTTTTGACGAACATTCACCTACGCAGCGAGTTGGAGGCGCAATTACTAAAAATTTTAAAACAATTGCACATCAATATCGTATGTATTCTTTAGATAATTCATATTCGAAAGAAGACTTACTGGATTGGGAAAACCGAATTCAAAGAGTTTTAGGTAACGTGAAATTAGAATATACCTGCGAATTGAAATATGATGGAGCATCAATAAGTATTACATACGAAAACGGAAAACTAGTTCAGGCATTAACTCGCGGAGATGGTTTTCAGGGTGATGAGGTGACAAATAATATCAAAACGATAAAATCAGTTCCGTTGCAATTGAAAGGAAATTATCCTGAAAAATTTGATATCAGAGGAGAAATAATTTTGCCATACGCTGGTTTCGAAAAAATGAACCAGGAATTGATTGAAATAGGAGAAACGCCTTATTCAAACCCCAGAAATACAGCTTCTGGAAGTTTAAAACTTCAAGATAGTGCTGAGGTTGCTAAGCGTCCGTTGGAATGCCTCTTATATTTTGTTACCGGAAATAATTTGCCGTTTTCTTCTCAGTTTGAAGGTTTGGAATCGGCGAGGAAATGGGGATTTAAAGTTCCGAAGGAAGCAAAATTGGTCGATAATATGAATGAAGTTTTTGATTTTATCGATTATTGGGATACGCACAGACATAATTTGCCATACGAAACAGATGGTGTTGTAATAAAAGTAAACAACATTCAATATCAGGAAGAATTAGGTTATACAGCAAAATCACCGCGATGGGCAATTGCATATAAATTTAAGGCAGAGCAGGTATCAACCAAATTAAATTCAATTTCGTATCAAGTTGGACGCACAGGAGCGATCACTCCAGTAGCCAATTTAGCGCCGGTTCAATTAGCGGGAACGATCGTAAAAAGAGCTTCTTTGCATAATGCAGACCAAATTGAAAAATTAGATATTAGAATAAATGACACTGTTTTTGTTGAAAAGGGAGGAGAGATCATTCCAAAAATTATTGCAGTAGATTTAGATAAACGACCAGAAAATTCAGAAAAAACAGAATATATTACACATTGTCCTGAATGTCAGACGGAATTAGTTAGAAATGAAGGCGAAGCCAATCATTATTGTCCAAATTTCTACGGATGTCCTCCACAAATTATTGGACGTGTGCAGCATTACATTTCAAGAAAAGCAATGGATATTGAAGGTCTTGGAGGTGAAACAGTGGCGCTGCTTTTCAAAAATGATTTAGTGCATAATTATGCTGATTTGTATGAATTAAAAGTTGAAGATATTTTGCACTTGGAAAGAATGGCGCAAAAATCAGCGGAGAATTTGGTAAACGGTGTTGAAAAATCGAAAGAAATTCCTTTTGAAAGTGTTCTTTTTGCACTCGGAATACGTTTTGTAGGTGAAACTGTTGCTAAAAAATTGGCCAAACATTATAAAAATATCGATGCTTTAAGCCAGGCTTCTTTAATGGACTTGATTTTAGTGGATGAAATAGGAGAACGAATTGCCAAAAGTGTAATCGAATTTTTTGAAAATGAAGAAAATAAACGAATAATTGAGCGCTTAAAAAATTATGGTGTTCAATTCGAAATAGTCGAAAAAATCAACCCCAACGCTACAGAAAAATTCATCGGAAAAACATTTGTCGTTTCAGGCGTATTTGAAAAGTTTTCGAGAGATGAACTAAAGAAAACAATCGAAGATAATGGTGGAAAAGTAGGAAGTTCAATTTCCGCGAAAACAGATTTTGTTGTCGCAGGTGATAATATGGGACCGGCAAAATTAGAAAAAGCCAATAAATTAAACATTCCTATATTGTCAGAGGAAGAATTTATAAGTAAATTAAATGAAAGCGAATAAACCGTCTTTGATTTTATTCTTTGTAGCATTATTGTTTACAATTATTTTAGATTGCACGAAACAGGATATTTTAGCTATATATGCTAAAGCTGTCGTGTTGCCAGCTATTTTTTTCTATTTCATTATCAGCAGTGATTTTAAAATAGGAAAAACAGAAGGCTTGATTTTTTTCTTTTGTTTTATTGGGCAAGTTTTTGATCTCATGGATGTTGAGATTTCTGAACTGGGAGGAGTAATAAGCTTTTTGATTGTTTACTTATTGATTTTAAAGCTTTTTATAATAGACCACGAAAGAATAAAATTAAGAAGAAAAGATATTCTTCCGGTTTCTATCGTGGTCATATTTCTTGTCTATTTGTTGGTTTCCGTACTAAGTCTTCAATTGGATAACATGAAAAAGTTTAATTGGCTTTATACTTTTTACGGAATAGTACTAAGCGTTATGAGCTATTATTCGTTTGTAACGTATATTACCAAAGGAACGCATTTGGCTCTTTTAATGTCTTTGATGGCTGTCAGTTATATTTTTTCAGACATTTTTTATATTTTCAATGAATATTTTTCCTATTCAGTAGTTTTAGTTTTGATTCGTGATGTTACACAAATTTTGGGCTACTACTTTATGGTTGAATACTTTCTTGAAAAAACAAAAATGCACAAAAAAATGTTATACAATAATTGATTTTCCTTGATTCGTGTGATTTTTGTTTTTATCAAAATAAAAATCAATTCGGCCTAAGTTTATTCCGTAGCAACCTACCTGGTTAACTAAAACTTTTTCGCCAGCTTTATTTTTTACAATAGTTGGTTTGTCAAGAAAAGTATGTGTGTGACCTCCAATAATTAAATCAATATCCTGAGTTAATTCAGCTAATTTTAAATCGCAAATTTTCTTTTCATCATCTTTGTAATTATAGCCAAGATGCGACAAGCAGATAACCAAATCACATTTTTCTTCTTTTTTCAATAATTGCGTCATGTCCTGAGCAATTTCTACAGGATCATTATATACCGTTTCTTTGTACATCTGTTTGTCAACCAAACCGTCAAGTTCAATTCCTAAGCCAAAGACACCAACTTTAATTCCATTTTTATTGAAAATTTTATAAGGCTTCACAAGTCCGTTCATGACCGTATTTTTAAAGTCATAATTAGAATTGATAAATTCAAATTTAGCATGTGGCATTTGAGCATATAAACCATCCAAACCGTTGTCAAAATCATGATTTCCAATAGTTGAAGCATCATATTTCATCATGCTCATCAATTTAAATTCCAATTCGCCTCCATAGTAATTAAAATAAGGAGTTCCTTGAAAAATATCTCCGGCATCCAATAAAAGTACATTTGGATTTTCCTGACGAATGGTCTCTATAAGAGCCGCACGTCGAGAGACACCTCCTTTATTTGCATTACGAGGATCATCAGCAGGAAAAGGATCTATATGACTATGTACGTCATTAGTATGCAAAATAGTCAGGTGTTTTATATCATTAGTTTCAAAACTGCTTAACGACAAACCTAAACTTAATAAGGCCGTACTTGCAGCAGTTTTTTCAATAAATTCTCTTCTTTTCATTGGATATATTTTTTGCGTAAACGCTAGATAATTTTATTTTTTCTTGAATGCTTATTCTTCTGTAATTCTGGTATCTTTTGGAACCTGAATTGTATCAACCTCTTTGAAATAATCGATTAAAACATTTCTAAGCTTGTAGTTTAAATCATATTTCTCAACACTTTTACCAAAGAAGTTCATATTATCACCACGATTAGCAAGGTAATCGTTAGTAGCAACATAATAAATTTTATTTAAGTCAAGAGGTTTTCCCTGAACCATAATGTTTTTAGCTGTTTTGTCTTTTGTAATTGTAAACGTCATTCCAGACAACGGCTGTGCTTTTTTCTCCTTAATAATATAAGCAGCTATTTCTTGAACTTGTTCTCCTTTCAGGCCTAGAACAACAAGATTATTTTCGAAAGGCATAATTTCAAAAGCAGTTCTGGTAGTCACATTACCTTTTGGTAAAATAGCACGAATTCCTCCATGGTTTAATAAACAAAGATCAATTGTTTTATTTTCACGTGGCTTAAAAACCAAATTTCCTCTTTGTACGCAAACGTCAGCCATTAGGGATCCAATTGCTGTTTGCCATTTTCCGTTGCTTTTATCCAAAGTCTCAGGACAATAAGCTAAAACGCTGTCTAAATCCTTATTAATATGATCGCGATAAGGCTTGATAAAGTTTTCAATTTCAGGAGTTTGAGCTCCTTTTTCTGTTATAGGAAGCTGTTTTCCTTCGATCTTAGTTAAACTGTAGTTTTTCGGGCTACATGAAAAAATAAAAAATAGTGTTAAGAATATAACAAAAAGTTTTAAAAATCCGTTATACTTTTTTAGTTTTACCATCTTAAATGCGACTTAAATAATTAATTTTGTAATCTGGTAAAAATACTATGTTTTTAAATTATATAAAGGAATTATTTGTAAAAAAATCATTAAAAAATAATCTGAATATTGTCAAAAACGAAGTTTTTACAAGCGACATACAAACAATTGGTTTATTGATAGATGAAAGTAAGTTTCGTCATTCAAAAGAGTTGTTCAATGAACTTTCTCTTTACGGAATTGCTTCTGAAAACATAAAAATTGTAGCGTATAGAGATAAATTGAAGAAGAAAAAAACGTATTCTAGACCAACTTTTAGTAAAAAACAGATTAATTGGAAGGGAGAAATTACAGAAAGTTTTTTGAATGAATTTATCGAAACAGAATTTGATCTTTTGATTAGTTATTATGAAATCGAAAAGCCGATTTTGATGATGATCACAAGCAAGTCAAAAGCAAAATTCAAAATTGGATTTTCAGCGGTGAATAGAAAATTAAACCGATGGATGATAGAGACGGAAATGGAGAATTATAAAATATTTGTTTCCGAATTATTTAGGTATTTAAAAAGTTTAAAATAAAATATAAATTAAAATATGCAATCATTAATAGGAACTGGTGTTGCACTTGTAACTCCATTTAAAAAAGACTTTTCAGTTGATATCGAAGCTTTGCAGCGTATCGTTAATTTTTCGATTGACGGAGGAGTTGAATATCTTGTAGTTATGGGAACAACAGCAGAAAATGCTACCTTGACTCAAGCCGAAAAAGAGTTGGTTATCAATACAGTAATCGACGTAAATAAGGGAAGATTGCCTCTAGTTCTTGGAGTAGGAGGAAATAATACAATGCAAATTGTTGAAGAATTAAAAACAGGTGATTTTTCAGCGTTTGAAGCTATTCTTTCTGTTTCTCCTTATTATAATAAACCAACTCAGGAAGGAATTTATCAGCATTTCAAGGCAATTGCTGAGGCTTCTCCAATTCCAGTAATTTTATATAATGTTCCGGGAAGAACTTCTAGTAATATGCTTCCGTCAACAGTAATTCGTCTGGCTAATGATTTTAGTAATGTAGTTGCAATAAAAGAAGCAGCCGGAGATATGGCTCAGGCTTTGCAATTGATTAAAAATGCACCAAAAGATTTCTTGGTAATTTCTGGAGATGATATGATTGCTTTGCCGATTGTTTTAGCAGGTGGGGCAGGTGTAATTTCAGTAATTGGACAAGGTTATCCAAAAGAATTTTCTGAAATGATCCGCTTAGGACTGAACAGAAAAGTAAATGAAGCATTTAAAACACAATATTTTTTATCAGATTGTATCGATATGATTTTCGAGCAAGGAAATCCTGCCGGAATCAAGCAAGTTTTTCAAGCCCTTGGAATTGCTGACAATACAGTGCGTTTGCCTTTGATTTCTGTTGATGATTCTTTAGCAGCAAGATTAAATGATTTTGTAAAAAACAGCATTAAATAATTGTTAAAGTGTTAGTATTTTAAGATACTAAAAAATTATTTTGCAGTCGCTAAATTAATGACTAAATTTGCCACCGAAACTTCGGTGTGATTTAGCTTTGGCAATTGTCTGAGAAATCATAATAAAAGTAAGAAAATGAAAAAAATAGTATCATTATTAATTGTTGTTGCCCTTTTTTGTTCTTGTAGTGATTACCAAAAGGTATTAAAAAATGAAGATGTTGCAGCAAAATTTGAAATGGCAACAAAAATGTATGATGCAGGGAAATATTCAAAAGCAATTCGTCTTTTTGAGCAATTAGCGCCTTCATATAGAGGTAAGCCACAGGCTGAAAAGCTTTTTTATATGTTTTCACAATCTTATTATAAGACACATCAGTATTATTTAGCTGGTTATCAATTTGAAAGTTTCGTCTCGGGTTATCCTCGTAGCGAAAAAGTGCAGGAAGCTGCATTTTTAGGTGCATATAGTTATTCAAAATTATCTCCTGTTTACAGTTTAGACCAGGCAGATACTGTAAAAGCTTTAGAGAAATTACAAGCTTTTATTGATAACTATCCAAATTCTGAATATATAGCTCAGGCAAATGAAGCTGTAAAAGTTTTAAATGGAAAATTGGAGAAAAAAGCATATGAAAATGCTAAAGGATATAATACAATTTCAGATTATAAATCAGCTCTGGTTGCATTTGACAATTTTATTGCTGATTTCCCTGGAACGCCATTAAAAGAAGATGCACTGTTTTATAAATATGATTCAGCCTATAAATTGGCTATAAACAGTATTCCACAAAAAATGGAAGAACGTTTAAACGTTGCAAAAGTGGCTTACAATAACTTGATTAAGTTTAAAAGCGACACTAAATATAAAAAAGAGGCAGACGAAATGTATGCCCGAGTTGAAACAGATTTACAAAAATATACTAAATAAATAAAGTCATGGATTTAAAAAAGACGAATGCTCCTGTAAACACAATAACTTACAATAAAACAGTTATTGAAGAGCCAACAGGAAATGTGTATGAAGCAATTACCATTATGGCTAAAAGAGCAAATCAGATTAATTCTGAAATTAAAAAAGAATTAACTGAGAAATTAGAAGAGTTTGCGACTTACAATGATAGTCTTGAAGAAGTTTTTGAAAATAAAGAGCAAATTGAAGTTTCTAAATTTTACGAAAAATTACCAAAACCACACGCTTTAGCTGTTCAAGAATGGTTAGACGGTAAAACTTACCACAGAGGTTCAAACAAATAATATAGTATAAATGTCAGTTTTAAACGGGAAAAAAATTTTACTGGGAGTTTCTGGTGGAATTGCAGCCTATAAAACAGCCTCATTAGTACGACTTTTTATAAAAGCAGGTGCACATGTCCAAGTGATAATGACACCTGCTTCTAAGGATTTTGTAACTCCATTAACGTTATCTACGTTATCAAAAAATCCTGTACATTCCAGTTTCTTTAATGAAGATGATCAAGATGCTTTCTGGAACAATCACGTTGATTTAGCACTTTGGGCTGATTTCATGTTAATTGCTCCGGCAACTGCAAACACGTTGTCAAAAATGGCAACAGGAAATTGTGATAATCTGTTAATTGCCACTTATTTATCGGCTAAATGTCCTGTCTATTTTGCACCCGCAATGGATTTGGATATGTATAAACATCCTTCAACTTTATCTAGTTTTGCTGCTTTAAAACAATTTGGCAATATTATGATTCCTGCTGAAAGTGGTGAGCTGGCAAGTGGTTTGTCTGGTGAAGGCCGAATGGCTGAGCCTGAGAATATTGTAGCTTTTCTTGAAGCTGATTTGCAAAGTAAACTTCCGTTAGTAGGGAAAAAAATACTAATTACTGCTGGTCCAACATACGAAGCGATAGATCCTGTGCGTTTTATAGGAAATCATTCATCTGGAAAGATGGGTTTTGATATCGCAAATGAAGCTGCAAAATTAGGTGCTCAAGTAATTTTAGTTGCTGGTCCAACTCATTTTAAAGCAAAAAGCAGTTCTGTTAAAGTAATAAATGTAGTCTCAGCGCAGGAAATGTACGATGCATGTCATTTGCATTATAATGATGTAGATGTTGCTATTGCGGCGGCAGCTGTGGCAGATTACAAACCAAAAGTAGTGGCTTCGCAGAAAATTAAAAAAGCTGCGGAAGAATTTTCAATAGAACTTGAGAAAACAAAAGATATTTTAGCTTCATTAGGAGCAATAAAAAAAGAGCAGTTTTTAATTGGATTTGCTTTAGAAACTCAAAATGAAATTGAAAATGCCAAGCTGAAAATTCAGAAAAAAAACTTAGATTTGATAGTTCTTAATTCCTTACAGGATGAAGGCGCAGGTTTTAAAAAAGAAACCAATAAAGTTACTTTTATTGATAAAGATTTTAAAATTGAGCCAATGGAATTAAAATCAAAAGAGTCTGTTGCTGTTGATATTTTAAACAAAGTGATTTTGCATTTTACGAAATAATAGCTTTTTAAAAATAAAGTATCAACATCAATTTTACATCAACACAAATCTTTTTTTATGAATAAAGCAGTTACATTTTTAATGTTTTTAATTTTTGGCTTTACTCAGGCGCAACAGTTAAATTGTATCGTAACGATTAATACTGAAAGATTGCCAAATCCCAATCAGCAGGTTTTTAAAACGCTTCAGACTTCATTGTCAGAATTTGTAAATAAAACAGATTGGACAGGCTCAGTTTTAAAACAAAATGAGCGTATAAACTGCTCGATGTATATTACATTGTCTTCAAACAGTTCAGATCAGTTTACTGGAACTATTCAGGTTCAATCTTCTCGATTAATTTTTAATTCGACATATTCTTCTCCGGTACTAAATTATAATGATAAAGATTTTAATTTTAGGTATACTGAATATGAACCTTTGCTTTTTAATCCAACTACTTTTGAATCAAATCTAGTTTCTGTTGTTTCTTTTTACAGCTACTTGATTTTAGGAATGGATGCTGATACATTTCAATTGGGAGCCGGAAACCAATATCTTCAAACAGCGCAAAATATTGCAAATGTTGCCCAGCAAGGCGGTTTTAAAGGTTGGAGCCAGGCTGACGGAATTCAAAATCGTTATTATTTAATAACAGATATGATTTCACCAATGTATAGTGATTTGCGCCAAGCTACTTTTATGTATCATTCTGGATTAGATACAATGAGTGATGATTTAAAAGGAGCAAAGGAAAAAATAAAAGCATCTTTAATGTTGATTGGAAGATTCAATAGTGTTAAACCAAATGCCTTTTTGACAAGAGTCTTCTTTGATGCAAAATCAGATGAGATTACTTCGATTTTTTCAGGCGGTCCAAGTATTACGGTTACAGATTTAACCGATGTTCTCAATAAAGTTTCGCCATTGAATAGTACAAAATGGTCGCAAATTAAGTTTTAGTTGGTTTTTTAGTCTTACTTTTACTTTCTACAATAACTTTTATATCCTCAAATTTATTTTATGATTACTTCGCTGTCGATTAAAAATTATGCTTTGATTGAAAAACTCTCTATTGATTTTTCAAAAGGATTTTCAATAATTACAGGTGAAACAGGAGCTGGGAAATCTATTATTTTAGGAGCTTTAGGACTAGTTTTAGGAAAAAGAGCCGATTTGACTTCTTTAAAGAATAAAGAAGAAAAATGTATAATTGAAGCTCAGTTTGAAATTTCAAAATATAACTTAAAGGAGTTTTTCGAAGCAAATGATTTGGATTATGAAGATGAAACAATCATTCGACGTGAAATTTTGCCTTCAGGAAAATCCCGCGCTTTTATAAATGATAGTCCCGTAAATCTTCAGGAATTGCAAGATTTAAGTCTGTTTTTAATTGATATCCACTCACAACAACAAACTCAGGAATTATCTGACGAAAGTGTTCAGTTTAAAATAATTGATGCCATTGCAAATAATGGTGATGTTATTTTGGGTTATCAAAAATTGCTTAAAACATACAAATCAGATAAATCGAAATTGAATGCTTTATTAAAAAAACAAAGCGATTCAGGAAAAGAGCAAGAATATAATACGTATTTATTAAATGAATTAGTTTCAGCTAAATTAAAATCAGGTGAACAAGAAGAACTTGAAGCAGATTTTGAAAAGTTGAATAATGTTGAAATTATAAAGGAGTCTATTGATAAATCCCTTGCAATTGCAAATGAAGAGCAATTCGGTTTGTTGCATAATTTAAATGAAGTGAAAATTTCGCTTCAAAAAATAGCGCCATTTTCTGTTGAATATCAGGGTTTGTTTGAAAGAATTTCAAGTTTGGCAATTGAGTTTGATGATGTTTCGAAAGAACTTCAGAATTGTTCGGAGAAATTATTGAACGATCCGGCACAATTAGAATTGATTAGCCAAAAACTGCAATTGATTTATAATCTTCAAAAGAAACATCAGGTCTCTTCAGTTGATGAATTGATTCAAATCGAAGCTGAATTGAGTAATACAGTTTTAGAATTAGGTAATATTGAAGAAGAAATAGCTTCATTATCAAAAATAATTGAGCAGAAAGTAATTGAATTAGATGCTTTTTCTAAAACAATTAATCAAAATAGAGCAAATGCAATTCCAGTTTTATCTAATAAATTGATTTCTATTTTAGAAACTTTAGGAATGCCAAATGTGCGTTTTAATATAGAACTTTTATCATCAGAAACGTATTTCTCAAATGGTAAAGACGAACTGCAGTTTTTGTTTTCGGCAAATAAAGGAACTGATTTCGGATTGCTTAAAAAAGTTGCTTCAGGCGGTGAAATGTCTCGTATTATGCTGGCTGTAAAAGCAATTTTGGCACAATATTCAAAGCTTCCAACATTAATTTTTGATGAAATTGATACAGGAGTTTCTGGTGAAATCGCTATTAGAATGGGGGAAATCATGAAAGAAATGAGTACAACGATGCAGATTTTTGCAATAACGCATTTACCTCAAATTGCGGCAAAAGGAGATTCTCATTTTAAAGTTTTCAAATCAACAGTAGATGACGATACTCAATCTGAATTAAAGCTTCTGTCTCAGGACGAAAGAGTTATCGAAATTGCTCAAATGTTATCGGGTGCAGTTGTTTCTGATTCGGCTTTAAATCATGCGAAGGCCTTGTTGAACTAAAGAAATACTTTATATTTGTCATCTAAAAACGAATTAAACAAAGCTAAAATAAGTTAATCAATTGCCTTAAATTGGCAATTGCTATAACGAAAAACAAGAAAATATGATTATAGAACCTAGAATGAGAGGCTTTATTTGCTTGACAGCACATCCAGATGGTGCCGAGCAAAATGTTAAAAATCAAATAGAATATGTAAAATCAAAAGGATCAATTGCTGGTGCTAAAAAAGTATTGGTTATTGGAGCTTCAACAGGTTTCGGATTGGCTTCAAGAATCACAAGTGCTTTTGGATCTGATGCATCAACGATTGGAGTGTTTTTTGAAAAACCACCAGTTGAAGGAAAAACGGCTTCTCCAGGTTGGTACAATTCTGCAGCATTTGAAAAAGAAGCTCATAAAGCAGGTTTATATGCAAAAAGTATCAACGGAGATGCTTTTTCAAACGAAATTAAAAGAGAAACGCTTGATTTAATTAAAGCTGATTTAGGACAAGTTGATCTTGTAATTTACAGTTTAGCTTCTCCAGTGCGTACAAACCCTAATACAGGAGTTACGCATCGTTCAGTTTTAAAGCCAATTGGACAAACATTTACAAATAAAACAGTCGACTTTCATACAGGAAAAGTTTCTGAGGTTTCAATTGCTCCGGCAAATGAAGAAGATATTGAGAATACAGTTGCTGTTATGGGAGGTGAAGACTGGGCAATGTGGATTGATGCTTTAAAAGCAGAAAATTTATTAGCTGATGGCGCTACTACAGTTGCATATTCATACATCGGACCTGCATTGACTGAGGCGGTTTACCGTAAGGGAACAATTGGACGTGCAAAAGATCATTTAGAAGCTACTGCATTTACTATTACTGACAGCTTACAATCTATTGGAGGAAAAGCTTATGTTTCAGTAAATAAAGCATTGGTAACCCAGGCTAGTTCTGCAATTCCGGTAATTCCATTGTATATTTCTCTTTTATATAAAATTATGAAAGAAGAAGGAATTCACGAAGGTTGTATCGAGCAGATTCAACGTTTATTCCAAGACAGATTATATAACGGTTCTGAAGTTCCTGTTGATGAAAAAGGAAGAATCAGAATTGATGACTGGGAAATGAGAGATGATGTTCAGGAAAAAGTGGCTAAACTTTGGTTGGAAGCTACAACTGAAACGCTGCCAGAAATTGGTGATTTAGCTGGATACAGAAATGATTTCTTAAACTTATTCGGATTTGAATTTGCTGGAGTTGATTATAAGGCTGAAGCAAATGAAGTAGTTGATATTGAAAGTATCAAATAAGGATATTGAAAAATATAAAATCAAAACCATCAATCAAAAGTTGATGGTTTTTTTATGAATATAGCCTATCTTTGTTAAAATTTTGAAATTTAAAAAATTGCCATTCTAATACCGCATTCCCGTTATGATTTTTTCTTTAATTATACCCGTGTATAATCGTCCAGATGAAGTTGATGAACTTTTAGAAAGTCTTGCAAAATCTGATTATAATGAACCTTTTGAAATTGTTCTTGTTGAAGACGGTTCTTCTATTCCGTGTAAGGATGTTGTGATGAATTATCAGGGAAAATTGAACATCTCCTATTATTTTAAAGAGAATTCAGGTCCCGGTGATTCGAGAAATTTCGGAATGCAGAAAGCGCGAGGTGATTATTTTATCATTTTTGACTCAGACTGTATTATTCCTTCAAATTATTTAACCGAGGTCAGAAAAGCATTAGATAAAGAATATGTAGATTGCTTTGGTGGTCCAGATAAAGCATTAGACAGTTTTTCAAGTATTCAAAAGGCAATTAATTTTGCGATGACATCATTCTTGACAACTGGCGGTATTCGCGGTGGTTCTGAAAAAATTAATAAGTTTCAGCCAAGAAGTTTCAATATGGGAATTTCTAAAAAAGCCTTCTTAATTTCAAAAGGTTTTGGTAACATTCACCCAGGAGAAGATCCTGATTTATCAATTCGTTTATGGAATTTAGGTTTTGAAACTCGTTTGTTTTCAGAAGCTTATGTTTATCATAAGCGTAGAATTGATTGGGAAAAATTTTCTGTTCAAGTTCATAAATTTGGAATCGCACGCCCAATACTAAATAGTTGGTATCCAGAGCATAATAAGTTGACTTTCTTCTTTCCTACATTCTTTCTATTTGGATTATTATTAGCTTTTTTATTGTTAATTTTCAATATTGATATTTTATTACAATTATATTTTGTATATTTCGTTATTATTTTTCTTACAGCAAGTATTCAAAATAAAAGCATTAAAATTGGTTATCTTTCTGTAATAGCAGTATGGAAACAATTTTATGGCTATGGAACGGGATTCTTAGAATCATTTATAAAAATTATTCTTTTAAAGAAAAAACCACAAGAAGCGTTTCCACGTATGTTTTTTAAAATATAAAATGACAAAAGTTATTGGCTTAACAGGTGGAATAGGAAGCGGTAAGACAACTGTTGCAAACTATTTCAAAGAAATGGGGGTTCCGGTTTATATTGCCGATGACGGTGCAAGGGCAGTAATGCAGTCTGATGCGGTCATAAAAGAAATAAAAGAAACATTTGGCGAAGCCCTTTTTGAAAATGATATTTTAAATCGCGCCAAGTTAGCTGATATTGTATTTAATAATGCTGATAAGTTAGCTCAACTCAATGCCATTGTACATCCCGCAGTAAAAAAAGATTTTGAACTGTGGCTTTTAAATCACAGAGATAAGGAATATGTAATTTATGAAGCTGCAATATTATTTGAAAGTGGCCGATATAAGGATTGTGATAGCATAATTACGGTCACTGCCCCAGAAGAAATTAGAATTGAGAGAGTCTTAAAACGCGATAATACCACGCGGGAACAAGTTCTAAGCAGAATACAAATGCAATGGAAAGATGAAGATCGTATTTCCAAGAGTAATTTTGTTATTAATAACGTAAATCTTAAAATTGCTAGAGAAGAAGTTGTTAAAATTCTTAAAATTTTAAATATTAAACAAAATCAGTCTTAAATGTTAATATTTGGTTAATGTATTATTTAGTATATTGTTAAAATATTAATTTTGTTTCGATGAATAAATTATTTTTTAGAATACTTGTTTTGCTTATGAGTTTGTCCTTAATAGGGATAATTCTGGTTCAGGTATTTTGGTTCAATTCTTCGTTCAAAAACAATGACGAACAATTTAAATACCACGTTACCCAAGTAATTGGTAATGTTGCTGATAAACTTGAGCAGCAAGAAGAGTATAGTTTTTATGACAAATATAATCGTATAAAAGACAGCACTGGTAAAATTCCTAAAAAAGAGGATTTACTAGAGGTTTTATATGTTCAGAGAAATACAAAAACAAATAAAACGATTGTATATTCAAATACACTTACTTCTGAAGATTATGATATTAGTGGCTCACTTTTTGATAAAAAATTCAGTAGTGAGCGATTTAAAAATTTTAGCTCAAAACGTGTAACTGAAGTTTATAACAACAATAATAGAATTGATAATAATTCTCTAGGACAAACGATCATTCCAGATTTAAAAATTGAAAAATCGGGGAGTTTAGATATATTAAATAAAGTACAGCAACAAATTCAATACAAAGATATTGCTTCGTTGACTCCTATAGAAGGCAGAATAACAAAAGACAAACTTTATAAACTTTTAAAGAAAGAATTAGAAGAATATGGAGTTAAAACAAAATTTGAATTTGGTGTTCTTAATAGTGGGCTGCCAACAAAAGTAAAATCTGATGGTTTTCATTATGATAAAGATTTAAGTTATCATGTGCCGATATATACAGATAATGAAGGAAATAGCAAGTATGACTTGTTCCTGACTTTTCCGAATAAAAAGAAATTTTTGCTGTCAGAATTATTAAGCATTACAATATTATCGATTGTTTTTACGCTTATTATAATAATTGCATACACAAGTGCATTGAACCAATTGTTGCGTCAAAAGCATATTTCTGAAATCAAAACTGATTTTATAAATAACATGACGCATGAGTTCAAAACTCCGATTGCAACTATAAATTTAGCACTCGATGCAATAAAAAGCCCGAAGGTTATTGAAGACAAAGAAAAAGTGTATCGTTATCTTCAAATGATCAGGGATGAAAATAAGAGAATGCATGCTCAGGTTGAAAACGTTCTTCGTATTTCTAAACTAGAAAAAAGAGAATTAGATATTACAAAAGAACCAACTGCAATTCATGATATTATTGATGATGCAATTGAACATGTAAATTTGATTTTAGAAGATAGAAATGGAACGGTGGTTAAGCATTTAAACGCTTCTAGAACAACTTGTCTGGTTAATGAAGTTCATTTTACGAATGTTTTGGTTAATATTTTAGAAAACGCAATTAAATATTCGCCAGATACTCCCGAAATTGAAATTTTTACAGAAAATGTGAAGGACATGATTCTGATAAAAGTAAAAGATAATGGTCTTGGTATGAGTAAAGTAGCTCAAAAACGAGTTTTTGAAAAGTTTTACAGAGAACATACAGGAGACTTACATAATGTAAAAGGACACGGTTTGGGTCTTGCTTATGTAAAAAGAATTGTGGAAGACCACAATGGTCAAGTATATGTAGAAAGCGAAAAAGGAAAAGGTAGCACCTTTATAATAAAAATACCATTAATAAATTAAAATATGGAAAATAATAACAAAAGAATACTTTTAGTAGAAGATGACCTAAATTTTGGGGCAGTTCTTAAAGATTATCTAATGTTAAATGACTTTGAAGTTACTTTAGCTAAAAACGGTATGGAAGGTTTCGAAAAATTCAAGAAAGATGTATATGATTTATGTATTCTTGACGTAATGATGCCTTATAAAGATGGTTATACTTTAGCCAAAGAAATTAGAGAGAAAAACAGCGAAGTGCCAATTATTTTCTTGACAGCAAAGTCTATGAAAGAGGATGTTTTGAAAGGATATAAAGCTGGCGCTGACGATTATTTAAACAAACCTTTTGATTCAGAGGTTTTATTAATGAAAATTAAAGCGATCATTCAGAGAAAATCTGCAGATAATAAAGCAGAACAAGTTCAATTTGAATTCAATATTGGAAAATTCCATTTAAATTCAAAACTTAGATTCTTGACTTTCCAGGATGAAGAGCCAATTAAATTGTCTCCTAAAGAAAATGAATTGCTTAAAATGTTAATTCTTCATGAAAATGATTTAATGCCAAGAGAATTAGCTTTAACTAAAATTTGGAGAGATGACAACTACTTTACTTCAAGAAGTATGGATGTTTACATCGCTAAATTGAGAAAATACCTTAAATCTGATGAAGATGTAGAAATCTTGAACATTCACGGAGAAGGATTCAGATTAGTTGTAAAAAGCAAAGTTACTGAATAGAAAATTCACCAAAAATATATAAAGCTCTGAGAAATCAGGGCTTTTTTTGTGCTTAAAAGAGAAAAACTTAATTTTGTTTTTCGAATAATATTTGTTTTTTAATCCATTGATATTTAGTTGTTTGGTTTTTATTTTTTGTAAGTTAAAAAATGAGAAAAAAATTATTTTGATGAATTTTCTTTAAAATAATTTGGAAAATCACAAAAGTATTCTGAATCTTTGCCTACGAAAAAAATAATAACCTTTTAAAAACGAAGAAAAATGTTTGTACTTACATCGACATCACAAAGCTTCACACCAAACAGATTTGGTGCAGCAATTCTTCGTGGCTTATTTCAATCTTAGAAATACATTTTTAGATATATAAAAAAGCCCGAAGACATTTAGTTTCGGGCTTTTTTTATTCTAGACACTTCAAAATTTTCCCGAAAAAAGATTTAAGAATTTATCCTAACAGGATAGAAGTTACCGCGCATCATTATTTCATTTTGAACTTTAACATGATATTCATTGATGTGCCCAAAATAAAAATTATTTAAAAATTTATGGGAAATAAATTATCTGGAAAAGACCTGATTAAATTAGGTTTTCCAAAGAACAATTCAATAAACATAGCCTTAGGGCAAATAAACAGATATAGAAAAAGAGAAAAAAAGGAATCCATTCTTACAGAGGCAAAAGATGTTTTGTTGAATCCTGAAAAATACGAAGGAAACGGAACATGGGGAAAAGTTGCAGAAGGTTTGATTAAACCAGTTCAGGTAAGAATGCATCAGCTTAAAACAACCAGAGCACCTTTTATAATTTTTGGTGAAAATGAAATTGATCAGCAAGCAAAATTTCAATTGTATGATTCTTTGAAGTTACCGATTTCAGTTGCCGGAGCATTAATGCCAGACGCGCATTCAGGTTACGGATTGCCAATTGGAGGGGTTTTAGCGACAAATAATGCCGTGATTCCATACGGAGTTGGAGTTGATATTGGATGTCGAATGAGCCTTTCAATTTTTGATTTACCGGCTTCTCATTTCAAAGGAAAAGAACATCAATTAGAAGCAATTTTGAAAGACAATACAAAATTTGGAATGTATGAAACGCATGCTTCAAGAGTAGATCATGAAGTATTTTATAAAAGTGAATTTCAGGATATTCCGTTGCTAAAGAATCTTTTACCAAAAGCTTATAAACAATTAGGAAGTTCCGGCGGAGGGAATCATTTTGTAGAATTTGGAATCGCTAAAATAGAAAATCCAGAGAATGAATGGAAATTGGCGAAAGGCGAATATTTTGCTGTTCTTTCGCATAGTGGATCTCGTGGTTTGGGTGCAAATATTGCAAAGCATTATACGTATTTAGCAACAAAACAATGTCCGTTGCCTAAAAATGTGCAACATTTGGCTTGGCTGGATTTGAATACACATGATGGTCAGGAATATTGGCTAGCTATGAATTTGGCTGGAGAATATGCAAAAGCCTGCCACGATGATATTCACGGACGAATTGCGAAAGCGATTGGAAAAAGAGTAGTGGTAACTATTGAAAATCATCACAATTTCGCTTGGAAAGAAATGGTAAACGGTCAGGAATGTATTGTTCACAGAAAAGGTGCAACTCCAGCAGCAAAAGGTCAATTAGGAATTATTCCGGGTTCGATGACAGCACCAGGTTACATTGTAAAAGGTAAAGGAAACGCAGAAAGTCTAAATTCTGCTTCGCATGGAGCAGGACGTTTGTTTTCAAGAGCTAAATGCAAAAGTACTTTTACGCAAAGCGAAATCAAAAAGGTTTTGAAAGCTAATGATGTAACCTTGATTGGAGGAAATATTGATGAAGCTCCGATGGCGTACAAAGACATTACCAAAGTAATGGCAAATCAAACTGATTTGGTTGAAGTTCTGGGGACTTTTACACCGAAGATTGTTAGAATGGACCGCTAAAATGGCATTTAAAATGGAAAGAATAATTCAGATAACAGCGGGTCGCGGACCTGCAGAATGTACATGGGTCGTTGCCCAAGTGCTTAAAAAAGTTTTGGAAGAAGCACAAGGTCAGAATTTAGAAACTGTTTTGTTGCAGCGTGAAGCAGGGCAGGAAAATGGAACGGTTGAAACAGCATCGATTTCTGTAAAAGGAAAAAATGCCGATCAGTTTGTAAATTCCTGGATTGGAACTATTCAATGGATTGGCCAAAGTCAATTTAGGAAAATGCACAAGCGCAAAAACTGGTTTATTGGAATCTTTGAAATCGAACAACAGAAAAATAACTTGTTTTCTGAAAACGATATTCAATATCAGGCAATGCGAAGCTCGGGAGCAGGAGGGCAGCATGTAAACAAAGTAAGTTCTGCTATTCGAGCAACTCATATTCCAACAGGAATTGCCGTTGTCGCAATGGACAGTCGGTCTCAGCACCAAAACAAGAAACTGGCAACAGAAAGATTAATAAAAAAACTAGAAGACGAGAAATTGTTACAGCTTAAAAGTCATGTGGTAAAACAATGGGAAAATCAGCTTAATATTGAGCGAGGAAATCCTGTGAGAGTTTTTACTGGAAGTGATTTTAAAAAGAATAAAGTGGAGAAAAGTTACAAAGGAACTCGTCAGAAATTAAAGAACGATTTACGAAATGAGCATAATTAAAAATTTGGTCGCAAAAAACGATGATGATATACGAATTATATGTGACCAAAAAAACAATAAATATAGACACATAAAATGAAAACAATTGAAAAATACCTTTTTCAAGCATTGGATAATTATCCTTATTCACTTGAAGAAACTATAGAATCTTTGGATTATGCTTTTTCTTATGATGATAAAAACACGATGGTTTTGTGTTTGCACGGAAGAATTCAGGCAGAACAATTATTGAATTACGAAGAAGCGAAATCTTATTTTCAGCAAGCTTTAGCCATTAATATTCATGCGTTGGAAGTATATCCGCATTATTTGCAGACTTTAATTTTGAATGAAGATTATGAAGAAGCTCAAAAATTAATCGATTTTGCTTTGACGATAAAAGGGATTAATAAATCTGATATTTATATAAAAAAAGCGATTATCTATGAAGCTCAGCAAGAGTTTAAAAAGGGATTAAAAGAAATTAAAAATGCAAAACTTCATACTTTGCAATTCTCTTTTGAGTGTAATATAACTGACGTTGAGAAAAGAATTAAAAGCAAAATAGAGGTACTAAAGAAAAAAAAATCTAAGAAAGATTCTAAAAAGAAATCGAAATGATTTGATAAAGTAAAAAACGATGCAATTTGCATCGTTTTTTTTATTAATTACAATTTCTTGAATGAAGTTGCAGTTTATTTCCAATGCAATTCTAAAGCAAAACAATTTTTATCTCCTTTTGTGATGCTAAATGTAGTTGCAGTTTTATTGTCATTATCACTTTCGTGAATAACAACCTCATCATTTAGAGAAAGCTCTTTTAGGAAATTCATTTCAAAACTTTTAACTTCTTGTTTTAGAATTCTTTTTGCATTAACATGATCCAGACACCATTCTAAATATTTCACATTATTAGCATGATTGACAATGTCTAAATCTGATAAATAAACCGTTTTTTCAAAAACCGATTCTTTTTCAGGATTAATATTTATTTTAGAGAAACCTTCGGTAGTAGCTCTGTTTTCAGGAAAAAGCTCAAAATGTTCGTAAGGTAAAGCTAAAGCTTCCGGACGACGTGCTTTTGTATTAAAAACGGCCCAATACGTTTCACTTCCAACAATTTTTTCTCCATTTACATACATTTCAAGCGCACGCACAGATCTGGAATTTTCAAGACTATTAATCCATGTTTTTACTGTAACTACATCTTGCCATTTTGGTAAAGCTGTAATTTCGACGCGCATTCTGCTTAAAACCCAAGCCTGATCAAATTCCTGCATATCAGTAAAACTGATTCCGCCAACTTCTGAATGTGCTGCAGCTGTAAGTTGTAAAAGATTACACAAATCGGTATATTTTAAATAACCAGTTGGTGTACATTGCGTGAAATTGATTTCCCAGTCTTTACTTAAAACTGATGTGAAATTTGGAGATATTGGCATGGGATGGTATTCTTTTAATTTTTGTATTTAAAGAAATACAAAATTAATGAATTTTTATTCCAAAATTAAATTGAAATAGCTCTGTATTATCATAGAATGATACAAACTCGGGAGAAGTATTGATGTCCAGGTTTGATTTTAGATAGCAAAAACCAAAATATAACGAAAATCTTTTGGCAAGCTGATAATCTGTATTTAATCCAACTCGAATGTTGTTTCCAGTTTGATTTCCAAAACTTCTGCCGTCAGATTTAAATTTGAGTTTTGCACCTCCATAACCGAAATAAGGTTCGAAGTTGAGTTTATCTGTTATTTTGATTTCATAAGAAACATCGCCGTAAAGAGTATGAAATTCGGAAGATTTAATATTTCCTGCCATGGAAATATCAGTTGTGGAATACGGAATAAAATCGTAACCTGCTCCTAATTTAAAATTATGAATTCTTAAAAAGCTGAAATTTGTTCCAATTCCCAAGTGACTTTCATTAGCTTTCGCTAGAAAATTATTGCCAAAAGTAGAAGGGATTATAAGATTTACGCGAATGTCGTGATTAAATTGAACTAAATTTTTGTTTTCAGTTTCCTGACTGTATGAAAATTGAAGAAGGAATAAAAAGAATAGAACTTTTAATTTCATAATTAATAAGTTAAAAGATGGATTACTTTTTCAGAATTGATTGGAATATTAGTTTCGTGATTAGTTGTAACCATTTTTGTAGGATCTGAGTAATCTGCAATCGTATAACTTAAATGTACATTCTGATTTTTAACAACATAAAAATTTGTTTCAAGATAATGATTTTCATTTTTATAATTTAAATCGATAAAATCTTTTGATAGAACTCCTTGAACATCAAGCGCTGTGACTATTTTATTAGTTGATGTTTTGTTTAACTGTATTTCAAGCTGTGTAATTTCATCATTCTTATATAAAGTTATTTGATTGAGATCTAATTTATAATTGATGAAATTTTTCTTCAAAGTCGATATGCTTTTATATTGATATCCCATAGTAGAATAATCATCTGCAAAATTATAACCATTCAGCTCAGTTATTATAGCAATTTCCTCGCCTTTTGGTGCAGGAAAAGCCATGAGAAATTTTCCTTCCGAATCAGTTTTGGTGTAACTTATTAAATCACTTGGAGTATAAGTTCCATCGGAAAAATTATTTATTTCAATTCTTTTATTCGGAATTGGATTACTGTTTCGATCAACCAGTTGTCCCTGAACTACAAGTCTTGTTCCTCCATCGTATTGGATTTCAAAAGAATAACATGTAAAAAGAATAAAAAATAGAAATAGAATTTTTCTCATTTAGAACAGATTTAGGTAAGTCTAAATATATATAAAATTGTTTAAGAAAATTACGCTTTCAATTTTAAATTTATGTAATCAAATATTATTTGTCTGTCAGTGTTGTAATCGAACCATCTGGTATCTTCGTTTCGTTTGAACCAGGTTAATTGTCTTTTGGAGAATCTTCTTGTGTTTTTTTTGATTTCTTCAATTGCGAAAGGCAAAGTGAATTCTCCATCTAAATGACTAAATAATTCTCTGTAACCAACAGTTTGAAGTGCATTTAATTCTTTGTTAGAGTATAGGGACTTGGCTTCTTCTAATAATCCCATATTCATCATAATATCTACACGCTGATTGATTCTATCGTAGATAATGTTTCTGTCAGCATCTAAACCAATTAAAATAGGAGTGAAGTTTCTGTTGTTTTTCTTTAGATTTAAGAATGAAGAATAGGGTTTTTGTGAGCCAATACAAACTTCTACAAAACGCATCATTCGTTGTGGATTTTGTAAAGTCTGTGGATTTTCGATCGTTATTTTTTGATAATAATCTGGATCAAGAAGCTGCAATTGTTCCTGAAGATATATGATGCCGAATTTCTCATAGTTCGAATTTACTTCGGTACGAATTTCCGGAGCGATTTCTGGAAATTCATCAAAACCTTTTAAAACGGCATCAACATACAAACCTGATCCGCCAATTAGAATGGCAAAATCGTTATTTTGATATAACTCTTCCAGTTTTAAAAGTGCTTCTTTTTCGTAATCGCCAACCGTATAATTTTCAAAAATGGATTTATTTTGAATGAAATGATGTGATGCTGCATTTAATTCTTCCTGACTTGGAACAGCAGTCCCAATTGTCATTTCTTTAAAAAACTGACGACTGTCGCAGGAAATTATTTCGCATTTAAAATGTTGTGCCAAAGCAATACTTAAGGCTGTTTTGCCTATAGCTGTTGGTCCGACAATGGTTATTAGGTATTTCATATTTTTTAGCCCAGATGGAAATGGAAACCCCGGACTTATATTTGTTAGTTTTTTTTGGTGTAAAAGAGCGACCAACGGAAGCTCCTTTTATACCTTAAAAAAACAACAAATATAAGGAGGAGTTGTAATGTACAGCTGGATTGGCTTCATAAATTAATTATTAGGCAATTCTGTTCCGCATTGATAGCAATATTTTGCATTATCAAAATGGATTTGAGATTGACATTTTTTGCATGTTTTTTTGCTATTAACTGCATTGTTTTTTAGACTGCTTTTTGCAAATTCAGCTGTTACAATTCCTGTAGGAACTGCAATTATTCCGTAACCTAAAATCATCACAAATGCAGCAATAAATTGACCTAAAGGAGTTTGCGGAGAAATATCGCCATAACCGACAGTGGTTAAGGTAACAATTGTCCAATAAATTCCCATTGGAATACTTGTAAATCCTGATTCTTTTCCCTCGACCAAGTACATTAGAGAACCAATAATTATAGTGCTGATTAAAACGAAGTAGATAAAAACCAGAATTTTCTCTTTGCTGGCCTCAATAGCTTCTTTTAATTGTAAGGATTGATGATTGATTTGCGGAATGTGCAAAATTTTGAATAATCGAAGAAAACGAAGCGCTCTTACGATTGATAAAATACTTGCGCCAGGAAAAAATATGGACAAATACATTGGTAGTACGGCAAGTAAATCAATGATTCCGTAGAAACTGATAATGTATTTTACTGGTTTTTGAATGGAGATAATTCTAAGAATATATTCAATAGTGAAAAATACCGTAATTATCCATTCACAAATTAGCAATTGGTCGTGATATTTGGAGCTAATTCCCTGCACGGTATCGAGCATTATTAAAAGAACACTCAACAAAATCAAACCTAAAAGAATTAAATCGAACATTCTTCCTAAAATGGTATCTGTGCCATAAAGGATAATTTTGATTTTTTCTCTAAAGATTTCGTATTGTGATTTTTGCTTTTTCATATCTTTAAAGATAATGAAAGTATTGCTTTTTTAAAAATGCATTATTTTCAATGACTTGCTTTTGCGGATATAGCTCTGAATAATATTTTTTACATCTCGATTGTGTTGCATTGGGATCAGAATGTTTTTAAGGATATCAATATTGGTGATTTGATAATTTAAATCGTAATAAGCATAGCCTTGATAGATTCCGTTTTCGATTAAAATAGCGCTTCTTTCGTTTATATTTCGTCCACGGTCAATCAAAATCATGCTTTTATTTTCAAAACTATTATCAGAAATGAATTGTTGTACGCGTAAATTATAAACTTCAGGAGTTACTTCGCCAATGCAGGCACCATCGCATT
This sequence comes from Flavobacterium xizangense, assembly GCF_054075145.1. NCBI lineage: Bacteria > Pseudomonadati > Bacteroidota > Flavobacteriia > Flavobacteriales > Flavobacteriaceae > Flavobacterium > Flavobacterium xizangense. The sequence goes on along the minus strand of NZ_JBSIPG010000002.1, from coordinate 291,412 downwards.
CTTTGATTTTGTATTGGAAACATTCCTTTTTCGTGATGTATAAACCGGTTAATTTTTGGCACAAATGGTATTTTGATGTATATCTAAAAAGTGCATTTTTTCCTTCCTGTAAATTCACATACGAAGTAATTTCCTTTTTTCGGCCATCAGCTCTTTCAAGTTTTAAGTTAAGATAGCCGTTTGCATCTTTTTCAGCATAAAGAGCATACTGAAAAATTGTTTTTCGTTGGGCACGATTGTGTCTAGGTCTGTTTACTTTTATTTCCTCGCTTTCTTTTAAAAGCGCAATTAATTCGCTTCCGGTCTCATCATATGTTATCGTAAAAACTTCAGCCTGAATTTTTTTACTTTTGGTTGTGATTCCGGTAAAATGCTGATTGATTCTTTTTTTGATGTTTTGGCTTTTGCCAATATAAATCAAAGTCCCACCTTCGTTATAAATATAATAAACGCCTGTTTTAGTTGGCATTTGGTTTAAGAGATCTAATAATTTTGGAGCAATTCCTTTTTCGATTTCTAACTTTATAAAATCTTTTACGATGGTTTTTTCGATATCTTTTTCCAGAAGCATTTTGAACAACTTTGTAGTTGCCATAGCGTCTCCGCTGGCACGATGTCTATCTGCCATTGGAATTCCTAATGCGCGGACTAATTTTCCTAAGCTGTAAGAAGGTTGTTCTGGTATTAGTTTTTTTGCTAATTCGACTGTACAGAGCGTTTTGGCTTCAAAATCATAACCTAAACGTCTGAATTCTGTGCGAAGGATTCTGTAGTCGAAAGATGCATTATGAGCGACAATAACGCAGTCGGAAGTAATTTCAATTATACGTTTTGCAACTTCGTAAAACTTTGGTGCAGACTGCAACATAGCATTGTTGATTCCGGTCAGTTTTACTACAAAAGGCTGAATCGGAATTTCGGGATTGACAAGGCTGATGAATTGGTCAACTACTTCATGCCCGTCAAATTTGTAAATGGCGATTTCAGTAATTCCCTCTTCATTAAATTGTCCTCCAGTGGTTTCTATGTCTAATATCGCGTACAAATTCAGTAATCATTTCAGTTTTTAGTATTCAGTAAATCTACAATCTTTAATCTACAATTATTAGCGTCCTCCAAAAATGCTGCTTCCAATGCGAACCATGGTGCTTCCGCATTCAATTGCCAGTTGGTAATCTCCGGACATTCCCATCGATATAGTATTCAATTCGCAGTTTTCAGTTTTCAGTGTAAGAATAGAATCAAAAATAGATTTTAAATGTGTAAATTCTTTTTTAATTTGATTTTGGTTTTCTGTGAAAGTTGCCATTCCCATTAAACCCAAGATACGAATATTTTTCAACTCTTTAAACTCAATAGAAGTTAAAAGTTCATTTAGTTCTTTTTCGTCCAAACCAAATTTAGTTTCTTCTTCTGCAATGTAAATTTGAAGAAGACAATTTATAATTCTGTTATTTTTTAAAGCTTGTTTGTTGATTTCCTGCAATAATTTCAAACTATCAACACCATGTATCAAAGCCACATACGGTGCCATAAATTTGACTTTATTGGACTGAACATGACCAATCATATGCCATTGAATATCTTTTGGCATTTGTTCCCATTTTTCAGTCATTTCCTGAATTTTGTTTTCTCCAAAAATGCGCTGGCCAGCTTCATAAGCCTGCATCAGGTCTGAAACAGGTTTTGTTTTTGAAACAGCAACAAGAGTCACGTGATCAGGTAAACTAGCTTTGATTGTATTTAAATTCGATTGAATCGACATGATATTTCTTTTTTATAAAAACTGCTTAGAGATTTTCTCTGCTTTTTTACTTTCGCTATAATCGTAAAAACCTTCACCAGATTTTACTCCAAGTTTCCCAGCCCTCACCATATTTACTAATAAAGGGCAAGGAGCATATTTTGGATTTTTAAATCCGTCGTACATTACATTTAAAATGGCAAGACAAACGTCAAGACCAATAAAATCAGCCAATTGAAGAGGTCCCATTGGGTGTCCCATTCCTAATTTCATTACCGTATCAATTTCATAAACTCCAGCAACTTTGTTATATAACGTTTCGATCGCTTCGTTTAGCATTGGCATTAAAATTCTGTTTGCTACAAAACCTGGATAATCATTTACCTCAACTGGAACTTTACCTAATTTTTCAGATAAAGTCATGATGATTTTAGTTACTTCATCACTTGTGTTGTATCCGCGGATGATTTCAACTAATTTCATAATTGGCACCGGATTCATAAAATGCATCCCAATAACACGTTCAGGATGTGCTACGACAGCTCCAATTTGGGTAATCGAGATTGAAGAAGTGTTAGTTGCTAAAATTGTATTGTGCGAGCAATATTCATTCAATTGTTTGAAGATGTTCAATTTTAATTCGACATTTTCAGTTGCTGCTTCAACCACTAAATCTGCACCTACAACACCATCTTTTATATCATTATAAGTAATAATATTAGTGATCGTTTTGGCAACATCTTCTTGTGTAATCGTTCCTTTAGATAACATACGATCTAAATTAGCCGCAATAGTTGCCATTCCTTTATCCAGTGATTTTTCAGAAACGTCGATTAGTTTTACGGTAAATCCGCTTTGCGCAAAAGTATGTGCAATTCCGTTACCCATTGTTCCTGCTCCAATTACAGCGATTGTTTTCATTTTAATGTGATATTATATTTATGATTTTAGCCACGAATTCACTAGTTTGATGTGAATTGCGTGGCTAATTTATGTCTGAAAATCTTTTAAATTATTTATTAAAGCAATCAATAATTTGATAAGCAACACGCAATGCATCTGTAGCTTGCTCAAGTGTTACAACCGGAGTTGTATCTGTATTAATTGCATTTGCAAAAGATTCTAATTCATCCAGAATAGCATTGTTTTGCTCCACATCTGGATTAGTGAAATAGATTTGTTTTTTTACACCTTCGGCATTTTGAAGAATCATATCAAAATCTCCAGGAACTTCAGGCGCGTCTTTCATACGAACAACTTCGCATTTTTTCTCTAGAAAGTCAACTGAAATATAGGCATCTTTTTGAAAGAAACGAGATTTACGCATGTTTTTCAACGAAATTCTGCTGGCAGTTAAATTAGCAACACAGCCATTTTCAAATTCGATTCTGGCATTGGCAATATCCGGAGTATCACTAATTACTGATACACCGCTGGCGTGAATATCTTTTACTTTTGAATTAACAACACTTAAAATAGCATCAATATCATGAATCATTAAATCTAAAACCACAGGAACATCAGTTCCACGCGGATTAAACTCAGCCAAACGATGTGTTTCAATAAACATCGGATTTTCAATCATATTTTTTGTGGCAATAAAAGCGGGATTAAAACGCTCAACATGACCAACTTGCCCTTTTACATTGTATTCTTTCGCTAATGCAATGATTTCTTCGGCTTCTTCTACTGTATTGGCAATTGGTTTTTCAATAAAGATATGTTTTCCTGATTTGATTGCAACCTTAGCACATTTATAATGTGAAAGCGTTGGAGTTACAATATCAATCACGTCAACAGCGTGAATAAGTTTTGCAATTGTGCTGAAGTTTTTATAGCCAAATTCTTTTGAGATTCTTTCGGCATTTTCTTGATTTTCGTCGTAAAATCCAACTAATTCGTATTTGTCAGATTGTTGCAATAAGCGTAAATGTATTTTACCAAGATGACCAGCACCTAAAACTCCTACTTTTAACATGAGAATGTATTTTAAACAAAAATATAATTTATTTGTTTAACGTGAAAATGAATTTAGCTAATTGTGAGTTGTTAGTTATGAATTCTAAATTATCAGTTGTGGCTTTTGACTTTATTAATTTAATATTTAAAAATCAATATTTGAAATACTGTTTTGTTTCTTATTTTTGCCAAAATAAAACCAACCCATTTTGAAAGACACTGCCAAACATCAAGGACTTCGTAATCAATTAGTAAGCACTTTGGAACAAAAAGGAATTACTGACAGAGCGGTTTTGGATGCGATAAAAAAAATTCCAAGACACCTTTTTTTGAATTCAAGTTTTGAAGATTTTGCTTATCAGGATAAAGCTTTTCCAATTGGAGCAGGGCAGACCATTTCACAGCCTTATACAGTTGCTTTTCAGTCGCAATTGCTTGAGGTTAAAAAAGATCATAAAATTTTAGAGATTGGAACTGGTTCTGGTTATCAAACTGCCGTTTTGTTTATGCTTGGTGCTAAAGTGTATACTGTTGAAAGACAAAACGAGTTATTTAAGACAACATCTAATTTATTTCCGAAATTAAATATTCGTCCAAAGCACGTTACATTTGGAGATGGATATAAAGGATTGCCAAATTTTGCACCGTTTGACAGTATTATAGTTACAGCAGGTGCTCCATTTATTCCACAACCTTTAATGGCTCAGTTAAAAATAGGAGGAAGGCTAGTTATTCCGTTAGGTGAAGATGTTCAGATTATGACATTGTTAATCAGGAAAAATGAAACGCAATTTGAGAAACATGAGTTTGGAGAGTTTCGATTTGTTCCTTTATTAGAAGATAAAAATTAATAATAAGCCCAGTTAACGCTGGGCTTTTTTTTATTGCGTAAGAATTGAGATATATCTTTCTAAACTTTCCTTTTGTGTTTGAGCAATAAAAAGCAGAAAATCCTCTTTATCTTTTTTTGTCTGAGCAACTTCCAGAGATTGGTAATAACGCATTCGGTTTTCGTAATCACCTTTTATATTGGCAATTAAATAGCCTTTCTGCATCAAAATTAAATTCATAATCAATCTTGAAGTTCTTCCGTTTCCATCAATAAAAGGATGAATTGTTACTAATCTTTCATGCATTTCGGCAGCCAGAATAACTGGATGAAGTTTGTTTTTGTTGATTTCATACCAAGTAAAATATTCTTCCATTTCCTGTTGAACTAACAATGGTTGTGGTGGCATATGACTGCTTCCTTGTATCATAGCCTGAACTTTTCGGTAGCGTCCTGCATCTTCAGGAATTATCCCTCTAAGAATTAAATTATGAATAGACAAGAGATCACGTTCGTTTAATGAATTGTTTTTATTCATCAAATCTTTAATAAAACCAATTGCTTCTTGATGATTTATTGCTTCGAGATGTTCTCGCATGCTTTTTCCAGAAATTGTCAATCCTTCATTTATCACCATATCAGTTTCACGCAGGGTCATTGTGTTTCCTTCAATTCTATTGCTTTCAAAAGTATATTCAAGTTCTAAAGCTTGTTTAATTTTAAAACTGTCGAATTGTCGATAAGAGTCTAATTTTTCTTTTAGAAGATCAATTTCTTTTAATATTTTTTCTAATGAAGTAGATAATTTAAGACTTGAAACTGTTTTATTGTATTTGATTTCGTCTTCCGCAACTTTTAAAGCCTTCAAAGCAAATTCATCATTACCAATTTCGTAAAGGATCTTTTCTTTAAGCCAGGCAACCATTAAAGTTTCATAATCAATTTCTAAAAGTTGAGACAATTTAGAAATTTGATCTTTTGTTGGCTTTCGTGTTCCAGATTCAAATTTACTGATTAATGCCTGATCTATACCGAGCAATTGTGCAACCTCACGGGTTTTTAAACCTTTTTGTTCTCTGGCATTTTTTAAAAGTGATTTCACTGTAAGAAATATTTTGTCTTGACAAAATTAGTCAATTTTTAAATAAAAGTAAAGCAGCATTTTTTAGAAATGCTGCTTTATATTATTTTATTTTGGAGGTAAAGAACCGTCTTTTCTCATTTCCTTAACTACGGCTTGCATTATAGCATCAATTGTTTGACCTAAATCAGTAACGTATTGTGACTCTGTAGTTCCTGTCCAAATTAGTTTATTTTGTTTTAATGAAAAAATATTGGTTTCAACCATATAAGATGTTGTTTCCTGATAATATCCAGGATCATAGAAATTTGGAGAATACATTCCGTACCAATTGCCAAAGCCATAACCGTACATTCCAGTATACATTCCGTCAAATCCTCCGTAATACATTCCGGTATAAGTTCCAGGTACGTAATTGGTTTCTTTTTCTTTGCTGACTAAACGCATTGTGACAACGCCATCAAAGTTTTCATCCTGTAATATTTTTAATTTTTGCTCCTGAGTTAGTTGCGATGTTGCATTAAGATATTGATATGAAGTTTTAAAAATCGGATTGCTTGCTGCAATTCTGTTTTCAGTAATTCTTCTTGAAGCTTCGTCCTTGACCAAAGCAACAACTAAAACTTTTTTAAATTCTTCCTGAGCAACAGTTATGTCTGGATCTCTCCAGCTGTTTACAATAGAAGTATTACTGCCACAACCAGAAAGTGACAGTACGACGATTAAGAAGACTAGGTACTTTTTCATATTTTAAGGTTATATTGTTTGTAGTAAAAATAACGATAAAATATTTATAAACTCATCATTTTCAGAAAATTAAAACTTATTAGTTGTAAGCTTTTTTGATTCTGTCCAAATCTCGTTTTGTATCCTGTTCCTTTAAAGATTCGCGTTTGTCGTAGTTTTTCTTTCCTTTGCAAAGGCCAATTTGTAGTTTGGCTAATCCTTTTTCGTTGGTAAACAATTTCAGCGGAACAATAGTAAGTCCTTTTGCCTGAACGCTTTTATGAAGTGTCTTTAATTCTTTTTTGTTGAGAAGCAATTTTCTTTCACTTCTGGATTTATGATTGAATTGATTTCCAAACGAGTATTCTTCAATATAAGTATTGATTGCAAAAAGCTCCATACCGCTGAATTCGCAAAAACTCTCTGTAATATTTGCTTTGCCAAGACGTATTGATTTTATTTCGGTACCTGCTAAAACAATTCCTGCAGTATAAGTATCGATTATCTCATAATCAAATCGAGCCCTTTTATTTAGTATGTTAACTGATTTTATCATAACTGCAAATGTAAAACAAAATTGAAAAATTTTAATGCGATAAAAGATAATAAAAGATTTTTTTTAATCTATGATTTTAATCAGTATTAAAGAAAAAGCTTACAGTTAAGTTTGTTTAATAATTTAAAACAAACTCAAAATGAAAAAGATTTTTACACTAGTTAGTATTGTGTTTTTTGGATTTGCAGTTCAAGCTCAGGATTCAAATCAAGGTTTAAAAGGTGCATGGTTTGCAACTTCTCAATTTGGCTATCAACAAACAAAAACTGCCGATGTCAAAAATACAAATTTATCGGTATTGCCAGTAGTTGGAACATTTGTTACGCCATCTGTGGCAGTTGGGGCAGGAATTGGCTACATTAATATAAAACAGGATTCAAAAGTTGCAACTGCTGCAAATACAGATTTGATTGTAATTGAACCATTAGCAAGAAAATATTGGAACGTTGCAGGTTCGCTTTATTTCTTTGGACAATTAGCATTACCAGTTATCACAGGAAAAGAGAAAGAAAGTGAATTAAAAGTAAATCAGGTTGGTTTATCTCTTTCAGGTGGATTTGATTATTTTGTTACAAAGAATTTCTCTGTTGAGTTTTCTTATGATTTGGCAAATTTTACCTCAACAACACTTGATCCTAAAGTTGGAGAGAAAACAACTGTAACTAATTTTGCATTAGCTCATGTAGCAAATGTTGATTCAGCATACACAGTTGGGAATCCTACTTTGACAACTCCACTTTCTGTTGGATTTAAATTCTTATTCTAAATATTTATTATTTGATTAATGTCAAATTCTATTTTGTAATTTTGCAAAAAGAGAAAGACCGTACTTTTTTATAGTACGGTCTTTTTTATATAATTTAAAAAGTATAAAAATGGAAAATAAATCAAAAGATCCTTTACATGGAATTACACTTCAAAAAATCGTTGAGACTTTAGTTGATTTTTATGGTTTTGATACTTTAGGAGAACTAATTCCGATAAAATGCTTTATTTCAAATCCAAGTATAAAATCATCACTTACTTTTTTGAGAAAAACAGATTGGGCTCGCAAAAAAGTGGAAGATTTATATGTGAGATCTTTAAGTAAATTTGAAAAATTATAATTTATAAGAAATCATTACGCCTCCACGGTATGGCAACCACTCACCACTTTTGTTATAATCTTTAGCTTTGTCTGCAGGATATCTTCCAGGTGTTCCATCATTATATAATCCTTTATAAAAGCCTTGGTGCCATCCACCTCCAGCAAAAATATCTAATAAAAATTTATCATTTAATTTAATATTATATCCAACAGTAACTCCTAGTCTGTAACCAAAACCTTTTTCGTATTGATTAGTGTCCCAATAATCCCATTTTTGAATTCTGTAGATGTCTGGACCAGCATGACCTCCTACGTAAAATCCATTGTATTTTTCTTTAAAATGGTAACGAACTTCTGGAGTGAAAGTATAAAGTTCCATTGGGTTATGTCCGTTGAATGATTTCCAGAAGGATGCCATGACATCAAAGCTAAAAGTTGTTTTTTCTCCAATACTGGTTTCAATACCAACATTTGGAACTGCTAGAAGTGCGGTTGCTCCATTAAATTTAATAAAAGTCTGGCTTTGTGAATGAACCGAAAATAAGATAATGGCTAATAAAAATATTTTTTTCATAAAGGTGTTTTTAGAACGAAATCATGTAAAGTGGCTAATTTCGCGTGCAAATATAGCATATAAACACATTTTGAACATTAATAATATATGTTTTAACAAATATTATTTTTTTGTCAGAAATTAACAAATTCTATCGTTCTAATAATGAGTAAATTACTTTGTCTAAAAAACGCCCTTCATAAAATTCAGATTCTTTGAAATGCGCTTCTTTAACAAAACCGCATTTTTGCAAGACTTTTTCCGAAGCTTGATTTTCAGGGTCAATAACAGCTTCAATTGAATGTAGTTTTAAATCTTTAAAACCATAAATTATTAATCGGTTTACAGCTTCGGGGATGATTCCTTTTCCATGAAATTCCGGCAAAAGCATATAGCCAATTTCGGCGCGGTAATTTTCAGGTTGCATTCGATAATAACCGATAATTCCGAGAAGTTTTGGATTATCTTTTAAAGTAATTGCCCAATTGATTCCAATATTATTGTCAATATTTGTATTAATTGTTGCGATGTGTGCCAAAGCGTCTTCGTTGTTTTTGGCCAACGGACGCGGAATATATTTCATGGTCTCAGGATTCGAACGCAATTCGAAAACTTCATTAACATCATCGTTTGTAATTCTTCTCAATAATAAACGCTCTGTTTCGATTACTGGAAACGGATGGAAGTTGAATTCTAACATTTTATTTATAAGATTTTAATACTAAATTGAGAATGAAAGGTCTGATCTTCTTCTAAAACAATAATTCCTTCTTTTTTAAATAAATCGCCAGAATTATTTGCAGTATCAGAGTAGCCAAACCACGGTTCAATACATACAAATGGTGCTTGATCTTTGGTCCAGATACCTAAACTTGGAAAATCTTCAAAATCTACTTGAACATAAGGTTTCGAATTTTCAAGAATAGTCAACGAATTTGATTCTAACGTTTTAAAAACAAGCGCATCATTTTCGAAAAGTTTATAATTCAGCGGCACTAAGTTTTCAGTCGTTTTTAGAATTTCAGTTTTATTCGAAATTAAATCATTTTCAAGAAGATTGTATTTTAAAGGCTCTTCTTTTTCAAATTTAAAAGAATAGTTTGTAAAATTTTCAGGAAGTGCAATTGCAGGATGAGCCCCAATTGAAAAAGGCATTTTATTATCTCCTGTATTAATTACAATATATTCGATTTTTAGAGAGGTATTTTCTAATGTGTAAATAAGCTGTAATTCGAACTCGAAAGGATATTTTTTTAAGGTATCTGTATTTGATTTTAAAGAAAAAACGGCACTGTTCCCTGTTTTTTCAATTAATTCAAATTCCATATCTCTCGCAAAACCATGTCTTGGCAAATGATATTCATTTTCATTAATTGTATAAGAGTTGTTTTTCAATGTGCCGACAATAGGAAAAAGGACAGGTGAGTGTTTGCCCCAAAAATCAGGATTTCCTTCCCAGATGTATTCCTTGTTTTGATTGTTTTTTAATGAAAATAATTCGGCTCCGGCATGCTTAATTGAAGCTGTTAATATTGAATTTGATATAGTTGTCGTCAAAATAGTAGAGTTGAAAAGATTAATTTTTATGTAAATGTAAAGGTATTTGAATAATTTTTATTTTTTAAGGAAAATCGCTCAATTTATTTTATTTGTAAAATTTTGCTAAAATTAAATTTAAGCTTGATTATTTCTCTGTAAATAGCTTTTTTTTTCATTAATTTGCTACATAAACAGCTAAAAAATATGAAGAAGCAATCTGCAAAAGCCATTTTAACCGCGGCTTTATTTTTTGGGATTTCTTGTTCCTGGGCGCAACAAACACCTTCAGGGACAGCAACAAATCCAGTAAATAATTATAATTACCATGATGCCTTTGCCCCGCATTTTTACACTAAAAACGGAACATCTACACGTACAGCGAGTGGTCAGCCTGGTGTAGAGTATTGGCAAAACAGAGCCGATTACCAGATAACGGCAAAATTAAATGCTACAACAAATGAAATTGTAGGTACAGATCAAATTACATATACGAACAATAGTCCTGATAAATTAGGATTTCTTTGGTTGAATTTAGATCAGAATTTATTTAAAGATGATTCTAGAGGAAATGCCGTTGTACCTTTATCTGGAAGCCGTAACGGAGCCCAAGGACAGGTTTTTGATGGAGGAAATAAAATTAAATCTGTAAAAGTAATTTCTTCAGGGAAAAATGCTTTAGAGGTTGAGGCAAAATATATTGTTACAGATACCAGAATGCAGATTTTCCTTCCTCAGGAATTGGCCGCAAAAGGAGGTTCTGTAAAAATTAAAATCGAATTCTCTTTCATTGCTCCTTTTGAGGGATCAGACAGAATGGGAGTTTTGGAAACTAAAAACGGAAAAATCTTCACAATTGCACAATGGTATCCGCGCATGTGTGTGTATGATGATGTACGAGGATGGAATACAGCACCATATTTAGGAGCTTCTGAGTTTTATTTAGAATATGGAGATTTTGATGTAAAACTGACTGTTCCCGGAAATCATTATGTTGTTGCTTCTGGCGAGTTGTTGAATGGTCAGGAAGTTTTTTCTGCTGAACAGTTAAAACGTTACAAAGACGCTTCTCAAAGCGATAAAACGGTTATGATTCGTACTGCTGATGAAGTAAATTCGACAGCAAAAACAAATTCGGGAACTGAAAAAACTTGGCATTATAAAATCAAAAATGCTCGTGATTTTTCTTGGGCTTCATCTCCAGCTTTTATTCTTGATGGAGCAAAAATCAACTTGCCAAGTGGTAAAAAAGCTTTGGCATTGTCAGCTTATCCTGTTGAAAGTAATGGAAATGATGCATACGGACGTTCAAGCGAGTATGTAAAAGGAGCAATTGAGCATTATTCAAAACAATGGTTTGAATATCCTTATCCGGTTGCTACAAATGTGGCTGGAAATGAAGGTGGAATGGAATATCCTGGAATTGTTTTTTGTGGATGGAAATCAAAAGGGCAGGATTTATGGGGAGTTACAGACCATGAATTTGGTCATATCTGGTTTCCAATGATTGTTGGTTCAAACGAGAGATTGTTCGCATGGATGGATGAAGGATTTAATACTTTTATTAATTCATTGAGTACGGCAGCATTCAATAATGGTGAATACAAAGAAAAGCCAATAGATTTGCATGAAGAGGCAGAATCTTTTACACGTCCAGATTTAGAAACTATTATGAGTTCTCCTGATAATATGAAGGAAGCAAATATTGGTATGTTGTGCTATTTTAAACCAAGTGCAGGTTTGATTCTTTTAAGAGAGCAAGTTTTAGGAAAAGAACGTTTTGATACTGCTTTTAGAACTTATATTCAGCGTTGGGCCTTTAAACATCCTCAGCCAGATGACTTTTTTAGGTCAATGGAAAATGTTGCCGGTGAAGACTTAAGTTGGTTCTGGAGAAGTTGGTACGTAAATAATTGGCGATTTGACCAAGGTGTAAATTCGATTAAATACATAAAAAATGATCCGGCAAAAGGTGTAATTATTACGGTAGAAAATTTTGAGAAAATGCCAATGCCAATTGTTTTAGATGTTAAAACAAAAAGTGGGAAAGTAACGAGAGTTAATCTTCCTGTAGAAATTTGGCAACGTAATAATGATTGGTCTTTCAAACATAATTCTACTGAAGAAATAGAAAGCATTACATTAGATCCGGATCATGCGTTTCCTGATTTTAATGAATCAAATAATGTTTGGACTGCAGGAAAAGGTAAAGTTGAACAAGACGTTATTTTAGATGGTTATTTAGGAAATTATTCTACATCTAAAGCACCTATAAAAATTGAGTTTACAGAGAAAAACAGTGCTTTATATGCAGAATTGACTAATTATCCGAAATTCTCTGTGAAAGCTGTAGATGGAGAAAAAGATACTTTTGAATCAAAAAGAGCAGGTGTGAAGTTTAAATTTAACGAAGCTAAAACTGCTGTTGATATGATTTTGTCTGATGGAAAAGCAATTCCTTTTACTAAAAATTAAAAAGTAGATATTTTAAATCATTTAAAACCCGATAGTTACTGATAACTATCGGGTTTTGTTTTTTTGTATATTCACAAAACGTAAAAAAAATGTTAGAATTTTGATTTTTTGTTTTCTAAATAAAAAATTAATGTACTTTTGCACCGATGAATAAAATAAGTTTACATATAACTTCTTTGTCACGGACAAACTCACCGATTACTTCTCCCGAAGTACGGACGCTATCTCTATAGTGTTCACTGAGTTTTATAACCGTATATTTATTCATATCCATTTTTCATTTTGAAATCACATAATTTGTCCATTGGACAAACATATCCTAAAAGTATTTATTATTTTGTAAATTTCATTAATCAAGTTTTTGATTTTGAGAATGTTACTTCTATTTTGCTTAATTTTATTGGATTCAATTCTGGATTTCAAACTAAACAATATGCTTTAATTTTTAACTCTAACTTCAATTATTGAAATGAAGATCTCTATTGTTGTTACCCAGGAAGAACACTTCAAATTCGCACAAGAAATCTGCGATACGATAGAATCATCTGCCTTGTTAAGAGGCACGGGGATTGCTAAAAGAACTCCTGAGTATATTCAGAAAAAAATGTCGAATGGTGATGCAATGATTGCTCTGGCAGACGGGAAATTTGCAGGTTTTTGTTATATCGAAAGCTGGCAGCACGGAAAATTCGTGGCACATTCGGGGTTAATTGTACATCCTGACTATAGAAGTTTAGGATTGGCAAAAAAAATAAAATCTAAAGTTTTTGATTATTCTTTGCAGCGATATCCAGATGCTAAAATATTTGGAATTACAACTGGTTTAGCTGTAATGAAAATTAACTCTGAATTGGGTTATAAACCAGTTCCTTTCTCAGAATTAACCACAGATCCTAGTTTTTGGTCAGGTTGCAAAACTTGTACTAATTACCAAATTCTGCAAAGCAAAGAAAACAAAATGTGTCTTTGTACAGGGATGTTATACGATCCGAAGGAAAAACAAAAAACACCGCCAAGACATCCTTTTAACGAGGCTGTGTTGAGCAGACTTAAAAAAATAAAACAGGCTTTATTCTTAAACAAAATCTTGTCATTTGTTTTTTTATTTAAAATTTAATTAAAAAGAAATCTCAAACTGCTATATACGAAAGTATTAGCCTAAATTATAAAAAATGAAAAAAGTAGTATTAGCTTATAGCGGAGGATTAGATACTTCGTATTGTTTGAAATATTTAAAAAATGAAAAAGGATACGAAGTCCACACTGTTCTTGTAGATACAGGAGGATTTTCTGCTGAAGAATTAACAGCTATTGAAAAAAGAGCTTATGAGTTAGGAAGTGCTCAACACGCCAACTTAACAATTTTAGACAAATATTACGATAAAGCTATCAAATACTTGATTTTCGGAAACGTATTAAAAAACAACACATATCCATTATCAGTAAGTGCAGAACGTGTTTTTCAGGCTATTGAAGCTATAAAATATGCAAAAAAAGTAGGAGCAACTGCAATCGCTCACGGAAGTACAGGTGCAGGAAACGATCAAATTCGTTTTGATTTGATTTTCCAAACTATTGCTCCGGAAATTGAAATTATTACACCAATTAGAGATTTAAAACTTTCAAGACAAGAAGAAGTTGATTATTTGGCTCAAAATGGAGTTCATTATTCTTGGGAAAAAGCACAATATTCTATCAATAAAGGACTTTGGGGAACAAGCGTTGGAGGTAAAGAAACTTTAACTTCAAGCCAGCCATTACCAAGCGAAGCCTATCCATCGCAATTGCAAAAAGAAGGAGAAGAGAAAGTAACGCTTCATTTTGAACAAGGAGAATTAGTTGGTTTAAACGGAAAATCGGATAAACCTTCAAACAATATTGTAGCGCTGGAAAAACTAGCAAGTGCTTACGCAATTGGTAGAGATATTCACGTTGGAGATACGATTATTGGAATTAAAGGAAGAGTTGGTTTTGAAGCTGCTGCGCCATTAATTATTATCAAAGCGCACCATTTATTAGAGAAACATACTCTAGGAAAATGGCAGCAATATTGGAAAGAGCAACTAGGAAACTGGTACGGAATGTTATTTCACGAAGGTCAGTTTCTAGATCCAGTTATGAGAAACATCGAAACTTTCTTGCAAGACACACAAAAGACAGTAAACGGAAAGGTAACAGTTTCATTAAAACCATATCATTTCTCACTTGACGGAATCGAATCTGAAAATGATTTAATGAACACAGGCTTCGGTCAATACGGAGAAATGAACAATGCCTGGACGTCTGATGATGCAAAAGGATTTATTAAAATTCTAGGAAATGCACAAAACATATTTTCATCTGTAAATCAATTAGATCATGATTAATGTCGGAATTATTGGTGGTTCGGGCTACACAGCCGGAGAACTCATCAGAATTTTAATGTATCACCCAAAAGTCAACATTGATTTTGTTTACAGTACGACAAATGCTGGAAAACCACTTTCTGTGGCACACCAAGATTTGATGGGAGATATCGAAATGAATTTTACAGCTGAAATCAATCCAAATGTGAATGTTGTTTTCTTGTGTTTAGGTCACGGAAAATCGATTTCATTTTTGAAAGAAAATCAGTTTGCAACTCACACTAAAATCATTGATTTAGGAAATGATTTCAGATTGAATAAAGACGCTCATTTCGAAGGGAAAGATTTTATTTACGGATTACCTGAAATCAATAAAGCAGAAATCAAAAAAGCGAATTATATCGCAAATCCGGGTTGTTTTGCAACTGCTATTCAATTGGCTTTATTGCCTTTAGCAGAACATAATTTATTGAATAATGATGTTCATATTAATGCGACAACAGGAAGTACAGGAGCAGGAGTAAGTCTTTCAGAAACGTCTCATTTCAGCTGGAGAAATAATAATATGTCACATTACAAAGCTTTCGAGCATCAACATTTAGGTGAAATCGGAGAAAGTTTGGTCCAATTACAAGACGATTTTGACAGCGAATTGCTTTTTATTCCGAATAGAGGAGATTTTCCAAGAGGAATTTTTGCAACGCTTTACACATTGTGCGATGATAGTTTGGAGCAATTGGTTGCTAAATATGAAGATTTCTATAAAAATGAACCTTTTGTAACTGTTACCACAACAAACATTAACGTGAAACAAGTGGTGCAAACGAATAAATGTATCATCAGTTTATTGAAAAAAGGAAACCGGGTTCTCATAACATCAATTATTGATAATTTGACCAAAGGTGCTTCAGGACAAGCAATTCAAAACATGAATTTAATGTTCGGTTTAGAAGAAACCACAGGTTTACATTTGAAACCAAGCGGATTTTAGGAAAAATTTGTTTCAGGTTTAAAGTTTCAAGTTACACGTTTTGTGTAAAGCTTGAAATATGAAACAGAAACGCAAATCAGTTTCAAGTTTTAAGTTCCAAGTTTCACGTTCTGTGAAAACTTGAAACGTGAAACCTGAAACAAAATAAACAAAAAAAATGAACTTATTCAACGTTTACCCACTATACGACATAACTCCAGTAAAAGCAATAGATTGTACAATTATTGACGACAAAGGAGTAGAATATTTAGATTTATACAGCGGACATGGTGTGATTTCTATCGGACACACGCAACCGGATTATGTAGCAAAATTGAAGAATCAGTTAGATAATTTAGGATTTTATTCAAATGCCATTCAGAATCCTTTGCAGGTGGAATTGGCTCAGAAATTAGGAAAACTTTCTGGTTTAGAAGATTACGAATTGTTTTTATGCAGTTCTGGCGCCGAAGCCAATGAAAATGCTTTAAAATTAGCTTCTTTCCATAACGGAAAATCAAGAGTTGTAGCTTTTGATAATTCTTTCCACGGAAGAACTTCAGCAGCTGTTGCTGTTACTGACAATAAAAAAATTGTTGCGCCATTAAACGCACAACAAGAAGTTACATTTTTACCTTTAAACCAAATTGAATTAGTTGAAGCTGAATTGGCTAAAGGAGATGTTACGGCTGTAATTATCGAAGGAATTCAAGGAGTTGGAGGTTTAGACCAAGGAACAACAGAATTTTTTCAGGCTTTAGAAAAAGTATGTAAAAAATACGATGTTGTTTTGATTTTAGATGAGGTACAATCTGGATATGGAAGAAGCGGAAAATTCTTTGCTTTTCAACATCACGGAATTAATGCTGATATTATCTCCGTTGCAAAAGGTATGGGGAACGGTTTCCCAGTTGGAGCTATCTTAATTTCTCCAAAATTTGAAGCAAGTTTCGGATTATTAGGTACCACTTTCGGCGGAAGCCATTTGTCTTGTGCGGCTGGAATTGCTGTTTTAGATGTAATCGAAAAATTGGATTTACAAAAAAATGTAAACGAAGTTTATGAATATTTCTTAGAAAAAATAAAAGAAGTTGAAGGCATCAAACAAGTAAAAGGAAAAGGATTAATGCTTGGAGTTGAGTTTGATTTTGACGTAGCAGCTTTAAGAAAAAAACTGATTATCGAAAAGCACATTTTTACAGGAAGCGCCAACAATAAAAATCTATTGAGAATTTTGCCGCCGTTGACTGTAAAAAAAGCGGATATCGATACGTTTGTAAAAGCTTTAAAAGAAAGTTTAGAAGAACTTAAAAACTAAGTTTGCCTATAACTTTTAATTCGTTTAATCGTTTAACTGGTTAATCGATTAAACGAATTAACGATTAACCAATTAAACCAAAAAAATGAAACCATTATCAATTGAAAAACGCAATCTGGTTTTGCGGTTCATGGCCAAGCTGGTCGAACAGGAGCGGAACGAGATAATCTTGACCAATCAGGAAGATCTCGCTGATTATGACGGCTCAGATTTAGCGATGGAAGAACGCTTAAAAGTAGATGATAAAAAAGTCGACGAAATGATTTTGTCATTAAATCAATTGGCTTCTCAGGAAGATCCCGTTGGCGTTGAGCGTTTTCACTTTACTCATGATAATGGAATAAAAGTGGTGAATAAAACAGCCGCTTTCGGAACGATTTTAATTATTTACGAATCTCGTCCTGATGTTACCATCGAAGCGGGCGGAATTGCTTTTAAATCCGGAAATAAGATTTTATTAAAAGGAGGAAAAGAATCTTTAAAATCAAATTTGAAAATCGTAAGCCTTTGGCATAAAGCTTTGGAAGAAAACGGGGTTTCAAAAGACTGGGTGGAATATCTAAATTACAATAGAACAGAAACTCAGGCATTTTTAGAAAAACCAACTCAAAAAGTCGATTTAATTGTTCCAAGAGGAGGAGAAAAATTAATTGAGTTTGTAAAAGCGCACGCAACGTGTCCAGTAATTGTAAGCGGACGCGGAAACAATTTTGTTTACGTTCATAAAAATGCGGATACAGATTTGGCTTTAAAAGTGATTTTGAATGCCAAAACCTCTAAAATCTCGGCGTGCAATGCTTTAGATAAGGTTTTAATCGATTCAAGATTACCCAATTTTGAAGGTTTTACAGCAATGCTAATCGAAGCTTTAGTAGAATCAAAAGTGGAAGTTATTGTCGATAAATCTTTAACAAATTTCGAAAACACGAAAACACTTCAAAACGAAGATATTTGGTACGAAGAGTTTTTAGATTATAAAATTGTCATTGGAACAATAGATTCTCAGGAAAATGCAATCGAAATGATCAATAAATATTGCGGAGGACATTCGGCAGCAATTATTACAAGAGATAATGAAGTGGCAAAGCAGTTTATGGAATCGGTAGATGCAGCAGCAGTTTATCAAAATGCATCAACAAGATTCACAGACGGCGGACAATTTGGTTTAGGCGGAGAATTAGCCATAAGTACTGATAAACTGCATCAACGTGGTCCAATCGGCCTTCAACATCTCGTAACGAATAAATGGTACGTTTACGGAGAAGGACAGATAAGATAATTTTAGATTTTAGAGTTCAGATTTTAGATTGAAAAACTTAGAATTTCAGCATCTTAGAACCTTAGCACCTTTAAAAAAAAAATGGGTAAGAAACGGATTTTATTAAAAATAGGAAGTAATACTTTAACCAAAGAAACCAATCATATTTCGCGGGGAAAGATCGAAGACCTAGGAATACAGATTGCAGCTCTAAACGACGAATATGAGTTTATCATAGTAAGTTCAGGAGCAATTGCTGCAGCAAAACAGTTTGTGAAACTGGATAATCAGGATAAAGATGTTTTTGTAAAGCAGGCTTTAGCTTCTATAGGACAGCCTCATTTAATGCGGATTTACAATGAGAATTTTAAGGATTTAGGATTAAATACGTCGCAGTGTTTGCTTTCTTACTCTGATTTCGAAAAAGAACAGACCAAAAAGAACATTGTCAATACCATTAATGTATTGGTAAAAAATAATTACATTCCGATTATCAATGAAAATGATACTGTTGCCACTGATGAGATTCGGTTTGGAGATAATGATAAATTAGCAGCGTTAACGGCGGTTCTTTTAAATGTTGATATTCTGATAATTGCAACAAATACAAACGGGATTTACACGAAAGAATCCATTCATTATGAAAATCCAGAGACCATAAAATTGGTAAATGATTTAAAGTTGCTCGAAAAAGAAATCGGCGATTCAAAATCATCACACGGAACAGGAGGAATGCAATCCAAAATAGAAGCCGCCGCAATTTCAAAAGCAGCTAATATAGAAACCTGGATTGTAAATGGGTTGAATGATAATTTTATTTTAAAAGCATTAAAAGACGAAATTCCGTTTACTAAAATAATCTAATTATCACATTATCTAAACTAATAAAGAAAAACAAATGAACTATATCTCAATAAAAGACATCAACTCATTATCAAAATGGGTAAAAAGCGCGATCAAAATCAAAAAAGACCCGCTTAAAAATAAAAAATTAGGTAAAAATAAAACCTTAGGAATGTTATTTTTTAATCCGAGTTTAAGAACGCGTTTGAGTACTCAAAAAGCAGCAATGAACTTAGGCATGAACGTTATGGTAATGAATTTTACCAACGAAGGATGGACATTGGAATTCGAAGACGGAGCAGTGATGAATTCTGGCGCTTCTGAACATATCAAAGAAGCAGCAGAAGTAGTTTCACAATACTGTGATATTATTGCTATCCGTGCTTTTGCAGGTTTGGTTGACAAAGAAAAAGATTATCAGGAAACTGTAATTTCAGGATTTTTGAAATATGTTACAGTGCCAATCGTAAATATGGAAAGTGCTGTGCGTCACCCGTTACAGTCGTTGGCAGATGCCATTACAATGGAAGAATATAAAACGAAACACAAACCAAAAGTAGTACTTTCTTGGGCGCCGCATCCTAAAGCTTTGCCTCAGGCTGTAGCCAATTCATTCGTAGAAATGATGCAAATGCAAAAAGACATGGATTTTGTAATCACACATCCAGAAGGATATGAATTGAGTCCAGAAATCACGCAAGACTGTAAAATCGAATATGATCAAAATAAAGCTTTTGAAAATGCCGATTTCGTTTATGTAAAAAACTGGAGTAATTTCAACGATTACGGAAAAGTGACCAACAGCGATCCAAATTGGACCGTTACAGCCGAAAAAATGGCTTTAACGAACAACGGAAAATTCATGCACTGTCTTCCAGTTCGTCGCAACGTAATTGTAAGTGACGAAGTTCTTGATGGAGAAAATTCAATCGTAATTGAACAAGCGAATAATAGAACGTATTCAGCACAATTAGTTTTACAAAAGATTCTTAAAAAAATATAGCTTTTTTAGATACTAAGGTTCTAAGTTTCTAGGATGCTAAGAAACTGCCTAACAAAAACCTTAGTCCCTTAGAACCTTAGCAACTTAGAACCTCATGAAAAAAGTTACCGTAATCAAAATAGGTGGAAACATCATCGACAATCCGTCAGAATTAGAACAGTTCTTAACCGATTTTTCTAAAATTGAAGGCTACAAAGTTTTAGTTCACGGCGGTGGAAAATCGGCTACAAAAATGGCGCAGAGTATTGGTTTGGTTCCGCAAATGATTGATGGGCGCCGAATTACAGATGCTCCAATGCTTGATGTTGTGGTCATGATTTACGCCGGACAAATCAACAAACATATTGTGGCGCAATTACAGGCAAAAGATAATAATGCTGTTGGTTTTTCTGGAGCTGATGGAAATTTAATTCAATCAACAAAAAGAAATCACCCAACAATCGATTACGGATTTGTAGGCGATGTAAAACAAGTCAACACTAAACTGTTAGCGACTTTGTTAGAAACTGGAATTGTACCCGTTTTCTGTGCCATTACACATGACAAAAACGGACAATTGTTAAACACAAATGCCGATACAATTGCAAGCGAATTATCAATTGCATTGTCAGAAGTTTTTGATGTGACGCTGACATATTGTTTTGAAAAACAAGGTGTTTTACAAAATTCAGAAGACGATTCCTCTGTAATAACAGAAATCAACGAAGCATTATATCATAAACTAAAAGAAGAAAAAGTAATCCATTCAGGAATGATCCCAAAATTGGATAACTGTTTCAATAGTTTATCAAGAGGTGTGCAGAAAATCAAAATTGGTCATCACAAAATGCTCCAAAACTCAGATATTCCGCATACAACGATTACATTATAAAAAATGTTGCCACGAATTGACATTAATTTTTGCTGTTAAAAGAGAAAATAATTTTAGAAGAACATTAAAAAGTTCATTTTGATTTTAAATCTGTGATAAAAAAAGAATGTTTGAAAATCCATGTAATTAGTGGCAAAAAAATAGAGCGCACAAGGTATTTTAAATAAATTTGCGCAAGTAAAAATGGTCAAAGGAAAGCTCAAAAACTTTGCTGCTTTGTTCCTTTGAGCCTTTGAACCTTATTAAAATGAAAAATATAGATACGCTTACCCAGGAAGCAATTAGTTTATTAAAAAGCTTAATCGAAACCCCTTCATTTTCAAGTGAAGAAGACCAAACAGCTCTTTTAATCGAAAATTGGTTCAATCAGAATGAAATTCCTTTCAAAAGAGAAAACAACAATGTGTGGGCTTTTAACAAATATTTCGACGAAAACAAACCAACACTTTTATTAAACTCACATCACGATACTGTACGACCAAATCAAGCGTACACCAACGATCCGTTTAAAGCAATTGAAAAAGATGGAAAATTATTTGGATTAGGAAGCAATGATGCTGGCGGATGTTTAGTTTCATTACTGGCGACTTTCGTTCATTTTTACGAAAATAAAAACCTTTCTCACAATATTGTAATTGTGGCTTCTGCCGAAGAAGAAAGCAGCGGGAAAAACGGTTTAAATAGTGTTCTAAAACATTTACCAGAACTAGATTGCGCGATTGTAGGAGAACCAACTTTAATGCAATTAGCAGTTGCTGAAAAAGGTTTATTAGTCCTTGACGTAAAAGTAAAAGGTACAGCAAGCCACGCCGCACATCAAAATGATGATAATGCATTATACAAATCTATTCCGGTAATGGAATGGTTTAAAAACTATAAATTCGATAAAATATCAGATGTTTTAGGTCCTGTAAAAATGACCGTAACACAGATTAATGCTGGTAAACAACATAATGTGGTGCCGTCAGAATGTGATTTGGTTGTTGATATTCGTGTAACAGACCGCTATACAAATGCTGAAATTCTGGAAGTTGTAAAAGCAAATGTAAATGCCGAAGTAACACCAAGATCAATGCACTTAAATTCATCATCTATTCCAATTGCACATGGTTTAGTACAAGCCGGAATCGCTTTAGGAAGAACGACTTATGGCTCGCCAACACTTTCAGATCAATCCGTTTTAAGCTGTCAGTCTTTAAAATTAGGACCAGGAGAAACATTACGTTCGCATTCAGCAGATGAATTTATTTTTGTAAATGAAATTGAAGAAGGAGTTGACCTGTATATCAAAATACTAACAGATTTCTTTAAATTATAATATTTTTTAGGAGCTAATCCCGCTATCCGTTCCAATCTTTTGTGTCTCGTTAAAGAAACGAGACACAAAAGGATTTCCACTACTATCGGGGCTAGAAACACCACCAGTATAAACAATGACATTAGGTCTAAATTAGAAAAAAAATCTAAGAAGTCTAAAATCTAAGAAGTCTAAAAATCTAAGTTATGAAACTTTGGGAAAAAGGAATACCAACAGATAAACAAATCGAGCAATTCACAGTAGGAAACGATCGTGAACTGGATTTGGTTTTAGCAAAATATGATGCTTTAGGTTCAATCGCTCACGCTAAAATGTTGGGACAGATTGGTTTATTGACTACAGAAGAAACAACTTCTTTGGTTGATGCTTTAAACGAAATCATTGCTGATATCGTAGTTGGAAATTTCGAAATCGAAGATAGTTTCGAGGACGTACATTCTAAAATCGAATATCTTCTAACAGTAAAACTAGGCGATGCAGGAAAGAAAATCCACACTGCACGTTCTCGTAATGATCAGGTTTTGGTTGATGTTCATTTGTATTTAAAAGACGAATTAAAAGCCATAAAAGAACAGGTAAAAACACTTTTTGACTTGTTAATGGAATCGGCAGAAAAACATCAAAATGTGTTGTTGCCAGGTTATACCCATTTGCAAATCGCCATGCCATCATCATTCGGAATGTGGTTTTCTGCTTACGCTGAGAGTTTAATTGATGATGTAACGATGCTGAATGCAGCTTCAAAAATTGTAGATCAGAATCCGTTAGGATCTGCAGCGGGTTACGGAAGTTCATTTCCAATCAACAGAACATTTACAACACAGGAATTAGGTTTTGAAACCTTAAAATATAATGCTGTTGCAGCACAAATGAGCCGTGGAAAAGCAGAGAAAACTGTTGCTTTTGCGATGACAAGTGTGGCTGGAACATTGTCAAAATTTGCCATGGATGTTTGTTTGTATATGAGCCAGAATTTTGACTTTATTGGTCTTCCGGCGCATCTTACAACAGGTTCAAGTATTATGCCTCACAAGAAAAATCCTGACGTATTTGAGCTAATCAGAGGAAAATGCAACAAGATTCAGGCGCTCCCATACGAAATTACTTTAATTACCAATAATCTTCCGAGTGGTTATCATAGAGATTTACAGCTTTTAAAAGAAGGCTTGTTTCCAGCGATTCAGACTTTAAAATCTTGCTTGGATATTGCTATATTTTCTATTAAAGATATTACAGTTAAAGATCATATTTTAGAAGATAAAAAATACGATTATTTGTTTACGGTTGATACTTTAAACGAAATGGTGGTTGAAGGAATGCCTTTTAGAGATGCGTACAAAGCTGTTGCAGAACAATTAGAAGGTGGAACGTACAAATCTCCAAAAGAAACCAAACACACGCACGAAGGTAGTATTAATAATTTATGCTTAGATGCGATTAAAGATAAAATGAAAGCTGCTTTTTAATATTTGGGGATATAAAAAGTAAAAAATATAAAAGGTCATTGATTTGTTTCAATGACCTTTTTTACGGAAATAATTTAAATTTTCAGAAGTTTAAAAGTTTTACTGCGGTTTTCAATCTGAACCTTACAGATATAAATTCCTTTGGCAAGATTTCCAACATTTAATTCTAATTTTTCGGCAGCAGCAATATTTTTTGATTCCGAATATACTTTGGCACCACTGGAAGAAAACAAATTTACATAAGCTAAGCCGTTGTCGCTTCCTGAAAACTCAATGTTTAAAAGACGATTGATTTTGGTTGGATAACATTTAAGTTCTAAATCATTTTTGTTTTCTTTTAAGCCTAAACCATTGCAGCTTGATGCTATTTTTCCATCTTTAGAAACTTGAAGTGTTGCACCCGCGCCACACGAAGCATTGGCAACATATCCCACAACATCATTTACTGCAAAAGTAGTATAGGTATATGAAGGTTTTAAAACCGGGTCGCCATAATCTGCTCCAGCTTTTAGGCAGTTAGAAAATGTAATTCCAACAGTTCCGCCGTCTGTACTGATGTAATTTTTGAAAGCTGTTCCAATTTTAGCAAAATCTGTTCCTTCAACATAACAAGTTGTATTATTATCTCCACCGCCTAATCCAATTGCCAAAGAACTTGAAACGGAAGTATTGTAATAACAATTTAAAATATGTAATTCTGCATTTCTTGCACGAGGCATACGTTCTCTGCATCCGTCAGCCCAATAGCAATTTTTGAAAGTAATGCTGTAATGTCCGTCAGATGGTGCGTCGCTCTTTGAAGAACCTACTAAATCTGAAAATCGGTGATCATCGGCTCCACCAGACCCACCGGCTTTTGGTGTTTTTAAGTACGTAAACTTTGTCCATGAAATAGTCACATTGTCTGCGGCTCTTTTATTATCAAAATTGCCATCCATTCCATCCTGAAATTCGCAATGATCTACCCAAACATTTGTAGCTTCAGAAGTAAGATTATCATGTCCGTCCACATCATAAGCGCCAGGACCTTCAAAAATTAGATTTCGGATAATAATATTGTCTGATCCAGGTTTTAAGCTTAAAATTCCCGAACCCGCCGCAGTTTGATCGGTATTTACTAATCGGGCTCCGGGAAGCCCAATGATAGTCTTGTTTGTAACTAGTAAACTAGTATAACTGCAGTTGATTGTTCCAGAAACTAAAATGACTTGTGGTGTTGTCAGTTTTAGTTTCGATGTTAAATCGGTATAAGTGGTTACGGTAACGGGAGTTGTGTTGCCACCTCCGGTAGCAGACGCTCCAAATCCTTCTGGAGACGTCATCACATAATTTTGTGCAGAAAGAGACAGACTCAAGAGGAAAAGAAGTGAAAACAAATTCTTTTTCATTTTAATATTTGGTTTAAGTGGTTTTGATATCAATTTAATGTAATCGATTACACGAATGTAATTAATTAATTTTAAAGTCAATAATATTTGTGATTTTTTTGCATTCTAATACTTTGTTTTTATGAAGAATTTGGATTTCAGAAAGATGCCAATTAGTGTTTTACAAGAATAAAGCCGAATTTATTTACAAATAAAAATTGATTGCATTAAAAAAAAACTATTTTTGATTGTGCTTTTAAATAGAAAATATGAATAAGTTCGATGAGAAATTTACAGAATCGCTTCGGGATAAAAATCTAATTACAGAAAATCAGTACAAGGAAATTACATCTTATCGTAATTTGGGTATTTTTTCATTAAATGCAGAATTAAAACTGTTTTTGTATTTGTCTGTTTTGCTTTTTACTTCTGGAATTGGAATCTTGATTTATGAAAATATTGATACAATTGGTCATATTGCCATTCTTTCCATTTTACTTATAGTCATTGTAGTTTGTTTTTATTATTGTTTTAAAAATTCAAAAGGTTTCCAAAAATCAGAAACCGTTTTTGAACATCCGGTTTTAGAATATTTGGTGCTTGCGGCCAATATTCTGACTTGTATTTTTATTGGTTATTTGCAGTTTCAGTACAAAACCTTTGGCGAACATTACGGATTAGCGACTTTAGTTCCAACAATAGTGAGTTTCTTTTGTGCTTATTATTTTGACAACAAAAGCGTTTTGACAATTGCAATTACTGGTTTGGCAGCTTACATAGGACTTTCGGTAACACCACAAGATATTTTTAATGACAGTAATAATTTGTATGCAAGTCAGAATTTGAGCTATTCGGCTGTAATGCTTGGCGTCTTATTAATTTTATGGACAATTTACAGTCGTAGAATTTCCTTAAAAACGCACTTTAGTTTGATTTTTCTGACTTTTGCTTTGCATATTGTAAGTGTAGCTTCGACTAGTAATTTAACCAGTTACGATACCCTTAATTGGATGTTGTTTGCTATTGTTTTAATCGGTTCTACATTTTATTTCTATAAAGCTAGTTATGAGAATAAAGCAATGTCTTTATATGTTTTTATGATTGTTTACGGCTATATCGGTGGAAATATAATTTTGTTCAGAATATTTGAGAATATTGACTTTTCTAATATTTGGGAGCTATTCATATTTCTTTTACCGGCCTATTTTATTGGTTCAATAGTGCTATTTATAAAACTGATTAAAAAATTCAACAAAGAAATTAGAGCATGATAGTGTACGATAAAAAAATGTTAGATAATGGAGCTTTACTCGATGAAGCGGATACTTTATATAATGGAGGTTTTATAAGCAAGGATCAAAAGAAATTTATAGAAAAGGAATTGCCAGTTCTCAAAAGTCAAAGCAATATTCTGGTTAGAATTGGATTCTTTTTACTGGGTTGCTTATTATATCTTTCAATTTGTGGAGCAATTTCTTTATTTGGTTTAAGTGGCGAACATGTTTTTTTTCAAATTTGCTGCTATATTTTTGCTGTCGTTGGATTTGTTGGAGCAGAATTATTGGCTACACAAAATTATCATAATCATGGTTTAGATGATGCGTTTGTTCTAGGAGCACTGCTAAATGTCGGAATTGCAATTGCCGTCACAACAGAAGGCTATGAAGCTGTAATCGCTTTTTTTGTTGCAATTGCAGCACTTTTTATGTTTTTACGATACCTTCATTTGTTATCAATGTTAGTTTTCTGTATAGCTGCAACGGGATTTTTGTTTTTTGAAATGTTTGAATTTGGTGATATAGGAAAAACAATTTTGCCATTTGTAGCAATGATTTCTGCAGCAATTTTATATTTTGTGACTAAAAAAATAATCTTCAATTTAAAAGAAAGTTATTATTACAACGGACTTTTATTAGCCAATAGTTTTTGCTTGATATTGTTTTATCTATCCTGCAACTATTTAGTGGTTAGAGAACTTTCATCAGAATTATTAGGAAATGAAGTAAAACCAGGAACAGATATTCCGTTTGCATTTTTCTTTTATGCATTTACGATTATTGTCCCAATAATTTATTTGATTCAAGCTTTAAAAGGAAAAGACAGAATAATGCTATGGATCAGTTTTTTGGCAATTGCATTTTCAATTTACACTATCCGATTTTATTATTCCGTTTTGCCAATTGAAGTTGCACTTACACTTGGCGGAGTAGTTTTATTTGCAATTGCTTTTTTTTCAATTAAAAAATTAAAAGAAAAAGAAAGTGGTTTGACTTTTAAACCAGACCGAATCAATCATTCAGATAATTTCTTAAACACCGAAGCTTTAGTCGTCGCTTCAACTTTCGGAATGAAACCAGAAGTTAAGATAGATTCTCCAATGGAGTTTGGAGACGGAGGTTTTAGTGGAGGAGGTTCTGGAGGAAGTTTTTAATTTTAATTGTGAGTTGTGAGTTGTGAATTGAGGGTTCAAATTGAAATCAAATTAAAGTTAAATTTAAAGTAAAGAAAGAAAAAGCCTGAAATTGTCAAATACAATTTCAGGCTTCCTAATTTTTAAATTTCTCTGTAGTCTAAGCCGAGTGATAAATTCTATAATTCATAACTTAAATCTTGTTTTTCAATGCCTCGGCATCAATATCGCTGTGCGAAACATCGTAAACGGCTTTTCCGTTTTTGATTAAAATTAATTGTGGTGATTCATGATAAACACCAAATTTATTTGCAATTTCATTTGAAATATCACGATGCGCGATCAAATCCAGAAAATAAGCATCAACCACTTCTTCAAGATCAAACTCTCTTTCAAATTGTTTCAACGCCATTCGGCTGATGCTGCATCTTGTGCTGTGTTTAAAAATTACAACTGGCTTTTCGTTTGATATTGCTTCAATCTCCATTAATTGAAGAATATCGGTTAATTCTGTCCAGTTTACTTTACTTTTTGGAGTTTCTGAGTTCTCAGAACTTCCGAAGATTGAATTAAAAAAACTCATATTTGGCTTGTTTTATGACTTTTTGACATTTTAAAATGATAGAAATCATGTTTTTAATGTCATTTTGTCTTTATTTTTACTGTGGAATATAATTTGTCTATTCGAATACAAAGTTAGATTATTTGAATTAAAAATGTATCTCTATAAATCGTAACTTTAATGTTATTGAATATTAGATAATTAAAAATCAGTCAAATCATAAAAATATGAATATTAACAAGTTTACTATTAAATCGCAGGAAGCCATTCAGTTGTCACAGCAATTAGCGCAACGAAATGGCCAGCAGCAAATTGAAAATGAACACATTTTCAAAGCTATTTTTGAAGTTGATGAAAACGTAGCACCATTTATTTTGAAAAAACTAAATGTAAATGTGCCTTTGTTTTTACAAATTTTAGACAGTACAATTCAGAGTTTTCCAAAAGTTTCCGGAGGTGAAATTATGCTTTCAAGAGACGCCAATAAAGCTTTGAATGAAGCTGAAATTATTGCACAAAAAATGAACGACGAATACGTTTCGATCGAGCATTTAATTCTAGCTATTTTTGATTCCAAAAGTAAAGTTTCTCAGATTTTAAAAGATCAGGGAGTTACTGGAAAAGGCTTAAAAGCGGCTATCGAAGAATTGAGAAAAGGAGAAAGGGTAACATCAGCTTCGGCAGAAGAAACTTATAATTCGTTAAATAAATACGCAAAAAACTTAAACGAATTAGCAAGGACAGGAAAACTAGATCCAGTTATTGGTCGTGATGAAGAAATACGTCGTGTCTTGCAGATTCTGACGCGTAGAACAAAAAACAACCCAATGTTAATTGGAGAACCTGGAGTTGGTAAAACCGCCATTGCAGAAGGGTTGGCCCATAGAATTGTGGACGGCGACGTTCCTGAAAATCTAAAAGAAAAAATCGTTTTCTCATTAGATATGGGAGCTCTAATTGCTGGAGCAAAGTACAAAGGAGAATTTGAAGAACGTTTAAAATCGGTTGTAAAAGAAGTTACTTCGGCAGAAGGAGATATCGTTTTGTTTATTGATGAAATTCATACGCTTGTGGGAGCGGGTGGAGGAGAAGGCGCAATGGATGCGGCTAATATCCTGAAACCAGCTTTGGCTCGTGGAGAACTAAGAGCAATTGGTGCAACAACTTTAGATGAATATCAAAAATATTTTGAAAAAGATAAAGCGCTTGAAAGACGTTTTCAAAAAGTACTAATCGACGAACCAGATACTGAAAGTGCCATTTCAATTCTTCGTGGAATTAAAGAAAAATATGAGACGCATCATAAAGTTCAAATTAAAGACGAAGCTATTATTGCGGCTGTAGAACTTTCACAAAGATATATTACAAATCGTTTCTTGCCAGATAAAGCAATCGATTTGATGGACGAGGCTGCTTCTAAGTTGCGTATGGAAATCAACTCAAAACCTGAGGAATTAGATGTTTTGGATCGTAAAATCATGCAGTTGGAAATCGAAATTGAAGCCATTAAACGAGAGAAAGAAGAAAGCAAACTTAAGATTTTAGGTATGGAATTGGCCAATCTAAAAGAAGAGCGAAATGAAATCTTTGCAAAATGGAAACAGGAAAAAGATATTGTTGACGGAATTCAGGCTGTAAAACTAGAAATTGAAGACTTTAAATATGAAGCAGAACGCGCAGAACGTGATGGTGATTACGGAAAAGTAGCAGAAATTCGTTACGGAAAAATAAAAGAAGCGCAGGAACGCCAAGAAAATTTGCAAAAACAATTACAGGAATTCCAATCGGGAACTTCATTAATTAAAGAAGAGGTTACCAGAGAAGATATTGCAGAAGTGGTAGCAAAATGGACAGGAATTCCAGTAATGAAAATGCTTCAAACGGAAAGAGAAAAGCTATTGCATCTTGAAGACGAATTGCATAAGCGTGTAGTAGGTCAGGAAGAAGCGATAGAAGCTGTGAGCGATGCTGTTCGCAGAAGCCGTGCCGGTTTACAGGATATGAAAAAACCAGTTGGAACTTTCTTATTCTTGGGAACAACCGGAGTTGGTAAAACAGAATTAGCAAAAGCCTTGGCCGAATATCTTTTTGATGATGAAAATGCCATGACACGTATAGATATGAGTGAGTATCAGGAACGTCATAGTGTGAGCCGTTTGGTTGGTGCGCCTCCAGGATATGTAGGTTATGATGAAGGTGGTCAATTGACAGAAGCTGTTCGTAGAAAACCTTATTCTGTAATTTTGTTAGACGAGATCGAAAAAGCGCATCCAGATACTTTCAATATTTTATTACAAGTATTAGATGAAGGCCGATTAACAGACAACAAAGGTCGTCTTGCTGATTTCAAAAACACAATTATCATTATGACTTCTAATATGGGAAGCCAGATCATACAAGAGAAATTTGAAAATCTAAAAGGCGGAATTGAAGCGGCTACAGAAGCTGCAAAAACAGAAGTTTTAGGATTATTGAAACAAACAGTACGACCTGAATTCATAAACCGTATCGATGAAATCGTAATGTTTACACCTCTTACCGTCGATAATATTTCAAGAATTGTAAGTTTACAATTGAAGAGTGTTACGAAAATGCTGGCTCTGCAAGGTATTACAATGGATGCAACTCCAGAAGCAATCGCCTATTTATCTGAAAAAGGATTTGATCCTCAGTTTGGAGCAAGACCTGTAAAACGTGTGGTTCAGAGAGAGGTTTTAAATCAGTTGTCAAAAGAAATTCTAGCTGGAAATATTACTACAGACAGTATTATTTTAATTGATGCGTTTGACGGAAAATTGGTTTTTAGAAATCAAACATCAACAGTAGAATAATTTTTTTTAATACTTTAATGTTCTCAAAAAACATCAAATCAGAAATGATTTGGTGTTTTTTTGTTTAAATATTGAAACATTTTTTGAAAGTATTATAAATGATGTTCTAGGTATAATTCTCAAATTTACAATAACTTAAAAACATACATTATGAATAATATATTTAGAGGATTGATCGCAGGATATGGCGCCAAAAAATTAGGTGGAGGATGTTTCGGAACCATATTAGTTTTTGTAATTATCTGGCTTTTGTTGGGACAGTGCAGTTAGGAATTAATCCAATATTCAGTTAAGAAATTAGGATAAAAGTGGTAGATTCGCACAACTAAAAATTAATTAAAAAATGGGTTCAGGTTTTTTCGCTCTATTGGATGATATCGCAGCAATTATGGAT
This sequence comes from Flavobacterium xizangense, assembly GCF_054075145.1. Classification (NCBI taxonomy): domain Bacteria; kingdom Pseudomonadati; phylum Bacteroidota; class Flavobacteriia; order Flavobacteriales; family Flavobacteriaceae; genus Flavobacterium; species Flavobacterium xizangense. The sequence goes on along the minus strand of NZ_JBSIPG010000002.1, from coordinate 259,910 downwards.
GATGTTGCAGTAATGAGCAAAGTTGCAGCAAAAAAAACAGCTGGAATTTTAGGAGACGATTTGGCTGTAAACGCCGAAAAAGCTTCAGGTTTTGCATCATCGAGAGAGCTTCCGGTTTTATGGGCAATCAGCAAAGGTTCTTTATTGAATAAAATCATTATTCTTCCAATTGCATTTTTATTAAGTGCATTTTTTCCAGTTGCTATCATGGTAGTTTTGGTTTTGGGAGGATTGTTTTTAGCTTATGAAGGAGCCGAAAAAATCTATGAATTTATAGTTCCTCATGCGCATGAAGAATCTGAAGGAATTACAGATGAAGTACTTACGGAGGAAGAGATTTTAATAATTGAAAAAGACAAAGTAAAATCGGCCATTGTTACTGATTTTATTCTTTCTGTAGAAATCGTAATTATCGCTTTAGGAACTGTAATTGGTAAGCCCTTAATGTCACAAATTATCACAGTTTCAATCATTGCGTTGATAGCAACAATTGGAGTTTACGGAATTGTAGCGCTTATCGTTCGTATGGACGAAGTTGGTTTCAAAATGATTCAACGCAGTAAAAAAGAAAAAAGCCTTTTAAAATTTATTGGAAATATTTTGGTTCAGGCACTTCCAAAAGTGATCAAAGCATTAACTGTTATTGGCACAATTGCTCTTATTTTAGTAGCCGGAGGTTTGTTTGTGCATTATATCCCATACATTCATCATTTAGCGGAAGAAATCAAGATTCCATCAATTATTAAAGAATTTGTAGTGGGGCTTGTTTTTGGATTTATTGTCCTGCTAATCGTAAATCTTTTCAAAAAAATATTTAAAAAGAAAGAACCAGTAGTTTAAAATACTGATTTTAAAAATAACAAAAAACACTAGTCAAAAGGCTGGTGTTTTTTTTTTGGAGCAGAAATATCAGTTTTCAGTTCAAATTTAGTCCCGCTCTCCGCTATATCTTTTCCCTGCTAAAGAAGCAGGAAAAAGGATGCCGCTTCGATCGGGGCTAGACGAGAAGTTTTTATTTTCATAGGAAATATCGGCATTTTGAAAAAAAATATTAAAAAATAAACTTCTGATTTATAATGATTTGAATTTTTAATTAAACTATTTAACATTTTCTCAAAGCAACCTTTGCAGTTATGCCGCATCTTCATAGTAATTAACAATTAATTATTATTTTATATGAAAAGGTTTAGATTAAAATCAGTTTTAGTAGTATTATTTTTATCAACTGCATTAATTTCATGCAGCAACGACGATGACAACGCAGAGGCAGCAGTTAAAACAAAAACAGCATTTGTAACTAAAATTGAAGGTCCGGCAACAGGAAAAGTAAACGACGAATTGAGTTATGATGTTACTTATTTAGTAGATAATGCTTGCGGAGAATTCGATAAAATTGCTGAAACTACAATTGGTGAAGCAAAAGGATTACAAGTTGTGGCAAAATATCCAGTAGATGGAGTTTGTACACAGCAAGTTCCAGATCCTAAAAAGACAGTTTATAAAATCAAAGCAACTGCAAAAGGAACTATCGAAATCAAATTCAGAAAATCAGAAACTGAATTCCTGACTCAAAAAGTCGTAATCGAATAACAACTTTCTTAGTTGATATTTTTTTAGGTTGAAAGCCATTTTGCAAAAGTTTAAATTTTAAACTGATGTAAAATGGTTTTTTGTTTTTGATTGATTGCATTGCTTTCTTATATGTTATATAAAAGTTATAGACTTTGCCAATCCTTTAAAAAGTATTATTTTTGCACTCTAAAATTTATGTCATGCCGAAAAGAAAATATAAAATATCAGTAATTCAGTTGAATCTGAATGATGTTGCTGAAAATAATCTTAAAAAATGTATCAACTGGGTAAGAGATGCTGCAAGCCAAGGTGCTGAAGTTATCTTGCTTCCTGAACTATATAGCAGTCATTATTTCTGCCAAAGCGAAGATGTAGATAATTTTGCATTAGCTGAACCACTTTACAGTACTTCATTTATTGCTTTCAGTGAATTGGCAAAAGAATTAGGAGTTGTAATCATTGTTCCTTTCTTCGAAAAAAGAATGGCTGGAATTTACCATAATAGTGCTTATATCATTGATACAGATGGTACAGAAGCTGGTTTGTATCGTAAAATGCATATTCCAGACGATCCTCATTTTTATGAAAAATTCTATTTTACGCCAGGTGATTTAGGTTTTCAGGCAATAGAAACTAAAAAAGGAACTGTTGGAACTTTAATCTGTTGGGATCAATGGTACCCGGAAGCGGCGCGTATTACAGCATTAAAAGGTGCAGAAGTTTTATTCTATCCAACAGCAATCGGATGGCATCCTAAAGAAAAAGAACAATACGGTGAAAATCAATACGGCGCTTGGATGAACGTAATGAAAGGTCACGCAGTAGCAAACGGAGTTTTCGTAGCAGCAGCCAACCGAATTGGTCTTGAAAAATATCTTGAAGGAACTGAAGGAATTCAATTTTGGGGAGCATCATTTATTGCTGGACCACAAGGTGAAATTTTAGCTCAGGCTTCACACGATAAAGAAGAAATTTTAATTGCAGAAGTTGATTTGGATTTACAGGAAAATGTTCGTCAAAACTGGCCATTTTTTAGAGACAGAAGAATTGATGCTTTTGGCGATATTACAAAAAGAGCAATTGATAAATAATTATATTTATTTTCATATAAAACAAAAAGGCGGTTTCAATAGTTTGAAACCGCCTTTTTTAATTTAGTTATAATTGTTATTTCACCTGAAAAGTAACTCTTCTTACGATTTGTCTCGCTTCTTTAGAGTTTTTGTTAACAGAAGTATCTTCTCCGTTAGCAACTACATTCAATCTTGAAGCATCGATTCCAGCATTTATAGCTACTTTTTTCACAGCTTCAGCTCTTTTTCTTGATAATTCAGTGTTGTAGCTTGAATTTCCAATTTCGTCAGCATAACCAATAATATCAGCTGATTTTCCTGGATTGTTTTTCAAATATTTCACTAAAAAATCAACTCCAGACAAAGAAGCATTTGTAGGTTTTGATGAATTAAAATCGAAATAAACATTTACGTAACCTCCGTTAATCAATTCTTCAACTGTATTGTTTGTAAGACTTCCACTTCCAGCGCCTTTCTTTTCGTAAGTTTTGTCTAAATAACTTTCCAGCTCATCAGGTACGCCGTTTTGATTGGTATCAATAGATTGACCTTTTGTGTTTACCGCAACTCCTGCAATACTATTTGGTTCTAAATCATATAAATCAGCAACGCCATCTTTATCAGTATCTAGAAGTCCGGTTTCTACTAAATCAACTCTTTTTTCCAATTCGCTAATTCTGTCTTCTTCGCCTACCCAGTCGGCATGTTTTTCATTTTTACCTAAGTAAAAAGTCAAACCAACAGAAGCATTCAGTAATACCCCATCAAATGCACCCGTTGATGTATTTCCCATTCCGTCAAAGTTCCAATTTTGTCTTCCATTTACAATTCCGGTAAGGTCACCAGTTAGTGCGACTCTGTTTGATAATTTCACTTGTCCGGTTAGACCTAAAATCCCGTGTCCCATATAATCCTGACCACCCGGGCCAGTTTCGGTACTAATTTGTGAAACTCCAATACCTCCATGTGCTAAAACGCCAATAGTATTTGTCCATGTTTCAAAATTTAAAGCGCGTCCAATGTTTACAACACCCTGGATGCTTGCTCTTACGTATCTGCTTTCAAAATCCGGCGTGTCATCACGTTCTGTAAACTGGTCGTATCCAACATCCAATTTCACTCCAAATTTTGGACTAAACATATATCTCACACCTAAATCTGCATGAAATGGATTTAAAGTTGAAGTAGAGTAACCTGGAGTCATTGTTCGCGTCGGTTTATTAACCCCGCCATTTAATTCTATAGACCATTTGTTGTATTGTGATTGATCAACAGTTGGAGTAGTAGTGGTCGTCATATTTTGTGCGCTTGCAGAAAACGCTAATATTAAAAAGGACAGAGAGCATAATTTCTTTTTCATGATATTCAATTTTAGTTTGGTTTTATTTTAAACTCATGACAAAATTATGTGCTGGTTTTTAGAATGTGTTCTATTTGGTCTTACATAATTTCCACCTTTTGGCATTTTATTATGTAAAATCGTTAATGAAATTAAAATTTAGAGCACAAAAAAAGGGCAAAACATATATTTTGCCCTTTTGTACTTTGCCGTAGTAAAATTATTTTAAGTCCGGCTGGTATATTTTCACAGTTCCGTCACCTTCACTGCTCACTACAACCAAACTTCTCTTAGTAGGGCTTTTAGATGCAGGAATGAATAATATTCCTTCTGGTGCATCTCCTGTTTTTACAGTTTGTAAATACTGTGGAGAAGATGGATTGGTTACATCATAAGTCATAAAAGCATCAGATCTTTCAAGACCAACAAATAAAATAGTTTGATTTCCAATTTTAGTGACAACTACAGCTTCAGGTTCAGAACCTTTGTCATCACTTCGTTTGTCATCATAAGTTCCTAATTCGTTTGTTTTTTTATCAACATCATTTTTGCTGTCAAAAACGATTTTTCCTGTATTTCCATTCCAAATTGAGAAAGATCTAGCACCGAAACTCACCATTTCGTCTAAGTCTCCGTCGCCGTCTGTATCGCCCATGTCAGCAACAAGATTTAATCGGCCTAAATTTGTGTCTAGTTTTAATGTAGCAGCATCTGGAAAAACGGTTGCATCAAGTTTTAAGCTTTTCATTCTCTTTATATCTGTGTTTGCCGTATATTCTCTTGCGTCACCTTCATTGGCAGTTACAAAATAAGGAACATTGTTAGCAGAAAAATGACTGATAGCATCTGGCATATACATTCCTTTAATTTTCCAAGGGTTGAAAGCAATTTTGTCATCACTGTCGCTTACATCAATAGCATTTTCAGCAGTATTATAATCTTTTAAACCTAAAGGATAAATAGCAGTAATAGTTTTAGAAGCTAAATCAACTTTAGCGACTCCATTATTTTCCTGTAAAGTCACCCACGCAGTTTTAGAATCATCAGAAATAGTAATGTATTCTGGTTCAATATCCTGAGCAAAGCTTTTAGCAATCTTAGAAATTCTGAACCCATCTTTTGCTAAAGTTGCTGCTTGAGCACTGAAAGAACTGAAATCTAATGTTGTTACTGCATAAGTGCTTGTTTCAATAATAGAAATTGTTCCGTTAGGATCTTGTGAATAATCAGTATTTGGTTCGCCTTCATTGGCAGTCATGATATATTTTCCATCAGCAGAAAAAGTGATCATATCTGGCAAAGCACCAACAGTAACTTGTTTTATTAAGCTGTAATCTGATGTATTGAAAATAACTACTTTTCCATTTCCTTGTTTGTTTACAGTTGATTCTAAGGCAACTGCTAGTTTTCCGTCAAAAACAGAAACACTGTTTGATGCACCTTCGTATGCTGTTAAATCAATTTTTCCAATTTTTAAAGGTTTTGTAGGATCAGAAATATCGATAACATCAATTTGATTTGTTCCACTGTTGTTTACAGTGAAAAGTCTTTTAGTTTTTTCACAATAAGCTGAAATTTCAGCAGCAGCTTCTCCGCCAATAGTTATAGAACCAATTTCTTTAAAAGTTCCTGGATTTTCATTTACAATAACTTCTGGTTCATTGTTAGAATTTTCATCGTTATTACAGCTTGTCATAATAAGCAGTGCTGTTAATAACGAGATAGTTAATTTTTTCATTTTTTATTAGTTTTTAGTTTCGCAAATGTAATTCTCCGATTTTTGCCAAATATTAAGCCTTTATTATTTAATCTTTAACTTAATTTTTGCAGGATATTTTTGTAAAATTAGTTACGAATTTCAATCAAATGTTTTATAGTCCTAATGAATGCTTATCTTTGCATTTTCTAAATTAGAACCTTTTTATGTCAACAAATAATAGAAGATTTCCAGCAGAATGGGAAAAACAACAAGGAATTGTATTGTGTTTTCCTCATAATGGCAACGATTGGCCAGGAAAATATGAAGCTGTTCAATGGGCTTTTGTAGAATTTATAAAAAAAGTAGCCACTTTTGAAACTGTTTTTTTGCTCGTAGCCGACGAAAAACTTAAAGAAAAAGTTGCTGATATGCTTGAAAGAGCCCGAGTTAACATTAAAAATGTTTCTTTTATTATTCATAAAACAAACAGAAGTTGGATGCGTGATTCAGGTCCAATTATTGTGAAAAATGGTTCTAAAAGAGAAGCTTTAAATTTCAACTTTAATGGCTGGGCGAAATATAAAAACTATCAGTTAGATAAATTTGTCCCGGGTAAAGTTGCTGATTTTATTGATGTTCCATTAACACAAGTAATGTACAAAGGAAAGCCAGTAATTGTTGAAGGCGGTGCCATTGATGTAAACGGTAAAGGTACTTTATTGACTTCTGAAGAATGTTTAATGCATCCTACAATTCAAGTTAGAAATCAGGGTTTTACGAAAGAAGATTACGAAGCTGTTTTTAAAGAATATCTTGGAGTTACAAATGTGATTTGGTTAGGAGACGGAATCGAAGGTGATGATACACATGGGCATATAGATGATTTATGCCGATTTGTAAATGAAGATACAATCGTAACAATTGTCGAGACTGATAAAAATGATTCAAATTATAAACCTTTACAGGATAATTTGAAACGTCTTCAAAATGCAAAATTGGAAAACGGAAAATCTCCTGTAATTGTAGCGCTGCCAATGCCAAAACGTGTCGATTTTGAGGATTTAAGATTACCGGCGAGTTATGCTAATTTCTTGATTTTAAATAATTGTGTTTTAGTACCAACATTTAATGATAGCAATGATCGTGTCGCTTTAAATATACTAGCAGAATGTTTCCCAGATAGAGAAGTAATCGGAATAAGTTGTATTGATTTTATTTGGGGATTCGGGACATTGCATTGTTTAAGCCAGCAGATTCCAGCTTAATTTATTTTTGCTGCGAAGGCACAAATACACAAAGTTTTGTTTTGTCAGGCTGAGCGAAGTCGAATCCCGCAAAGTTTTTCTTCAAAGTATTATTGTAAAGATTTAATCCCGCAAAGTCGCGAAGACGCAAAGATTTTTATAATTTATTGAATAGCCTCCAGTTTTAACTGGAGGAAAAACAAAGTCAGCATTAAGGGCTTTAGCCAGACTCTTTTTTTGGCTAAAGCCTTTTTTCTTGCAAAATATAAATACCTCCAGTTAAAACTGGAGGCAACTAAAAAAAAACTTTGCGTCTTCGCGACTTTGCGCGATTCAAAACATTCGGATAAAAAAATCATTTTAATCCTTTTAATCTGTGGAAAAAAAAAACACAAAAAAACCTTGGCGACAACCAAGGTTTTTTATTTTCTATATCTCTTGAGGTAACTTATCTGCTCTTCATGGTCTGATAAATGGAGGTAAAAGCTGGCTTGCAACTTCTCCAAAACCAATTCTTACTTCTGCATTTTCGCAGAAACCTCTAATGATTACAGTATCATTATCTTCAATAAATTTGCGTTCGCTTCCATCCTTTAATTTTAACGGATTTTTACCGCCCCAAGTCAATTCCAGCATAGAACCAAAACTGTCAGGAGTTGGACCTGAAATAGTTCCTGATCCCATCATATCACCAGAATTTACACGACATCCGTTAGAAGTATGATGCGCTAATTGCTGTGCCATTGACCAATATAAATATTTGAAATTTGATTTGGAAACTATAGTTTCTTCTTGATCTTCAGGTTGTATTGAAACTTCTAAATGAATGTCAAAAGCTTTTTTTCCTTTTGTTTGCAAATAAGGAAGCGGCGACGGATCTTGTTTAGGTCCTTTTGTTCTAAAAGGCTCCAAAGCGTCCATTGTCACAATCCAGGGAGAAATTGAAGTTGCAAAGTTTTTAGCTAAAAATGGTCCAAGTGGTACATATTCCCATTTCTGAATATCACGTGCACTCCAGTCATTTAGTAAGACCATTCCGAAAATATAATCTTCTGCTTCATACGTTGGGATGTTTTCTCCCATAATATTTACATCAGTAGTAATAAAAGCGGTTTCAAGCTCAAAATCTACTAAACGAGATGGACCAAAAACAGGATAATCGCCGCCGGCAGGCATTGTTTGTCCCATTGGTCGGTGAACCGGAATTCCAGACGGAACAATTGTAGAACTTCTTCCATGATATCCAACAGGGATATGAAGCCAGTTTGGAAGAAGCGCATTCTCTGGGTCACGGAACATTTTTCCTACGTTTGTAGCGTGTTCTTTACTTGAATAAAAATCGGTATAATCACCAATCAAAACTGGCAATTGCATCTCGACATCGTCGATATTAAAAATAACAATATCGCGATCTTTTGTTGAATCTCTAAGCTGTGGATTGGTTTCGTCGAAAATATCAGCGATACGATTTCGAACTAAACGCCATGTTTTTTTTCCGTCAGAAATAAAATCATTTAGCGTGTCCTGCATAAACATATCATCGGTTAAATCTATTCCCTCAAAATAGTTTAACTGTTGTAAAGCCCCTAAATCTATAGCGTAATCACCAATTCTTGTTCCTACTGTAACGACATTTTCTTTAGTAAGAAATACACCGAAAGGAATATTTTGAATAGGGAAGTCACTATTTTCTGGTACTTCTAACCATGATTTTCTTTTGGTATCGTTGGCGGTTATTGGCATGTTAGATGTTAATTATTTGTTGAAAAATTACATGTCAAATATATCATAATCTAACTGTATGACAAACGTTTTTTTGTATTTTTGCATCAAATTAACGAAAAACGAAAAAATGCAACGCGACGAACAAATTTTTGATCTTATCCAAGAGGAAAAAGAAAGACAAATTCATGGACTAGAGCTTATCGCTTCTGAAAACTTCGTAAGTGATGAAGTAATGCAGGCAGCTGGTTCTGTTTTAACGAATAAATATGCTGAGGGTTATCCTGGCAAAAGATATTACGGAGGCTGCGAAGTAGTTGACGTTATTGAGCAAATTGCAATTGACAGAGCTAAAGAGTTATTTGGTGCTGAATACGCAAACGTACAACCGCACTCAGGTTCTCAGGCAAATACAGCTGTTTATCACGCTTGTTTGAATCCTGGTGATACTATTTTAGGTTTCGATTTATCTCATGGTGGTCACTTGACGCATGGTTCTCCAGTAAACTTCTCTGGACGTTTATATCGTCCTGTATTTTATGGTGTAGATGCTGAAACTGGTCGTTTAGATTATGATAAAATCCAGGAAATTGCAACCAAAGAAAAACCAAAATTGATTATCGCAGGAGCTTCGGCTTATTCTCGTGATATGGATTTTGCTCGTTTCAGACAAATTGCAGACAGCGTAGGAGCAATTTTATTTGCTGATATTTCTCACCCGGCTGGTCTTATTGCAAAAGGTTTATTGAATGATCCAATTCCACATTGTCATATTGTTTCTACAACAACGCACAAAACATTAAGAGGACCACGTGGAGGTTTGATCTTAATGGGGAAAGATTTCCCAAATCCACAAGGATTAACAACTCCTAAAGGAGAAATCAGAATGATGTCTTCATTATTAGATTTAGCTGTTTTCCCAGGAAATCAAGGTGGACCTTTAATGCACATTATTGCTGCTAAAGCAGTTGCGTTTGGTGAAGCCCTTAAAGATGAGTTCTTTACTTATGCAATGCAATTACAAAAAAATGCAAATGCAATGGCTGACGCTTTCGTAAAAAGAGGTTACAACATTATCTCTGGCGGAACTGATAACCACATGATGCTTATTGACTTAAGAAATAAAAACATTTCTGGTAAAGAAGCTGAAAATGCATTAGTAAAAGCTGAAATTACAGTAAACAAAAACATGGTTCCTTTTGATGATAAATCACCATTTATCACTTCTGGAATTCGTGTTGGAACAGCTGCTATCACAACTCGTGGTTTAGTTGAAAAAGATATGGAAACTATCGTAGCTTTAATCGATAAAGTTCTTGCTGATCACACAAACGAAGATCTTATCGAAGAAGTTGCTGAAGAAGTAAACGAATTAATGAGCGAAAGACCGATTTTTGCGTATTAAGAAATAGTTTCAAGTTTAAAGTTTCAAGTTTAAAGTTTTACATTGTCCAAAGACAGTTTAGAACTTTAAACTTTTTTCGTTCCTAAAAGAACCTTAAACTTGAAACCTGAAACAAAAAAAACAAAGACAATGGGCGTATTAAGATTACAATTGCCAACCGACCCAAGATGGGTAAATATCGTTGAGAAAAACATCGAAGAAATCTTGACAGATCACGCTTGGTGCGAGCAAAAAGCAGCAACAAACGCGATTACAATTATTACTAATAATTCAGAGCATCAGGATTTAGTGAAAGATCTATTGGCTTTGGCTAAAGAAGAAATTGATCATTTTGAGCAAGTTCACAATATCATTATCAAAAGAGGACTAAAATTAGGTCGTGAACGTAAAGATGATTATGTAAACGAACTATACCAATACATGAAAAAAAGCGGAGATGGTAGCCGTGTTTCTGGTCTTGTAGAAAGATTATTATTTTCTGCAATGATAGAAGCAAGAAGCTGTGAACGTTTTAAAGTGCTTTCTGAAAACATTAAAGATGAAGAATTGGCTCTTTTTTACAGAGAATTAATGGAAAGCGAAGCTGGGCATTATACCACATTCATTACTTACGCTCGTAAATACGGAACAGGAATTGACGTTGAAAAACGTTGGAGAGAATGGTTGGAGTTTGAAGAATCAATCATTACCAATTACGGAAAAGGAGAGACTATTCACGGATAAAGTTTTTGTTTCTTTTGTTTAATGTTCCAAGTTTCAAGTTTGTCAGGATGAGCCAAGAAGAAGTCCACGAAGAGTGTATTAAATAGATTGAAAATTACTTTGGATAGCGCTTTCGCGAAAGCAAACTAAATAGTCTAATTGTTCAAAAGTTCAAGTTTTTGTTAATCTAATATCTGAAATCTAAAATCAGAAATTCTTACATTTGAGAGTAACCAAAATCTCGAACTATGAGAATAGAAATGGACCTAAAGCTTGGGTTTAAAGATGTAATGTTTAGACCAAAAAGATCAACGCTAAAAAGCAGATCGGAAGTTTCGTTAGAGCAGAATTTTAAATTTTTGCACAGCACAACATCTTGGACAGGAATTCCAATTATGGCTGCCAATATGGATACGGTCGGAACTTTTGAAATCGCAAAGGTTTTGGCAAAAGAAAAGCTTTTTACAGCCATTCATAAACATTACACTTTAGAAGAATGGAATAGTTTTCTTCAAAACGTCACTCCAGATTTTTATGATTATATAGCAGTTAGTACAGGAACAGGAAAAGAAGATTTTGAAAAGATTGGAAAAATAATAGATGCAAATCTTTTACTGAAATTTATCTGTATTGATGTTGCAAATGGTTACTCAGAGCATTTCGTTCAGTTTTTAAAGAAAACCCGAAAACAATATCCAGATAAAATCATCATAGCCGGAAATGTAGTTACAGGAGAAATGACGGAAGAACTTTTATTAGCTGGCGCTGATATCGTAAAAGTTGGAATTGGGCCGGGTTCTGTATGTACGACGCGTGTTAAAACTGGCGTTGGTTATCCGCAATTATCTGCAATTATAGAATGCGCTGATGCAGCACACGGTTTGGGTGGACATATTATCAGCGATGGAGGTTGTACAACTCCGGGAGATGTCGCAAAAGCTTTTGGAGCTGGAGCCGATTTTGTAATGTTGGGGGGAATGCTTGCAGGTCACACAGAAAGTGGTGGTGAACTAATCGAAGTAAAAGGCGAAAAATTCAAGCAGTTTTACGGAATGAGTTCTAAAACAGCAATGGACAAACATTCCGGAGGTGTTGCAGAATACCGAGCTAGTGAAGGAAAAACAGTTCAGGTTCCTTTTAAAGGCGATGTAATTCATACGGTTTTAGATATTTTAGGCGGAATAAGAAGCACTTGCACTTATGTAGGAGCTTCAAGATTAAAAGAATTGACTAAACGAACGACTTTCATCCGCGTAAGCGAACAAGAAAATCAAGTTTTTAAAAAATAAATATGATTAAGATTACCGAAGCATTTGTTGAAGATATTGCTAAAATTCAGGAAATTGCACATATAACCTGGCCAATAACGTATGGCGAAATTTTGACTTCAGAACAATTACATTATATGTTAGATCTGATTTATTCTGATGAAGCGCTTTCCAAACAAATTCAGAATAAAGAACAATTGTTTTACCTTATTTCAGATTTAGAATCTGTAATTGGATTTATCGGAATTGAACACAATTATAAAAATGAAGCGATTACCAAAATTCATAAAATTTATCTTTTGCCAGAAACTCAGGGCAAAGGTTACGGCAAAATAGTGTTTGAAGAAATTGCAAAAATGGCTTCAGAAAACCATTCAAGAGAACTTTTGTTAAATGTAAACCGATTTAATACGGCTTTAAATTTCTATAAAAAACTCGGTTTTGAGATTAAAGAAACGGTTGATATAGCAATTGGGAATGGGTATTTAATGGAGGATTATGTGATGGGGAAAAATATTTAAAAGTAATTTTTATCTTGTTAAAAATATTCTAATTTTACTTTTTTAATTTAGTCAAAGAATGGTAGAGGTATTATTAGGTATAATAATTAGTATTGTTACAGGTGTGATTTCATCATATCTATTTTTAATGTATTTCCTAAACAGAAAAAGAGTCAAAATAGAAATTTCTGCACATATAAGTAAAGTTACTTTCGAAGGACAGACGAATTATTTTTTTAAATTCGTTAATAAAACAAATTCTGAAATATTTGACATTCGAGTGGAACCCACTTTTTATAAGCAAGTTGGAGGTGTTGGAGGAATGAATATTCAAGGAAAAGATATTCTTTTAATAGATAATTTCATTTCTTACATACCAGGCAAACGAAAAAGTGATAATAATAGTTTGCATGCAATGAGAGTACGAACTGTGGAAGATATCGAAGGAAATTGGAGTAATCCTTCATCTTATATAAGACTTACAGTTATTGCAAAGCATTCATTGTCTGGTTTTACAGATATTTTTGTGAAAGATTTTTATTCTAAAGATGCCATTACAACAAAGAAATTCAAATCGGGAGATGATTTGGGAGTTGCATAATATTTAACATTCATAAATTGCGGATTGTATTATTTATCTGTAATATTGTATATAATTAAAAATTAGTTGTCATGAAAAACGATGTAATAGTAGGATAGTATTCGAAATAAAAATATAACAACAGCCAGTTTTGTAAACTGGCTTTTTTTATTCTACGAACTCACAACCACATCATGCTTAAATAATAGACCTTTCACTTCATTCAAAGAAAAAACAGCCTTCTTCAATTTAGTTTTTGATGGATCAATAGTATAATTATAACTCGTTTTAAAATCGGTTTTGTTGGCGATGGCTTTGTCGAATTCTGAGCGGTATAAATCACAATTGTAGAAAACCACATTCGTAAGATCTGTTGCCATAAAATCTACGGCTATCAAACTACAATTGGTGAAAAATGTTCCTTTTAATTTTAAAGTGTAAAATTTCGAAAAATCCAAAATGCACTCATTAAAGCGAACTTCAAAAATCAGTTTGTCACACATGGCAAAATTCACTTCTATAATTTCGCAATTATTAAATGTAACAGTTCGAAACGCCACATAATTAATCTTGGCTTCACTAAAAATACAGTCGTTAAAAACGCAATCTATAAAAGTAACAGCTAAAAAAGCACAGGCAGAAAAATTGCAATTATTAAAAACGCAGCATTCAAAATCCTTAAAATTTAAGTCATCTTTGGCGTAAATAATAGTATTGTATTCTTTGTCAAGAAAATATTCGCTTTCTTTTTTCAAGTTTATTCCGATAATTATTTGAGGCTGAAAAGGTAATAATTTGTGGCAAAATATTCGGTCTAAATCATAAAACATTTAAAAACCTATCTGCTTTCGAGTAAAAATAATGTAGCTTTACACATATTTTTTTAAGCTAAAACATATCGATTTATTATATGGAATCAACAAGAAAAGAGCATGATTTTTTAGGAGAATTAGAAATTCCCAATCATTTATATTATGGAATTCAGACTTTTAGAGCGGTAGAAAACTTCAATATTACCGGAATTCCAATCTCAAAAGAACCATTATTTATAAAAGCATTAGGATATGTAAAAAAAGCTGCGGCATTGGCAAACAAAGATTGCAATGCAATTGATCCTAAAATTGCCGAAGCGATTTGCTATGGGAGTGATCAGGTTATTTCGGGTAAATTTGATAGAGAATTTGTAAGCGATTTAATTCAGGGCGGAGCAGGAACTTCTGTAAATATGAATGCCAATGAAGTTATTGCAAATATCGGATTGGAATATCTTGGTCACAAAAAAGGCGAATACAATTTTCTTCATCCAAACAATCATGTAAACTGTTCGCAGTCAACAAATGATGCTTATCCATCAGCATTCAGAATTGCTTTGTATTTAAAAATGGAAAGCTTTATTAAAACTTTAGCAGGTTTAGAAGTTGCTTTTGCCAAAAAAGGCGTGGAGTTCAAAGAAGTTTTAAAAATGGGAAGAACGCAGTTGCAAGATGCTGTTCCGATGACTTTAGGACAGGAATTTAAAGCTTATGCAACGACAATTGGAGAAGATATTCAACGTTTGAAAAATGCTCAGGAATTATTGTTAGAAATCAATATGGGCGCAACAGCCATTGGAACAAAAGTAAATGCTCCGGAAGGTTATCCTGAAATCTGTGTAAAATATTTGGCTGAGGAAGTCGGAATTCCGTTAACGCTTTCACCTGATTTAATTGAAGCTACAGTTGATACAGGCGCTTATGTTCAAATTATGGGAACTTTAAAACGTTCGGCGGTTAAGATTTCAAAAATTTGTAACGACTTAAGATTGTTAAGCTCTGGTCCAAGAACAGGATTAAACGAAATTAATCTTCCTGCACGCCAGCCAGGTTCGTCTATTATGCCAGGGAAAGTGAATCCGGTAATTCCGGAAGTTGTAAATCAAACTTGTTTTTATGTAATTGGTCAGGATTTAACGGTTACAATGGCGGCAGAAGCGGGACAATTACAATTGAATGTTATGGAACCGGTTATTGCTTTTGCAATGTTTACTTCGTTGGATTATCTTTCAAATGCGATTCAAACTTTAATTGATAAATGTATAAACGGTATTACAGCAAATGTGGATCATTGCTATAATATGGTAATGAACAGTATTGGAATAGTAACGCAATTAAACCCAATTATAGGCTATGAAGAAAGTGCTAGTATTGCCGGAGAAGCTTTAAAAACAAATAAAAGTGTACATCAGATTGCTGTTTTAGAAAGAAAGCTAATTACTCAGGAAAAGTGGGATGAAATCTATTCGCTAGAAAATTTGATCCATCCAAAATTTATCACAAAATAGATTTCTTATAAAAATTATTATCGCGAGCCGTCATTTATCTGACGGCTTTTTTTTATTTCAATTTTGTTGAGATGTTATCTTAAAATATTGAAAATAAGCTATATATTTACATGTGAATTGATTATTGCTTCAAAAAATTAAAACTTTCACATGGTAAAATTTTTAAAAAATAATTATTTTCAGCATAAATTTAAAATCTTATGGTTGCTCTTTTTTATTCAATTTAATTTGAATGCCCAAACCGAAATTGACAGCTCAAAGATTTGTCCTCCTAAAACAATATTAGAAATCTTCAAAAAAAAGGATTCTGTTTATGTTGTAAAGCCCATAAAAAATAGTTTTTTTCTAATAATTCCGGCAATTGGTTCTCAGCCTGCAACGGGATTTTTTTATGGCGCGGTGGCACAATATACTTTTAAAGGGAAAGAAAAAGCAGATAAGTATTCTATCGCAAATGTTGGAATAACGTATACCACAAAAAAACAATGGCTGGTAAATGTCAAAAACAATATTTTGCTCAAGAACAACAATATATTTTTAAGTGGCGATTATCGATTATACATATTTTCACAACCAAATTACGGTTTAGGAACTAATATTATTCCGCCTCGGCGAAATCAGGAACCCGGCTTCAGTATTGATTCTATTGCAGAGCCAATGGATTATAATTATTTCAAATTTCATCAGTCGGTTTCCTTTCAGGTTCGACCGAATTTTTATGTTGGTGGCGGTATTAATATCGATTGGTATTCCAGTATTGTTGATAAAGATCTTGATGTTGCAAACGGAAATTTGACTTATCACTATAATTACAGCCAACAATACGGATTTAATGATAAAGAATATTTTTTAAACGGAATGAGTCTTAACTTAGTTTATGATTCAAGAGACAATCAGGTAAATGCAAGTCACGGATGGTTTGCTAATATCAATTACCGTTTTAATCCAGTTTTGTTTGATAATCAGGAAGTAAGTAATGTTTTGTATGCTGAATATCGAAATTTTATTCCGGTTTCACAAAAAGATAAAAGGTATATTTTGGCACTTTGGACTTATGGGCAATTTGTCACGAAAGGAAAAGTACCTTATTTAAATTTACCTGCAATTGGTTGGGATCAACGCAGCCGAAGCGGGGAGGGCTATACACAAGGATTATTTAGAGGAACAAATTTAGTTTATCTGGCAACCGAATTTAGGTTTCCAATTACTTGTAACCAAATGTTGAGCGGTACCGTTTTTACAAATTTCGTTACCACAAGTAATCCAGAAACCAATACTAAGCTTTTTGAATATGTACAGCCGGCTTTTGGCTTTGGGCTTCGAATTTTAATTGACAAAGCAACAAGAACCAATCTTATCGCAGATTATGCCTGGGGAAATAATTCAAAAGGTTTTTATTTGAATGCAGGCGAAACTTTCTAATCGTTTTAAACTCTTGTTTTTAAATGTAAATAGTTATTGTTCATAATTAAATCATAATTTTTAACTATTCTGATTTACATTTTTAATGTCAATCCCTATTTTTGTTGTATATCCAAATTTAAATGAAGTTACTAATAGTCGAAGACGAACCAAATCTTTTATCGATTTTACGAAAAGGATTTGCGGAAAACAATAACGAAGTAAGTGTGGCACTCGATGGAAAAACGGCTATCGAAATGATTCACAATTACCATTTCGATGTTATCGTTTTAGATGTAATGCTTCCGGATATTAACGGAATCGAAATTTGCAGAAGACTTCGTGCCAGCAAAAATTTTGTACCAATTTTGCTTTTGACGGCCTTAGGAACTTCAGAAAACATTGTTACAGGACTAAATGCAGGTGCAGATGATTATCTTGTAAAGCCTTTTAAATTTGGTGAACTCGATGCCCGAGTAAATGCTTTGCATAGAAGAGCAAATCAGGATACAGAAAGAATCGATAAAATCATAATTGGTGATTTAGAAATTGACGGAAAAGCCAAATCTGTAAAAAGAGATGGAGAAGCAATTGTTTTGACCGCTAAAGAGTTTAAATTATTGTATTATTTAGCCAGAAATGCCGGCAGAATTGTTTCTCGTGATCAAATTCTAGATAATGTCTGGGATATTAATTTTGATATGAACACAAATGTTGTAGATGTTTATATCAATTATTTACGAAAGAAAATTGATAAACCTTATAAAACCAAACTGATTCACACTATGAAAGGTTTAGGTTATGTTATACAGCTATAAAATGGATATAAGAAAAAAAATTACGTTCAATTATGTAGCTTTATCGACCTTTAGTACGTTATTGTTATGTATTATAGTTTTTGTTTTATTTAGAGAAAATAACCGATATCACTTTTTAAAAAGATTGGAAGACCGTGCTAAAATTGTAGCTTCGATTCATTTTCAAAAAGATCCCGAAAAAATAAAATACTACAGCAATCTAAAAAAAAATGGACTGGAAGAACTTATCGAAGAAGAAGAATATGTTCTTAAAATAAACAGTGCCAATAGTTTTGATTACAATACAAAACTAAATTTACCCAACGAGTTTTATACCAACATTCTAAATACCGGAAAAGATTATTTTGAAGTCAACAGCAAGTATTATTTAGGTCAGATTTTTACAGAAAGCAATCAAAAATATATTGTTATTATTGGTGCAAGAGATCGAAGAGGAAAAACAACAAGTATTTATATTATAAAAATTTTACTTTTTGGCGGTATCGGATTTGTGCTTCTGGCTTTCTTTTTAGGACGTTTTTTAGCAAAAAGAGTTATTGATCCTGTAGCGAGAATTACAAAAGAAGTAAACCGAATCAGTGCGTCAAATCTTCATAACAGATTGCCTGAGGTCAAAAATTCAGATGAAATTTCAGATCTGACACATACTTTTAATGATATGCTCGATAGACTTGAAACTTCGTTTGAAATTCAGGCCAATTTCATAAATAATGCTTCACACGAATTAAAAACCCCGATTACGACTATTATTGCTGAGGCGGAAATTATGCTTTTGAAAGAAAGAGAAGTTTCAGAATATATTCAGTCTCTTGAAAATATTTACAGTCAAGCTTCGAGATTAGGAAATTTGACCGAAAGTTTATTAAAACTTACACAAACTGGCTACGACGGAAAAAAACAGGTTCTGGATATTGCCAGAATTGATGAGTTATTGATGGAAGTAAAATCGGATTTGGATAAAATTTTCCCAGACAACCGCGTAAGCATCAAACTTAATTTTGCGCCAGAAGATTCTAATTTACTTTTAATTCCGTGCAATAAACCACTTTTAGAATTGGCAATCAACAATATTATTACAAACGGTGTGAAATATTCGGATAATAATGAAGTATTTGTAACACTTTCTGCCAATAAAGAAGTAATTAAAATTGCTATTAATGACATAGGAATTGGGATTCCGCCAGAAGATATTCCGCATTTATATGAGCCTTTTTTCAGAGGAAAAATTGCAACTAAATATATTGGATATGGTTTGGGACTTCCTTTGGCATCTAAAATCATTCGCATGCACGATGGCGAAATTCAGGTACAGTCTGAACAAAATAAAGGAACAATCGTTACTATTATTTTCAACAAATCAAAAATCAAGAAAAACAACATTAAAAATTCTAATGTTGAATCTTAGAAAATTCTAATTTAAGATTAATATCCTTCTAATTTACAGGGAGTTATTTTGTACGTATAAACTAAAAGATTATACTTATGAAAAATATCCTTATACCGACTACTTTAAAAAATGATACAATTTGCGCAGTAAAATCTGCCGTAAATCAAAGCAAAGATTCGGCTTGTGAAATCATTTTATTGATGGTTGCCGAAACTCCGGATTCATTTTCTTCTTCATTTTATTTGCGTGAAATGAAAACAGGACTTACCATCAGTCAGGAAGAAGTTTTGGAAACTTGCAGATATATTGTAGAACATACGCCAAACTGCAAAATAAAAGTACACAATCAATACGGACTTTCATCTCCAATTTTCAAACGTGTTATTGAGCATTTCTCCGTAAAATTAGTTATTCTGACTAATTCTTATAAACAGGAAACAAAACGTATTCACCAATATTTGATTCAATTGGCCGGAAATCAAAAATGTCCAATTCTGCATTTAGGAAATGAGCGTTTAAAAGAAGATTTCACAAAAGCACTTTATATTGAAAATGGCAGAGCCAATATGCACGTAAAAGATGTACAGCAATTTTTGAATGAGAATTTCTCATATGAAATTGTAAGCCAGGCTTCTAAAATTGAAGATGATTACGAAAATCTTGCTCCGTATTTATCTGAAGCAATTTCGAAATATGAAATCGATTTGTTAGTTGAAACGCGAAAAGGCGAGAAAATCAAATTCAAAAAAAAGAAAAAAGAAAACATCAATGAAAAACTTGGACTTCCGGTTCTTTCATTGTACGAAGAGATGGCTTGATTTTTAAGCTTCTAAGTTTTCTAATTCGTAGATCTTAATGCCTTAGCATCTTAGTTCCTTAGAACCTTAAAAAAATATTAATTTAATTTAAAACCGAAAATATGTTATTAAAGAAAAGAATACCAATGAAGTATGTTCTCGGGAAAATTAAAGTAGAAATTGTACTTGTATTAGCTTACACGATTTTATTTGAGATTTTTCATTACTATTTCATCAATTTGCCTGTAGATATTCCTATTGCAATTCCAACAATGATTGGAACAATTATATCATTATTGTTGGCTTTTAAATCAAATCAGGCATATGACAGGTGGTGGGAAGCCAGAATTGTGTGGGGCGGAATTGTAAATGATTCCAGAACATTGATTCGTCAGGTTTTGACATTTTACAAAGACCCTGATTTTTCTCTTGAAGCAAGCGAGTTCAAGGAAAATTTTGCAAAAAGACAAATTGCTTGGTGTTATAGCTTGGGGCAAGCACTTCGAAATAAAGATGCCGTAAAACCGCTTGAAGGTTTGATGAGTGAAGAAGAAATAAAATATATTAAAAATCATCAAAACATACCAAATGCGATTTTAATGCTCCATGGACGCGACTTGCGAAATGCTAAAAATGATAAGCGATTCAATAGGTATCAACAAGTTGAAATTGATAATACGGTAACACGATTGTGTGACGGAATGGGTAAATGTGAAAGGATTAAAAATACCATTTTCCCAACGACTTACAGTATGTATATAAGATTGATGCTATGGTTGTTTATTATGTTATTACCATTTGGACTGACTAGTGTACTAAGCTGGTTTGCAATTCCACTAATCACGGCAATAGGAGCAGTGTTCTTTTTAATTGAAAGAATGGCGATTCATTTACAAGATCCATTCGAAAACAGAGCTACAGATACTCCAGTAACAGCAATTGCGAATACAATTGAAAAAAATATCAAGCAAATGCTGAATGAGTACCAAAGCGAATTTGATATTCTGAAAGAATTTGAGTTGAATGAAGAACCTAAAAAGGCTGAAAAAGATGCCTATTATGTTTTATAAAAAGCAATTGACTTAGTTTCTCAATTTGTTCCAGGCAGCGTTTTAATTAGTGGCGCTGTCTGGTTTTTTTATTTTAAAGTGAATATTGTTTAAGCAAATTCCCCAAAGTTTGAATTGATAAACGCAATTCATTTGTCCACGGAAGACCGAAACTCAAGCGCATACAATTTGAAAATTGATCTTGAAAAGAGAAAATTCTTCCCGGTGCAATGCTGATATTGTGTTTCATAGCCAAATGATAAAATGCCGCTGTATCTATTTTTTTATCCAGTTCTACCCATAGAAAAAAACCGCCTTGAGGCTGACTGACTTTTGTTCCAGTAGGAAAAGATTCCAAAACGGTATTGATATAATTATTGCAATTCCGATTTAAAATCTGGCGTATTTTTCGGAGGTGATTCTCATAGCGACCATTTTTCAGGAAATTACCAACAACTTCGTGCGTAATCGTAGTTGCAGAAATGGTGTGATACAATTTAGTTCGCAATATTTCTTTTTTAAATTTTCCGGGAGAAACCCAGCCAACACGATATCCCGGCGCCAATGTTTTAGAAACCGAACTGCAGCAAAGTACAATACCGCTTTCGTCATAGGTTTTACAGTTTGTAGGTCGGCTTGCGCCAAAGTACAAATCGCCGTGAATATCATCTTCAATTAATGGTACATTATAAAAATCCATTAAACGTACAATTTCTTTTTTATGTTCGTTTGGCATCATGCTTCCAGACGGATTACTGAAGTTGCTCATTAAAACACACGCTTTTACTTTGTTGGTTTTCAGTGTTTTTTTTACAGCTTCCAGTTCTATTCCGGTTGTCATATTGGTTGGAAGTTCCATTACATACAAACCTAAAGATCTGGCCAATTGCAGAATACCAAAATAAATCGGACTTTCAGTAATAATGGTATCGCCGGGTTTTGTCAGCGTTAACAAACAATCAGAAATGGCAGATATACAGCCGGGAGTTGTAATAATATCATCTTCAGTCAAAGAACCGCCCCACTTAAATGACCAACGCGCAATTTCTTTTCTCAGGTTGCTGTTTCCCTGAATTTCCTCATAACTTGTACCACTATTTGGCAATTGACGCATCGCCTGAACCATTCCTTTATTCAGTTTGGCAATTGGCAAAAGTTCATTTGAAGGAAAACCAAGCGAAAGCATCGTAACATATTTCACTCTCATATCTCCATAAACTAAATCAAGCAAATCTTCGCGATCGATATTTTCAACTTTTAAAATTGGCTTGCTCGCAGAAGGTTCAGCAATAACTCTGGCTGAAACATTACTCACATAATACCCAGACTGCGGACGCGATTCAATCAGTGATCTGCTCTCGACTTCATAATAGGCTTTGCTGACTGTACTCATGCTATAGCCAGTTTCCGCACACACTTCTCTTATCGATGGCAATTTGTCGCCAACATTTAAAAGACCAGATTTTATCTGCTTTTCAATAATATCTGCAAACTGTAAATACAAGTAATTGGAACTTTTCATAAAATAAACTGTTATGCTGCAATTTACAAAAACTGTATCTGTATTGCTATTTAATTTTTAAGAAATTTGTCTCAAAATAAAAGAAGAAATAGAAATCGTGAAAACAACAAAATATTATACTGCTGCGATTACCGCTTATACTGTCTGGGGATTTTTCAGTTTGGTTTTAAGACCAATTCATGATTATCAATCCTTGGATATATTATTTTTTCGAGTTTTCAGTTGCAGTATCTTAATGCTACTGATCTCTTTTCTTTTTAAAAGAAGCAAAATAAAAGAAACAGTGGGGAGTTTCAAAGCGCTTTCTTCTTCAGAAAAGAAGAAAGCAATTTTGCTTAACATTGGCGGAAGCTTTTTTCTAATGGCAAACTGGTTCACTTTTATTTATGTAATGAATCATGTGAGCGTTAAAGCGACTTCTTTAGCGTATTTGGTTTGTCCGATTTTAACAACTTTACTGGCTTATTTTTTATTGAAAGAAAAATTGGCTAAAACACAATGGCTTGCTGTAGGATTAAGTATTTTAGGTTGTTTGTTGCTGTCTTATGCAGATATCATGGATATGTTTTTCAGCATCATTATCGGATTGACGTATGCTTCTTATTTAGTAAGTCAGCGAATTAATAAAGGTTTTGATAAATTCATTGTATTAACATTTCATATTACTTTGGCAGCATTGGTTTTATTGCCTTTTTACCCAGCATACAGCGGACCAGTTCCAACAGAATTTAAATTTTATTTTTTCATTGAAACGATTGCAATTGCGTTTACAATTATTCCATTGTTTTTGAATTTATATGCTCTTTCAGGTCTTCCATCTTCAACTGTGGGAATGTTATTGAATATAAACCCAATGATTGCTTTTATGTTGGCTGCTTTTGTATTTAATGAACAAATTAGCACTTTGCAGATTGCAGCTTATAGTATAATTTTTATAGCTGTGTTAGTTTTTAATTCACATCATATTTTTGCTCTAAAACAAAAAAATATCCTGTCATCTAAAGATTCTCAATAAAGTAATTTTACATTTTTTATTGGTTTAAAAAGTAAAATTACGAGAATCTTAACAGGGTTTTAAAACAGGAATGATTATTTTTCATCCCTGTTTTTTTTATGCGATAAAATGAAATAAAAGGTCAGCCACGAATTACACGAATGATTTTCAATAAATGAATTTACAATTCGTGAATTGCTTCGCCTGTTCGCTATCGCTCGGGTCGTGGCTAATTTTTTGCACAAAGAAAATTAATTCTTTTAATCTGTGTAATCAGTATCAGACTATCAATTTAAATTAGATTTTTAATGCACGATAAACTATTAAATTTAGTTAGAGAAATTATTGAAATCGATGAAACTGATATCAAAATGATTCAAAGTTTTTTCGAGCCTATTTCTTTTGAAAAAGGTCAAATTTTAGAAATTGAAAACAAACCTGCTAAGTATTTATATTTTATAAATTCGGGCTTTATAAGAATCTTTTATAATGAAAATGGGGCTCGGGTTACAACCCATATTAATTGTCCTTCCGGATTTATTACTTCTTTTAATAGTTTTATAAACAGAACTGCTTCAAATGAGAATGTAGAATGTATAACATCTTGTGAAGTTTTGCGAATTACAAAAAGCGATTTTGATATTCTTTGCCGAAAAAGTCAAAAATGGGCTGATTTTGCTAAAATCGTTTATGAAAAATCTGTGATTTATAATGAACAGAGAACTAAAGACATTATTAATTTATCAGCGGAAGAGCGATATTTAAATCTATTGAAAAATAATTCTGATATAATTCAGAATGTACCACTTCAATATATTGCATCTTTTATTGGGATCAAACCCGAAAGTTTAAGCCGAATTAGAAGAAAACTAATTTCCTAACATAAGTCAAGTAGAATAGTTTAGTTATTGCTGAATTTTGTATCAGTAAAATAACTAAAAATGAAAACAATAAAAAATAAAACGGTGCTGATAACTGGTGCATCTTCAGGTATTGGTGAAGCTTTTGCTTACGAATTTGCAAAACAAGGATCTAATCTAATTCTAACAGCAAGATCAGAAGACAAATTGAATTTTTTGGCCAGCAAAATTTCTAAAGAATATAAAGTAAAAGTGAGTGTTTTTGGAGGTGATCTTCTTCAAAAAGAAACCCCATACAAATTGTATAATCAAATTAAAGAAGCTGGTTTATCTATTGATATTCTTATAAATAATGCTGGATTTGGGAAATGGACAAATTTTCTGGAT
The DNA here is from genome assembly GCF_054075145.1 of Flavobacterium xizangense. Lineage (NCBI taxonomy): Bacteria > Pseudomonadati > Bacteroidota > Flavobacteriia > Flavobacteriales > Flavobacteriaceae > Flavobacterium > Flavobacterium xizangense. The sequence continues at coordinate 235,271 of NZ_JBSIPG010000002.1, read as the reverse complement.
GAAAGTATAGAACAGTATGAGGATATGATAGAAATAAACATTAATGCACTGCTGAAATTATGTCATTTGGTACTACCGGATATGATTAAAAAAGGAGAGGGAGGTATCATTAATGTTGCATCTACCGGAGCATTACAGCCTTGTCCGTATGTTGCTGCGTATTGTGCAAGCAAATCTTTTGTACTTGATTTTTCAGAAGCTTTATATGGCGAGTATAATAAAAAAGGTATAACTATAATGGCTCTTTGTCCTGGCAATACAACAACTGGATTTCAATCTGTTGCAAAAGCTTATACAAAAGGTATGGCAGCAGATAAGCCACAAGATGTTGCAAAACAAGGAATCAAAGCACTTCTGAAAAATAAAAGCTTTAAAATTGTTGGAACAATGAACTATATCCAATCGTTTTTGCCAAGATTCTTAACCAGAAAAGCAATGATTAATGTTGTAAGTGGTATGATGAACAGCAAGATAAACAGATAATTTGCATACTGCAATTTCAATAATATATTAAGAGAATCTTAACGAACTTTAAGCGAAATTTCTTTAATTTAACCAAAGTAAAAATTAAGATTCTCTATGAAAAATACCAAACTTCAAGCCTTTATTCCGTTATTTTATTTAGTGTGGTCTGATGATTTACTGACACAAAAAGAGTTTATTACTCTAAAAGAGTTTATCAATTCGCTGTCAGCATTAACTTCAGCCGAAAAAGAATTTCTTCTCTCAAAAGTGGATATTTCAAATCCGCCTTCGCGAAATGAACTCACGCAATGGAAATTAGACATTGAAAAAAGTATTCAGGATAGATCGTCTATAAAATCTATTTTAGACATTGCAAAAGCACTTTCGGGAAGCGATTTGGATTTAACGCCAATTGAATCTGATTTTAAAAAATTGGAAAATGATCTTGGAATTTTAGGCGAAGAAGCACTTCAAAATTTCAAAACAAAAGCCGATTCATTTACAGCAAATTCGCAGACATCTGAAAATTTTGATATTAATAAAATAACCGAATTATTAGACGGAAAAGAAGCTCCAATTATAAAAAGAGTAAAATCAATTATTTCCCGACCTGAATTTGCTTATGAAACTTCAACAGATATAAATGTTTTTCGTCAAACGGTTTATAATTGGTGTAAAATTTTAGCCGAAGAAAACTTAGGAAATATGGCTTATCCGAAGGAATATGGTGGAGGAGGCAATGTAGAGGATTATTTTGCAATTATGGAAACGCTGAGTTATCACGATTTGAGTTTGGTGATAAAATTTGGTGTTCAGTTTGGACTTTGGGGAATGAGCGTTCAGTCTCTTGGAACCGAAAAACATTATGCTAAATATTTAAAAGATATTGGCTCTCTGAAACTTCCCGGTTGTTTTGCCATGACCGAAACCCATCATGGATCAAATGTAAAAGGTTTAGAAACCACTGCGACTTATAATCATAACAATCAGACCTTTACGATTCATACACCAAATAAAAATGCACAAAAAGAATATATCGGAAACGCAGCTGTTCACGGCCAAATGGCAACTGTTTTTGCTAAATTAATTATCGACGATCACGATTATGGCGTAAATGCTTTTGTAGTGCCTTTGCGTGATCCAAATGGAAATGTTTTAAACGGCGTTACTATTGGTGATTGTGGTCATAAAATGGGTTTAAATGGCGTTGACAATGGAACAATCAGTTTTGATAACGTCGTAATTCCGAAGGATAATATGTTGGATCGTTTTGCTTCTGTAAATGAAAAAGGAGAATTCGAAAGTCCAATTCCGAGTGATAACCGTCGATTTTTTACAATGCTTGGAACTTTGGTAGGAGGAAGAATCGGAATTCCGCGTTCGGCTTTGGCGGCAGCCAAATCAGGTTTGACCATTGCCATTCGCTACAGCGATCAAAGAAGGCAATTTGGACCAGAAGGTGGATCAGAAGTTCCGATTTTAAATTACAGAATGCATCAACGAAGATTACTGCCGAATTTGGCTAAAACATACGCGGTTCATTTTGCACTTCAATACCTTACGAATAGATTTTTGAATAGAACAGAAGCCGAAATGCAGGAGATTGAAGCCTTGGCTGCCGGATTAAAATCATATTCAACCTGGAGCACAAGAGATATTTTACAGGAATGCCGTGAAGCATGTGGCGGAAAAGGGTATTTATCTGAAAACAGAATCGATGCTTTAAAAAATGATACTGAAATTTACACGACTTTTGAAGGAGATAATACCGTTTTAATGCAATTGGTAGCTAAAAACCGTTTGTCTGAATTCAGAAAATCTTTTGGAGAAATGGGATCGCTTGGCATCATCAATTATGTTTATGAAAATGCAAAAACGGCTTTGTCAGAAAAGAATCCAATCGCAACCAGAAGAACGGAAGAGGAACATTTGTTGGATGCCGAATTTCATCATCAAGCTTTTGTTCATAGAGAAAAAACAATATTAGCATCGGCGGCAAAACGTATCAAAAAATTAGTTGACGGAGGATTAGAAGCTTATGATGCCTTTAATGTCGTACAACATCAAATGATAGATGTGGCGCAGGCATATTTAGAACGTATTGTTTTAGAACAGTTTCAAGAAGCTTTGAAGACAATTTCAGATGAAAATTCAAAACAAATATTAACGAAATTATATCAGTTATTTGCGCTTTCGCAGATTGAAAAAAACAAAGCCTGGTATCTTGAAGACGGTTATATGGAAGCAGTTAAAACAAAAGCGATCCGTAAAATAGTAAATCAGTTATGCTGGGATATTCGCCCAGATGCTGTGGCTTTGGTAAATGCTTTTGATATTCCTGAAAGTTGTCTTTCAGCTCCAATAGCAGTAAAATAATAAAGTTTCCTGCCACGAGTTTACGAAGTAAATTCGCGGCAGATAAAAAAACTTAGCACCTTAGCACCTTAGAACCTTAGTATCTCATTATATTTGCTTTTCTAAAAACTATCGACCACCACATTGAAAAACCTTTTATTTTTTTGTGTTTTATTGCTTAGCTTTCCAATATTTGCTTTGGATAGCGAAGACATTATTTTGGATAAATTAAATGATGCTTTAAAAAATAAACAGCATTATGTAGAGCTTAAAGAAGAACGAATTTTAAACTTCAAAAGAATAAAATCGGAAAGCTTAACTCCAGAACAGGAATATAGTTACAATAAAACGTTGTATTTAGAATATCAGAAATTCAATTCGGATTCGGCTATTCGTTATGTAAAAAAGAATATCAAAATTGGCGAACAGCTTCAGGATAAAAATCTTCTCAATTTAGCACAATTAGAATTGGTTACGCTTTATTCTTCTTCAGGAAAATACCGCGAATCTGAAGCTATTTTAAAAAGTATCAATAAAAACAAACTGGCTTTAAGCTTATTGCCAAATTATTACATCGCCTATCGCGAATTTTTCGAACATTATGCTGCAAACAGTTACAATGACGAATATCGCCAGCAAATTGGAAAATATCGTGATTCGCTTTTATTGGTTTTAAAGCCTAATACTTTAGATTACAAAATCACTAAACTTACGCAGGATCTTTTTCATAAAAAATATAGCAACACGCAAAAAAAGCTGGAAAGCCTACTCAAAACTACAACCGAAGATAATCCGCAATATGCTATTATTACCTATCTCTTAGGAAAAATTAATGAAGCAACTCACAATCTGGAACTTCGAAAAAAATATTACGCACTTTCTGCAACGGCAGATCTAAAAAACGCGAATAAAGACAATGCTTCTTTGCAGGAATTAGCGTCAGTTTTTTATGAAATTGGCGATGTCGATATGGCTTATAAACTTACACAATCGGCAATTGAAGACGCGCTTTATTGTAATGTTCAATTTAGAACGCTCTTGATGTCTGAAGTTTATTCGATTATCAATACCGTTTATTTGGAGAAAGAAGCAAAACGAAAATCAGAATTGCAATTTTATTTGATGTGTATAAGCTTATTGTCTGTGTTCTTGATTGTTGCGATAATTTACGTTTACAAGCAAATGAAAAAGGTTTCGAGAATTAGGGGAGAACTTTATGAAACCAGTCAAAAATTAGCCGAATTAAACAAAGATATTACGCAAACAAACGAGCAACTTAAGGAAACAAATTCGCAATTATCTGAATCTAATCATGTTAAAGAAGAATATATAGCACACTTTTTCAGTCTTTGTTCGACTTATATCAATAAATTGGAAAACTATCGCATTATTCTAAATAAAAAAGCGACGGCAAAACAGTTTGATGAAATTTATAAAATATTAAAATCAACCACTTTGGTCGATAACGAACTTGAAGAGCTTTATAAAAACTTCGATATTATTTTTTTGAATCTTTATCCAACATTCGTAAAGGATTTTAATACGCTTTTAATTCCTGAAGAACAAATTGTATTAAAACAAGGCGAATTGTTAAATACCGAATTAAGAATCTTTGCTTTGATCCGACTCGGAATTACTGACAGTGTCAAGATCGCAGCTTTTCTTCGCTACTCTTTAAGTACAATTTACAATTACCGAACCAGAGCTCGAAATAAAGCTGCAGTTTCTCGAAATGATTTTGAAGAAATGGTGGCGAAAATTGGTTCAATGGCCTTGAAATCATAAAGAAATATTTTAAAAGCACTACTTTTTTTGCTATATTTTTTTTATTATTTAATTGATAATCAATTATTTAATTTTTTAATTCACTACTTTTTTGCGTTTAAAAATGTAACATGTACGATAACGTTTTAGTTTTACAATATTATTAAAAGGTACAAATGACTACTAGAGTATCTTTAATTAAATTGAATGCTTAAATAAATAATAGTTATGTTTAAAAACGTTAAAACAATCGTTGTTTTAGTTTTATTGAGTTCATTCGGATTGAATGCACAAAATAAAGTTCCGGTTTATCTTGATGATAGAAAGTCAATTGAAGAGCGAGTAGAAGATGCGCTTAAAAGAATGACAACTGACGAGAAAATTGCCATGATTCATGCGCAGTCAAAATTTAGTTCGCCTGGTGTAAAACGTCTTGGTATTCCAGAAAACTGGATGACCGACGGACCGCACGGAATTCGTACCGAAGTAAAATGGGACGAATGGGATCAGGCGGGTTGGACAAACGATTCTTGTATTGCTTTCCCTGCACTTACGGCACTTTCTGCAACATGGAACAAAGAATTGGCTTCTTTATATGGTAAGTCTATTGGAGAAGAAGCACGTTACCGTAATAAAAATGTACTATTAGGACCTGGAGTAAACATCTACAGAAGTCCATTAAACGGAAGAAACTTCGAATACATGGGAGAAGATCCGTTTTTAACTTCAAAAATGGTTGTTCCTTATATTAAAGGAGTCCAGTCAAATGGAGTTGCTGCTTGTGTGAAACATTTTGCATTAAACAATCAGGAAACAAATCGTAATACTGTAAACGTTGTGGTTGATGACCGAGCTTTATACGAAATTTATCTTCCGGCTTTTAAAGCAGCTGTACAAGATGGAGACGCGTGGGCGATTATGGGATCTTACAACAAATACAAAGGACAGCAATGTTGTCATAACGAGTTTTTGTTAAACGATATTCTTCGTAAAGAATGGGGTTTCAAAGGCGTTGTAGTTTCAGACTGGGGCGGTGTTCATGATACTAAACAAGCTATTTACAATGGTTTAGATATGGAATTCGGTTCTTGGACAAACGGACTTTCTTGGGGAACAAGCAATGCTTATGATAATTATTATTTAGCAAAACCTTATTCAGAAATGATCAAAAAAGGTGAAGTTGGAACTAAAGAATTAGACGAAAAAGTACGTCGTATTCTGCGTTTGGCTTTCTTGACAACAATGGATAAAAATCGTCCTTTTGGGTCTTTCGGAACACAAGAACACGCTGATGCAGGCCGTAAAATCGCTGAAGAAGGAATTGTATTATTGCAAAACAACAACAATATTTTACCAATCAATCTTTCTAAAACAAAGAAAATTGCAGTGATTGGTGAGAATGCAATCAAAATGATGACAGTAGGAGGAGGAAGTTCTTCTCTAAAAGCGAGATACGAAATTACCCCTCTTGAAGGATTAAAGAAAAAAATAGGAAATCAGGCTGAAATCGTTTATGCGCGTGGTTATGTTGGAGATCCAACAAGCAATTATAACGGAGTTGTAGCGAAAGTAAGTTTAGAAGAAAAACGTTCACCAGCTGAATTGACTGCTGAAGCTTTAAAAGTAGCTAAAGATGCTGATATTGTTCTTTTTATTGGAGGTTTGAACAAAAGCCCAAATCAAGATGATGAAGGACACGATCGTAAAGGATTGGAACTTTCTTATGGACAGGATGAATTAATTAGCCAATTGGCGAAAGTAAATAAAAACATTGTTTTTGTAAATATTTCAGGAAATGCCGTAGCAATGCCTTGGATTAAAGAAGTTCCGGGAGTTGTTCAAGGATGGTTTTTAGGAACTGAAGCAGGAAATGCTTTGGCAAATGTTTTGGTTGGAGACGTGAATCCGTCAGGAAAATTGACTTTCACTTTCCCAGTAAAATTAACTGATAACGGAGCACACGCTTTAGGTCAGTTCCCAGGTGGAGATGAAGTTGTTTACAACGAAGGAATTTTTGTTGGATACCGTTGGGCAGACAAACAAAAAATCAAACCATTATTCCCTTTTGGACATGGATTAAGCTATACAACTTTTGCTTACGGAAAAGTTACTGCAGATAAAAAACAAATGACTTCAAGTGATAAAATAACATTCTCAGTTACTGTTAAAAACACAGGAAACCGTGAAGGATCTGAGACTGTACAGCTTTATATCAGCGATTTAAAATCTTCTTTACCTCGTCCAATTAAAGAATTAAAAGGATTTGAGAAAGTTTCACTTAAAGCGGGAGAAGAAAAAACAGTAACTTTTACAGTTGATAAAACAGCTTTAAGTTTCTTTGATGATAAAAAACACGACTGGGTTGCTGAGCCAGGGGCTTTTGAAGCTTTAATTGGTGCATCTTCAGCCGATATAAAATCTAAAGTGGGCTTCTCACTTCAATAATTTCATTATTTCTAAATTGGTTGGTTTGTAAAGCTGCAAGTGTAAGAATTTGCAGCTTTGCTTTTGATTTAAATTTTATCATTAAGACATTAAGGTTCATAAAGTGAAACTTTATTTTCTTAATATCAGCTAAGATTAAGATCATTAAGTCCAACTTAATTTTCTTTATATCTTAATGGTTTAAAAAATAAATGACATGAAAAAAAATATACTTGCCGTTTTGATTTTATTTTTTGCGTGTAAAATCTCGGCACAAAGTTTAAATAAAATGCAATGGTTTAATGAACCAGAAAAATGGGAAATTAAAAACAATGCACTAATCATGAATGTAACGCCAAATAGTGATTATTGGCGAATTTCGCATTACGGATTCACAGTTGACGATGCGCCTTTTTACTATGCAACTTATGGCGGAGAGTTTGAAGCCAAAGTAAAAATTACAGGAAATTACATCGCTCGTTTTGACCAAATGGGATTAATGATTCGTGTCGATGAGAAAAATTACATTAAAACCGGAGTAGAATTTGTTGACGGAAAATTCAATATCAGTACAGTCGTAACACATGATAAAAGTGATTGGAGTGTTACAACGCTTGAAAAAGCGCCACCGTTTGTATGGATTAAAGTGGTAAGAAGACTGGATGCCGTAGAAGTCTTTTTCTCTTATGATGATAAAAATTATATCATGACCAGAAATGCGCCATTGCAGGACAATACACCAGTTATGGTAGGTTTGATGGCTGCATCGCCAGACGGAAATGGTTTTGAAGCTAAATTTGAAAACTTTACCGTAAAACATCTTCCAGATCAAAGAAGATTAGAATGGCTGAAAAATCACCAGTAATAATTCTCAATTCACCATTAACAATTTATAATTAACCATTATATGAATGATATTACACCGAAAAAGCATTATGAGATTCTGGATGGTTTGCGTGGAGTTGCTGCTATTTTAGTTGTTACGTTTCACATTTTTGAAACTTTTAATGGCGGAAACCGTTTTAAACAAATTATCAATCACGGTTATTTAGCCGTTGATTTCTTTTTTCTTTTATCCGGATTTGTTGTTGCGTATGCGTATGATGACCGTTGGGGAAAAATGACGCAATGGGAATTTTACAAACGCCGATTAATACGTTTACAGCCCATGGTAATTATGGGAATGATCATTGGCGCAATCTTTTATTATTTTCAGACTTCAGATATATTATTTCCAATGATTGCAAATATGGAGGTTTGGAAATTGATTCTGACGATGGTAATTGGTTTTACGTTGCTACCAATTCCACCTTCCTTGGAAATCAGGGGCTGGGGCGAAATGCATCCATTAGATGGTCCGGCATGGTCACTTTTTTTCGAATACATTGCAAACATCTTGTACGCCCTAATTTTTCGCAAATTTTCGAAAAAAGTATTATCATTTTTTGTAGTGATATTTGCCGGACTGCTAATTAATTATCTGGTTTTTGGACCAAAAGGCGATGTAATAGGAGGCTGGTCATTGAACTTGGAGCAAATGAATATTGGATTTACCCGATTATTGTATCCGTTTTTTGCAGGTATGTTGCTTTGCCGTTTAGGAAAATTAATTCATCTGAAAGGTGCTTTTTGGATTTGCAGCATTTTAATTACAATTGTTTTGGCTTTGCCAAGATTTGGAGATGAAAACTCTTTATGGATGAATGGTTTATATGAATCTTTCTGTATTATTTTAGTTTTTCCACTTATCGTTGCAATCGGTGCAGGGGGACAGATTAAAAGTGATTTTTCGGCTAAAATATGTAAACTTTTAGGTGATATTTCATATCCAATTTATATCACGCATTATCCGCTTATTTACTGGTATACGGCTTGGGTCGTGAATAATAAGGTTTCGCTTGAAGACGGATTACTTCCTGGAATTGCACTTCTTGTAGCAAGTATTGTTTTAGCTTTTGTATGTTTAAAATTATACGATGAACCAGTTAGAAATTGGCTTGTAAATAATTTTCAAAATAAAAAAGTTTTGAGTTAAGTCACAAAGAAACAAAGTGACAAAGTTTTAGAGAAAAACCTTTGTCACTTTGTAACTCTGCAACTTTGAAACTTAAATAAAAATATTGAATTTCTAATTTTGTTAGTTATAGATATTCAAAAAAGGGATAAACATAATTGTTTATCCCTTTTGTATTATAGAAAATAACAAAGATTGAAGGAAAAACTTTGTCCCTTTGAACCTTTGCATCTATGTGCCTTATTCCAAAACCAATGCTCCCAAAGCTTCTTTACTGAAACCTTTTAATTCGTCAGTTTTTCCAGCTTTAATTTTAGCAACCCAATTTGGATCAGATAAAAGTGGTCTTCCAACGGCAACTAAATCAAAATCGCCTCTGTCGAAACGTCTGTTTAATTCTTCTAAAGAAGTTGGCTCAGAACTTTCTCCTGCAAAAGCACCAAAGAAATCGCTTGAAAGTCCTACAGAACCAACAGTAATTGTTGGAGCTCCGGTAACTTTTTTCGCCCATCCGGCAAAGTTTAAATCAGAACCTTCAAACTCAGGTTCCCAGAATCTGCGTTGTGAAGCGTGAACAATATCAACTCCGGCATCAACAAGAGGAGTAAGCCAAGCTTCTAATTCCTGTGGGTTTTTAGCTAGTTTATAGTTGTAATCAGAAGGTTTAAATTGAGAGAATCTCATAATCACAGCGAAATCATTTCCAACTTGTCTTCTGACTTCTTTTACAACTTCAATTGCAAATCGATTGCGTTCTGGCAAAGTTTTTCCACCATAAATATCTTCACGTAAATTGGTTTCGGCTCTAAAGAATTGGTCAATTAAATAACCGTGAGCGCCGTGAATTTCGATCGTATCAAAACCAAGTCTTTTTGCATCGGCAGCAGCTTTACCAAAAGCCAAAATTGTATTTTCAATATCTTTTTCTGACATCGTAACTCCATTTCTGAAATCAGGACGGTTTAATCCAGATGGACCTTCAAATGGAACAGGAGGAACCCATCCAGAATGATGATTATCCATAACTCCCATATGCCAGATTTGCGGCCCCATTTTTCCACCAGCAGCATGAACTTCGTCAATAACTTTTTTCCAGCCATTTAAAGAAGATTCTCCATAAAAATGTGGAACGTTTGCATCGTTTGATGATGAAGGTCTGTCGATTACAGTTCCTTCAGATAAAATTAAACCAACTTCGCCTTCAGCTCTTTTTTGGTAGTAAGTGGCTACTTCGTCAGTTGGAACTCCGTTTGGAGAAAAAGAGCGCGTCATTGGCGCCATTACGATTCGGTTTTTCAGGTTTAACGATTTTAAGTTAAATTCTGAAAACAGGTTGTTTGTACTCATAGTAATTTTACAAATTAGATTGAATTAATTTACTGAGTGCTTCAAAGGCACCTTCGTTGCGTTTATAATAAGTCCATTGCCCAACACGTTTGGCTTCGATAAAACCAGCGCGCTGCAAAATAGACAAGTATTCAGATACTGTAGATTGTGTCAAACCAGCTTTAGCCTGAATTTGTCCCACGCAAACGCCGTGCTCAAATCCGCCATGTTCCAGCTGACTGGGAAAGTTTATTTCAGGTTCTTTCAGCCATTCCAGCATTTGCAATCTGGACTTGTTTGAAAGGGCTTTAAAAAGTTCTATATTTTCCATGATGCAAATATATCGACTTTTCCCGATATATCAATTTAAATAGAAATATTTAGGATTTTTTTATGATGAAGAAGGAGAATTGGTGAGGAATTTAGTAAAGAAAATTTATATTTGTTTACAAAAAAGAGAGGGTTGATGATTTTTTCTTGCTAATATTATAGCAAATTTTCAATTTATAAAGGAGAGATTTGGAGTTGATTTATTAATAGAAGATTCAAATGAATACAAAGAAAGTTGGCTGTCCCGATTGTTCAATACTTATAAATTATAATTTTAAATAAACATATAGTCCCAAATATTACAAATAAACTTAATCAATTATGAAAAAAACTTTACTAGTTCTAGGATTCTTATGTTGTGTAATAACCAGTTCAAAAGCACAGGTTGTAGGTGTAGATGTTGGCGATATTGCTCCAGAAATTGAGCTTCCAGATCCAAAAGGAAATGTCGTATCGCTTTCGTCATTTAGAGGCGCTTTAGTATTAGTTGACTTCTGGGCTTCCTGGTGCGGACCTTGCATCAAAGAACAACCAGCTTTATTAAAACTGCATAATGCTTATCCAGAGAAATTATTTATTTATGGTGTTTCAATGGATACAAAAAAGCCTTTATGGACAGCTGCAATTGCAAAAGGAAAACTGCCTTGGACGAACGTAAGCGATTTAAAATATTGGAGTTCACCAGTTGTGAGTGCTTATATGCTTCAATCCGTACCATTGAATTTTTTAATTGATAAAAACGGAATTATTTTAGCTAAAAATATTCACGGAAAAGCTTTAGAAGATATGGTTAATGGTTTATTGACTAAATAATTTGTTTCAAGTTTCAGGTTTCAGGTTGTGCCTAAAATATGATAAAATTTGCGTTCCCGATAATTATCGGGATTGTGCTCTTTGCGGTTATATATCGCGCAAAGCATCTCAACTTGAAACTTTAAACCTGAAACTAAAAAAAGTCCCTCATTAGGGACTTTTTTAATTATTCGTTTTCTGTATTTGCCTTTTTGACACCTCCAAAACTCGTTTTCATCATTTCTCTAATTTGAAATTGCGATTTGTTTCGCGTAACATTTTTCCATTCCTCAAAATCATAAATGTGAATTTTGTCAGCATACGGATTGGTTACAAAAAAGAGCCTTGATATAGAGAATTTATAATATTTCAGTTCATGCGATATGTGGCGGTCGGGTACGACAATCAGAATCGTTTCCCAGTCCAGAAAATTCTTAGGAACATCTTCTCTTTCAGTTAATCCAAGAGATTCAAAAAAGGCAAGAATCTTTTGGTCATTATTCTTATCGATCTTTTCATCGATACGTTTTATGACGCTCAGAAGCTTTTTTTCATCTTTTATAACACTCATAGTAATCTTTGTTTTTTTTATTTTAGTATAAAATTACACCAAAAGAAAATTATTTCAGAATGTATAGCCAATAGAATGATTCTAAATTTTAGTAGCCATTTTTGATGGGGTCTAACAGGATAATTGTTTATGATTTTGATAAAATACTATTGATTTAAGTACCTTCAAAAGCCTAATTTTATATTTTCTAACTATCCTCAAACTATTTTCATGAGAAATTCTTGTCTTAAAAAAGCCTTTTTTGTTTTTGTTTTTTTGATTTCATTTTTGGCTTTCGCCCAAAAGAAATCGCACAGAGAATTGATTTTGATCGATAAAGACTGGCGATTTTCATTCGGACATTTATTTGATACCGAAAAAGATTTTGGACATGCAACAGGCTATTTTTCGTATTTGACAAAAACAGGCTTTGGAGACGGTTCGGCGGCTAAAGATTTTGATGACCGTGCGTGGCGCAAACTCGATTTGCCACATGATTGGGCAGTTGAACAGTCTTTCAGTGAAAATGGAAGTTTCAGTCACGGATTTAAAACGTCGGGAAAAGGTTTTCCGGAGAAAAGCATCGGTTGGTATAGAAAAAAAATCAAGATCCCAGAAACCGATAATGATAAAATTATTTCATTGAAATTCGACGGTGTTTTCAGAAATTCAAAAGTCTTTTTTAACGGCTATTATCTCGGAACAGAAGAAAGCGGTTACAACGGATTTGAATATGATGTTACGGCTTATGTAAATTATGGCGGAGAAAATACGATAGTTGTTCGTGCCGATGCCTCAATGGAAGAAGGTTGGTTTTATGAAGGTGCAGGTGTTTACAGACATGTTTATCTGCAGAAAACAAATCCGATTCATGTTAAGACAAACGGAACATATGTCACTTCGGAAATAAAAAATAATGAAGCAGAAATTAGTGCTGAAGTTGCAATTGAAAATAAAGGAAATTATAAAGGTTCGATTGAAATAATTCAGACAATTCTTGATGCTTCAGGAAAACAAATTGCAAGTGTTTCGGAAAACATGAATACTTCTGAATTTTATAAAAGCAATGTTTGTGCTTCAAAATTAAATGTGAAAAATCCGCTTTTGTGGGATATTGATAATCCAAATTTATATAGTTTAGAAACTCAAATTAAGCAAAACGGAAAACTAATAGATATTTACGAAACTTCTTTCGGAATTAGAACCGTTAAGTTTGATCCAGAAAAAGGTTTTTTTCTGAATGGAAAATCTTTAAAATTAAAAGGAACCAACAATCATCAGGATCATGCCGGAATTGGAACGGCTTTACCAGACGAAATTCAGTATTATAGGATTCAGAAATTAAAAGAAATGGGTTCTAATGCCTATCGTTGCTCGCATCATCCGCCAACTCCTGAACTTTTGGACGCTTGTGACAAACTAGGAATGCTTGTAATTGATGAAACCCGTTTAATGGGAATTAACGATTATCATTTGAATGATTTGGAACGAATGATAAAACGCGATCGAAATCATCCAAGTATTTTCTGCTGGTCGGTTGGAAATGAAGAATGGAATGTTGAAGGAAATATCGTGGGCGAAAGAATTACAAATGTGATGCAGAATTTTGTCAAAAGCATCGATTCGACAAGACCTGTAACAGTTGGAATCAGCAGCGGATTTAAAAGCGGAATTTCATCTGTAGTAGAGATTATGGGCTATAATTATCTGGGAAATGGTGATATTGACGCGCACAGAAATGAATTCAAACAACAACCCGGAATGGGAACAGAAGAAGGTTCCACTTTTGCAACACGTGGCGTTTATTTTACAGACGATGTCAAACATTATAAAAGTGCTTACGACCAAAAACCTAGACCCACTTTTTATAGTATTGAAGAAGGTTGGAAATTTTATGATGAAAGGCCCTATTTGGCAGGAATGTTTATTTGGACAGGATTTGATTATCGCGGAGAGCCAACGCCTTATGGCTGGCCATCGGTAACATCGTATTTCGGAATGATGGATGTTTGCGGTTTTCCTAAAGACAATGTTTTCTATCTGAAATCGTGGTGGGGAAACAAACCGGTTTTGCACATTATGCCACATTGGAATTGGACTGGGATGGAAGGTAGAGAAATCGATGTTTGGGTACAATCGAATTGTGATGAAGTCGAACTTTTCGTAAATAAAAAAAGTCTTGGTAAAAATAAAATGGAATTGAACGGTCATTTGGAATGGAAAGTCAATTATACTCCTGGAACTTTGGAAGCTGTTGGTTATAAAAATGGAAAAAAAGTCTTAACTGAAATCCAGAAAACGACTGAAAAACCTGAAAATATTAAACTTTCTATAGATAAAGAAAATCTTTCCAATGCAAAAGTAACAGTTGTTTCGGTTGAAGTTACAGACAAAAATGGTTTACATATTCCAACAGCAAATGATAAAATCATGTTTTCAATAAAAGGCGGAAAGATTTTAGGTGTAGGAAATGGCGATCCGACTTCATTGGAAAAAGATCAGTTTATTGATGATGTTTTATTAGTTGCAATAACCAATTTTAAAGAACAAAAAGGATCGACAGTTAATTTGCCTCAAGAATTACAAAATTATCCTGAAAACGATTGGAAAACAGCCTTTAAAGACCGTGATTATAAAAATCAGGCGCCGTCTTATATTTATAAAGGAGAATTTGATTTGAATACTATTTCGAAATCAAATATTGTAAGTTTCTTTTACAAAAAAATTGGAGTTGAAACGGTTGTTTTTATTAACGGAAATAAAGTAAATCCAAGTCCTGAAGATTTGCAGAAATATATTTTGGATTCGGCTATTTTGAAAGAAGGTAAAAACATAATTCATATTGCCGCAACGCCATTGCAAAAAGTAAAAGACTGGGATGTCATGAATACAGATCCTGGAATTATTCAGGTTGTAACACCAGCTGAACCTTGGAAAAGAAAACTTTTTAACGGCTACGCCCAAATTATCATTCAAAAAGAGGATAATGCCAAAGAAGTTATTTTATCCGCTTCCGCGAAAGGATTACGATCTGCGATTTTAAAGAATTAGTTTTTTTAACTGCAGAGCACACAAAGCAAATAAAACTTTGCGTCTTTGCGCCTTTGTGAGATTTTTATATTTTTTTTGCGTGCTTTGCGGTGAAGCTGAAACCAGAAACAAAAAAATAACAAAATAATATTATTTGATTTTCATAACTTTGCAAAATGAATAATCAGACAGGAAATATTAATAATTGCGATTTTACTTCAGATTTACAACTGAAAGGTTTTAAGGTTTATCAAATAAATGGAGATCAAAGCAAGATTCCTGTTTATAGCCGAAGGGATTTTTACAAAATTTGTATTAATACAAGTAAAAGTATCATACAATATGCTGACCGCGGAATAGAAACAGACGGTACGATTTTGTTTTTCGGTAATCCAATTATTCCCTATTCATGGGAAACCATTTCAGGAGAGTATGAGGGATATGCATGTGTTTTTACAGAAGAATTCTTAAAATCAAAAGAACGTTCAGAAGCACTTCACGAATCGCCGTTGTTTAAAATAGGAGGAACGCCAATATTTTCTTTAACAGCTGATCAAAAGGGTTTTATAGATTCATTGTTTCAAAAAATGATTCAGGAATATGAAACGGATTATGCGTTTAAAGATGATTTGATGCGCAATTACATCAATCTGATTTTGCATGAATCTATGAAAATGCAACCTTCGGAAAACTTTTTCAAGCCGAAAAATGCTTCTTCCAGAATCACTTCTTTGTTTTTGGAATTATTAGAAAGACAATTCCCGATTGAAACAAAAGATCAGCCTCTTTTATTAAAAACACCTCAAGATTATGCGCAAAGTCTTGCTGTACACGTAAATCACTTAAATCGTTCGGTTAAAGAAGTCACAGGAAAACCAACCACTTCGCATATTACAGAAAGAGTTATTAACGAAGCAAAAGCACTTTTGCAGCATACAGACTGGAGTATTTCAGATATTGGTTATTCGCTAGGATTTGAATATCCGAGCTACTTTAATAATTATTTTAAAAGACTTACAGGAACGGTTCCAAAATCGTTGAGAATGTAAATTGTTTCATTTTCATAATTTTTTGTTTGAATATTGTTATTTCTGGACTTTAGTATTGCACTACATTTGTCCCAGATTAATAAACAAATCATTTATCGGTTTTTAAAGATTAAAAAATACTTCATAAAAGCGAGGTCCCAGCTTTACGGTTTAGTTTTAAATGCTTGATATAAAATAATATAAAATTTTAAAGAATAAATAAATCCGAAATCTCTTTTTAAAGAGGTTAGACACTTTGATTTTGCTATCGAAAGATAGTTTACAATAACTTTTAAAATAATTATTAACCTAAAACAACTAAATTATGTCGACACAATACACCACAGTGACCGAAGAAGGAAAAGTTCCAAATACTTATATGACAGGTGAAGTGTCATATAAAAAGCAAACCAGCGAAATTCATCCTGAAAATACAGTAATCAAAGAAGTTTCATTTGAACCAAGCGCACGAAGCAACTGGCACAGCAATGTAAGTCTTCAAATGTTGATTGCTACAGGCGGAACTGGTTATTATCAGGAAAGAGGAAGCGAAATCAGAATGCTTCAGAAAGACGAAGTAGTGACTATTTTACCGGGCGTTGAACATTGGTACGGAGCAACTCCATTCAATAAATTCTCTTACATCGCTATTATTACAGAAGTTGATAAAGGTTTTGGAACTTGGCTTGAAAAAGTAACAGACGAAGAATATTTTTCTTTTCAAAAAGCTTGATTTTTTTTAGACACTAAGATACTAAGGTTCTGACATACTAAGTTTTTTTTTGCATATTTTGGAATGATTTATTTTGATAGTAATGAAGAAATATTTTTGTAACTTTCATATTATCAATTTGATATAAAATAAATCTGTTTAAATCTGCCAAATCTGCGTGCAACTTTTAGTCGTTCCAAAACCTGAAACTTCAAACTTCAAAAAACAACAAAATATAATTATGGAAACAAAAGACATCAAAGCCTTTGGTACTGAAGCTGCCGAAGCACCGTTAAAAACATTAAATATTAAAAGAAGAGCTGTACAGGCGCATGACGTAGAAATTGAAATTTTGTACTGCGGAATTTGTCATTCTGATTTGCATTCAGCGAGAAATGAGTGGCACGGAACAATGTATCCAATTGTGCCAGGACACGAAATTGTAGGACGCGTTACGAAAGTTGGTGATCATGTTAAAAACTTCAAAGTTGGTCAGTTAGCCGGAGTTGGCTGTATGGTTGATTCTTGCAGAGAATGTGATCATTGCAAAAATGATTTGGAGCAATATTGCGATGAAGGAAACATATTGACTTTCAATTCGCCAGACAAACATTTGGGCGGACATACTTTTGGAGGATATTCTCAAAGTATTGTAGTGGATGAAAATTATGTATTGCATATTTCTGATAAACTGGATCTTGCAGGAGTTGCGCCATTACTTTGCGCTGGAATCACAACGTATTCACCATTAAAACACTGGAAAGTTGGACCTGGACAAAAAGTGGGGATTGTTGGTATTGGTGGTTTAGGACATATGGGAATCAAATTAGCAAAAGCTATGGGAGCTCATGTGGTGGTTTTCACAACATCGCTATCTAAATTTGAAGCTGCAAAAGAACTTGGCGCTGATGAAGTAGTTTTATCTACAGATCCGGAGCAAATGGCAAAACATGCAAAAAGCCTGAATTTCATTTTGGACTGCGTTTCAGCAGAGCACAATATTGATTCGTACTTAAATTTACTAAAAGTTGACGGAACTCTAACGCTTGTTGGCGCCCCAATGGAACCACTTCCTGTAACATCATTCAGCCTTTTGTTAGGAAGAAGAAGTTTTGCTGGTTCAGCTATCGGAGGAATTGCCGAAACTCAGGAAATGCTTGATTTTTGTGCGGAACACAACATTACTGCAGACATCGAATTAATCGGCGTAAACGAAGTGAATGACGCTTATGAAAGATTATTAAAAGGGGATATTAAATACCGTTTTGTAATTGATATGGCTTCTTTGAAATAAGATACTAAGTTGCTAAGGTTCTGAGATGCTAAGAAATTAGAATTTTTAAACTTTGGCAATTTTTAAATTTAAATTAAATAGCTGCTGAGATTTAAGACAAGAAAAAAACTTAGAGCAGCATCTTGGCACTTTAAAAATATGCAAACACGTAAACTAGGAAATAGCGGTCTTGAAGTCTCAGCATTGGGACTTGGCTGCATGGGAATGAGTTTTGGATATGGACCTGCTCATGACAAAAAAGAAATGATAAGTCTTTTGCGTTCAGCGTATGAAAAAGGAATTACTTTTTTTGATACAGCAGAATGTTATGGACCACATTTAAACGAAGAACTTTTAGGAGAAGCTTTAGCGCCCTTTCGCGATAAAATTGTAATTGCTACGAAATTTGGTTTTTTGGAGGGCGATTCTAAAAAAGGATTAGATAGCCGTCCTGAATGGATTAGAAAAAGCATCGAAGGTTCATTAAAAAGACTGAATATAGATGTGATTGATTTGTATTATCAGCATCGTGTTGATCCAAATGTTCCTATCGAAGATGTAGCAGGAACTATAAAAGATTTAATTCAGGAAGGAAAAGTAAAACATTTTGGACTTTCAGAAGCGGGAGCAGAAAGCATTCGTCGTGCGCATGCCGTTCAGCCAGTTACAGCACTGCAAAGCGAATATTCACTTTGGTGGAGAACTCCGGAGGAAGAAATTTTCCCAACATTAGAAGAACTCGGGATCGGATTTGTGCCTTTCAGTCCGTTAGGAAGAGGTTTTCTTACTGCAAAAATTGATGAGAATACACAATTCGACAGTTCTGATTTTAGAAATTCATTACCTCGTTTTGCTCCCGAAGCCAGAAAAACAAACCAAGCTTTTGTTAAATTATTATCAAAAATGGCAGCCGACAGAGGCGTAACAAATGCACAAATTGCATTAGCGTGGAATTTAGCTCAAAAACCTTGGATTGCACCAATTCCTGGAACAACAAAATTGCATCGTCTAGAAGAAAATCTTGGCGCATTAGATTTAAAACTTTCTGCAACTGATCTTTTAGAAATCAACGAAGCAGCTTCAAAAATAACAATCGAAGGCTCAAGATATCCAGAACATCTACAGAAAATAGCTGGGAAATAAGGTACTAAGATGCTAAGGTTCTAAGAAAAAAAAACTTAGCACCTTAGAACCTTAGTATCTTAGCCACTAAAAAAACAAACCCCTCAAGCAATTCAACTCTTGAGGGGTTTTTAGCAAAGATTTGGGGTTCTTAGATGCTCACTTAACTTAGTATCTCAGAATCTCAGAATCTTCGTTTAAATAAATAATAACCAATTAAATCTATTTTATTTTTTGTCTAAATTCTGTTTCAGCATTTTAGCATGTTCCAAATGCGCTGTTAAACCAGCAATATTATTTGATGCCCAAAGTTTAACATCATTATCAGTCGCATCTTCAGAAGCTTTCTGAAGTTTTTTGATTGCTTTTTCGTGACCGTCGATCATCATGTCGGCAAATTTTTTGTCAAAATCTACACCTGATTTTTCGCTTAGTTTATTGTATTCATCCTGACCTTCTTCAGTTAAAGAAGTTGGTAGTGTAAAGTTTTTGGCTTTTGCCAAAGCACTAACTTCAGAAGCCGATTTAGTATGTTCATCAACCAGCATTTTTCCGAATTTTTTCACTTCAGGATTAGTACTTTTTTGTTGTGCCAATTTTCCAATTTCGATTTCAGCCAAATTAATTTCAGCCTGATCCACTAAAAACTCAGAATCATCTTCTTTGTTGTCAATTGAGTCAAATTTGGCTTCGTTAGCATCTTCCGCAACCTCTTTTGGATCTTCTTGTTTCGTTTCATTTTTGCAAGAATTCAAGAATATAATAATTAGTCCTGCTCCTAAAATTACTTTTCCGGCTAATAGTATCTTTTTCATGATTTTAATAGTTTGAATGTTATGATGTAAAATTATTCAGGAAGCAGGAGAAATGCCTTACAGGATTTTTAGAGATTGTTATATGATTTGGATGCTATTATTAAATGAAAATTATATATTAGCACTAAATCAATTATTAATGTATGTATTCAAGGAAAATCTTTTTTAAACTATGCTTGTTCGTCGGATTATTTTTCCTTTCTGGTGGTATAATTATGAAGGTGTTTGAAATTTCTTCCACTAGTTTAGTATTTGGGAAAAGAGGAATTTCTACTGAAACAATAGATGGAAACGGAACCATATTTATAGCTTTTATCGTATTGAGTATCTCTTTTCTAACTTATTTAAAACTGAAAAAAGATGAAATAGAAATAAATAAACGAAAAGATAATGCTGATGAAGAAAAAGTTTTAATAAAGAAAAGTATTCGCAAAAAAAAGAAAATAATTTCCTGAAATTAATCCCCAATAAATGAAACAAAAAATTGCCTTACTATTTCTTCTCGCAACAACTTTTCTTTCTGCCCAAATAAGCTACACTGGATTTATCGATAAATATCCAATAGAATTTGTGACCTATCTTTATTCTGATGGAGTAGGAACGGCAATTTATGCTTATTCTAATTTTGACACTCCAATTGTATTAAGCGCCAAACTTACTGGAAAGACTTTGGTTTTCACCGAAAAAGATAAAACGAATAAGGAAACTGCAAAATTAACTTTTCAGAATTATAATGAAAAAAGCCAACAGTTAAATGGAATATGGAAAGATTTAAATTCAGGAAAAGAACTCAAAATTACTTTATCGAAAGAATTTGTGATCGATTATGGCGATAATGTTGAATGGATAGATAGAGAAATTCTGCAACCTGAATCCTTTAAGGACAAATATTTCAAGTTGATTGTGTCGAAGGAAAAAGGTAGTTTTTATGCCCAAGTTACTGGCGTAAAAATCATTGAAAAAAAGACAGATAAACTGATTCAGAAAATAGATTTAGAATGTCAGCTTTGGGGATTGAACAACATAAGTATCGACGATTATAATTTTGACGGAATTCCTGACTTTTCTGTTTTTGAAAGCAGTTATGCTGGACCAAATACATCAAGTTTGTATATTCTTTACAATCCAAAAACAAAAAAATATTTTCAGAGCAGTTTTAGCGGAACTTCTTTAGAGTTTGATTCTAAAGCTAAAAGAATTTATGAGCATAATCAATGTTGTGCGGGCAGCAGTCACATGAATGCTGAATATAAAGTGGTGAATAATAAAATGGTTTTAATAAAGAAAACTTGTCTGGAATTAGATGAAAAAACTGGTGATTTGGTGGAAAGAAAATGTGATTAATTGTTTAGCATAAATTCAATTTCAAATGAAAATAATTAAGGTATTTGCTGTAGTACTATTTTTAGGAATGTTTTTTCTGTACTTAAATTTCTTTTCGTCATTTGTTATGCCTTGGCAAAAAAAAGATGCGATTAATGCCTCATTAAGCTGGGGACAATTAAATGAGCTTCCTAAAGATGCTGTTATTTTTCATCTGGAAAAAAGAGGAAGTATGTTTACAAGACAATTTATTATTGAATTTACAAGTTCTAAACCTGCAATTAAAAATTGGATTTTAAAAAGCAGAGGTTTTAAAAATGTCAAACCTGAAATAAAAAATGGAATTAAAACATATGAAATTCATCCAAGAGATAGTGATGCCTTGGGAGGAAAAGTTGAAATAGAAGGAAATAGAGTTTTAATAAATATGAGCTGGAGCTAATTAATTTAATAATGAAAAAACTTTTCCTTTTTGTATTGTTTCTTTTAAATCTTAATATTTCTGCGCAAGCCTATTATCCAAGATTTACAGATTTCTTTTTAAATGATCCTGATGAATCTCTCTTTAGTCCGGAGCTTAATTATTTTAGAGAAGAATTAAAAGTTGCCACTAAAACCATTTATGTGGGCGACGTACAAACATCTACAAGTAAATCTAGTGGCTTTTATGCCTTTAAAGTTGTACCAAGTTCTGTGCGTGAGTATAACTTTTTAAATTCGGGAGTGTTTTTAAGATTCAATGTGAATTTAAGAGAGAAATTTGCTTCATTTCCTGTTACTTTTGAGGAGCTTATCGATAGAGATAATGAAGAAGGAAGTGGCAGAATAGAGATTGGCACACAAGGGGTTTCTTTAGGTTTTGATCAAAAAATAATTAAAATACTAAATCCCGCATCTATTAAAAATAAAGCAGATTTTATAGTTACCAAAATTGAATACAAAATCAAAAAGACAAATCTGGAAATCGAGTTTAAAGGTTATTTTGGCACTGATATAATTATTAAAGGAAAGAAAACTAAAAAAGATGAAATTTCTCTGCTGACATTGAAAGCAGATAAAACAGGATTTGATATTTCTTATGAAACTCAAATAAAAAAGGAAAAATTATTTAGTTTTAAAAAAGTTAAATAATCTCCCTATTTAAATTACAAAATCCCAATTCCAAAAGAATTGGGATTTTTTTTGCTCTGAACTTTCGACTTTCCAACTTTCGACTTTCAACTTTTAAGTTTCGTCTTTATGACCTACAACTAACTCAAATTATGAAAGTTAAATCAGAAATTATATAACAGAAAAATCTTCCTTTTTGGGAACTTTGAATTACCATACATCTTAAATCATTAATATAAAACTAGAAGTCATGCCTAATCCAAGAATTAAAAATGAAAAGCAGTATCAGGCTTTAGTAGAAAAAGGATACAGCAAAGAGAAATCGGCCCGAATTGCCAATACGACAGATGCAGGAGTAAAAGGCGGAAAGGCAAAGCCGTACGAAGAATGGACAAAAGAGGAATTGCTCAAACAAGCCATCAGAGTTGGAATAAAAGGCCGTTCCTATATGAACAAAAAAGCGCTTATTAATTCTTTACGAAACAATTAAAATTTAAACCAATGCCTGCAAAAATCGCTCAGCAAAAACTTATGAATCAGTTAATCAAGTCTCCACATTTGGTACTTGAAAAATTGGATTTGGTTTATGTCAGCAATCAAAAACTGCCAATTGAGCGATTGCAGGAAAAGGATGGATTTGTTTATAAAAAGAATGGACGATATATCAAACAGAAAAGCGAATTAAAGCGCTTCAATAGTTTGGTTTTGCCGCCGGCTTGGGAAAATGTCAGGATTTCAGATTTAGCAAACGGACATTTACAGGCTGTTGGTTTAGACGTAAAAAACAGAAAACAATACCGTTATCACCCAAAATGGAATCAAATCCGAAATCAGACCAAGTTTTATAAAATCGCTGAATTTGGACAAAAACTGCCTGCGATACGCAAACAAGTTGATCAGGATTTAGAACAAAAAGAATGGTCTAAAAACAAGGTTATAGCGCTCGTAATTCGGTTAATGGAAGAAACGCATATTAGAATCGGAAATGAAAAATATGCTAAAGACAATAAATCATATGGGCTTTCAACCTTGCGAAAAAGACATATCAACATCAATAAAAATTCGCTCCGATTTGAATTCATCGGAAAAAAAGGAAAACAACATACCATTACAACCCGAAACAAACAATTAATAAAGTTGGTGAGTCGCTGTGAAGAAATTCCGGGTTGGGAAGTTTTTAAATATTATGATAATAATGGAGAGCGAAAAGTTCTGGACAGTCATATGGTCAACGAATATTTGCATCAGATTTCGGGCGAATATTTCAGCGCTAAAGATTTTAGAACCTGGGCAGCTTCGATAATATTCTTTGAAAATTTAATGGAAATCGGAGTTTCATCTGACGAAAAAGAAATTAAAAAAAATATTTTGATCGCATACGATGCCACTGCCGAAGCGCTTGGCAACACAAGAAATGTTTGCAAAAATTATTACGTTCATCCGCTATTGGTTTCGACTTATGAAGACGGATCAATTCAGCCTTATTTTGACAAAGTAAAAAAGAGTCGTAGCAATAAAAAATACTTCTCTCGCTCTGAAACGGTCTTTGCAGAATTGATTGAAAAATATCAGGTCAATTTGCTGTAAGTAACCATTTATAGAGCTAGAAATAAATTGTTTAGAGTTAATGCATCTCCTTTAAAAGCATGAAATTTGAGAAACATACAAATCGTTATTAACTAAAAATCAATTATTATGTTACGTTGGACAGTCATATTTATTATTTTGGCAATAATTGCTGGAATATTTGGTTTTGGTGGTATTGCCGCTGGAGCAGCTAGTATAGCAAAAGTTTTATTTTTTATATTCCTGGTTTTATTTATCATTTCGCTTATAAGTGGCCGAAGAAGTGTGTAAACCAAGAATCTCAGTAAGTATATCAAATAAAAACGACACAATTATATCTTGGTATTTTGTGTCGTTTATCTTTTAAAAAAATAGCAATTATGGGAACGAAAAGCGGTGCTTATCAGGATGTCTACGTAAAAAGAGAAGACGAAATGGTAAGCTTGAAAAATGATGTGACAGATTTTTGTGAAAAGTATATCAAACCTGTTCATCCTCAAAACTGGGATTGGTCGGTTCGTGATTTTGAAAACCCTCAAAATAACCCAACAACTGCTGAAGCACGAGCAATTGCAAATGTGGTTTATAAAGATTTAATGGATGATAAACACACCGAAGTCGATCTTTCGACAATGAATAATGTTGAGGCAATTAAGGCTTATTTGAATCCCGAAAGCAAATATGCAGAATTTAATATGGAAGAATTTGCTTATGCCTTAAAAGTCGAATTGGAGCACGGAAAAATTAAAGATGTGAATGTAACAAACAATCATCCGTTTTTGACGGCAATGATTGCGCTCGCACACATGACAGAAAGCCTAACGTATTACAAGCGTTTGCAAGTAATGGAAGCAGAAGGTGAGATTTATGAAATTATGCGAAAAATTGAGAACGCCTCAACGGGAAATGAAGAATGGTATAAAGAATTAGGCAAAGCAGAACTTGAATTGACCGAAGCCAGAGCGGGACTAACTGAGCGTCTTCAAAAAATGGACGATATTCCAACGCTTGAAAAAATAGGCGATTAAAACTAAAATTGACATCTGATTTACGCAATAAAAAACATAAATAAAGCCGTTAAGAATATCTAATCTTAACGGCTTTTCTTCTTTAAAATTTAAACTTTATTTTCTTAAATCGTCATCTGAGTACGCGTCATCATCTTCCTGAACATCGTCCTCAACATAAGTAGTATCATCATCGTTATCATCATCTTCGTTATTAAAATCATCGTCATCTTCGTCATCATCTTCTAAATCCTCCAAATCGTCTTCGGTTTCATTAAAGTCGTTTTCAAAAGTGTCAGCAGGATTATCAAACTCGTCGTTTTCTTCTTCTTCTTCGTCAAGATCTTCGTCTATATAATCATCGTCGTTTTCTAGTTCAACTTCATAGACGTCATCATTATTGTCTTCTAAGTCACGATCAGTATGAAAATCATCATCTAGGTCATCTAAATCATCGTCGCTATAATCAATAGAGTTTTCATCAGGATTTGGTTTGTCTGGATTATGTCCATTTCGTACTGTATAACCACGATTTGCAGTTTCTTCCATACTGTTATCGGTCTCTTTTTGATCATTTAAATCATAAAGTTCCTCGTTCATCACCGTATTTCTGTTGGTGTTTGGGTTTCTGTTAAGAATGCTGTTATTTCTATTTATAGTATTCATAATATCAGTTTTTTATAATTTCTATAAAACAAATCTAATTCTAAATGCAAGAGAATTCTTTATAGAATTGTCTAGTGTAATTGTATAATTATCAGATGTGTAGAATAGAATTTTATTAAAAAATCGTATAACCCTGTAAGAAACTCGAATGTTAATTTTATTTTCTATTAATCATTAAAAAAAATTACCATGAAAACTGTGAATAAAAAAACAGAAACAACTGCAAAGCAGGAAGTGAAAAGAGGTGTCACAAAACCAAAATCAAATGCTGCTGCAGGTTTGACAGAATTATTTGAAGATGGCCTGAAAGATATCTATTGGGCAGAAAAGGCTTTAACGAAAGCACTTCCAGTAATGGCTAGGAACGCAACATCAGAAGAATTGATTTCGGCAATCAATAATCATTTGGTTGAGACAGAAGAGCATGTAACGCGTTTAGAGAAAATTTTTGAGCTAATTGGGAAAAAAGCCACAGCAAAAAAATGTGATGCAATGGAAGGTTTGATTGAAGAAGGAAAAGGAGTTCTTGAAGAAACTGAAATTGGAGTTGTAAGAGATGCTGGAATTATTGCCGCTAGCCAGAAAATTGAGCATTACGAAATTGCCACTTATGGAACTTTGAGACAATTTGCTGAAACGCTTGGTTTAGAAGAAGCTGCTTCTTTATTAGAGTTAACACTTGATGAAGAAAAAGGAGCCGATAAATTATTGACCGAAGTTGCTGTAAATGCCGTAAATCTTGAAGCTGCCGAAGCAGAGTAGGTGTAAAATTAGAATATAAAAGTGCAGTTTTTAAACTGCGCTTTTTTTTAATTTAAAAAGAAAATTTATGCCCGAAGGTCCATCTATATTGATTTTAAAAGAAGAAGTACAGCAGTTTTCAGGAAAAAAAATAATTGAAGTTTCTGGAAATAGCAGTGCTGATATTCAGCGTTTAAAAGATAAGAAAATTCTTTCATTTAAAACTTGGGGAAAGCATTTTTTGATCTGTTTTGAAGAATTTACAGTAAAAATTCACATGCTGATGTTTGGTACTTACAGGATTAACGAACAAAAGGAAAGCAAGCCGAGAATGCATTTGAAGTTTGCTAATGGCGAAATCAATTTTTATACTTGTTCCATTAAAATTCTCGAAGGTGATATAAATCAATATTATGATTGGAGTGAAGATGTGCTGAATGAAAACTGGAATCCAAAGAAAGCAAAAGAAAGCCTGGATAAAATTCCGGAAGTTATGATTTGTGATGCTGTTTTAGATCAGAATATATTTTCGGGAGTTGGGAATATTATTAAAAATGAAGTTTTGTACCGGTGTTTTGTTCATCCTGAATCGCTGGTAGGGAAAATTCCGCCTGAAAAAATTGCTGAAATTATCTCCGAATGTTCTATTTACAGTTTTGAATTTTTATATTGGAAAAAAAAGTTCGAGTTAAAGAAACATTGGCTTGCTTATACAAAAAATACCTGCCTTCGCTGTAATTTGCCTCTCATACGAAAATATACAGGAAAAAAGAACCGCCGAACTTTTTTCTGTACTAATTGTCAACAGCTTCATACATGAAAAATGATATTTTAATAGGATGCTCAAGCTTTAATAACCGATTTTGGAAAGGCATTTTTTATCCTGAAAATCTGCCGTCATCAAAATGGTTTGATTTTTATTGCCAGCATTTTAATACGTACGAATTCAACGGAAGTTTTTATAAATTTCCAACTTTAAGAATTTTTGGAAATTGGTATAAAAAAGCACCAGAAAACTTCTTTTTTTCTGTAAAAGTGCCAAAAGAAATTACGCACATCAGGAAATTTATTGATTGTGAAGATTTATTAAATGACTTTTATTTATGTTGTGCAGACGGCTTTAAAGAAAAATTGGCCTGTGTTTTATTTCAGTTTCCGCCAAGTTATTCTTTTACTTCTGAGCGATTGCTGCATATTATTCAGAATTTGGATTTAAATTTCAAAAACGTGATTGAATTTCGTCATATAAGCTGGTGGAATCAGGAAGTTTGGGATTTATTTTTAGAAAAAAATATAACATTCTGTAGTGTTAGTTATCCGGGGTTGCCACAAACCATTTTTACGGAATTTCCGCTTATTTATATTCGACTGCACGGTGTCCCAAAACTGTTTTATTCGAGTTATTCATCTGATGAAATCTTGGAAATTAAAGCAAAAATCGTTTCTAAATCTGGATTTTTATATTTTAATAATACGGCAAGCGAGGCAGGAATTTTGAATGCTTTAGAGATGAAGAGAATTTTTTATTAAGACATAGTTTTGTCATTTCGAGGAACGAGAAGTCTCCACGAGAAGCTCGACAAAGATTGGATTCTCATTGCGGAGTTACTTGCGGAGATTTCTCGTTCCTCGAAATGACAAAAATGAGGATATTTTTTTTCTGTTAAAAAAATTTACTGCAATTGCAAATTTCCTTCAATTCCGTCATCCATAGTTTTTCCGGTTACAAGTGCAGCAGTCATTTTAGCAATTGCAACCATTTTCCCATGTTTATTATTCCAGTAATAACCATCTTCAGGCACCACTTTTATAACACTCAAGTTGGGGTCGTCAATACCGCCAGGCATCCAGACTTTTACAATTGGATCATATAAATCTTTGATGATTTCTCTTTCATAAGAAATAGTAGCTGATCCGTGCAGTGTCAGGAATTTGTCGTGTGGTTCAGAGAAAAATATTTCTACGGTTGGATTTAATGTAATTTCAGCATTTTGACTGCTGTTTCGATCTGATAAGAACCAGAGATTGCCCAAATCATCAATTTTTTGAACAGACATTGGTCTTGATTGCAGGCGGTCGCTGTTGTACGTACAGAACATACAGGTTTTAATATTCTCTGCCAATTCTTTTATTTTATTTACCGCTAATTCTTCGGTAAGGTTTTTATGATCTCCCATGGCTTTTTACTTTAAAAATTAAATAATAAATTATTGTATTTGTTTTGTTTGCAAATACTTAAGTAAAGTTGGGATTTTTAAAATGGAAATATTTATAGAATTATATTTTTTAATTATCAGATTTCAATTTGCTGTTTTTGTCAGAATATTTTAGCATATTATTGTTGGTGAGCTTATTTTTTTTATCTTTACAAAAACAGTTTAACCCATTCTACATGAACGATTTGTTAATTTTCTACACAGATGATGATGAAGACGATTTAAGCATTTTTGCTGATGCTGTCGAATCATTATCAAAAGACATAGTGTTGCAAACCTATTCGGGTGGAGAAAAGTTACTAAATGCAATAGCACACTCGCCTCCAAAGCCAGATGTTATTTTTTTAGACTTAAATATGCCCGGGAAAAATGGTTTTGATGTTTTAACTGAGCTCAAAGGTTCTAATGAAAATAGTGACATTCCAATTATCATTTTTTCAACCTCAAATGAGCCTAGTATTATTGAAAAAAGTCTTGCTTTAGGGGCAAATTATTTTATTACAAAGCCAGTTTTGATGAAAGATATCGTAAAATCTATAGAACATTCGCTCTCCATAAACTGGAAAGAGTTTGTCCCAGATCATAAAACTTTTGTCTACAAATTATAATCTCAGCTCTTTACAAAAAGAAAAAGAAGTACCAGATTCATTTATTAAAATGAATCTGGTATTTTTTTTATAATTCGGGAAGATAAATTTTAAATGTGGCTCCGTGGTTTTTTTTGCTGTTTGCTTTAATAATTCCCTTATGGTTTTCGACAATTTTTTTCACAATTGCCAGTCCAATTCCGGTTCCTAAGTATTCACTATCGGTGTTTAGACGTTGAAAAACTTCGAAAATGCGCTCTTTATAAGCATCTTCAAAACCAATTCCGTTATCACTTATTCTCAGACAAAAATAAATTTTTTCAGGATAATCAACCTTGAATTTTAATTTATGGCCAATAACTCTTCGTGCTTTTATTTGTATTTGTGGCGGAACATCTTTGCGTGAAAATTTTAATGCATTTCCAATTAAATTATGAAGCAGTTGCCTAAATTGAAAAGGCATTACAGTTCCTTCTCCAAGGGGTTGCAGTTCAATCACTGCATTTTTTTCTTCTATACGATCAGAAAAATCCATTAGCACTTCTTCTGCAATTTCATTTAAATTAGTTTTTACAAAAGTTCTATCGGCTGAATTGGTTCTAGAATAGGCTAGAAGATCTTGTATAAGTGCCTGCATTCTTTTGGCCGAAAACTCAATACGTTCTAAATAAGTTTTGGCTTTGGCTGAAATATTCTGTTCGTCAAGATCAGTCAAACGGCTGGCAAAAGTCTGGATTTTTCTGAGCGGTTCCTGCAAATCGTGGCTTGAAATATAGGCAAAAGACTGAAGTTCAATATTCATGTTTATTAAATCTTTGTTTTTGCTTTCCAGCTCTTCTGTGCGTTGTAAAACTTGTTTTTCAAGTAAAGTTGTAGAGTCTTTTTGATCTTGAATGTCAGTACTTGTTCCTACCCACATCTGGATTTTTCCATCAGCATCTTTTTGCGGAATTGCGTGACTGGCGTACCATCTGTATTTTCCATCATGTCGTTGAAATCGATGTTCGAATAAAAAATCATTTCCCGTTTTTATTGATTCCATCCAACGATTGATATTTTCTTCACGATCATCTGGATGAATAATCTGAAGCCAACCATTTTGATTTATATTAATTTTTGAAAGACCAGAAAAATTGTAAAGTGACTGATTAAAATAATTCATATTTCCCATAGCATCACTGGTCCATACAAATTGCTGAATAGAGTCGGCAAGGAGTCTGAATTTTTCCTGACTTTTCATTAAAACTTCCTGGCTGTTTTTCTCGTCTGTAATATCCATTACAATTCCAAGCATTTTTACAGGATTCTTTAAATCGTCAAAAAACATTTTGCCGTGAACTCTGATCCATGCAATAGAGTCATCTGGTTTTAGGATTCGGGCTTCGTATTTGTAAATAGTTGTTTTTAATGCTTTTGCAAATGCTTTTTCAATTATGGGGAGATCTTCCTCAAAAATTTGGTTTAAAATCTGTGCACGAGTCACTTTTTTATTTTTTTCAAGACCAAAAAGCGTCAACAAATTGTTAGAATAAATCAATTCTTGTGTAGGAACATTTAAATCCCAGGTTACAATTTCGGCAATTTCCGATGCTAAGCGAACTCGTTCTTCTGCATCTTCGACTTTTTTTCGGGTTTCTACTTTATCTGTGACATTATTGACATTAATCATTACACCCGAAATTTCGCCATTTGGCTCATAAAGTGGCGTGTATTGATAATCAAGATAAAATTTTTCCAGTTTGCCTTTAATATTGATGTAAGCAACAGATTCATTTTCGCGAATAATTTTTCCGTCGTTCAATACATCGTTCAACAGTTTAGGATATTTTTGTGTTCGTAATTCCGGAAAAACTTCTAATGCGGGTTTGCCAATTGTTTCACTTTCTTTTTTCTGCCAGATATCATTGAGCATTGTAGTATTTGCTAATTCAATAATATGCTCCTTTCCTTTAAAAATTGTCATGGCAATAGGGGACTGCATCACTAAATTTCTAAAAGCTTTTTCTTGTTCAGCCAAAAGATATTTAGCCCGTACTGATTCTGTTACCTCGTATCCAACAACGATAACGCCAGAAACTTCATTATTATCTTCTTTTAAAGGATGAAAAACGATATTAAAATAGCATTCTTCTTTTCGGCCATACCGATTTATAATGACTGGCAATTCATTAGTGAAAAACGGAATTCCTTGTTGATAAACTTTAGAAATTAGCGGATAAACAGCATCTTTAGTTTCAGGAACCGAGTCAAAAACGGGTTTATTAAGCGTTTCTTCTTCTGTTTTATCTACAATTTGATAATATGTATCATTTGCTAATTCGATAATATGATCAGGACCTCTGAGAATTGCAATTCCGAGTGGTACTTGTCGTACGATATTTTTAAATTGCTTTTCGCTTTCTTCAATTGCATTACGCGCCATGACTTGAAGCGTGACATCATTTGCAATTGCTACAATTCCAGAAATTATGCCATCAGACCCTTTTAGAGCTTCATAAACAACGTTAATAAAGGTATTTACAACTTTGTCATTTCGGGTTAATTTTACAGGAAGTTCATTTGCTGTAAAGCGTTCGCCAGTTGTAAAAACTTTCAATAAAATATCTTCTATACCTTGTCCTGCGGCTTCTGGCAATGATTCAAAAATGGGTTTATTAAGAACTTCGTGTTCCTTACGGTTCCAAATTTCAAGCATTAACTGGTTGGCAATTTCAACCACAAAATCTTTTCCTCTCAAAATGCACATTGCATTTGGTGATTGCAGTATATTATTTCGATAGCGTTCATTGCTTTCTTCAAGCCTTTTGAGGATATTTACTTTATCAGTTGTCTCGGTGCATACAACTAAGACACCTGCAATTTTCCCGTCGTCATTGATTACGGGGCTATAACTAAAAGTCCAGTAAACATTTTCTAAACTTCCGTTTCTGTAAATAGGAACCAATTGATCTTCATGCCAAGTAGATTCTCCATTTTCCATAACCTGAGTTATTAAGGGACCAATAAAATCCCAAATTTCTGACCAATAGTCGGCTCCCTTTTGTCCTAAAATATCAGGATGTTTTCCTTCGTTCCCAAGACTCGGGCGATAAGCATCATTGTAAAAGCATATATGTTCTGGTCCCCAAAATAAAAACATGGGGAACTTTGAGTTTAGGAGAATACCTAAAGTTGTTCGAAGACTTTGTGGCCAGGTTTCGACCGCACCAACAGCGGTTTTGCTCCAATCTTTGGCACGGGTCAGGGCACCCATTTCGCCACCTTTTGAAAGAAAATCGTAACTTAAATTGTCCATTAAAATTTGTTTTTGCTGGGAGTTGAAAAAATAAATTTTATCTATTAAATATAGTACTTTTTACCTTGTAAGTACTTAGAAATTAAAAGTAATAAAAAATTTCAGGACTGAAAAAGTGCTTTTTTGAATGAGCTAATTTTAAAATCGTTTGAGTTAATTTTATTTGTGAAGTATGATGAAATTTGATTAATCAAGATTGCAGAAATTGTAATTCAAATTTAGAATCATGAAAAAAGAGCAAAAACACGAAACCGATTATATTCAGAAATATCAAGATGAAGGCTATACAGCAAATTTTTTATTTGAGAACGGTTCTTTAATTGATACTGATTCAAAATATGCTTATCAGCCTGATGAAATTTATATTGTTGCCCATCATAGATATGAAGGTATGAGTGATCCTGATGATATGTCAATATTGTATGTAATCGAAACAAAGAATCAAATTAAAGGAACGCACTTGTTAGGATATGGTCCTACGGCTGACTTAGATGAAGCGGAGTTTTTTAAAGATATTCCTAAAAAGAATTATTCAAAAAACGCCGATATCAGCGAACTTACATAAGATAAAATAAATAGGTATTTTTATTTTGCTGAGGAGCAGTTGTTCCAGATTAATTCTGGGGCAGCTGTTTTTTTTTAAAGATGCTAAGATGCTAAGATTCTAAGGCACTAAGTTTTTAAAACTTTGCAAAACATTCAGTGTATATTTTATTATCTCAGAACCTTAGCATCTTAGAATCTTATAATCTATGTAAATAAAAATTATGAAATATCTGACTGAAATTGTGTAATAGTTTGATTTGTAATTAATACGAAATTTGGATTATAGAAAATGAGAATATTATTCAAGTCATTTTTATAAAAACTAATCAAGTATTGACTACTTTGTAAAACCGAACTAAAATGAAAAAACTATACTTAAACAATGGTGAATTTGATACTGTTTTTAATGATCTTAAAGATAGTTTTAATGGTACGCTAAGTACCAAAGACAATAATTATAATTTAGAGATTCAGTCAAAATGGACTAAAGGTTCTATCAAAGGAACTCGCTTTGATAATAAAATTTTATTTATGCACTTTGACTTGGTTTTTCACCAGGATGTAAGTTTGAGTATAGAAGCATTCCAGTCGGCGCCAGTATTTTTTGTGTACTGCGAAGACGGAAATATATGCCATAGTTTTGGTTCAAATGGAGAAAAGAAAATTTTGCATAAAAATCAATCGGCAGTTTTAAACAATTCTTCTGTTATAAATAGTGTTTTATACTTTGAGAGTCATAAACGCATCCAATTTACTTTATTAGGAATGCCAACAATGGATAATACAAATGTACCATTAGTTTCTCAGGTAAAACAGTATTTTACAAACGATTCTGGAAATTACATTTACATTGGAAAAGAGAACTCTAGAATTTCGAAAAAGATTGAGCAATATAAAACAATGTCAGAAAACGGTATTGTAGGCACACTTCTTAAAAAAAGCATTTTGAGCCATATTGTAGAAATGGAAATAGAACAACATGCTTTCAATTATTTAAAAACATTCGATCCAATTGTAGATATAGCCGTAAAACAAATTAACGAAATCAAACGAATTTCGGCTATGAGTTTTTCTGATGTAATGAGTTCTGTCAAACTTTTCAGAGCCAGACATCATTGGTCGTTTAAATTATATAACCAGAAATTAGCTAGCTAACAAGCATTATATATTTTATCTTGAGATACTAAGATTCTGAGGTTCTGAGGTTCTAAGTTGCAAACTTGGTATCTCAGAATTTTTATTTTTAAGATTCTAAGTTATTAAGCTTCTAAAAAAAAACTTAGTCCCTCAGTATCTTAGCACCTTAGATTACTCTTTTTCATAGTAAATTATAAAATAGACCATTACTAAATTCAGGAATAAAGAAACACAATTGGTTATTATGATTGGAAGATCAGCTTTCAAAACACCATAAATAATCCACACAACAATTCCAAAAGTTAGAATTCCAAAAGTTTTAAGCGAAATATCCTTTACTTTCTTAGTTTTCCAAACTTTTAAAATCTGCGGAATTGTTGATAATGTGATGCAGGTTCCGGCAAATAATCCTATGATGTCTATGTAGCTCATTTTTTTTTAAGGTTCTATCCCGATAGCAGTGACTGAGATGCTAACTAAGTTTCTTTTTTAACCCCCAACTAATTCTCCGCCATTAATGTGAATAAATTGCCCTGTAATATAGCTGCTGTCCTCGCAGGCCAAAAATACATAGGCTGGTGCAACTTCTGATGGTTGACCGGCTCTTCCCATTGGATTATCTTTTCCGAAATCAGATAGTTTGTCGAAACTGGCCACAATCAATGGTGTCCAGATAGGACCTGGTGCAACGCCGTTGACTCTGATTTTTCTTTTTGCAAGCATAGCCGAAAGCGATTTGGTAAAACTTACAATTGCGCCTTTTGTACTGGCATAATCTACTAAATGTTCGCT
This sequence comes from Flavobacterium xizangense, assembly GCF_054075145.1. NCBI lineage: Bacteria > Pseudomonadati > Bacteroidota > Flavobacteriia > Flavobacteriales > Flavobacteriaceae > Flavobacterium > Flavobacterium xizangense. The sequence continues at coordinate 200,285 of NZ_JBSIPG010000002.1, read as the reverse complement.
GCCTCGGTACGCAGTTACCGAGCTTGTGTTGATAATAATATCATTTTCATTTAGAAATGGCAACACCGCTTTTGTTATATAGAAATACGGATATATATTAGTTTCAAAAGTTTTTTGAAGCTGTGCGGCAGTAATTTTTTCTAATTCGTTTTGTGGATACTGAACCGCAGCATTGTTGACCAAAATATTTATTTTTTTAAATAAACTGATGCATTTCTTAACGGCACTTTTACAGAATTTTTCGTCTTTCAAATCACCGTTTATCAAAAGGCATTCTTGTCCTTCTTTTTCAACTAATTCTTTTGTAAATCGTGCATCTTTATCTTCTTTTAAATAAACAATTGCAATGTTGGCGCCTTCTCGGGCAAAATGAACAGCAACGCTTCTTCCAATTCCGCTGTCGCCACCGGTTATAAAAGCGACCTTTCCAAGAAGTTTGCCGCTTCCAGTATAATTTTCCCGAATAATTTCAGGCTCTGGATGCATTAGATATTCATTTCCGGGAAGTTCCTGTTTTTGTTCAGGAAATGTTTTTTTCTTTTCCATATTAATTTCATTTAAAACAATTCGATTCTAATTTAAAACGTTTTATGAAAATGAATTAACCGAAAGAAATTTTTGATTGTCTCAATAAATCATTTTATATTATTTTAATCAAAACATGGGAATTATGTAACGAATTTGGTTTTCGATGAAAGACCTATTTGCCTTTTCTTTATAAATTTGAAAGTTGCGCTAAAGTTGTTCAAAATAGGATTAAATGTTTTGAAATCCTTTGCGACAATGGATTTAAAACCAAAATATTTTATTTTATAACAACTTTACCCCCAGACAGATGGTATTAATTGTAGACGATATAAAGGCAAATATTATTGCCTTGAAAAAAACATTAGAGCTGCATAATATTGATGTCGATTCGGCCGAATCTGGGGAAGAAGCACTGAGGAAAATTTTAAAAACAAATTACTGCCTCATTATTATGGATGTTCAGATGCCGGGACTTGACGGCTTTGAAGTAGTGAAAATTCTCTCCGGAAATAAACGGACAAAAGATATTCCGGTTATATTCCTTTCTGCTTTAAACATTGAAAAAAAATACATTTTTAAAGGTTACGAAACTGGAGCAGTTGAATATATCACAAAGCCCGTAGATACCGATTTGTTGATGCTAAAAGTGAAAACTTTTATTAAGATTTACGAACAGCAAAACGAATTAAAAGGCATAAAAGATCTTCTTTCAAAAGAAATAAAAATTAGAAAAGAAGCTCAGGATAATCTAGAAATTAAAATTGCCGAGCGAACAAAAGAACTGGTTTTAAAAAATGAAGAATTGGAGATGAAAAACCACGAATTGCAGCAATTTGCCTGGGTGGTTTCGCACGATTTAAATGAACCAATACGTAAAATTCAAATTTTTATAAAAATCATCAAAGATCTTTATTTGACAACCGACGCAAAGGCAATCGATTATGTTGACCGAACGATAAAATCGGCTGAGCGAATGCAGACTTTGATTACCGATCTTTTGGCTTATTCGCGATTATCAGCACAAGTTAAACCAGAAACTACAGATCTTAATGTGGTTTTACAAGAAGTGCTTTCAGATTTTGATTATTTAATTGATAGAAAAAATGCGACGGTCAAAACCTCTGAACTTCCAACAATAGATAGTATTCCAAGCCAATTACGACAAGTTTTTCAAAATCTGATCGGAAATGCGATAAAATTCTCCGGCGTAAATGAACCTCCTTTAATTGAAATTACTTCGGAGTTTATTTCCGAAAAATCATTTGACAGTCCAACTTCTCCCGATGGAAAGTTTTGTCGCATTGTAGTAAAAGACAACGGAATTGGTTTTGACGAAATTTATCTGGACCGCATATTTATCATTTTCCAAAGTCTGAATGATCGTCAAACTTATGAAGGAACCGGAATTGGACTCGCAATTGCAAAAAAAATCATAGAAAAACATAACGGGTTAATCACCGCTAAAAGCGAAGTAGGCAAAGGCGCAAGTTTTATTATTGTACTTCCTTTAAAATATGAATAAAACAGTATCAACAAATATGAAGAATAATTTTAAAAGAAATCTGCTAATCAGTTCTTTAGTTTCATTATTAGTACTTACAATCAGCTCTGTTGCTTCATTTATAAGCATTAAAAGTTTATTGCACAGCAATTTTTGGGTCAATCATACTCAGGAAGTTATTTACAATTTAAATGAGGGTTCGGCAATTATTACAGAAGCGCAAACCAGTATGCGCGGTTATTTGATTACCGGTGACGAACAGTTTGTGGACCGATATAATGAAGCTGAGACTAAGTCAAACACTTATTTTGATAAATTAGAAGAACTGACCGTTGATAATCCTTCTCAACAAAAACAGTTGGAAGAATTACGAGTGATGCGCGCTAATTTTTTCAAATACTTAAACAATCAGATAGTCAAAAAACGTCTCGGAAAAGATACCATGGTTTTCGATTTAAATGGAGGCAGAAAAATGATGAATGATCTCCGCGCCGTTATTAAGAAAGTAGAAGCCACCGAACAAGGACTTTTAGTAGAACGTAATGCAAATTCAGAGCGATACGGGAATTATAGTTTAATGTTGATTATTGTAGCGTTTTTTATTGCATTTATTATTTCAATTGTTTTCCTGATCAGAATTTTGAAAGATTTCAACGAACGTAATGCTTTACAACTTGAATTAGAGAAGAAAGATTTTGAAACAGCTCAAAGAATTGAAGCGATCAGTACAATTGCTACTAATATTTCAAACGGAAACTATGACATTCGTGTTGACGATACAAAAGCTGATGCGCTAGGAAGTCTTGGTGAATCACTGAATACAATGGGGATTAATCTTAAAAATTCTTTTGAATTAATATCTCAGAAAGAATGGCTTCAAACTGGTATTGCCGATTTGAATAATGCCATGTTAGGGGAAAAACCATTGCAAAAATTATCAAAAGATATTATAGAATTTTTATGTAATTATACCAACAGCAGTGCAGGTGTTATGTATGTGATTGACGGCGATGAACTTGCCGTTGCTGCAGGTTATAGTTATATACCAAGCAAAAATAGAGAACGCATTAAAAAAGGAGAAGGGCTTATTGGACAGGCTATTACTTCCGGAAAAATGTTAGAATTAAAAGCTTTGACACCAGATGATATTCAGATTAATTATGCTTTAGGTCAAATTAAGCCTACGCATGTTGTTGCATTTCCTTTGATTGATAATAAAGTCGAAGGAGCGCTTGAACTTGCCAGTATTTACGGATATTCAGAACTGCATTTAGAGTTTTTGAAAACGGTTGGAAACAACATTGGAATTGCGATAAGATCGACTCAAAATCGAAGAAGAGTAACTGAATTGCTGGAAGAAACCAGAGCACAATCTGAAGAGTTACAACAGCAACATAGCGAATTGGAAGCAATTAATGCGGAATTGGAAGCGCAAACAGAAAAACTTCAGGCATCTGAAGAAGAATTAAGAGTGCAACAGGAAGAATTGGAACAAACCAATGAAGAATTGTCGGAAAGAAGCGTTTTATTGGAAGAAAAAAACAATGAAATTCAAAAAAAATCGGAAGCTCTGGAACTTACAACGCGCTATAAATCAGAATTTTTGGCTAATATGTCTCATGAATTGAGAACACCATTAAATTCCATTTTGCTTTTAAGCAGATTATTATCTGAAAATAATAATCAAAGCATGAACAAAGAAGAGATTGAATTTGCAAAAGTAATTCAAAGCTCAGGAAACAGCTTGTTAGGCTTAATTGATGAAATTCTGGATTTATCTAAAATCGAGGCCGGTAAAATGGAATTGGAATTTTTAGATGTTTCGACTAAAGAAATTACAGATTCACTCTGGAATTTATTTAATCTGGTTGCTAAAGAAAAAGGAATTGAATTTGAAATTATTGCTAAAGAAGCGCCAATTGTCATCAAAACGGATAAGATGCGTTTAGAGCAAATTTTGAAAAACCTAATTTCAAACGCGATTAAATTTACTGAAAAAGGAAAAGTTAGTCTCGAAATAAAAGTCAGTACAGATGATGACAAAATCATTTGTTTTATTGTAAAAGATACCGGAATCGGAATTCCAATAGAGAAACAACCATTAGTTTTTGAAGCTTTCCAGCAGGCCGATGGTTCAACAAAACGAAAATATGGCGGAACCGGTTTGGGATTATCAATCAGCAGAGAATTAGCAAAATTATTAAAAGGAGAAATTATACTGCACAGTAAAGTTAATGAGGGAAGTTCGTTTACATTATGTCTGCCCGTATTTGGATCGGCATACAATAAAGTGAATGTTGAAAAAATACCTCCAACCGATTTTACAGAAATTGAATCTGAAGCAGAAGAAGCTCCGGCTAAAAAATACATAAGTCTTGTGATTCCTGATGAAATCGACGATGACCGAAATTCAGTTAAAGAAGGAGATAAGGTGATTTTGATAATCGAAGATGATGTTAATTTTGCGAAATCACTTTTGGCTTTTACACGTCAAAAAGGATACAAAGGAGTTGTGACCGTTCGTGGTGATTATGCATTGAATTTTACAATCCTTTATAAGCCAGTTGGTATTTTGCTGGATATTGAACTTCCGGTAAAAAGTGGTTGGGAAGTTTTGGAAGAATTAAAAAATCACGCCGAAACAAAACATATTCCAGTGCATATTATGTCGTCGCACAAATTAAAACAGGAAAGTTTGCTAAAAGGCGCAGTTGATTTCTTGGATAAACCAGTTGCTTTTGAAAAAATTCCAGACGTATTTTTGCGAATCGAACATATCATCAATAAAGAAGCACAAAAAGTCTTAATTATTGAAGATAACCCAAAACATGCCAAAGCTTTAGCTTATTTCTTAGAAAGCTATAATATCAATTCAGAGATCAAAAGCGAAGTTTCTGAAGGGCTTCAGGCTTTAAATAAAACGGAGGTTGACTGTGTAATTCTGGATATGGGAATTCCAGACAAACAAGCTTATCAGATTTTGGATGGTGTAAAGAAAAATCCAGGTCTGGAGAATTTACCAGTAATTGTTTTTACCGGAAAAAGTTTGTCGCTTAAAGAAGAAGTAAAAATTAAAAAATATGCCGATTCAATTATTGTAAAAACGGCACATTCGTATCAAAGAATGTTGGATGAGGTTTCGCTTTTTCTGCATTTAGTAGAAGATAAAAAAGAAGGGAAACACCAAAAAGAAGGATATAAAAAACTAAATTTACTGAATAACGTTCTACATGATAAAAAAGTCCTGATTGTTGATGATGATGTTCGAAATATTTATTCGCTTACAAAAGCTTTAGAAGCATTTAAAATGACTATTATTACGGCTTTTGACGGAAAAGAAGCAATCAAGATATTAAACGAAAATCCAGATACGGATGTTGTTTTATTAGATATGATGATGCCAAATATGGATGGTTACGAAACAGCAGAAAAAATCAGGTCAAATCCGAAATTTTTGAATTTGCCACTAATTGCCGTAACTGCGAAAGCTATGACAGGAGACAGAGAAAAATGTATCAAGGCAGGAGCATCTGATTATATTACAAAACCAGTTGATGTCGATCAATTATTATCATTGCTGCGTGTTTGGCTTTATGATAAAGTTTAAAAATAAAAAAAGTTATGCCATTTCTAATCGCTATTGTGAGTGGTAAAAAAAATAGTAGAGAAATATGAGTAAAAAACGACTTTTAATTGTAGATGACGATTCCAGAAATATCTTCGCATTAGAACATACTTTGCGTGTCAGATCATACGATTGTTTGTCTTGTACAAGTGCTGAAGATGCTTTAAAGTTATTAAAATCGGATGAAAAGGTTGACGTGGTTTTATTAGATATGATGATGCCCGAAATGGATGGTTATGATGCAATTCCGCTAATAAAAGCAATTCCGTCAAGAGCATCTATTTTTGTAATTGCGGTAACCGCCCAGGCAATGACGGGCGATAAAGAAAAATGTTTACAAGCCGGTGCAGATGATTATATCTCAAAACCGGTCGATGTTGATAAGTTACTGCTGATTTTAAGCAAAATTTAAATGGATTATGATTGAGGATATTGAGTTAGAAACGCTAATCAATGAGGTTTTTGAGTATTATGGTTTTGATTTTGGGAGTTATTCCAGAGCTTCGTTAAAAAGGCGTGTCAATCGAATTTTTCATTTGGATGGCTTCACGCATTTTCATGAATTTCTTTCAAGAGTCCGTTCTGATCCGGAATATTATAAAAGAATGGTTGACGAAATTACGGTAAATGTAACCGAGATGTTTCGCGACCCCGCATTTTATAATGTTTTGCGAAACCAAATTCTGCCCTTATTGGGAACAAAACCTTTTATAAGATTATGGCATGCCGGCTGTTCTACAGGCGAAGAAGTGTATTCGATGGCAATTATGCTCAAAGAAGCCGGACTTCTTCATAAATCTTTAATTTACGCAACTGATATAAATGCAACGGTTTTAGAAACTGCCAAAAAAGGAATTTTTCCGCTCCGAATGATGAAAGAGTATTCGCAAAACTATCGTGATGCGGGAGGTCAGGAGGATTTTTCAAGTTATTATACGGCCAATTATGGAATCGCAAAATTTAATAGCGATTTGGCAGAGAAGATGGTTTTTTCGCAACACAATCTCGTTTCAGATACTTCATTCAATGAATTTGATATGATTTTGTGCCGAAATGTTTTGATTTATTTTGATGCCGATTTGCAAAAACGTGTAATTAATTTATTTGATGAAAGTTTGGCTGTTTTCGGGTTTTTAGCCCTAGGAACTAAAGAAACTATAAAATATTCTATTGCTCCAAATAAATACAAACAATTGGATAAAGATAAAATATGGAGGAAAATAAAATAATATCAGATTGTAAAGTAGTAATTATTGGAGGATCTGCGGGAAGTCTGAATGCTTTAATGCAGATCTTGCCAGAATTGACTAAGCTCAATAATTTTGCTATAGTCATTGTTCTTCATCGAAAAAGTACTGACGATCAGACTTTGGAAAATTTAATTACACTGAAATCAAATGTAAAAGTAATGCCTGTAGAAGATAAAACACCGCTTTTGCCGGGTTTTATATACATAGCACCATCCAATTATCATCTACTATTTGAAAAAGAAGGTTTTTTTGCATTAGATACTTCAGAAAAAATAAACTACAGCCGTCCGAGTATTGACGTTTCTTTTGAATCGGCGGCAGAAATTTATGGGTCTTCTTTAATCGCCATTTTATTATCGGGTTCTAATTCAGACGGAACAGAAGGTTTAAAAGCAATTAAAGCAGCAGGCGGAATAATTGCGGTTCAAAATCCTCTTTCAGCCGAAATGCCTTTTATGCCTAATAACGCTATTTTATACACAAATCCGGATTTCATTTTAAACACTCAGGAAATACTTCATTTTATTACTTCAATAAATAAGCCTTGATTTAGTTTTTGGGCTTCTCATCTTCAGGAAGAATAACCTTATTTAATTCGGCTTCTTCTGCGGCTCTTTTTTTAGCCGCTTTTCCTTTTCCAATTGGTAATCCAGCCGTAATATACCAAGATCTGTTGAATTGATTATTTGGTCCGTCACCTTTCATTACAGTTACAAGACCATAATAGTATTGAACAGTAAAATTTAGTCCGTTGCCAACATTTAAATGATAGCCAACTCCTGCTGCAAGTCCGGCATCAATAACATGAATTTGATCGCGAATATTTCTTTTGTAGATTACATCATCTTTTTCATATTCAGTTTTGAATTCATCAAAGGCTTTCGCCAACAGACCAAATTGAGGTCCGGCTTTAACATAAATATTGTTTTTGAATTGATATTTAATTAAAATCGGAACATTAAAATAACGAATTTCGCGATTCACACTTCCTCCAACAAAAGCATTGTCTAAATTAACATCGCCCGTAGGATAAACCGGAATTCCCTGTGCGCCCATTGGTGATTTTACGATTACACCAGTATTAATCATCCAGGCAGGATTTTTCCTTGATCGAAGGTCAAAATAAAATCCAAGATTAAAACCAGGATTCGTTCCGGAAGATTCCATGTTTGAAATCGTAGAAAAATTCACGCCACCTTCTAAACCAAATTCCAAAAACTCAGAGTTAAGTTTATCTCCAAAAATTAAGGAAATTAAAACTTGTGACCGTGCTGATGAAATGCTGAAGAAAATGAAGAGGATTAATAAAATCTTTTTCATAAAATGGATGAATTACAGTCCAAAACGATATTGAAGACTTCCCAATACTTGAGTACGGCTTGCTAAGAAGCCACATTCTGCACGAAACATAAAATGTTTATTGAATTGAAATTGCGACCCAACAATAAAGTTCCACATATCTTTTGGTCTTTTTTGGAGCGAATATTGTACAGATGAATCTCCGGCTGTGCTCAATGCTCCGTCTAGAGTTGCCAAGAAAGTTCCTGCTCTTTCTAAAGCTCTGTCTGCGGTATTATGTTTCGCGATATTAACCGGATTTTTTTGTTCAGCCGGGCTTAAACTGTCCCACCAGTTATCTACTTTCGTTTGATTTTCCGATACTTTCTGAAGTCCGCTATCTACTTTAGCCTGAGCGCTGCTTAAATCAATAAAATCAGACAAAGGCAAATCTCCATTAGTATCTCCAGAGACATGAACTCTGAAACCTCCAACCCAAACTGCAATATTTTGTTCCGGTTTATTGAATTTAAATGTTTTTCCTAATCTCGGTCCAAAAACATAAGAAAACGCAGGTTTATCAAGCGAACTGATATCAGTCCAGGCCATATTCATATCAAGTGCCAGCCAGCCTCCGCCAATACCAATTGTTGGCGTCATACCAATACCAAAAGTCGTAGCATCGAAATTTGCTTTGGTGCTGAAATTTGCAATTTCAGACCAGTTATTATCAGCATCTGGAACCCAAATACCGGCATTAATTTTTGTGGAAGTATTAGCTTTTCCAAAAATTCCATAAATATTTAAGAAGGGAAGCAACCAAATATCAGGTCTAACGGTCAAAGCGCCAGCTTCTACAGTAGATTTATCAAATCGTACGATTTCGTCTAAATTATAAAGCGGACCGTGATTAAATCCAACTTCCAGATTATTAATTATGATTTCAGATTCCTGCCAAAAATAATTAACAGAAACTCCGGCAGAGTATGGAAGTTTATATCCTTTTTGGGCTACTTTTTCACCCCAGATGGGCAAAGCATAAGGGTATTTTTCGACAGCTAGACTGTCTTTTAATTCTTCATTTTTTTTTCCTACAATTTTGTCGGTGTAAACCTGCCCGAAAATCTGTATGCTAAATAATAATAAAAAGGCTGATATTAATGTTTTACATTTCATTGATTTGAGTGTTTTAATGTTAATTAATAAACTGCGAAAAATAAATATGTCCTAATAATGATGGGTAATCTTTTTATTTGCTATACTGTTTGTAGGTTTTTTTGAAATTATGCTTAAGGCTTAATAATGTGTTAATTAATGTTAAAGTTAACGAAATTTTCTTACCTCTTGCAAAATATTTTTAGAAAGTATTAATTCATTTCAAAAATAAGTTACGAGTTGTTAAAAGCAGGCTTGTAGTTTTTTATATTTATCAGTGTCAATAATTTATATTTTTAAAAAATAATAGTATTTTTACACTATGAAATGGATTACAGTATTATTGTCAATTTATTTGATAGCACTTTCAAGTATGCCTTGTGCAGATATGGAAGTGAATAGTGCTGCTCATAAAACAGCTCAGTTTTCTTCTGAAGCAAATCATTCTCATGACAAAGACAACGATTTATGCTCACCATTTTGTGCCTGCAACTGCTGTGGAGCGCAGGTATTAAATTATCAAAATGTTGCAGTTTTTGAGTTTCCTTCAGAAAATCATCTTATTTCAATTCCTTTACCAAGTTATAATTCTGTTTTTGCTTCCAATTTCTATGGAAGTATTTGGCAACCCCCTCAGATAGCATAATGATGCCTTACCTAATTTAAATTAGGATCAGGTTAGAGAGTTGCGGACTTTCCGCACATTTCGGGCAATAATTTGCCTAATTTCTCATATCATTATATTATTCAAATGCTAGATAAAATCATTCAATTTAGTATAAAGAACAAATTCGTTATACTATTATTTACCCTCGTGCTCATTGCATGGGGAAGTTATTCGCTTAAAAAATTGCCACTTGATGCTTTGCCAGACGTGACCAATAATCAAGTGCAGATTATCACTACGGCGCCGACTTTAGCAAGTCAGGAAGTAGAACAATTAATTACTTATCCGTTAGAAAGAGCTGTAAAAACAGTTCCGAATGTAATCGAACTCCGCAGTATCTCCCGTTTCGGATTATCAGTTGTGACTGTTGTTTTTGAAGACGATGTAGACATTTACTGGGCTCGTGAACAGATATTTCAGCGCTTAAAACAAGCCGAAGAAAATATTCCGGATTATGTAAATTCTCCCGAATTAGCACCTATTTCTACAGGTTTAGGCGAAATTTACCAATATGATGTTTATGCCAAAAAAGGCTATGAAAACAAATACAGCGCCATCGAACTGCGAACAATTCAGGATTGGATTATTATTCCGCAACTGCAGGGCGTTCGTGGTGTAGCTGAGGTAAGTGCATGGGGCGGAAAACTAAAACAATACGAAATCGCCGTAAACCCTAATATGCTCAATAGTTTAGGCGTTACTATTACCGAAATTTTTGATGCTTTAGAAAAAAATAACCAAAATACAGGAGGCGCTTATATTGAAAAAGATCAATACACCTATTTTATTCGCGGAGTAGGAATGGCGAAAGGCATTCAAGATCTTGAGAATGTTGTGGTAAAAAACCGAAATGGTTCACCAGTTTTAGTGCGTAATGTAGCTGAGGTGCGTGAAGGAGTGGCATTGCGATATGGCGCTTCTACAAAAGACGGAAAAGGCGAAATTGTTTCAGGAATGGTTTTAATGCTGAAAGGAGAAAACTCCAGTGCTGTTGTAAACCGTGTTCATGAAAAAATGGCTCAGATTAATAAAAGTCTTCCGGAAGGAGTTGTTGCCGAAGCCTTTATAGACAGAGGAAAACTCGTGGATAATTCAATCAAAACTGTTGCAAAGAATTTATTAGAAGGCGCTTTAATTGTCATTTTTGTACTGATTTTGTTCTTAGGAAATCTTCGTGCCGGATTAATAGTCGCTTCGGTTATTCCTTTGGCGATGTTGTTTGCTGTTATTCTGATGAATGCTTTTGGCGTAAGCGGGAATTTGATGAGTTTAGGCGCAATAGATTTTGGGATTATTGTCGATGGCGCTGTAATCATTGTCGAAGCTACAATGCATCATCTTCACAAATTGAAAAGCAAAAAAGAATTAACGCAGGAAGAAATGGATTCCGAAGTATATAATTCGGCTTCAAAAATCAGAAATAGCGCAGCTTTTGGAGAAATAATCATTTTAATCGTTTATCTGCCAATTCTAGCTTTAATTGGAACCGAAGGAAAAATGTTCAGACCAATGGCAATGACAGTTGGTTTTGCCATTATTGGGGCGTTTATTCTTTCGCTGACTTATATTCCAATGATGAGCGCTTTGTTTTTATCTAGAAAAACAGATCATAAAAAAAACATCAGTGATCGAATGATTGCTTGGTTAGAAAATAAATATACGCCTTTGTTAAATAAAGCTTTGGAATTTAAAAAAGTAGTTCTTTCTATCGCTTTAGGATTGTTCGCTTTGGCATTTATTATTTTCCAAAATATGGGAGGCGAATTTATTCCAACAATTGAAGAAGGTGATCTAGCCATAAATGCCACAATTATGACCGGAAGTTCGCTTACGCAGATGGTTGAAACCGCTACAAAATTGGAACAGATTTTAAAGGCTAAGTTTCCTGAAATCGAAACTATTGTAACCAAAATAGGAAGCGGCGAAATCCCAACCGATCCAATGCCAATTGAAAGCGGTGATTTGATTATCGTTTTAAAAGACAAAAAAGAATGGAAAGGCAAATATCATAATTGGGAAGAATTGGCAAACGCTATGAAAGAAGAAATGGAAGTAATTCCTGGCGCCAATATTGAGATCTCGCAACCTATTCAAATGCGTTTTAACGAATTAATGACGGGAAGCCGATCTGATATTGCCATTAAAATTTTTGGAGATGATTTAGATGTTCTGGATTCGAAAGCAACAGAATTGATTTCGAAAATCAAAAATATTGACGGAATAGGCGATTTAAAAGCAGATAAAGTCACAGGATTGCCCCAAATTACGATTAAATACGATTACAATAAAATTGCCCTTTACGGATTGAATATTTCGGATATCAATCAAATTATTCGTTCGTCATTTGCTGGTGAAAGCGCCGGAAAGATCTATGAAGAAAGTAAAAGATTTGATGTTGTCGTGAGAATGAATGAAGACAATCGAGGTGATATTACAGATGTAAGTAATTTATTTATTCCGCTTCCAAATGGCCAACAAGTACCACTTTCTCAAGTGGCTTCGGTCGAATACGAACAAGGTCCAGTGCAGGTTATCCGTGAAGACGGAAAACGAAGAATTACAGTCGGGCTTAATGTTAGAGGAAGAGATATAAAAAGTGTGGTTGAAGAAATCCAGTCGAAACTCGATAAAAATTTTAAACTTCCCACAGGTTATTATGTAACATACGGCGGCCAATTTGAGAATTTAATTGAGGCTTCAAAAAGACTTTCTGTCGCGTTGCCAATTGCTTTGGGATTGATTTTAGTTTTACTTTATTTTACTTTCAAAAGTGTAAAACAAGCGCTGTTGATTTTTAGCGCCATTCCGTTATCAGCCATTGGAGGTGTTTTTGCTTTGTCATTGCGAGGAATGCCATTCAGCATCTCTGCTGGAATTGGTTTTATTGCTTTATTCGGAATTGCGGTTTTAAATGGAATCGTGCTGATTTCGTATTTCAATCAATTAAAAACAGAAGGAATTTTAGATCCATTGCAACGTGTTTTAATCGGAACCAAAACAAGATTAAGACCGGTTTTAATGACAGCTTCTGTAGCTTCATTAGGATTTTTGCCAATGGCATTGTCAACAAGCGGTGGGGCAGAAGTACAAAAACCATTAGCAACTGTAGTTATCGGGGGATTAATTTCAGCTACGTTATTGACCTTGATCGTTTTGCCGATTTTTTATTTAATGTTAGAACGTGGATTGAACCGCAAAGAGCGCAAAGATTTACGTGAAGTACACTAAGAAATTTTAAAAGAAAATGAAAAAGTTACTATATAATTTAAGAAAAATAACCTTTGCGAACTTCGCGCTTCCTTTGCGAACTTTGCGGTTAAATAAGTTTTTGTTGGCAAATAAAACCATGCTATTAAGCATGTTCCTACTGGTAAGTTCCACTATTTCAGCACAGCAATCCATAAGCCTTGAAAAAGCAATAGAACTAGCTAAATCAAACAATATCGACCTGAAAATCGCGGATAAAGAAATCGAAAAACAAACGGTTTTGAAAAAAGCTGCTTTTCAGCCAGATCCGCTTCAGGTGCAATATCAGGGAGGTCAATTCAATAGTGCCGATTATGATCATAACGTTTCAGTACAACAATTTTTTCCTTTAGGAAATATTACAAAAGCCAACCGGCAATTACAGGAAGAATTGGCAAAATTGGCTGAAAAACGAAAAGCTTTGTCTTCTTACGAAATTGAAAAAGCCGTGACTTTGGCGTATTATCAATATTTGTACGGCCTTTCAATTCAGAAATTGAATGCTGAGCTGAATGAGATTTATACCAAATTCCTTAAGAATGCTGAACTTCGTTTTAAAACCGGAGAAAGCGGAAATATTGAGGTGATTAGTGCAAAAGCCAAAGTAAAAGAAATTGAAACGCAGAAAGCTCAATTAGAATATGATTTGGCGATTTATCAGAAACAATTGCAATTTTTTATTCAGACAAATGAAAATATTGTTCCGGACCAAAATACAGCATTGCAATATACTTTCATAGAAAATCAGCAAAACACAAAGGCAGAAACTTTAGTGACAGATTTGTATCAACAGCAGATTTCAGTTTATCAAAAAGAAGCGCAAACATTTAAAGCGTTAAGAACACCAAAAGTTGGTTTAGGATATTTTGCTCAAACCATTAATACAGAATCTCTTTTTCAGGGTTTTACAGCAGGATTACAGATTCCACTTTTTGGAGGTGTGAATACGACTAAAGCCAAAGCGGCAGAAATCAGTATTTTGCAATCACAATTGACTTTAGACAAAAATAAAATGATATTGAATCTGCAAAGAGATGAATTGCAGAACAATTTCGAAAAGCAGCAGAAAAATTTAGCGTATTTTCAGAATGAAGGTTCGCAATACGCCAATCAGATTATTGAAACGGCACAGAAAAGTTACGCAAATGGCGATATGAGTTATTGGTCGTATATCAGTTTTTTAAATCAGGCAATTGATATTAAAAAACAATTTGCAGAGGCTACGCACAGCTACAATCAAAGTGCAATCGAACTTCAATTCCCAATCATCAAAAATAATTAAAATGAAAAATATATCTAGTTATTTAACCGCAGATTTAACCGCAAAGAACGCAAAGACAAAACGCAAAGTTCGCAAAGGAATAAAACTTAGTGTCTTTTGCGCAACCTTTGCGTTCTTTGCGGTTACGCTAACAAGTTGCAATGAAAAAAAGACTGAAGAACCACAGGAAGAAGAAAAATCAACTACAGAAGTTGTTTTAACCACTTCTCAATACAAAACAGTCGGAATTGAAACCGGAATTGTCGAAGATCGAAATCTGAATAAAATCATCAAAGCGAATGGCTATACAACAGTTCCTCCTCAAAACTCGGCTGAGATTTCGACTTTAATTGGCGGAACGGTAAAAGATATTTATGTTTTGGAAGGAACTTTTGTCAATAAAGGAAAAGTTTTGGCCACAATTCAAAATCTGGAAGTAATTGAAATGCAGGAAGATTACCATTCTGCTACAGCTAATGTGGAATATTTGCAATTGGAATACAATCGTCAGAAAACTTTAAGTGATGAAAATGTAAATCCGAGAAAGACTTTTCAGGAAGTAAAAGCAAAATTAGCCGCAGAAAGAGCGCGCGCACAGGCAGCAAAAAATAAACTTGATGCTTTGCATGTAAGTACAAAAGGAACAACATCAGTAGTGCCAATTGTTTCACCAATAAATGGTTATGTTGGAAAAATCAATATTGCTAAAGGCGCTTTTGCGAACACAGGAGTTTCACTTTTTGAAGTGGTTGATAATAGTCAGATGCATTTGGATTTAAACGTTTATGAGAAAGATTTAGGTTCGATTTCTATTGGTCAGGTAATTGATTTTGTATTAACAAATCAGTCGAATAAATCGATTAAAGGAAAGATTTTCGGAGTCAATAAATCATTTTCTAATGAAAGTAAAACCGTCGCTGTTCATGCTAGAATTGACCCTGCTGATGCAAAAGGTTTAATTCCGGGAATGTATGTTTCGGCGAATATAAATATTACTAATGCTACTCTTCCTGTGTTGCCAAAAGACGCTGTAGTTAAAAACGCAGACAAATATTTTGTATTTATGCAAGAGAATGAAAAAAAGGAGCAAAAACATAATCATGCAGCTGGCGAAAAAGAAGAAGTTCATGAACAGGAAGTTCATTTTAAAGCTATAGAAGTGGTTCCTGGAACAACAGATTTAGGTTTTACAGAAGTTAAGTTTGTAAATGATATTCCTGTGAATGCTAAAATTGTAACGAAAGGCGCTTTTTATCTGCTTTCAGCAATGAAAGGTGGAGGAGAACATGAGCATTGATTTTTAAAGGTTCTAAGGTCTAAGATGCTAAGTTGCTAAGTTTTTTTCTATAGATTTTATAAGATTAATTTGAGTTGCCTCCAGCTTTAGCTGCTTAATAAGATTGTGATTGGCTATAGCCAAACTTGCGATTTTAGGCTAAAGCCTTCTTTGTTTTTATTATAATCCTCCAGCTAAAGCTTGAGGCAATTCAATTGAAAAACTTTGCGGCTTCGCGCCTTTGCGAGATTAACTCCTTTCAACCTTAAAAACTTTGTGTCTTAGTGCCTTTACGGCTATAAACTTTGCTACAAAATGCTTAAATTTAGAACATTATTTAAACAAAGTTTCGGTGCTACTAAAACCTGAAACTTGAAACTCAAAAAATGATACATCAAGATCAAGAAGTAAAAAATACAAAAAGTAAGCCCAAACCTTCCTGCTGTTGCTCGCACGATGAACCAATACATTTAGAAAATGATGGACACGATCACGGAGGTCATGATCATGATCACAATACTGAGGGTGGTCTTTTTAAACTATTTATGCCGTCCATAATTTCCTTTGTATTATTGATTATCGGAATTGGTTTTGATAATTATTTTCCGCAAAGCTGGTTTACGGGATATGTTAGAATTGCTTGGTATGCCATTGCGTATCTTCCGGTTGGACTTCCTGTTTTGAGAGAAGCTTACGAAAGTATTATAAAAGGCGATGTTTTCTCCGAATTTTTCCTAATGTGTCTTGCCACAATTGGAGCGTTTGCGATTGGCGAATATCCGGAAGGTGTTGCCGTGATGTTGTTTTATACGATTGGAGAAACCTTTCAGGGAATGGCGGTTAAAAGAGCCAAATCGAGTATTAAAAGCCTTTTAGATCAGCGTCCAGACGAAGTGAATATTCTTCAAAATAATACCGCTACAAAAGTAAAAGCTAAGGATGTTCAGATTGGAACGATTATTCAGCTAAAAGCGGGTGAAAAATTAGGTTTGGATGGCGAATTATTATCAGATTCTGCTTCGTTTAATACAGCTGCTTTAACGGGAGAAAGTAAACCTGACACCAAAAAGAAAGGTGAAACCGTTCTTGCCGGAATGATAAACGGAAATACGATTGCAGAAGTAAAAGTGACAACTGCTTACAACGACAGTAAATTGTCTAAAATTCTAGAATTGGTACAAAACGCCACAACCAAAAAAGCTCCAGCCGAATTATTCATCAGAAAATTTGCTAAAATTTATACGCCAATTGTGGTGTATCTGGCAATCGCAATTTGTCTGTTGCCAATGCTTTTTGTAGACCATTATGTTTTTAGCGATTGGTTGTATAGAGCATTGGTTTTCTTAGTGATTTCTTGTCCTTGTGCGCTGGTTATCAGTATTCCGCTTGGTTATTTTGGAGGAATCGGTGCTGCAAGCAAAAACGGAATTCTGTTTAAAGGAAGTAATTTTCTTGATAGTATTTCAACGATTCAAAATGTTGTAGTAGACAAAACCGGAACGATGACAAAAGGCGTTTTTAAAGTTCAGGAAGTTATTATAAAACCGGAATTTGATAAAGAAGAAATTCTGAAAATTGTAAATGCCTTAGAAAGCCGAAGTACACATCCTGTGGCAACTGCAATTCATAATCATGTCGGACCAATTGATTCTTCGGTTGAATTAAAAGATATTGAAGAAATTTCCGGACACGGATTAAAAGCTTCTTATAAAGGAAAAGAATTGTACGTTGGAAACTTTAAGCTTCTAGATAAATTCAATATTCCGTACAATATTGATCCGTCAGCAATAATTTATACCACAATTGCGATTGCTTACGAAGGAAAATTTGCTGGATATTTAACGATTGCAGACGAAATTAAGGAAGATGCGAAAGAAACGGTTTCAAAACTAAAATCTTTAGGTGTAAAACTAACAATGCTAAGTGGCGATAAAACTAATGTAGTTCAATTTATTGCTGATAAACTCGGAATTACAAATTCGTTTGGAGATTTACTTCCCGAAGATAAAGTCAATAAAGTAAACGAAATAAAAGACAAAAACGAAACAGTCGCATTTGTTGGCGATGGTGTTAACGACGCGCCTGTAATTGCACTCAGCACAGTTGGAATCGCCATGGGAGGTTTAGGAAGCGATGCCACTATTGAAACCGCAGATATTGTAATTCAAGATGATAAACCAAGTAAAATTGCAATGGCAATCAACATTGGAAAACAAACCAAAAAAATTGTCTGGCAAAATATTACGCTGGCTTTTGTTGTAAAAGCTTTTGTTTTAATTCTAGGTGCTGGCGGACTAGCAACTATGTGGGAAGCTGTTTTTGCAGATGTTGGTGTGGCTTTGTTGGCGATTTTAAATGCGGTAAGAATTCAGAAGATGCGGTTTTAGGTTGATGAAATTCTGTCTTATTTTGATATATTTATAACTGATGTCGAATATTCTAATTGTTTTATATAGAGATATTTGTAACTGAGAATAAATTTAATTAGTTATGAATTGGGATAATTATTTATTAGAAGAAAAAGCACCATATGGAGAAATAGCTCATTTAGGCGTTTTAGAAGGAAATGTTTCTGAAATCTATGATTTATCTAAAGTAGATAATGATACGCGAGTTCTAAGTTTATCTACTCCACCTAAAAAAATTAAAAAAACGTATACAAATTTTTCTTCTTTGATTGGAAATGAAAAAATTGAAGCTATTTGTGTCAATGACATTGATAAAGAACGTATTTCAGTTTTTTCAACATTACCAAATTTAAAATACCTACAAATAAGTGTTAATCGACAAGAAGAAATTCCAGACTTGTCTTCTCTCAAATCTATTGAAGTTTTGATACTTGCAAATATGACAAGAATCCAAAATATAGATTTTGTAAGAAATATGAAAAATTTGAAAACTCTGTATATTTATGAAATAAATAATCTTTATGATTTAACTCCAATTTCTACTTTAATAAACTTACAAGAACTCGCTGTTGACCATGGAAAAATGAGTGGAACAGGAAAAGGTATTAAAAGTATTACTCCATTAAAATTATTGGAACAGTTGAAATATTTAAGATTATCAATAACAATAGAAGATGAAAGTAGTGACTTAACAGCTTTGTATGAATTAAAAAAATTAAAAGAAGTTATGTTGCTTCCACGATATTTAAAAAAAGGTAGCTGGGAACGTTTAAAAGAACAATTACCATTAATAAGATAGTCTAGATAAGTAAAAGATTTTTTTTAAATAATGAAAAAATTTGAAAAGAATTATTTGAGAGTATTTTTAAATATAGGAAAAAAAGAATACTCAGAAGAAGAAAAGAAGAATGCGACAGAATTATTGATAAGCATTGCAAATAATTTGTGTAAGTATTCAAAATTAAAGTACGATATTTCAGGTTCTGGATATGGAATTTCAAAAGGTGATGGTTTTATAGGTGAAAAATCTTTAAAAAATAAAATTGAAAGAAAGGGATTTAAAAATCTTTTTGGTTTTACAGTGCATTCAAATGACCATAAATACAAATCAGGTTTTTCTATTTTTTCAAATGAATATGTTGTAAATAGAATTGATATGTATTTTAGTTGGCCTTATGAAGATTCTAAAAGTCTAGACAAAGCAGTTCAAATTATTAAAATGGTTTCTGAGAAGTTAAAAATTGATTATGCATATGCTTATTCAGATGATAAAACTTTATTTGAAAATGGAGAAGTAAGAATTAAGACTTATATTTTCTCTAGCATTTTAAAAGTACCCGAACAAGAAAGAATATGGGAAGATAAGCTTTTGGAAATACTAAGAGGAACAATTAAAAAATTGTACCCTATAAATGTTTTTAATAAAAAACAAATAGAAGGGTTAGATAATATTAATTCCGAAAAGCAAATTGAGTTATCTGATGAAAATCAAATTTGGATTTTTGATCCCATTAAATTGAAAGCAGAAAATGTTAAGGTTAAGATGAAAGTAATAGATTAAAGATGAATAAATATAATCTAGAATATAAGCCCATTTCATAATAGAAACAGGCTTGAAAATTTGTGAATTTTGGGGCGCATTCACAAACTTTTTTAATCTTTATTTTTTTTTGGAATTATAAGTTACTGTACAATAATTGCAACGTGTGAAAATCGGTTGATCCGTTAAAGTATTTATGAAGCGCTTCCTGAAATACAGGCTCAGTATTTTGTACGCTGGCAAATAAAGTCAGACACGATTGAAGTTTTTCATGATCAGGAGTGCCAAATATTTCTTCGGCTGTTTTTTCTTCAGTTTTAATTAATTCTGAAGTAATTTCAATGAGATGTTTTCCTAAAATGGGATGTTCCAAAAAGGCAATTGCTTCATCTGCATTTTTAATTTCATAGAATTTTGAAGTATCACACGATCCTGATCCTTTTATTTGCGGAAACACAAACCACATCCACGGTGATTCTTTTTTACCTTTTTTAATTTCAGCCAGCGCTGATAGGTACAATTTATTTTGTGCGTCTAAAAAACGCATTAACTCATTTGTATTGTAGGCCATTATATGATGATTTTGTTTGGGACAATCACGAGATAAAACTACTGAAAATATGTTTAGTTGTACACTTCAAAATCACTTTTTTTACTCTTAATTTTTAAAGAAATAACAGAAATATAATTATGTAAGGCTTATCCTGCCTGCGATTTAGAGATTGCTAAAAAAGACGACTTTTAGAAAACAATAATGAAAAAATGAATTTTAGGCAACAAATTAATTTAGCAATATTATTCTTATTAAGCATTTTTTTTGTGGTTACATACGAGGGATTTTAATGGGATTCCCGTGATATTTTTCCTATTTTAGCAAAAGAAGATAATTAACAGTTTTATTAATTATCATTTTTAGTCGGCATTAGTTTCAATAAAATGCCAATTTCTGCTAACGGACATTTCGTCCAAAAAACATAAAAAAGTATGAAAATAGGATTAATCGGATTCGGGAAAACCGGAAAATCAGTGGCTTCAATATTACTTGAAAATAAAAAATTCTCACTCGAATGGGTTTTAAGACAAAGTAGTGTTTTGGAACACAGATCTGTTCCTGAATTTTTTGGTATGGAGTCAAACGAACCCGGATTAATTTATTCCAGTTCCAAAACCTCAATCGAAGAACTGCTTGAAAATCATCCGGTTGATGCCATAATTGACTTTTCGTCAAATGAAGGAATTTATACATACGGAGAAACAGCGGCCAAAAAGAAGGTCAAAATTATTTCGGCAATATCACATTATAAAGACAAGGAACTGCAATTTCTAAAAAATCTTTCGCAAAAAACGACAGTATTTTGGTCGCCAAATATTACACTCGGAGTTAATTATTTATTGTTTGCTGCCAAATTTTTGAAGAAAATTGCGCCGTGGGTTGATATTGAAGTTAACGAAGAACATTTTAAAACGAAACAAGGGACATCGGGAACGGCAATAAAAATAGCTGAAGCTTTGGAGGTTGAAAAAGAAAATATCAATTCGGTGAGAGCAGGAGGAATTGTTGGAAAACACGAAGTTATTTTTGGTTTTCCATTTCAAACCGTCAGATTAATTCACGAGTCCATTTCGAGAGAAGCTTTTGGAAACGGAGTTATTTTCGTAGCCGAAAATTTAAAAGACAAACAAAAAGGACTTTATAACTTTGAAGATATTTTGACGCCGTATTTTGCGGTTTAGAAAACGACACTTTTGTTTCACACAGATTTTGCAGATCACGCAGATTTAGAGTTAAATAAAATTTGTTTAATATGCTCTAATCAGCTTAAAATCTGCGTGAAACATTTTTAATTTAAATAAGATTTATTTTCTAAGAAGAATCGCTTTACTATACTCATAATTCATTTTTGCAATTGAAAGTACCGAAATACCTTGCGGACATTCAATTTCACAAGCTCTTGTATCTGAACAATTACCAAAACCTAATGCATCCATTTGCTGAACCATCGTTAAAACTCTCTTTGAAGCTTCAATTTGACCTTGTGGAAGCAAAGCAAGATGTGTAATTTTTGCGCCCGTAAACAAAGCTGCACTGGCATTTTTGCAACTGGCAACACAGGCTCCACAACCAATACAAGCGGCAGCATCAAAAGAAGCCTCGGCGGTTTCGTAGGAAATAGGAATACTGTTTGCTTCTGGCGCCTGACCCGTTGCGGCGCCAATAAAACCACCGGCTGCAATAATCAAATCAAATGCTTTTCTATCAATTTTTAAATCGCGTAATACAGGAAAAGCCTTTGCACGAAAAGGTTCAATATAAATCGTGTCGCCGTCTTTAAAACTTCTCATATGAAGTTGGCAGGTTGTAGTGTTTTTTAACGGTCCATGAGCTCTTCCGTTTATCATCACACCGCATTGCCCGCAAATTCCTTCTCTGCAGTCATGATCAAACTCGATAACGCGTTCTCCTTTTTGAACAAGAGATTCATTCAAAAGATCCAGCATCTCTAGAAACGACATATGCTCTGATACTCCATCAATTTCATAATCTGTCGTTTCTCCTTTTGATGAAGAGTTAAACTGCCGCCATATTTTTAGATAAAGTTTCATATATAATTGTAAATTATGAATTATGAATTATGAATGAGTATTGTGAATTAATAATTTACAATTAACAATTCACAATTAATATTCACCATTTATTTATAGCTTCTTACTGCAAGTTCTACCGATTCAAAGGTTAAAGGCTCTTTGTGAAGCTCTGGTTCGTTATTTTGGCCTTTCCATTCCCAAGCCGATACATAACAAAATTCATCGTCGTTGCGGACAGCTTCTCCGTCAGCAGTTTGATATTCTTCTCTAAAATGAGCACCGCAGGATTCTTCGCGCTGCAAGGCATCGTAGCACATTAATTCGGCCAATTCAATATAATCGGAAATTCGGCCGGCTTTTTCTAATTCACTATTTAAAGTGTTATCACCAGTAATTCTGAGATCTTTTTCAAATGAAGCTTTGAGGTCGCGAATTTCGATTAAAGCTTCTTCCAGCTTTTTTCTGCTTCGCGAAAGACCACATTTCTCGTAAAGAAGACGTCCAATTTTTTTGTGAAAATAATCAGCTGAAAGAGTTCCGTTGGTATGTAAAAAACGATCCAATTGTCTTCTGACTGCTTTTTCGGCTTCTTCAAAAGCAGGATGCGCGATATCTATTTTTGGAGCACTTAATTCTCCAGAAAGATAATTCGGAATCGTATAAGGGGCAATAAAATAGCCGTCAACGCAAGCCTGAAGTAGTGAATTTGCGCCAAGTCTATTAGCGCCATGATCGGCAAAATTGGCTTCTCCCAAGGCAAATAAACCAGGAATTGTCGTCATTAGTTCGTAATCAACCCAAAGTCCGCCCATAGTAAAATGCGCTGAAGGTGAAATAAGCATTGGTTCTTTGTAAGCATTAATTCCAGTAATTTTTTCATACATCGCAAAAAGATTGCTGTATTTGGCTTCGATTTTATCCTTTCCTTGTGATTTTATGGCATCAGAAAAATCGAGATAAATAGCATTTTTCATTGGGCCAACGCCATGTCCCGCATCAATCTGTTCTTTTGCTGCTCTTGAAGAAATATCTCTGGGAGCCAGGTTTCCAAACGAAGGATATTTTCGTTCCAAATAATAATCACGTTCTTCTTCGGGAATTGAATTTGGATTTCGGTCGTCAGCGGCTTTTTTCGGAACCCAGATTCGGCCATCATTTCGAAGAGATTCCGACATCAAAGTTAATTTTGATTGATTTTCACCATGCTGTGGTAAAGAAGTAGGATGAAACTGAATCCAGCTGACTCCAGCCATAAAAGCACCTTTTTTGTGCGCTCGCCATATCGCAGAACTATTACAGCCCATTGCTAATGTTGAAAGATAATATACTTTTCCGTAACCACCAGAAGCCAGAACAACGGCATCGGCGGCATGACGTTCTAATTTTCCAGTTTCAAGATTTCTGGCGATAATGCCTTTTGCTTTTCCGTCAATAACTACTAGTTCCAGCATTTCATGTCGGGTATGCAAATCAACTTTTCCAAGCGAAACTTGTCGAAGCAAACCTTGATAAGCACCAAGTAAAAGTTGCTGTCCGGTTTGACCGCGTGCATAAAATGTTCGCGAGACCTGAACGCCACCAAAAGAGCGATTATTTAAATAACCCGCATATTCTCTTGCGAAAGGCACGCCTTGGGCTACAGCATGATCAATCAACGCAGCAGAACATTCTGCTAAACGATAAACATTTGCTTCACGAGATCTAAAATCTCCCCCTTTGATGGTATCATAAAACATTCTGTAAGTACTGTCGCCGTCATTTTTGTAGTTTTTTGCGGCATTTACACCGCCTTGTGCCGCAACAGAATGGGCTCTTCTTGCAGAATCCTGAAAACAAAAAGATTTGATATTATAACCTTGCTCCGCCAAAGATGCAGCACATGAAGCACCTGCAAGTCCAGTTCCAACAACAATCACGGTAAGTTTTTTTCGATTCGCCGGATTTACCAGTTTGGCTTTGGCTTTATAATTGTTCCATTTTTCGGCAAGCGGTCCTTCGGGTATTTTTGATTCCATTCTTTTCAGCTGTTTAAAATAGTTGAGACAAAATTTTAAAGAAATAGAAATTGTAAGGGCACTCTAATTTACTATAAATTATTTAATTACGAATAATTTATCAAAATTTAAACTTCATTTTATAAAGTGTTTTTTATGATTGAAGCAAAAAAACAAACCCGCAAAACCATTCTTTTTTTGGTTATGCGGGTTTATAATTGTTTTCTAAAATTTATTGTTTGCTGATTGGTATCGCTTTGCTGGTTTCATTTGTTTTGATGAAATAAATTCCTGTAGCATGTTCAGAGATCGAAATCAGATTCCCTTTGCCTTGTTTGATTTTAGTTCCCAAAGGAGAAAACACCGTCCATTCCAATTCTTTAGATAAATGGAAAATTCCTTTAGACGGATTTGGAAAAACGATGATTTTATTGGATGATTCATCTGGATTTTCTACACCAAGATGGCAATCATGAACCATATAGGAAATATCTTTAGTGTTGCTTCCGCCAGAATTAGTTACAGTCAAAGAAACTTCTTTATCACCTTCTGTACTGTAAATAACAGAATGCGGACCAATTCCTGTGGCTGTCGCCGGCTGTGCATTTACGCCAAAATTCCAAGCATAAGTATCTACAGTACCGACAGAAACAGAAGTAAAAGTGACAGCAGTATTTGTACAACCCATTTGAGGCGTAAACTCAAAATCTGCAATAGGAGCTGCAATGCCTGCTGTAAGAATAAATTCCATTTTATTGACGTTGATGTCGTTTTCATCAAAATACAAAGTAATAACGTGATTGCCCTGCGTTAACGCAATATTTGGAATAGCGACAGTCTGCCAAGCCTGAAAACCTCCCGTATTTGGAATGTTCACAACACCCGTTACATTTGCACCATCAACTTCCAAATGTAATTTTCGGGTATTGTAAGGTGTTGAGATTCTTAAATTAATAGTATAAGTTCCGGTAGTGTTTACTCTTGCGGTATATTTTAGCCATTCATCTTTTGCGACGTAAGACAGGTTAAATCCGCCTTCATTACAAACTTCTGTTCCAACACCGTCGCCAGCTCTGTATGCAGTATCTCCACCGCCATTTTTATCCAGAAAAGCACTCGGACCGACATCATAATTTTCGGCTTCAATAATTCCAGGAATCTGAGCCACTAATCCCTGATAAGGTGCATTTTGAAGCGTAGTTGCTGTATAAGAAGCGGTATAGGTTATTGTCCCTGTTGCTGGAGCTTTAAAAGTTTGATTGGCTGTTCCTCCCTGACTCCAGTGATCAAAGTCATAACGGATATTTCCAACATATTGCGGAGTTGGTGCATTTAAAGTCTGTAAAGCCGCGTTTGCTACAACTTGTTTTGTTGAAGGCGCTGTAACTGTTTTTTGATTAAATTCTAAATTAAGTGATACAGGCAAAGAAGCTGCTGTAACATCAACCAGATTAGGTTTGATATCAACAAAAGCCGTAGCTGTTAAACCATTGCTGTCTGTTACTTTTACAGTAAAACGATACCATACATTTGGTGTCTTTTCGCCTTGATTTGATGCTGTAAAATTTCCTGATTTTACACCTTGTGGACTTGCACCTGGGTGCGAATGTCCGGCTCCCGGAATATCTTCGTGAAAAAGATCCATACTCCATGAAAAAGCGCTTGCAGGCAATGTGCCGTCTTCAATATCTGATGCCGTTGCTTCAAAATAGACAATATCTTCAGCATTCCATTTCAAAGAAGGCAAAGGAGAAAGTATAGAAACTGTTGGTGCATTCGTAAAAGGTGTTACTGTCAAAACTGCATTATTGCTGGTTACATTTCCTGCTGTATTTGTCACAATAACTCGATAATTCCCTGCATTTGCAGCGGTCACATTTGGAATTGTATAACTAGCGGAAGTTGCACCGTTAATATTTGCATTGTTATACTGCCATTGATAAGTAAGCCCAACACCACTGGCAGAAACGGTAAATGTTACAGGTTTTGTTTCCATTATGGATTGGGAAAGTGGATGATTTACGATAGTAGGAGCAGCAGTTGCAATGTAATCAAGTTTAATAAGCGCACCATTGTTTCCGTATGCGCAATAATAAATATAGCCATCATTGCCCAGCATCATTCCGAGAGCCTGCTGTTGTGGAGCCGAATAAAATTCAGTAGAAACGGGATCAGCAATATTTGGGTCAAAAGAGCGTATGGCATTTCGAACAAAATCCTTGATAATAAATTTGCCCTCAAGATTAGGATAACGAGGTGTATCAGGATTATATAATACACCATTGGTCAATGCATTACCAATAGTTCCTGTTCCGTACGTGAATATCGGATTGGTAAATAAATTGGTTTCTGTCTGCTTTCCGTCACCTCCTTGTGGATGTCCCCATGCATAATTACGAATGGCCGGATTGCTGATTTCGTTTATTTCTTCCCAAGAAGTTCCCACGTCCAAAACAAATAATTTATTGGCTTTTATGTTCGGAACCAGTCTCCACGGATTTCTAAAACCATATACCCAGATGCTCTGTCTTTGTAAAGAACCGCTTCCATAAAATGGATTTCCCGGTGCAGGCTGTCCATTTTCTGTAAGTCTGAGGATTTTTCCTTTGTATGTGTCCAAATCCTGAGAATTGGTATTCTGCTGGCTGTCACCAACAGTTACATAAAGAAAACCGTTAAAGAATTTTAAATCACCTCCGTTATGAAAACCACCGCCAATAGGTTCTAAAAGTAAAATTTCCTGTCTGCTGACTACCTGATTGGCATTATCGATTTTAATTCTTTCGATACGATGTCTGATTACAGTTCCGTCGTTGATTGAATAAAAAACATAAATATAACCGTTTGTAGCGAAATCTGGATGCAAAGTCAAACCAAGTAGACCTTGTTCATTGTCTGTAACGGTATTTACGGTAAAAACGGTAGAAACAGCATTGTTCTGAAAAACTTTTACAATACCGCCTCTTTCTGCAATGAAAATTCTTCCGTCAAAAGATTGTTCCAGCGAAAGTCCTTCTTTGATAACTGCTGTAGGAGCAAGATTTTGTGTAATGTACTGACTGTAGGATTTTGAGGTCATCAATAAAATGAAAACACAAAATAAATGCAGTAATTGTCGCCTTTTTTTAATTCGGACCTGTAAGTTTTTTTTCATAAGTATTTAATAGGATTAATAAATTTGGGTAACCAAATTTAATCTTTTTCCTCTTAATTACTTATTTAACAATTACTTATTTGCCAATAATTTCTTTTCGATGTAAAGTTCCCCATTCATTCAGAGCTCCAATGACATTATACAAAGTATGGCTATGTTCTGTTCTTGCGTATTCAACGGTTGGCGGAAAAGTATCATAAACCGTTCTGGTAACGAGTTTGTTCATTTCCAGATCTTTCAGCTCTTTAGAAAGCATTTTATCTGTAATTCCGTTGATATCTTTAGAAATCTCTTTGAATCGTTTTGGCCTGTTTGATAATGCAATCAAAATAGGCAATTTCCATCTTCCGCTTAGAACTTCTAATGCATCTCTTACTGGTAATAATGCGGCCAGACATCCTTCCGGCTCACAGCTCATTTCTTTTGTTATTTCGGCTTTTGTTTTCATAAGTATTACTTTACTATACTCAATGATAGCGCTATCCTCGAGGATAGTACTATAAAATGTATAGCAAATGTAAATAAGTTTGCATAGTAAACAAATAATACTAAAAAAAATTATGAGTCAGAAAATTCTAAAAATAATAACAAGTACAAATGGAGAAAAATCATTTAGTACAAAATTATCTAATGCGGTTATCGAAAAATTGGCATTGCTAAATCCTGAAAGTCAAATTCACACATTAGATCTTACGAAAACGCCTTTACCATATTTAACTGATTCACATATTAGTGCTATTTATGCTCCAACAGAAACGCATACAGCAGAACAAACTGCAGCAATTAAATATTCTGATGAAGCGATAAAAAATCTACTAGAATCGGATATTATTGTAATTGGTGTTCCTTTATACAACTTTGGAATTCCGGCTGTTTTAAAAGGATGGATTGACCAAATTGCACGTGCAGGGAAGACTTTTAGTTATGGTGCCGAAGGTCCGAAAGGATTAGTAACCAATAAAAAAGTGTATTTATCGATTGCTTCCGGAGCTATTTTCTCTGAAGGACCAATGAAAAGTTACGATTTCTCGGAGTCGTATTTACGAACTGTATTTGGTTTTTTAGGCATGACAGATGTTACGACTTTCAGAGTTGAAGGAACCGCAATCCCTGATTTTGCTGAAAATGCTTTGCCAAAGGCTTTATCTTCGGTTGAAGAATTCGCTTTTTAAGAAAATAAAAAAAAATCTGCCAAATCTGCGTGAAAAAATTACTCCCGCAGATTTAGCAGATTTTTATAGTGAAACTCAAGAATGTTTTAAATATTATTTTTCAATAATCATTGTAACACCTTGTCCTCCAGCAGCACAAATCGATACAAAACCTTTTCCTGATCCTTTTTCGTTCAATAATTTAGCCATTACACCAATAATTCGACCTCCCGTTGCCGCAAAAGGATGCGCGGCTGCGAGACTGCTTCCTTTTACATTCAGTTTTTCTCTGTCGATTGCACCAAGTGTTTTCTTTAAACCAATTTCGTTGCTTAATTCTGGGCTTTCCCAAATTTTTAAAGTTGCCAAAGTCTGAGCAGCAAAAGCTTCATGAATTTCATAATAATCAAAATCCTGAAGATTTAATCCTGCTTTTTCAAGCATTCTTGAAGCTGCAAATAAAGGCGCTAATAATAGATTTTGTTGCTTTTTGACATATTCGATTGCAGCAATTTCTGCAAAAGTGATATAAGCCAATATTGGAAGTCCTTGTTCTTTTGCCCATTCTTCGCTTGCTAAAAGAATACAAGATGCCCCATCTGTCAGCGGAGTTGAATTTCCGGCTGTTAATGTTCCGTTTATTTTGTCAAATGCAGGTTTTAGGCTTCTCAATTTTTCAATTGTACTGTCTTTTCTTAAATTGTTGTCTTTTTCAAGTCCGTTGAAAGGTGTAATCATATCATCGAAAAAACCTTCGTCATACGCTTTTGCCATTTTCAAATGGCTATTTAGGGCAAATTGATCTTGATCTTCTCTTGAAATTTTATAATATTTGGCAGTAATTTCGGTATGTCCGCCCATCGAAAGTCCGGTTTGAGATTCTTCGTTTCGAGGCACTAATGGTGATAAATCTTTAAGGCGAATTTTCAGAAAAGATTTAATTTTTCCGCCAAATGATTTTGCTTGTCGCGCTTCCAATAGAATTTTTCTAAGCTTTTCGCTAAACGCCATCGGGATATCACTGATTGAATCAACACCTCCGGCAATTCCACAATCAATTTGTCCAAGCGCAATTTTATTGGCAATATAAACAGCGCTTTCAATTCCGGTGTCGCAAGCTTGTTGTAAATCACACGCAGGAGTTGCGGGATCCAGAGATGTTTTCATAACACATTCTCTGATCAAATTCATATCATGAGAATGTTTGATTACCGCGCCGCCGGCTACTTCGCCTAGTAATTTTCCTTTTAAATTGTATTTATCGATAAGTCCGTTTAAGGTTGCGGTCATCATTTCCTGATTTCCAACATTCGAATAAGCTGTATTTGCTCTTGCAAAAGGAATTCGGTTATAGCCTACAATGGCGACTTTTCTAATTGTTGAGGTATTGTTCATCTTAAAACTAGATTTGTTTTGAAGATTAAAGATAAGTGGAAAATGTGATAATTAGATAATGTGCCAATTAGAAAATTATAAACATCAATAAATTACTTAATTATCAAATTGGCACATTATCAAATTCTACTTATTCATCGCAATTTAATCTGAAGGGGAGAAATGTTTCTGAAAATTTTTTCCAAAGCTTGTTTGCGATTTATAATCAACCATTCGGCTATTTTAATGAAAGCGCCGTTTCACCTAGAAAATCCGCAATAATTTCAATCGAATTTAGAGGAGCTATATTAGTTGCAAATCCAGAGATTTTTATTTTTTGCAACAAAAATTAAATTTAAAAAAGTTATTTAAAAAACATTTTCCTCTTATTTATAATTATGGAAATTTCAATAAAGCTGTTTCATTTTTAGAGTAGACTTTTTGATTGATTGTCATTGTGTTATAAGTGTTGTTTTTAAATCTTCTCATTATACTTATTTAGAATAATTAAAAATAATTTGGAAAAACAAGTTTTAGAAAGTACTTTTGCCAACGAAATTTAAAACCAGACAAAATGAATAGCTTAACCATTAAGAAAATCTGTTTTTTTGTACTTTTCGTAACATCATTAACCATGATGGCGCAAAACCAAAATACAGGTAGGGTAACAGGAAAAGTATCTTTGAGCGGAAATATTCCGGCTGAAGGTGTATTTGTTGCTCTTAAAGGAACAAAATATAGTGCTGTAACCAATGAAAATGGGCAATACGACATTAGAAATATCAAACCAGGCTCATACACGATCAGCATTCATTCAGTTGGAATTCATGGTCAGGAAGCGACCATTGCTGTAACAGCAAAGCAAGTCACGACAAAAAATTTTGCACTTTCTGAAAGTCAGGAAGATCTTGATGAAGTTGTTATTACAAAAAACAAATACAAGCAGGATAAACCTTCATTGTCATTGCGTCTTCAGACTCCAGTTTTGGAAATTCCGCAAAACGTTCAGATTGTAAGCGGTCAAACTTTAAAAGATCAGCAAATTACAAGTATGAGCGACGGAGTTATCCGTAACGTGAGTGGAGCGGTACGTTTAGAACACTGGGGCGATTTGTACACCAATATTACAATGCGTGGTTCTCAAATTCAGGCTTTTAGAAACGGATTTAATGTGGTTTCTTCTTTCTGGGGACCATTAACTGAAGATATGAGTTTTGTAGATCATATCGAATTTGTAAAAGGACCTGCCGGATTTATGCTTTCAAGTGGTGACCCAAGCGGACTTTATAATGTTGTTACTAAAAAACCAACCGGAGTTACAAAAGGAGAAGTTTCGGTACTTGGTGGAAGTTATGATTTTTACAGGGTTAGTGTTGACCTTGACGGAAAATTGGACAAAAAAGGAAAATTGCTTTACAGATTCAACGGAGCTGCCCAAAATAAAGGTTCGCATCGTTCATTTGAACACAATGACCGTTATGTAATTGCTCCCGTAATTTCATACCAGGTTGACGATAAAACAAAAATTACAGCTGAATATAATTTTCAGTATGCTAATATGACAGAAGTTGGTTCATACTACGTTTTCGGGCCTGCATCTGATGGATATGCAACATTGCCAGTTGGATTTACCATGACTCAACCAGGATTGCCAGATACTAATATTCAGGATCACAGCGGTTATTTTACGTTCGAACATAAATTTGATGACAACTGGAAACTTACTGCACAAACTTCTTATTTTAAATACATTCAACAAGGATATAGTTCATGGCCAAGCATGGTTGGTTCTGATGATAATGCTCTTGGAAAAGGAAATATTATTAGAAATGTTGGTATTTGGGATGCAGAGAGCAACATGTATTTGGGACAAATATTTGTGAACGGGAAGTTTAACACAGGCTCTATCAGCCACAAAATATTAAGTGGAGTAGACTTAGGAAGTAAAGATTATATGGCAGATTGGGGACAATCTCATGATCTTGATACAGCAGCTAATCCATTTAATGTTTATAATCCAAATTATGGCACACCATCTAACGGTTTCCCTGCTTTTGACCACGATACACCATTAAGCCAAAGAGCTGGCGGACTTTACGGTTCAGAATATGCGGCTGGTTATATTCAGGATGAACTTGGATTTTTCCAAAACAAATTAAGATTGACTCTTGCAGCAAGATATACATGGATTAAACAGACTAGTAGTTATGATAATCCACAAGAAGATAGTCATATCACACCTCGTGTAGGAGTTAGCTATTCTCTAAACGAAAGCACAGCATTTTACGGATTATATGATCAGGCTTTTTCGCCTCAATCAGGAGTTGTTAGAGATGGTCAAGTTAAGCCGCTTACAGGAAATAATGTTGAATTTGGAATTAAAAAAGACTGGTTTGACGGTTCTTGGAATACCAGTGTATCTGTTTATAATATATTAAAAAAGAATGAGCTTACAGGTGATCCTAGAAATACACCAAACGAACAATATAAAATTGTCCTTGGAGAAAAAAGAGCTCAGGGAGTTGAATTTGATGTTAGAGGAAAACTATTTGATGGTTTAAATCTTATTGCAAATTATGCTTTTACAGAATCGATCGTAAATAAAGTTGACCCATTAGTTTCTGCTGCAACAGGAATTGAAAAAGGAGATATTGTACCAGGTTACGCTAAACATACAGCAAATGCATGGTTAAACTATACAGTTCAGGGCGGAAAACTAAAAGGTTTTGGAGCTTCTATTGGAGGAACTTTCCTTGATGGAAGACAAACAGATACTTGGAGCGAAGGTCTTCAAAAATTACCTTCTTACTTTAAATTAGATGGAGGTTTGTCTTATGAAACAGATAAAGTCAAAGTAACAGCTAACGTATTTAATATCCTGAATAAATACCTTTACAGCGGTTCTTACTATCAGTGGCTTGATGCTTATTATTGGCAGACTGAAGCGCCGACAAACTTCCGAGTTGGTTTGACTTACAAATTTTAATGGTTTGCTCTTGTTGAAAAATTGCAAATCAAAAAGCATCTGTCTTAATTGGCAGATGCTTTTTTTTAAGGTTCAAAGTTACAGAGGAACAAAGGTTCAAAGGTTTTGAATCACTATAGCTATTGGCAGCGATTAAGAATTATCCTTTTTGAATCAACGGAATCAGTTTTGATCCAATAAGTTCAATTGCGTTCATTAATTGCGTGTGCGTTAATCCGGCATTATCCATTTGAAAAGTAAATCGGTCAACGCCTCCTAAAGCCTCGCTGTGTCTTAGAATTTTTTCGGCTGCACGTTCAGGACCACCAACAATTAAAACACCTAAATCATCAATAAGTCCGTCAAATTTCCCTTTGGTTACAGGAGGCCAGCCACGTTCGTAACCTAATTTTATCCAAAGTTCAGCATAACCGGGATAGTATTCTTCAATGGCTTTTTCTGTTGTATTTCCAACATAGCCCGGTGAATGTAATCCAACTTTAAGTTCTTCAGGTTTATAACCTGCAGCTTTTCCAGCTTCGCGATATAAATCAATCAATGGACGAAAACGATGCGTTTGTCCACCAATGACCGCAACCATTAAAGGTAATCCTAAACTTCCGGCTCTTATAAAAGATTCCGGAGTTCCGCCAACGCCTAGCCAAACAGGTAATTTTTTCTGTAAAGCTCTCGGATAAACCGGAAGATTATTTATAGCGGGACGAAATTTCCCTGACCAGGTCACAAATTCATTATCTCTGATTTGTAAAAAAAGATCTAATTTTTCCTTGAAAAGTGCATCATAATCGTTTAAATCAAATCCGAAAAGCGGATAAGCTTCGATAGAAGATCCTCGGCCAGCAACAATTTCAGCTCTTCCTTTCGAAATTAAATCCAATGTTGCAAAACTTTGGTAAACTCTCACAGGATCTGCAGCACTTAAAACTGAAACCGCACTAGATAAGCGTATATTTTTTGTTCTTGCCGCGGCTGCACTCAATATGACAACTGTAGCCGAATCTAAAAACTCTTTTTTATGATGTTCCCCAATTCCGAAAACATCCAAACCAGCCTGATCTGCAAGCTCAATTCGTTGAAGTAATTGTTCCATCGCATCAACACTGCTCAAAGTGTTGTTGTCTCCATACATTGCCGAAGCAAAACTGTCAATTCCTATTTCCATACTGTTTAAATTAGATGTATTTTCTAATGCGAAAAACCAAATGAAATACTGGTTATAATAATTAAAATAACAATCAGAGTAATAACAACATAAAGATAATCTCTTTCGATAAGAAAAGAGAATAATGAAAGTAAAACTCTGAAAACAGGCGTAAGAAACAATAATATAATTCCGAAGAAAATTAAAAATTCTCCATTTCCCTGAACTACACCTCGATAAACAGTGGCAATTACTTCAAATATATTTCGGTCATTTTCTTTGAAAACAGAATAATCTTCAATATCGTTTCCGTGATGCATCAAATAAACAATTCCACCTATGAAAGCTACTGAAAGCGAAATCCAGACACCATATCGCAATAAATTTCCAACAATAGCCTGAAAATCTTTTTCCCCAAATTTTTCGTGCTGCATACTTTTAGATTTTTCCATTAAGTCCGTTATAAATCATATTAATTGCTAAAACAAAAATTAAGCAGGCAAAAAATATTCTCAATTTTTTAGGGTTTGTTCTTACTAATACTTTGGCTCCGGCCATGGCGCCAAACAAAACGCCAATAACAACGGGCATACAAATTCCGGGTTCAATATATCCTTTTTGAATATAAATTACAGAACTAGCCATTGCTGTTACGCCCATCATAAAATTACTGGTGGTAGTCGAAACTTTAAACGGAATTTGCATAATATTATCCATCGCAATTACTTTAAAAGCGCCAGATCCAATTCCGAGTAAGCCTGACATCATTCCGGCAAGTCCCATCATTCCAAATCCGCCGATTACATTTTTAGTACCATAGCTAAGTACTTCGCCGTCATGCGTTGGGTAAGTTCCGTCTAATTTTAGTTTTTTTGCTATTGGACTAGATTCTAAAACAATATGTTCTTCTTTTTTTCGAAGCGAATTGATTGCCGAGAAAATCAAGGTAAGTCCGAATAAAACGGCAATGAAAGAAGTAGGAGCAATAACTGAAAGTAATGCACCGCAAACAGCGCCTATTGTTGTGGCGATTTCAAGAAAAATCCCTAATCGCATGTTTGTAATTCCTTCTTTTACATACGCTGCCGCAGAACCTGAAGAAGTTGCAATTACCGAAACTAAAGCGGCTCCAATTGCATAATGAATATCAACGCCTAAAATGACAGTTAAAAGAGGAATAATAATGATACCGCCTCCCAATCCTGATAATGAACCAATAAAACCTGCTAAAAAAGCACCAAGAATCATAATCAGCGTAAACGTAAGTACTGTCATTCGAATAAATTTTGTTTTGGCTAATTTACGAATTGATATTTGGCGAAGGAATTTTTAGGAGCTTAAAAAATCCTTAAAAAAGCGAAAACGTTTTTTTACAGAAGCACTAAAAATAACTTTTTAAGACAGCAAAAAAGCCACAAAGATTCATTTTTGTGGCTTTAAAGAAGTTTTATTTTTTGATATACATCGATCCATTTTTTGTGGATATTTTGTCTAGTTCCCCTTTTTCATATAATTTTCCGAGAATCATGCGGGCATCGAAATAAGATTTATTTAAAATGACAGCATATTCTTTTGGCGTTAATGTGGGATAAATTTCAAAAAGCGATAAAGGATTTTCATTTGGAATTGCTTTCTTCTTTGCTTCCGGAAATACAGCTAATAAAGCATTTTCATAAGCATCATAAGATTTTGAGCCGTAAACCATAAATCGATTGTCATTTTTATCGGCAAAGAAAAATGTTGGAAAACCTCTTACACCCAATTTTTTTCCATAATCTAAATCTTTCTGAAAAAGTTCCTCGGCATCGTCATAATCTGCTTTCAGCTTTTCAATGTCAAGATTTGTCAATTTTGCAGCTTCTTCAATATTCTTCCATTTAGCAATATTTTTCTTCTCTAAATATAATTTCTCACGAAGTATACGCATGAAATGAATTGCTTTTTCCTTGTTTTGCATTTGAGTTGCTTTCA
The DNA here is from genome assembly GCF_054075145.1 of Flavobacterium xizangense. Classification (NCBI taxonomy): domain Bacteria; kingdom Pseudomonadati; phylum Bacteroidota; class Flavobacteriia; order Flavobacteriales; family Flavobacteriaceae; genus Flavobacterium; species Flavobacterium xizangense. Next base: position 164,193 of record NZ_JBSIPG010000002.1, on the reverse strand, counting down.
TTGCAATACAAGAAGGATAAGAAGAATCCAGCGGATCTTCAAGCCAGACGTCGCCATCGATTGGCATTTCATAATGCAAACTTGCTTCGTCCCAATGATGTGCCACATCTGAAGGTTTACTGATTCCTCCGCTATTATAACTCCAATCCGGAAGCAGACCGCCCATACGATAATCAATTTCAAAATAATCACCATATTCAAGTTTGAGTTTTCTTAGTTGAGGTTCAATTCCCCAGCAAGATGAACAAATAGGATCAGTATAATAAATTATTTTAACGGGTTTATTTTCTGTTTGAATAACGACTGTTTCATTTGATTTTTCGTTAGAAGGCATTTCACATGTTCCAGTTACAGGATTACATAATAACGGATTTGAATTATTTTCTGTCATTTTTAAATTTGTTTGCGACTTACAGTTTATACTGCAGATCAGGATTAACAAGAATGGTCCTATTTTCATAAAAACTGCTTGAAAAATTGGTGTTCAGCTTTTAAATTTTCATATTTTTATGACAAAGTTCGGGAGTGTTTAATCAAAAATCAATTAGTCAAAAAAATATGACTACAGAAAATAAAGAAGAAAAAGATAGTGGTTGTCCGGCAGAAGGGCTTCTAAAATTATTATCGGGAAAATGGAAACCTCAGATGTTTTTATTGGCGGTTGACGGACCAATACGCTTCAACGGACTTTTAAGAGATATGAAAGGCTCTAATAAACAATCAATTGCGGTGGCATTGCGTGAACTCGAAGAATTTGGACTTTTGGATAAAGAAGTTATCAAATTAAAACCGCTTCACATTGAATATAATTTATCAGAAAAAGGGAAATCTCTAATTCCGGTTTTTAGACAATTGGAGTCTTTTTTTGAAAAATAAAATTTTGATTTTCAGTTTTACAAAATTCCGCAGAAATAAGTATTTGTTTAGATAAAACTCGCCTTTGTACCTTTGCATCTTTGCATCTTTGAACCTAAAAAAAAAAATCATTAAATTTTCATTAACAAAAAGTAAGTTTTCATTAGTTTATATTTGTAAGAGACAAATTAAATCTAAAGAACTGTTTTTTATGAAAGCAAAGCCTTTTCTAAGCCTCTTTTTATTGGTCGTTTTATCGACAGTTTCTTATGGTCAAAACGTAAAACTTATTACGGTTGACCAACTTCATGAACGAATTAAAAACGGAAAAGACAGCACTTATGTAGTCAATTTCTGGGCAACTTGGTGTGCACCCTGCGTTAAGGAATTGCCTCATTTTGAAAAACTTCAGTCCGAATTTAAATCAGAGAAACTGGCTGTTTTGTTGGTAAGTGTTGATTTTAAATCCAAATTGAATTCGGCTGTAATTCCTTTCGTCAAGCGAAAAAACCTTCAAAATCAGGTATTTTTATTAAACGAAAGCAGTCCGCAGGAATATATTGACCGAATCGACCCTTCATGGTCAGGAAGTATTCCGGCAACGCTTTTCATTAAAGACGATAAACGAAAATTTGTAGAAACCGAATTGACATACGAACAACTATTAACCGAATATAAAAAACTATAAATTATGAAAAAGATTATCACTTTATTAGTATTAGTATTTACAGCTTGGCTATCTCAGGCGCAGACAGCAACGCTAAAGGCAGGCGATCCGGCACCAGATTTTAAACTTAAAAATGTTGACAATAAAGAAGTTTCTTTTGCAAGTTTTCCTAAAGCAAAAGGATTTATTGTCGTTTTTACATGTAATACATGTCCGTACGCAGTTGCTTATGAGCAGCGAATTATTGATTTAGACAAAAAATTCAGACCTCAGGGATATCCTGTAATTGCAATTAACCCAAATGATCCTGAAGCTTCAAAAGCAGATGCTTTTAATAAAATGCAGGATTTGGCAAAAGATAAAAGCTATCTTTTCCCATATTTATTCGATGCCGGACAAGTAGTTACAGATCAATATGGTGCAAAACACACACCGCATATTTTTATTGTATCTAAAACATCAAAAGGAAATATTATTGAATATGTTGGAGCAATCGATAATGATCCAGAAGGAACAAAAGCTGAAAAAACAAAATATGCTGAAGATGCCATTGCCGCTTTGCAAAGCAATAAAAAACCTGCAGTTACTCAGACTAAAGAAATTGGCTGTACTGTAAAAAGAAAAGCGAAAGCTTAATTTAGAATCTTAATTTGTTAAATTAAAAACGCCTTAAGAAATTGAGGCGTTTTTTCATTTTATAAACTTTTCAGTTTCTTCATAAAAATCGGAAATACTTCATTTAATTCATCAAATAAAGGATTTTTGCGGTATTTTAATTTGATTTCGCTGAATAATTTTAGTCCGATTGCAAATTGAGTTGCTTCAGACGGATCATCAAATAAGTTTTTGTCTTTCATTTTTTGAATGATGCCAAAAATCTCATCGTGATTAGAAAATTCGATTCCGAGTTCTTTTGCAGGTTTAGTTTCACCGTTTGCATACTCTTTTAAGCTTAATGTTAAATAGTATTTGTTTGATCTTTTTTCCATGATAATTTAAAAATCTATTTTATTTCAACCATTTGTCAACGATGGTTTTGAATGGTTCTTTGTATTGTTCTCCAACTGAAATTTCGGTTTTTCCGATGAAAACAGAATGTTTACTGATGGCGCTTATTTTGTCAAGTGAAACTATGAACGAACGATGAATTCGCATAAATTTTGACGACGGCAGTTTTTCTTCTAAAGCTTTTAATGAAATCAACGAAAGAACCGTTTTTTGCGAATCGTCTAGATGCACTTTTACGTAATCTTTTAAACTTTCGATGTATAGAATATCTTTTAAAGAAATTCGGACCCAATTATATTCTACTTTCAGGAATATAAATTCATCATCGGAGGTAATGGGCTGAAAGTTATTTGAAGATTCTTCGGTTATCTGTAAAATTTTATTGGCGGCACGGAGAAATTCTTCATAACTAAAGGGTTTTAAAAGATAATCAACAGCATTTACTTTGTAACCTTCAATAGCATAATGATTATAAGCTGTTGTAAAAACTATTTTAGGCATTAATCCCGGAGTATCCTGCAAAAGTCGGGCAAGTTCCATACCAGTTAAATTAGGCATATTGATATCTAAAAAGACAATATCAGGCTGTTTTTCTCTAATTAACCCCATTGCCTCAACGGCATTATCACAGCTCGCCGTCAATTCCAGAAAAGGAGTTTGCTCAATAAAAGTTTCCACAAGTTTTAATGCGAGTGGCTCATCGTCAACTGCTATACATTTTAATATCATCATTATTCTAAATTTAGCTGCAGTTTTACATTGTATTTTCCATTTTCAGCAGTGCCGGCCTTCAAACTATGTTTATTCGGATAAATCAAATGAAGTCGTCTTTTGGTATTGGTTAAACCAATTCCTCCTTCGACCGTTGTTCCTGATTTTTCGAAATAAGTATTTTCTACTTCAAAATCAAGATTACTTCCGTCTTGTCGAAGTTTGATATAGATTTCACTTTTATCGGTTGCATGAATTCCATGTTTAAATGCATTTTCAACCAAAGGAAGCAATAACATTGGAACAATCGGATAATCGTGCAATTTTTCGGGAATATCAGTAATAATCGTCAATTTGCTGTTTGCCCGAAGTTTCATAAGCGCTATGAAATCTTTCATAAATTCGGCTTCTTTTAATAAAGACGTTGTTTCTTCAGTGCTATAAAGGAGGTAGCGCATCATTCGGCTTAAAGTATGAAGCGCATTTCGAGAATCTTCAATATCAGTATAAGTAAGCGAATAAATACTATTTAGCGAATTGAAAAAAAAGTGCGGATTAATTTGCGCCTTCAACATTGCTAATTCGGCCATGGTTTTATCCTGTTCCAATTTTTGTTTATGCTGTGCCGCTTTTTGCCAATGTTGTAGCATCGCCCAGCTCGTACTTATTCCTAGAACCAATAGAGTAAGCATGAAAACGTAATTGTCGAAATAAGGATTTCTGTATTTTTTGAAGCCTAAAACTAAACTAACTTTTGTATGAACATCGGTTTGTGTGTTATAAAAATAAGCTATGAATTGCAAAGCACATATGGCAAGAAAAGTCCACAACAAAAACGGCGACGTATTGTCTTTAATAATGGTTTTTGGAACTATGATTTTGGCATTAGTATAAAAAATGACTATTAGCAGAAACAATACAATGATCTGCCAAAGCCAAAATACGCCAGGAAGAATTACATTCCATGTTAAAGGGATGTAAAACAGCATGATGAAGCCCAACAAAAGCCACCCGAGAATGTGCAGTCCGATAAATAAATAAGGTCTGTAGATGTTTGACGCCATTATAAGTTATGATTTTTTAAAGACAATATTACATTTTATTTGAATATGATTGAGAACCAATCGCCCAAAATACATTTACAGCCATTAAAAACCATTTTCCAGCCGACGAGCCTAAAAATTAAACGCTTGTTTAATTCTGGAAAAAATCCGTCGGGTGTCAGGCTATTTCTATCGATTGTCTTTTGCTCTTCGTCTATTTGAAAAATTTTGCGCATTCAATTTTAGTTCTTTTGCTTATAAATAAATAGATAATTACACATTTTCACAATGAATAAGCAATCGTTTTTAAGCATTTTCGCAGCCTCAGTTATTATTGCCTCTTGCGGTAAGAAAGATGACAAATCGGCTCAGGCCGGCGCTGCGCCACAGGTAAAAGAGTATAAAACGCTGACATTACAGCCAGAATCTGCAACATTATACAGCGATTATCCTGCGAGTATTCAAGGACAGCAGAATATTGAAATCCGTCCAAGAGTTGAAGGTTATATTGATAAGATTTTTGTCGATGAAGGAGCTGTTGTAAAAGTAGGACAGCCATTGTTTAAAATTAGTGCACCAGAATATGAGCAACAAGTTCGCACCGCAAGTGCCAGCATTAAAAGTGCTCAGGCAGAAGTAAGTGCAGCAAAACTGGCGGTGAATAAAGTGAGACCTTTAGTTGAAAAAGGAATTATCAGCAAATACGATTTAGAATCAGCGCAATATACTTATGAATCGGCTATGGCAACATTGGCTCAGGCGAATGCAGCTTTAGTCAATGCTAAAACTAATTTAGGTTATACCACTGTAACAAGTCCGGTGAATGGAGTTGTTGGTTCAATTCCGTTTCGGTTAGGAAGTTTGGTCAGTTCAAATACCGCAGATCCTTTGACTACGGTTTCTAGCATCGGAAATGTATATGCTTATTTTGCTATCAATGAAAAGAAACTTTTAGATTTTACAGAGAGCAAAACGCCGGGTACGACATTGGCACAAAAAATCCAAAATATGCCTGCCGTTTCCTTAGTGCTTTCTGACGGAACACCTTACTCAGAAAAAGGCCGAGTTGAGACAGTAAACGGTTTAATTAATACCGAAACAGGTTCAGTTACTTTCAGAGCACGTTTTGCAAATCCAAAAAGTATTATTAGAAGTGGAAGCAGTACAACTGTTCGTATTCCGAATGAAGTAAAAGAGGCGCTAATTATTCCTCAAAGCGCAACTTATGAACTTCAGGATAAAATATTTGCAGTAACTGTTGGAAAAGATGGGAAAACAAAAAGTACCAATATTACCATTTTAGACAACAGCGCAGGAAATTATTATGTGGTAACCAGCGGTTTACAAGCGGGAGATCAAATTGTTCTGGAAGGAGTGGCAACACTTAAAGATGGAACAGAAATTAAAAGCCAAAATCAATCTTCAGATAAAGTTTACGCCGATTTAAAATAAAAACAAATGTTTAAAAAATTCATACAACGACCTGTGCTCTCAACAGTAATATCTGTTATTATTGTTATTTTGGGTGTTTTAGGATTAATTGAGTTGCCTATATCTCAATATCCAGATATTGCACCGCCAACAGTAAATGTTTCGGCGAGTTATACAGGTGCCAATGCCGATGTGGTACTGAAAAGTATCGTAATTCCATTGGAAGAGCAAATTAATGGTGTAGAAAACATGACCTACATGACTTCTACAGCCACAAATGATGGAAATGCTTCTATCAAAATTTTCTTTAAAGTAGGTACAAACCCAGATTTAGCAGCGGTAAACGTGCAAAACAGGGTTTCGAGAGCGACAAGTTTGCTTCCTGTTGAAGTAACTCAGGCCGGGGTTACGGTGACCAAAAGTCAGAGCAGTAACTTGCTGATTTTCTCTTTATATAGCGATGACAAAGCTTACGATCAGACATTCCTTCAAAATTATGCGAAAATCAATTTGGTTCCTCAAATTCAGCGTGTAGTTGGAGTAGGTGATGTAACCGTTTTTGGTGCAAAAGATTATTCCATGAGAATCTGGTTGAAACCAGATGTAATGCAACAATATAAATTGATTCCGAGTGATATTTCGGCAGCTTTGGCAGAGCAGAATATCGAAGCGGCGCCCGGTAAATTTGGTGAAAACGGAAATCAGGCGTTTCAATATGTAATTAAATACAAAGGACGTTTAACCAGTGCTCAGGAATTTGAAAATATCATTATCAAATCGGTTGGGAACGGACAAATGCTGCGACTTAAAGATGTGGCTAAAGTTGAATTAGGATCTTTAAGTTATTCGTCAACGATTAAAACAAACGGTGTCGAATCGGCAGCTATGGCCATCAGCCAAACTCCAGGTTCAAACGCACGTGATGTAATTATCAATTCTAAAAAATTAATTGAAGAAGCGGCGAAGAGTTTTCCAAAAGGAATGAAATATACTATTATGGTTGACGTCAACGAAAATTTGGATGCTTCGATCGAGAAAGTAATTCACACTTTGATTGAAGCTTTTATATTGGTTTTCATTGTAGTATTTATTTTCCTTCAGGATTTTAGATCAACTTTAATTCCGGCAATTGCGGTTCCGGTTGCGATTGTGGGAACGTTCTTCTTCCTGAATTTATTCGGATTTACGATCAACTTATTGACGCTTTTTGCGATGGTTCTTGCCATAGGTATCGTCGTCGATGATGCAATTGTGGTTGTTGAGGCCGTCCACGCGAAACTCGATCACGGATACAAATCGGCCAAAAAAGCGACTATTCACGCGATGGATGAAATTTCCGGAGCAATTATTTCGATTACGCTGGTAATGGCAGCTGTATTTATTCCGGTAACTTTCATTAATGGATCAACAGGAGTTTTCTACAAACAATTTGGTATTACACTGGCTGTAGCGATTATCCTTTCGGCCGTAAACGCCTTGACGCTGAGTCCGGCATTGTGTGCGCTTTTGCTTAAACCGCATGCAGATGACCATAAACATAAAAGTTATTTACAGCGTTTTTATACTTCATTTAACGTTGCGTTTGATAATGTAACCGAAAGATACAAACGTTCTGTAAGTTTCCTTTCTATAAAAAAATGGATTGCGCTCGCTGCAATTATTATTGCCGGTTTGTCTTTATTTTATATGATGAAAACCACACCATCGGCTTTCGTTCCTTCGGAAGATCAGGGAACTGTTTTTGCTAATATTAGTTTGCCACCATCAGCTTCTATGGAGCGTTCTGATATTATCGCAAAAAGAGTAGACAGTATTGCAAAGACGATTCCGGGAGTGAAAAATACACTTCGAATTGTTGGACAAAACTTTACAGCTGGAGCGGGAAGCGCTTACAGTATGGTTATTGTGAAATTGAAACCTTGGGACGAACGTGATTTAAGCGTTGATGATGTAATCGGACAGCTATTTGCTAAAACGAGCGGTATTCGTGAAGCTAATATTTTCTTTATTTCTCCGCCAACCATTCAAGGTTTTGGACAAAGTGGTGGATTTGAATTCCAATTGCAGGACAAGGGCGGACATACGACTGCTGAATTCTATAAAGTCAATAATGAATTTTTAGCAAAATTAGCAGAACGTCCAGAAATTCAATACGCGACGACGCCTTTTAATCCGGGTTTCCCTCAATATATGATGGATATTAATTTGGCGAAAGCCAAAGATGCAGGAGTTTCTGTAAACACGATTTTGTCGACGATGCAAGGTTATTATGGCGGATTGTATGCTTCGAATTTCAATAAATTCGGAAAACAATATCGTGTTATGATTCAGGCTTCTCCAGAATTTAGAACAAATACGGAAGGTTTGAATAAAATCTTCGTCCGTAATAATGCCGGAACAATGGCACCAATTACAGAGTTTGTCAATATGACGAGAGTTTTTGGACCCGAATCGATTTCAAGATTTAACTTGTTTACGTCTATTTCGATTACTGGAGCGCCAAAACCGGGTTATAGTTCAGGAGATGCTATTAAAGCGATTCAGGAAGTTGCAGCAGAAAATCTTCCTGCAGGTTACGGATATGAATTTTCAGGTTTAACGCGTGAAGAATTAGCGTCGGGAAGTGAAACAATTTTCATTTTTATCCTTTGTTTGGTTTTTGTTTATTTCTTGTTAAGTGCTCAATATGAGAGTTATATTTTGCCATTTGCAGTGTTATTATCAATTCCGTTTGGATTGGCAGGAGCTTATTTATTCTCGATTATTTTCAAATTGAACAGTAATATTTACTTGCAGATTTCCTTAATTATGTTGATTGGACTTCTTGCCAAGAACGGTATTTTGATTGTCGAATTTGCGTTGGACAGAAGACGAAAAGGACTACCAATTGTTCAAGCTGCAATTGAAGGAGCCGTAGCACGTTTGCGACCAATTTTGATGACTTCGTTCGCCTTTATTCTAGGACTTGTTCCATTGATGTTTGCATCTGGGGCAGGAGCAGTAGGAAACAGATCAATTGGAACAGGAGCTGTCGGCGGAATGTTGATTGGAACCATTTTAGGAGTTTTTGTGATTCCGGTTTTGTTTATCATTTTCCAGACATTACAGGAAAAAGTAAGCGGTCCAGCAAAAGATGGTTATGATGATGACGATGATGACGAAGATCATTTATTAGAAGCCCATAAAGCGTAAAATTTAATTCAAAAGAAATGACAAATAGTTCAAATAAATATATTTTGATGGTAATGACAGCCGTACTTTTAAGTGCGTGCTCTGTTACCAAAAAGTACGAACGCCCCACAAGATTATCAACAGATAAATTATATAGAGATCAAACGTCTGCTGATTCGACTACAATTGCGAGTATGCCTTGGCAGACTGTTTTTAAAGATGAAAAACTAAATGCACTGATTCAAAAAGGACTTGATCAAAACCTGAATCTGAAAAATGCAATTGAAAATATTGTTCAGGCAAATGCTTCGTTGCGTCAGAGTAAATTAGCGTATTATCCAACTTTGCAATTGGACGCGAATACAACGCATACTAAGCAATCTGAAGCAGGACTTAATTTTCCGGCAGGAATTAATATCAATACGTTAACCACAACATATAAATTAGGTTTAAGTACTTCTTGGGAAGCTGATATTTGGGGAAAATTAAGCAGTAAAAAAAGAGCAGCATTGGCAACATATTTAGCTTCAGATGCAGCGAAACAGGCAGTTCAAACACAATTGATTGCTGATATTGCAAATAATTATTTCCGATTATTAGCTTATGATAAACAATTGGCGATAACTCAGGAAACCTTAGAAAGCCGTATCAAAAACGTTCAGACAATCAAAGATTTAAAAGAAGGTGCGATTGTTACAGGCGCGGCTGTTGTGCAGAGTGAAGCCAATCAGCATGCGGCTGAGGTTTTGATTCCAGATTTAAAACAAAGTATTCGTGAGACTGAAAATGCAATAAATATTTTACTAGGACAAGCCCCAGGACCAATCGATAGAGGAGAATTAGGATCACAGATTGTTCCTGAAAAACTGGCTTTAGGATTACCTTCGCAATTATTAGAGAATCGTCCAGATGTTCGTCAGGCTGAATTCAATTTCAGAACTGCCTTTGAAATGACGAATATGGCTAAAACCTATTTTTATCCAAGTTTAACGCTAACAGCGAGCGGTGGTTTTTCGAATTTAGAATTAAAAGATTTCTTCGCAAATTCAGTGTTTTACTCGTTATTAGGCGGATTGACACAGCCGATATTTAATCAAGGCCTTAATAAAATGAGATTGACAACAGCGCAGTCTCAACAAATACAGGCTTTTAATAATTTTCAGCAAAGTCTTTTAAATGCTGGTCAGGAAGTTTCAAATGCGTTGTATACATATGAAATGGCGGTAGAGAAAGAAGATTCGAGAACCAAACAAATTGAAGCTTTAATAAAAGCGGTAGATTACACTAAACAGTTATTAGAATACAGTTCGGCTACCAATTATACAGATGTTTTAACATCGGAACAAAATCTTTTGGCTGCGCAATTGAGCGGTGTAAATGATAATCTGCAAAAACTGCAGGCTGTCGTTGATTTGTACCGAGCATTAGGCGGTGGCTGGAAATAAAGTTTAAAAAAAATAGTTCAAATTCTGAGATATTTTTTTAGTATGTATGTCGGCTGAGAAGCATTTTTCGTCGATTAGTTTGGTGATTTTGTATAATGAATGCAGAAAAAAGTATATTTGGCATTACTTTAGATTACTATCTACTGTTATTAATATTAAAAATTTTAAAATATGAAAAAGTTAGTATTCGCCTTAATGCTTTTTACAAGTGTTTTTGCTCAGGCACAGGTTTCGGTTAATGTAAATATTGGGACACCTCCAAATTGGGGGCCAGTTGGTTATGATAACAGCAGATACTATTATTTGCCAGATATTGATGTTTATTATGATATAAATCAAAGTGTATTTATTTCTGATAATAACGGAAAATGGGTACGCGCAAAAAGACTTCCGGAAAGATACAGAAGTTACGATCTTTATTCAGGATACAAAGTGGTTTTGAACGATTACAGGGGAGATGCTCCTTATACGTATCATAAGAAACACAGAGCAGAATATCCAAAAGGATATCATGGAAAACCTCAGAAAAACAGAGGTGAAAAACCGGAAAAAAACAATCATTCAAATGGAAAACATAAAGGAAATGACAAACATTCAAATAAAAACCACGATCACCATTAATCAAATTTAGACATAACAAAGAAAAACGTCCCGAAACTCGGGACGTTTTTTGATTTTAATGTATTCTATCTTAAAATTTTAAGTAGAAAAAGTTAATCCTTTTGCTTTAAAATTACTGAACAAAGCCTGACGTGCACTGCTAATAGTCTCTTCGGTACGGTAAATACTGCACCAGAATTTAATCAGCAGCTTATATTTACCATCTGAAATTGCGATGTAGAATATTTGAGGTGCTTTTTCAAGATTAATTAGCGGCAGACTTTCAAGAGTCTGCATTACAATTTCGTTTATGGCGTCTGGAGTTGTCTCTCCACTAATTTCGATTGAAATTTCAACAAGTTTAAAGTTGTCCGTATAGGTCCAGTTTGTGATGTTTTGAGACAATAAATTTCCATTCGGGATAATGATTTCGGCACCATTTGGCGCATTGATTTTTGTAGTTCGCAATCCCATCGATTTTACGCGGCCAGATTCTGAACTAATTTCAATAACATCACCAATCTGAATTGGTTTATCGAAAATTAAAATCACTCCGGATACAAAATTATTTACAACATTTTGAAGTCCAAGTCCAACACCAACTCCTAGTGCACCAAGAAGAATACTCAATTTGTCTAATGGCATTCCTGAAGCAGCAACGGCTAAAAGATAACCACCAATTAAGACAATAAGCCTGGTAATTAATAGCTTAGAATGTTGTCTTTTGTTGACGTTTTCTTCGTTTTCATCATCGATTTCACCAAAAAAGTAGGCGACATATTTTTGTAAAAGATGCGCAATCCAAATTATAATGAAAAACAAAACGATATTTCCTAAAGTAAAAGTAATGCTTCCAATAGTATTCGGATGACTCAACAACGAACCTAAAGAAGTGCGTAGCGATTCCCAAATATTTAAATTGGATGCAATTACCACCAGCCACATATAACTGATTAAAATAATGAACGGTTTTTTTAATGTATCAGATAAGCTTTCGTGATCAAAAATCTTTTCGAAACCACGTTTGATTCTTGTTGTATAAATCTGTAAAATAACGATTTCCAAAATTATTTTCAGTAATACGCTCAAAGCAACAATCTGCGTAAGCGAAATAAAAGCGGTCAGGCTCAACATATTGGAAAGTGAAACTCTTCCAAACAAATTATAAAGTATCGACAAGCCATTTAACCCAATAAAAATAATGCTCGCCCACTTAAAGAAACCTTTAATATACAATTGATCTTTTATCGTTTTAATCTGAATTAAACCATAACGAATTCCCAAAATATTAATGATGATAAAAGCACAACGCTGTAATAATCCCACTTCTATAAATAAGTCGAGGAAGCAAAGAGCAAAAAACAATCCTAAAAGAAGGATCCAGTTTTTCATCGATTTTACCGACCATTTATTTTTAAACAACAAAGTCAGAATTCCGAGTAGAAATAATTGCATTAATTCTAAAAACATCGCCGGAGCATACAAATTGCTGACAACGGCAATATTAAGACCAATTACGATGGCTGGAAGCAGAACGCCTCTGTTTAAATATTTAAAATTAAAATCAGAGAGGTTTTCTTCGTACCCGTTGGTTTTTAGATATTTTAAATTTCGGGAAATGTACCAACACAAAAGCCCTATAAAGAAAATTAAAGTAATTAAACCGCCGGTGCGATAGCTGAGATAATAAGCGGCGACATTTTCTTCAATGGCTATTTTAGCGCCAATATTTTGCCTGACCGTTTTTTTAGGAATTGAATCGTTAATATTCCACAAGAAAGGATATTCTTTGTGCAGCATACTAATTCCTGACTTTTCAAGGTTGTTTTCTACCGTAATCAACGCGTTTGACACTGCAATTTTTCTTTGGACTGTCAATCTTTTCTTTGCGTTTAAAATCCCTTGATTTTTGGTCATTAAACTGTCCGTAGCGAGATATCTTTTTTTAAGATTTGCAAATTCTTTTTTGAACTGTTTGCGTCGAATTGTATCTTTTAAAAGTCCGGTTAAAGTTTTGTCTTTGCGCAGGTCAATAAATCGCCTTTTAATTTTTTCAAGATTTTCGTTGCGTAAATTAATAGCGGTATTCTGCTCGTCCAATTGCAATTGAAGCTCTTTTAGAACCGTATGATACATTTGCTGATTCCGCACATTAGGATTTGCGCCTTTTAAACTTGCTAATATAAGGTCAAGTTTGCTTTGTGTTCTTTTAATTTCTCCAAAAAGATGGTGAGAAGCGCTGTCAAAATCGGCGTCATTATAGGCAGATTCCATTACTTCGCCGGCTTTTTCAATTGCCATTAAGTAATCACTGTCTGTAGTAGTTTCTTCGAATAATTTAGAACGGCTTTCTTTCTTTTTCGTATCAGTTTGCGAGTAGGTGTGTGGCGCGAAAAATAAGATAGTTAATAAGGAGAATAAGTAGAGGTAACTTCTTTTTAGAATCATAATTTAAGAATGAAATTTGGGTTTTCAAATTTAATTTTTTTAAGCGACTTCTTATTATTAGTAAGGAAAAACTTAACTAAAATTTAGCTTTGAATTTTTTAATGCGGAAATTTTTTGATTGGATAACTTTTCCATTATCGGTGATCATAACACAGCTGTAATCAGGGAATTTTTGAAGCAAGAGCAAACCTTCCTTTTGCCCTAAAACCATCAGTGAAGTGCTTAATCCGTTTGCAGTTTCGGCATTTGGGCCAAAAACAGATACACTACACAAACCAGTTGCAGGATATCCAGTTGCAGGATTAATAATATGCGAATAACGTTTTCCGTTAAAAACAACAAACTTTTCATAACTGCCAGAAGTGGTGACGGCCTGTTGTTCAAGTGGAACAACTGCTAGAAGTTTTTCAGGATTAAATGGGTTTGTAAGACCAATTTTCCAGGGCGTTCCGTTTGGCTGTTTTCCCCAAGTGCTCATATCTCCGGAACCGTTTATAATTCCGGCTATAATTCCTTTTGCGATCATCATATCGCGGCATTTGTCTGTTGCATAACCTTCGCCTAGAGCACCAAAACCAATTTTCATTCCTTTTAGTTTCAGAAATATTGTGGATTGAACACTGTCCAGAATAATGTTTTTATAACCAACTTTCTCAACCGATTTTTTTATGGCTTCCGCCGAAGGCATTTCCGTCATGGAACCATCAAATTTCCAGATTCTGTCCATTGCTGCGAAACTTACATCAAATCCGCCGTTCGTTATTTCAGATAATTTAATGGCTCTTTGAACAAGTTCAAAAACTTCTCTGTCAACTTTTATGGGTTTTATTCCAGCGTTTTGATTAACCTCAGAAACTTGAGAAGTGGGTTTCCAGTCTGATATTAAATTTTCAATTCGTGAGATTTCGGCAATTACCAAGTCAATATTTTGCTCTGCTTTTAATGAATCATTTGCAACAATTGTAATGTCGAAACGCCCGCCCATCAAAAGAGTAGTTCTTTTTCGTAATACCTGAGCGTTACCCGAAAAGAAGCACAAAATTGCAAAAAACAATAATATTTGATATAATAATTTCGGCTTCATGATATAAATTTTTTAATAGCAATCGGTTAGTAATTGCCTATTATTTTTATATTCGGATATATTTTTCAGTCCATTTGCAAGACATAGTTCATCTAAAATAGTTTCAACGTCTTTTTGCATAGCTAGAGAACCGCAAATCATGATAATGCCATTTTCTCTAAGTAAACCAACAAAGAAATTGGCATCTTTTTTTATTAAATCCATGACATAAAAATGCTCAGCTTCGCGCGATAAAGCCAGATGAAAATTTTGCAGCTGTTTTTTCTGAATCATTTCAGAAGTAAATTTTTTATATCCAGCGACCATTTCTGTTTCCATTCGGAATCCTGCGTACAAATGCGTTTCGATTTTTTTCTTGTTTTGTTCAATCATTCCAAGAAAAGGCGCAATTCCGGTTCCGTTTGAAATTAAAGCTACTTTCGAAGCTTTTTTCGGAAAATGAAAAGCGTGATTATTTATAATTCTTGCTTTTATAATTTTTCCGATTTCTAAATTATTTAAGAAACCAGATCCCAATCCGTGCGGATGAAGTTTGACAACCAATTGTATGTTTCCAAAATGATTTCCAATCGAGTAAAGGCGCTCCCTTGTGTCGTTTGCGGGATAAATCGCCAGTAAATCGCCAGAAGTAAATTTGGCTCTCATATTGGCGCGCAAAGTCACTAAAAAAGTCTGTTCTGATTCTGAAACTAAAGTTTTGTCTAAAACCATTAATTTCTGTAATCCTTTTGGAACGTGGTTATAAACGGATGGCGTTGTCGATAATGAAATTCCAGTTTTGGCACTCCATAACTTAATCCATTCCACAAACTCGGTTGCTGATTTATCGTTTACGGTTTGCAATTCTAAAAAGCGTTCCGCCCAATTTTGCTGTTCTAAAAGCTTATCGATTTCAATAGCAAAGCCACAAAAATCAGGATACGATTTTGATCCAAAACCAACTACAGAAAAATTGATTTTCTGGTTTTGATTGTGTTTCTTCAGAATTGAAACAAATTTACCTCCATTAGATGGGGCATCTCCCAAACCATGAGTAGATGAAAAAATTATTATATGTTCTGCTTTTGGAAAAACAGTAAAATTATTCAATTCAGATATATGCGCTTTATGCCCGTGATCGATTAATTGTTTCAGAATAGCATTCGCAAAACGCAAAGTGCTTCCGTTTTCTGAACCAACTAAAAGAATAACAGAACTTTCTGCAGCTTTGAATTTATTTTTAATTCGGCTCGATCTTCTTTTTAAAGTTATTGCAAAACCAGAATAAATGAAAAACAGAATATTTAAGCAGGCAATTGCGAGAATTACAGCCCAAATTGCATTTATTCTTCCTGTATGAATATCAAGACATAAAGCTGCAAATTGAATTGTCATTGGCGAAAGTTTCTCTGATATTACAGCACCTGTAACCTGATTCACTTCAATTTCGCGGTCTTTTAATTCAATGATATAATATTCTTCTGGATCATCTGTAAAAGGAAATTCGATTTTTTTTACATCTGCTAAAAGCGTTTTTTCAAAAACTGATTTTTCTTTGGCTTCTGCTGAAAGTTCGGTTTTTGCAGGTTTTGCTTTTTCATCTCCCATAAAAAAATTAAACCTTTCAAGCGAGAGATAAGTTCCGGTGAGGGCAATAATTAAAATCGGAATTAAAGCTAATCTTCCAAAAATTACATGATAATAATGCGCAAAATATTCTTTGATTACTTTCGAAAAGAAATTCCGAATGCCTTTTTGACGGCTCAAAACAAGCATAAATCCTGATATTGAAATCAGGAATAATAAAAACGAAATTACGCCAACAAAAAAACGCCCCGTTTCATGAAGAAACAAGGAGCGGTGAAGACTTGTAATCCACTGAATAAATTCACTTTTTTTTGCAGGAGTTCCTAGCGTTTTTCCTGTTTTAGCATCAATGTAAGCATTGATGTCGTTTCCATTTTCATCAATTGCCTGAAGCGTTACAAATTGATTGTAATCGACACTTAATTCGGTGATTTCAGTATATTTCTTTTTTAAGACAGGAAGCGTTTGACCTAAAGTTAAGGTGTCAAAATTTTCTGTTTTGTACGGCAAAGTTTTTTCCTGTACAGCATCTACAGCCAAAATAATTCCTGTAACGGATGCCAGCAGTAAAAATAAAGAAGAAAACAAAGCCAAGGCTAAGTGTGTGTAACGCCAAAAAGAAAGAGTCATTGAATGTAAGCTAAAGGGTAATCAAATATAGATCTGCAATGTAAGGTATTAAATTTTGTTTAATCTTACATATCTGATATAACCTTTACCTTCCGTTTTGTCAGCAAGACCAGCTGTTGTCAATGGAATTTCTAAATCGCTGACATAATATTTTTGATCTTCAACAGCCGATTCAAATCGTAATTTATATCCTTTATTGATTTTTGAATCATCGATTTCGAAAGTGGTAACACTTCGGTCTCCTCCTGTAACTGACGCTCCTGAGATAGCGCTGATATCATTGCCTTTTGCAGTATGAAATTTGTTCCATTCTTTTAATGATTTGTACCATTTTTTATCATCTCCCATTACATAAAGCGTTTTCTCGTAATCACCTTTTGGATTGATTAAAGAGACAACGATATAAGCACCTTCTCCCATATAGTTTGCCATTTGAAGCATGCATTTATATTTGCTCGTTTGTGCATTTGACTGAAAAGAAATAAGGCAGATAAGAGCACTTGTAATTGCGATTTTTAGAATTGATTTCATTTTTTGTTAATTATGATGAATTATGAGTTTTGAGTTATGGATTATGAGTTGAACTCAAGCTCATAATTCATAACTTTTAAATTTATTTTAAAAATTCGATTGATATGTTTTGTTTTGTCAATGACTCGTTTTCTTTTGCTAGTGCGTAGGCACTTTCGTCAAATTCAGTTGTGATGTCTTTTTTAGCGCCAATTGAAAGCAAATATTTCAAGATTGAATCATCTTTTGCAACCATTGCCGCTTTATGAAGTGCAGTGATTCCGTCTTCGTTTTTTGCATTTACGTCGATGTTTAAAGCAGCTAATTTTTTAAGCAAAGAAAGGTCATTTTTTGCGGCTGCGAAATGATATAAAGTGCTTCCGTCTTTTTGCGGTGCAGTAAGATTCAATCCTTTTTCCTGTAAAAGTTTTACTTTAGCGTCAAAAGGATCTTGTTTTGCATCAGGTTTAAATGACTGAACTAAGTAAAAACCTAAATTATTTCCGTCTTTATCAAGAACTTTAGCATCAGCATTTTTTCCCAAAAGAAGCGCAACAGCCTCAGGAGTTCCTGATTTTACTGCCATTGTCAATGCCGATTCTCCTTTTGGATTTTGCAGATTGATGTTTTTTACTGTTGGCAATAATAATTCTAAAGCGCCATTTTCTCTTGCTCCTGCAGCAATCATAAAGGGCGTATTTCCGTCATTGTTTACTTTATTTGCATCAACGCCTTTTGAAAGAAAATAAGCGATAATTTCTTTTTGATTTGGTTTTCCAGCCAATAAATGAAGCACATTTTCGCCAGATTTTCCAGTTACAGTTGGTTTTAATTTTAAATCTTCAACTAAAAATTTATAAGTTTCAAGAGAAGTCGTTTCTCTGCGACTGCCTTGCGTCGCAAATAAAAGCGCATTGTCAGTATATTTTACTTTTCGCTCTATTAATTTTTTCAAAAGCACAATATTTCCAGTTCTGGCTGCATAATCAAATGCTGTGCTGCCATTTTTGTCAGTATCTTTTAGAGACAAGCCTTTTGTAGTTAGAAAATCGGCAAGTTTTAAATCCTTGTCAGAAGGAATACCTAAAAGCAATAAGTTTTCTCCGTCTTTATATTTTTTCTTCGGATCAATTCCAGCTTTAAAAAAGGCTTCATAAAGCGCCGGATCAGATTGTCCGTTGCCTGCAGCAAAAACAAGTGGTGTAGTTCCGTGGCTGTCTTCAAAATTAATATCAGAACCTTTAGAGATTAAATATTGGACTAATTGAGTATTGCCTCTGTAAGCCGCCCAATGTAAGTAAATACGATTATCGTGTGTCGATTTATTTACAGGGTTTCCCGGCTGATCTAATAAAAATGTTATAGTTGCGAAAGGTGCATCATTGTTAATGGCTAATGTAGTAACATCAAAAGCATTTGCATTCGCTTCTGCAGGATTGTTTCCTTTTGCAATTTCGGCCTTAACTGTTTCTATATTTGGAGCTGTTTTCCAAAATGAAGCTTCTAATAATGTGTTTTTTTGCTGAGCATTAACAAATAAAGCGGTAGTTAATGCTAAAGAAAGAAAGATATTCCTTTTCATATTTTGGTATTTGTTGTTTTTCAATTAGTTAAGCTTTTGTATTCTTTTGGCTTAAATCATTTGTGACAAACGATTCTATTTAGAATAAATAAAAATAACGCAAATGTAAAAATTAATATCAGTAAATCAATTTATTTGACTTAGAAACTTCTCTTTTAAGCAGAATTTAAGATATTTTTGTTCTATTCAGCTTGTATAAGACTTATAAGAAGAGTAAAAGTTTAATGCAGTTCAAAATTATTTTATAAAAGAAAAACGGGTATAATTCTCATTAAATAGTAATTTAGTAGCCGTTTTTAAGATGAAGCCAAAAACCAAAAAACAATTCGTGCATGGAGAATATAACTGTAATTATCATGTTACTGTTTGGAGTCGCTTTTTTAAGCTTAATAAGCAAAAAGTATAATTTTCCAATTCCAATTGTATTGGTTCTATGTGGTGTGGCGATTAGTGTCGTTCCGGGTTTGCCGGTTATAGCATTAAATCCAGAGGTAGTTTTTATTATATTTTTGCCTCCGCTTTTATATCACGCTGCCTGGTATACGAGCTGGTTTGAGTTTAAAAAAACAATTCGTCCTATTACACTCGCTGCTGTCGGATTGGTTTTATTTACCACAATTTCCGTTGCTGTAGCAGCACATATGCTTATAGATGATATTTCCTGGCCGGTAGCATTTTTACTTGGTGCAATTGTCTCACCTCCAGATGCAGTTTCAGCAACTTCGATTACAAAAGGACTTGGATTGCATCCTAGATTAATTGCTATTCTGGAAGGTGAAAGTCTGCTTAATGATGCGAGCGGACTTGTAGCTTATAAATATGCGCTTACAGCTATTGTAGCTGGTAATTTTGTGCTTTGGGAAGCAGGGTTGAACTTCTTTATCATGTCGACTTTAGGAATCGCAATCGGATTACTTGTTGGATATGTGATGAGCATTATCCATACAAAATTTGTTTGCGATGATATAATCGAGGCAACGCTGACACTTTTAACGCCTTTTGCATCTTATTTAATAGCAGAACATTTTGAATGTTCGGGAGTGCTTGCGGTTGTGACAACAGGTCTTTTTCTTTCAGCCAGATCTGGAAAAATTTTTACTCATGAAAGCCGTATGATGGCTGGAACGATCTGGAATATTTTGACGAATATTTTAAATGGACTGATTTTTATTTTAATTGGACTTCAGTTGCGTCATATTATTGGAGGAATCAGTAATTATTCAGGAACTGCTTTGTTTTTATGGGGAGCGAGTATAAGTGCGGTTGTTATTTTAGTGCGTTTTTTATGGATTGTCCCGGCCGCACTACTTCCAAGGTTTCTCAGCAAACGAATCCGTGAAAATGAAGAATTTGATTACCGCAATATGATTATTTTTGGTTGGTCCGGAATGCGCGGCGTGGTTTCGATGGCAGCAGCGTTGGCTTTACCATTAATGATAAGCGAAAAAGAAGCATTTCCATTCCGTAATCTAATTATTTATTTAGTTTTCTGTGTGATCCTTTCTACATTGGTCATTCAGGGACTTACACTTCCGTGGCTTATCCGAAAATTAAAATTACAACCTTATTCTATTTTGGCCGAAGAATATAAAATTCGGAATGTGATTGTATCTGAGACAATTGCTCATATTGAAGATAATTTTTCATTGCTTAATGATGATTTACTCCATAATATTAAAAGCAAATATGAAGTAAAATTTAATCGTTTACAGAAAACAGAACTTCCGGCAAATTTCTTCGGTAAAGGAAATGTAATGGGAGGGGAGATTTTTAATGATTTTACAAAACTGCAAATTGACCTGCTCAATGTTGAGCGTGCGAAATTAGAACTGATGCATAAAAATGGCGCTGTAAACGAAGAGATTTTCAGAAAAATAGAAAAAGAACTGGATCTTGAGGAAACACGTCTTTGGATGGAAATGTATGAAGAATAAGATAATTTGAAAATTAGATAATTAGACAATTAATCAGGTCAAATTTAGAGATCATATAGTGTTGTAAAATAACTTATATTTACATTTGATATTATTTATTTCATGGAAGAGAATAAACATGTAACGATTTATGATATTGCAGAGAAGCTGAATTTAGCAACTTCTACAATTTCAAGAGCTTTAAAAGATCATCATTCAATAAGTGATAAAACCATAAAAAAAGTCAAAAAGGCAGCTAAGGAAATGGGATTTGTTCCTAACACCCTGGCAGCAGGTTTGCGCGGTAATAAAACAAAAACTATT
Organism: Flavobacterium xizangense; assembly: GCF_054075145.1. Classification (NCBI taxonomy): domain Bacteria; kingdom Pseudomonadati; phylum Bacteroidota; class Flavobacteriia; order Flavobacteriales; family Flavobacteriaceae; genus Flavobacterium; species Flavobacterium xizangense. The sequence continues at coordinate 143,205 of NZ_JBSIPG010000002.1, read as the reverse complement.
GGAGTTTTGATTCCAACGGTTACTCAGCCGTTTTTATCATCTTTAATTAGCGGTATTGAAATTACGGCACAAAAATCCGACTATTCTGTAATTATTATGCAGTCGCATGACTCGTATGCAGAAGAAGTAAATATGGCTAAATCATTGTATAGTAACCGTGTGAGCGGTGTCATTTGCTCGCTTGCCATGGAAACGCGTGATACTTCTCATTTTGAACAATTTTCAAATAATAATATTCCGCTTGTATTTGTCGACAGGGTTCCAAAAGATTACAATACTTTTAGAGTAGTAATTGATAATTATTCTGCTGGTTATAAAGCGACAAAACATCTTATTGAGCAAGGCTGTCTTAGAATTGCACATTTGACTGCTGGTGCCGAATTTGGAAACCTTTATAATGAAAGAAAGAGAGGCTATATGGAAGCCTTAAGAGATCATAATTTGCCTATAATTGAGGAGTTGATTGTTGATTTGAAATCGGTTACTTATGAAGATGGTGTAAAAGCCAGTAATAAATTATTTGATTTGAAACCAATTCCGGACGGAATTTTTGCTTCGGGAGATATTATAGCGGTGAGCGCCGTTCAGACTGCGAAAAAAAGAGGAATAAAAGTTCCAGAAGATTTGGCAGTTATTGGCTTTAATAATGATCCAATTTCTGAAATTATCGATCCCAATTTATCAACAATTACCCATCCGGCAGAAAAAATGGGAAAAGCAGCTGCTGAAATCATTATAAAAAACTTAAAATCACTCAAAGAGAGTGAAGTACAGGAAATCACATTCTTAAATACCGAAGTTCTTGTTAGGGAATCTTCACATCGAAAAGATACTAAGTAATTTAAGGCATAAATTTCAATACTATAAATAAAAATTCCGCTATTTCAATGGCGGGATTTTTTTTGCTTTATGATGAACCGATTGTCTCTTAAGTCTGTTTTTCCAAATAAAATAAGTTCGTTAGCAATTTTATGAGTGATTTTTAAGTATAAAGGTTCAGAGGGACAAAGGGACATAGGACTAGTTATAGTAAAAACTTTTGTCTTTGTCCCTTTGTTCCCTCAAAAAAATCCATTTTCCTTATCAATAAAAGCCCATTCTGCCATTGCTTGAATAACAGGCATCAAACCGTTTCCTGCGGGACTTAAACGATACGTCACAAAAGGAGGCACGACAGGTTTTGCTTCTCTAATGATAAGATTATCAGCTTCAAGCTGTTTAAGATGCTGAATCAGCATTTTTTCACTAACGGCCGGAATCGCTCGTTTTAATTCGCTGTAACGTTGACTTCCGCTAGAAAGATGATATAAAATAATGGGTTTCCAATAACCACCAATTTTCTCCATTACATACGTTACGGGACATTTTTCTAACGCATATTGCTTATTTTCCTGAATTGTAGAAGATTCTTTGATCGCTGTCATTTATGCATACTTTAGGGTAAGTACTTGTGTAAAAGTAAGTACAAATATACCTTTGTTTCAGATAATAAAAAAATATACTTATGAAAATTACAATATCAGGTTCTTTGGGGAACATAGGAAAACCATTATTGAAAAAGCTTGTTACTTCAGGACATGAAGTTACGGTTATTAGCAGTAGTTCAGATAGAAGCGAAGCCATTGAAGCGTTGGGAGGAAAACCTGCAATTGGTTCTGTGAGCGATGCAATTTTTTTGGAAAAAACATTTACAGGCGCAGCTGCAGTTTATGTTATGACGCCACCAAATATGGGAGGTTCAAATATTCTGGCTAATATGACCGAAGCAGGAAATGCTTTTTCAAAAGCAATTAAAAATTCAGGTATTAAACGAGTAGTAATGCTAAGTAGTATCGGCGGTGATTTGCCAAATGGAACTGGCCCAATTGCTGGAATTTATAACATTGAAAAAATATATGAAAAGCTGGAAAACACTTCGATAACATTTTTACGTGCCGGATTTTTCTTCACCAATTTCTATCATGATGTTCCAATGATAAAAGGAGCTGGAATTATGGGGGCAAATTATCCAGCATCAACTGTAATTCCGTACGTGCATCCAGAAGATATTGCAGTTGCGGTTGCGGAAGAATTAGAGAAAACAGGATCAGGAAAAAATGTTCGTTATATTGTTAGCGACGTTCGCACACCAGGTGATGCTGCAAAAATTTTAGGCGCAGCAATTAACAAACCAGAATTGCCTTGGATTGAATTTACCGATGAGCAATCCTTAAACGGCATGGCTCAGGCGGGATTGCCTGAAGAGATTGCAGGTTTGTATACAGAAATGGGGACAGGCTTGAGAAGTGGAGCAATCGCCGAAGATTTTCTGAAAAATAAAACCACTGTCGACGGAAAAATCAAATTGGAAGATTTTGCAAAAGAGTTTGCTTCGAATTTCTAAAAATTAAAAAAATTCAAAACGAAAAAATCACTATTAATAGTGATTTTTTCTGTTTTATGACTTGCTACTTTTTCAACAAGATTTTTTTTGTTTTTTAATTTTTTGAGCAATAAAAATGGGCAGAATAATCTCTGCCCATTTTTATTTTTTAATTTGATTCTTATTTCAAAGTTGTTTTGATTACGATTGCAGCTTGTTGAATAGCAGTCTGAATAGCAGGAACATTTGAAATTGGGTTTAAAAGTCCGTAGTCGTGAATCAATCCGTTGTATCTTGTCAAAGTTACCGGAACTCCAGCTTCGTTTAGTTTTCTTGCATAAGCTTCTCCTTCATCTCTTAAAACATCATTTTCGGCAGTTTGAACTAATGCAGGAGGAAGATCTTTAAGTTCTGCTAAGCTTGCCTGTAATGGAGAAGCATATTTTTCAGTTCTTTTTGAAGTTTCTGGCAAATAATTATCCCAAAACCATTTCATCATATTTTTAGTCAGGAAACGCCCATTTGCATATAAATTATAAGATTCCGTTTCAAAATTTGCATCAGTTACGGGCCATAATAAAACTTGCAGTTTAATGTGCGGACCTTTTTTATCTTTTGCCATCAGAGTAATTGCAGCTGTCATATTTCCTCCAACGCTGTTTCCAACAACGGCAAGGTTTTTACCATCAACACCAATTTCTTTTCCGTTTTCAGAAACCCATTGTGTTGCGGCATAAATTTCATTTATTGCAACAGGATATTTTGCTTCTGGAGAAGGAGTGTAATCTGGGAAAACTGCAACTGCACCGCTTTCAACAACCAAATCTCTCACTAATCGTCTATGAGTTGGATAATCTCCTAAAACCCAGCCACCACCATGAATAAAGATAAATACTGGAGCATTTGCTTTTGCGCCTTTAGGTTTTGTAATATGAATTTTTACTTTTAAACCGTTTTGCGAAATTACTTTTTCAGATTCTTCAATGCCTGAATAATCAACTTCAACTGATTTTTGAGCGCCAACTAATACATTTCTTGCGTCTGCCACGGGTAATTGTTCCAAAGGTTTTCCGTCACCTGAGTTTAATGCGTTTAAAAATCCTCTGACTTCTTTAAAAATTTCCGGGTCATTTTGTCCTTTATATGGTCTTTCTTGTGCTGAAGCAATTGTACTTACGATTAACAATGCTGCAATAAATAAACGCTGTTGTAATACTTTAATAGTTTTCATATCTTTTATCTTTTTAATTATTTATAATTTGATAGGACAAAGATATGGCGGTTATAAAGGCGTAAAAATAGATAAAAGTCTATTCTAATTGTACATTTTTCCCTTGAAGGTATTTTTTTTTGAAATTCGACGGAGTGTCCCCAACTTTATTGGTAAAAAGTCGGTTAAAATAGGCGGGATCTTCATATCCGAGTTGATACGCAATCTCTTTTACGCTTAAAGAAGAATAACCCAAAAGTCGTTTTGCTTCCAGAATAATTCGGTCTTTGATAATATCATTTGGCTGTTGAAGTTCCAGTCGATTGAATTTATTCGAAAGTGTTTTGGGAGCAACACCAAGAATATCAGCATAATCAGCCACAGTATGTTTGACTCTGAAATGAATTTCAACCAATCGGCTGAAATCCCTGAAGAAATCCATTTCTTTCGAAGGTTCATCATTCAAAACGCCCAACTGTTGTATTTTCCAAATTCGGGTTGCTTTGATAATCAGTTGTTTTAAATACGTTCTGATCATTTCTTCCTGCGAAGAATCAGGTGAATCAAATTCTTGTTGCAATTGCTTGTAAATACCATCAATAAAAACAACTTCTTTATCGGGAATTGCTGTCATTGGCATTTCAAAAATATTATTGAACAATAATCCGTCGCAGGCCACTTCGGCATCATGAATTTGTACACAATAAAAATCGCGGTTATAATACATAAAATAACCTGGTTTCTGTCCTTCTTTGTCAATTTGCAGATATTGATTGCTGTTGATGAAAAATAGGGAAGGACAGAAAGTTTGATAATGCTTAAAATCGATTGTAATCGAATATCCTTTAGGAAGATAAAGTACTTTAATATAAGGTTTGTATGCTTCTCCATTAATTTCATCAATAAAACCCTCATTCAAGGTAAAGAAGCCGAGTTTTTTATAATTAGATTCAAAAAAATTATGGTTGAGCATTGGCAAAGGTATTTTAATTTCTAATTCTTTTTTTGGACGAAAGTTCCAAAATGTTTTTACTGATAATATTTTTATCCGAAACTGTTTTGGCCAATTTAAGAGCCGTTTCAAAATGATTTTTTGCTTTTTGATTATCAATATCAATATATAAATTCCCGAGCAAAGAATAATAAAAATGATTATCGGTCAAATTTAGTTTTTCTGCTTCAATTACAGCTTCTTGTTTGCCCATAACTTTTGATAAGGCAAAAGTGCGATTCAAAGCTACAATTGGAGAATATTCTAAAATAATTAAATGATTGTAAAGTTCCAGAATATGTTTCCATTTTTCTGAAGTATCACTTTTTAAGGTATGCCAATATGCAATTCCGGCTTCAAGATGGTATTTTGAAAGTGTATTCCCAATGGAAGATTTGCCCAAAAAATAAGTTCCACGGTCAATTAATTCCTGATTCCAGAGTTTTTCATCCTGATCTTGATATAAAATAATCTCACCGCTTTCTGATGTTCGTGCTTCAAATCGGGACGAATGAAAACACATTAATGCCATTAAAGCATTGACAGCAGGCAAATTTGTTGCTTGATTCTGAATTAATAAATAGTTCAGACGCATGGCTTCGGCACAAAGATCTTTGCGTAATGTGGTATTTTGTGAAGTCGAGTAGTATCCCTCAGAAAAAAGCAGATAAATTGTTTTTAAAACGGTATCAATTCGTGCTATAATTTCAGTTGGATTCGGACTTTGGATTTTGATGTTTTCTTCTTTGAGTTTTTCTTTGGCACGATTTATACGTTTGTAAATCAATTCTTTATTAGATAAAAAAGCATCTGAGATTTCACTTATTCCAAATCCGCAGAGCAGATTAAGAGCCAATGCAATCTGCGCTTCGTCTGAATTGCAAGGATTGCAGACCGTAAAAATCATCGCCAACTGGCTATCAACAATATTTTGTTCCGATAAATCAATTTCAATTTCCTCAACACTCAATGGTGAATTGTGTTTTATTTCAGAAACAATTTTCTTTTCAAAAATGTCATTTCGCTTAAAATGATTTTTGGTTTTGTTTTTGGCAACGGTATAAAGCCAAGCCGTCGGATTTTCTGGAATTCCTTTTATAGCCCAAGTTTCAGAAGCAGCCAAAAAAGTATCGCTCACAATATCTTCGGCAATTTCAATATGATGAATGCCAAACAAACTGCAAAGTACCGAAACAATTTTTTGGTATTCTGTTCTGAATAAATTGGGTATAAGCTCTTTTTCCAAAATTTTGTGATTTGTAGGGTATGAAAAGAAGCAAGAAGCAAGAGGAAAGAAAAATTAAGAATTTAAAAAACTCAAATTTTATATCTTGCATCTTGCATCTTTCTTCTAAACTATTTAAACTGCCATTCTAATTTCGACATTGCCGCCGAAATCCAAAACTGGACATCCTTGTGCAATTGCTGCCGCTTCATCATAATCTTTGGCTTTTATAACAATTAATCCGCCAATAGATTCTTTGATTTCAACAAAAGGTCCGTCAGTAATTCCTTTGTTTGAAGTAACTAATTTGCCTTTTCCGTCCCAGCGCTGTAAAGGTCTGGCTAATTTATCTTGTGCTGCAAGTCCGCCAAACCAGTTTTGCCATTGCTGTAAATGTTGTTGATATTCTTCTGGTGAAGGCTGGAGTTCTTTTGTTGTAAAATCTCTTCTGAAAATTAATATGAATTCGTTCATTTTGGTATGTTTTAATGATTTTATAAAAAAAACTGTTTTTAAAATAATATAAAACCGTTTGATGAAATTAAAGAATGTATACCTTAACACATAGGAACATAGATTTTGCATCAAAAAGAAAGATGAAGAAACTATTTTCCACACATAGCAAAGCTATGTGAATTTAAATTAGTGAAACGCCTTTTTTAACATCTTCAAAAACTATGTTTCTATGTGTTGAATATATTTGCACTCCACAGGTTGGTATAAATTTAGTGTTTTTAACAAATATAAAAACAGCCTAGTTTATTTATCCAAATTGACCCACTCTGTAAGTTCCTGGAGTATTCGCAAAAGCGATGTTAAGACGATTCCACATGTTGATTGTACCAATGGCAAGCGTAAGATCGATTAATTCTTCTTCAGAAAATTCGGCTTTAGCAATATCATAGATTTCGTCTGGAACATCACATGCATTTACCGCTTCTGCATAAGCAAGTGCAACTCTTTCGCGCTGTGTAAAATAAGGAGTTTCTTTCCATGCACTCAAACCAAATAAACGCTGTGTTGTTTCGCCATGCGCCATCGCTTCTTTAGTATGCATATCAAGACAATAAGCGCAATTGTTGATTTGAGAAATTCTAATTTCGACTAATTCGAAAAGTGATTTTTCAAGTTCTGATTTTTTCAAATAACCGCTAATGTCAAATAATGTTGAGATTGCTTTTTGACCTTTTTCGAATACATTAATTCTAGTTTCCATGTTGTATAATTTTAATTGTTTATACCCTAATGACAACTGAAGTTTCAGAATTGGACAAAATTTTGAAAAAAAATATAAAAAAAATTAAAAAGCTTGTGTTTTCGGGCTAATTTGAAGGTGTTCAAGTTTTTTTCCGACCAAAGTTTTTTCTCCAACCGACTGAAATCCTAGTTTTAAATACAGATTTTTAGCCAGCGGATTATCTTCTTCAACTAATAATCCTAAGGTCTGATTGTTTTTGGTTACAAATTCTTCAATTAAAAACAGAAGTAGTTTCGAACCAATTCCTTTTCCCTGATATTTCGGATTCACGCCCAAAGAATCAATATAAAATTCACCGGCTTTTGTTTCTAATTCAGGATCGAATTCGGGATTAAAATGTTTTCTGACATATTCGATAATTGGAGTTCTTAAAACTTGTAAATCAGCGCCATTATAAATATTTACAGCGCCAATTATTTGATTATCTGCTTCGGCGATAAAACAATTCTGAAAAGAGTATTGATTATTTTCTTTGCCAATGAAATACTGCAGGAAATCTTTCGCGGAAGCGTAATCTTCTTTTTTGATGAATTTATAAATGATATCTTCCATTGCCAATAATAAAATAGGAGCGATTTGTTCTGAATCTGATATTTTGGCTTTTCTGATATTCATTTTGAAGTATTTTAGAATTAACAAATTTAAGGCTTTATTTTAAACCATATAAATATAGCTATTGCCTAAAATTTTGTCAAAGTTTGAAAAAATTAGAAGCGCTAATGAATTATAAGCCCAATTAAATTCTTGCAAGCAGTTTAGGGGTACAGGTCTATAATTTTCTGTACTTTGCCGATGAAAATTTCGGTGTTTTTGATTTCTTGTTTGATTAATGGTTCATAATACAATAATTTATATTGCTCTACCATGAAGTTTTTTTGATGTTTAATAATCGATTCAAAGCTTCGGATTTCATTTTCATCATGCCTTTTCAATTCCCTTTGTTTACTCTTTAAATAATGTAAAGATTTTTTTAACCTTTCAATGTCTAATTTGTCCAAACTGTAATTTTCTAAAAATTTATAAAACAAGAGATAGCCAGAAATGTGATAAATTTCAAAACGCCCAAAAAGTAAAGTCATTTGAGTTTACCTGAATCCCAGCTATTTTCTCCTTAACTACGATAAAAGTTGAAACTTGGATTTTGAATTATTAAAAAAAAAGTTTGAAATATTTTTATTTTTAAAACAACTCGAATTAAAGCATTTGATATTCACTTATTTATACTTGAAAAGAATTTGGATTTGTAATCTGCAAGAAACCAATTAACAATTGCTAAATTTCTACCGATATTGGATAAAAATATACAACTTCAATAATCTAAACCACTAGTATCTTTGTTAGAATATTTTAATTAAAAATTAAAAAAATGAAAGCAATAGGATTTAAAACATCACTACCCATAGAAGAAAAAGAAAGTTTTATAGAATTTGAAACTGTAAAACCTGTGCCAGGCGCACATGATTTATTAGTAAAAATTGATGCGATTTCTGTAAATCCCGTCGATTTTAAGATCCGCCAAAACAGTGCAAAAGATACTGTTCCTGAGACGCCAAAAATCATTGGTTGGGATGCCGTTGGAATTGTGCAGGCTGTTGGAGAAAAAGTGACTTTATTTGAAGTAGGCGATCTGGTTTATTATGCCGGTGATATTACAAAACAAGGAAGTAACGCCGAATTTCAGATTATTGATGAAAGAATTGTAGGCAGAAAACCAAAATCATTAAGTATTGAAGAAGCAGCTGTAATTCCGTTAACCGCTTTAACTGCGTGGGAAATTTTGTTTGACCGAATCAGAATTAATGCAGAAAAAGACAAAGGGAAATCAATTTTAATTATTGGCGGAGCAGGCGGCGTTGGCTCGATTGCCATTCAATTGGCCAAGAAAATTGCAGGATTAACGGTTATTGCAACAGCGTCGCGCCCTGAAACAATTGATTGGTGCAAAAAGCAAGGCGCTGATTATGTGGTAGATCATAAAAATTTGATTTCTGAAGTTAGAGAAGCTGGTTTTGAACATGTTGACTTTATTTTGGATTTTGTCGATACCAATGCTTATTGGGACATTATGACTGAGTTGATTAAACCTCAGGGGCATATTGCTTCAATTACAGGAAGTAGCAATCCTGTTGCATTAAATAGTTTAAAGAGCAAAAGTGTTTCTTTCTCTTGGGAATTGATGTACACACGCTCCATGTTTCAAACCGAAGACATGATCGAACAACATCACATTTTAAACAAAGTGGCCGATTTACTTGATAACGGAATTTTAAAAACTACTTTAAATGAGACTTTAATCGGACTAACAGTTGAGAATTTAAAGAAAGCGCATCAACTTTTGGAATCGGGAAAAACAATTGGGAAAATTGCGATTAAATTTTAAACCATTCTTCGAAAATAAATTGCAAGCTCCTATTTCTTTTTAGAAATAGGAGCTTTTTTATGAAAAGTTTATTTGATGGTCTATTTTTGCGCCAAAATTTACAATATCATTTTCCCTTATCTAATGAAATTTTTATCTACAATTCTTTTTTTCGTTTTATCTTATTCAATTCACGCACAATCTATAAATGGAGTTATTATTGATGCAAAAGGAAAACCACTTTCTGAAGTCTTACTTCGTGATTTATTTTCAAAAAACCATGCGCACAGTGATGTAAATGGAAAATTCACCATAGAAGGGGTGCGATTAAACGACAGCTTGCAAATTAGTAAACAAGGATTTATTACTCAAAAAATCAAGCTTGTATCTGTAAATTTTCTGACGATTTCATTAGAAGAAAAACCTTTTTTGCTTGAAGAGGTTACGATTACAAACAATCTGAAATACCTGAATACAATCTCAAAAATTGATTTAGAAATCCAACCTATATCCAATTCTCAGGATTTATTGCGAAAAGTTCCGGGATTATTCATCGGTCAGCATGCGGGTGGAGGAAAGGCAGAACAAATTTTCCTCAGAGGATTTGATTGTGATCACGGTACAGATATTAATATCTCGGTTGATGGAATGCCAGTAAATATGGTTTCACACGCGCACGGACAAGGATATTCGGATCTTCACTTTGTGATTCCGGAAACTGTTGATAATATTGATTTTGACAAAGGATCCTATTTTGCTGATAAAGGAGATTTTACAACTGCTGGTTATGTTGGTTTTAATACGAAAAATGCATTGGAACACAGTTCTGTTTCTTTTGAAGGCGGTCAGTTTGATACTTTTAGAACTGTTGCTTTGTTTAATTTGTTGAATAAAGAAAATCAGTCGGCGTATTTTGCGGGAGAATACATGATGACTGATGGTTATTTTGATGCGCCTCAAAACTTTGACCGAATCAATTTGTTTGCAAAATATAATGCTAAATTAAACAATGGTGATCGAATAGCATTATTTGTTTCTCATTTTAAAAGCCAATGGGATGCGAGCGGACAAATTCCGGATCGCGCAGTGAATGACGGCACAATTTCGCATTTCGGTGCTATTGATCCAAATGAAGGTGGAAATACAGATAGAACCAATTTCAATTTACAGTATGATGCCAAAATTGATGAAAATACACAGATAAAAAATACGGCTTATTTAAGTAAATATAATTTTGAATTGTATTCTAATTTTACTTTTTTTCTGAATAATCCGGTAAATGGCGATCAAATCAAACAGAAAGAAAACAGAACAATTGTAGGTTTTCAGTCGGAATATAATCAAAAGCTGGATGAAAATTGGCGTTTTAAACTTGGTGCAGGATTGAGAAATGACAATAATAAAGATGTCGAGTTATCGCACACTTTAAATCGAAAAACAGTTTTGGATTATTTGAGTTTAGGAAATGTGAATCAAACGAATCTTTTCTCTTTTACAAGTTTTGATTTTACTTCTGGAAAATGGCTTGTAAATGCTGGCTTACGCGTGGATTATTTTAAATTTGGATATGAAGATCAGTTAGCTTCGGTATATACAAATCAAACAGAAAACAAAGCCATTGTAAGTCCAAAACTGAACTTTTTATATACACAAAACAGTACATTGCAATATTTCCTGAAATTAGGAAAAGGCTTTCATAGCAACGATACCCGCGTTGTGGTGGCACAAAAAGGACAGGAAATTTTGCCTGAAACTTACGGAGCCGATTTAGGAATTAACTGGAAACCATTTTCAAGAATGATTGTGAATTCCGCGATTTGGTATTTGTATTTGGCACAGGAATTTGTGTATGTAGGAGACGAAGCAGTTGTAGAACCAAGCGGTAAAACACAGCGAAAAGGTTTTGATTTTGGTTTCAGATACCAATTAACAAATTGGTTATTCTGGAATACCGATTATACATATACCCACGCACGTTCGCTTGATGAGCCAAAAGGAAATGATTATTTGCCATTAGCGCCGGTTCATACTTTGATGAACGGGTTTTCGGTAAAAGATTTAAAAGGATTTTCGGGAAGTTTAAGAACCCGTTTCTTGGGTGATCGTCCCGCAAATGAAGACAATTCGATTGTAGCAAAAGGGTATTGCATAACAGATTTCTCTGTAAATTATCAGATTAAAAAAGTTTCAATAGGAGTGAACATCGACAATATTTTTGATACAAAATGGAAAGAAACCCAATTCCTGACCGAATCAAGATTAGCAAATGAAAGCGCTCCGGTTGAAGAAATTCATTTTACGGCGGGAACTCCATTTAATGCCCGATTGATTTTGAAGTACAGCTGGTAAAAACGTAAAAATTGAAGCATAAAAAAAGCGAGACTTTCTGTACAGAATTGATCTCGCTTTTTCAATTAAAATCAGAAATCAAATTAACCGTGAGCGGCAACAGAAACGTCTGCCCATTCTTCCCAGGTTTTTAGTTTTTGTTCATAGGTTTGTTTTGCAAATGGTAAAGCTACTTTTCCTAAAAATAGGCGTAAAGGAGGATTTTCGGCTTCGACTAATTTAATGATCGCCGGAACTGTAGCGCTTGTTTTTCCGAAAGTATCAGGATCATGTCCATCTGCAATCGCTTTTTTAATTCCGTCATAAGCAGGTATGCTTTCACTAATGATTCCGTTACCCCAGATATCCGTAACATAACCATTTGGTTCAACCAAAGTTACGTTAATTCCGAATTGTTTTACTTCTGAAGCTAATGTTTCAGTAAGACCTTCAACGGCAAATTTAGAAGCGTTATATAAACCGATTATTGGTAAAGTAGCGATTCCTAAAATAGAAGAAACCTGAATAATATGCCCACTTTGTTGTTTTCTCATAATTGGCAATACCGCTTGTGTTAACCAAAGTGTACCAAAGAAATTGGTTTCGAATTGTGCTCTTGCTTCTTGTTCTGTAGCTTCTTCTACAGCTCCGTTTAAAGCGTAACCTGCATTGTTGATCAGGATATCTATAGTCCCGAAATGCTGTTGTACTTTTTCTACCACTGCAAACGACTCCGAACGGTTGTTTACGTCTAGTTTAAGAGGCAAAATAGCGTCTCCATATTGTGCTTTTAAATCGGCTAGGGTATCAATATTTCTGGCTGTTGCAGCTACCTTGTATCCTTTTGCTAAAAATGCTTCTGTCCAGGCTCTTCCGAATCCTTTTGATGCTCCTGAAATTAAAATTGTTTTCATAATTGTAAATTGTAAATGGTGAATTGTTAATTGTTTAAATGTGTATTTGTTTAATTATTTGTTTGCGCCTGTAACTGCTTATCATTTATTGACTTTATTTTTGACTATTATGCTTTGTACCTTTGTATCTCTGAGCCTTTGAATCTTTTAAGATAAATGACCAATCGGTCATTTTTTTGATAAAAAAAATTAGAGGCTGTTTTCCTCTATTATATTTTTGAGGGTTTTAGCGATAATTTTCATTTTATCGTTGTTGCCTGACATTCTTGAAATAAGATGGCCGCCTTCCATCATGGCGAACATGATAACTGCAAATTCTTCGGCATTCCAGTTTGGTTTGAATTCTCCGTTGGCAATTCCTTTGTTTACGCTGCTGGCTAATAATTGTTGATTGGCGTTACAACCTTTATTGATTTTCTCTTTTACAATAGGATTGGTGTCGTCAGCTTCGGTTCCAAAATTTAATAATGGGCATCCTCCTGTTAAAGGTGGATTTACAGCATTACTAAAAAAATCGATATAAGTAAATAATTCTTCTTTTGCTGTTTTGCTTTTACTGATTTCAGAAACCAGCTTATCGCCTAATATTTTCATATTATGATCAACAGCGGCCCAGGCAAGAACTTCCTTATTTTCAAAATGAACGTACATGCTTCCTTTTGACAATTTGGTTGCCTCCATAATATCGCTCATAGCCGTTGCTGCGATCCCTTTTGTATTGAAAATAGGTGCTGCCTTTTCTATGATAAATTGTCTGGTTTCTTCTCCCTTTGCCATGATAGCTTTTATTTAACGGTACAAATATATGACCGATTGGTCATAAAAACAAATTTTTTGATGTTTTTTTTAATGATCAGATAAAATTATATTCGTTTTTGGCTTTTTAGACTTGTTCATTACCAGTAATAACAGGGGCAGGGTGATGACAAAAAATAAACCTACAAGTAGAAAAGCATCCCGATAACTCAATAGAGAAGATTGTCTGGTCACGATATTTTCCATTAATTTTAAAGCTTTTGACTTTGCTTCGTTATGTGCAAAACCTCTGTGTTGGAAATAATTGATGTAACCGTTAATTCGGTTCATTGCTTTTGTGTTATCCAAAGTTACGTTCGAAATCAAAACATTCCTGTGTTCCGCAAAACGATGCGCGATATACGTATTGATGATAGAAACTCCAAAAGAACCTCCTAATTGACGCATCATATTATTCAGCGCAGCGCCTTGTCCAACATCTTTATCATCAAGTGAAGAAACTGCCAGCATCGTTAACGGAACGGTCAATAAAGCCATTCCTAAAGCACGGAAAATCAAAGCTGTTGAGACTTCAAAGGCACTGGTGTCTAAAGTGATTTCAGACATTCTCCAATTAAAATAAATAAATAATAGAAATCCCGCTGCAATAATAAGAACCGGAGAAACACCTTTTTGCAATAATGTTCCGCAAAGTTTTAAGGCGACCAATGCAAATAAAGCGCCCGGTAACAAAAGCAAACCAGTTTGATACGGTGAAAAACTCAAAAGTCGCTGTGCCACAACGGGACTGATATAAATCGAGATAAACATCCCGAATCCAGTGACAAAAGTCAGAATTGCGGCAATACTTAGCGATTTGCTTTTAAGAACCCGAAGATTAACTACAGGTTTATCAATCGTTAATTCCCAATAAATGAAAGTCAATAAGGAAATTGAAGCAATAACAGCAAGAACAACAATATAACGCGTTTCAAACCAATCTTCGACTTCGCCTCGCTCCAAAACAGTTTGAAGAGCACCGACTCCAATTGCCAATAACGCTATTCCAATCCAGTCAACTTTGGCGATTTCTGGTTTTACGAGCGGTTCTTTCAGCAGAAAAAGACAGGAAATAGTAACTAAAATCCCTATAGGAATATTGATTAAGAAAATCCAGGGCCAATCGTAGTTTTCAGTAATATAACCGCCAAGTGTTGGTCCAATAGTTGGTCCGATGAAGATTCCAGCTCCAAATAAAGCGCCTGCTGTTGATTGTTTGTCTTTCGGAAAAAGCTCAAATACCACGACTTGAGATATTGATAATAAAGCACCTCCACCAATTCCCTGAAAGAATCTAAAAAAGACAAGCATCCAGATGTTCGATGAATGCCCGCACATAAAGGAACAGAAAGTAAACAAAATAACTGAGCCGATGTAATAATTTCGACGCCCAAGATTGGCACTTAAAAAACTCGTAATCGGAATGATAATGACATTGGCGATGGCATAAGCAGTTATGACCCAGGAAGTATCTTCTAAGGTTGCGCCTAAATTGCCACTCATGTGCGAAAGCGCAACATTGACAATTGAAATATCAATAAGTTCCATAATCGCGGCAAGGATTACGGTTAAAATCAGAAGTTTTCGTTGTAATGGTGTCATAGTTATATTTTGTACCAATCGGTATATTTTATGATAAAAAAAAAGGCTTTGAAAAATTAAAGCACTTTTTTAATTACATTGGTTTTGAATAGATTCGAATAAGCTCTGGCAATCAGACGAGTTTCAGCTTCGTTCCAAATTTCGCATTGCGCATTTACAAATTGTTTTCCTTTTTTAATGATAGCTGTTTTTGCCAAAATCGTATCGCCAACATGCGCCGGAGCAAAATAATCGATGTTGAGGTTGATGGTAGTGTAAAAATGTTCTTCATCTAAAGAAAATAAAGTAGCACCAATACAATCGTCTGCAATTGCTGCTGTAACGCCTCCATGCAAAGATTTAATCGGATTTGACATTTCTTCTCTTACTACATATTTAAAAGTAACCGTGCCGGGTTCAGCAACTAAAACGATTGGTTTCATCCAAAGCATAAAAGGTGAGGGCGAAGCTGTGAATTCTTTGTCTAAATGATCTTGAAGTACTTGTAGTCTTGTTTTTTGCATTTTATTTTAATTTTAAAGTTTTAAGTTTTCATTCCGATAGCTATCGGGACAGGTTTATTAGAGGCTTAGAGTTCGCTCAGCCTGACAATAAAATTTATAATTCATAATTAACAATTCACAACTAATTAAATACCGATTGGTATATTTTTTTTGCTAAAAAAAGCAACTTTCTGAAATTGCTTTATTCTAAATCGTCTATTATTTTGTAAACCGAAGTCATAATAGTTGACAAATTATCTAGATTGTTAGTCAATTTGCTGATCATGATTGCGCCTTCAATTAAAGCGATTATGGTTAGTGCAGTCTTCTCTGTATCAATTGAATCGGCTTTAAATTCTCCTGCCAAAATTCCCTGATCGATAAAATACATTATTTTTTCTTTCCAATATTTGAGCGTTCTCTCGGCATATTTCTTCAAAATAGGATGTGTATCATCAGATTCGGTTGCGGTATTTAAAATTGGACAACCGCCTTTTGTTACTTTCAAATTTGCATATTCGGAGTAAAGTTTTGGGTAAACTAATAATTTGCCTTTAAAAGTAGCCTGTTGATCCATTTCTCGCGAAAAAGCATCCTGAAGTTTTTTTACATTGAATTTAAAAGCAGCAATAGCAACTTCATCTTTATTTTCGAAATTCCCGTAAATACTGCCTTTCGTAAGTCCGGTTGCTTCCGTAATATCACTCATCGAAGTTCCGCTGTAGCCTTTCATATTGAAGATTGGCGCAGTTTGTTCTATGATAAATTGTTTGGTTCTTTCTGCTTTACTCATGATAAAAATCATTTTGACATTGCAAATATATACCAATCGGTATAATTATTTAATGATTTTTTGATTTATTTTGTTAAAAGGCTGAAACAGAGTTTTTTTTAAATGAAAAAACTCCCATTCAGGTTACAAATGGGAGCTTTTGGGGGCATTATAAATTATTGGGCAGTTAAAAGTCAGATAATCAAAATTCATGTTGCCATTTGAAACAATATGAAGCCGAAGCGTTTGTTTGCCTTTCTTCAATTTAATTGTTCCAATGGAATCAGAACTGTTCCAATGATGCCATTGTCTCCAATCGATTGGATCTTTGTCATCATGTGTTGAGGTAATTTTCATTTTTCTGGTAGCATCTTTTCCGTCAACCTCGATACTGATTTCACCATCGTCATTTGCGGTATATAGCGCACCTATTTTATAAGTTCCGGATTTGGTTACTTCAATCGTATAATTAATCCATTCTCCAGGCATTGTCCAGCCTACGTAAAGGTCTCCAATGCTTCTGGGAACTTTATTATACGGGTTATTATCAATGTCACCATCTTTAGAATACGAAATATCAACGCCTTCGTTTATTCTGAATTCATTCAGTGGATTTCCGTTTACTGGATTCAATTTTCCGCTTCCATTGTTTATTTCATCAGTATCATGATAAGCAATGCCTTCGCCACCTTGATCGTACAATTCACATTCTATTTTTCCCGGAATCTGTTGGGGTTTAAATGCTTTTGATGTTTGCGACGTGCAAACAAAACAATTCAGTAAAACGATATTCAGTATTAAAAATGCTTTCATAGAATTGTATTTAAATTATTGAACTTCCAAAGTAGCAATTGAATGTGCAGCACTCGTTACTTTCGCCGCTTTTCCTTTTATCCAAAGAAAATAATCAACATCTGTTTCGCCTGAATTCATTACCACAACTTCCAATTTATTGTTTTCATTCACAAAAGCAGTTGATAAAAGTTTATTACTACTTGAATTACAAGCAATACGTTTTGCACCCGGACGAATGAATTTAGAAAAATGACCTAAATAATAATAGCCGTTGGTATAAATTAAATTTCCGGTTTTCAAATCAGCGTGAATAGGAGACATGCAGAAATTCTGAACATGGTTTGGCCCGCCTTTTTCATCTAATAAAACATTCCAGTCTGTCCAGGCAACGGTTCCGATGTTGAAATCGTTGATCATTGACATTCCATATTTCTCGCCGTAATTCCAGTCGGTTAATAATTTTTGATCAAAATCGGCGGCACAGCCTTCGGTTAAAATTAAAGGTTTGTCTGGGAAAGCTTCAGCAACTCGGCGTTCAGCCTCGAAATTCATTCCGTTTTTCATCCAGTCTTCGTACCAGTGATACCCAACGCCCCAAACATATTTAGCCGCGTCTTTATCTTCCAAAACTGTACTCACACGCTGATACATTAAATCGCGATTGTGATCCCACATAATCAATTTCTTTTTAGCAAATCCTGCTTTCTGCATCGTTGGCCCAAGAAAGTTTTTGATAAAATCACGCTCTTCTTCAGCAGTGAAAATACAAGATTCCCAACGCTGAACCGCCATTGGCTCATTTTGAACCGTGTAACCCCAAATCGGAATCCCTTCTTTTTCATATTCTTTTATAAATTTCACAAAAAAGTTAGCCCAGCTTTGGTGGTATTCTGGTTTTAAAGTGCCGCCTTGCAAAACGTCATTATTGGTTTTCATCCACGCCGGCGGACTCCAAGGCGAGGCGTACAAAGTAATTTTTCCGCCCGCTTTTGCAATAACTTCTTTTATAAACGGAATTCGATATTTTCTGTCGTGGCTTATGTCAAAGGTTTTTAAGTCTTTATCGCCTTCCTGGATATAACTGTAAATATCACTCGAAAAATCACAGCTTTGCATGTTGGTGCGTGCTAAGGTATAGCCAATTCCTTTATCCGTATCATAATAAGCCGTTAGGATTTCCTGCTGTTTGTCTTTCGGAAGCTGATAAAAAACTTCTGCAGAAGCATCCGTCAAAGCGCCTCCAATACCTAACATGGTTTGATAAGTTTTGGCTGGATCAACAAAAACAGCAATTTCTTTTTCTGTTGTTTGTGGTTTCGCAGAAAAAGAAAGCGTTTCGGTTTTGCTTAGTTTTTTGTCCGTATTTTTAGCCGTTACATAAACGGTGACACTTTTGTAATCTGTTGTTTTGCTAGCTTTTTGTTGCGCCAGCAAACCAACAGTTAAAAACCCGGATAACATGATGGTCAGGCATGTTTTGTTTGTATTAATAGTCATAATTGAGGTTTTTGGTGTAGATATTAGCTTAAAATCTCATCGATAGCCTGTAATTCATATTCTGAAAATGAAGTATTTTGAAGACATCCTAAAGAATCAATTACTTGTTCTGGTTTGCTTGCGCCAATAATTACAGATGAAATTCGTTTGTCTTTCAAAACCCACGCCAATGCCATTTGCGCTAAACTCTGGCCGCGTTCTTCGGCCATTTTATTTAATCGGCGAATTTTGGCAATATTTTCTTCGGTAATGGCCTCTTTTTCCATTGCGCCATTCCCGCGATTTGCGTTAGCTCTTGAATTCTCCGGAATTCCGTTTAAATATTTGTTGGTCAAAAGGCCTTGTGCAAGAGGCGAGAAGGCAATTCCGCCAATTCCGTTTACTTCTAAAACATCCAAAAGTCCATCTTCAACAGAACGCTCAAACATAGAATATTTCGGTTGATGAATTACACAAGGCGTTCCTAAATTCTTCAATATAGCATAAGCTTTTTCCGTTTCTGCCGGGCTATAGCTGGAAACTCCAACGTATAAAGCTTTTCCCTGACGAACAATCAAATCCAGAGCAGCCATTGTTTCTTCCATTGGCGTATTAGGATCCGGCCTATGATGATAAAAAATATCAACATAGTCAAGTCCCATTCGTTTTAAACTTTGGTCTAAACTTGCTACTAAATGTTTTTTAGAACCAAAATCGCCATAAGGTCCGTCCCACATTGGCCATCCGGCTTTTGTTGAGATCAAAAGTTCGTCTCTGTATTCTTTCAAATTCTGTTTGAATATTTCGCCAAAAGTAATTTCTGCTGAACCCGGAGGCGGACCGTAATTATTGGCAAGATCAAAGTGTGTAATGCCATTATTAAAGGCAGTATGCAGAATTTTGCGTGCATTATCAACGTTGTCAATTCCGCCAAAGTTGTGCCACAATCCTAACGAAAGAGCTGGCAAAAGTAATCCGCTGTTTCCGCAACGACGGTATTGCATTTTTTGATAGCGTTTTGAATCTGGTATGTAAGTCATTTTTTTAATTATGAATTATGAATTGTGAATTGTGAATTGTGAATTGTGAATTGTGAATTGCGAATTGTGAATTATTTTTTAAGCTTATTGCCTAAAGCTTATAGCTGTTCAAAAGCTTTTTCTGCAATTTCTAAATCGGTTGTGCCTCTGAAGCCGCTGAAACCAATAGATAATTTTGTTCCATTACTTAACTTTATTGGTTGTCCGCCTTGCCAGCCAATTAAATCCAGAGCTTCGATTCCGTTTGCGTTTTCATCTACAAGACCGTTGAAAACCATTTTCTCATATTCTCCTGTTTTTACTCCGGTCAACCAGACTTGACTCGCTTTTGTCCAGGCAATTTTATAAGATTGCCTTTGACGCGGTTTGTCGTTTCCGTACATTTTGCCGTGCACACTTCCATTTTCATCAATTATGCAAACCGCTACATTTCCATTTGAAATTTGTCGATCTTCTTCTGTTTGAAGATATTGCGGAATCAGTTTTTCAATTTCGGCGAAAGCCAGAGCAATTGGAGCATCCATATTAATTGTAAATTGTTAATTATAAATTGTTAATTGTTTTTGCCTATTGCTTAAAGCGTAAGGCTTAAAGAGAAACAAAGTTTCGAAATTAAATTATTTCATTTCTTAAACTAGATCAAGAAATAATAATAAATAAAACCTCTTATATTTACTTTTTGTTTGTAAATGAAGTTATTGCCAATTTCTAAAAAGAGATAAAATGTTTCAGAAAATTCACGATTACCTTTCCAGATCTGTGCGTCTTTCTAAAGAAGAAGTAAAAATCTTTGAAAAAAGTCTTGAATTCAGAATGGTTCCGAAGAAAACGATTCTGCTCAAAGCTGGAGAAATCTGTAATTTTGAAGCTTACATCAATAAAGGATGCATTCGCGAATATTTTATAGATCGCAACGGACAAGAGTTAACGCTTCAGTTTGCCATCGAAGATTGGTGGGTGAGCGATATTACGAGTTTTGAAGACCAGGTGCCGAGCGATATGTATATTGAAACGCTGGAAGATTGTGAGCTTTTGGTCCTGACCAGACAATCTAAAGAAAATCTAATCAACGAAGTACCACATTTAGAAAGAATGTTTCGTTTGATGATTCAGAGACATTTGTCAAAACTTCAAAAACGACTTTTTAAAACGGTTTCTTCTACAGCAATGGAACAATATGTTGAGTTTATTACGCGATATCCAACTATTTCGCAGCGTGTTTCTCAACAATATATCGCTTCATATCTCGGAATTACTCCTGAATTTTTAAGCCGATTACGCACCAAACACTTAAAAAGCGGAAAAGCGCAGGAATAGCAATTTAGTTTTTTGAAGCTTCTCTATTCTTAATATGATTTCGATGTGAGATTCCCCATTTGATCATTTCAGAAATTATGGGGCCAAAAGATTTGCAATATGATGTTGATTCGTAAAGAATCGGGATTAGAGCATCTGGATCTTCAGTTCTTTTGACTAAATTATTCAGTTCCATGTCTTTTAATTCTTTAGACAACATTCGGGCCGTGATTCCGGGAATACTTTCTTTTATGTCTTTAAAACGACTGTTTCCATTGCATATTGAATTGATGATAGGAAGTTTCCATTTTCCACCCAAAACATATAAAGTGTCCTGAAGTGCCTGAAATTCTTCTTTTTGATTTCTTGCCATAATTTTATTATGTGAAATTAAATTTTGTTTTGAAGATTTGTTTCACGCAGATTTTACAGATTTATATTGATTTTTTTTATTGAGATAAACAGATAAAATCTGTCTCATCAGCTTAAATCAGCAAAATCTGCTTGAAATAAAAAACTTTGCGTCTTTATAGCAAATTTTCAGACAGACAAAAATATAAATAAATTATAAATAATTGCATTTATGTATTTAACTACGTAGTTTTGTACTATAAAATTTTAAAATAAATGAAACCTGTAATAATTCCGATAGAAAACAAGTTTGAAAATGTCATTGCCGACTTAATATTAAACATTCAGATTAATGAATTCAATGTTCCGATTACGAGAGAAGATCAGCCGGATTTATTCAATATTCAGAATTTTTATTATGCTGGAGGCGGCGGTTTTTGGGGTGCTTTTATAAATGACGAATTAGTTGGAACAATAGCTTTAGTTAAATTTGATGCGCGTTCGGCGGCAATTCGAAAGATGTTTGTAAAAAAGGAATTCCGCGGAAAAGAGTTTTCGATTGCACAAAAACTTCTTGAGACTTTAATAGAATATTGTAAAGAAAACGGAATCGATGATTTATATTTGGGAACCGTTGCGATTTTAGAAGCCGCATTACGATTTTATGAAAAAAATGATTTTGTGCGAATTGAAAAAGAATCGCTTCCAGAAAAATTTCCATTAATGAAACCCGATAATGTATTCTGCCATTTAACTTTAAAGAGATAAAGATGAATATTATAGACGAATCAGGAATTTTAGCCATTTCGACGCGATTACAGCGCTTAAGCGAGCAATTGCGAAAAGATGGCGCATTGGTTTATAAATCATACGGCATTGATTTTGAACCGAAATGGTTTCCAGTAATTTACACCTTATATCATAAAGATACTTTAAGCGTTGTCGAGATTGCCAATGAAATTGGATACACACATCCGTCAACGATAAGTTTGTTGAAAGAACTGGAAAAACAAAAACTGATTCGCTCCAAAAAAGACAAAATCGACGAACGAAAAAGATTGATTCAACTGACTGCAAAAGGGCAGGAGCTAATTGAACAAATGAAACCTGTTTGGGAAGTCATGAAAAGCGCTTTAACTGAAATTACAACCAACCAAAATAATCTGCTAAAAGCAATTGAAGAAGCCGAAAATAAAATTTTACATCAGAGTTTTTTGCAGCGGGCTTTGCAGTTGAAGAGTGAAGGAGAGGAGTAAAAATAAAAAGCGATCTTAATTAAGATCGCTTTCCTTTTTTATAATTGGCGTAGAATAAATTGATATTCAGGATATGTGATAAAATTCGATATGCTCCAAAAACTACTCCATTCTCATTTACCACATACCTAAAAATCGTTTCTATTATGTACGATAAAGTGTATGTTTTGGTTTTGTAATTTTGATGTTTTTGCAAAACTTTAACATCTGCAAAATTTTGGTTTATAAATGAAATTGATATTTATGTATCTTTATAAAATAAAATTATAAAGATGACCATTCAGCAGTTAAAATATATTGTCGCTTTAGACGAAGAACGTCATTTTGCGAGAGCCGCCGAAGTTTGTATGGTAACACAGCCCGGACTTACGATTCAGCTAAAAAATCTCGAAGAAGAAATCGGAATCAAGATTTTTGACCGAAACAAAGTGCCGCTTACGCCAACCGTTTTGGGAATTGAGATTATCAATAAAGCCAAAAAGATTCTTCGTGAAGTAGATGAAATTCGGGATTTTGTGATAAACGAAAAAAATCTATTAGAAGGAGAAATAAAACTCGGCATAATTTCGACTTTATCACCTTATCTGATTCCGCTTTTTATTCAGGCGATGAAAGAAGCAGCGCCGAAAGTGCATTTCATTATCAAAGAAGCTTATACCGGAGTTTTAATGAAAGAGTTAGAAACCGGTGCGATTGATGTTGCCATTATGGCGACGCCAACGGGAAATCCGAATTTGATAGAACATGTTATTTTTGAAGAACCTTTTGTTGCTTATTTGAATCAGACCCATCCCATGGCGAATGAAGAATTTTATGAAATGCAACCCAGCGATAAAACCGAATTATTGCTGCTGCATCATGAATATTGCTACAACGCACAACTTCTGGACATTTGCGGATTAAAAACGTCGGATAAAATAAAAGAACAATTCACGTACGATATCAATTCGATTGAAACCTTAAAAAATCTGGTTCGGGCGCATTTAGGATTTGCGATTATTCCAAAACTTTCGACGTTAAATGAACCGGCCGGACTTTTCAAACCTTTTAAAGAACCAGTTCCGATAAGGGAAATAAGTTTAGTAGTTTCAGACTCGTTTTCAAAAAAGCTAATACTCGAAAAAATGAACGAAGCTATCTGGAATTGTCTTCCTGAATCACTCAAAAAAGATTTCAGTTATAAAAAAATACGCTGGAACGATTCGCCTTATTTTATAAAGGCAGTTAGTAAGTTTATGTAATACCGATTTTCTAAACACATAGAAACATAGCTATACTTTGTGCAGAAAGGCGTTTCACTTGTCTAAATGCACATAGCTATGCATAAAGATTAAACACAATATTGTCATTTCGAGGAACGAGAAATCACACTAAAAACTCCGCACAGAATGTCGCCAATCTTTGTAGAGTTTCTAGTGTGATTTCTCCCTTCGGTCGAAATGACAAGCTTATATTGAATTGATAATTAACAATTAATAATTAACAATTATTTTTTAGATGCTTCAATAATCACATTCGCAACTTTTTCAGGTTGAGAAATGAAAACCACGTGGCTTCCTTTTATTTCAGTGATTTTAGTGTTAGAACGTTTGTACATTGCACGTTCGATATCAGGGTTGATGCTTTTATCTTCAGTTGCTACAATTCCGTAAGAAGGTTTAGTTCTCCATGCTGCTTTAGTAATTGGAGTTCCAAAACCTTGAGCGTGAAATGCACCTTGCGAAGCAAACATAAATTCAGCATCTTCTTTGCTTAAATCTCCTGCAAAACCAGCGTGAAATTTAGCTTTATCATAATAAGCAATTCCTTTATCATCTGGAGCCAAAACACCATTTTCAGGAGCTGGAGGCGCAGTTTGTAACCATTGAATAGAGTTTTCTCCGTTATCAGGTTGTAAAGCAGCAACATAAACTAAAGCAGCAACTTTTGGGTGATTTCCAGCTTCAGTAATTACAGTTCCGCCCCAAGAATGTCCAACCAAAACTGTTGGTCCGTCTTGTTTGTCAAGAGCTAAATTTGTTGCTCTTACATCATCTTCTAAAGAGCTTAACGGATTCTGAACAATGGTTACATTATACCCTTTTTTAGTCAAAACCTGATACAAACCTTTCCATCCAGAACCGTCTGCAAAAGCACCGTGAACTAATACTACATTTTTAATTTTAGGAGCAGTTTGAGCGTT
This sequence comes from Flavobacterium xizangense, assembly GCF_054075145.1. Lineage (NCBI taxonomy): Bacteria > Pseudomonadati > Bacteroidota > Flavobacteriia > Flavobacteriales > Flavobacteriaceae > Flavobacterium > Flavobacterium xizangense. Next base: position 118,511 of record NZ_JBSIPG010000002.1, on the reverse strand, counting down.
TACGTTTGCTGTTGTAAATACTAAACTAAAGATTATTACTGCGAATGCTAAAAAGCTTTTAAATATTGTTTTCATTTTTATAAAATTTTAGATTGTTGATTTTAGATTTTAGATTGTTTTTTGAAATTCCGCTCAATCTTGTCATTTCGACGTAAGGAGAAATCTTCGCAAGTTGCTCCGTCAAGTATGTCGCCAATCTTTGTAGAGTTTCTCGTGGAGATTCCTCGTTCCTCGGAATGACAAGATTGTGTTGAAATTTTATTATTTAGAAATTAGTTTAAGGTTACAGCCAAAGTAATTTCAGTATTTAGCAGTTTAGAAATTGGACAAATTTCTTTTGCTTTTTGAGCTGTTTTCTGAAAATCTTCTTCAGAGATTCCAGGAACTTTTCCAGTAAGTTCTAAAGCAATTAAAGTAATAGTTCCGTCTTCAAAAGTTACTTTAGCTACTGTGTCTAAATCTTCTGGAACAAAACCAGCTTCAGATAATAAAAAGCTTAATTGCATGGTAAAACAACCAGAATGTGCCGCAGCGATTAATTCTTCAGGATTAGTTCCAACACCTTGTTCGAAACGAGTTTTAAAAGATAATTGTGCATTATCTAAAGTTGTGCTTTGTGTACTAATGGTTCCTTTTCCTTCCATTCCTGTACCTTTCCAGTTTGCGTTTGCTCTTCTTGTAAATTTCATGATTGCTAATTTTTTAAAGTTATTTTTAAGATGATCAAATCATTTCTTTGATTTTGATGAAGCAAAGGTATAGTGAAGGTCTTTATTAATCAAATTAATAATTTTTGATTGTTATAAAAATAATTTATAATTATTGAATTTTAAGAGATTGAGGATTTGATTTGTAATTAAAATAAAAAAGCGCAAACTCGGAGGAGATGCGCAATTGTTATTTTTTCTTTCGTTAAGAATTATTTGTTTTTATTTAATCTTCCCATATTATGCTTAGTGCTTGGTTTTTATAAGGTACACAATGTTCAAAAAATTTTCTATTTGTATCTTTGCTTGACACATTCTGAAACCAGTCTATAGCCCAAACCTCTTGAGATTTTTCATATTTCCTTTGTTTATTAAAATACTCACCCATTACAGTTTGTTCAGGAATTTTGTATTTATCATATATAATTGTTTTAAATGGAAAATCAACACTAGTCCAGTACCATTTTATCTTATTGTCTTGACCAAAAACAATCAAAATTGGATGACTACCAATGTCGGCAAATTTAATTGCAGTAGACGTTAAACTTGTTTGATATTTTTTTGATAGCTGATCTAATAATGAGAAATTAAATTTTTTCTTAAAACAATCTTTTATGAATCGTTGCTTAGGCATAAGTAGAGATGAAGCGAAATAATCAGCCTCCCATTCTACATACTTATCAGAAGAAAAATTTGTAAATGAACTATGTGCAGGAACTAATCCTGATGAAAGTGCATTTCTGTGTTCATCTATAAAATAATGGCCTAATTCATGCGCAAAAGTAAATCTGCATCGAACTGTATGTGAGTGTTTTAATCTGTCAATGTTTAAATAAATATGAAATTTATTGTTTAAATGTTCAATCATTCCATCGAAATATTGTTCATAGTTTCCATAACAGAAAGAAATAGAGTTTTTATTAGCTATATATTCTGGATTTATTACATTGTCTGGGCAGTAGGCATTTGCAATGAATTCTGCTAAATCAGACAATTCGGTTTTTCGATGTATTGATAAATATTTATTCATTATTTTTTCTATCCTCTCGCATTTTTTTTAATATTTCTGACGATAATTGTTTACCATCTCTAGCAGCTTGGGCTAAATTATCAGAATGTGGATTTTTCTCTTGTAAAATATCTACTTTGTTTACGAAACCCTTTTTTAGAATATTAAGAGGATCATCCCATTCTTTGGGTTTAATTGCGTCGATATCCTTTTTGTAATTTTTTTCAAATTCAATTACACTTTCTTCATCAGTTGGAAATATGTATCCTTGAGATCGAATTACTTTTATTAATTTGTTTTGTTTGCTCATTTAGAGATTGTGTTTGTGTTTCCCAGTTTACTATTAAAATGCTCAACTATTTTTTTATTACATCTACTCTTAATAGCTTTTATATTATCTCTAGTAGTATTATGAACTTCGCAAAGCCAATCCAAAGTTTCGGAAGGAGTATTTTTTCCTTCTTCATAAAATTCATAGAGAGTAAGTAAGATAGCCTTGTCTCTTTCTTTGAATGAATTTAAAACTTCATCCAATATTATTCTTGATTGTGAAAGAGAAATGTTTTCTTCAATTTCAATTTCTGGTGGATCAAAAATTTGTTCGTCATCATCAATAATTTTTAAATGATTTTCTTTTATTTCTGCTTTTAATAAATCTTTCAGATTATTTTTTGCAATGGTGGCTAAGTAAGCCTTAAAACGAGCATCAGTAATAATGTCATTATGAGTTTCATCTATTTGAAATAATAATGGATTCTCATAAATCTTTAAAAAAGTGTTGTTTACAATATCATGAATAATGTCCTCTCTCAAAAAAGTATATTTTTTCTTTGCTTCAATTACAACTTTATAAAGATACTTTGAATATTCTTTGTAAAATGCTATGAATGAATTTTGCGCATCTGCTGTAAACTCCTCTTTATAAGAGAATTTCATAAGCATATCTTCTATTTCACTTTTCTTCAACTTATCGAATGTTTATATTAATATATACTTAAAACAGTGACATTCTCCAGAGATTTTAGTTTAGGTAAAGCTTTGTCACTGAATCTTGTATATGTAAATATAAGAAGTTTAATAATACAAAATATTAGAAAGGAGGTGTAAAATCATGGCTAAAGATTCAGACGGAAAAAAATTCAACAGAATTCCAGCATATACAAAAGTTGTTGATGGAAAAAAAATCGAAGTTAAAGAACATATTAGAAGTAACAGAAGTGATAGTAAAGGTAAGAAATAATACTGTCAAACATAACCAATAATTAGTAAGATGAAAAAAAACAAGAAAAATTTTAATGGACATTTTAATGTCACAAAATCAGCAGAACATGTCAACATTTTATTAGGAAGTGATTTGGAGCTTTTTATTGATCCATACAACATCGCTAATAATTTACAGAATAAAGTGGCTAAGAGAGTATATCTAAGAAGTAAATCATTTTTAGAAAACTTGAATCGAACTTACATTGTTCCTAGTGATAGAATAAATGGACTAGCTTTTTTGTCCCATTTGCAGGAAGCAAATGAGTATGGATTTGGATATTCCAAAACTAATAAAGGAAAGGGAATTGGGCTAACTAAGGCTGAGGTAATTTTCGATTCATTAAGTAATAATCTTTTTGCAAGAGAGGGAGTATCTATAACAAATGAAGCACATAATGTTTTGTTATTGGTGAAAGGAATTGGGGCTGATAACATGTCTGATACTTTGGCAAATGTTTGTAGAGACATTTTTGCAGATTTTACTTATGAGCAATGTTTATTGCATAATATTCCAACTTCAAAAGTTCAAATAGAATATTTTGACTCTACTAGAAATTGTTGGATGTTTAAAGATGCTTATCTTCCATCATTTGCAGGAAAAAAAATTATATTAGTTCCCAAATTTTTGATTGGAGGAGAGAGAGCTTACACAAGTGCGTTTAATTGGTTTATATCTAGTAACTATCTATCTAAAGAAATTTTAGCTGGAACATTAAAGACTAGTAATTCAAAAGGATTTATTAATAAATTAAAAAATGGGACCAGAAGAGCGATTATTAAAAATATGGTAAGTATACCCACTTTACACTAGAAAACAAATAACAACTTTAATCCGCTATTCTTGGCGGATTTTTTAATTTCGGTAAGTTATGACAAGAGTTATTCTTCTCTTTTTGCACCAAAGTGTTCAGAATTTTTTAAAACTCTGTAATATTCAGAATAATATTGACGTTGAAAAACTAAATCATCCTCTCTTTGCTGAGTTGAATAGTATCTGCCAATGTCAATCGAGTCAAGATTGTTATATTTTAAAACTTTCGCCATCTGAAAAAGCATTTCATTTAAGTACTTCCCATTGTCTGAGAGTTCTGGATGATTCGGCAAAGTCACTTCATAGAATTTCTTCCATTTCTCAAGAACTTTCGTGTTATTATAATAAACAATGTCAATCTGATTTAAAGCTATGATGAATTCATTACTTCGAGGATACATACCTCGTTGCCCCATTAGAATCTTAAAAATTTCCATTTTCCTATTTTTATCTTCTTTTACTTTATCAAGCAATTTTGTTACTTGAACTGCAATTAAAGGAGAAGATAAGACAGACAGAATAGTAATGATTTCGTATGCACTCATAATTGATTTTTAAGCAAATTTAAAAATAAAAAAGGTAAGCGCAAACTTACCTTTATAAATGAATCACACAAACCAAAACAATCGAAGCTTGATGTTGAAGTTAAAGTGATAAATCTTCTTTTGCAATCTTTTTCCCATCCTCTGAATTTTAAGTTAATAAAAATTGAACTCTATTTATTTTTGTCAGAATGGGCATTGCATTTTTCAAATATATTAAAAGCGTAATAACACAAACTAGGTATAAATACCTGTTTTTAAATTAGAAAAGTTTAGAATTATTAATTCTTGATTGCCAAGAATCATCACTAATTAAAATGAAAGCTGAGCCTAAAGGTTTTATTTCATCAGACAATCCACTTTTACCATCTTTAAGATACTCTTCTAAATTGTTTATAACAATATAGCTGTCTTTTGATTGGGATAAAGCGCACGTAAAAACTTGAGGATAAGGTAATTTCTCAAATTTTATTGTTTCAAAAACTAAATAATATTGAAATTTAAGCATTATGTACAAATTTAAGATTAATACAAAAGATAAATATATGAAAAGGTCTAAAACTATCATAGACCCTCACACACAAACAATAGGAAAAATTGATATTTCAGATATTTTAAACTCTTCAATTCCTCGTGAACTTCATTATATTGGTGCTGGCAGAATTGAAAAACTAAAACAAGGAGAAAGTATTACAGTGACAGTGCATACCATAACTACTATTCAAATTCAGAAATACTAATAATTAGTCTGTTGGAATAATATTAGGAGCAGAATCTCCAATTATATAAACATACCTCTTAGTACTGCTATTAGTGTCGTAAAAGATTATAAACCTAAGATAGCTATCTAACAGAATTGATCCAAAGTTTGAATCATAGACATACATGTTCGCTTCCGAATTAAAATTTTTGAAAACTTGTCCTCTGCATAGCCATTTATTTTGCCCGCGCTTAAACCGCACTATATCCTTATCAAAAAACAAATAACTATTAGATTTTTCTTCTTTAATTGTTTTCCATTTTCCGTTTTCAAATATTTGTTCTTCAATTAATGGAACATTATAACTACCACTCAAAGCAGTGGTAACATTAATTTGATAGCTGTTTGAAGAGTTGTTGTTTTGTTTGGTAGAAATCAAAGGCAAATTTAGAGGCGTTTGTATTGGATAGACATTATCTCTTGGCAATGTACCAGCCTTTCCTGTATAAGGGTTAATATTACCCTCGGTTGTATAATTATTATTGACAGTGTAATCACGGTTAGTTCTATAATGTGCAGGAACAACAGTACCATCTGTACGGACATAAGAATTTACCCAAACATCTTGCGCAAAAGAGCTTAAACAGGATAAAAACAGCAATAAAAAACACTTTTTCATAGCGTTTAAAAATTGGTTTTAGTAATTTCTCCTGTATAACTTCCTGTCATAGTGCCAACACTTGTGACATAATTAAAATCAAAAGTATAGTTTGTGCTTGAGTTTTTTGTCAATATAACTCTACTCACTACACCTATGAAATCTTTTTCATTAGTTACCACGTTGCTTGTGCCGTCTGCATTGTATTTAATTAAACTTGAACCTAGTAATCTAGAACCGCTTTCTCTATATGAATAAGTTGTCGGGAGTAAATCAGAATCACCAGAAAGAGAGTTTGCATTTGAATATCTTATGCCAAAACCTAGACGATTAGTTAAAGGTGTGTTTTGCATTTCCACAGTGAAATCTACTACTCCAGTTTTAATACTTCTTGTGATTTTAACATTATCAAAGTAATATTTTGAACCGTTTATTTCAACGAAATTAGTTTTGTTTCCAGAACTATCGCTTGATTCTTTATTATCCGATGAACAACTTAAAAAGATGATTGCTAGGAAAACTAATGCAAGTTTTTTCATGGTGAAATTGTTTAAAGTTTTAGCAAGAATACAAAAAACATTAAAAAGACACAAATATGTGTCAAGTTATTTTGTGATATAAATAGAAATTTAAATCGTGATAGAAAATGATGAAATAGCACTAGTAAAATCTGTAGGTGAAAAAATCCGAATGAGGAGGTTAGAAATTAACTTGTCTCAGGAAACACTATCTTATGACGCAAATATACCACGTAACCAAATTGGCAGAATAGAGCGTGGAGAAATATCTACAACAGTCACAACACTTCATAAAATCTGCAAAGCTCTTAAAATTGAAATAAGAGATTTGTTTTAACAAAACATAAATTTTTATAGCCAACATACTCTGCAAATAAAAGCGGAGGCACCTCATATGATTATATCTTTCCTATGGCATTTACATGGGCTTGATAACATACTATTATATGAAATTTAATGAGTTTGAACATAAGAAATATCCTGCTTACATTTGTATTGCGGTCTAAAAAATAGTTAAAATTAGAATTTAGTTACACTAAAATTTTGTTTAAGTGTAAAAAAGTTCTAAATTTGATAAAGAAAAAATCAAGACCTATGTTTAATAAGGATTTTAATTCGATACTTGAAGTGGCAAGGGAATTTGCTACAGAAGAAAAGTGTATAGAACATTTAGAAGCACTTTATTGGAATAATGTTCCTATAAGCCCTTTTCACGAAGATAGCACTGTGTACAAATGCAAAGGCAATAAATACAAATGCAAAACAAGCGGAAAGTATTTTACAGTTAAAACAGGCTCTATGTTTGACAACACTAAAATTGAATTGCCTAAATGGTTTATGGCTATCTTTTTAGTTACAAACCATAAAAAAGGAATCAGTTCTGTACAGCTTGGAAAAGATTTGCAAATCAGCCAAAAATCTGCTTGGTTTATGCTTATGAGAATCAGAAAATGTTTTGGAATTGAAAACGATATTGATGATAAGTTTGAAGGTATTTGTGAAGCTGATGAATCATTTTTTGGCGGAAAAAATAAAAACAGACATAAAGACAAAAAAGTAGAACAATCCCAAGGTAGAAGCTTTAAAGACAAAACACCTGTAATCGGAGTACTGCAAAGAGGAGAATCTGAAATAATCGACGGCAAAAAAGTGATGATTTCACCAAGTAAAGTGAAATGTATTGTTGCGCCAAACACTAAAAGAGAATCAATACAACCGTTTATAAAATCATTTGTAGAAAAAGACAGTGTTTTAATCTCAGATGAATGGCACGGATACAGAGGATTAGAAAATCATTACGACCATCATATAGTAGACCACGCAAAGAAACAATATGTAGACTTTGATAACCCAGAAATACACAGCAACTCAATCGAGGGATTTTGGGGAATAATGAAAAGAAGCTACAATGGAATCTATAATTGGTGGTCAAGAAAGCACATTCAGAATTACGTTAATGAACATGTATACAGATTTAATCTAAGAGAGCAGAGCAACTCAGAAAGATTCAATTATATCATTGCAAACTCGCAAATAAGAACGAAGTACAAACAATTAACAGCATAAAAAAATGGAAGATGACTATTATCACTTGAAACATAATTACGACTACGCCGAGTTTTTAAAATTTCTCAAAAACGAGGGAAGCGAAAAAGCAAATCGAATGCTATCTAAGTTAGAATCTTTGAATCAAAAAGATTCACAAGAATATGCACATTTTAAAGCAGAACTTTTATATAAGCTCTTTTTGCAAGTTTTCTAATTCTCTTATTAATTTCCACATATATTCTTTTTCTTGTGGATTTCGTGGAGTGTTCGTATATTCTCGTGACAAAATTTTAATGATTACTGATTGAGCCTTAATAATTTCAATTAGTTTTTCTGTTTCCATAATAAAGAGTTTTACTCAAAGATAGAATTTATTCACTAATTTTGAACTTTAAATATTATGATTTGAAAATATTAGAAAAAGATAAGCTTTTGCAGGACGAAAGCATACACAAGACAGAATTTGAGAAACAATGGTATTTCAGTCTTGAAGATATGGCAACATACTTAGAAGAGGATTTATCAGAGGTTGAAAATATAGAACTTCCATTATTAATTGATGGAAAACGAAAGACAGTTAAAACAGCAACTTTTGAAGATATTGAAAAAGGGCGTAAAAAAGAAGAACTGTCAGAGTTTAATAAAGCGCTTCTAAAAGCTAGACACTTTAAGAAATAAAACAGGTATTTGTACGTATTTTGTAATCTAAACTAAAAAAATTAACACTTATTTTATAGTTCGAATCTATATTTTTCATAATATTACAATAACCAAAAAATAATTTCCAAATTTAATTGACTGATTTTAAATATTATAGTGTACCTTTGCACCCATTTTTAAAATTATTCAGTTTCTAAAAACAAACTATTATGAAAACTACCACAATTGACATGAGCAAAGCAACTGGTAATAATGTTTTTACTGGTGCTGTATGGACAAAAGCAACAGCCAAAGAAATATCTGAGGCATTTGCAGCAATCGCCAGAGTTAATAATTCACGCGTAGAGATGGCTTAATATGACATACGATATAACCGAACAAGAGCTCTATAATAGAGCTTTTTTTAATTTTCACTTTGATGGAATTTTGATAAATGCTGTTTTCGAGAATTACGATGAATCAAGTCACGACTACATGTTTATAGTATTTACGGAGGATGGTCATTATTTAGACGATCTAACACACGCTGATTTTATTAATCCACTAAGTGAAATATTATACAGATTCGATAATAATCGTAAATTAAAGTATAAGATATTAGTAACTTGTTAATTATAAAGCCTCTTTAATTAGAGGCTTTTTTATTTATGTATATTTGAGAAACTTAAAAAACTCAATTATGGAAGTCTTTATAGGTGTTGCAGGATTACTTATAGCGTGGTTAACATACCATAAAACTTTCAATTCTAAGCCTGATGAAGAAAGAAATAATCTATTAGGTGTTTTTATCACCACTCAAAAACTACATTTAGAGGTACAATCCATAATTCAAAAATACATTGACGACAATGATGGAGCAGAGCACTTAATTTACCCTAACATAACATTTCAGAAAATGTTGGATATGTATAAACAAGAGTTTGAAAAAGGATTATCTGATAAAGTTTATCAAGAGTTAAAGAATAATCAAACCTATACTAAAAGTAATATTGCTACTTTTCAAAATATGATTGACACTCAACATAATGCATTATTACAATTTAAAAATCAATTACTATTTTTAACGCCACCCGCAAAAAACTAGAAAACAGAAAATTCTAGTGTAAAGTGGGTATACTTACCAAAAATATTAATAAACATTTCAAAAAGCCTAAAGGTGAATTAGTTGATTTTGTAAAAAAATACAATGGTTCTCTTTTAGAATTTCAAATGCATATTAAGAATAATTTTCCAAATATAACTGATAATCAATTATTATTAATGCTCAGTTGATTTGAATTATGCTACGATTGCTCCAAATTTAAAAAGTCCAACATCGTAAATGTTGGACTTTTTAATACCATCCGGAAAGCTGAAGATAGCATCTCTTCTCCATAGAAGGATTATCAGGTGGATTCCACCATTTAGCTAAAGATAATCGTATTAATGTACCAGCTGGAATGGTATCGATGGCAAGAACTTCACCTTTATATGGAACTTTTTTATTTCTTTTTAGAATACTGTTATAATTGTAACTATAGCAAGGTTTTCCAAAATTATCACTTAGGGTTAGATCTTTATCAGTTTGCCAAAATCCAACACTATTTAAAGGAAGATCATTTGGGTTATCTAAAAAACCTTTTCCATTATTCCATTTTAGTTTTGAATCATAAACATCATTTAAATCGCCTTTCCAGATTTTACAATTATCTATAATATATTGATTTGGATTTACTGTTTCAATATGCGTTTTTAAAATCACTCGAACATCTTCTATATGAGGAGGAATGCCAGGAGTTGGTTTATAAGTAATGTCCCATATTTGACCTACTTTGAATTGAGCGTTATGTGGTTGATAGCCACCATTTAAGTCCATTAGACGTAAATATTTATTTGTATTAATTTCAATTCCTCCCACGCAAAAATATTCTCCCCATTTTGTTTTTGCCACAATTAGTACATCCATGATATTACAAATGATTAATAATTAAGTTAAATTCATTCTTTATCTTTTCTGTAATTAAAGACCTATGACAAGCACTAGAGTTTTCTTCTACACAGAATAAAACTATTTTTGAGGAATTTTGCTTTTGAAGGTGATCGATAAAATATTTTAAATCAAAATTATCTAAGATAAGATTTCGGTACGCATTTTTAAAAGAGGTATCTAATTCTTCACGACTTTGTTTTAGCTCATTTTTTTCGACATCTGCTTTTTTCTGTAATTCTCTTACTTGAATTGATGGGGCTAAATCTAATTGATGAATATATTTTATGTTTAAAAAGAATAATTTTTCTTGTAATTTAGTACTATTTACGAATGAATATTTTGCTCCTCTAACACCTCTTCTTTGTCTTACATCGATAAATGTATCAATTTTATTATTAATAAGCTTTTTAAAGAAAGCATCTTCAGTTGAATTATAAACACCGATAGTATAAATTTCCATAATTACTAATATTTTTTTCTTGATGTTAAAATTTCATCTCCAAATAAATTTGTTAAGTTCTTACCTTGCATTAGCTCACTCATTACTTTCTCTTGATCTTTAGTTGTATTTATATCAATAATATGATTAATGGAGATATTGTGTTTTAATAATTCTTGGCCTATTAACTTACTTCTATGACAAGTTTCAGGTTTTGATTCACTACACATTAATGCAATTACTACTTTTTCACCATTTGCTTCTAAAATTGTATTTATTCCTACTTTGAAAAAGTCTTTTTCTTTAACTTTTTCGTAATCAACTTTTCCTTTTACGTAACAGCTTATGTCAGAAGGTAAACCACCTAAATAATCTCCCGCATAGACATATGTTACATTGTTTTGTGTGAGCTCAGCTTCTAGCAAATCTTTATTAAAATGAGGATTAAATTTAGAATATGGTTTAGACCTTACATCAAACAAAAATTCTATTTTATAAGTATGTAATTCTTCAATAAATTTTTCTAAAGTTTTGTTTCCATGTCCAATAGAATATATTGTATTGTGGTCCATATTTTTTCTGATTAAATTGAGTATCACAAATATAAAAACCATTATTGTGATGTTCAGTTAAATTAATCTTTAATTTATATTCATATTATAAGTTTTAAGGGGATTTGTAAATTTTTAAAACATTTTGACAAGTTTAGTGAAAAATTGAAATCTTAAATAGAGTATTTCTACGGTATTTCATAAAACAAAATCTAAACTCGAGTATACTCCATGATACCACCAAAAAACCAACCTAATTTCCAATCTAACTTTGTCTCATTAATTTAAAAACATAAAACAATGGACAATTTAAAAGATAAAGTAGCCGTAATAACAGGCGGAAACAGCGGTATAGGTTACGCCACAGCAAAACAATTAAAAGAGCAAGGCGCTCAGGTTATTATTACCGGAAGACGAAAAGAAGCAATTGAAAAAGCAGCACAAGAATTAGGCGTAAAAGCAGTTACAGCAGATCAGTCAAATGTTTCAGATATTGAGAATCTGGTTGCTAAAGTAAAAGCAGATTTCGGTACGGTTGATATTCTTTTTATCAATGCCGGAATTGCGGGTCTGGGAACTATCGAACAAACTTCTGAGGAATTGTATGATAGTATTATGAATGTCAACTTGAAAGGCGCTTATTTTACTTTAAGCAAATTTATTCCGGTTTTAAAAGACGGTGCTTCAGTGGTATTTCTTTCTTCGAATACTGCGAGTATGCCGGGGCCGGGATCTTCGGTTTATTCGGCGAGCAAAACGGCTTTGAATTCGGTTATGAAATCGGCGGCGTTGGAATTAGCGCCACGAAAAATAAGAGTGAATTCTGTTAGTCCGGGACCAACAGAAACAGAAGTAATGAAAAAAGTCGGTTTAGACGAAACCACCGTAAAAGGTATTATGGATGTTGTAGTCGAAAAAGTGCCGCTTAAAGAAATGGGCAAAGCGGAAGATGTTGCTAAAATGGTTTCCTATTTAACCAGCGACGCAGCAAAATTCATCACCGGTGCTGATTTTATTATGGATGGGGGAATGGTGCTTGCTTAAAAGTTATGAATTATGAGTTGATTTTTAACCGCAAAATTTTTTAACCGCAAAGCGCGCTACGGTTTACGCAAAGGTCGCAAAGTTATGAACACATAGCTTTGCGATTTTTGCGTTTTTTTAAGCCAGATGAGTTGAAAATCCTTGCTCCCGATAGCTGTCGGGATTGCAGTTAAATCACCAGCATTCAAAAACTCATAATTCATAATTCATAATTCAAAACTCCTAACTCACAGACTGTCCATTTCATCTCAAACTTTGTCCGCTTGGACTGTTTTCTGATTTCGTAAGAAGGGTTATCGAAATACTTTTGACGAAGAAATTAACTGATAACTCATAATTTAAAAATCAAAAAAATGAAAACACTTCAAAAAAACAGACACAGTTTTATAAACGCAATTGCAACCGGCGCTTTTATATTGGCAGCTTCCGTTTCTTTTGCTCAAAATAAAGACAAACAATCTCCATCAGATGCTACTTTAATTCGTCCGTACCACATCAGTATTTCAGAGGAAGCGATTACAGATCTTCGTAATCGTGTAAATGCTACCAGATGGCCGGAAAAAGAAACGGTAACAGATCAAGCGCAGGGAGTAAAACTAGATCAGATTCAGAACTTGGTTAAATATTGGGGAACCGATTACGATTGGCACAAAACAGAAGACAAATTAAATGCACTTCCTCAATTTGTAACCAACATCGACGGACTGGATATTCAATTCATCCACATCAAATCAAAACAGAAAAATGCTTTACCGTTGATCATTACTCACGGATGGCCGGGTTCATTTTTTGAACTTTTAAAAGTAATTGGACCATTGACAGATCCAACTGCTTATGGCGGAAAAGCCGAAGATGCTTTTGATTTGGTTATTCCATCAATGCCAGGTTATGGTTTTTCTGAAAAACCAAAAGGAACAGGTTGGGGGCCAGAAAAAATTGGAAACGCCTGGGATGTTTTAATGAAACGTTTGGGGTACAAACATTATGTTTCGCAAGGTGGTGACTGGGGGTCTGTAATTGCTGATGCTATGGCGCGCCAAGCTCCGGAAGGTTTATTGGGAATTCACGTAAACATGCCGGCAACAGTTCCTGCAGATATTGCCAAAGCTTTAAAAAATGGTGATTCAGCTCCCGCAGGATTATCGGTTAAGGAAAAAGCGGCGTTTAATTCGCTTAACAAATTATATACAAAAGGTGGTGGTTATGCCGGAATGATGGTAACGCGTCCGCAGACTTTGGGTTATGGATTGACAGATTCTCCAGTTGGTTTGGCTTCATTTTTCTTAGACAAATTTAACGATTGGACCTACAGCGGAGGAAATGCCGAAAAATCGCTTACAAAAGACGAAATGCTGGATGATATTTCATTGTATTGGTTGACCAATACGGCTAATTCTTCGGCACAATTGTATTGGGAGAACAACAACAATAATTTCAATGCTTTGGAACAAAAAACAGCCGATATTAAAATTCCGGTTGCGATTACAGTTTTTCCTGGAGAGATTTATCAGGCACCAAAAAGCTGGGCTGAAAAAGCATATAAAAACCTGTCTTACTACAATGAAGTGAACAAAGGCGGACATTTCGCATCATGGGAAGAACCACAAATCTTTACAGTTGAACTTCGCGACGCTTTTAGAGGACTAAGAGGAAAACACTAATGCTAAAAATTAACGAATCACTAAATAAAAAGTTATGGAAACGAAAAAACAAAAAACCTGGGTTATAATTGCGATCATCATTTTAGGAATAATAGCCTTTTTGATTCCGAATCAAATTGCAGCTCAAAACGGAATAAAACGTATCGATTTACAAAAACACGATTTAAGCGTTCCGGGACGCGAAGCGGTTCAGGCCAGAATAGATTTTGAAGCACATTCGGCTTTTGGGAAACATTTCCACCCAGGAGAAGAGATTATTTATGTACTCGAAGGTTCATTAGAATATGAAGTTGAAGGTCAGGCGCCGGTCACACTAAAAGCCGGAGAAGTACTTTTTATTCCTGCAGGCGTGGTGCATTCAGCAAGAAATAATACAAATGCAAAAGCTTCTGAACTGGCAACTTATGTTGTAGAAAAAGGAAAACCTATTTTGGTTTTGAAGAAATAGTTTCAAGTTCCAATTTTCAGGTTTCAGGTTGAACTACGAATAGTTTAACCGCAAAGAACGCTAAGGCATACGCAAAGTTTTGTTCAACATCTAGCTTTGCGTTCTTTGCGCTTTTACAAAGCCTTACGAGCAAAAAAAACTTTGCGTGCTTTGCGGTTAAATCACAGCATTCAATAACTCATAATTCATAACTCATAACCAAAATCCTGTCCATTTCACCTCAAACTTTGTCCACTTCACCTTTTTTCTGCTTTTAAAACGAGGATTGTCAAGATACCTTTGACGAAGAAATTAACTGATAATCAACTAGTCAAAAAAATAAAATTATGAAAACGCTATTAAAAATTACAAACAACATTTTTGCAAAATCAATCTTAATTGCCATTCTTTTTATGAATGTGAATGTAACGAATGCACAAGCTCCAAAACAAACAATCGAAGCAAGCAGTTCACTTGGAACTTTAAAACAAATCAACGCTGGTTTATTAAACGTAGGTTATACAGAAGCAGGTCCATCAAATGGCACTCCGGTGATTTTACTTCACGGCTGGCCTTATGATATTCACAGTTATAACGAAGTCGTTCCGATTTTGGTTGCAAAAGGATATCACGTTTTTACGCCTTATTTAAGAGGTTTTGGAACAACAACCTTTCTTTCAAAAGATACCTTCAGAAATGGCCAACAAGCAGCTTTAGCGAGTGATATTATTGCTTTTATGGATGCGCTTAAAATAGACAAAGCCGTAATTGGCGGATTTGATTGGGGAGCGAGAACAGCAGTTGTGGTTTCAGCACTTTGGCCAGAACGCGTAAAAGGTTTGGTTTCTGTAAGCGGTTATTTGGTGGTAAATTTAGAAGCGAATTTAAAACCACTTCCGCCAACAGCCGAATTAGGATGGTGGTACCAATATTACTTCGCAACCGAAAGAGGAAAACAAGGTTATACTCAAAATACGTACGATTTCAATAAATTAATCTGGAAAATTGCTTCTCCGTTATGGAATTTCGATAAAGCAACTTACGATCAAACTGCGCAATCTTTTGACAATCCAGATCATGTGGCGATTGTGATTCACAATTACAGATGGAGACAATCTCTTGAAGCAGGAGAATCAAAATATGACAATCTTGAAAAACGTCTGGCTTCAAAACCTGCGATTAAAGTTCCAACAATTACAATTGGAAGCGATTTCGACGGCGCTTTCGCGGATGGAAAAGCGTATGCCAACAAATTCACAGGAAAATACGAACACAGAATATTAAAAGGAATCGGGCATAATGTGCCACAAGAAGATCCAAAGGCATTTGCTCAAGCAATAATAGACGTTGCTAAATAATGCTGAATTGTAAATGGTGAATGGTTAATTATTTTTCGCAATTCACTTTTACATTCAATAAAAATCAACATAAGGCATATAAAAATTAACAATTAACAATTTACAACTCACAATTAACAATTAAAAAGTCATGGAAACAAAAGTTTTATACACAGGAAAAACACACACAACAGGTGGTAGAGAAGGAGCTTCTCAAAGTTCAGATGAACAATTGAATATCAAATTAAGTTCGCCGGGATCTTCACGTCCGGGAACAAATCCAGAACAATTATTTGCTGCGGGCTGGTCAGCTTGCTTTATTGGAGCTTTAGGAATCGCTGCTTCAAAACAAGGAATTAAACTTCCAGCTGATACTGCAGTAGACGCTGAGGTTGATTTATGTGTAACGGAAGGCGAATATTCTTTACAGGCAAGATTAAATATCAGTTTGCCAGGTTTGGATCTCGAAACTTCTAAAGCATTAGCAGCTCAGGCGCATCAAACTTGTCCTTATTCAAAAGCGACAAGAGGGAACATTAATGTTGAGCTTAATATTCTTTAAAAAGTTATAAGTTATGAATTAGGAGTTATGAGTTGTTTTTGAAACTAACTTTTAACTCCTAACTGATAACGTCTAACTCTTAACTTTACAATCATGAAAAAGACAAAAATAATAAGCGCTTTTATAATACTGTTTTTCTTAATTGGGAATAGTATTTTCAGCCAAAATAATAAAGACAAAAAAGGTTTTGCTTTTTTAGAATTATACACTTCTGAAGGCTGTTCAAGCTGTCCACCGGCAGATGAATTGATGGGAAAAATCCAGAATCAATACAAAGACAGCAATGTTTATGTTTTATCGTATCATGTTGATTATTGGGATAAACAAGGCTGGAAAGATGTTTTTAGCAATGCAGCAAACACAAAACGACAATATGATTACGCTAAATTCATGGAAAAAGATCCTATTTACACGCCACAACTTATTATCAACGGCAAAATAGACTATATCGGTTCTCAGGAAACAGCAGTTCAAAACGGAATCCGGACAGCGCTTCTAAAACCTGCTGTTGCGGAAATAACTCTGGAAGCCAGCCAGCAGGAGAATAAACTGAATTTAAATTACAACATAAACAAGATTTCAAAAAACAATCGTTTGTATGTTGCTGTGGTTCAAAAATCGGCTAAAAGCAATGTGAAAAGAGGAGAGAACGCCAATCGTGTTTTGTCACATTTTCAAATTGTCAGAAGTCTGAATGGTTTCGCTTTGACCGGAAATCAAAAAGGGAATGTTTCCTTGTCTTTACCAAAAGGTTTTAATTCTAAAGATTTTGAAATTATTGGCTTCGTTCAGGACATGAATTCGGGAATTATTTTGGGAGCAAACAGAGCAGTTTTTACACAAAATTTATTGTAAAATAGAGGAGAGGTTAAGATGGTTTTTGTTGTAAAGTAGAAATGTCTTTTAAGAAGATAGTTGAATTATTCTGTCAACTGGAAAAACTTCTATTTTGAGCAGAAATTAGTCTGGAAAATAGCTTTTTTTTAACTCTGACGAAATGTCAGTATGTGGTTTTGTTTATATGTTAAACTTCTGAATACCAGTTTTTTTAATTTTTTAATATAAAGTAAAAGATTAATATTGATGTGTGCTGAAATAGAGATGAAGCATGATTTTAAATTCTTTGTTTTTTGCTATAAAAACCCCGTTATTTTATCGTTATCTTTGGCAAAGTATATCGAACTTGAAACTTGTCCCGATAGTTATCGCGATAAAACTTGAAACAAAAAAATATATGGAAAAAGTAAAACGCTTTCAGGTTTCCCAACGTGTAATTTGGGGAAGTTCTATAGCACTTGCAATTCTTGCCTCAATACCCAAATTGTTCGACATGGTTTCAACACCTGGCGATCTGGTAATCAATTCTTCGATTACTTTGTTATTTTCCCTTTTTATTTGGTATTACAATATTTACAGCTTGCCAAAATTTTCAGCCCAACGCACTAATAAAAGCTTGTTTAACTGGAAGTTATTGTTGAGTGTTGTATTGGGGATTTTGCTTATGGTTGTACTGGTGATCGCGCATCAGGAGCTTTTTCAGGTTTCGAAAATGGATGCACCAATAATGTTTGAACTGCGTGGTGTTTTGATTAATCTGATTGTATATATGTTTTTGCATTTGCTTTTTCAGAATTATCAGACGCAACAAATTGGAGTTGAGCTTGAACGAACCAAAGCCTTAAATCTTGGTGCGCAATACGAACTTTTGAAGCAGCAGGTGAATCCGCACTTTTTATTTAATAGTTTAAATACGCTAAAATCAATGGTGGATATGCAGGATCCGCAGAGTTCTGATTTTATTTTAAAATTATCTGATTTTTACCGTTTTACACTAGAGAGCCGAAAGCTTGACTTGATATCCTTGAAAGAAGAAATTCAGATTCTGGATTCGTATGTTTATTTGCTTAAAGCACGATTTGAAGACGGATTTGAAGTGATAAATGAGATTGATCAAAAACAATACGATTGTGCCATTCCGCCTTTTTCGTTGCAGTTGCTGATTGAAAATTGCATCAAGCACAACGTAGTTTCTTTGGATAAGCCACTGCGAATTAAATTGTATACTGAAAATGATTTTCTGGTAATTGAAAACCCAATTCAATTGAAAAGAGGGGCTTTGTCAACAGGCGTTGGGTTGGATAATATTAATCAGCGTTTTATGCATTTGGTTCACAAGGAAATCGAAATTGATAAAAACGACACGACTTTTAAAGTAAAAATACCCCTTATTTATGAATATCGTAATAATTGAAGATGAAGTAAAAACGGCCAAAGCACTTGGTCAGCTTATTTTGAGTATCAGACCTGACGCTCAGATTTTATCGTACATTCAAAGTATTGATGGCGCGGTGAGTTATCTTATGGAAAATGATCAGCCCGATCTTATTTTTATGGACATTCAGCTGGCGGACGGACTTTGTTTTGAGATTTTTAAAAACGTTGAGGTTTTGTCTCCGGTGATATTCTGTACGGCTTTTGACGATTATGCGATTGAAGCTTTTAAATCAAACGGAATTGATTATGTATTGAAGCCTTTCTCGCGAGACAGCATTTCGCAGGCTATTAAAAAAGCGGGAGAATTGAAGAATTTCTTCCAAAGAAATAAAAAGATGATGCCCGATTTCGATTATCTTTTAACAAGAACAGGTGAAAATACAGGTAAAAGCAGTTTTTTGGTTTTTAAAAACAATAAATACCAAACGATTCAGACAGAGAATATTGCGTTTTTCTTCATCAAAAATGAAACGCCAACGATTATGACCTTTGATAAAAATGAATATCAGATCACGCAGTCGTTAGATGAGGTGCACAAGCTGTTGTCGCCAATTCAGTTTTTCAGAATGAACAGGCAATATTTAGTGAATTTTTCGGCAATAAGAGAAGCGGAGCATTACTTTTCGCGCAAGCTGATTATTAAACTTACCATTCCAACAGAGGAGAAATTATTGGTGGGAAAAGAGAAAGCGACGGCTTTTTTGAGCTGGCTGGAAAACCGTTGATAATTATTAAATGTAAATAGTTTAACCGCAAAGCACGCTAAGATTTTTACATTCAAGACTTAGTATAACCGCAAAGCACGCAAAGCTATTTGTAAAAAACTTTGCGAACTTGGCGTAAACCTTTGCGTCCTTTGCGGTTAGATTATCTATCTTTCAGTATGAAATGTTTATAAAATAGATTTTAAGTTTTTGTTTATATGAGTATTTCTAAAGTAAACAAATACTGTTGTTTACGTTTATTTCTTTTAAGAATATTTCATCGTGTGAAACTACAATTAAAGTTCCCTGATATTCATTTAAAGCAGCAGTCAGAATTTCGATATTCTGCAAATCGAGATTGTTTGTTGGTTCATCTAAAATGATTAAATCCGGGGCTTGGTTTGTGATGGTCAAACCACAAAGCATTAAACGCATTCTTTCTCCTCCGCTTAAAAATTGGCAAGGTTTATCCCAATCTGATTTGCCGAAAAGAAAACGGTTCAGCCTCATTTTGATATCGTGTTCTTCTAAACCTGAAGCATTGCTTTGTCGCGCCTGTTCATAAACCGTTAACGTGTTATTGATTAAGGAATAATCCTGGTCGATATAAACGCTTTTGCAATCTGCAATTTTCAGATTTCCTGATTTTGGCTCTAATTCTTTTAAAATTAATTTAATCAGCGTTGTTTTTCCGGAACCGTTATTTCCTTTTAAAGCAAGCCTATCGCCGGAAAGAATCTGAAAATTCAAATCGGTTTTCCAAATTTTTTCTGCGTTGTAACTATAATTCAGCGATTCAGAATTTACTAGTATTTTTCCTTTGTGCAAATGCGAATTATCAAGTCCGAATTTCATTTTGTCCAAACTCGAAACATTTTCACGCAGTTCGCGCAATTCCTGTGAAATACCGCCAATTTTCTCTTCATGAACGCTTTTAGTTTTCGAAGTACTGTTTTCGGCCTTATTCTTTAGCGTATTCATCATAATGCGGGCAACTCCGGCTTTTTCCTGTTTCTTTTTGCCTTTAGCATCTGATTTTTGTTGCCTTTCAATCGTTTCGCGTTGTTTTTCTTTGGCTTTTTGAAGTGCCTTTTCTTTCGAATGGATATCAAGTGCTAAAGCATTCTTTTCGATTTTTTTCTGTTCAAGGAAAAAATCATAATTACCGCCGTAACTTTTGATTCCGTTTGACTTTAATTCGCAGGTTGTATCGAGCAAATTCAGCAGTTTGCGATCGTGGCTTACTATCAGCATCGTTGCCGTCGAAGCTTTTATAAATTGATATAGCAAATTTCGTCCTTCAACATCAAGATGATTGCTGGGTTCGTCCAATAAAATGAGTTTAGGCTGATGAATAGCAATTCCGGCAAGAAAAACTTTTGTTTTCTGTCCTCCGCTTAAAAGTTCCATCTTCTGATTTAAATCTAAACCATTTAATTTCCAGTAATTTAAAGCTTCATTGCAACGATCTTCAATGGTCCAGTCGTCGTTGAGAAGATTTAAATTAGTTTCGCTTACGTTTCCACTCAGAATTTCATGAAAAGCGATAAGTTTTTGATCTATTTGTAAAGCCTCTGCAATCGTTAAATGATTGTATTGTCCGAAGATTTGCGGAATATAATACGGTTCAGTCTCAATTTTGATTGTTCCGTCTGACGGAAATAATTCTTTTGCTATAATTTTAAGCAAAGTTGATTTTCCAGCACCGTTATGTCCTGTTAAGGCTATTTTATTGCCTGTATTTACTGTTAAACTGATTGCGTCGAACAGCAATTCTGTATTAGAATGTGTATATGAAATGTTTTGCAGAATGATCATAATCTCTTTCTTAAGCATTAATAAATCAGCAAAAACCAAGTTTGGCTTGCTGTCTCTATATCTGAAAGAAATTATTTATTCACATGTACGGAAGTAGTTTATTTGAAAGTGCAAAGATAATAAATGTTTTAAAAACTCATAACAAAACAAAAAGCGTCTGAGAAGCTCTTAGACGCTTTTGTATTTTTTGGTCTTAAAAAGCCTTAAAATTAGCCTACAATTGCATTTTTAGAATAATTAGCTGAATATAATTCTCTAAACATGGCGTATGTTACGCTTACCATCGCAAAAGCAATAATAGCATCGATTGTGGCAGGAAAGCCCAGTACCACTAATTTTGAAAAGAAAGCAAAAGTGATGTCAAAGAAAATTCCGGCAAAGACCCATTCTTTCAATCGCAATAATTTATTCGGAATTAATAATGTGATTACTCCAGCGACTTTAAATACGCCAAGGATGTAAATAAAATGCGCCGGATAACCCAATTGTTGTGTAATTTCCCAAACTAATTTGTTAGTTGTAAGTTCGAAAAATCCGCTGGCACCAAACCATAAAGAAGTTAAAATAATTCCTGTCCAATAAATAATTTTTGTCGTTTTTGTGTTCATGATTTTAATTTTTAAGTTGTTAAACAGGACAAAATTGCGTTACATGCAAGAGAAAACATATGAGTTTTTTTGTGAAACGGACAAATTGATTTCTGAAATAGACAATCCGAAAGTTCATCTGATTTCATAACTTTACAGAATACTTTAAAACCGAAATTCAATAATGGAAGCCAAAGCCCTTTTGCAACAACATATCGCCAAAACTGCTGTATTGACAGAAGAGGAATTCGATTATTTCTATTCTCATTTTAAGCCTTTGTCTTTTAAAAAAGGTCAAACCATTATTAGTGCCGGAGATAAAGTAAACTGTGAATATTTTGTGATTTCAGGTTGTCTGAAAGCGTTTTTTATAAATGATGAGATTAAAATGTACATTTTACAGTTTGCAATGCCAACGTGGTGGACATCTGATTACAGTGCTTTGTACAATCAAACTGAAGCAACCATAAACGTTGACTGCATTACTGATGCTGAAGTGCTTTGCCTGTCAAACGAAGACCGCGAAAAACTCTGTAAAGAATATCACCAAGTGGAGCATTTCTTCCGTTGGAGAACGAACAAAGGATATATCGCCTCTCAAAAAAGACTTTTATCGTTTATGAATAATAATGTCAAAGCACGTTACGAAGAGCTTTTGGCATTATATCCTCAATTGTATAATCTTGTACCAAAGCATTTAATAGCCGCATATTTAGGAGTTTCCAGAGAAACACTAAGCAGGCTTTATAATTCGTAGTTTTTTGCCACAGATTGTATAGATTAAATATGATTTTTTATTAGTTCCTGTTTTTTCTTGTAGTTTGTCATCCCGAGGAACGAGGGATCTCCGCAAGAAGCTCCTCATGCAAAATCACCAATCTTTGTCGAGTTACTCGCGGAGATCCCTCGTTCCTCGGGATGACAAAAATAGTCGAAAATCGTTGCGTTCCAACGGTTGAAACCACTGTCTATGTTTTAGTTTTATTGCGTTAGAAAACCTTAGCACCTTAGAATCTTAGCCCCTTAGAACCTTAAAAAAAAGAATGTGATGTAGGTCACGTAACCCATTTCCATAGTCGTCGTTCCTTTGTACTGTAATTTTAAATACACTTAAATACAATCACAATGGAAACAACAAATTATAAAATCGTAAGCTCAAACAGCAACGTAGAATGGACCGGAAGAAAAGTAACCGGAGCACATAATGGTACAATTGGTATCAAAGAAGGTAATTTCATCTTACAAGATGGAAAAGTAAAAGGCGGGAAAGTTGTAATTGATACCGCTTCTATTAAAATTCTGGATGTAACAGATCCGGCAACAAACACACAATTCGGAGGTCATCTTGCCTCAGATGATTTTTTCTCAATCGAAAAATTTCCAACTGCAACTTTTGATGTTCTTTCTGTAAAAGAATTATCAGACAGCACTTTTTATCTTGAAGGTAATCTTACCATAAAAGATATTACTCATGTTGCAGGTTTTGAAGCAACGTTAGAAAACAATAGAAATGCAATTGCACTTACTGGTAAATTGATTATTGACCGCACCAAATACGATATCAAATTCCGTTCAGGAAATTTCTTCAAAGATTTGGGAGACACTTTAATTTACAATGACTTCGAATTGGATTTTAATATCACTGCTGAAGCCATTTTTTCAGAACAATCTAAAAACTAAAGCCATGCCTTACGTAAAATTAGAATTGACTCGCGAAGGTGTAACACGCGAGCAAAAACAGAAATTAATAAGCGGAATAACCAATTTGATTACTGATGTTTTAAACAAAGATCCGCATTTGACTCATGTTGTAATTCAGGAAGTTGAATTAGATGATTGGGGTTACGCAGGAGAACAAGTATCCGTATTAAGAGAAAAAGGCATCACAGCCGATAAAAAATAAATATCATGAAAAAACAAACTATAATCGTTACTGGAGCAGCATCTGGCATAGGAAAAGGAATCGCAAAATACTTTTTGGACAGAGGAGATAATGTTGTCATCAATTCGGTAACACCAGCGTCATTAGAAAATGCTTTTAATGAATTTGGCGGAGGCGATAATTTGGCAATGTATGCCGGAGATATCAGCAACAAACAAACAGGGGAACAATTAGTAAAAATTGCAATTGAAAAATTCGGTTCAGTTGATATTTTAGTTAACAATGCCGGAATCTTTGACAGCAAACCCTTTTTGGAAGTTGATGAAGCTTATTTAGATAAATTTTTGACAACCAACTTAAAAGGAACGTATTTCACAACTCAGGCTGTGGTTCCTCAAATGCTGGAACAAAAAGGTGGTGTTGTAATTAATATTGGAACACCACTTGTAAATCACGGTTTGGGCGGATGGCCGGCTTCGGCGCCAATAGCAAGTAAAGGAGCTATTCACGCTATTACAGTTCAATTAGCGGCAGAATTTGGTAAACAAAACATTCGTTTCAATACAGTTGCTCCAGGAGTAATCAGAACGCCAATGCACGGTGATAATGCTGATGCGTCTGCTGGTTTACACTTACTAAATCGAGTTGGAGAAATTGACGATGTTGCCGAAATGGTGTACACTGTTGCCAAAAGTAATTTTATTACCGGTGCCATTATCAATGTTGACGGTGGAAAAGCAGCAGGGCACAACTTATAATTAAAATGAAAACTATTTTATTAACTGCTTTTATGCTCTGGATTTTTCAGGGCATAAAAGCTCAAAATACGATCAAAATGGAAAATCAGACCGAAATTGCAGCGATAAGAGCTACGGTTGAAAACTATTATTTTAAAGGAATTTATGAAGGCGATGTGTTGCTTTTGGGAAGTATTTTTTATCCGGGAAGTTTTGTTTTTGGAGATGTAAAAGGTCAGCCGTATTTTAAAACTGCCGATCTTTATTTAGATGGCGTAAAAAACAGACAAAGTCCAAAAGATTCAGGAAAACCTTTTAAAGGTGAAATTTTGAATATAAAAGTCGTAAATTCAATCGCTGTTGCAGAACTAAATGTGAAAATGTACGATTTTAATTATCGTGATTTTTTATCTTTCCATAAGATCAATGGAAAATGGCTTATTGTCAACAAAATGCTAACTGATGTAAGTGAATAATTTTAAATTTTAAAGCGATGTGGTACAATACAAAAGCTTCAGAATTATTAGGAATCAAATATCCAATTATGCAGGGGCCATTTGGCGGAAATCTGTCAACGCCTGAACTTACTGCGGCCGTTTCAAACGCTGGCGGTTTAGGAGGATATGGTGCGTATACCATGAGCCCACAGGAGATTTATGAAGCTGACAAACAGATAAAAGCTTTAACCAATAAACCTTACAATTTAAATCTTTGGGTTTCGGATTCTGATATGGATCCGAGTGGAATCACAGACGAACAATATAATAAAGCAAAAGAATTGTTTAAACCTTATTTTGATGAAGTCGGAATTCCGTTGCCAGAAAAACCGGCGTCCTTTCAATCCCGATTTGAAAATCAGCTGCAAGTCGTTCTGGATATTCGTCCGAAGGTTTTTAGTTTTATGTTTGGAACGCTTTCTACAGCTATTTTGGAACAATGTAAAAAATTAGGAATTGTAACCGTTGGCGCCGCAACAACTCTGGACGAAGCTATATTTTTAGAAAATGCCGGCGTCGATATGATTATCGCATCAGGTTTTGAAGCAGGAGGGCACCGACCTTCATTTTTGGCTTCTGCCGAATCTTCCGTAACTGGAACTTTTGTTTTATTGCAATTAATTAGAGAAAAAGTAAAAGTGCCTGTTATTGCTGCAGGCGGAATTGCAAACGGAAAAGGAATTGCCGCAGCATTAGCTTTAGGAGCAAGCGCCGCGCAGCTGGGAACCGCATTTTTAGCCACCGAAGAATCAAACGCATTGCCAATTCACAGAGAGATGTTATTTTCAGATGCATCAAAATATACCACTTTATCACGCGCTTATACAGGAAGACTAGGTCGTGGTATCACAAGCCGAATTGCAAAAGAAATTATGGGAAAAGAAGCAGCTGTTCTACCGTTTCCGTTGCAGACTACTTTTATGTCGCATTTGCGAAAAGCGGCATTGGATCAGGAAAAATGGGATATGATACTTTTTTGGGGCGGACAGATTTCGCCAATTCTAAAACACAGAAGGGCAGAGGAGTTGATGCATTCTTTGATTGAAGAAACAACAGCTTATTTTGATGAATTGAAATTTTAAATTCAATTAAGAATGAATATTTCGCTATAAATATTACGCCTTTACAAGGCTGTACAGTCAACTCCATAGGAGTGTTATATTTGTAGAAAGAATTATAAAGTTAAAGTTTTAGTCCCATCGGGGCAATATAGTATTAGGAATAGAAAAGGATTAAAGCTCATTTCAGAAGCGGAATGAGTTTTTTTTATGTCTTTTTTGAACTATAAACCTTAAAACAGGCTTAATTGAATGCGTAGCAATTCAATTTTAATATTGTATAAATCATTGTTTTTGAGTTTATTATTGAGTTAAGTTCACTTATTTTAAAATAAAATTCAAAAAAAGTAATTTTAAACTTGACTAATTCGGTAGAATTAATATATATTTGTAACGCAGAATATTTCTGTAATGATACTTATCCAGAAAGACTGAGGGAGTAGGCCCTGTGAAGTCTTAGCAACCTGTTGCTAAACAAGGTGCTAAATCCTTCCCGCCTTGCGGGACAGATAAGAAAGATTTCTAAAACAAATCTGAATGAGATCATCAGTATTAAAATTTATTTAAAAAAAATGAAAACCAAATCAGTTCTATTACACGCCGATTCTGATCGTTTCAATTTGTTCATTCAAGAAAATAATATTGAAGTTTTCCGAATGCAAAGGTTTTAGATTTTCATTTTTCTTTTAAAACAAGTTTTGCCAAGTCTTTCAGGATTGGCACAGGAATTCTTTTTTTCAATTTAAAAACACAATTCAAAAATCATCATAAACTTAGTAATCACTAAAAATCAAAAACAAATGAAAAAAATACTATTAGGTTTTGCTTTATTTTTTGGAACAATCCAAATTCAGGCGCAAGAAAGCAATTTGCAGTTAAAAGGAACTGTTGTCGATACCGTTGCACAATATGTGTATTTGCAAAAGTTTCATAATAAAATGTTTACCACAATTGATTCGGTAAAAGTAAAAGATGGAAATTTTAGTTTTAAAACAAAAGTAAAAACACCAGAATTATACGGTTTAAGCGTAAATACTGCAGATTCTCCATTGTATATTTTTCTTGAGAAAGGGCCAATTACAGTTAAATTAAGTCCGAAAAAGTATTATACAAATTCAGTTGTTGAAGGTTCTGCTGCGCAAGATTTGTTTGAAACGTATAAAAAATCAAAAGATGTAGAAATCAGCAAATTCATTACTGAAAACCCAAAATCGATTGTTTCAGCTTATGTTTTGTATAGAAACTGGTCGTATCGATTGACTCCGGAACAAATCACTCAAAATATTGCTTTATTGGATAAAAGTCTTCAGAATATTACTTATGTGAAAGAACTAAAAGATTTGGCTATTGTATTAGACGGATTAGCGGTTGGTAAAAAAGCGCCAGATTTTACAGCCAATGATACAGAAGGAAAACCGGTTCATTTTTCTGAAAACCTGAAAGGTTACACTTTAGTTGATTTTTGGGCTTCTTGGTGTGGTCCATGCCGAAGAGAAAATCCAAATATTGTAGCAGCTTACAAAGAATTTCACGATAAAGGATTTAATATAATTGCCGTTTCTTTAGACAAAAAGAAAGAAAACTGGATTAAAGGAATTCAGGACGATAAACTAACATGGACGCACGTTTCTGATTTGCTTTTCTGGAACAGCGCAGTTGCAAAATTATATGGAGTAAGAGCCATTCCGGCGAATTACTTAGTGGATTCTAAAGGAACAATTATAGCTAAAAATCTTCATGGAGAAGAGTTGCAATCTACTTTGAAATCGCTTTTAGATAAAAAAGTCAGCAACAACTAATCAATCGATAATACAATTTGTTAATTTAAAAATGATAGGGAAATGAATGCTATTGAGCCAACAACAAAACCAACAGAGTCTGAGTGTTACTTTAATAAGTTTAGAGAAAACACATTAGGAATTGATCATATTTTCGAATCGGTTTACGGAAAACAAAATTTGCTTTACGCAGATTGGGTTGCAAGTGGAAGATTATACGTCCCGATCGAAGATATTATGCTCAATAAAGTTGGTCCGATGATTGCCAATACGCATTCGTTTTCAAGTCAAACCGGAAAAGCTTCGACTTATGCTTATCAAAGAGCAAGGGATATTATTAAAAAGTCGGTTAATGCAAATGAAGCTGATGTTTTAGTGACAACCGGAACCGGAATGACTGCTGCTTTGTCGAAATTGCAGCGTATTATCGGTTTGAGAAAGAATCATCAAAAAGAAAATGCAAATGATAAACCTGTTGTTTTTATCACACACATGGAGCATCATTCGAATCAGGTTTCCTGGTATGAAACTAATGCTGATGTTGTGATTCTGCCTCCGGATGAAAACAACTTAGTCGATCCGGAAATTCTTTCTTCAGAAATAAAAAAATACGCTGACAGAAGTGTAAAAATCGGTTCTTTTACGGCATGCTCAAACGTTACTGGAATTATTACACCTTATTATGAATTAGCCAAAATCATGCATCAAAACGGTGGATTGTGTTTTGTAGATTTTGCCGCTTCGGCACCTTACGTCAAAATCGATATGCATCCAAAAGATCCAGAACAGCAATTGGATGCGATTTTCTTTTCGCCTCACAAATTTTTGGGCGGACCAGGAACTTGCGGTATTTTGGTTTTTAATGAAAAATTATACCAATCTGATTTTCCTGATAATCCGGGCGGAGGAAATGTAAAATGGACAAATCCGTTAGGGAAATATTCATACAGTGACATAATTGAAGTAAGAGAAGACGGCGGAACTCCGGGATTTTTGCAAGTGATTCGAACTGCTTTGGCAATAGAATTAAAAGAAAAAATGGGAGTCGAGCAGATTGCAAAAAGAGAGAAAGAATTAGTAGAGGTTTGTTTTTCTAAACTTCAAAAAATACAAGGTCTATCTATTTTAGGAGACTTAAAAAGCAAGCGTATTGGTTGTGTTTCTTTTGTGATCGAAGATATTCATTACAATTTAATCGTAAGACTTTTAAATGATCGTTTCGGAATTCAGGTTCGCGGTGGCTGGTCGTGTGCGAGTACTTATGCGCATTATCTGTTCAATATTGATGAAAAACGTTCTAACTTGATTACCAATGAATTATTGGATAAAAATCAAACCAGTAAACCAGGTTGGGTGCGTTTGTCACTTCATCCAATTACTACAGATGAAGAACTTTTATTTATTTGCGATGCGATTAAGCAAGTGGCTTTGTATTATAAAGAATGGGAGAAAGATTACGTGTATAACCCTGCAACAAATGAATTTGAAAATCCTGAAATAAAAGATACCATTTCGAGAGAAGTGAACGATTGGTTTAGATTGAGTTAATTGTTTTAACACTTATAGACATAGAGTTTTTAATGTTTGAGAAGTTAAGTAGATAAAAACTAGTTTCTTACACATAGCTATTTTTATTTTGACAAATCAAATGCCTTTAACATAAAGCTAAACTATGATTCTATGTGTTTAAAATAATTTAGTCTATTATTTTGATAGGAAAATAAAAGTTTTAATGATTTTTGTACTAAAATTGGAAATTACTACTTAAATTTGCAATCGCTATGAGAAAAAATGACCAGAATATGAAGAATTATTATAACAGCAGTATGATGTGCTGTGTTATTGTAATGCGATTTATTGAGCTGGCTTCGATATAAAATGATATTATTTATTTCAAAAAGCCTTTCACGAACATTTGAAAGGCTTTTTTGTTTTTAACCTTGATTGAAAAATGATTGAATTAAAAAATGTAACCAAAACTTTTCATCAGAAAGACAGAGTTGTTACTGCTTTGTCTGATGTCTCGTTGAGAGTTCCGCAGGGGAAAATTTTTGGTGTTATTGGAACTTCGGGTGCTGGAAAAAGTACTTTGATCCGATGTGTGAATTTGTTGGAAAGACCAACTTCAGGAGAAATTATTGTGGATGGAAAACCGTTGATGCAACTTTCAAACAGAGCGTTAGCAATTGAAAGAAGACAAATCGGAATGATTTTTCAGCATTTCAATTTGCTTTCTTCAAGAACTGTTTTCGAGAATGTTGCTTTTCCGTTAGAATTGGCTGGAACTTCAAAAAGCGAAATCAAAACACGTGTTTTAGAATTGTTGCAATTAGTAGGTTTGGCTGAAAAAGCAAACGATTATCCAGCAAGTCTTTCTGGTGGACAAAAACAAAGAGTCGCGATTGCGAGAACTTTGGCTAATAATCCAAAAGTATTATTGTGTGATGAGGCGACGAGCGCTTTAGATCCCGCAACAACACGTTCTATTTTAAATTTATTGAAAGATATCAATAAACGTTTGAACATCACAGTTTTGCTTATTACTCACCAAATGGAAGTCGTAAAATCGATTTGTGATGAAGTCGCCGTTATCAGTCACGGAAAACTAATAGAACAGGGAAGTGTCGCAGAAATTTTCGCTGACCCAAAAGAGGAATTGACCAGAGAATTTATTTCTTCTTCTTTACATATAGAAGTTCCGTCGGTTTATCAGGAAAAATTGCAAAAAGAAGATAATGGAAATCTGAATCCGTTATTAAAATTAGAAATGACCGGAAAATCAGTTAACGAACCTGTTATTTCAGAAGTTTCAAGACTTTTTGATACTGATTTCAAAATTGTAAGTGCACAAATGGATCAGGCTGGCGAGGTAAATTTTGGTGTTATGCTGATTGAACTTTCAGGAAAACGCGAAAATTACGATGCTGCGATTCAATATTTCAATTCAAAACACATTAAAACAGAAATTTTAGGTTATGTCTGATTCAATTATAGATTTATTAGTAAAAGGAACATGGGAAACCATAGTTATGACTTTTGTATCGGGATTTTTTGGGTTTTTATTGGGGCTTCCAACAGGAATTTTACTTTTCCTGACGCGTAAAAATCAAATTTTAGAGCAGCCTTTTTTAAACAGAACTTTATCGGTTTTGGTGAATATTTTTCGTTCCATTCCCTTCATCATTTTAATTGTTTGGATGATTCCGTTTACACGTGCTATTGTTGGAACTTCAATTGGTGTTAGTGCGGCTTTAGTTCCATTGAGCATTGGCGCAGCGCCATTTATTGCTCGTTTGGTAGAAAACAGTTTGTTAAGTCTTCCTTCAGGATTGATTGAAGCTGCAAGAGCTTTAGGTGCAACTCCGTTTCAAATTGTTTATAAAGTTTTGCTTCCGGAAGCTTTGCCTTCTTTAATTAATGCGGCTTCCATTACGTTAATTACGCTTGTAGGATATTCAGCAATGGGTGGAGCTGTTGGCGCTGGCGGATTAGGACAAGTTGGTTACCAATACGGATATATCGGTTATGATGCGATAACGATGAATTCGGTTTTGGGTTTACTGGTAATTTTGGTATTCCTGATTCAGTTTGCCGGAGATCGATTATCAAAACGATTTGATCACCGATAGGAATTATGAATTACGAGTTAGAACTTGAAACTTGAAACAGAACATTAAAAATTAATATAGAAATGAAAAATAAATTAAATATTTTAAGAACGGCTGGAGTTTTGGCTTTGTCGCTTGTTTTATCAAATTGTGGAAATGATAAAAAGAATGATCCACATTTTATTAAGGTTGGAGTTGCTGCCGGACCAGAATTAAAAGTGGCGGAAGCTGCTAAAAAAGTAGCAAAAGAAAAATTTGGATTAGAAGTGGAATTGGTTTCTTTTAATGATTATGTAATTCCAAATGAAGCTTTAAGCCAAGGTGATATCGATGCGAATGCTTTTCAACATAAGCCATACATGGACGAACAGTCTAAACAACGTGGTTATAAATTGGCCATCATCGGGAAAACTTTTGTTTATCCAATTGCGGCTTATTCGAAAAAAATAAAAAACCTTTCAGAATTAAAAAACGAAAGCACGATTATTATTCCGAATGATCCGACAAACGGAGGACGTTCATTATTGCTTTTGCAGAAAAATGGTTTGTTGAAGTTGAAAGATGGTGTAGGTTTATTGCCAAAAGTAACAGACATTATAAGTAATCCTAAAAACTTGAAAATTTTAGAATTAGAAGCACCACAATTACCAAGAGCTTTAGATGATGCAAATGTTTCAATTGCGATTATAAACAATACGTTTGCTTCTCAGGCAGGATTGGTTCCTTCACGTGATGCTTTATTTGTTGAAGATAAAGAATCACCTTATGTGAATTTGGTGGTTAGTCGTGAAGACAATAAAAATGAGGAGAAAGTAAAACAATTTTTACAGGCTTTTCAATCTCCGGAAGTTGAAAAGGCAGCTGAACGCGAATTTAAAGGCGGTGCAGTAAAAGGCTGGTAATAAATTAAATTGCTGAATAAAAGAAAGACGAATGGTATCAACAGTGATATTATTCGTCTTTTTTTCTTTGATGAGTAGAGAAGGAAGATTAATTTTTAAGATTTTGAAAATCATTATTGCATTTTGCTTTTTTAAATGAAATAATGGATAAAAGTAATTCGTACAATTCTAAAAAATATATTTTAAGACCAAAATATAATAATGGCATTCAATTATCATAAATAGACATTTGATTATGTACTGAAAAACAGCTACCAGCTTACGATTGTTAAATTTTTACACTAAAAGTTCCTTTTAACAGAAATGATGCATTTTAAGCTGTTAAAAAACTTTAGGTTTCATTTTATAATATGGAACAGACTTGCGCTAGAAAAATATATTTTAAATTTTAATGCTTCTTAACTTTATACTTTGATAAGAGCACATAATGTTGAAATACAGTTTTTTAGTTTCTAATGCAGAAAGTTGGTTTTCAAAGGCTTTAGTACAATCAAAATTCATTTAATTTTATAAATTGTATAGTATGTCTGTTCCCAAAGAATTATATAATTTAAAATTTTCAGAATACTTAGAATCTTTAAAGGTCTTGTATTTGATAGACGATAATTTTAAAACGATCTGCGATGACTATTGTTCCAATATACTTAAAACAGAGAAGTACAAGAAAAAATTTGAAAAATACTTTCAGCACAAACTAGAAGCCGAAAATTTAGCGAAAGAATTAGAAGAAGAAATCTTAATTTATTTGATAAGAAATGGTTGGGATAAAAAATAAGAATTTATAGAAATTTGTTTCGTTTATTTAATTAGTAAGTTGTAAAAACTCATTTCATTAGAAATGAGTTTTTTTTTGAATGAAAGACGTAAAATCAATCGCTGTCTTTAACTATTGTTTAAGGTGTGTTTTTAAAGTTACAGTCCTATTTTTCGTCTATTTTTTAAAATTACCAGTATTTGCAGTGCTTTGCAGTGTGTGTTTCTAAAAAAAAGAATACTTTTCAAGATGTTTCAAGTTATAAAATGAAACAAAATAATATATTCTTATGTGAATTTACTTCGTAATTTTATGCTTTATTTAAGATAAAATTAAAAACGCAATTATTTGTAAATTAATGTATTAGTTGCTGTTTTTGAAATTGACTACTACATGAAATAAAAGAAATTTTGTAAACTCCGATTCATAACAATTCTGTTGCAAATCCTTTTTTAAATGCCTAGTTCCTAGAAATATAAGCCAGACTTTTACCCCATAAGAGACAAGTTTTAGTTCATTATTAAACAAACAATTTTAAACTATAATCATTATGAAAAAAAAGTTTTTAAATCTGGTTAAGATTAGGCATCTGACCATTTTAATTTGTCTTCTGATCATAAACCTCATACATGGTCAGGACGATGGTGCTAAAAAAAGCATGGAAATCTATGGATTTATCATGACTGATGTTGGCTATAATTTTAATCAGATTCAATCTGATTGGTATGATGTAGTAAGACCTACGAAATTACCCTCTTACAAAGATGAATATGGCGTTGATGGAAGTTACTACGCATCTGTACGTCAGACCAGATTCGGTATAAAAAATTATTTTGATACCGGAATTGGAGAATTAAAAACTCATTTTGAATTTGAATTGTTCGGGACCGGAGTTGATGCGGGGCAAACCACTTTTCGTTTGCGCCACGCTTACGCCGAATTAGGAAAGTTTGGAGCTGGACAAACCTGGAGCCCTTTCATGGATATCGACGTATTTCCTAACACATTGGAATATTGGGGTCCAACAGGAATGGTCTTTTTCCGAAACATCCAAATTCGTTATATGCCAATTCAAGGCGACACTCGTTTAACCATTGCATTAGAAAGACCTGGAGCAAGTGCTGATCAGGGAATTTATGATGATCGTATCGAACTTCAGGGCGTGCGTGCAAGATTTCCATTTCCAGACTTATCAGCAGAATATCGCCATGCATTCAATTGGGGCTATCTTGAATTAGCTGGAATTTTAAGAAAGATAGAGTGGAAAGATCAAAACAATGATCAATATGATTTATCTGGAGATGCAGTTGGCTGGGGATTAAACCTGAGTACAAATGTCAAATTTGGTAAAAATGATGTTTTCAGAGGACAGGTTGTTTATGGAGAAGGTATTCAGAACTACATGAATGATGCTCCGGTTGATGTCGGAATTGAAAATAATTTTGGTAATACGGCAAAACCTATAAAAGGTGTTGCACTTCCTTTGCTTGGAATAGTTGCTTTTCTCGATCATTCCTGGAATGATAAATTTACAAGTTCAGTAGGCTATTCAATGATTGATATTGACAACTCTGATGCAATGACTAATGATGCCTTCAAAAAAGGGCAATACATTGTAGCAAATGTGCTTTATTCTCCGGCAAAAAACTGCTTGGTTGGGGGGGAGTTTCAATGGGGTGACCGTGATAATTTTAGAGATGGATGGAGTACTTCGATTACAAAAGTGCAATTTTCGTTTAAATACAATTTCTCAGAAACATTCTATAGGAAAAATCAATAGTTAATAACTGTTGAATGTTCCCATTAAAAAAAAAAATAGAAACCATGTATAAAAAAATACAATACATACTACTGTGCGGTCTTTGTATTACCTCCCTACAAGCTCAAACCCGAACTGAAAAAGATCTTTTGGGCGATAAACAAATTCCCGCAAATGCTTATTACGGAGTTCAAACGGCTCGTGCGCTGGAAAACTTCCAGATCAGCGGAATGACAACACAATTTTACCCTGACTATGTTAGAGCTTTTGCAATGGTAAAATTAGCAGCCGCCAGAGCGAATGCGGATGTTGGCCGACTGAAAAAAGATCGACTTGCCGCGATCGAAAAAGCATGTCAGGCTGTTATAGACGGAAAATACCATGATCAGTTTCTTGTTGATTTGTATCAAGGAGGAG
Source organism: Flavobacterium xizangense (assembly GCF_054075145.1). Classification (NCBI taxonomy): domain Bacteria; kingdom Pseudomonadati; phylum Bacteroidota; class Flavobacteriia; order Flavobacteriales; family Flavobacteriaceae; genus Flavobacterium; species Flavobacterium xizangense. The sequence goes on along the minus strand of NZ_JBSIPG010000002.1, from coordinate 83,330 downwards.
CGGGTACGTCAGCAAATATGAATGTGAACGAAGTTCTTGCCAATATCGCTTTAGAAATGAGTGGTCATAAAAAAGGAGAATATCAATATATAGAACCTCATGATGATTTAAATATGGGACAATCTACAAATGATGTTTACCCAACAGCGATAAAAGTGGCATTATTGCTTCATAATGATAAACTTGTAAAAGAAGCAGATTTGCTTGCTCAGGCTTTTCATAAAAAAGGAGACGAATTCAAGGATGTCTTAAAAATGGGACGTACAGAAGGACAGGATGCTGTTCCAATGACTGTTGGACAGGAGTTTCACGCTTTTGGAAATCAGCTGGATGCTGAAGTGAATACCTTGCGCAAAGTCGAAGTTTTTTTATGTGAGCAAAATATGGGAGCAACTGCGATTGGTACAGGAATTACAGCTTCGCCAGGTTATGCGGAAAAGGTTGCAACACATTTGGCAAAAATCACAGGAAAACCAATTGTAATGAGTAAAGATCTTATTGCTGCGACAACCAGTCAACAAGGATTTGTGCTGTATTCCTCGGCACTAAAAAGTATGGCGGTTGCGGTGTCCAAAATTAGTAGTGATCTTATTATTCTAACTTCCGGACCTCGTACAGGTATTTTTGAGATCAATTTGCCTGCGCTTCAGCCGGGATCTTCAATTATGCCAGGAAAAGTAAATCCAGTAATGCCGGAACTTATGAATCAGCTTTGTTTTAAAGTAATGGGAAATGATCTTACAGTGACTCTCGCAGCGCATTCTGGTTTATTGCAGTTAAATGCATATGAACCAATTGAAGCTATTGCAATGATGGAATCACAAGGATTGTTTTTTAAATCTTTCCCCTTATTCAGAAAAAATTGTATCGATGGCATAACGGTAAATAAAGACGTTCTGAATCATTACATGGAAAGAAGTGTAGGTATTGTTACGGCGCTGAATCCGGTATTGGGATATGAAAAAACTACTGAACTAGCCAAAGAAGCACTTGCTACAAATAAAGGAATTCTGGAGCTTATTCGCGAAAAGAAATTGCTGACAGAAGATCAAATCAAAAAACTTTTGGATCCTGCAAGCTTAACAGGTCAAAAATAACATCAACTTAAAAGTAAAAAACATGAAATCAAATATAAATTTTTATAAAGGAATGCTTCTTTTGGTGATGTTGTCACTAAGTATCAGCATGTTTGGACAGGCAAAGCCTAAAGTTCTTATTTTGGCAACCGGAGGTACAATTGCCGGAGCAGCTAAAAGCGGCGTACAATCAGGATATACGTCGGGTCAGGTTACTATTGATGCAATGGTAAATGCGGTTCCAGATGCACTGAAATTGGCAGATATAAAAGGAGAGCAGATTGCCAATGTTGGCTCTCAGGATATGTCATTTGAAATCATGCTGAAATTAGCAAATAGAATTAATGAATTGGCTCCGAGCAAAGATGTAGATGGTTTCGTAATTACACACGGAACAGATACTATGGAAGAAACGGCCTATTTTTTAAATCTAGTTGTAAAAACAGATAAACCAGTAGTTCTTGTAGGTTCAATGCGTCCTTCAACAGCTATTAGCGCAGACGGACCATTGAATTTATATAACGGAATTGCAGTAGCAGCTGATCCTCAGGCAAAAGGGCATGGTGTGCTTTTGGTAATGAACGACTGGATACATTCTGCACAATCATTGACAAAAGTGAGCACTACAGCTGTTCAGACTTTTATGTCACCTATACGCGGACTTATAGGAACAACTGCATATGGAGTAAATGATTTCTACCATTATCCTGATCAAAAATTTGGAAAAGCTTCAGAATTTGATGTAAAAGGCGTAACTTCTTTTCCACGAGTAGATATAATTTATGCTGATGCAGATATGAAACCAGATTTAATCGATGCTTCGATTGAAAAAGGAGCCAAAGGAATTGTAATTGCCGGAGTTGGAAATGGAAATATGAATAAAGCATCTCTTGATGCCTGTGCCAGAGCCAGTAAAAAAGGAATTATAGTGGTACGAAGCACACGCGTAGCAACTGGTATAGTAGGACGAAACGTAGAATGCAATGATGATGAATTAGGATTAATAGCTTCTTATGGATTAAATCCACAAAAGGCCAGAATTTTATTGACAGTGGCTTTGCTGAAGCCTCGAAAACTAGATGAACTTCAAAAAATATTTTTAGAATATTAAGAATAAAGAACATACCAATACTCAATTTTTGAGCTATATTTTAAATTCATTATTTAGATAAAAAAAATTAGTTTATTGCCCCTTATAGCACTTTAATCATTGTTTCGTTTTTTTTATAATTGGTTTAGTTAATGATGGCAGAGTAGGTTTTATTATATATTGGGGTTTAAAATAAAACCTATGAAGCTGTCTTTTTAAAATCATAAAACTTGAATTTTAAGCAATTACTATGGTGCAGGCTTTTTTACTTGGTTTATTAGCGACATCTTCTTTAATTCTGGGAGGGATTATTGCAATTCGGTTTAATTTAAGTAATCGTCTTATTGGAAAAATTATGGGTTTTGGAGCCGGAACTTTGATTTCGGCTATTTCTTATGAATTGATTTTTGAAGCAGTTAAATTAGGAAGAGGCAGCCATTATCCTGCTTTTGGTTTTTTTGGCGGAGCGCTGTTGTTTTATGGAGCAGATAGGCTTATAGGCCATTTTGGAGCTAAAAACCGTTTGCAACTTGGCGCAGCAAAAGAATCAAATTTAATTGTTCCAATGGTTTTGGCTATTATTCTCGATGGAATTCCGGAATCAATAATCATAGGTTTAGGTTTTTTCAAACATCAGACAGGAAGTCTGGCAATGCTTGTTGCTGTTTTTATCTCGAATCTGCCTGAAGCTATCGCTGGTTCATCAGGAATGAAAAAAGGAAATTGGAGCAAATTAAAAATTATCTCACTTTGGATATTTATTACGGTTCTGTGCGCTTTGGCTTCTTTGGCCGGATATGCATTTTTTGGCGATGCCTCAAATGAATGGCTTTCCTTTATTCAGGCTTTTGCAGGTGGTGCTATCTTGATGATGCTCGCAAATTCAATGATTCCCGAAGCGTATGAACACGGACATAAATCGGCTGGGGTTTATACAGTAATTGGTTTTTTTGTTTCGGTTTGTGTTGTGGTTTACGAAAATGGGGCACATTGATTTTGAGTTTTTTTAGAAAGCCTCTCCAATTCTGAAATAAATTCCCCAATCACCTTTTCCTACCGCGCCATCAAGCCCCACGTTGAATTTTTCATTTTTGAATGCTCTGTATCGGTAACCCACGCCAGCGCCGGGATATAATTTCCAGTCAAAACTTGGTGTATCAGATCCGTAAATTGTTGCGACTCCGGCAAAACCAACAACGCCCATTCTTTTATGAAAATTGTATCGGTATTCACCTTGTATGGCCATTAGTCCGTCTCCACGATATTTTCCTTCAGAATAGCCTCTGATATCATCATTACCAATTGTGACCTGCTGTTCAAAAGAAATATTTCCCAATCCGAATTTGCCGGCAAAACGCGCTGCAATTACATCTGTTTTATTGCGTACAGAAAAATAGGAATTATATTCAGAGATAATTTTATTAGCATTGACTTCATTTCCAAACCATTCAGGATAAGTGATCCATCTTGCTCTTATTTTGTTTCCTTTGGTTGGATAATAAATTGCATCTCGGGTATCGTAGAGCATAATCATTTGTAAACCATTGGTATGAGTGGTGGAGGCAGGTTGAATATCATCTTGATAAGTGGTGTCATAATGGGCATACGAATAACCTATTCCGCCATAAAATGATTTGAAGATTTTTCGCAGTACACTCAAACTTACTAAAGTTGTTTTAGTGCTATAATCATAAAAAGTAGAAGTATCAAAATCATCCATGAAAAATTGTGAATTTTGATTTCCGGTCATAGCAAAAAGTTGAGCACGCCATTTGTCTTCATTGAAATGCCATTTGTTGAAAGAGCATACAAAATAGGATTTGTTTGTTGTGTAAATAGCGGTTAAACCAGAAAGCGATTTTGGCGAAATGGTGTCGGCTTTATCCGTTTTATACATCATCATCGGAATTGCGCCAAACATAAAATCCAAAGTTCTGTTATAACTGATATAAGGCATAATATTAAAGTCAATGTTTTTGTTTTTAGCCTTTGTTATTAAAGAGTCAGCAACTTTTTCCTGTGATTGGGAATAGGCAAAGAAGAGTGAAAGAATTATACTAAACAAAGATTTTTGCATGTGATTTCAGAAATGAGGTCGTTACGGCTAATTGCTTGACATCTAATTTAAAACCAATTTATTTTCCATGAAACTTACGAAGTATTTAAGATGTTCCATTTTATAAAATGGAACAAGTTATTAGAATTTAGCGTTCAAGAATTCTCTAAATTTAATTCTTAAAATAATCCTAAAAAAGTTAAAATTATCAACGAGTAATGTTGGCTTCTGAAGGTTTAGAACAATTCCCAAAAATCAAATTAAATGCATAAAATTCGATGAGGTATTGGCAATCAATAGACTTAAAGTTAAAGTTTCTGACTTTGGCATTTTGCTGTTTCAATTTGATTTTTGCACAGCAGGATAGTCTTGAAAATGCAAAAATAATTAAGCTTGATGAAGCAATAGCATTAGGAATTCAGAATAACCGTCAGCTCAAAATTGCTAATACAGATTTAGCCATAGCCAATGAAAATGTCGATCAGGCAAAAATGGCAAAAATGCCGCGCATAGGTGTAAACGGAGGATACACTTACATTGGCGATCCTAAAATTTATAAAGGTTTTTATGAGAGCAATATTTCGGTAGATTACTATAATCATCAGGCTTTCGCCAATATTATTTCATCATTGCCCATTTACGCCGGAAGCGCCATTAATAAGCGAATTGACCAGCAGGAGCTTTTAAGCCAAATGCAACTGTCAGCTGTTAAAATGACCGAAGCAGATGTAAAAAACGCAATTACAGAGCAATATTTTACACTTGAAAAATTATACCGACAAATTGAAGTAACCAAACAGAATATCATTAATACAGATCTTCGAATTAGACAATTGAAATCGCGTGTGGATAATGGTCAAAACATAAAAAGTGATCTTTTGAGAACCGAATTGCAGCAGTCTAATTTTAAAGTTTCGGTTTTTAGAAGCACCAATACAATTGAATTGATTAGCAATTATCTGGATATTTTAATTGGTTTTCCAACGAATACAATCCTGAAACCAGTAGTTGCGGAAAGCATGCTTCCAACTGAAAATATAAATCTGCAGGAAAGCTTGGCAGAAGCTTTTCAAAATAGAGAAGAAATAAAACGCGCCGAAGTAAAAATCAAATTATCTGAATCTTCATTGAGTTTGACCAAAAGTGGTTTTATGCCTAATATAAATGCCAATCTTATCCTGAATACGGAATATCCCGCACAATGGCCGAATTACGTAAATATTCTGAATTACTGGGCAGCTGGCGTTTCATTGAATTGGGATGTTTCGAGTTTTTACAATTTAAAACATCGTATTTCAGGTGATCGTTTGGAAATTGACAAAAGTAATATTGCACTTCAGGTCACAAAAGATCAAATCAGTACGGAGGTTAAGAATGCTTACGTCAGATATGCAGAAAGCAAGGAAAACATTAAAACGTATAAGAAAGATGTTGAGCTTTCAATGAGCAATTATAAAATTGTAAAAAGCCGGTATGACAATGATTTTGCGTTAATCAGCGAAATAGTCGATGCCGAATTACAGTTAAACAATTCCAGAATTTCATTGGTTAATGCCAATTTAGATTTAATCATTCAATATTATTCGCTGCAATATGCAATGGGAAAACTTTAATATAAAATAGTATGAGCGAAGCAAATGCACAAAGTGAAAACATTCAGAAAGATAAAAGGAGAAATACCGTTTTGACTGTCCTGTCTTTTGCTTTTTTGATAGCAGGCGGTTTGTGGATTTTGAGTTTGTTTTTTGACTTCAGTACTTATGAAACGACCAATAATGCTCAGGTCGAAGCTTATATCAACAGTGTTGCTGCAAGAGCGACAGGACATATTAAAGAAATCAGATTTGAAGCCAATCAATGGGTTCATAAAGGAGATACACTGGTCGTTTTAGATGATTCAGAATATGTGATAAAAGTCATGCAGGCCGAAGCAGATTTGGCCATAGCCGAAGGTAATCTTCATTCATTGGAACAAAATATTACCACATCAGCATCCAATCAGGCTTCCGGAAAAGAAAAACTGGCAGGCGATATGGCAAGTCTCGAAAAAGCACAGAAAGATTATCAGCGTTTCAAAAATATGTATGCCGATTCGGCCGTGACAAGAAATCAATACGATCAGGTAATTTCAAAATTAAAATCGGAGGAAGCCTATGTAAAAGCCGGTCAAAAAAATCTTGAAGCAAGCACTTCGGTAACGAAACAAAGTACTATTAATCTTGAAGCAGCAAGAGCAACCGTTGCACGTAAAAAAGCAGATTTAGCGGCCGCAAAACTACAATTATCCTATACAAATATTATTGCGCCAAGTGATGGATTTGTTGGTGAACGCAATTTATCAATTGGTGAATTAATTAATACCAATCAGACCGTGGCAACAATTGTTCTCAATCAAAAATTATGGATTTCGGCCAATTTCAAAGAAACCCAAATTGAAAAAATCAAAAGCGGGCAAGAAGTTACCATTACAATCGATGCTCTCGACGGAAAAGAGTTTAAAGGAAAAGTAGTTGGATTTTCTCCGGCAACAGGCGCAAAATTTTCAATGGTAGAACCGGACAATTCAACAGGAAATTTTGTAAAAATCACGCAAAGAATTCCAGTTAAAATTGAATTTGAAACACCAGCAAAAGAGTTGCAGGACGTAAGACCAGGAATGAATGTAACCGTTGACGTAAAAAAATAAAAGATGTTTGCAGGAAAAAAAGGAAGCGTTTTTACTCTCATAGGATTATACATCCTTACAATTCCTTTTTTTAATGGTCTCAACGTGACCACTTACGATAATTCTCAAGTTATGGGCCATTTTGGAGCTTCCACTACTGTATTTACGTATTCGGTTTATATTCCAATTTTTGTGATGCTTGGTTTTATGCCTTTGGGATTAAAATTAGGAAAACAGATAAAAGTTCGCACCATGATTTTATCTGCTGGTTTTTTGTCGTTGATTTTTAATTCGGCTTTATTATTTGTGCAAAGTATCGAATGGTTTGTCTTTTTTAGGTCGCTTTTGGCGATTGTTTCTGTGATTGGAATATTTGCTTCAATGGTGCCTATTTTAATAAAATATAATCCTGCTTTTAATATGGCTTTGCTGTACGGAATATTTCAGTTTATTCAAAAAGGAAGCCAGCATCTTTATCAATATTTTGGTGCTCATTTTACTAGTTTCCACAATTGGACTTTCGGAATTTACTTTTTAAATGTCAACTTTTTGATCTGTATTTTATTGGCTTGGTATTTTTATAAAGCCGATGTTTCTCCAATGAAAACGGCCTTTCAATTTGATTGGCGCGGCTGGATTATCATGCTTTTATTTTTTCTGATTATTCTTTTTCTATGTGCCGAAGGACAAACCAGAAATTGGCTTAATGACTCTAAAATTGTATTAGCATTAGGCCTTTTATTTATAATGGCTGGAATTTATCTGTTGCATGTTCGTTTTACTAACGATCCGATTATTAATCCGGATGTTTATAAATTCAAAAATGTAGTTATAGGTGCTTTTTTGATGTTTTATATCGGAATAATAAACGGAACGGGAAGCGTTGTAACAGGCTACATGACAAATGTTTTGGGTTTTGATTCGGTGCTTAATGCATTAACCCATTTGGCAATATTGTTTGGGTTATGTATTTCGATTCCGCTTTCGACTTATCTTTTGTACAAACGAATCTATTTAGCAACAATTTGGATTATGGGTTTTGCCTGTTATGGATTCTATCATATTATTCTATTTTTTAGATTTTATCCCGGAATTGATTCTTCAGATTTTTTTATTCCTCTCGTTTTTAAAGGTTTAGGAATGGGATTTCTATTTCCAGTTTCTCTATTATATATTTCTGAAGGCGTGCCGCCACAATTGAGCACTTCAAGAATGATGAGCGGAATTATCGCACAGGCTATTTTTGCGTCATTATTAGGCGGTGCTGTTTTAGGAACTTTTATTTCGAATATGAATGTGCAGCATAAAACAGGTTTGAGCCAGCAATTGTCTGAAGTCAATAAAATGGCAGAAAATCAATTGGAAAGCTATAAAAAGAATTTTTTATACATGGGATTATCGGATGCCGAAGCACAAAAAAAAGCCGAAAAAAGCCTTTCAAACCAAACCTCGCAAGCTTCAATGTTATTAGCCTATAAAGACGTTTATCTCGTTATGTCGGCAATATGTTTTTTGCCCATTTTTATAATTCTTCTCTTTAAACTTTGGCGAAGACCAATAGGAAAAGTAGAAGTAGAGCCCATACCAATTTAAATTATTACATAAAAATAGTAACAAAAAATTATGATGACAGTAAGAAAAGAAAGGTTTTTATATGGCTTATGGCAAAAGGAAAGCGGACTCGGCGGTATGCTGATTTTGCTATGCATTATGCATTTTATTGCCATTCCATTTTTTGGAAGCTATCCGCATTTTATGATCGGACTTAATATTTTTTGGATGTTGTTTTTGTTTGCTGGAATTTTTTCGCTTTCAAAGCACAAAAAGCAGGCCTTTATTATTTCGATCATTCCCATTTTGTTCGTCATCATTCAGTGGATCGATTATTTTAAGAGAAACATCATTATTTTATTTGCTGACCTCTTTTTGACAATAGCAGTCATGGGGCTTTTAATTATGCTGGTTCTGCGAAAGGTTTTAGAGCCCGGACCCGTAACAACTTATCGCATTATAGGTTCGGTTGTAGTTTATATGTTGCTGGTGCAGCTTTGGTGTACGCTGTATTTATTTCTTTTTAGACATATCGAAGGTTCTTTTAACATCGCTAAATCTCAATTTGAAATTAATAGCGATCAGGCCAGTTTTATGTATTTCAGTTATGTCAGTATTACTTCGACAGGTTTTGGCGAAATAGTGCCATTGCATCCTTTGGCACGTTCTTTAGTTCAAATCGAAGTTCTTACCGGAGTTTTGTACCCTGTAATCTTAATAGGAAGATTGGTTTCCGATGCCAACTTTTCTATCAAAAAACAAGAATAATCAAATTAAACCAATCATATCTAAATCAAAATAAACATGGAAACAACAAATTCAAATAAACGCAAAGAGCTCTTTGATACTCTTTTACAATTATTTTTCATTTTCCTAATTGTTGGATTTTGCCTCAAATTATTGTTGCCCTTTTTTATGCCCATTCTTTGGGCGGTAATATTATCGGTTGTATTTTTTCCTTTATTTGATTTTCTGCAGAAAGCTTTAAAGGGACGAAAAACATTGGCATCCGTGATTATAACTATTGTAATTATCGCTATAATGTTAGTGCCCTTAATTTATTTTTTAAAGGCGGCAACTGCTAATTTTTTAGAACTGAAAAGCAGTTTTGAAGCAGGAACACTTAAAATTTCGCCTCCGGGTCAATCCATAAAAGAGTGGCCGATAATAGGGAAACCTTTGTATGAATTTTTGCTTGCTATGTCAACAGATCTGGAGCAAGGAGTAATTAAATACCAAGACCAAATAAAAGAATTTTCGGCAAAAATTATGGGAAGTATTTTAAGTTCAGGCGCGGCATTTCTGCAATTTATATTATCCGTTATTATCGCAGGAATTTTGTTGGTGACACCTGGAGCTAAAGGCTTTGCAATGAAATTTCTACGAAAAATTGCCGGTAATGAAGCAGATGAAATCATGACTATTTCAGTTTCGACAATTTATCAGGTTGTGAAAGGAATATTAGGAGTTGCGGTTATCCAAACCATTATTCAGGCAATCGGGTTGTTTTTAGCCGATATTCCGTATGCTGGAATTTTGACCTTAATTTGTCTGATATTTTCAATTTTACAGATTGGGCCAATCATAATAAATATTGGCGTTATTGTTTATTTATTTTCTACCGGAGATTCGGGTTATGCTATTTTCTGGACGATATTTTTCATCATAAGCGGACTTTCGGATAATGTTTTAAAACCGCTATTGCTTGGTAAAGGTGCGCTCGTGCCAATGCTTGTTATTTTCCTCGGAGTTATAGGGGGATTTATTATGTCTGGATTTATTGGATTGTTTGTCGGGCCAATCGTTTTTTCAATTGGATATAAATTATTTATTGCTTGGGTTGACGATCATCAAGAACCTGTAGTTGATCCTTTGGAAATTCCAGAACCTTTGGAATAAATTTGTTTTGAATTAGTATAGAACTAAAAATCCCGCTTTTATAGAAAGCGGGATTTTTGATTTCTGTTTTTATTTCTTAAGCCTGAATTATTCTTTATACAGAACAATTGTGGCTTTATATCCAGTTCCAACATTCCATTGGCTGGATTCAATTACTGCGCCTTTGTCATCATACACTTGGAATTCCGCAGTATTTGGTGAAGCTGAACCTTCGTTTAAAGCTTCGAAATCAATTTTATTAATTCCAGGTACCAATGTTATTTTAAAACCTTGATATTCTCCATTCATTGTAACTTCAGGCTCAATTACCTTATCGTTTAAATATACTTTTATTTTATCGCCATCTACAAAAGCAGCGTCGCGATAACGAATTGTTGAGGTAAAAGTTGAGGTTTTAAAGCTTCCCAAAAATTGATTTTGTCTGTAAAAAATCCCTTCTACATTTGCTGGTGACTTATACAAATTGGTATCCTTGAATAATTCTTTTGGATCAATTTTCGAAGGATCTGGCTTTTCAACAGGTGCTGGCGGATTAACTTTTGGAGCTTCTTCTTTTGGCGGAACAACTTCTTTTGCTTTTGGAGTTTTCGCCGGAATTGGCTTGTATTTGTTATCCAGTTCTTTTTGCGCATAACCTTGAATCGAAATTCCGATTACAAGAATTAAAGTCAAAAATCCTATTCTATTTTTCAATTGTACTAAATGCATATATTCTTAAAATTAATTTGTTTATCTCTATTATGTATAAACATTTAATTAAAGTATTTATTGCCTTTTAAGTCTATTTTAGAGGATTAATAGAATGACTTTTTTCAACTCTACTAAACTTTTAATTCAATCAAAATAAATTTCAATATGTAAAACAATCTAAATAATATTAAGATGCCTTCTAGCTTAAAAAGCACATATTAAGAACAATTGCGCTAGATAAAACAGCTATCTTTTCTTCATATTTAGAATAATTTGGCATGACACTTATTTTGTAACTGTCTGTAGCTGTAGTTGTTTTTTTCAGAGTTCCGTTCCAGTTGTTGTTTATTGATCCAATCTGATTTTCGGAGGAATCATTAATAATAAAATTAGATTTTTTCCAGACATCACAAATTTCTGCAATAACATGATTGGAAGTGTTTAGAATCTTAAATTCAGGTTTTGAAAAGCTGAATTTTGGATTTATAATTCCTATTTTTTTTCCAGTACTATCCTGAATTACAATTTCCGATTTTAAGAAATTGCCTCTTTTTGAAATAGTAGCTTCTAAACCGCCATTTGCACTTCTAATTTCAATATTGAAAGGAAGTATTGCTTTGCTAATAACTGCTGGAAGGATTTTTTGAATAAAACTGAATTTTTGTTTAATTCGGCCTATTCTTTCTCTTCTTTCGTTATAAATATGACAGCTTTCCTGAAAGCCATTTTTTTTGTCTACAAAATAGTTATTAGTTTCAAAGAAATCTGAGATCATAGTTTTAAACTGGTTGGTTATTTTTTTGGTACTCAAAAATAGAACTTAAGTTACAGTTATAAATAAGTATAAATACCCGTTTGTATCTCAAAAGATAAAAATAATAACTTATTGAGAGAAAATAACTACACTGATAATCATTGTATTAAACTGTGCGAGGCAAACTTTCTTTTAAAGAACCGCTAATGATTGAAATTACATTTTTAGTAATAATAATTATACTTATTATGTTCATTTGATACTCCTTTCGGCAAACAGAACTGCATTCAAATAATTGTTAGCAAGCGCTCTCCAAAAAAGAAAAATTTTTAAGCATTTGGGCCAAAAATAAAATGAGAAGAAAATGCAACCAATACCATTTTTGAACCTCTTTTTTTTAAGAAAAAAATAACAAAACCAGATTCAATTCTAATGTTATTTTAATGTAGCGCCGAAAATTTCGTCCTAACTTGCGCTCCATTAAGAGTAGAAAAATGTTAGAAAAAATTAGAAATAGTATTGCTTGTAAATGCCTTCATGCATTGCTGATTGGCTATTTTTTAATGAACAGTATTAATTTTTCCGGAACATTTGTCAGAATTGTAAATAATAATACCGAACAACATTCTGTCAAAGGAATGACATGCAATTTCTTAAAAAAATTATTCAAATGTGACAGTATTTCGGAAGAATTGGACGATTATGAAACAAAGGAAACCAAATCAACAAAACAAGCAAAAGGTATTCCATTGTTTGAATATATAATTCCATTTGATTCCTCATTGACTGATTTATATTTTCAGTTTCATGTCAATGGAAAAAATTATATCAATAATCACATTTTCTCTTTTGGATTTCATGGCAAGATTCATCTGCGCCCTCCTCAGAATATTGTATAAATAGTATTTTTTCTGTTGCAAAAAAATATATACTAAATCCATAGTATAAGTTTTTTCGTATATAAATAATTATCTATTAATGTAATATCTATACATAAATTAATGACACCTCTTAAACGTTTTTACAACTTGCTTACATTGGATAAGCGCGATGTATATCAAATAATATTTTATGCCGCATTTGCCGGTTTAGTAAATCTTTCGCTTCCGCTAGGAATTCAGGCCATTATCAATTTTATTCAAAGCGGACAGCTGAGTGTTTCCTGGATTATTCTCGTAATTCTGGTAACCATCGGAGTTGGTTTTGGTGGCGTTTTGACCATTTTACAGCTTCGAATTGTAGAGAATTTGCAACAGCGAATTTTTGTGCGTTCATCATTTGAGTTTGCTTACAGAATGCCTTTAATTAAATTTAAAGAAATGTATTCTGAGTATGCACCCGAAAAAGCGAACCGATTTTTCGATACGCTGATGGTTCAAAAAGGAACTGCAAAATTGCTTCTGGATTTCTGTACTGCTTTTTTGCAAGTTGGTCTGGGAATCATTTTATTGGCTTTATATCATTCCTTTTTTATGGTAATTGGGCTTTTGTTTATTGCCATTTTATACATCATTTTTAAATTTTCGTATAAAGACGGTTTGGAAACAAGTCTTAACGAATCAAAATTTAAATATAAAGTAGCGGCCTGGCTTCAGGAAATTGCCCGAAATCGTGATAGCTTTCGTAAAAAAGGCGGTTTCGAATATGCGCTGAAACGCAATGACGGCTATGTAACGAAATACATAGATAATCGTGAAAAGCACTTTCAGGTAATGAAAAAACAATACATTCAGCTTACTATTTTTAAGGTAATTGTTACGGCTGCCTTGTTGTCTATTGGTGGTTTTCTGGTAATTCACCATCAAATGAACATTGGGCAGTTTGTAGCAGCTGAAATTGTTATTGTGTTGTTAATCAATTCAGTAGAAAAAATCATTTTCGGACTAGAATCTTTTTATGATGTATTGACATCTGTAGAAAAAATTGGTCAGGTGACTGATATGGAAACTTCGTGTATTCCAGAAAAGACTGCAATCAGTGAAGCCGGAATTACAATCGAAACCGAAAGTGTTACGTACAATTATCCAGATCACAATAAAAAATCTCTTAAAAATATCAATCTGAAAATAAATCAAGGTGAAAAAATAATATTGCGAGGAACGAATGGTGCAGGAAAAAGTACTTTGGTTAGGCTACTTGCAGGTTTGCTGGAGCCCGAAAGTGGCGCCATGTATGTGACGGATACTTTTATGAACCGACTTGATGAAGATAGTTATAGAGCACAGGCTGGTACTTATTTGCAGGGCGATACACTTTTTGCCGGTACAATTAGAGAGAATATTCTTTTTGGAAATGAAGAACTAAATAATGATGACTTGAAGTGGGCTTTAGACAGTGTTGGTCTGACGCCGGATATTAAAACATTCCCTAACGGTCTGGAGCATCAGGTTCATCCGGGCGGACATGAACTTTCGGCATCCGATATTCAAAAGATTTTGCTTGCCAGAAGTATTGTTCACAAACCAAATATATTATTCCTTGAAGATCCTGTTGATAAAATGGACGAACTGACATCGGGAAAAATTGTTGATTTTTTACTTTCTCAGGAAAATGACTGGACGGTAATCGTAACTTCTAAAAATGATATTTGGAAGAATAAATGCGACCGAATGATAACCATTGACGACGGAAAAATCATTAACGACATAAAGCTATAATCATGCTCAATATATCAAAAGACAATAATATTCTTATAACTCCGGGAAAGTATACTTCGATAACAAGTGTTGCCCGAAGACCTCATTATAAAATTTTAAACAGAGTCATCATCGGATTTTTATTGTTCTCTGTAGGTTGTTTGTTTCTTCCCTGGACACAGAATATTTCAGGAAGTGGTTCGGTTACGACTTTAAAACCAGATCAAAGACCGCAAACGGTTCACAACGCCATTGCCGGAAGAATCGAGAAGTGGTATGTGCAGGAAGGTGATTATGTAAAAAAAGGCGATACGATTGTTTTTATTTCTGAAGTAAAAGAAGATTATCTGGATCCAAACCTTGTTGGTAATACAAAACAGCAGGTTGACGCTAAAAAGATGGCGGTTGAATCCTATGGCGACAAGGTAAATTCTCTTGAAGTTCAGGCAAAATCGCTTAGTACAGAAAGAGAATTAAAACTACAGCAGGCGCAAAATAAAATAAAACAGTCACAGCTTAAAATTAAAAGTGACAGTATGGATCTTGAAGCTGTAAAAACACAGTTAAGAATTGCTAAAACACAATTTGATCGTTCAACTGCTTTAAATAAAGAAGGTTTAAAACCGCTGACAGATGTCGAACAAAAAAGACTGAAACTTCAGGAATCGGAAGCATATATCATTACGCAGCAAAATAAGCTTTTAAGCAGCAAAAACGAATTGATAAACGCAAGAGTTGAAATTAACCGAATTACGGCTGAATATGCTGAGAAAATTTCGAAATCAAGAAGTGATAAATTCACCGCTCTTAGCACACAATATGACACAGAAGCTCAGGTAAATAAACTTGAAAATCAATATGTAAATTACAGTCTGAGAAACGGTTTGTATTACATAACAGCACCTCAAAGTGGTTATGTAAACCGTGCTTTGCTGGCTGGTTTGGGAGAAACGATTAAAGAAGGAACTCCAATTGTAAGTATCATGCCGTCAAGTTATGATATTGCGGTTGAAACTTACGTCGATCCAATCGACCTTCCGTTAGTACATCGCGGTGCAAAAGTAAGAGTTTGGTTTGACGGATGGCCAAGAATCGTGTTCTCAGGATGGCCAGGTTTATCATACGGAACTTATGGCGGAAGAATTGTAGCAATTGAAAATTTTATTAGTTCCAACGGAAAATACAGAGTACTTATTTCTCCCGATGGTCCTGACAATAAATGGCCTAAAGAATTAAGTATTGGAGCAGGAGCACAAAGTATTGCTTTGCTGGAAACCGTTTCGGTTTGGTATGAAATATGGCGAAATCTGAATGGTTTTCCACCAAATTATTATAAGTCAGATGTAAAAGAGGCAAAATATGAAAAGGACAAAAAATAAATTGAAATACGGTGTAAGACTGTTTTCTCTTTTATTTTTATTCAGTTTTTCTGTTTCATACGGTCAGGATTTTAATAAAGAGGAATTAAGTTACAGCGAATTTTTAGGATACGTCAAAAAATACCATCCGCTGGTAAAACAGGCTAATCTTGAAATCAGTAATGCACAGGCGGCATTGATGGTTGCACGTGGCGGATTTGATCCTAAAATTGAAGTTGATTACAGCAAAAAAGAATTTAAAGGAACGGAATATTATTCGCTATTAAACAGCAGTTTCAAAATCCCAACTTGGTACGGAATTGAAATAAAAGCAGGTTTTGACGATACTGATGGACAATATTTTAATCCGCAGAATAAAACTCCTGAGGCGGGTTTGACTTCTTTGGGAATAAATGTTGCTTTAGGACAAGGAATGTTCATCAATCAAAGAATGGCGGATGTTCGCGAAGGAAAACTGCAATTAAAATTGAGCGATGCACAACGAAAATTAAAAGCAATTGAAGTGTTGTACAAAGCAAGCGAGGCGTATTTTGAATGGAGAAAAAGTTATAACGAAGCCGAACTTTACAATCGATATTTAGGCTTTGCAAGCAAACGTTTTGAAGGCGTAAAAAAGTTAATTGAATTAGGTGACGCGCCTGCAATTGACAGTGTTGAAGCCGGAATTACAGTAAGAAATAGACAACTGAATGTTGAAAATGGAAACCTGAAATTGGCCAAAGCCAAATTATATCTGTCTAATTATTTATGGATTGAAAATGTTCCTGTAGAACTGGAAGATAATGTAAAACCAGAAGAGAACCTGATTCAGACATTGGAAACAACCTTAAAAACCGATGCGATGATGGTTGAAGTTGAAGGCCTAGAATCACATCCAAAACTTCAGGCTTTAGAAACGAAGATGGATATGTTGGAAATTAATAGAAAATTGAAGGCTAATTCGTTGCTTCCTAAGTTGAATGTTGGCTACAATTATATTTCAGAGCCTTCTTATTGGAACTCATTCAACGCCGATGATTATAAGTTTAATGTCGATTTTAGTATTCCGATTTTTTTGAGAAAAGAAAGAGGAAGCCTTAAACTGGCAAAATTCAAAATTCAGGATATAAAGTTTGATATCGAACAGCAAAGATTGGAGCTGAAAAATAAAATTAAAGCCCAGCAAACTGAAATATCGTCTTTAAAAAGACAAAAAAAGGTAATTGATAATTTGGTAAAGGATTATGTAACAATGCTAAATTCAGAGGAAAAACTGTTTTCATTTGGCGAAAGTTCGATTTTCCTCATTAATTCCAGAGAAAATAATTTGGTAAGCGCAAAACTGTCACAAATCAGCATTGAAAATCAATTTTACATTTCAAATGCAGAATTATACAAAATACTGGCAAATCCAGATTAGAGAAGTTTATTTGTTCGCTTAGTTGTTGGTTATATTAGGAGAAAACAGCAGTAATTTTTGTTACTGCTGTTTTTGTTTTTAATAATTTTTAACCATTTGTAAATGGCACACAGATAACACGGATTAAACAGATTTTATAAATAATCAGTGAAAATCCCTTTAATCCGTGTTATCTGTGTGCTTTATTAAGCTATTAGTCACTCACGTGAAGTCTGAAACCGATTACATTTTTTCTGTATGGAATATTATAGCGTAAAACATTGCCTTGAAAAGGCAATTTATGCTGAATTTTGGCAGAAATGCTGTAACTTTATAGCCTTTACCACTTAATTAATGAGTACAGAAAATCCAATTCCAGAAAACGAATTTGAACGTTTAGCAGCCCTAAAACGTTATAATATCTTAGACACACTCCCAGATCATGCTTTTGACGATGCTACGAAGCTTGTTTCTTATATCTGCGGTGTGCCAATTGCCCATATTTCTTTTATTGATGAGAGCAGACAATGGTTCAAATCTGAAATCGGAATAGGCGTTTCTGAAGTTCCCCGCGAAATCAGTTTTTGTAAATACACGATTATGGAATCAGAAATGATCGAAATTAGCGACACATTTTTGAACGACCGTTTTAAAGATGACCCTAATGTTACAGGAGGTTTTAAAGTGCGATTCTATGCCGGAATTCCACTTACAACGCCTGACGGATTTAATATTGGAACTATTTGCGCCATAGATCATGTTACAAAAACATTAGATGAAAATCAACGAAATGCACTTTCGATTGTTGCAAAACACGTAATAAATCAGCTGGAAGTTCGGACTAAAAATATTGAGTTGGCCGCTCAGAAAAAAATTGCAGAACGTGCTGTTTTGGCAAAAGACAGTTTTTTGGCCAATATGAGTCACGAAATCCGTACGCCATTAAACGCCATAATTGGTTTTACAGATCTTTTGGCCCAAACGGAACTTGATGAAACACAACGCGATTATATTGAAAGTGTCCAAATTGCAGGAGAAAATCTGCTTTTGATTGTAAATGATATTTTGGATCTTTCTAAAATGGAATCAGGAAATTTAACCATCGATGCTGAGCCTTTTAATCTGAAAAAAACCCTCAAACATGTTTATAATCTATTAAAAGTAAAAGCGCATAAAGAAGTTGAATTCAATCTCTTTTTAGATGCTGATATGCCCGATATAGTTATTGGCGATCAAGGAAGATTGAATCAAATTTTAGTAAATCTTATCGGAAATGCGCTAAAGTTTACGCATGATGGTGATGTAACGGTTTCTGTGAAAAAGGTGGAAGAAACAGAAGAACATTATTCCCTTCGATTTTCTGTAAAAGATACCGGAATCGGAATTCCTGAAGATAAACTTAATTCCATTTTTGAACGTTTTACCCAAGCTGAAGAAAGTACAACGCGTAGATTTGGTGGCACTGGACTCGGATTAAACATTGTAAAACAGTTGATTGAACTTCAAAAATCTGAAATTCAAGTTAAAAGCAAGGAAGGTCGCGGTTCAGAATTTTCTTTTGTCCTTTCGTATAAAAAAGCAGATGCGAAAGTAGATTCAGTTAAAACAATATCAAAAAATGATCTTGGAAATCTGAAAATTTTGCTTTGCGAAGACAACGTGCTAAATCAGAAATTAGCAAAAAGCGTAGTGCAGAACTTTGGTTTTGAATTAGACATCGCTGAAAATGGAGAAGAAGGCATTGAACTTTTATCGAAGCACCAATACGATTTAGTTTTGATGGATCTTCAAATGCCAATTAAAGATGGTTATCAGACAACGGAATACATCAGAAATGAAATGAAATCAGATATTCCGATTATTGCCATGACAGCACATTCTCTTGTTGGAGAGCAGGAACGTTGTTATAAAGTTGGAATGAATGCTTATGTACCAAAACCTTTTAAACAGTCTGTTCTTTTAAAAGCGATAAAAACGGTTATGAGCCAAGATGCTGATCGTGGAAGAAGAAGAATTATTGATTTTTCTATTTTGGATGAAATGGCATGCGGAAGCCCAGATTTTAGAAAAGAAATGATTGATCTTTTTTTAGATAAAATTCCGAGTCAAACGGCTCAGCTTGAAGAAGCATTTAAAAATGAAGATCATGATGCAGTTAAGAAATTAGCGCATAATATGAAATCCAGTTTAGATATTTTTATGCTAACTGATTTGACAAATTGTTTGTCGATTATTGAAGAAGAAGCCATAAATAATGAATTTACTTCTGAAAGTGAAAACAAAATAAATATACTGCATTACGGAATCGAGGAGACCGTTAAAATCCTGAAGGAGCTTTGATAAAAAAGAAATAAGCCTTAGCTTTACATATAAGCCAAATATAAATTGAATTTTTGCCTCAAAATATCATAACAATGAGAATCATTTTAGCCGAAGATAATGATATCTTACGCAAATCATTATCATTTTTTCTAGAGTCCAAAGGATTTGCTGTTGACCAGTTTTCTGATGGAAAAGATGCGCTTGAAGCCATCGAAAAAAACAATTACGACTTGATTTTGACCGATATAAACATGCCAGGCATTAGCGGAATGGAAATTACGCAATATGTCAGGGAAACTATTAATTCAGATCTTCCTATAATCATACTTACTTCTTCCGGTGTTGAACAGACAGAATTGGATTCTTTTGATATTGGCGCAAATGAATTTATTGCAAAGCCAATCAGTCCTGCCGTTCTTTTAGTGCGAATTAATAAGCTCCTAAAAATCAAATCGTAATGAAATTTCTATATTATTCAATTGTTTTGTTGTTTGTTTCATCCATTTCTTTTGGACAGGAAATAAATATCGATGCCGTCTTGGCTCAGGTAAAACAAGAAACAGAAAAAGGAAATTTTGATAAAGCATTATCCTTAATTGAACCTTTGGGTGCTAAATTCCCTGAAAACGAAGATATTCAGGTGTATGCAGGACGAATTTACAGCTGGAAAAAAGACTATCCTTCATCAATAAAAATGTTGGCGCCATTAACAGACAGAACAAATCCGAATCCTGATGCTGTACAGGCAATTATCAATACTTATTTTTGGTCGGAACAATATGAAAAATGTATTGTGTATTGCGATAAATATTTGGCAATTGATCCAAAATCGGTAGATGTAGTTAAAACAAAAGCAAGTTGTCTTGAAAAACTAAATCGCGATCAGGAAGCGCTGGAAGTTATTGAAAAAGCATCAATTGCAGATAATAGTACTCAGCCGTTTAAAAGCATTCGAACGCTTATAGGTAAAAAAGCTAAAAATGCAATCGCAGCGTCTTATCTTAATATTTCTACTTCAGAACCAGGGCAATCGCCTTTGCATTATGGGTATGTTGAATATTCACATAAATTCAGCAAATCGGCTATTGTGGGGCGCGCAAACATTGGAAACACAGGCAATGACACACAAATGCTTTTTGAAACTGATTTCTACCAAACATTTTCAAACAAAAGCTATTTATATGCCAACGCCGGACTTTCAACAGGTGAAACATTATTTCCCGTTGGAAAGGCAGGTTTAGAATATTATTTTGCACCAGTTAAAAAATTTGATTTTGCATTTGGAGCTCGATTTATGCATTTTGAATCAGATGATATAACGTTATTGACTGGTCAGGTTGCATACAATACAGGAAGTTATATATTGGCATACAGACCATATTATGATACAGGAAATTCATTGTTTTCTCATGTTTTAAGTTTACAGAGAACCAATGAAGAAAAAGAAAGAATCATAAGATTGGAACTTCAATACGGAACAGTTCCGTACTTGTATCTTTATAACGGTTTCACACAACCATTAGAAGCTTTTAGAGTTGGATTGCAATATCAGCATCGTTTAGGCGATTCGTTTTTCGTGCGCCCAATTTTTCTTTACGAGCGCGAAGAATATACGCCAGGAGAATACAGAAACAGATTTAATGTCCAGTTAATTGTAACTAAACGCTTTTGATATGAAAAAAGTTTTGGAATTATATGAAAAAGGTGACTGGGTTGTACCGTTTCTGATTTTTTCAATATACTTATTTATTGGAGCTTCTTTTGTTTTGTATCTTGTAATTGTTTGGAGTCGAAATAAAAATATAAAGAGAGAAAAACGCAGAATTGAATATAGTGAATTTATTGAAAAATTAATGTCGGCTGTTGTTTTTGAAAATGTGACTTTTTCGGTTATTAATGAAGATAAAAATTCGATAGCGCTTTTTAAAAAAGCCTTTTTCAGAGAAGTTGTAATGGAAACGATTATAAATCTTCATAAAAATTATGATGGCGTTTTTGCCCAAAAATTGGAACAATTTTATCAAGATTCAGGTTTGATAAAAGATTCGTTCAAAAAACTTCGAAATTTTAGATGGGAAGTAAAATGCAAAGGAATTACAGAATTGGCGGAATTTAATATAAACGAAGCATTTGAAACAATCATAACATTTTCAAAAGCCCGAAAAAAGACGTTGAAAATCACATCAATTAATGCTTGTATAAAACTTGCAGGAACAAAAGGCATAGTGCACCTCGCTGAGCATACTGACCCTATTGATGATTGGATGCAGCTAAACATTATTGGCGCTTTTAAAAAGCATGATATTGGAGATACAAAAGGAGTAGAACTTTTATTGGAATCTAAAAACACAACGGTTATTACACTCGGATTAAAACTTATAAAAGAGCTGAAACTTACCCAGAAACTTCCTTATGTATCGCAATTGATCGATCACGCACCGAATACATTAATTCAGTATGAAGCGCAAAACGTATTACAGACATTAACAGTTTAATTACAAGCCAATGAGTCTTTTAAACAGCGAATTAATATGGTTTTTGGATGTATACATAGTACTTATTTTGGGCTATGCTATATTGATCATGTCTTCGTATCTAATATTAGCCTATCTTTCTACAAAAGAACTCAGGAGTTATCTTAAAAAAAATAGTTTTGTTGATTATGAAGTATTGCTTACAAGCGATTATGCACCTAAACTTTCGTTAATTGCGCCTGCTTACAATGAAGGTTTTACAATTGAAGAAAATGTAAAATCCCTGCTTTCATTGAATTACAATAATTATGAGGTAATTGTGGTAAATGACGGAAGTAAAGACAATTCGATGGAAATTCTGATCAAGAAGTATGATCTTGTTTTGACCGATTTTGATTTTCACGAACAAATCGAAACCAAAAAACTAAAAGGAATTTATACTTCAAGAAATGCCGCTTTCAAGAAATTAATTGTGGCCGACAAAGAAAATGGTGGTAAAGCCGATGCCCTGAATGTAGGTTTAAATATTGCACAAAACCCGTATGTAGTTTGTATCGATGTGGATTGTATTTTGGATAAAGATTCCCTTTTGAAACTGGCAAAACCTTTCCTGGAATCGCACGGAAAACGCATTATTGCAACGGGCGGTGTAGTCAGAATTGCAAATCAGTGTATTATTAAAAATGGCCGTTTGGTCGAGGTAAATATTCCAGACAGCATGATTCCGAGAATTCAGGTTTTAGAATACTTGCGCGCTTTTCTTTTAGGAAGAATGGCGTGGGGAAGACTGGATGGATTATTGCTGATTTCCGGTGCATTCGGTGCATTTGATAAAGAAATTGCTTTATTGTCTGGAGGTTATAGTACAAAAACAGTAGGTGAAGACATGGAATTGGTCGTGAGAATGCGTCGTTATATGCTTGAAAATAAATTGCCCTATTCGGTAAGCTATATTCCTGATCCACTTTGTTGGACAGAAGCCCCAGAAGATTTCAAAATATTCAAAAAACAGCGCAGCCGCTGGATGAGAGGAACAATTGAAACACTTAGTTTTCATAAAAGAATGTTTATGAATCCTAAATACAAAATACTAGGAATGGTAAGTGTGCCTTATTGGACATTCTTTGAATTTTTGGCGCCAGGAATTGAGTTTATTGGTCTTTTAATAACGGTTATATTCGTACTTTTTGGTTTGCTAAATTGGCATTTTTTCCTTTTATTGTTGCTTTTTGTGTACACTTTTGCCGTTTTCTTTTCCGTTTTGGCATTGTTTAGTGAAGAACGTACTTTTCATAAATACCCAAAACATGCCGACTTTTTCAAACTTCTTTTAGCTGCTTTTATTGAACCTTTGTATTTTCATCCGATGACCGTTTATTCTGCATTAGTGGGATATAAAGAAAAAATTAAGGGAACGCATGGCTGGGGCGAAATGACCAGAAAAGGATTTACTAAAAAAGAATAAACTATTTTGTATTGTCCGATTTCTGAAAAAGAAGCTCAGCTATGAAAATTGAATTAAAGAAAACCGATTTTATTGCAAAAGAAATAAACGAACCGTATTATTATATTCTGATATTTGAGGGAGAAGCTTCTTTTTCAGTTGATTTAACGGCTTATGAATGCGACGGAAAAAGTCTTGTCTTTTTATCTCCATATCAATTCTTTAAATGGAATAATTCTTCAGCGCCTTTTATAAACGAGGTCAGTTTTCATGGGGATTTTTATTGTATTGAATATCACAAAAAAGAAGTGGCCTGCAACGGAATTTTGTTTAATGATATTTACAGAGAACCTTTTGTAAACATCTCTGATTTTATTTACGAGGAAATTATCAGCATCATTGAAAGAATGAAAAAGGTGGAAGATTCCAAACTTGATTATGATGATTCGATACTAAAATCTTATTTGCAGGTTGTTTTAGCATTGAGCAGCAAAGAAAAACAGTTGAAAATGCCTTCTGAAATTCAGGAATCAATTGGAAATGCAACTATTTTACAGTTTCAGCATTTGCTGGACGAACATTTTCGGGAAGCCAAAGAAGTAGCTTTTTACGCTTCTAAATACAAACTGACGGTCAATACATTCAGCAAAAGAATTAAAAAGCATTTCGGAAAATCACCTTCGCAACTTATTCAGGATCGCATTGTTTTGGAAGCCAAAAAATTGTTGCATTTAACGGTCAAGCCGATAAGAGAAATTGCCGTTGATCTTAATTTTGAAGATGAATTTTACTTCAGCCGTTATTTTAAAAAGAATGTTGGAATTTCCCCGAAGGATTTCCGAAAAGAAGTCGGTATTTCTATTGTGGCAAAATAGTCCATGTAAACTCCTTTACGTCCATTTTTATCCAGGCACTTGTAAACTAATTTTGGTGTGTATTTAAAACATAATCAAAATGGAAAAATTTATAAGATTTATTGCTGGCGGACAAAACAATTTTGTTCACTTTTTAAGAATTGCTATTTTCGTTGTAATGGCTTGGATTGGAGGCTTAAAAGCTTTTAAATATGAAGCTGACGGAATTGTTCCCTTGGTTGCAAATAGTCCTTTTATGAGTTTCTTTTACAAAGATGCCAATAAAATGGTTGCCAATAATGAAGGAAAACAAGTCAAAGCGTACACCTTACACAAAAATTTAGAAGGCAAAACAGTCGAAAAAAACATAAAATGGCAGGAAGAGAATGGCACTTATATTTTTTCGTACGGATTGGGAACTGTCATTGTTTCGATTGGTTTATTGGTTCTTTTAGGAATTTGGTTTCCTAAAATTGGATTTTGGGGCGGACTCTTAACTTTCGGAATGTCTTTTGTTACTTTGTCTTTCTTGATTACAACGCCCGAAGTTTACGTCCCAAATTTAGGAGGAGATTTCCCGACACCAGAGTTTGGTTTTCCTTATCTTTCTGTCGGAGGACGACTGGTTTTAAAAGATATAATTATGATGGGCGGTGGTTTGATTATAGCTTCTGACAGTGCAAAAAAGATTCTTAGCAAAGCAAAAATGCTAATTCAGTAAAAATAAAAAATCCCCGCGTATAAAGTGCGCAGGGATTTTTGTATTTTTTTTAGAAAAATTAAGGCATAAACAAAACCGTTCCGCCATTTGCAGACAGTTCAAGATTGAACGAAGTATTATCCAATTTCTTTGTACTGAATTTTGAATCCTGGCCTTCACCATCACTTATAATAGAAACATTTTTACCTTTTAGCATTGGTAAATTTACCGTGATATTTTTTGGTGCGTTTTCGCCATTAATGGCAGCGATATACCATTTTGTGTTTTTTCTGCGGGCAATTACACAATATTTTCCAGGATAACCGTCTATATATACAGTTTCATCCCAAACGGTTG
Organism: Flavobacterium xizangense; assembly: GCF_054075145.1. Lineage (NCBI taxonomy): Bacteria > Pseudomonadati > Bacteroidota > Flavobacteriia > Flavobacteriales > Flavobacteriaceae > Flavobacterium > Flavobacterium xizangense. The sequence goes on along the minus strand of NZ_JBSIPG010000002.1, from coordinate 58,005 downwards.
GAACATTTTTTAGATAATCAAATAAGTAAGTTGGTTTTTCTTTTAAGTTTTCCGGCGTTAATCCCCAATGTTGAACAGCGGAAAAGAAAACAACTGCTGTTGCCATTTCAAAAGCATCCGTTGTTTTTCGCGTTGTGCCTTTATTTGGTTCGCGATGCAGACGTTTGTTCAGAAAAACGGGACCAAAATCCATTGAAGCTACCGCATTTCTTGTAAAAGGATAAATAGTAGCTGTTGAAGGATATCGATCACTAAATCCTTGTTGGAAAACCAAATTTTCAGAAGCAAGAACAGCCTCACTCGTCATATAATTTGGATACATTCTTTCCCAACCGCGGGGCAGGGTAGCGCCATGGAAGTTGATGTTCAGACCAAATTCTGCGGCATCAACAAGTATATCGTGATACAATTTCATAGTTGCTTGTTTGTCTCCGCCAAAGAAATCAATTTTTAATCCTTTCACGCCAATTTCCTGCAGCCATTTCATTTCTGAACGTCGGGCTTCTGAGGTATTCATTTTGTTTTTTGGCGTTTGCGGAGCGGTGTTCCAATTTCCATTTGAATTGTACCAAAGCAAAAAACCAACATTTTTTGATTTGGCATAATTAACCAATTCCGCCATTTTTTCTTTACCAATATTGACATCCCAAAGCGCATCAATTAAAATGAATTCGCAGTTCATATCAGCCGCAAGATCAATAAAAGTTTTTTGATCGTTATAATTGCAGCTTTCATCTTGCCAGACAATCCAGCTCCAGCTTGCGCGGCCTGCATCAAATATTTTTGGTGTTTTTACAAGCGGTTTTACAACATCTGTAGCTGCGGTTGATTCCACAATTGGTTTCAGCGTTTTTCCTATTGTTATTGTTTTCCATGAAGTTTGCATTGGAAGTGGAGCAGTAGCGGTAACAGGTCCGTCATGATTGTTTTCTCCCTCTTGTGGAAAAGTAACCGTATAAATTCCGTCTGTACTTGCGTCGCTTAATCGGGTTCCGACATAATTTCCGCTGATTCCGGTTTCAGAAATCAAAAGCCAGCCATTATTTCCTAAATGAAAAAGCGCCGGAAAAGTAAAACCTAGTCCGTATTGTGATTTTGTTCCAATTGGTTCTTCTCTCGTATATTCTTCTTCATAAGATGGTTTTGTTTTTTCCCATCCGCTTAACGGCGGCGCTTGAGGTGTAATAAAAGTGGTGGTTTTTGAAGGAAGTTTAAAACCAGTAATTTCTTTTTCAATGGTACAGTTTCCAGTATTTTTTTTGCTTTTCGGGATCAAATAGGAGAAAGCAACATCTGTATTTGTAACTCTGAAAATGATGTTTATCGTGTCATTAGCAAAGTTTGTAAAGGTGCAATTTATTTCATTTGCTTTATAATTTACCTGACTTACTTTAGAACGATTCAGTTGATACGATTCCTGAATTTTATTTGTTTTGCTTCCAATTAATTTAAGTCCTTTCGTAAAATCTCCAGCGGAACTTATTATTCCTAATGGAGACTTAGCAAGGAATTCTTCGCCTTGGAAAAATACTTGGTAGTAAGCAAGGCCATTATCGACAGAAATTTCAAGTTTTAAATTTTTATCGGTACTAAATGTTGAAAGTTGTTGCGCTCGAAGCGAATTTGAAATAATGAATAGGAGAAAACTAAGAAAGAAATATCTCATTTTTTGCAGTATTTTGATCGGTTAGTAAAGTTTGGGATTTTAAAAAAAGTAATAAGTGTAAAAATAACACTATTTTTGAAAAGAAAAATTTTGAAAAGGAAAGTATTTGTAAAATTTCAACTATTTCGAACAGAATACAATAAAGAAAAGGGAGGAATAATTAAATCAATCTTTTCGTTTTAAAAAAACAAACACCTTTTGGAGTGTCTTTTTAAACCATAATTGAGATGTTTACGTATATAAGAATGAGTTGAGTTTTCTTTTTTCAAAATCTTAAAATAAAAATATGATAAGTAATATCCCAGAAAACAGTTTAATAGTAGAGCTCATTTTAATATCAATTATTTTTTTAGGATTTTCGGTTTGCTTTTTTATTGTCAAAAGCAAAGTTTTAACTTTTAAAAAAGAAAAAATAACTGATGAAGACTTTGATAAAAGTCTTGAAAAAGCAATAAAAAATTTAAGAAAATAATGCTTAATAACAGCCGTAAATTCTCAGTTACAGGCTGAATTCAGTTATTTTAAAGATACTCCAATTTGGAGGGATATCTTTAAATTTGTTTTTCTTTATTTTATTTGAAGAAAATTTATTGCGGAATAAAAATATCAAAAGTAGCACCTTTCATAGGCTGAGATGTAGCCATAATTATTCCGTTATGATTTTCAACTATTTTTTTTACAATGGCCAGGCCAATACCTGTTCCGTCATAAACATCCCTGCTGTGGAGTCTTTGAAAAACGCCAAATATTTTTTCGCTGTGCTCAGGTTCAAAACCAATTCCGTTGTCCTGAAAACTGATATGACAGTAAGTTTCCAAAGGAATTAATTTATCGTTATGCAAATCTTTTCCAGTTGCCATTCGGCTTTTAATTGTAATTTTAAGTGGAACTTCTTTCTGAGAAAATTTCAGTGAATTATTGATTAAATTTTCAAGAAGCTGAATGAACAAAAATGGAATAATATTTATTTTTCCATGTAGATCAGTAATAATCAAAGCATTTTTTTCGTTGATGTTTTCTCTGAGCGCTTCTTTTACATTTTCAATTATAGTTTCAAGATCTGTATTTTCGTAAATGCGATCAATAATATTTGTTCTGGAAAAAGCCAAAAGATCGTTGATTAATTCACGCATTCGATTGGTCGAATACAAAATGCGATCAAACTTTAATCTTCCGTCAGGGCTTAAATTTTCATATTCTTTTGCAAGAATAATATTTGAAAATGTCTGGATTTTGCGCAACGGTTCCTGAAGATCATGACTTGAAATGTGAGTGAAAGCATCTAATTCGGTATTTTTTCTTTTTAATTCGTTTGCATATTTTTCGATAGCTACATATTGGGCAGCCAAATCTTCATTGGCCTTTATAATTTTGGCGTTAAGTGCATTTGCTTCTTCTTCTTTGAGCTGTAATTCTCTTGTTTTTTTATACAATTCAGTAAAAACCATCACTTTTGCCTTCAGAATTTCCGAGGATAATGGCTTGATCATATAATCAACCGCTCCCGATTGGTATCCTTTAAAAATATAATCGGAAGTATTCATATTGGCAGTGAGAAAAATAATGGGCACATGTTTGAGTTTGTCACTTTGACGAATGAGTTCAGCAGTTTCAAATCCATCCATAAGAGGCATTTGCACATCCATCAGAATAATGGCAAAATCCTGACTTTTCAAAAGTATTCGCAAAGCATCCTTGCCTGAAGTAGCTTCCACAAATTGATATCCCAAATCAGCAAGAATTACCTGAAGAGAAAGTAAATTTTCCTTTTTGTCGTCAACTAATAATATTTTAACTGGAGCGTGTTCCATGATGTTTTTTATTTAAAATATTATTTTAGCCAAACTCTCATTAATGAAGATAATTGCTCTACATTAACCGGTTTTGTAATATAATCCGAAGCACCAGATTCAATACATCTTTGTCGGTCGCCTTTCATTGCTTTTGCGGTAACGGCGATAATGGTTAGATCTTTATGTTTTGGATTTTGTCTGATGATTTTCATTGTTTCATAACCATCCAGTTCCGGCATCATAATATCCATCAAAACAATATCCATTTTGACATTCTGATTTAGAATTTCGATAGCTTCATGACCACTTTCAGCACTGATAACATCCAACCCAAAACGTTCTAGCGCAGTTGTAAGCGCAAATAAATTTCGGACATCATCATCAACAAGAAGCACTTTTTTATTGATAAGTACATCTTCTTTCAAATAATACGTTTCAATTCGTTCCCTCATGCTGTCAGGCATGTCTTTATGCACACGATGGAGGAATAGGGCAGTCTGATCGACCAATTCATCAATCGAAGTGGCGCTTTTTGTTATAATACTATAAGCAAAACGATTGAGTTTGCTTCTTTGTTTTTTATTGACGTCGCCCGCAGAATGGATAATTATGGTTGTTTCCTGAGTATTTATATTATTTTCGAGATCATTAATTAAGTCAAGACCGTCAGCATCTGGAAGAAATAAATCCAATATAATACAGTCGAAGGATTTTTCTTTGATTAATTCTACAGCTGCTTCTGCTGTTAGAGCCGTTGATATTGAAATGTCATCACCTTTGACCGCCTCTACAATTAGCTTTAAATCCACGGGATTATCATCAACTACTAGAAGATTTTTTTCTTTTTTATTTTTGAAATCATGAATATCGTTAAACATTGCAGTCAGTAAATCATTTTTTACCGGTTTTACAAGAAAGTTTCTGGCGCCACGTTTTAAGCCTTTATTTCTTTCATCTTCTCCCGAAATGATATAAACCGGAATGTGTCTTAACGTAAAATCAGTTTTAAGGCGATCGAGAATTTTCCATCCGCTGGTATCCGGCATATTCAAATCCATTGTGATAGCATGAGGTTGAAACTGATTGATATAGTCAATTACATCATTTCCTTTAGTGGTTACAACAGCTTTAATATCATGCTGATGCGCTCTTTCCAGAAGGATTTTTGCAAAAGTTATATTGTCTTCAGCAATTAAGAGAATTTTGTCATTTGGCCTAATATTGGCGCGGTCGTCACCAACTTCATCCACAAAATACAAATCAACATCTGATTTATTGAAACTAGCTGACGGAAGCGATTTTAAACGACTTTTTCCGGCGTGAATTACATTTGTTTCTTCATTGACGCTTATTTCTTCAATTTCAGTATTATGAACAAATTTTAGTGGCAGGAATAAAGTGAATTTGCTTCCAATATTGGTATCACTTTCGAGTTCGATACTTCCGCCTAATAAATCAGAAAGTCCGCGGCTGATGGATAATCCTAATCCAGTTCCCCCATATTTACGGCTTGTAGAACCTTCTGCCTGCTGGAAGGCTTCAAAAATGATATTTTGTTTTTCTTTTGAAATTCCGATTCCGGTATCTGAAATTTCGAATGCCACGACAGCTTCAGCATTTTCCAGATTATTGTTTTTTGTTTTCCAATTATTATCTGCTTTGTAAATGCTTAATCGGACTTGGCCTTTTTCGGTAAATTTGAATGAATTGGATAACAGATTTTTCAGAATTTGATTTAATCGCTGTGAATCAGTTTCCATTAATTCAGGAAGATTATCGTCCATCAATATTTCAAAATCAAGATGTTTTGCCTGAGAAATAGGGTTGAAGGTTGATTCCACAAATCGGCTGATTTCAGCAAAACTAATCGGATTATAATCCACAGAAATATAACCAGATTCAATTTTAGAAAGATCCAGAATGTCATTAATTAACTGAATAAGGTCATCACCGCAGGAATTGATTGTTTTGGCAAACTGAATTTGTTTTTCAGATAAATTTCCGTCACGATTGGCGATTAATTCATTGGCCAAAATTTGCAAACTGTTAAGCGGCGTTCTTAATTCATGTGACATATTCGCAAGGAATTCCGATTTGTATTTGGATGTTAATGTAAGCTGATCGGCTTTTTCTTCCAGAGCTTTTCTCGCAACCTCAACTTCCTGGTTTTTAAGTTCAACTTCCTCTTTTTGGTTGGCCAATAAAATCGCTTTTTCTTCAAGTTCCTCATTAGTGTTTTTCAATACTTCCTGCTGACTTTTCAGCTCGTTTGCCAATGATTGCGACTGAACCAATAATTCTTCGGTTCTTGAATTGGATTCAATGGTATTCAATACAATTCCGATACTTTCCGTTAAACCTTCAAGGAAATCTAAGTGTGTTTGGTTAAAAGTATCAAGCGACGCTAACTCAATTACCGCTTTAAGTCTTCCTTCAAATAAAACCGGAAGAATGATGACATCTTTTGGTTTAGCATCTCCAAGTCCCGAATTAATTCGGATGTAATCTTTCGGAACATTGCTTAAAATTACTCGTTCTTTTTCAATAGCAACCTGACCAATAAGTCCTTCGCCCATTGCATATTGCGTGATGGAATCTTTTCTTTTAATGTAAGCATAAGAAGCAATCAGATTCAATTTGGAATCCATAAAATCTTCACCTTCTTCTAAAATATAGAAAAGCCCATGCTGTGCCGTAACAACTGCAGCAAGTTCAGAAAGGATTTTTTTAGTAACCGCATTCAATTCTTTTTGACCTTGAAGCATTTGCGTAAATTTAGCTAAATTCGATTTCAGCCAATCTTGTTCCTGATTTCGCAAAGTAGTTGCCTTAAGATTTGAAATCATTTGGTTGATAGTATCTTTGAGCGCCTCAACTTCACCTTTTGCTTCAACACCAATTGTTCTCGTCAAATCTCCCTGCGTTACCGCCGATGCAACCTCAGAAATTGCACGTACCTGAGTCGTAAGATTTGCCGCTAACTGATTTACGTTTTCTGTTAAGTTTTTCCAGGTTCCTGAAGCTCCAGGAACGTTTGCTTGTCCACCCAGTTTTCCTTCAGCACCCACTTCACGTGCCACCGTTGTTACCTGATCAGAAAAAGTCGCGAGTGTGTCAATCATTTCGTTGATTGTATCCGTTAATTGCGCCACTTCACCTTTAGCATCAATAGAAAGTTTTTGTTTCAGATTTCCTTTTGCTACAGAAGTTACAACTTTAGCAATTCCACGAACTTGTCCCGTTAAATTTGAAGCCATGACGTTAACCGAATCCGTTAAATCTTTCCAGGTTCCGGCGACACCTTTTACTTCCGATTGTCCTCCTAATTTCCCTTCCGTACCCACTTCACGTGCCACACGAGTAACCTCAGAAGAAAAGGAATTTAACTGTTCCACCATTGTATTGAAAGTGTTTTTCAGATCCAGAATTTCCCCTTTTACGTCAACGGTAATTTGTTTCGAAAGGTCACCATTTGCCACGGCTTTGGTAACATCAGCAATGTTACGAACCTGACCGGTTAAGTTCGATGCCATTTGGTTCACGGAATCCGTTAAATCTTTCCATGTACCGGCAACTCCAGGAACGAATGCCTGACCGCCTAGTTTTCCGTCTGTACCAACTTCACGTGCCACACGAGTTACCTCAGAAGCAAAAGCACGAAGCTGATCTACCATAGTATTTACGGTTTCTTTTAATTGAAGAATCTCTCCACGAACGTCGGCGGTAATTTTCTTGGACATATCTCCGTTGGCAACAGCAATGGTTACTTCGGCGATATTACGAACCTGAGTAGTTAAGTTACCCGCCATTTGGTTCACCGAATCCGTCAAATCCTTCCATGTTCCGGCAACACCCGGTACGTTGGCCTGACCTCCCAATTTTCCTTCAGTACCAACTTCACGCGCCACACGCGTAACTTCTGAAGCAAATTCACGAAGCTGATCCACCATTGTATTTAGCGTTTCTTTTAATTGCAGAATTTCTCCAGCTACGTCAACCGTAATTTTTCGGGACATATCTCCATTCGCAACGGCAATCGCCACATCGGCAATGTTACGCACCTGAGCGGTAAGATTTCCCGCCATTTGATTTACTGAATCGGTTAAATCTTTCCAAGTTCCCGCAACTCCAGGAACGTTTGCTTGCCCTCCCAGTTTTCCTTCAGTTCCAACTTCTCGCGAAACCCTTGTAACCTCCGAAGCAAAGCCTCGAAGCTGATCCACCATGGTATTAATCGTATTTTTTAATTCTAAGATTTCTCCTTTTACGTCTACCGTAATTTGAAGTGAAAGGTCGCCCTTTGCCACGGCAGTCGTAACTTCGGCGATATTACGAACTTGGCCAGTTAAGTTGGATGCCATTTGGTTAACAGAATCCGTTAAATCTTTCCATGTTCCGCCGACACCTTCAACCTGCGCTTGTCCTCCCAGTTTTCCTTCGGTACCTACCTCACGCGCTACACGAGTTACCTCAGACGCAAAGGAATTCAGCTGACCCACCATGGTATTGATGGTGTTTTTAAGCTCTAAAATCTCTCCTTTGGTATCAACGGTAATTTGTCGGGATAAATCTCCTTTTGCAACAGCTGTTGTTACTTCGGCGATGTTTCGTACTTGCCCGGTTAAGTTGGATGCCATTTGGTTCACCGAATCAGTTAAATCTTTCCATGTTCCGCCCACACCTTTTACTTTTGCTTGACCACCGAGTTTTCCTTCAGTACCAACTTCAAGCGCCACACGCGTTACTTCAGAAGAGAAGGAGTTCAGCTGATCCACCATCGTATTAATGGTTTTTTTCAATTCGAGAATTTCCCCTTCGGCTACTGCCGTAATTTTTTTCGAAAGGTCACCATTTGCAACGGCTGTCGTTACTTCGGCAATATTTCGTACTTGTCCGGTTAAGTTGGATGCCATTTGGTTTACCGAATCCGTTAAATCTTTCCAGGTTCCACCAACACCTTTTACTTTGGCCTGACCTCCCAATTTTCCTTCAGAACCTACTTCACGTGCCACACGAGTTACCTCGGCACCAAAAGAGTTCAGCTGATCCACCATCGTATTGATGGTATTTTTTAGTTCGAGGATTTCTCCCTCAACATTTACGGTAATTTTTTTCGATAAATCTCCTTTTGCTACGGCTGTTGTTACTTCGGCAATGTTTCTAACTTGTCCGGTTAAGTTGGATGCCATTTGGTTCACCGAATCGGTTAAATCTTTCCAAACTCCACCAACACCACGTACTTTTGCCTGACCTCCCAGTTTCCCTTCAGAACCTACTTCTCGTGCCACACGAGTTACCTCAGAAGAGAAGGAATTTAACTGATCCACCATGGTATTGATAGTGTCTTTTAGTTCCAGAATTTCCCCTTTTACGTCAACGGTAATTTTTTTCGAAAGATCTCCTTTTGCCACCGCTGTTGTTACATCGGCGATATTACGTACTTGCCCGGTAAGATTGGATGCCATTTGGTTAACGGAATCCGTTAAATCTTTCCAAGTTCCACCAACACCTTTTACCTGCGCCTGACCGCCTAGTTTTCCTTCGGTACCAACCTCACGCGCCACACGAGTTACCTCAGAAGAAAACGAGTTCAGCTGATCCACCATCGTATTGATGGTGTTTTTTAATTCCTGAATTTCTCCTTTTACGTCAACAGTAATTTTTTTGGATAAATCTCCTTTTGCCACCGCGGTTGTTACATCGGCGATATTTCTAACTTGTCCGGTAAGATTGGAAGCCATCTTATTTACTGAATCCGTCAAATCTTTCCAAACTCCACCAACACCCCGAACTTTTGCCTGACCGCCCAGTTTTCCCTCAGTTCCCACTTCGCGCGCTACACGCGTAACTTCCATAGAAAAAAGGTTCAACTGTTTTACCATGGCGTTTACTTCTTTTGCAATTCTGAGAAACTCTCCCTGCAACGGATTTCCTTCAATAGCTAAAGGCATTTCCTGTGATAAATTTCCTTTTGCAACTGAGGTAATTACGTGCGCAATTTCAATTGTAGGGTGAACTAAATCGGAAATCAAAGTGTTTACGGAATCCACACAGGAACTCCAAGAACCGCGTGCTCCGTCTAAAACGACACGATTGGTCAATTTTCCTTGTTTACCAATGCTTTTTCCAACCTTCTGAAATTCAAAAACCATTCTTTCGTTCAGGTCAATTATTTCGTTTAAAGTATCGCAAATGGCTCTTTTTGTTCCATCCTGATCGGTAGGGAAACGTTGGGAAAAATTACCATTTTTTACTTTCAGCAAAATTTTAAGAAACTCAGCATCACTAAGAATTGATTCCTCAGTTTTGCTTTTCTTGCTTTTACTGTTAGGTTTTATTTCATCTGTTATAACAGGCACAGCAATCAGCATGTCATTTTTCAGTCCTTTATCGTTATGTTTCTTATTTTTCATAATTGGTAAATCTTTGCTATAGGATTGGTTTTTGGTGATTCGAGGTTAATTGTTAATTGTTAATTGTTAATTGTTAATTGTTAATTGTTAATTTGGTTTTTTGGCTTTTCATTAATAATTAACAATTCATAATTAATAATTGTTTAAACGTTTTCATTCAATAAAATCTTCCTAAGATGAAATTGTACGAAAGCATCCATAGAATCTGGTCTTTTTGTGTTGTCGTTGTAATTTAAAGGCTTTATGATATATCCTGAAATGCCTAATTTTTCAGCAGTTATGCGATCACTGCTTTCAGAAGAAGTGGTCATGATAAACACTTTTAAATGTTTTAAATTTTCATCAGTTCTCAGGATTTTCAGAAATTCAATTCCATTCATTTTTGGCATATTAATATCCAGTAGAATCACATCCGGAACAAGCGGATTTTCCGTATTTCTGAGCATTTGAAGTGCTTCAAGTCCATTATAAGCTGTATGTAGAAAATATTGAATCTCTAGCTTTTTTAATGAACGCTCAACAGAAATTGTATCGAGTTCATCATCTTCAATTAATAAAATATTAGGCTTTCTCATACTGTTTGTTATTTCTCCAGGTGAAAGTAAATGTGGTTCCTTCTCCTAGTTTTGATTCTACATGTATACTTTCTCCCTGATCATCAATAATTTTTTTAACAATGGCGAGTCCAACGCCGGTGCTTTCCATTTCATTTTTCTCTCTCAGTGTCTGAAAAATTTCAAATATTTTTTGGTGATATTCTTCATCTATACCAATTCCGTTGTCTGTTACTGAAAATTCATAGTAGTTGAGTACTTTCTGGCACTTTATTTCGATATATGGATTTTCAGGTTTTGAATATTTGGCTGCATTACTGATTAAATTCGAAAAAACCTGTTCCAGTTTTAAACGTTCTGTAACTAGCTCTGGAAGATTTATAATTTCGAGTCTGAATTCTCTCGGAACAATAGATTGTGCAATTTCATGAACAAGCATATTAGTATCAACCAATTCTGGCAAAGTCTTCCTGTTTATGCGCGCATAATCTAAAAGTCCATTTATTAATGCTTCCATGCGTTGTGTTCTTTTCGGAATAATATTGAGATAATTTCTCAATGAGGGGGAAAGTTCGTTCGATAAATCTTCCTCAATCCAGCTTATTACATTGTAAATTCCCCTAAGTGGCGCTTTTAAATCATGAGAAACAACGTAGGCAAATTTGTTAAGTTCTTCGTTTTTGTTTTCCAGTTCCTGAATATTCTTTTCGAGTCGGCGCGACATAATATTCAACGATGCGGCGAGAGCGCTTAGCTCATCTTTTTTAAAATCCCGAACAATAGTAAAACGGCCTTTTGAAATCGTATCGGCGACCCGAACCATAGAATTTATTCGTTTTGTAATCATAATTACAATATAAGCCGTGCTACATATTCCAACAAAAATGGTAAGGGATAAAAAAACCAGTGAATAATTTCGCGCTTTGTTTAGAGAATGCAGCAACATTTCACTGTGATGGGCTCTCGTTTTGTATTCGATTTTTTCAAATCTTTTAAATTTTTCTGTAATCGAATCATTAATGTTCTTGCCAATGTGCTTCTTAAACTTAGTATCTAAAAGGAATTGGTACGTTTTAGGATTTTCTCTTCGTGCCCGAATTAATTCGGATGTAAAAGAAAGCCATTCCGAATGAAGAATACTTATAGAATCTAAAATAGAAGACTGAATAGTATTGCTGTCAATGAGCGTATGTTGTTCTACAAAAAAGTCCGGAACTTTTTCTATTCCGCTATAATAAGGCGCCAGATAGGTCGTGTCATTAGTAAGTAAATAACCCCGAACAGCGCTTTGCATTTGTAAAATGGCTCTGTGAGTTTTATTTGAATTTCGGATGACAGCTTCTGATTTTGAAAGAAACTTTGAGTTTTGATTGACTTTGAGAGACAGCCTGTAATTGGTATATGAATCTGCAGCAGAAAGCAAAATGATAAGCGTGAAGGCCAAAATTATTTGAGTTGATAATTTCATTGTCTTTCTATTAAGAAAATCGCATTAAAAAATTAGTATTTAAACTGAAGCTTTTTTATGTTTAAAAGTTGCTTATATTGTAAAGTGGCTTATGATTTTTTTCATTTCGTTAAAATCATTTGGCTTTGAAATAAACTCTTTTGCTCCATATTTTCTGGCTTTTATTTTTGTTTCTTCAAATTGGGACGTAGAAAAAATAACAATGGGAATATCCTGAATAACTTTTTTTGTTTTGATTTCGGCCAAAAATTCAAACCCCGACATTATTGGCATATTCAGATCAAGAAATATAATATCTGGGCTAAGTTCTTGACGAATTAATTTGTTGAGCGCTTCAACAGAATTGTGCATGGCAGTATAATCAGCATCAGACACAGCTTGCAAAGCTTCCATGAAAAATTCGCAATCGTCAATATCATCGTCGATTTGCAATATGTTTTTATAAATCATGAGTATAGTTGTTTCATAAAATTCAATATCAGTTTATGTTATTAACTAATGAAAGTAATAAATAAGATTTTCCTTTATTTTACATGATTCTCGATTTATTTTATATAATTATCATATTGTACTTAAATTTTTGAAAGACAGCGCTCTATGATTTTCTGAAAAATTGATTGTTGAAATGATTTTGGACTACTTTATTTTTATTGCAAAAAAGTCGCAATCAGTTATTTTTAAACTGTTCGCGACGATTGGATCTTTTTTTTCTGATTTGAATATTTTATATTTTAGATTGATTTTGAAATTGTTTGTTTTTCTTTTAAGTTTATAATCAGATTGTTTTGGGTTTATTTATAAAAAAAGAAGCACTTTGAAATCTTAATAAGATGTTTCAATAAGAACTCAAAACAATAAATTAACGTGTTAAAAATCTTAAAGCCATTAATAATAAATACACTTAAAAATGAGGAAATTTCTTTTGATAATTTTTTTTGCGGGTATTTTTTCCAGTGTTGCTCAAAAGTCTGTTTTAATAAAAAAACTGGATGGGAGTACTATTTCTTCGGATAGTTTGACGAGTAAAATTGGAAAGCTGATGATCAACGGCGACGTAAAAGGATTAGGTATTGCTGTCTTTAACTCAAAAAAGCCCGTTTACATTAAAACTTTTGGCTATAGTAATGTCGAAAGCAAAAAAGAATTACAATTAAATACCAATATGTATGGTGCATCGCTAAGTAAGGCAGTTTTTGCTGTTTTGGTTTTGAAACTTACTGAAGAAGGAGTTTTAGATTTGGATAAATCATTGCAGAGCTATCTTCCAAAACCAATTTACGAATATGAACCAAAAGTATGGCATGAAGATTTTAAAGGATTAAAAGATTATCCGGAGTACACAAAAATTACAGCCAGAATGTGTCTGGATCATACATCAGGACTTCCAAACTGGCGTTGGTTTGAGTCCGACGAAAAATTGAAAATAAAGTTTGAACCAGGAACAAGATACAGTTATTCTGGAGAAGGACTTACTTATTTGCAGGTTGTGATCGAAAAAATTACTGGGAAAACTTTAGAAGAATTGGCGCAGGAGAAGATATTTAAGCCACTCAAAATGACTTCTTCAAGTTATAAATGGCAGGGAAAATTTGAAAAAGATTACGCTTCTGGTTATGATCCCGCTGGAAAATTGCAGGAAAAAGACAAAGATAATGCTCCTCGTGGCGCAGGTACTCTGGAAACTACGGTTGAGGATTATAGCAAGTTTATAACGGCAATTTTGAACAAAAAAATCCTGAATTCAAAATCATATAAGGAAATGTTTAGTCCGCAGATTCGGATTCGTTCTAAAAATCAATTTGGTCCCGGCGCTTTAGAAGATGGAAATTGGAACGATAAAATTGAGCTTTCCTATGGCTTAGGATGGGGAGTTTTAAAATCACCTTACGGAGTTGCCGCTTTTAAAGAAGGGCAAGGCTCCGGTTTCCAAAATTACAGCATAGTTTATCCTGAAAAGGGTACCGGAATGCTGATTATGTCCAATAGCCATAATACAGGAGGTATAATCAAATATTTGCTTGAAACGGGTATTGCCGATATTTATACACCTTGGGAATGGGATCAGTATACTCCGTATGATGCTAAATAGCCCATTTTAAGTTTCAGATTTTGTTGTTAATCATGGACGTTTAAACAAAGTATATTAGGACGTTTGAACAAAATGGAGGCAACGAATCGCCAATACCTTTGTTTCATTAAGAAATAACTAAAATTTTCTAACAATGGAACAAAACAATTATCAAGGATTAATGCAAAAACCAGTTAATTCTGGATTTGATTCTTCATCAACAGCAAGTGATGTAATAAAAGGTATTAACCTTACAGGTAAAATTGCAATCGTAACAGGCGGAAACACAGGAATTGGTCTTGAAACAGTAAAAGCGCTGGCAGGAGCAGGTGCAACAGTTATAGTTGCAGCAAGAGATGTTGAAAAAGCAAATAGAAATCTGATAGGGATTGAAAACACTGAAGTCGAAGCGTTGGATTTATCTGAACCAAAGTCTATTGATGCATTTGCCGACAAGTTTTTGGATTCAGACAGACCGCTTCATTTGCTGATTAACAATGCTGGTATAATGTGGGTACCGCTCCGCAGAACAAGCAATGGTATTGAATCACAATTGGCTACCAATTATTTGGCTCAATTTCAACTTACTGCCAGATTATGGCCAGCTTTAAAAAAAGCGAATGGCGCAAGAGTGGTAAATGTATCTTCGCAAGGACATCAGTTTGGGGATTTTAATTTTGATGATCCTAATTTTTTTAATCGTGACTATGAAACACTGCAAGCGTACGGCCAATCAAAAACAGCGAGCAATTTATTTGCATTAGAATTAGACCAAAGAGCAAAAGAACATAAAGTGAGAGCTTATTCACTACATCCAGGCTCTATTGGAGGAACTGAATTAGCGAGAGAAGCTCCGCTGGAATTATTCATTAAAATGGGCTTTTGCGATGCTGAGGGCAATATAAAACCAGAAGTTACAGCTTCACTTAAAACAATTCCTCAAGGCGCTGCGACAACAGTTTGGTGCGCTGTGAGTCCAAAATTGAATGATATTGGCGGTGTTTACTGCGAGGATTCAGAAATTACGTCAATTGCTAGTGGAGATGCTATTGAAAAAGGTATTAAACTATATTCATTAGATAAGGCCAATGCTGGACGATTATGGAATTTAAGCGAAGAAATGACAGGAATTAAATTCAATATTGAGTAAACAAAATCACACTGCTTTTTTATTTTTTAATATCTTTAGAAGAATAAAGATTAAAAGATTAAAGCAGTGTTTTTTTATCAGAAAGAAATACAATGAATTACGAAGCAAAATACATTACCGAAGACATAAAACTTTCCCGATATGAAGATGCATTTTTCAAATCAGACATTATGTTTGAGCATCACATGTTGATTTGGTTTATTTCGGGTGAAACAAAAATAGTACAGGCTGATGCTACTTATGTTTTTAAAAAAGGAGATATTTTTTTGATACCAAGAAATCAACTGGCAACGATTATCAATTATCCTAAAGATGGACAGCCGCATAAAACGGTTGTAATGCATTTATCAGTAGGAAAACTGCGTGAATTTTATGCTAAATTGGATTTGAAACCAAAACCATTAGAATCACAAAAAATATACAGTTTCAATAATCATCCTTTGTTGGAAAGCTGTCTGGCTTCGTTGATTCCATATTTTGACATGGAAGAGCTTCCAAGTGATATTGCTTCTCTGAAAATTACAGAAGCAATTACGATTCTAAGAACAATTAATAAAGGCATAGACAATGTATTAGCTAATTTTGAAGAGCCCGGTAAAATTGATTTGGCAGGCTATATGGAGAAGAATTTTATGTTCAATCTTCCTTTGGAAAAATTTAGTTATTTGACGGGTAGAAGTCTAACTACTTTTAAACGAGATTTTAGTAAAACATTTGATACTACACCACAACGATGGCTCACCAAGAAAAGATTAGAATTGGCACATTATCAGTTTGCTGAAAAAAGAAGAAAACCAATTGACGTTTGTTATGAAACTGGTTTTGAAAACCTTTCGCATTTTTCGGCTGCATTTAAAAAGAGATTTGGTTATGCGCCAACAGATTTATTGAATAAAGTAAATACTAACAGTTAGTAAATAGAAATAAATATGCCTTGGAATCCTGAAATATATAATAAATTTAAAGACATTCGGTTTAAGCCATTTGTTGATCTAATGGAACTTATAAAACCGATCGAATCCGGAAATGCCATTGATTTAGGTTGCGGAACAGGGGAGCAGTCTATTTTTTTAGCTGATAAATTTAAGCAGATTAATTTTTTAGGTGTTGATTCTTCAGCAGAAATGCTGGCAAAATCAAAGGAATATGTGACAAAGAATCTTCATTTTGAACAATCTACTAACGAAGGCATTGCAAATTCAGATAAAAAATGGGATTTGATTTTTAGTAATGCAGCTTTGCAATGGTCTGACAATCATGAAGAATTGTTTCGAAAGTTGATTAATTTACTTAATTCTGGCGGACAGTTTGCAGTACAAATGCCGGTTCAGAATGAAAATAAGCTCAATCAAATTCTACATCAGCTTGTAAGTGAAGAACCGTTTAAAAGTTATTTAAAAGGCTGGAAAAGAGATTCTCCTGTTTTGAGTATGGATCATTATGCGCAAATAATGTTTGACGGCAATCTTGAAGATATTCAAATTATGACGAAAGTATATCCCATTATTGCTCAAGATCACGATGCACTTTTTGACTTTATTTCTGGTTCAGCGTTGATTCCATATATGGAATTACTGGAAGAAGATCAGAAGAAACTTTTTGTTATAGAATATAAAAAGAGAATTGCAGAGAATTTTCCAAAACTTCCTGCTATTTATGCTTTTAAAAGAATTTTTCTTTATGGAATAAAAGCTTAAAAATACTAAAAAAGAATAAGGTAATTTTTAAGCGATTGCTTTATTTAATTTTTTGTTCAACTTTTTTACAGGAGATTTTTTCTTTGCTTTTTTCTTCTTTTTAAGCCAAATAATAAACCCTGTAATGGGTAAACTCGCAGCAATCAAGCTGGCAAAGAAAGCAACGATTTTACCAAATAATCCGAAGAATCTTCCCGTATGGACTTCGTAATTTGATGCTTCTATAATATCAGCGGCATTGAAATCTTTATATAATTTGTAACGAAGCAGTTGTCCAGTTTTGGCATCAAAGAAAAACGTATTTTGATTCCGGTACCATTTGTACGGATAAGTCATTCTTAATCTTACATCTTTGTCCTTTTTTATTGAAAACGTTGTCGTATTTGCGCCTGGATATTTCTGATTTGCCGTTTTGTAAATTCGGTCGTAACGTGCTGCTAAAGATTCTTTCGTAATTATGTTTTCAGATTGTACTTTCATTCCATCAGTAAGTTCTGTCCCTGTTACAAAAGCAGCTGCATTTTTAACTTCTTTAAAAGCAAAAAATAAACCCGTAAATACAATCGCAATAAGAAAAAAAGAAGCATAAAACCCTAATACATTGTGCAAATCATAATTAACGCGTTTAAAATTGCCTTTCCATTTAATTGTCAAAGATTGTTTTAAAGATTTTATTTGCTTTGGGAACCATAAAATTAATCCGGTTATTAACATCAACGCAAAAATTACAACTGCCCAGCGCTGTATAAAACTGCCAATTTCACCTAAAAGCAGTTCGGTATGAAGTTTTCTCACAACGGTAAGCCAATCTTGTTTTTCATTACCTATCAAAGTACCGTTATACGGATTAAAATAGTAGGTTTTCTTTTTTGTCGAAAGTTCTACAGGGGCATTCGGAATCTGCTGGTTTATTTTGATTGAAGTGATTTTATCTTTTGGAAATTCCTTCTGAAAACTGGTAACAATTTTTTCCAGTCCAACAAAAGATTTCTCCTGAATTGAAACATACAATTTTTCATCTTTCGAAAAGTCTCTTATTTCTTCTTCAAAAACATAAATACAACCTGTTATACTAATTATGAAAACAATAATTCCGGTCGCAAGTCCAAGCCATAAATGAACTTGGCGTGCTATGTTTTTAATCTGTTTTAGACTCGGAACTGAAAGCATAATTGAAAATATTTATTGAGAATTCTGGGCTGTGGGCGCAAATATAGCTGTATTTTAGAAACAGTCCAAATAATAATAATCACATTTTGAAGTATTTGTGTTAGTGTTTTTCTTATGCTTATTTCTAATGATTTTTTTCTGAAAAAATAACGATTTACAGTTGATATATTGAAATATATATTGTTCATTTGCGTCATAATTTAGAATAAGTATAAATAAGAATAGCTATTATGAATATACCTTTACATTTAATTTCCTCTTTTACAAAATCTTCCAGTTTAAAAATATCAGATTTAATAAACAACTCATCTGTTTTATTAATTGTTTTGTTTTTCAATTTGGGATTTACACAAGCTCAAACGGGACAAATCTCAGGAAGTGTAATTACAAATGAAGGAAATGCTGGTCAGGGTGTTTTGGTAAAATTGGTTGAAATCAATAAAACAGCAGTTACAAACTCAGCAGGTAATTATGAGTTTAAAAAAGTTCCTTTTGGAAAATATACGCTCGAAGTTACCATGTCTGGTTATGAGTCTTCACTTGAAACGGCTGAGCTTACAGAACAAATTCCATCAATTTCAGTTGACATCAAAGTAAATTCATCAATCGAAAATCTAGATGATGTTGTGATTCGAACAGGAGGAAACAGATTTGCTAAAAAAGAAAGTTTTGATGTAGCCAAAATGCCTTTAAAAAACATTGAAAACTCGCAGGTTTATATTGTAGTAAGCAAGGAATTAATGAAAGAGCAAGTAGTAACAGATTACAACAGCGCTTTTAAAAACGTTCCAGGAGCAGGTATCGCCGAGGTTAGAAATCAGGGACGCACAACTTCAATCTCTCGTGGTTTTCCTACTCCGCAAGTAGTTAGAAACGGTGTTGGAAGTTTTACTTATACTACAATTGATCCTTCAAATTTAGAGCGTATCGAAGTAATTAAAGGGCCTTCAGCAACACTTTTCGGGAGCACGTTGTCGTCATTTGGAGGTTTGTTTAACCGTGTTACCAAGAAACCGTTTGATACTTTCAAAGGTGAAGTTTCCTATTCAGCGGCCAGCTGGGATTTAAACCGATTGACTTTTGATGTAAATACACCAATAAATCAGGATAAAACAGCTTTGTTGCGAATCAATACGGCACTTCATAGTGAAAGAAGTTTTCAAGACGCTGGTTTTAACAGAAACTTTTCAATTGCGCCAAGTTTTTCATATAAAATCAATGAAAGATTAGACCTTTTAATTGATATTGAATTTAGTATGTACAAAGCAACTTCGCCAACCAGACTTGCCCCTTTTGTAGTGGCTAACACACAAAGCAGTATTGAGGAACTCGATATGCCTTATAAATTATCTTTTGCTAATAATACGATCAATTATACGAGTCAGCAGTACAATGTTTTTGCACAGTTAAAATATAAAATGTCAGATGAATGGACTTCTCAAACTATATTGTCAAGAACAAGATCTTCGTCTGAGGGGTATGTTGTAGCTTTACAAATGAGATCGGCTACAACATTAAGACAACAGGTTACCAATCAAGATTCACCATTTTACGGAACTGATATTCAGCAAAATTTTATTGGGGTATTTAATATTGGCAAACTTAAAAACAGAGTGGTAGCTGGTGTAGATTTTTACAGTCTGCGCGCTATGAGAAATGATGCGATTGTCAATATGCCAGCGATGGATTACAAGAAGCCAGGTGCAGCTTACGATAATTTTACTCTTCAAAAAGTGGAACCAATGTTTGCCAATGCTACTTTTACAAATTTTGTATCTAACGATGAAGATACTTATAGTGCATATGTTTCTGATGTTTTAAACGTAACCGAGAAATTATTAGTAATGGGTGGCGTTCGTATTGATAAATATGAGAATCATGGTACTTATTATCCTAGTAAAGATTCTATCGCAGGAAATTATAACCAGACAGCAGTATCTCCAAAATTTGGAGTAGTTTACCAAATTGTAAAAGATAAAGTGGCTGCTTTTGGTAATTATATGAATGGTTTCAGTAATGTTTCTGGTTCTGATTTCTACGGAAATACTTTCAAACCAAATCAGGCGAATCAATGGGAAGGTGGTTTTAAATTCGATCTTCCTAACATATCGGCAACACTTAGTTATTATGATATTGCCGTGACAAACATAACACGTGATGATCCGGATCATGTTAACTATTCAATTCAGGATGGAACGCAGGTTAGTAAAGGTTTTGAAGCGGAGTTGATTGCCAATCCAATTTCGGGATTAAATATTGTCGCCGGTTATACTTATAATGACAGTAAATACGAAAAGAGTAACGCCAGTGTTCAAGGTTTACGACCAAGTACAGCAGGATCGCCAAGAACAGCAAATTTATGGGCAAGTTACAGACTTGTTACAGGACGTGCACAAGGTTTAGGAATTGGTTTTGGTGGAATTTATGGAAGTGAATATTATCAGACTAATACAACGACTTTCAAATTCTCAATTCCATCGTACACCGTTTTGGATGCTTCTCTTTTTTATGATCAGCCAAAGTATAGAATTGGTTTAAAAGTAGATAACTTAACAAATGAAAAATATTGGTCATACCGACTTGCGGCTCAAAATCCAACACGTATAACAGCGAATGTGACGTTTAAATTCTAATTTTTGTTTCAAAAATAGAATTATATAAAATAAAAAGGGATGATTTCAAATAGTTGAGATCATCCCTTTTTTATTGATTTGCATTTTTAATCACTCAAAATTTTTTCTTAAGTCGATTATAGTTTGGTTGGGTGCATCCAGATTTACAAAACCTCGGCGTGGTCGGTCTAAATCAAGTGTGAACAATACAACCAACGAAACTAGCAAACAAAAGCCAATTTGTATCAGCCAATCGATTCTGCCATTGCGTCCTTCTGAATAGCCACCATAAAATGCTGTTATAATAGATAGAAAAAACAACATTATTAAAATACTTTGCGGAACTTTTGCTTTTTCTCCCGAAAGACGGGTGGTAGTTACATCAATCATGGTGTTTAAGGCCGGAATCATTTGTTGGGTTGCAGCAAGATTATTTGGGTCTTTGGAAAGATCTGTTGCCCTTTTCCACAATTTTCCTGAAATTACCTGAGATAAACTGTCGGCCTTTAAAATTCCTTTTATATTTGGTCCTGCTTCATAATAGGAAATTCGGGCTTCAACATAATCTTTAAAATCTTTTCGGAACAAAGCTCTTGTTGAATCGGGATATAAATCACTTCGTAGTATGGCTGTACCAATATCATTTGCTTCTTCCACAACAACCTGTCTTCGCGAATTATATCGGTCACTGCTCATGCCAAAAGTGAAGGCCAATAAGAAAAAAAGTAAGGCTACAAGTGTTGAAGTTTCAGTAGATTTTTCTGTGGGAGGCCTTTTATTCCGAATATAGTTCCCTACTTTTTTACCAATAAAACTTGAAATAATCATTAAAATAAAAAGCAAAAGTGCAATTACGCCAGCATCCGTCTGGTTTAGTGTATTTGTTTCCATATAGTTGATTAAATTTTTAATCTTACGATTTGAATTATACTTATTATTTGAAATCTTAAGTTTTTTTCAGAAAAAATATTTTATTGCATAGCAGGATATGTTAGGTTTAGAGCGTATTGTTAACATAAAGATATTGCTTTATTTCGCTTCAAAAATGTAAAAGCTATCTTTTTTTGTTTTAGTATCA
This sequence comes from Flavobacterium xizangense, assembly GCF_054075145.1. Lineage (NCBI taxonomy): Bacteria > Pseudomonadati > Bacteroidota > Flavobacteriia > Flavobacteriales > Flavobacteriaceae > Flavobacterium > Flavobacterium xizangense. The sequence continues at coordinate 36,336 of NZ_JBSIPG010000002.1, read as the reverse complement.
GTATTTTAACTGCCGTTTTTCTGTCTTTTTTCAAATTATAATTTGGCCAAATCATCAATAGTGTAAAATTTCAAACCATTATTTTTGGCATATTTGCAAAGATCTTCCAAAGCCGAAAGTGGAGTTTCTAGCTTTTCATCTGCGTTTGAAACGGTTTTATGGCCATAAAAAATCACTATTTTATTATGCGCTTTGGCATAATCTATTAGAGTTTTATAATACGGAATATTGAATTGTTTGTAATCGTCATCAATTCCTAAACCGTAAACCACTCTGTTGCCTTCATAATAGCAAAATTGGGATTCTGGCCGAATTTCTTCATAAGTAGTTCCTCTAATGATATCAAAATGTTTGAGTAGTTCAGTATCTAATTCGGCATTTCGGGCTCCATCAGGATACGCAAAAGAATGTATATTAAACCCATCTTTTTTCATCGCAGCTTTTAGGGGCAAAATATCATCATTAATGTATTTTTCGATGCCAAATTCCTTGGAATATTTTAGCGCATTCAAATGATTATAACCATGTCCGGCTATATCATGTCCTCTGTTTTGTAAAAAATGCAGTTTTGATTTTTGGTCTTTAGTCAAACTTCCATACCAGCAAACAAAGAAAGTTGCTTTCCAGCCGTAAGGATGTAATAATTGATCAGCTTGGTACCAATCTTCAATGTAATCATCGTCAAAAGTAAAAAGGACGCCGGGCGGATAAGATTTCTTTGAAGGTTTTGCAGCAGAAGTTTTTTCTTCTGAATACATTTTAAAAAATAAAACAAAAATGGCGATAGCAATAATTAGTGTAAGTGCTATTTTTTTTGAAAATAAGTTCTTCATAAAAAGAAAGTTCGATTAGTTCTTAAACGGAAATTTTATTGTTTTTTTGCCCTTTTCACGCTCTGTTTGAGTAGTTATAAAGATAATTTTTAAAAATTAATTTCATAAGTTTTAATTTCTCTTTTTTAAGAAACCAATAAAGAATTTATAATTTTTAATAAAATTTGAAAAGTAGATTAGACTATGAGTTGATTTTTTTTAGATTTGTAAACCCAATATTATTTTCAAAAGATGTGTTGGGCTACAATTATAAAATCCAAAGGCATGAAATCTTATACGTCAATATTTTTATTTTTAGTGTTTATCTGTTCAAATTCTTATGCGCAGTTGAGTTCAGATAAAATATTTGAAAGCTTTAAACAAGGAGAACGTACAAATTGCTCATCGATTGCATTTATTAAAGCTTCTCTCAATATTTATGGATTAGATAATCTTTTTGTTACTGAAAAAATAGATGATAATGTACAAAAGATAACGCTAAAGAATAATGATTCGTTCCATCTTAATAGTGAGGAAATAAGTAAAGCAAAAGTATCTGCCGATTTTGTTTGCATTAAAGACAATTGCGAAAATGAAAAAATAATTGATTACGCAATATTGACGTATGCAGTTATGGCAAAATACAAACAAATTATTGACAAAGAAGATACTTTTGACAGAGCATTAGAAGATTTAGAAAGCGGAGAGGTTTATACGCCAACGATTTACAAATATTTAGGATTTCAAAAAGGCAAGCAGATAGAAAAACTAAAGAGAGAATCTGGAAGTGAATTCTGCGGTGTTGTAGCTTGGTCTACAGCGCACGCTGTATTTGTTTGCGAAGACTATATGGATTATTACGGCAATAAAAAAAGTATCTGGATAAAGTACCCTGGACGTTTTAGAATAATCAAATCATAAAAAATTGTATAAAATGTAGTTTTTTAGCTACAATATTTTAAGAATAAAAATTTAATTGCAAAAAAGAAATTAATTAAGTTGCAATTTAAGTTAATTTATATATTTTTGTTTCCATCACAATTAACCAAATCTACTAACAAATGAAGAGCAAGATTTTCTTACTAAGTTTCCTTTGCTTCTTGGCGACTGTAGCTGTATCAGCACAAGCAAAAAATGCTCCAAGAAGTATTATCAGTACAACAGCCCTAATCCGTAAATACCACGATCAAAAAGAATTGAGCGGTATGCAAAAGGGTGAACTTTTAGAATTGTACATTGAGCGTATTAAAGTTTTGGTAAAAACCTTGCCTTACATTGCTTTGGTTACAAAACCAGGTGTTACTATGGCTGACTTAGGTATCCCAGACGATAGCGAACATAAAAAAGTATTAGACAACCAAGCAGTTGGTACTACAACTTTCCTGGATACTACTGTAGATTTCCAAAGAAAGATGATGCCATATTCTGATAAAGGAAACCTTATCGCGGCTATCTTATTTTACGAAAGCACTTTAAAATCGTTACACGAATTCAACGACTTGAACGAAATGTAATATTTTGAAATATCATAAAAAAAACTCCAAAGTTATCAGATTTTTGGAGTTTTTTTATTTTAGGCACTATTTGATATTCAGTTTCCTTTCAACAAATTGATGCTAACAGTCGCTGTGTCAGCATCTGGAAATCGCCTGAAGAAAGATTTATCTGGAAATAATCCGGCTTCTGCAGCGATTTTGTTAAAGACATCAATTTCAACAATATACTGATCAGAAAAACCATGAGTAGCATCATAAGCCGTTGCGGCAGTTTTTCCTAAATTATTGGCTGTTAATTTTGGATTTATAGTATGCAATTCAATCAAAAGCAAACCAAATTTACGCACATACGGCGACCATTTTTGTAAATGTTCCAAGAGATTGTCCTCTACCAAATTATTGCTGAGTCTTTTTCCTCTAAAGGCAAATGCGCCAGTTGAATCGCTGTTTCTTTCTTTGTTGTTATTTTTTGGATCTTCCCAAATTCTATTATGATCTAGAAAGGTTCTTACGTTTAGCAAATCCTTCAAATCAATATTATAATTTTCTCTCAAATCATCTGAAAGTAAATCGGGACGTCCAATATCACCCCAAATTACTTTTGCCCAAATATCAGCTTTGATAAGATTTGCACGGGTTACTTTTAGCGCAGCTTGGTTATAATCGGCTCCAACTAAAAATAATGGGTATTCGTCAAGTATTTTTCCTCTTATGGTTTGTCTGTCAATAACTTCGAAAATATGCTGCAAGAAAGCGCCGTTTCCGCAACCCATATCCAAAATACCTTTTGGTTGTTCCTCAATTGGCAAATTAAAAAGTTTGATTATAATATCATCGACAATTTTAAAATAAGTTTCATGCGCACCTCCGCTTCCCCAAACATTCATTTCACGGTCAACATGAATTTCGTTTTCGCCATCAGCTATCATTCTTAAAACTGTTGGATCGCCAAACATTAGTTCTTCAATTTTAGCAAAAGTGGGCAAGTAAGAAACCGTAACGCCATAAGCACTGGCTCTTTTTGCGAAAAACAAACCCACATCTGTAAATTGATAATTTCCATTTTTTTCTAAAAACCAACCAAGATGGACAAAGAAATCCAATATTTTTTTGAAATTTTCCGGAGATTTATGAAACTCTTCGGGTTTAAAAGAAGTTTCCATAAAATATTTATGAAACATTCCTTTCATCGCCAGGCGTACTATTGTTGGTCCGATCAAATAACCTTCAATATGCTTCAAAATTTGGTTTTGAATTTCATTCGTCAAGTTATTATCGGCAGATTTAAGTCCGTATTTTTTTTTATATTTTTCAAAAATACTGTCGAGTTTTTCAAAAGGTGCATCTTCAAAAAGACGCGGATGAAAATGTGCCGAAAATTGAAGCAAATCGACAACATCTTCATAAAGATAGAATAGTGAAAAAGCAATTTCTGATTTTTCATTTACAGAAATCGTAATTTCCTGTGTTTTGTTATTGACCTCGTATTCTAAAAATCCTTGTGAAGCCAAAATTCTTAAACCGACATTCAGATAGCCTTCATTTGCTTTAAAAAGTGTAGCAAGTTCTGCCAGCTGTATTTGTTTTTTGTCGAGAATGAGTCCTAAAACTTCTTTTTTCTTTAGTGCTATTGCCACCGGAGCAACTGCTAAACCGTCAAGGTGTCTAAAAATTGAGCTTCGGAGTTGAGATGTATCTGTCATAGTACAAAAATGAAGGTTAGTTAAAAATAGTGATTTTTTTAATCAATAATAAATTATGAATTATGAATTATGAATTATGAATTATGAATTATGAATTATGAATTATGAATTATGAATTATGAATTATGAAGTTGTTCGTTATTTTACAATTTCCTGATTTGGAGATTAATTTACTTTGGAAAAAAATATAAAGATGAAAACAAAAATTATTTTAATCGGAATGCTGAGCATCACTATGTGGTGCAATGCACAAACAGAAAACGCCGCATGGAAGTCGGTTCGAAAAACAATTGAAGCGAGCAATGCAATCTATGCAGATTTAGCTAATAAAAATGACGGATCAATCCTCACAAGGTATAGCGCTGATGCTTGCTTGTATCCACCAAATGCAGCACCATTATGCGGAGGCAAGGAAATAGCATCTTTTTTTGCAGGAGGACCTCAAGTACACGTTAAATTTTCTATTCAAAATTTGTATGGAGATCCAGAAACATCAGTAACAGAAGAAAGTTACTATGAAATGACGGATATGAATGGAAAAAAATTGGATGACGGAAAAGTGATTGTTATCTGGAAGAAAACTAAAGATGGCTGGAAAATGCATCGGGACATGTTTAGCAGTAACCATCCGGCAAAATAAATCTAAAAACCAATGTTTACAGCTTGTTGGAAATCAATATCATTTTTTATCAGAGAATTTCGGGATGCAGATGGCGTTATACCCGTAAACTTCCTAAACTCTTTGATAAAATGAGCTTGATCATAATACCCGCAGTCGTACGCTATTTCAGTAAGCGATTGCGGTGTATTAAGTACTAGTTGCAGACTTTTATTAAAACGTACTACAGAGGTATAAGCCACAGGACTTATGCCAATATTCGCCAGATATAGTTTTTGAATATATCTTTCTGATAATCCAGAAGATTGTGCCAAAGTTGGTAAAACAGGCAGTTGAGAATTGGGCAAAAACTCCTGACTAATATTTTGCAACGTTACTACTTTCTTTATTCGGGTTTCATTTTTTTTGAGTTGTTGAAGAAAATGGTTCTCCAGAATATTGATTTTTGAAGTTAATCCGTTTGCATCCATTATGCGGGCATATAATTCTCTGTTTTCAGTTAATGCTACATCGTACATATCAGTGGCATAATTGGTGAATTCTGATAACGGATCAGAGAAAAATAATGCACTTGCATGTGGATAAATCCTTGCAATAAGAACTGATGTACCTTTAGTAACTGTTAATCGGGTAGGAAGGGTAAGATGTCCCAAAAGCTCTATATCAGGTGTATCTTTTCGCTTGCCGTTAATGATCGTAGCCGCTTTTCCCTCGGAAATATTGACAATAAAGTCAACATATCCGCTTGGATAAAATACTTCGTTCACGATATCTTTTTCAATTGTAACGACAGTGTAATTCTTTATATATGGCGCTAAGACAGCGGAAGGCAAAATCTGCATAAAACTATTTTAATTTGTTGATTTATAGCTGATTTTAATTAGAGAATAAATGCAATTGAAATGTTACAGAAAAAAAAAAAATAGATTTAAAAATTACTTTGGGTTTTTATGTTGCTGAAAGTACATCTTTGTAATATTTTTTCTTGTATTCCAATGGTGATATGCCGGTAATTTTTTTAAACACATCGCGAAATGTTTTAATATCGGAATAGCCGACTTCATACATTACTTCGTTAACCGCTTTTCGATTGGTTTCAAAGGTTTTTTTCGCTGCTTCAATTTTCACTCGTTGTGAATATTCAATCGGAGTATTTCCTGTGGCTTTTATAAATCTTCGGTCAAAATTTCTTCTTCCGACATTAAATTTTGAAGACAATTCAGTTACCGATATTTTTTCTGCCAAATTCTTTTCGATGTACAATTGCGCTTTCTTAATTACTTCGTCATCGTGTTTTTTCTGACCTGAAAAAATAGCAAATTGCGATTGCGTATTTCGATTTATTTCAATTTGAAAAACTTTGGCACAATATACAGCTGTTTTTCTATCATAATATTTCTCAATAAGATAGATCATTAAATTAAGAAATGAATAGGCGCCACCATTGGTATAAATTCCATTTTCGTCTGTAATTAATTCATCGACACGCAAATTTACTTTTGGAAATAATTGACTGAAATTTTTGGTTACTGACCAATGTGTAGAACAGTTTTTTCCATCCAGTAAACCCGAAGCAGCAAGCATAAAAGCTCCCGTACAAATGGTCGCGATTTCTGCTCCTTTATGATATTGATTTCCCAGCCATTTTACTAGAGCTTCATTGTGTTGTAATGCAAGCTGATAGTTGTGATTTAAGGATGGAATTATGATAAGATCTGTTTTTGTAACCGAAAAAATAGTAGTATGTGGTTTAACCGAAAAAAGCCCTCCATTGAAATCTACCTTTTCAGAAAGTCCGGCCAATTGAATCTTAAATATTTCTTTTTTGCCGTTTGCCAACTGAAATGCATTTGCTTTATTAAAGATTTCATAGGCACCTGAAATACTGGAAAGATTATTATCTCCTTGAGGAACTAAAATCGTGAGTTGCTTCATCTTTTTTTATATAAAGATACTAAAAGTTTGTGTCCAAATATCCCCTTCAGAATGTCTAATCAACACTTTATAAAGATAAATATTTGGCTTTAATTTTAATTTGAGAAATATATAAGAACTATTTATAACTATTAAACAAACTCTATTATGGCAAAAATGACTGTGATTTATAAAAAACCGAAGGACGTAGCTTTTTTCGAAAAGCATTATTTTGAGGTACATATTCCATTAGCAAAAAAGTTGCCGGGACTTATCAAATATGAAATTAATAAAGGCCCAATTATTTCGTTGACTGGAAATTCTGATGTTTATCTTATTGCAAATTTATATTTTGAATCGATTGATACGATGATGGACGCTTTTAAATCTGATATCGGACAAGAATGTGCTTTGGACAGAAAGATTTTTGCCAGTGATGAAGAGGTTCAGATTTTTGTTTACGATGTAAAAAACACATAAATACTTGCCTTAAAAAGATTTAGAGCAATAATAAAAAGAATAATTAAAGAATGTCATGTATCTGATAAATAGTTATTTAGTGTAATTTTTGTAAGTTTGTTTAAGAAACCCCAACTTTACTTTTCTTACGCGCTTTTGACACTGATTTATTAAATAAAATATTCTTTTGATGAAACATTCTTATTTAATTTTTGCTGTTTTTTTGCTTTTTGCTTGCAATAAAAATAAAAATACTGATACGAAATCAACTAAGATAACTTCGAATCAGGGCTGTTATATTCCGAAGACAACAGATAAAGACTGGTATGCACTTAATAAAAAAGCGCCAAAATTTGAAGGTCTAAGTGGAATTGATTTTAAAATTTCAACTAATAATCAGGAAGTTCAGCAGTATTTTAATCAGGGAATGATGCTGGCGTATGGTTTCAATCATGCTGAAGCTGCAAGATCATTTTATGAAGCTTCACGTTTAGATCCCAATTGTGCAATGTCATATTGGGGATTTGCTTATGTTTTAGGTCCAAACTACAATGCCGGAATGGAAGAGGATAATTTTCAGCGGGCATATGCTGCGGTTCAAAAAGCGAAGCAACTTTCTGCAAATTCTTCTCCAAAAGAAAAAGCACTTATTGATGCATTAACGGTGAGATATGTTGCAAATCCGCCTTCAGATCGAAAACCATTAGATATTGCATACGCAGCAGCGATGAAAAAAGTGTATGTGAAATTCTCATCAGATCCTGATATTGGCGCACTTTATGCCGAATCCTTAATGAATCTTCATCCTTGGGATTTATATGATAAAAACACTGGCGCAACAAAAGAATGGACTCCCGAAATAGTGAAAGTTTTAGAAGAATTAATGATTAAAAACCCGAAACATCCTGGCGCTCATCATTTTTATGTACATGCAATTGAAGCTTCTGCAACTCCTGAAAAAGCTTTCAAAAGTGCTAAATTGCTTGAAAATTTGGTTCCCGGATCAGGACATTTGATCCACATGTCATCACACATATACATTCGCACAGGAGATTATCACGAAGGATCGCTTTCAAATATTGAGGCTGTAAAAGTAGATAGTCTTTATACAACATTATGTCACGCGCAAGGTGCTTATCCGTTAGGATATTATCCGCATAATTATCATTTTTTAGCCGCAACAGCAGCTTTGGAGGGAAATTCTAAATTGGCTTGGAATGCTGCAAAAAAACTTCAGGAACATACTTCAGTCGAAATAATGCGTCAGCCCGGATGGGGGACATTGCAACATTATTATACTATTCCGTATTATATTGCTGTTAAATTTTCGATGTGGGATACTATAATTTCGCTTCCCAAACCAGACAAAGATCTAATTTATCCGGAAGCTGTTTGGCATTACGCGAAAGGAATGGCTTACCTGGGCAAAAATGATTTAAAAAATGCCGAAAAGGAATTTGTCGTTCTTGATAAACTATCAAAAAATGCAGTATTAAAAGATATTACAATTTGGAATATTAATACTACTGAAGATCTTGTGAAGATTGCTTCAAAAGTTCTTGCTGCAGGAATTGCTTCGGAGAAAAATGATCTAAACAAAGCAATCTCACTATTAAATGAGGCAATTGGTATTGAAGATCATCTTAATTATAATGAACCGCCGGATTGGTTTTTTTCGGTGCGACATTATTTAGGAGCGGTGCTAATCAAAGCTGGAAAATACAACGAAGCAGAAAAAATCTATAAAAAAGATCTACAAATCTGGCCTAAAAACGGCTACGCTTTAATTGGACTTTATAATTCTTTAATAAAGCAGAAAAAAGAAAATGAAGCATTGAAAATTAAATCGGCTTTTGATAATTCATGGAAATATGCTGATTTTAAGATTGTTTCATCGGCTTCTGTTATGGATTAATCAACTCTTTCTAATTGAGAGGTTTTCTGATGAAGAATCAAAGAAATGATTTTTCTGTATGTTTTTAATAGTTATGTAGCGTTTGAAAAGTTTGTTCATCAAATGTGTTTTATATAATTTTACATTCTATGTATGAAATATTCCAAAAATACCTTGAAGAAAAAACAGAACTGACACAAGCAGAATCTGAACGTATACAATCATTCGCTATTATTAAAAAACTTCGCAAAAGACAATATCTACTTCAGGAAGGAGATGTTTGGAAATACGATGCATTCATTACGCAAGGCTGTGTCAGAACATATACTGTCGACGAAAAAGGAAGTGAACATGTAAATAGTTTCAGTATTGAAAATTGGTGGACAGGAGATCGCGAAAGTTTGATGATGCAACAGCCGTCCCGTTTTAATATTGATGCCATTGAAGACACAGAACTTGTACTTTTTACGCATGAAAATTTTGAATTGCTTTGCAGAGAAATTCCAGCTTTTAATACTATGGTCAACATGATTTTGCAAAGAAGTTTTATCGCGGCGCAAAACCGAATTCAGGCTTCGTTGACTTTAACAGCAGAAGAAAAGTATCTGAATTTTGTAAATAAATATCCGGGCTTCGCTTCCCGAATTCCTCAAACTATGATTGCCTCTTATCTTGGAATGACGCCAGAAACATTAAGTCGCATTCGAAAACAGACGGCAAAAAAATAAATATCATCAGGAGCTCTTAAAGCTCCTTTTTTTGTGCCTATTCCAAACTCTTGATCTAAATCAAGTTTTTACTTATTTCTAATCAATGTGCAGGTTTTGCATTAAACGCAACTTTGTAATGTTCAAAAGAAACAAACATTATAAACATTTAAATATTAGAAATCATGTCAAAAACAATTTTTATTACAGGAACAAGTACAGGCTTTGGAAAACTTACAGCAATAACTTTAGCAAATGCTGGTCATTCAGTTATTGCAGGAATGCGCAACACAAAAGATAAAAACGCTGCTCCGGCAAAAGAACTCGAAGCAATAGAAAACATTGAAGTAGTCGATATTGATATTACAGATGATACATCGGTTCGTGAAGCTGTCGAAAAAATCCTAATTAAATACGGAAAAATTGATGTTCTTATCAATAACGCGGCAGTAAGTGGTTTTGGTTTGCTTGAAGGTTATTCTATTGATCAGGTTCGTAAAATGTTCGATGTGAATGTATACAGCGTACTTCGTATGTATCAGGCAGTGCTTCCTTCTATGAGAAAAGAGAAAAACGGACTTGTCATCAACATTACAACCGGAGCAAGCGGACATACACTTCCTTTTATGATTCCGTATATCGCATCAAAATTAGTGGTTGAAAGTTTTACAGAAGGATTACAAGATGAACTTGCAGCTTACGGAATTGAAAATGTAAGCATTCAGCCAGGCGTTTATCCAACCGAAATGAATAACGGTTCTAAAGCAGGTATTCATGCCGACAAAGCTGAAATTATAGCAGAGTATGGAGAAGCTGCAACAGAAAAATTCAACGCATTAGGTACAGCATTATTTGGTAAAATGGCTCAGTTCGATATGAATCCGCAAACTATTGCTGATGGTATTTTAGAATTGGTAAGTATGAAAAAAGGGGAGCGACCACTTCGTTTTCCACTTGATGCCATTGCTCAGGGAACTGACAAAGAATTTATTGAAGCCCGTGCCAATATTAAAGCAAAATGGCTAGCAGCTTACACTAATTAATTTTTAAACATCAAATAATTTATTCAAACAGTTTTATAAAAATGAAAACAAATCATAAAAAATCAAATGGAAAAGTGCAGACTTCAGCTGCAGCAATGTTGAATGTATTAATACTTTTTTCAGCTTCAGAAAAAACAATAGCTCAGAATAGTATAGGTATAGTAGGAATAGATCATGTCGGAATTAATGTTCCGGATCTCAATAAAGCCGTTACATTTTTTGATGATGTACTTGGTTTTAAACCAGTAACACAATTAGGACCAATTCCGCTTGACGCTGATTGGAAGAAATTAAATAACATCAATCCTAACACGGGGGCTGTTACCATTAAAATGATAAATGCAGGAAATGGAGCCAGCATAGAAGTATTTGAATATGCCGAAAATAAAGGAAGTATCAATCATCCCAATACCGATGATATTGGAGCATCACATATTGCATTTTATGTGAATGATATTAATACTGCTGTACAACATTTAAAAAGTAAAGGTGTAAAAATATTAGGGGAGCCTTTTACAACGCCATCTGGTGATACAGCCGGAGAATCTTGGGTTTATTTTGAAACGCCGTGGGGTTCTAAAATGGAATTGGTTTCTTATCCGAATGGAAAAGGATACGAAAAATCACATCCAAAAACGGTATTATGGTCCCCAAAGAATAATGTGGTTAGAAAAGTTTCTGCAGATGATTTTGATGCCAAAAAGAATACAGCTATAGTTGAAAATCATCTTAAAATATGGAATGAAAAAGACGAAACAAAGCGTAAAACTTTATTAAATGAAGTTTACGCATCGAACGTAGAAATGGTAGACCATCATTTTATTGCTGAAGGAACAGAGGAAATCAGCAAATTTATTGTGGAGCTTCAGAATAAAAATCCTGATTTTAGATTTACTTCAAAATCAGTAGAAACAAATCACAATATAGTGCGATTGTATTGGCAGTTTGGTTCAAAAGTAAAACCAGCAGTTGTAAGCGGAATGGATTTGTTTGTAATTGAAAACGGGAAAATACAAAAGTTGTACGTTTTTGTTGATCAGAAATAATTAGATTAATTCGTTTTATCAGTTTTAAAAACAAGCCGCCTTTGTGGGCGGCTGTTTTATTTACTAAAAAGTTATTGTTTAAAAGTAATTAATTACTATTGTGCATCCCAAGATGCACTTGGATAATAAATAGAACTTGTTACCGGAGCTTTCCAATATTCCTGACTTCCGCCACGGAAAGTATGCAAACTTACTGCATTGACATTACGCTTGGCATCATTAGTCACCCAACGAATTTTCTCATTTAGGATTTCTGTACCATTTACATAATATTTTACATATCCGTCGGTATTTGAACCTGTATTTAATTTAACAGATATCTGACAGTTGTATGTCACACCTTCCTGGATGTAATACTTTTTTCCAAAATCATTACCAAATTGTCCAGGCTGATCTCGATAATAAACGTAAGGTTGCAAGTAAGCACCGCTTCCTTTAGCAGTATTTGAACCATTTGGACAATACCACATAAATCTTGCGCTACCGCCATTTCCATCCCATCCTGGATCGCCACCTGTATTCTGGTCACCAATTAAGATTCCGTATCCGCATTTTCCGCCTCGGCTCCAATAAAAACCAGAATTAAATTTCATTTGGAACCAAACAGTGTAAACGCCCGTTGACCAAACACCGTACGATGTACATAAACCACCAGGGCAAGATAATGTATTTGTTGCCAATGTAATTGTTCTGGCTCCGGCGCCACCACCTGCTAGTGCGGCAACGTTTTCTGCCGCGGCTTTAGCGGTAACAGAATTGTTGACGATTTTCAGCTCATCTTTAATAGCAGATTCAGCCACATTTAGATTTTGTTCCTTTTCGCAGGAAGCACATATTAATGCTGTAATAAATAGTAAACTTGTTAATTTTAGGATTTTTTTCATTTTTTAAGGGTTAAAGGTTAGTAAATAATTTATGGTTAGTAAATAATAGATAGTAATTACAATATATGACACCGAAATACATTCTTTCCATTCTTAATAATCGTATCATTTAATATACAATCAATACAGCTTTTTTTTCGCATATTTATTCAATGTATTGAAATATATATAGTTGTATTTTTTAATATTAAGATTGTACTTGTTATTATGTTTTCAACTGATAGTGTAAAGTTGATTAATTATTGTTATGAGAAGGGGTAATAAAGTACGGTTTTACGTACACAAAAATCCAGTGTACAGGTTTTGCACTCAAATTGATTATTTTTATAAATAAAAACTTGTTAAAATTTTGAATTAAAATATAAAAAACATAATAATCTTCCAAATTAATCTACTGGGAATTTTGTAACATCAAGATGAAATTAAATACGTCTTATTTTTCTCTCCTTTGTAACTTTAGTAGAGTATTAAAACTATTATAAAATCAAAAAAATAGAGTTATGGCAGAAATTAAAATTGAGAAGAAAAAACCGGTATGGCCATGGGTTGCTGTGCTGTTAGTAATCGCAGGGATTATATACTACATCTATTTTTGTGACCATACCGTTCACAATGAAAACAGTGTAGAAATTGAAAACACTAAAAGTGCACAATAGAGCACAATGGCTAGGAAACACCAAAGTTAAATCTGGCAAAAAATATACAATTAAAATTAGAAATTATGGAAAATAAAAACAGAAACCTATATAGATTAGACGAACTATCTGATTATAAAATTGCATCAAATTATGCTGATGTAAGAGGATGGAAAATTGTAGATGCTGATAACCGCACCATTGGTAAAATTGATAATCTCTGGGTGAATAAGGATATGAAGCGGGTTGTTTATTTGGATGTGAAAGTTGACCAAAAACTAATAGAAGACAACCAAAATGAAGTACATGACGTTATAGCAAATGATAATGGAAGAGAGTTTATTTATAAGGACGGAGACAACCATATTATAATACCGATTGGATCTGTAAGCATAAATAAAGACACAAAAATTGTTATGGCGAACAGCATAGGATATGATACATTCAGAAATACAAACAGATATAACAGGCAAAATAATTTTGACAGAGAATATGAAAGAAAAGTAATGAATTCCTATTATCCTGAAAATGATCCAGACTCAGTTTACTATAGCGATGATGACACTTTCTACAATCGAAGAGAATTTGAACATAAATAATATTTTTTGTCAGTTTTTTTGTAAATTGTTTGATTATTATTAAAAGGATGATTATGGAAACGCAAATTATTGAACTTGAAAAAAAATATTGGCAAGCAATGGAAAATCATGATTATGAAACAGTAAAAAAACTTACGCTGTTTCCTTGCATGATAGCCGGTAAAACTGGGTTACAAAGTGTAGACGAATCTATGTTTAAAAAGATGTTTGAGTCTGTTGATAGTGGTAAAATAAAAGTAGTGAATATTTCTGATGTGGAAGAAAAGTCAGTTAGCGAAATTACCACGATAATTGGATATTTAATAGAATTAGAAATAGCAGATGATAAAGAAAATTCGCCAATGAAATGTGTGTGTACTTCTACCTGGGTTAAAAAAGATAACAATTGGGTTTGTGCACTTCATACAGAAACAGAGCTGTCTCAACAATAGAGTAAAAAACAAGAAAAAAACGCTAAACCAAAAGTTTAGCGTTTTTTTTGTGACCTCTACAATATAATTCTTAATTGAGACAGATTTAGTTTTTTGCAGTAAGTATTAACTAATTCTTTCTTAATATATTCTAAGCAATTAATCAGTAGAGAGAAAAATAAGTGTTTTATTTAAAATATAATACATATTTTTATTTACTGATATGAATTGACTAATAAACCAAAAAAATGAATTCTAATAACCAAAAAAATGAAATAAACCGACGCAGATTTTTACAAAATAGTATGAAATTTGCGGCTGCCGGAATTTATTTAGGCATGTTTGGCATGCCCGAATTGTTCGGAAATGTCGTAATGGAGAAAGATCATGGAGGTATTCCAGATATTAAACTGAATAATGGATTAAAAATGCCTATACTAGGATTTGGAACTTACGGACTAAGTGGAGAAGTTTGTCAACGATCTGTTGCAGAAGCTATATCAGCAGGCTATCGTCTTCTTGATACTGCAAAAGTGTATGGAAATGAAGAAGCGGTAGGTAGAGGAATAAAGCAAAGTGGAATTGACAGAAAACAACTTTTTGTAACCTCAAAACTGTGGGTTGATGATGCGGGTTATGAAAATGCTAAAAAAGGTTTTGAAGAGACGTTAAGAAAACTAGGGCTTGAATATCTTGATTTATACCTAATACACCGTCCAAGAGGAGATGTAAAAGGATCTTGGAAGGCAATGGAAGAGCTTTACAAAGCAGGAAAAATAAAAGCTATTGGGATAAGCAATTTCGACCCTGCGCAACTGGCAGATCTTTTGTCTTATGCTCAGGTAAAACCTGCCGTGAATCAGATTGAAACACACGCTTATTTTCAACAATCTAATGATTATAATGTGCTGAAAAAGCATAACATTCAAATGGAGGCATGGGCACCTTTTGCAGAAGGTCGTAACGGACTTTTTACAAATGAAGTATTAACCCAGATTGCCAAGAAACACGGCAAGACTACTGCACAAGTGAGTTTAAGATGGCATAACCAGCGCGGTATTGTTGCTATTCCAAGATCTTCGCAAAAAGCACACATCCTAGAAAATCTAGATATATTTGACTTCAAACTCGATCACGCAGATATGAGCGCGATTGAAAAGCTTGATTTAAATCGAACTCAGTTTCCAGAATGGAGCTAAAGCTTGACGATAATTTTTAATCTTATATATTTTATAAAGCTTCTTTAATTAGAAGCTTTTTTTATGTTGTTTTTAGTTTACGATCCTTTATAAATTAGCACTTCTTTTCTGTTTTTTTAGAAAAATGCCTTTCATTTTGAATAGGTAATCCTATCATTTTGATAGCTTTTTTTAAATAAAAAAAGCTCTTTTTTTTTATAATGTATTGATATTTAATTTGTTGTTTTTGTTTTGTTTGTTTTGGTATGCCGTTTGTTTTTATCCGATAAATTAATTTAACTATTTGAACAAATCAATATTCAAGTATTGAATTTTAAAACTAGAATAGTTTACGTCAACTGCTATAATAGCAGAATTAATCGGAAACATTATCAATTAAAAAAAAATATGAAGGCAACTAAAACACGAAACAAGGAGATTACAAAATTATATTTATCGAACAAATCAATGCGCAATAAAGATCGGTTCATCAATTTAATGGTGTTCACTATCGTTTTTTTTATTGCTATTTTACTTATTTCTCAATTAGTTTAAAATCAAATTATTTGAAATTTTCACTTTTATTTTCTCACCCCATATTTTAACAATTATGAAAATTATAGATCCCATAATTAATCCTAATATACATCTTGCTAATAACAAAATTTTTTTTTCCGATTCATTTCGCAGCAGAGAAACTATCTCGGCCGCCGAAGAAACGGAAGCATTAATTGAATTCACCATCGAAAAAGCCAGATCCGTACATACTTTCTGGATCAAGGAAATTTGTGACGTTACATTCTCGTCTGCTATAACACGAGGAACTGGTATCTCTGGTCGTTCTCCAGAGTTACTTGAAACAAAAATGAAAAAAGGGGAAGCTGTAATTGCTTTTGCATCAGATGGGCGATGGGCAGGTTTTTCTTTTATTTCTTCTTGGGAGGAAGGCAAGTTTGTTTCTAATTCGGGACTTATTGTAGCACCAGAATTCAGACATACCGGACTAGCCAAGAAAATTAAACAAAAGATTTTTGAGCTGAGCCGTGAAATGTATCCTGATGCCAGTATATTCAGTTTAACTTCTGGTCTTGCAGTAATGAAAATGAATCATGAACTCGGTTTTGAACCGGTTACCTTTGCAGAACTACCATCAGATGAACTGTTTTGGGAGAATTGTAAATCCTGCGTGAACTGTCCGATATTGATGAGCAAGGAAAGAAAAAACTGCTTGTGTACTGCAATGCTTTATGATCCAAAACAAAAAGACACAGTTATTTAATTACTATGGAAAATTTTAACGATAACTAATAAAAATATTTTGGCTCCAAAAGTTTATAGCGATAAATATTTCGCAACTAACTGCTATTATATAATTTTGTAATGTATGAAGTAAAGCTTCTTATATAATACTATGAGCAATACATTTTCTGACAACAGCCAAATAAGAATGGTATATACTTTCTCTGAGCTGGTACATACCAATTTCCAAGGAGAAATGAATGCATTATGCTGGCACAGAAATTTGGATGGCGATTTTAATGAGATTGTAGCCAAGTTGTCTTTAAAATATAATATAACTGAAGTTTCTCCTGAAGACTTAATGGTCCTCCAATTGTCGGAAAAGGGGAATAGAGCAAGGCAAATAATCTTAAAGGACTTGCAATTATTAGCTGATTTCGGAGCTTCTCCATCTCTTAATTTACTGAAGTGTTATGAACGTGACGATGAATTTGATTTCATATCGACTGATGTGTATTCGTTTCATGTTGATCGTTCGCCTATTGCAACTGATACTTTTTTATGCACCTATCACGGAGCGGCAAGTGAAATTATTTCTAATTCCCAGGCAGAGCAAAAGATTCTAATTCCAGAAATCCGAGCTAAATTAAAAGAGCTGTATGATGGACCAGAGGAAGAGTTCGAAGACTTTTTGAAGGAGAATTATTTTGATTTGCATTATCACACACATGCAGATGCAGAACCTATTAATTTAGGGCAAGGACATCTTTGGCGACTGGCTGTAGATCATCCAAAACAACAAGTATTGCCTTGTATTCATAGGGCACCTATAGAAAATGAAGGGGAATATCGATTGTTGTTGATTTGTTAAAATAAATTTTATCTTATGTTTTCCTTAATAAGATTCGGCAATAACGGCATCACAAATATTTTGAATAAATTTTAAAGGTATTAGTACTTTTAGTTAGGATCAAATTACACTGTATCTAATGTTGATTGAGGAGTAGCCTTTGATTACAAGTATCTTATCGACTGGATAAATTAGATTTGTAAACTGTCTTTAAAATGAAGAAAGAAAAAAAAGGTAATGCTTTGGCGAACAGAAAAGAGGATTTAAAGTGTGATAGTAAATTGCAAGAGCAATAGAGTGTAATGCTATCGGAACTCGGAAAAGATAGTACCAGAGTAAGAGAAAAGAAAGATTTGACAGAAAAAAAGCTAGGGTTGAATCATTTTCAGCTTCCATGCTTTTAATAGCCTTTAATCCATAAGAAATACATTTATTAAAGTCGCCTTTATAACGATAGATGACAGACAACGGAGCATAAATGTACTGCAGGTCTTTATGACCTATTGCTTTGTATAGATGTATCATTGATTTTTGTAAAATATTACAAAAAACTTATTTTATAAACGAATTCAGGATATGACATACAGATGTATGATAAAACCTTCCTATAGGTAACTGTTTGTTTTTGATATTGATATTGTTTGTATTGTAACTTGTTATTTTATTTAAAGCCACTAAAAAAGAACGATGAATTCTGAAAAACAGACCTTCAGGTAATTTATCTTCCATTTCTGTAATAGATTGATAAGTTTTGTAGCAGTCAGTTGCAGTATAGATTAGTAAATAATTACCTTGAGATTCAAAATAGTCTATTTCTTCTAAAAAGAGTTTTATCATTTTCCTTTCACATTTTACAAAAATAAAAGGATTTTCGGTCTCTGTTTTTTTTGAATACAATACGATTTCATTTAATTCCCTAATTTTACTGTATTTGTTTATAGCTTTAGTAAAACGTTCGAAAGAAATAGGTTTTAAAATATAATCAATAGCCTCTAAATCAAATCCTTCAACAGCATATTCAGAGTAAGCTGTCGTGAAAATTATTGCGATTTCAGGAAGTACATTTCGGGCAAATTCTATTCCTGACTTTCCAGGAAGGTTAATATCCAGAAAAATAAGATCAATTTTTTGGGTTTTCAAAATATTTTGAGCACTTGTAACACTGGTAAATTTGCCCTTTAGATCCAAAAAATCAATTTTAGAAATATGAAGTTCTAACAAAATAGATGCTGGTAGCTCATCTTCAATTATAATACAGTTAACAATTGCCATCTTTTATTTTTAATTTTAAGGAAACAAAAAAGCTAGTAGTTTCATTTTTAATAGTTAAGATATGTTTTTCCGGATAGAGTAATTCTAATCTTCTTTTCACATTTGCAATCCCAATTCCACTATTGCAGTTTTCTGTTAAAGCATTAAGTTTTTCAGGCAGACTATTTTCAATTTTAACTGTAAACCAATCATCAGTTACGGTAATAGAAATAGTAATCCAGCCCTGATTATTTTCGTCTAAACAATATTTATAGCTATTTTCAATAAACGGCAGTACCAAAAAAGGTTCAATAGAATGATTTTCAATAGTTCCATAAACGCTAAAACTCAATTGAAGCTGATTGTCAAATCGTAATTGTTGCAATGCAATATAATTTTTGAGATAATCAATTTCGTTTTGCAGTGAGATACTTTTATTATTTACATCATAAATTGAAAACCGAAGCAGATCTGAAATTTTAAGAACAATCTCTGCAGAATCATTTGATTTGCTTAAGATCTTAGCATATAAACTGTTCAAGACATTGAATAAAAAATGAGGATGAAACTGATTTCTGAGAGAAGACAATTCAGCTTGTAGTTTCTCTGCTAATATTATTTGTACCTTATTTTTTTCTTCTCCTAAATGATAAAACAATTTAAATGCAATTGGAATTGTAACCACAAATTGCAATTTACTTACATTATATAAAAAAACCGGAGCTGATAAAAGAGGTTCAATTTTCCAGAAGGTTAAATAGTAACGCAGAATGATATAATTGTCAATTAATCGTTGCAGAAATGCAAAAAGCAGAATTAGAATGATGTAGGTAATAAAAAAAGCGAATGTTCTTTTTCGGAATAAAAGGCGGGGCATTAAAAGTTCGACTATAATAGCTACAAAGCACACTTTTGGCAAAACACTGTACCATTCGTTGCGGAGTGCCGTTATGAAATCTCCGGCTGGCAAACCCTGAATCAGACTAAACAGTAAAATATAACCCAGCCAATATAAAGTATAAAGTTTAATTTTCTGAGATCGATTTTCAGGATCGTAGGTTAGTACATTCATTTTGGTTGTGTTTTGTCTAAATGTAAAAATAGTGCTTTTGTTTCAATTGAAAATTGCTGTTTACAATACAAATCATGTCGTTTAAATAAGTTGCTTTTTTAAGCTAATAAAGAAAAATATCTTTCGCTAGTTATATTAATTTAAAAAAAGCCAAAGATGAATAAAAGATTACTTTTTTACTTGATTTTAATGCATTTAACCTTTGTGATGAATGCAAAAAACATTGATGTATATCCGACAAATTGGTGGGTCGGAATGAAAACAAATTCTATTCAGTTACTCATCCGCAGTACTGGAAATGCTTTCACATCTGATAATGTTACTATAAATTATCCTGGCATTAGAATTATAAAAACACATCAATTTTCGAATAAAAAATATTTGACAGTAGATATACAGATTTCTGCCGAAACTCTTCCAGGCAATGTTACAATTGAAGTTAATCAACAAGGAAAAAAACAAAAAATTAACTGGCCAATCTACAAGCGAAGATCGGGTAACGGAACGTTATATGCTCAAGGTGTAAATTCAGCTGACTTTATTGATCTTATTATGGTAGATCGTTTTAGTAATGGAGACGTAACTAATGATCATGTAAAAGGAATGAGAGATCAATCTTTAGACAGGAGTCAAATGTATGATCGTCATGGCGGTGATTTGCAAGGTGTAATTAACAATTTAGATTATTTGCAAGGATTGGGAATTACCACTTTATGGTTCACGCCAGTAATGGAAAATGATATGCTAAATAGAACAGAACATGGCTATGCAATTACAGATCATTATAAAATTGATGCACGTTATGGAGGAGATGAAGTCTATAAAAAATTAAGTAGTCAATTACACCAGCGTGGTATGAAACTTATTTTTGATGCTGTTTACAACCATTTTGGTCTTTATCATTTTCTTGAACAAGATCCGCCAGAAAATGACTGGGTTCATCGCTGGCCAGAGTATACCCAAACCAATTATCGAGAACAAACACTGTTTGATCCTTATGTAGCAAAATCAGATCAGAAAAAAATGAGCGATGGCTGGTTTGATAAAATCATGCCTGATATTAATCAGGATAATCCTTATATGGCTAACTTTTTAATTCAAAATTGTATTTGGCATATAGAGACCTTTGGTATTGATGGTATTCGTTTAGATACCTATACTTACAATGATTTAAATTTTGCAAATCGATGCAATGCAGCCATTTTAAATGAATTTCCTAAAATGACCATTTTTGGAGAAATTATGGTACATGGAGTTGCTAATCAGGCCTACTTTGAACAAAATAATATGGAAACTGCTTTCAAAAGCAATTTGCCTTCAGTTGTTGATTTCCAGAGTTTATATTACGGAATCATTCCCGCACTCACACAGCCATTCGGATGGACAGAGGGAGTGAATAAATTATATTATACACTTAGCAGTGATTTTTTAAGTAAAAATCCAATGCAAAAAGTATTGCTTTTAGACAATCATGATGAGCCGCGTTTCTTTTCAGTTGTTGGAGAAAATGTAGAGAAACAAAAAATGGGTTTTCAATGGTTGCTTACTTGTCGTGGAATTCCACAATTGTATTATGGCTCAGAAGTGTTGGTTAAAGGATTTAAAGCCCCAGATGGTTTAGTGCGCGCTGATTTTCCTGGTGGATGGACTACAGATGCTAAAAACGCCTTTACAAGAAAAGGTTTAACAGAGGCCGAAAAATCAACCCAGGATTTAGTTCGAAAACTAGCTAATTTCAGAAAAACTGCTTCAGCAATAACAACAGGAAAAATGATGCATTACATTCCAGTAGAGGGCTTGTATGTTTATTTCAGATATGATGAAAGGCAAACGATTATGTGTGTTATGAATACAAGTAACTCAGAAAAAGAAGTTGATTTTGAAAAGTATACTGAACGAACAAAAGGGTTTCGCTCGGCTAAAAATGTAGTGACAGATGAAGTCTTTTCAATAAAGAAGACCACAATTCCGGCTATGAGGATGTGGGTATTAGAATTAAATAAGTAATTCGGTTTCCTTCTGATGAAAATCAATTTTGTAAAAATGTGGAATATAATTTATTCAAAAAGAGTTTTGTTTTTAGTACTATTTATGTTTCAATTAGGTATTGGACAGCAAAAAAACAAAATCAACAAGAAAATATACACCACAAAATCCTTAGGAGATTTGACTGCTCCAGTCATTGATGGATATTTAACAGACGAAAGCTGGAATATTGTTGATTGGACGGGAGATTACATTGAAAATCTCCCTAACGAAAATACGAAACCTATCGAACAAACCAAATTTAAGATTGTATATGATAAAGAGTTTATTTATTTCGGTTTTAGATGTTATGATAAAGGCCCAAAAGGGATAGTTAAAAGGTTATCAAGACGTGATGGTTTTGAAGGAGATTGGATCGAAATCAATATCAGTAGCCATAATGATCAGCTTACGAGTTTTTCATTTGCGGCCTCTGTAGCAGGTGTAAAAAGCGATGGATTTATTTCGGACAATGGAAAAACGTGGGAAGGAAACTGGAATCCGATTTGGTATTTAAAAACTAATATTGATGATGAAGGATGGACTGCAGAAATCAAAATCCCATTAAGTCAGCTAAAATTCAGCGATGCCCCTGAACAAGTTTGGGGCCTTCAATCTACGCGAAGATATTTCAGAACAGAAGAACGCTCTGTTTGGCAACGAATTCCTCTTGATGCTCCTGGCTGGGTAAGTGAGTTTGGAGAATTACATGGTTTAATTGGTTTATCTCCCCAGAGACAAATAGAAATCCAGCCTTTTGTTCTTTCTAAATTAGAAACATATCCTCAAGAAGACGGAAATCCGTTTAAAACAGGAAAAGACTTTAAACTAAATGGTGGTTTGGATGCTAAAGTAGGGATCACCAATGACTTAACGCTGAACCTAACAATTAATCCTGATTTTGGACAAGTAGAAGCCGATCCTGCTGCAATCGTTTTGGATGGTTTTCAGGTTTTTTATGACGAGCGACGACCTTTTTTTGTTGAGAATAAAAATATTTTCAACTACACTTTTGCTGATGATCAGGATAATTTGTTTTATTCCCGCAGAATTGGCAGAAATCCCAACGGACAACCCAATATCCCTGATGGCGCTTTTATGACAATCCCGAATAATACAACTATTTTGGGAGCAGCAAAATTTAGTGGAAAAACAAAAAATGGCTGGTCAATTGGAATACTCGAAAGTGTAACGGATAAAGAGTATGCAAAAATTCAGGAAAATAATGAGAGAAGAGAAGTAATTGTAGAACCTTTAACCAATTATTTCGTTGGACGTGCTCAAAAAGATTTTAATAATAGAAAAAGTTATTTTGGAGTGATGTTTACAGGAACCAATCGAAATTTGGAGACTGATTATCTTCAATTTTTACATAAATCTGCTTATACAGCCGGAATTGATTTTAGGAATCAATGGAAAAACAGGAAGTATTACTTTAAAGGAAATTTTGTTATTAGCAAGGTTAATGGGAGCGAAGAAGCAATAACAGCCACACAAAGAAACATGACACATTTGTTTCAGCGTACAGATGCGGGACATTTGTCTGTCGATCCCAAAAAAACATCGCTGACAGGAACCGGAGGAAAATTTGAAATGGGAAAGGCAAGCATTGGAAACTGGCGTTATAAAGGATCTGTAATTTGGAGATCGCCGGAATTGGAATTAAACGATATTGGGTTTTTAAGACAAGCCGATGAAATTAAACAATACACTTTTCTGTCTTATGAGACCTTAAAACCCTTTGGTGCATTTAGAAAAATAGCAACCAGTTTAGAGCAGTTTTCAATCTTTGATTTTGAAGGAAATTATAATAAAATGCAATATACTTTGGGGTCTGATGCTATGTTAAAAAACAATTGGAATATTGTAGTTTCTGCTATTTATAAGCCTGTAAACTATTCTAATTCGATTTTGCAGGGTGGCCCGAGATTTAGATATTCTGAAGACTTTTTTAAATCAGTTAGTGTTTCATCAGACAGCAGGAAAAAATTGCGATATAGTATTGCTCTATATGATAACAAAGGGAAAGATAATTCTTTTTCATATTCAGAGCTTAACCTCGGATTAATCTATCAGCCTGTTAATTCTTTTATGCTTTCTATCAATCCGGTTTTGTCTTCAAATAAAAATAAATTGCAGTACATTACTGAGACTAATTTTAATAAAGAAGCAAGATATATTACGGCCAATTTAACTCAGAATACATTAAGTGCTTCCATTCGATTTGACTATAATATAAACCCGAATTTAACTATTCAGTATTATGGACAACCTTTTATTTCGAGAGGACGGTATAACCATTTTAATAAAGTAATAAATCCTGTTGCGAAATATTATGGTGACCGTATAAGCTTGTTTAATCAAAATCAGATTGAATTTAATGAGACTAAAAATAGGTATGAAATAGATGAAGATACAAATGACACAGTCGATTATACTATTTCGAATCCTGATTTTTCTTTTGTACAATTCCGGTCTAATTTAGTAGCGCGTTGGGAATATATTCCCGGTTCAGAACTATTTTTAGTGTGGTCACAAGGAATAACAGGAAACGGAAATCCGAATGAAAATTTAGTAACAGAATTAGATTCTCTTCTTTTAGGACGAAAACCTACTAATACTTTTTTGATAAAAATGACCTACCGTTTTATGTTTTAGTCGGAAAGACTATTCAAATTGAAAAATCTTTCTTTGTTAATAAGATAAAAAGACGTCAATTGCCTTCAATTGGCGCCTTTTGGCTGTGAGAAAGTTCTAGGCAACTTCGTGTTTTTCATGACAGAAATTTTGCTGTGTTTCGTCACAATTTTACCCCTATCATTGAGTCAGAGATGGAGAAGAGAAAGAACAAACTGGAGACAATTTGTAGATTTGATGAGACCGCGCTTGCTCTCAAAGACTAAAATAAGGGAATATACATATCTCAACAGTATTGTTTAAGAGGCCCCAGAGATTTATATGTGTAAATCATTCTGTAAATTGTCTGGTTAACTTTTAAATTACAAATTCTTATATTTGGATCGGAGACATGCAATAGAATCACATTTAAAACCAATCATAAATGAAAACATTGACCAAAGAAATGCAGGCCGCAATAACTCCTTCTAAGGCTTTAGAACTTTTAAAGGAAGGAAACCAGAGATTTGTAAGCAATCTAAAAATAAACCGTAATCTTTTGCAACAGGCCAATGAAACTTCAGACGGACAGCATCCCTTCGCTGTAATTCTGAGCTGTATAGACAGCCGAACTTCTGCGGAATTAATTTTTGACCAGGGACTTGGGGATATTTTCAGTGTGCGTATCGCCGGAAACATTATCAACGAGGACATCCTGGGCAGTATGGAATTTGGCTGTAAAGTGGCTGGATCAAAAATTATTGTTGTATTAGGCCATACAAAATGCGGTGCAGTAAAAGGTGCTTGTGACCATGTTGAAATGGGTAACCTGACGGCACTACTGACCAAAATAAGACCAGCGGTGGATGATGAAACGCAGACAAAAGAAAACCGCAATTCAGGCAATGCTTCTTTTGTAGAGAATGTGTCGGCCATCAATGTTAAACGTACCGTAAAATCAATAATGGAACGCAGTCCAATTTTAAAAGAAATGATTGAAAATGGTGAAATTGGAATTGTTGGGGGATCGCACGACATTACTACGGGTGAAGTAACATTTTTTCCTGACACTATTAAATTCGGATTATAAAAAAAAACAAAAGCAGTGATGTTTTCTTAACATTAAAAATAAGTACTGTCAAAAAAAGGCATTCTTAATAGATTAAAATGACATTTTTTCATTATTTATTATGATAAATTGTCAGAATTAGGAGATGGCATATTTTTTGTTTTTTTTCTGTTGCACACCTTTGTGCAAGTTCAAAAATTTATTGTACAACAATTTTAAAAATTACTGTTATGAATCTTATTAAAAGAAACGGAGGCCGCGTGCCGGCTTTCCAGCGTTTGTTTTTTGATGATGTTTTTGGCCGCGATCTTTTCAATTGGGAAAACAACAATTTTTCAACCACAAGTACCACACTTCCGTCGGTAAATATTAAAGAAACTGACGAGAATTATGAAGTAGAAGTTGCGGCTCCCGGCATGAACAAGGAAGACTTCAAGGTTACCCTTGATAATGGACAACTGCTTATATCTTCATTTAAGCAAGAGCAAGTAAATAAAGAGGAAGAAAATTACACGCGCAGAGAGTTCAGTTATCAATCTTTCCAGAGAAGTTTTATGCTTCCTAAAAATGTCGTGGACGAAGATGGAATTCGTGCCCGTTACGAAAATGGAATTTTACTGCTGTCTATTCCTAAATTGGAGCAAGCCAGACAAAAGTCAATAAGGATGATTGAGATTTCTTAATTTTTACCCATGCTACCAAAAGCTGCCTATTAAAGGCAGCTTTTTTTATGATTTAAAATACGTGGTCACATATATTTACTGATGCCTGATAAAAGTAATAGGGGATGAAATATTAAAGCGAAATATGTATGATTAATTTTCTGTACATCTTCGCAAAAAAGAGATAAATGATCAATATAGTATTTTTTATGTTAAAATTTAAAAAAAAACCATATTGTAAAACATTGGTAATCAATATTAATTATTTAGTTTTGTAAGAGGTTTAATACTATTATTGGAGTTTTTGAATTTTCGTAACCAGAAATTTTTATATAATAGTATGATTGAGCGAGTGGATTAACTACTCAAATTTTGAATCTTTAGAGATTTTAAAATTATTTTCTTTGATTTTTTTTAAGTAGACTGTTAACCAAGACTCATTGTAAAAGAAATGATATGAGAACTAGATTTCCTTATTTTATCTGATCAATAAAATGAGTGTATTATTAATTGAATTTCTGCCCTCAAATTTTTTTGCCTACCCCATCATAAATCAATTCATGATAAACTCATTTTGTCATGAATTTTTGGCCCCACTTTTTTTAAGTCATTTAAGTATTTATTAGAATTTAAAATTATTTATCAGCCAAACCAATTTAAGCCTTTTGATAAAGTGTTGATTCACTTTATATTTTCCAAACCGAATATTATACTCCTAAAAATTTTATCATTTCCCTTTAGTCTAATCTGTAAGATTCCAATAAACCTATTGGAACTGATTTGACTAATCAAACATGTATTCTATTGATTTTGTTGAAGAACCTTAGTTCTTATGACTAATTCGTCATGCCTTAATGTTAAATTTTAAAATTTGAAAGATGAGGAAAAAACTACTTTTTTACGTATTTCTATTTGGATATTGCGGCAGTTATGCACAGCAGGATGCGCAGTTTACGCAATATATGTATAACACAATAAACATAAATCCTGCCTATGCCGGTTCTCGCGGCGTGCTGAGTATTTTTGCTTTGCATCGCGATCAATGGGTAGGGTTAGATGGTGCACCAAAAACAAATACAATTTCTGTAAATACTCCAATAAACAATAGCAATATTGGACTTGGCGCATCTTTAGTCAACGATAAAATTGGGCCTACAAATGAGAATGAGTTTTCTGTAGATTTGTCCTATACTATTCCTACATCAGAAACCTGGAAGCTTTCTTTCGGGATAAAAGGTTCAGTAGACGTCTTTAATCTTGATGCAAGTAAACTAAATCCTGAAAATCAAGGTGATCCTCAATTTCAAAATTTAGACAGCGATGTATCTCCCAATGTAGGAGCTGGAATTTATTGGCATTCAGACCGAGCTTATATTGGATTGTCTGTCCCCAACTTTATTCAAACCAACAGATATGACGACAATGATGTAGCAATTTATAAAGACAAAATAAATTACTACTTGATAGGCGGCTACGTTTTTAATTTTTCTCAAGAAATAAAATTTAAACCAGCACTGTTGACAAAAATGGTTGAAGGAGCACCACTTCAGGTCGATGTATCTGCTAACTTTTTATTCTTTGAAAAACTGACATTAGGCGTTGCCTATCGTTGGGACGCCGCCGTGAGTGCTTTGGCAGGATTTCAAATCACAGATGGATTATATGTTGGTTACGGCTACGATCAGGAAACCACCCAATTAAGAAACTATAATTCTGGTTCGCACGAAATATTTCTGCGCTATGAATTCTTCATAAATAATGGCAAAATCACAACTCCTCGTTTCTTCTAATAAAAAGTATCATGAAAAACTATACACTACTTTTCCTTACAGTTGTAAGTACTTTTTCTTTTGGCAGTTATGCGCAGCAAGCCAAAGTAAATTCCGGAGATAAAAAATATGATAATTATGCTTATGTCGATGCGATAAAAACATACGAAAAAGTAGCAAATAAAGGATATAAATCTGAGGACATGTTTAAAAAACTAGGAAATTCCTATTATTTTAATTCAGATTTCTCAGGCGCAGCAAAATGGTACGGTGAGCTGTTTGCAATGAATAAAGCTGTTGAACAAGAGTATTATTACAGATATGCGCAATCGTTAAAATCAATCGGCGAAGTAAGCAAAGCAAATAAGCTTATGGACGATTTTTATCTTCAATCAAAAAATGATAACAGAGGCAAGCTTTATAAAGAAGATATAAACTATTTAGAGGTTATAAAAGCAAATTCTGGACGATATAAAATTGAAGATGCAGGGGTAAATAGCAAGTATTCAGACTACGGATCATTTGTTTATAACAACAAGCTCTATTTTGCTTCTGCTAGAGATACTGGAAATTTTACGCAGCGTAAACATAAATGGACTGGCGAATATTTTACTAATATTTATGATGCAGATATTAATCCGGAATCTGGAAAAACGACAAAAGTTAATAAGTTTAAATCTGCGATAAATACAAAATTTCATGAAGCGTCTCCGGTTTTTACACGTGATGGAAAAACAGTTTATTTTACCAGAAATAATTACCTCAACGGAAAAAAGGGAAAAGATGAGAGTAGAAGTACTTTTATCAAAATTTATAAAGCCACATTAGATAAAAATAATAAATGGTCAAATATCACCGAACTTCCTTTTAATAGTAATAATTACAGTGCAGCTCATCCTGCTTTAAGTCCTGACGAAAAAACACTTTATTTTGCTTCTGATATGCCGGGCACAATCGGGCAGTCCGATTTGTATAAAGTAAGCATAAATCCAAATGGCGGTTATGGTCCACCAGAAAATCTTGGCACTACAATCAATACAGAAGGAAAAGAAACATTCCCTTATCTAACAAATGAAAATGAAATTTATTTTTCATCAGATGGTCGTCCCGGCCTGGGAGGTTTGGATGTATTTGCAGCCAATATTGATTCAAATGGCAAAATAAGCAATATCCAAAATGTAGGTGCTGATGTTAATTCTCCTAAAGATGATTTTGCTTACATCATTGACCCAGTATCCAGAAGAGGTTATTTTAGTTCAAATAAAGATGGTGGCCAGGGTTCTGATGATATCTACAGTTTCTTAGAAACGAGAAGACTTAATTGTATTCAGGAACTTTATGGTGTCATTACCGATGCTGAAACTGCAATCGTTTTGCCTGGAACTAAAGTCACTTTATTTGACGATCAGATGGTAGTTGTAAATACTATGGTCTCAGATAATTCAGGAAATTATTCTTTTTCTGTAGAATGTGGCAAAACATATCACGTGAGAGCCGAAAAATCAGACTATACTACAAAAGAAATACCAGTTACGATTGAAAAAACAAGTGGTAAAACAAGTTTGCCAATTGCATTAGAGAAATCCATATGCAGGGTAACTGTTGGTGATGATTTGGGTAAATGTTTTGGTATAAAAATGATATACTTTGATTTAGATAAATCTAATATTAGGGCGGAAGCAGCCATAGATTTAGAAAAAATATTGGTTGTTTTAAATGACTATCCTGCGATGAAACTTGATATTCGTTCGCATACAGACAGTAGAGCAACACACCAATACAACGAAGCTTTATCTGACAGAAGAGCAAAATCGACAATTAATTGGCTCATTAAGAATGGTATTGCTGCAAATCGATTAACTGGAAAAGGATACGGGGAGACACAGCTTGTCAATAAATGCGCAGATGGAGTTCAATGTACTGAAGAAGAACATCAAGCCAACAGACGAAGCGAATTTATTATTACTGCTTTATAATTCTGATTAAGGCTTATTTGAAAGAAAAAATATAGAACATTAAAATTTATCGATAATGAAAAATAAATTTAAAATCTTATTAGTATTTGTTACAGTGTTTTTAATAACAAGTGTATCTGCTCAAACGAATTACAGTTTTTCAATTGCTGATATTTTAAGTTCAATGCCAAACGGAAAAAGAATGCCTGATGGAACTATTGTAAAAGCACAGCTAATAACTACAGGCGGCGCAACACATTCTACAGGTACAGCGGGCTCAGGAACAGCAGGACCAGATATTGGCGGATTATTTACCGGAGTTACGCTTCCGGCTTATGTTGGAGATAGGACTCCTTCAAATTTCACTAAAATTCAAATGGCAAATACTCAAAATGCTGATAATGGAGTAGGGAATAACTGTAGCTCCAGCATTGGTTTTAGAATTTATTTCAGCAGACCTATCTCCAGTATCAATTTTCTTGCTTTAGACATTGATGGAGTTCATGGCACTCCCAATGGAAATGCTGAATGGGTTGCTTTTTTTGGCTACGATGGCAATACTTATGTTCCTTACATTATTAGCGGACCAACAACACAACTTACCAATCAATCAATCAATACCTCTGCAGCAGGTCATAGCTGGAGGACTTTAATAAGCAATTCAATTGGAGCTACCGCTGCCGCTGCATTGCCTAATAATATGACTATTAGAAGACAAACAACTAATGGAGGATCTGGAACACCTGATGATCTAAACCATCAGGTGTTATTTACTCCACCATCAACGACGACCAAAGTAACGGATTTCTTTTTGATGACAGGAATTTGGAGTGTTACGGGGCAGTCCAATGTTCAGGCATCAGGTTTAAGTCCAATAGTAATTACAATAAGTTCAGATTTTGGAGATGCACCAGATAGTTACAAAACATTGCTTGCCTCAGGTGGGCCTTCTCATGGCGTTGTGGGAACACTAATATTAGGGGATAATAATTATACAGAACCCGATGGTTCGCCATCTGTATTGGCAGACGCTTCCATTGATGATGATGGAATTCAGACAATTCCTCCATTGACAAACAACGGACAATTAATCAGCAGTTATACCGTAGCTACTAGTTATCACAATAATACTGGGCTTCCAGCAAATTTTGCGGCATGGATTGATTGGAATAACGATGGCATATTTCAGCCAGAGGAAGGAACTACCGCAACAACGCCGGCAGGAACATTGTCAGGAAGCGTAAACCTTACATGGAATAATGTTACTTTAACCAATACATCCGGACATGCAAAAACATATCTTAGGGTGCGAGTAACCACAGAAGTTATAACGACTGCTGATTCTGGCGGTGCTTTTATGGATGGTGAAGTCGAAGATTATGCTATTGGGCTTCCAGCTGCAACGCCTGATTTTGCCTGTTTTAATGTTGGTTCACCTTCTGGTCTGATTAATGTACTCTCTAATGACACTACAGGAGAAGTTATTGTCCCACTTACAACAGGATTAGTGAATCCCGGCACAGCAACAAATGTTGTTGTAGATGTTTTTGGCGATATAATACAAATGACTATTCCAGGAGATGGAATATGGAAAATCAATACATCTGGACAAGTAACTTTTGAACCAGAATCGAGCAGTGTAATAAGTCCAACGCCAATTGCTTATAATGGAAGAGATGCAGATGGGAATATATCTAACAATGCGTTAATTACATTAACCGCCGCAAGTATTCCAGTAGATACAACCGTATCATCTCAGGGGTGTTTTCCAACTACACTAACAGCAACCGCCAGTGTTCCCGCTGGTCAGTCTGTTGTTTGGTATGATGCCGCTACGGGGGGCAATATCGTAGCTTCTCCAACTCTTAGTGCTGTTGGTACTATTACTTATTATGCACAAGGAAATAATGGTACATGTGTCACAGCAGTGCGGACTCCTGTAACTTTGACCATAACTGCGCCACCAAATGCAGGAAATTTGTCAGGAACGCAAAATATTTGCCAGGGAACAACGACCACTTTTAGTTCAGATGGTGATGCAGGGGGGACATGGTCTAGTCTTGACCCTACAATTGCTTCTGTAGACAGCAGTGGAATAATTACGGGATTATTAGCTGGCACTACAACAATAAGTTATACAATAACTGGAACGGGCGGATGCACAAATGTCTTCGCAACAAGAACCGTTACTGTCGAAGATGCTGCAGAATCGGGTACTATATCAGGAAACCAAGATATTTGCGTTGGTGGTACTTCTGCATTAATTTCGAGCGGTACCCCTGGAGGGCTATGGGAAAGTGAAGATATTACTATTGCAACGGTAGATGCAAGCGGACTAGTGACGGGAGTTGCGAGAGGTACTGTAAATATAAAATACACCATTATACAGACTGGCACCTGTACCGTTATACCTTCAACTTATGCGGTTAATATTATTCAAGTAAATCCCGGTACTTTATCAGGAAATCAAAATGTTTGTATAGGAGAAACAACAACGTTTACTACAAATGGAGATTCTGGTGGAGACTGGACTGTTGACAATGCAACAATAGCTTCTGTAGATGCAAATGGTGTAATTACGGGTAACTCAACTGGAACCGCTACAATTACCTATACTGTAAATAGTGTCAGCGGCTGTCCTTCTGCTTTTACAACAAGGACAGTAACAGTAAATGTAAATCCGCCTGCCTCAGCTGCAGATATTACAGGAAATAATACTGAAATATGCCCAGGAGGTACAGCTTCCTTGACGGTAAGTTCTTCAGTAACCAATCCTGTATTTACGTGGTATGCTGATCAAACCACTACAAGTGTACTTAGTACTGGACCAACGTATAATGTACAACCCGTTTCAACAGCAACTTATTATGTGAGTGTGAAAGGAGATGCTATTTGTGAAAATGATCCGAATACGAGAAAAGCGATAACTGTAACGGTAAATACTTTGGGATTGGCTTCAGATATAACGGCTAGTGATTTAGCAATTTGCGCTGGTTCTGCGGCTTTTTTGACAGCTTCATCTTCCAGTGTCACTACTCCTATATTTAGATGGTACGCCGATCAGACGACCGCAACGGTGCTCAGCACTGGAGCTACCTACAGTCCGACGCCGGCAAATACCACTACGTATTATGTCAGTATAAGTGGAGACGGTGTCTGCGAAAATAGTATTAATACCAGAAAAGCAGTTGTAGTAACAGTAAATTCATTGGCTACATCATCTGATATAGCTGCCGATAATCAAGAAATTTGTGGAGGCTCTACTGCTTCTTTGACCGCTTCTTCACGTATTGCTTCACCGGTCTTCAGATGGTATGCTGATCAAACTACTTCAACAGTATTGAGTACTGGAGCCACATATAATGTTTCACCAGTGTCTACTACTACGTATTATGTAAGTGTTGCTGGTACAGGAGTTTGTGAGAATGCTATTAATACAAGAAAAGCTGTGACAGTTACAGTTAACGGCTTAGCAACAGTTACCGATATAGTAGCTACAGATATCACAGCTTGTCCAAATGATGTAGTTGTTTTGACAGCTTCATCGACTACAGTGACTACTCCAGTATTCAGATGGTATGTTGACCAGACGACAACAACTATACTTCATAATGGAGCAACTTTCAGTCCCTCACCAGGTTCAACTACGACTTATTATGTGAGTGTGAGCGGGGATGGAGTTTGTGAAAATGCTCAAAATTCCAGAAAGGCGGTGACAGTGACAATCAATCCATTAGCGACGGACGCAGATATAATTGTGGCTGATCAGACTATTTGTTCGGGTGAGATTGCAGTTTTAACCGCATCATCATCTCTTATTAATCCTGAGTTCATTTGGTATGCGAATCAAACATCTTTGACGCCACTTTCAATAGGAGAAATCTATGGTCCTTCTCCGACATCAACGACCACTTATTATGTGAGTGTAAGCGGAGACGGGGTTTGCGAGAATGCCATCAATACCAGAAAAGCGGTAGTGGTGACGGTAAATCCTTTGGGACTTGATTCTGATATTACAGCCTCGGACGCTGCGATCTGTGCGGGTTCACCAGCCACGCTTACGGCTTCATCTGCTACAGTCACCACTCCGGTCTTCAGATGGTACGCCGACCAGACGACCGCAACGGTGCTCAGCACTGGAGATACTTATACTGTAACTCCGGCATCAACAACGACTTATTATGTCAGCGTAAGCGGGGATTCCGTTTGTGAAAACGCCATCAATACCAGAAAGGCGGTAGTGGTGACGGTAAATCCTTTGGGACTTGATTCTGATATTACAGCCTCGGACAGCACGATCTGTGCGGGTTCACCAGCCACGCTGACGGCTTCATCTGCTACAGTCACCACTCCGGTCTTCAGATGGTACGCCGACCAGACCACAACAACCGTTTTAAGCACTGGAGCTACCTACAGTCCGACGCCGGCAAATACCACTACGTATTATGTGAGCGTGAGCGGTGATGGGGTCTGCGAGAATGCTATCAATACCAGAAAGGCGGTAGTGGTGACGGTAAATCCTTTGGGACTTGATTCTGATATTACAGCCTCGGACGCTGCGATCTGTGCGGGTTCACCAGCCACGCTTACGGCTTCATCTGCTACAGTCACCACTCCGGTCTTCAGATGGTACGCCGACCAGACGACCGCAACGGTGCTCAGCACGGGAGATACTTATACTGTAACTCCGGCATCAACAACGACTTATTATGTCAGCGTTAGCGGGGATTCCGTTTGTGAAAACGCCATCAATACCAGAAAAGCGGTAGTGGTGACGGTAAATCCTTTGGGACTTGATTCTGATATTACAGCCCCGGACGCTACGATCTGTGCGGGTTCACCAGCCACGCTGACGGCTTCATCTGCTACAGTCACCACTCCGGTCTTCAGATGGTACGCCGACCAGACCACCGCAACGGTGCTCAGCACTGGAGCTACCTACAGTCCGATGCCTGCAACAACCACTACGTATTATGTGAGCGTGAGCGGTGACGGGGTCTGTGAGAATGCCGTCAATACCAGAAAGGCGGTAGTGGTGACGGTAAATCCTTTGGGAATTGATTCTGATATTACAGCCTCGGACAGCACGATCTGTGCGGGTTCACCAGCCACGCTGACGGCTTCATCCACTACAGTCACCACTCCGGTCTTCAGATGGTACGCCGACCAGACGACCACAACGGTGCTCAGCACTGGAGATACTTATACTGTAACTCCTGCAACAACAACGACTTATTATGTGAGCGTGAGCGGGGATTCCGTTTGCGAGAATGCCATCAATACCAGAAAGGCGGTAGTGGTGACGGTAAATCCTTTGGGACTTGATTCTGATATTACAGCCTTGGACGCTACGATCTGTGCGGGTTCACCAGCCACGCTGACGGCTTCATCTGCTACAGTCACCACTCCGGTCTTCAGATGGTACGCCGACCAGACGACCACAACGGTGCTCAGCACGGGAGATATTTATACTGTAACTCCGGCATCAACAACGACTTATTATGTGAGCGTGAGCGGGGATGCTGTGTGCGAGAATGCCATCAATACCAGAAAAGCGGTAGTGGTGACGGTAAATCCTTTGGGACTTGATTCTGATATTACAGCCTTGGACGCTACGATCTGTGCGGGTTCACCAGCTACCCTGACGGCTTCATCTGCTACAGTCACCACTCCGGTCTTAAGATGGTACGCCGACCAGACTACAACAACCGTTTTAAGCACTGGAGATACTTATACTGTAATTCCGGCATCAACAACGACTTATTATGTGAGCGTGAGCGGTGATGGGGTCTGCGAGAATGCCATCAATACCAGAAAAGCGGTAGTGGTGACGGTAAATCCTTTGGGACTTGATTCTGATATTACAGCCTTGGACGCTACGATCTGTGCGGGTTCACCAGCCACGCTGACGGCTTCATCTGCTACAGTCACCACTCCGGTCTTCAGATGGTACGCCGACCAGACGACCACAACGGTGCTCAGCACGGGAGATACTTATACTGTAACTCCGGCATCAACAACGACTTATTATGTGAGCGTGAGCGGTGATGGGGTCTGCGAGAATGCCATCAATACCAGAAAAGCGGTAGTGGTGACGGTAAATCCTTTGGGACTTGATTCTGATATTACAGCCTTGGACGCTACGATCTGTGCGGGTTCACCAGCTACCCTGACGGCTTCATCCACTACAGTCACCACTCCGGTCTTCAGATGGTACGCCGACCAGACTACAACAACCGTTTTAAGCACTGGAGATACTTATACTGTAATTCCGGCATCAACAACGACTTATTATGTGAGTGTAAGCGGAGACGGGGTATGCGAGAATGCCATCAATACCAGAAAGGCGGTAGTGGTGACGGTAAATCCTTTGGGACTTGATTCTGATATTACAGCCTCGGACAGCACGATCTGTGCGGGTTCACCAGC